>NZ_JACIFA010000009.1 GCF_014197135.1 Sphingomonas zeae
GGAGAAGGTCGCGCCCGGCATCAAGCTCCGCCTGACGCCCTACGGCAACGATCTTGTGGAAACAGGCGTCGTGTCGGGCACGACGGCGCTCGTGCTGGGCCGCATCGTCGATCCGCCCGACAACCTCGTCGTCCAGCACCTGATGGACGAAGGGCTCGCCTGCGCCGTCCGCGCCGACCATCCGGGCGTCGGCGATGCCATGACGCGCGAGCAGTTCGAGGCGATGAAGCACGTCAACATCGTGCCGCCCGGACGGATGCGCGCCGGGCTGTTCCAGGCGCTGGCGCAACAGCAGCTGAAGCGCGACGTCGCAATCTCCGTGACAAACTTCTTCGCGGTAGCCGAGATGGTGGCGGTGACCGACTATTGCGCCACCTTGCCCTCGCTCATCTGCAGGCGGCTGATGCACGACCCCCGGCTGAAGATCCTGCCGGCTCCGGTCGACCTTGGCAGCTTTCCCGTGGAAATG
This sequence comes from Sphingomonas zeae, assembly GCF_014197135.1. Classification (GTDB taxonomy): domain Bacteria; phylum Pseudomonadota; class Alphaproteobacteria; order Sphingomonadales; family Sphingomonadaceae; genus Sphingomonas; species Sphingomonas zeae. The sequence goes on from NZ_JACIFA010000009.1 coordinate 470, forward strand.
GCTTGGCACGTCCGCTATCGGCATGATCCCGCACACCGCTGGCTACGGGCGCTGATCGGCGCGGTCATCACTGACCTCACGGGGAAGACGGCAGCGGCAGCCACGCCGTCGCCAGCCTGAGGACGATGTCGAACCGCGACGTCGCTTGTGCGTATCCCGTAGGTAACAAAATTCGCTATATAGCCTCTGACGATAGGATTTATCATGCGCGCAATCGGCTACCAGCAGCCCGGAACGATCGATCGCACAGAAGCTCTCGTCGATATCGAACTTCCCGATCCCAACGCTACCGGCCGTGATCTCCTCGTCGAGGTCAAGGCTGTCTCGGTAAACCCGGTTGACACGAAGGTGCGCGCTGGCTCGGGTTCGATCCACGGTGATTGGCGCGTCCTGGGTTGGGATGCCGCCGGTGTCGTTCGCGCGGTTGGCCCTGAAGTGCGCGGCTTCGAACCGGGCGACGAGGTGTTCTACGCGGGTAGCATCGGCCGCGATGGGACCAACGCCGAGTTGCACTTGGTCGACGAGCGCATTGTCGGGAAGAAGCCGGCTAGCCTCGATTGGGCAGAGGCAGCGGCGTTGCCGCTGACGGCGATCACTGCGTGGGAGGCCCTCTTCGAGCGATTGTCCGTGCGTACTCCTGTAGCCGGTGCAGCACATGCGCTGTTGATTGTCGGGGGTGCCGGCGGGGTAGGCTCGATGGCAATCCAGCTTGCTCGCCAGGTACCCGAGCTGATCGTCATTGCGACAGCCTCGCGCCCTGAAACGCAGGCCTGGGTGGCCGAGCTCGGTGCGCACCATGTCATCGATCATCGCCAGCCGCTGGCTCGGCAAGTGGCGAATTTGGGCATTGGCGCGCCGGCTTTCGTCTTCTCGACCACGCACACCGACGAGCATATCGAGCAGATCGCCGAGATGATCGCCCCGCAGGGACGTTTTGCGCTCATCGACGACCCCAAGACGCTCGATGTCGTACCATTCAAACGCAAGTCGGTGTCGACCCACTGGGAGTTCATGTTCACCCGGTCCATGTTCGAGACCGCTGATATGGAAACGCAGGGTCAGATCCTGTCGACCATCGCCAGCCTCGTGGACGCCGGCGACGTGCGCACCACCCTCACCGAACGGTTCTCCCCCATCAACGCCGCGAACCTCAAGCGTGCGCACCAGGCGCTTGAGAGCACTACCGCACGCGGCAAGATCGTCATCGAGGGTTGGCAGTGATGCGGTTCACGCTCACCCGCAACGTCCGCCGTGCCCGCGGCCCCCGCCGCACCAACTGAAAAGGACCAAGCCTCGGCGTTATCGATGCCAGCCATGTGCGGTTGTGGGCGTCGCTTTCGCTGGGTCACTGATATCTACAATCATAAAAGACCGTGATGTTTTGAGATAGCAGACGCGGTCCTCGGGTGAAAACTCGGGACGTCTGCTAGCTCGGCCTCTCACCAATCGGTGCCAAGAGCGGGGAGTGCTTCGGCTAAGAAGTCAATCCACGCCCGCGTCTTGGCGGCGGGGCGCCGCGTCGGGTGTGTGATGGCATATGCCGCTCCCAGCATCATAGGCGGCTCGTCCAGCTCAAGCTCGCTCAATTGGCCGGCGCGAAGCGCCTCTGCCGCAATAAAGCGTGGCCCATAGACCAGCCCTTGGCCCGCGATGGCAGCGCGAACCAAGGCCTCGCCATTGTCGGAACACATCGATCCTGAGATCGGCACCTTGATCGTCCCGTCTTTGCCGAACGCCCACGATGTCGTTCCTGCAAGCGACGCGTTGGTGTGGCCCAGGCAATCGTGATCGCCGAGATCGGCCAGGCGGGTTGGCGTTCCCCGCCTCGCCAAATAAGAGGGTGCGGCACACAACACGACGCGCATCGCCACGAGCTTGCGGGCAACAAGCGCACTGTTGGCGAGGCGCCCGATCCGTACGGCGACATCCCAACGTTCTTCCAGCAGGTCGACGTAACGATCGTTGAAGCCCAGTTCGATCGTCACTTCGGGATGACGTGCGGAGAAAGCAGGGATGAGTGAGGCAAGGTGCAGAACGCCGAAGGTGGCGGGCGCACTGACGCGCAGCAGTCCCTGCGCGGTGATCGACCGCGACGATGCCTCCGCCTCGGCTTCTCCGATCTCCATCAGGATACGTTCGGCCTTTTCGAAATAGTCGGTGCCTGCCTCGGTCAGCGACAGCCGACGCGTCGAGCGCTGGATCAGCGTGGTGCCGAGCCGCGCTTCGAGGGCGTCTAGGTGCTTGGCCGCCATCGCCGGCGACATGTGCAGATCGCGTGCGGCAGCAGAGATGCCACCGAGCCTGATCGCCCGGACGAACACGTCCATACCCGTCAATCGATCAGCCATGATTTCCTACCCGTGGTTGAAGCTGATCCTTCTACGCGAACGATTATCATTGCGCGATATCGGGCACATATTCCGGTCAACAGATCGAACAATGATCCAGGCGGCTTCCGTGGCGCCTGCACCGGAGTGTATGACCATGAGCGTCCAGCCTACCTACTTCATCCCGCATGGCGGCGGCCCCTGCTTCTTCATGGACGATCCGCGCGGCGTGTGGAGCGGTATGGAAGCGTTCCTGCGCAGCCTGCCGAACTCGCTTGCCGAGAAGCCCAAGGCCATCCTCGTCGTCTCGGGACACTGGGAGACGGACGGCTTCGCCTTCACCGGCGCCGAACGGCCCGAGCTGATCTACGACTATTACAACTTCCCGCCCCATACCTATCAGCTGCGCTACGACGTGCCGGGCGCACCAGCGCTCGCCGCCCGTGCCGCGGCTCTGCTCAAGGATGCGGGCATCCCCTCGTCTGTCGACCCGAAGCGGGGCCTGGATCACGGCGTGTTCGTGCCCCTCAAGGTCGCCTTTCCGGATGCGGACATTCCGCTGATCGAGATGTCCGTCGAGCGCGGGCTGGACCCGGCCCTCCATGTCGCTGCGGGCCGCGCCCTTGCGCCGCTGCGTGAGGAAGGTGTGCTGATCCTAGGTTCGGGCATGAGCTTCCATAACATGCGCGCCTATGGCGATCCGCGCTCGACGCCCGGCTCGCAGGCGTTCGACCAGTGGCTGGCCGAAAGCATGGAGCTGGACGGCCCACAGCGGGCCGAGCGTCTTACGCAATGGGCCGATGCGCCCTCGGCGCGGTTCGCCCATCCCCCGGCCAAGGAGGAGCATCTGCTGCCCCTGATGGTCGCGGCCGGCGCGGCCGAAGGCGAAGGCGCCCGGGTCTATGCCGAGGAAGTGCTGTCGACCGCCATCTCCGGCTTCCGTTTCAACTGATCTCAACTCTCAACGCGTCATCGAAGGAGAATTGTCATGACCATCGCCGTCACCGGCGCGACCGGCCAGCTTGGCCGCCTCGTCATCGAAAGCCTGAAGCGCAAGTCGACCGGCGAGCCGATCGTGGCGCTGGTGCGCTCGCCCGAGAAGGCCAGCGATCTGGGCGTCGAGGCACGCGCGTTCGATTACGCGCAGCCCGAGACGCTTGCTCCGGCACTGGCCGGGGTCGACACGCTGCTCCTGATCTCGTCGAGCGAAGTCGGGCAGCGCGAGCCGCAGCACCGCAACGTCATTGAGGCCGCCAAGCAGGCGGGCATCAAGCGTATCGTCTACACCAGCCTGCTCCACACCGACCGCTCGCCGATCAGCCTAGGCGAGGAGCACCGTGCGACCGAAGCGATGCTGGCATCCTCCGGCATCCCGACGACCCTCCTGCGTAATGGCTGGTACACCGAGAACTACACGGGCTCGATCCCGGCGGCTCTGGAGAATGGCGCGTTCGTCGGCAGCGCTGGCGAGGGACGCCTGTCGCTCGCGACCCGTGCCGATTATGCCGAGGCCGCAGCCGTCGTGCTGACCAGCGAGGGCCATGAGGGCAAGACCTATGAGCTGGCTGGTGACGACGCGGTGACGCTTGCCGACCTTGCCGCCGAGATCTCGCGCCAGACGGGTCGCGACATCCCGTACCGCGACCTGCCGCAGGCCGACTACGCTGCGATCCTGAAGCAGGTCGGCCTGCCCGAGGGCTTCGCCGAAGGGCTCGCGGCGTGGGACGTCGATGCCTCGAACGGCGCGCTGTTCGATGACGGCCATCAGCTCTCGAAGCTGATCGGACGTCCGACGACGCCGCTGGCCGACGCCGTGCGGGCGCAACTCGCCGCGCAGGGCTGACGTTACGCAATCCTCCGACGGTTAAAAAGCCATCCCTGGAGATAGCGCATGAACATCGACCTTTCCGGCAAAACAGCGCTCGTGACCGGTTCGACCGCCGGTATCGGCTTCGCAATCGCGAAGGGGCTGGCGGCAGCCGGGGCGATCGTCGTCCTGAACGGGCGCGACGAGAGCCGCACCCAGGAGGCGGTGGCCAGGCTGAAGCGTGAGGTCGGGGATGCCGATGTGCGCGGTGTAGCCGGAGACGTTGGAACGGAAGCCGGATGCGATGCCATCGTATCCGCGCTTCCGGCGGTCGACATCCTGGTCAACAATGCCGGCATCTTCGGCCCGCAGGACTTTTTCGAGACGCCTGACGCGGAATGGGAACGCTTCTTCAAGGTCAATGTGCTGTCGGGCGTACGCCTGTCCCGGGCCTATCTGCCGCGGATGCGCGACAAGGGCTGGGGTCGCGTGCTGTTCCTGTCCTCGGAGTCGGGCCTGAACATCCCGGCGGACATGATCCACTACGGCGTGACCAAGACCGCCGACCTCGCCCTGTCGCGTGGCCTCGCCAAGCGCATGGCGGGTACGGGTGTAACGGTGAATGCTATCCTTCCCGGTCCGACGCTCTCGGAGGGCGTATCCGAGATGCTGGCGGATGCGGTCGCCTCGGGCAAATCGTTGGAAGAGGCCGGCGCCGATTTCGTCAAGGCACACCGATCGTCCTCGATCATCCAGCGCGCTGCCACGGTCGAGGAAGTCGCCAACCTGTGCGTGTACATCGCCTCTCCACAAGCGTCCGCGACCACCGGTGCGGCGCTACGCGTTGACGGCGGTGTGGTGGATACGATCGCCTGACTTTCAGTTTGTCCTATCCCGATTGGGAAGGGCGGCCAGCACTACCAATGCGCGAGTTGCACGACATACGGCAAGGCGGGTGCCGTTTCCCGAACTGCTTGTCGAGCGTGGCGAAACGGAAAGCCAGACCGCCAGAAAATCGACCGGGGCTGTTGAAAAATGCGCCGCTGGTGGCCGGTCCGGTTGAGGGCGAGATGACACCCCAAGGTTTCGGGATCCCGTCTCGCATGGGATCCCAATCGGAACGGGGGCCGCGGTAGCCAACGTCAGCTATGCGCCTTGCTTTACCCAAAAGCGGCCGGTCCGCTAACCACCAGAATTTCTAGGTTCCGTTACCGACCTCCCGCCAGGCTAATCCGGTTACCAAGATGGCGAAAGGCGCGATCACGACAGGTAAGCAGGATGACCTGCATTCGCGTTGCTGCCTCCGTCAGAATCTCGGTCATAAGATCGAGGCGGGTATCGTCCGAATAGACCAGCGGGTCGTCCAGGATCAGCGAGACCGGCATGCCCTGCTCGAGGAGCATGTCGGCAAAGGCAAGCCGCGTGAGGACTGCCAGCTGTTCCTGCGTGCCCCTGGAGAGATCGCCGCAACCCTCGGCTAATCCGCCCCGCGCAATCGACGCCAGGCCAAGGTCGTCGCCAAAGCCGGGGTCCGCGCCCGGCAGCAGCCGTTCGATGTGCCGGCGCGCACGCCGCGCCACAGGCCCGACGAACGTCCGTGACGTCTCGGCGCGTGCGCTCTCCAAAGTGTCGCGAAGCAACTTCAGCGTTTCGGCTTCCTGCGTCACACGTGCCAGATTGGCAGCTGCGGCATCAGCCTCCTCACGCGCAACTGCGGCGCGGTCGGCCAGCCCCTTGCCGCCTTCCGCCTCGATCCGCGCCTCGAGCCCGGCAATCACCTTTTCCAGGTCGGTACGCTGGGCCCGGGCCACCTCGACCCGCTTGTCCAGCAGTCCGATCTGCCGTTCGATCGTCACAACGTCATGCGCAGTCGCCGCGCGTTCGGCATCCTGCAGGTTGACGAGCGCTGCCGCCTCCTGCTGGCGCGCATCGCGCAAAGCGTCGTCAAGCGAGGCCACCTCGGACTTGGCTTCCAGGGTGGCAAGCTGGGCCGCGACATTCAGCGCATCCCGCTCGGCGCCAGCTTCCTGAACCATCAATGGAGCATTGCGCGCCTCCACCTCGCGCAACTGCTCGGATGCCACCGCATCGACACCTTCAGCCTTTGCCAGCGCTATATCCGCCTCACGTGACGCGATCGTCAGCGCCTCGACGTCTGGTTCTTCGCCACTCCCCTCCCCTTCCGCGCCTTCCCGCAATCCGGCGATGAAAAGTTTCAGGGCCGAAGCACCCGCCTCGACGTCGAGCAGCGTCACGGCAGGCGTGATCCCGGCGATCCGCGCTTCAAGCGTGCGAAGGTTGGCGACCGCGTCTCGTGCCGCCTCGTTACGATCACGAGCCGCAGCGACACTCTCCACCCCGTGCTCAGCCAAGGCTGAGTTCAGATCATCGGTCGCATTGGCGAGTGCCGTCTCGGCGCCTTGCAGCCCGACCGGCGGACGGATGATCAGTTCGGCATCGCCCAGTCTGATGCGCGTCTCGCGAGACAGCATGCGGTCTCCACGCTCCGCCGCAGCTCCGTCGATCGTCAGACCGCTGACATCACCGGCGAACTCTATCCGCGTCGCACCGGCATCCATAGCCGCCCGCGCCTTGTCCACGGCACGTTCACGTTCTTCGAGGGCCTTGATGACGGTGGCAGGGATCGTCGCAGTCGCGAGCTGTCGCGTCGCTTCGTATTCGGCCTCCAGCCCAACCAACTCGGTATAACGCCGTCGTGCCTCGCCGATTGCCCCCCGGCGCTCGCGCTCCGCAGCCCGAATCCGAGCAGCATCAAGTGCCGCGTGAGCGGTCCGCCGAGTGTCACGAGCACGGGTTAGCAGCTCACGGGCTATCCTCGCTCTTTCCTGTGCGGCCGCCAGCTCCCCGACCAAGCCGGATCGACTATCCCGTGCCTTGCTGAGCGCCGTAGCCGTGTCGCTGACAGCTTTGCGGGCGGTTGCGAGGCGCGATGCGAGATCCTCAAGGGCCCTGACGCGTTCGACAAGGCGGCCGTGCTCTGCGCGGCGTGTGTCGAGCAGCTGAGCGGCAGAGCGCGCCACATCGAGCTGGCCTACCAGCGTCCGACGCTGCTCAGCATCGGTGGTATCGGCAAGATCGCGGTCTAGCACCTTTAGCCGCGCTCGCGCAGCCTCGAGATCGGAGAAGCCTTGTTCCAAGGCGGCAAGCCGAGTGGCCGCCTCGCTCGCGGCGCGTTGTGCTGCCTCATGCTCGTCGCGTGCCGCGGTCTGGCGACCGGTCGGCCGACCGCTGTTGGTCCAGTATTCCGCGAACTGGCTGTCGATGCGGGGACGAACACGCTGGTAGGCGGCACCGCCCATGATCGTGCCGACCTCAGCTTCCAGCGTAGCGCGAACGCTGTCGCGCACGATCTCACCCGGCGCCGTCACTTCAAGCGCCTGTGCCTGCCCGACCCACAGCAGGCCGAGTGCGCCGTGGGCGGCCGCGTCGCCGCCCTGGCTGGTGTCGCGACGCGCACCGAGCAGTGCTTGCAGCTGCGCCTCGGCATCCTCGCCCTGCGCACGCCCGTTCGGTCCCCGAACCTCAACCGAAGCACTTTTCAGGAAGCGCTTGCTGACTTCCCACGCCTCACCTTTCGCCTCGAAGCCGATCTCGATCTGCGGAGCGACGGCCTCACCGTAAGGCGCATAGCTACGCGCAAGCCGGTTGGCGGTGTTGTGCCGGATGAAGAAGGCGGCGCGCATCGCTTCCAGCAGCGTCGACTTACCAGTTTCGTTGGGCTCGATGATGACGTTGAGCCCGTTGGTCAGCCCGTCGAGCACGAAGGGGTCGCGGTATTTGCGGAAGTTTGAAAGCGCAACGCGCCGGATTCGAAGGCTCATGCCGCGTCCTGCCCACGCTGATGTTCCACAAACAGGCGCTCAAGCGCGCGCCTGGCAATGGCGCCGTCGCTGCCACCGGCCTCTATCATGCTCATCAGCTTGCCCGCGGCCGTACCTATCATTCCCTCGACCCGCAGGTCTGCCAAATCCTGTTCGCTCGGCCGACCGACGAGATCGTCGGCGGTAACCACCAGATGGCGCAGGCGATGGCGCAGGTCATTGTCGAGACGCGCAAGGATCGCGATACGATCGGACAAACTGACGATACCCGAGAGCGAGAGCTGCAGGAGGGTTGCCGATGGTTCGACCTGCGCAAGCAGCCGGTCGCACTCGGCGGCAAAGCCCTCCGCGTCGGCCACCGTCCACGAGCGCATCAGCCACTGGAACCTGCCAGTACGGATTGGCGATACCGACGGCTCCGCCCCTGCCTCAAGCGTCACGAGCAGAGCGTAGCCCGGCTCATCCCGCTGGAAGCGGTCGGTTTCTGGCGTTCCTGAGTACCAGGTGCGCGCATCGACCCTGAGGCTCCCGTGCCAGTCGCCGAGCGCAAGATAGTCGAGGTTGGAGCGCTGCGCGCGATCAGGTGCGATCTGGTTCTGCGCCTCGCCGCGCGACGAGAAGTCGCGGATCGAGCCGTGAGCGAGACCGATGCGCGAGCGCGCGCCTGGCGTCTCCATCGTGTCGAACAGCGCGGTTGGATCGTCGAGATTGTGCCGGTGGGTTAGCGGTGCCGGCAGCAGCCACTGCCCGGGCTCCAACTCGCATGGCACCGGCTCGGCGAGGACGCGGACATTGGCGGCGCCCTTGGCGCGGACACGGTCCCACAAGCCGCTATTGCGGGCGAAGTCGTGGTTGCCGGGCAGCAGCCACCAGGTACAGGCATAGCGCTGCATTCGCGATACCGCCTGCACGATCACACGGTCTTCTGGTCCTTCGGTATCGAACACATCGCCGGCGACCAGTACGTGCCTGACCTCATGCTCCGCTGCCGCCTTGCCGATCGCGTCAATCGCATCGAATCGGGCTTCGCTGAGGGCAGCGCGCACATCGCTGTCGAAGCGGCCGTATGGCTTGCCGAGTTGCCAGTCTGCTGTGTGGATCAGGCGTAGCATCGAAACCTTCTGGCGGTGTGGGCCATGGCAGTCGAGCCGAGCCCCCTACCCGCTCCCCTAACCCTTGACCGTACGAAGTCAGCGGATCGCGACAACCTTGACCTCGACGGCGTCGGCGACCTTCTTCCAATTCTGGTCGCTGGTCCATGCGGGCAGACCGTCGCGCCGTGCGAGTGCCAGGCAGAAACGGTCACCGAGACTGAGCCCCGCCTCGGCTGTGGCCGCCCGCAACCGCCCAGCGATCTGCGCGAGCGCCTTGTCGGCCGGCACGACCGTCAGCGGCAATGGATCAAGCATCGCATCGACTTCGCGCTCGGGCATGCCGGCATGGACGAAGTGGCTGACGACCTCGGCATAGTTGACGCTGCTCACTCGCGCGCCACCGATTTCCGCCGCAACTTTTGCCGCGCCGCGCTCGCCCTTGAGCATCGCGATGATCGCAGACGCGTCAAGCACCACGCTCATTCGCCGCTCTCTTCCCGACGTCGGGCGAGAAAAGCGTCAACAGAAGCGTCAGGGTTACCGCCGGTGTACTGCTTGGCCAGGGCTTGGGCACGTGCCACTGCCTGACTTGCTGTTCGCAAGACCACACCATCTTCGGTTTCGTCGAGGTAGACCGCACCACCGCCACTCAGACCGAGGCGCTTCCGGACGTCCGCTGGCAGACTCATGCGCCCGTTAGGGGTAATATTAATTTGCAAGGTCATGTTAGCACGTCAGCCCCGATGCACCACTTCGATGCAATATAGCTAAAACGTCCGCCTACGACAACAATGTCGCTCTTGCGCCTATCTTCCACTCCAATGTCATGCTTGTCCTTACGTGTCACACCGCTACGATCCTGCCAGATGCGCTTTTTAGGAGGTGCGTTTTGGGTATACCCGTATAGCACTACCGGGTCTCAGTACACTTTCCGTGTGCTACAGGTTCAAAGGTACCACTCTCAATTTTGGTGCGTTTTGCATGCGATGAGCTAGCTATAAAAGACCATACGCACCGATCCATAGATCCGAAGCGCCCGATCATCGTCGACCCGTAAGACGGGATCGATTTCTTTCTCGCCAGTAGCCCGCGGTGTGTCACGTGGCACACCGTTGGTCGCGGAAGCCGAACCTCGCGCCGCGATCCACGCGGTAGCGGCGTCGATGCGTTTCAAGGCGGGCGCTGGGGCTACCGCACCGAACGGCCACGGTGCCGGCGGGCCCGTGTTCCTCGCGAAGGGCACACCATCGGACTACCTGTGGATCCCGGACATTTGAAAGTTTGGCCGCTCCCCGGATGGATGGGGCGAGACGTACGTGTCGCGCCGCTGGTCGTCGGTGTGAACACGCTCGCGGCATCAAGCACCAACTCTCCGGTCGAAAGCCCACAACCTGCATGACACGGCGTTGAACGTCATGTACCCCGTCATCATGGGTATGCTCCAACAACCATGTTCGCGCCATCTGGCGATATGGTTCGCGGTGCTCGCGATCGCAGCAAGACTCGTCGTCCCGAGCGGCTTCATGCCGCAGAGGGCGGGCAACCACGTGGTCATGGCGGTTTGCACGAGCTCTGGTCCGCTGGTGACCCTCGTTCAGGTTCCGGGTGCGTCGACGGACACGCGCGACGGCTCCGAATCCATCCGCCCTGCGTCACCGTGCTCGGTCTCCGCCACGGACACCTCGATCTGCTCGGCGGTCGATCCGGTCCTACTGACTGCCGCCCTCGCTTTCATCATCAAGACGTCGATCTTCCACGCCGTACGAAGCACTGTGCCGGCTCCTCCACGTCTTCGTCCTCCACTACGGGGACCACCCTCGACCCGCTAGGCATCGGTCAGGCGGCATCCTCTGCGTCCGCCGCCTCCAACCATAATTCCATGACCGATGGAAGATTCGAAAGGTCGCATGACGCCTCCGGTCCGCGGATGGCGCGCGACCAGACTCGACCTAAGCGAGGAACATACCTTCATGCTCAGCCAACGTCACAGCGAGACAACGCTCGCAGCCATCAGCACCAAACGCTTCCTGCTCCTGGCAGGGCTTGTATCGATCCTGATCAGCGTCGCCACTTGGACGTTGGATCTCACACAGGCGACCTACGCCTGTCCGTTCTGTCGAGTCCAACGTTCGGCGATCGGTATCCTGGGGATACTGATTCTGCTTCTCCCGTACGGCAATCGGTTCTTCCTCCGGTATGCCGCAGTCGCTGTTGCCACGCTCGGGTTGGGCGTCGGCATGATGCAGAACTTCAATGGCGGCTGGCTCGCGATGTTCAAAGGGACGTTCAAGCTTCATGATCCGATCTGGTTCGACTCGACGATCCTCTCGTCGTGCGCCATCGTGATCATGTCCTTTCAGCTCGGGATCATCTTCGAGGTCTCGGCGAGGCAGACGCTTCGGACGGAGAGGGCCTGATCATGCTGAAGTCGACGGTGGCATGCATCGCATGGCTCTTGATGGTCGCGCCCGCGGCGGCCGAGCCGACGCAGATCGTCGTGCGGGTAATCAGCCAGGACGGGAAGTTCGTCGGCGATCACACGGGAGGAGCATCCATCACGCTGCGCGAGGTGAAATCGGGCAGGGTGCTCGCACGCGGCGTCACAAGGGGCGGGACGGGCGACACGGAGCGGATCATGGAGGCGTCTCGACGCAGCCCTTCGATCGCGCTTGCCGATGCCGCATCCTACAAGGTCACTCTCGATCTCGGCGAGCCGACGCTCGTTGACCTTGAGGTGGAGGGCCCCATAGGTCGTCCTCGATCCAGGATCAGCGTGAGATCGCAGCGCTGGATCGTCCCAGGCGTGCCGGTGACGGCAGGCAATGGCTGGCTTGTCGAGCTTCCGGGGCTCGCGATCACGCCCACCATATCGACGCAGGGCCGATCGGTTTTGATCACGGCCAAGGTCGAGCTGATGTGCGGCTGCCCGATAACTCCCGATGGACCTTGGCCATCCGCCGATTACGCCGTCACTGCGAGCATCTGGAGCGGGCGCCACGAACTGGCGAGCGCGCCGCTTGCGTTCACCGCGGCGCCTGGGACGTTCAGTGGGCGCATCGCCCTACCGCGAGCCGGGAAGGCGAAGATCTACGTCAACGCCGTGAACGGCCGAACGGGCAACTCGGGACTGGCGACCGTCAGGTTGCCGTGAGCCAAGGCGCTGCGCGTGGGAAACCGAAGCGCGCAGCGCCTCCGTCGATTGACGAGCTATTGATGAGGATCCGCCATGTCCAAACCTCAATTGCGGATCGGCAGGGGAAATATGCAAATCCGCTAAAGAATAGTTCCACTGGCATGAGCCGGATCGAACGCCATCGCATGTATGAGAGGACCTGTGGCTTCTGATGATGCAGCGCAGGTAAGACCTGCATCATCGCATTAGATGCACCTTTCTTCGACGAACACGCTCCCGCACCCTGCGCAAGTCCCAGGTTCAGGTTATAATCGGCGAGACTTCCGCAGGCACGTCGTCCGAGTCGGTATCCACATGCTTCAGGTGAACGGTCTGCGTGGCGTAGGCTATCGGAACCTTAGCCTTCTCCAAGCTGGCATGGATCTTCAAGAGCAAATCCTGTCGGATGATCAAGCTCTCGTCGAAGTCCTGCGCCCTGATGTAGGAGAAGATTTCTATGTCTACGGAGCTCAGATTGATGTCCTTCAGGCGCGCCCGCGCGCCCGGCTTGATGATATGTTCGTTCGCCTCCAGGATTTCCGTCATCATGTGGAGGGTCGCGGGCAGCTTGTCGGACCTGATCCCGTGCTCCAACCTGATGATCGGATTGAATAGGAAGGAGTCCCGTCGAGCGAAGTTTTCAATCTGTCGCGCCGAGAAATCTCCGTTTGGAATGGTCACCACGGTCCGCTCCAAGGTGCGGATGCGAGTGGAACGTATGCCGACGTCCTCCACCGTGCCTACCACGTCACCGACCTTGCAGAAGTCGCCGACCTGCACGGGTTTGTCTGCGATCAACGTCACGCTTCCGACCAGGTTCTCGACCGTCTTCTGCGCCCCGAGAGCCAAGGCGATGCCGCCGATGCCCAATGCGGCGACCCCCGTCGTGACGTCGATCCCGAACGTGTCGAGGACGGCCACGACCGCGATGAACAGCAGGACGAGCTTCGCAGCGCGACGGACGAGACTGATCACGGACACCGCTTGCCGTCGTTCCAGTCCCTTGAGCCGATTGATGCTGAGCTGTGCCACCGCATCGATCATGCGGGCGAAGAACCACGCCAGCGCGATCCAGGCGAAAACACCCAGGTACCGCAGCAGGATTTGACGTGCGATGATGGAGACCGGCAGCGATCCCGCCCATAGCTGGAACAGCAGGGTCGCCCCGAACAGGCTTACCGGCGGCATCGCCGCCTGAGCCACACGATAGGTCCTGCTCCTTTCGTGATCGTGGATCGTGCGCCTCATCACGAAGAGGATCCCGGCGCTGACCACGTAGAAGCCAAGGAAGACGAGCGACGCGAGGCCGAGCAGGGTCGACCAGTCCCCGACCGCCGCGCCCCCGATTTCGATCGGTTGCCCGCCTTTGCCGGTGTTCCTATGCTCGTGCAGCCGCCGTGCGGCGATGCTGGTCTTCAGCGCCACACGCCAGACGTTGCCGGCCGTTGCCGTTCCGCCACGGGTAAGGAGTATGGGTACGTCACCCGTTCTCGAGAGGCTTCCTACCCGTTCGATGTTGGACCCGAGACCGTCCTCCAGATTTCCCTGCGGGTCGTTGGACAGCGAAACGAACGGATCGATCGCACCGCTCTGATCCAATACGGACTGAAGCTCCTCCGTCAGACGGCGAACGTCCGCCTTGGCTTCGAAGTAGCGGCCGGCCCGGCTGTAATCGCGCTCGGCCATTGCGGAAAGAAGACCCGAGACGGTGCCTCGCGGCGTGTCGCGGCCATAGATGTCGGTCGGGGGCTTTGTGGACGACGCGGACGCGCCGGCTTTCGGGGCGGCCTGCGACTGTGCCCGACCCGGCACGGCGCCCGCGAGGAGCACCATGCCGATCAAGTGTAGGCGTGATGTACGAAGCATCGATGGCCTCATGCGCCTGCGATGAAGTTCTCGACCGCGATCTGGGCGAGGTCGTCAGTCATCTGGGTGCGCGGATGCTTGCAGAAATAGGCGGATGCGGGGTCGATCACGCCGGCGATGCCGCGGTCCTTGGCGATCGCGGCGCAACGGATCATGTCGATCGCGACACCGGCGCTGTTGGGCGAATCCTCGACCGACAGGCGCAGTTCCAGGTTCATCGGCACGCCGCCGAACAGCTGGCCTTCCATGCGCAGGAAGCATACCTTGTTGTCGTTCTGCCACGGCACGTAGTCCGACGGCCCGATATGGACGTTGTCGTCGTCGAGCCGCTCGGCCGCGACCGACTGGACCGCCTCGGTCTTCGAGATCTTCTTGGATTCGAGGCGGCGGTGGTTCGACATGTTGAGGAAGTCGGTGTTGCCGCCGGTGTTGAGCTGATACGTCCGGTCGAGCTTGACGCCGCGCTTGGCGAACAGGTCGGTGAGCACGCGGTGGACGATCGTCGCACCCAGCTGTGCCTTGATGTCGTCGCCGATGATCGCGACGCCGGCATCCTCGAAGCGCTTCGCCCATTCGGGGTTGGAGGCGATGAAGACCGGAATGTTGTTGACGAAGGCGACGCCGGCTTCCAGCGCGCATTCGGCGTAGAATTCGGTCGCCTCCTGGCTGCCGACCGGCAGGTAGTTCATCAGCACGTCGGTGCCCGAACGCTTCAGTTCGGCGACGACCTCTTCCTTGGTCGGCTGCGTGTCGTTGGCGACCACGAAGGTGCGATCGTCCTTATATTGGCTCATATGGTCGGCGACGCCGTCCAGCACCGCGCCCATCTTCACCACCGTGCCGGTCGACGGGATGGTGGCGGCGAACACCGCGGTGCAATTGGGCTTGGCGAAGATCGCCTCGGCGACGTCCTTGCCGACCTTGCGCGTATCCACGTCCCAGGCGGCGACGACCTTGATGTCGGAGGGTTCATAGCCGCCGACTTCCCAGTGCATCAGGCCGGCCGCGTCGTTGGTGCCTCCGCGATAATGCTCCAGCCCCTGGACGAGCGAGCTCGCGCAGTTGCCGATGCCGACGATGGCGATGTTGATGAGTTTCACGAATTTACTCCGGTATGCAGCCGTTGCTCGGCTTTATCGATGGTGAGCATCCATGCGTGACGCCTGCGCAGACATCGCTCTGATCATGCCCAGGACACCGCCTGGATTGGCGGCGCCATTGATCACGTCGGCTTGAATGCTGCTTGCAAGCGACGGCTCTTCGTCGCCTTGCTTTTCAGTGGTTGAAGAGGCCGTCGATCACGCCCCCTCGTCGACTTCGCTCATGGCGGCCAGCGCCGCGAATGCCGGGCGTGCTCTTCGGTCTGGTTTCAGGCCCCCGGGCAGGGAAGCGGGCGCTGCTGGGATGCGGGCTGTCCCGCGGACCATCAATGCCAGCGTAGGCGGATTTCGCGCGATGACCTTGTCGAGTCTGCTCGGGTCAAACCAGACGCCTCGGCATCGGGGGCGATAGTAGAGCTCGCCCCCTCGGCGGTCGGCGATCAGCAGTCCGAGCTGACATCCGGGAGCCAGCATAACGCCGTCACGGCGCTGCGATGACGATGGGATGTCGTTCATGGCCTGCCCTTGAGGTTCGCCCGAGAGGCTCAAGGATGGATGCCCTGTTCGGCGCAATCGCGTCCCGAGACCTCAGTCTGGATCGTGCTGTGTCCGATCTCGTATCGGTCTCGCAGAAGCGCTTGAACGGCCGAGCGCGTCCCATCGACGTCGGCACCGCGATCGAGTACGAGGTGGACCGTACAGTTCACCTCGTCGTTGCTCATCGACCAGACATGCAGGTCATGAAGGTCGGCGACGCCGCGCACGCCGGCGATGGCGGTGCGAACCTCGCTGAGCTTGAGGCCGCCCGGAACGCCTTCTAGTAGGACGTTGCTGGTGTCGCGCAGCAGGATCCACGTACGCGGCAGGACCCACAGGCCGATGCCGACCGCTACGATTGGGTCGACCCAGGTCCAACCCGTGAAGCGGATGGTGAGAGCGCCGGCGATGACGCCGACGGAGCCAATCATGTCGGCCCAGACCTCCAGATAGGCGCCCTTGACGTTGAAGCTGCCTTCCTTACCCGCCATCAGCAACCGCATCGACACGATGTTCACGACGAGGCCGATCGTCGCGACGATCAGCATGCCCCAGGATTGAACCTCCTGTGGGGTGCTGAAGCGCTTGATCGCCTCGACGAAGACGTAGATCGCTACGCCGAACAGCAGCACGGCATTGAAGGCCGCAGCGAGGATTTCGAAACGACGATACCCGAACGTCCGCTTGTCGTCGGCCGGCTTCTGGCCCAGCTTGATAGCCAGCAGCGCGATCACCAGCGCCATCACGTCGGTCATCATGTGAGCGGCGTCCGAGAGGAGCGCCAGGCTGTTGAAGACGAAGCCGCCGATCACCTCCGCGATGAAGTAGGTGAAGGTCAGCGCGAGCGCCCAGCTCAGCATCTTGGCGTTGGCGCCGGCCGCATGGTTGTGACCGCCCGCGCCATGGCTGTGATCGTGCCCTGCGCCAGCATCGTGCGCTCCGGCGCCGTGGTCGTGACCGGCGCTCACTTGCCGGCCTCCCGCTTCGCGAGCCAGATGCGCATCCGCGAGATCTCAGCCCGCTGCGCCATGACCACCTCCCGTGCGAGCTTCCGCACTTCGGGATCGCGGCCGTATCTCAGCTCGACCTCCGCCATCGCGATCGCGCCCTCGTGGTGCGGGATCATCGCACGCATGAAGTCGACATCGGCATCCCCGGTGAACCGGATGTCCATGACGCCGTGCATCTTGGCGTTGGCTGCGCGATACGCCCGCGTCGCGGGAGAACCTGTCGGTGCGGCCGGTCGCAGGTGCCGTCCGTGCGGCATGGTCTGTGCGACCGGTTGCGCGCTCACCGACGCGGTCGCGGCGACGGCCGCGACCGCCAGCATTTTCTTCATCGTGGGCATGTCGTCTCTCCTTTCGGATGGGTGGGCGCAGGGCGCCGATTGGGATCGAGGCGGTTCATCCGGCGATCTCCTCGAGCGCGAGCAGCGCGAGGAAGCCGATGAAGAAGAAGGCGCTGATGAGTGGGCTGTCCGGCTTCTCGTGCGCCTCGACCAGCAGCTCCTCGGTAACCAGATAGAGGAGCGCCATGAGGCCGAAGCTCAGAAAGCCGGCGATCACCACGGGTGACAGTGTGGCCACCGGCAGCGCGGCCAGCGATCCGATCGGAAGCAGAAGGGCGAGGCCTGCGACCGTCAGGACGACCCGCAGCCTGGAGCGCATGGTCTCACCGAGTTCCGTCGTGAGCGTCACGCCGAGGAACAGCACCTCGAGCGTCAGCGCGACCGTCAGCAGGATGCCCGCCTTGGCGCCGGCGACGAATGCCAGTCCCAACACGAGGCCATCGATGAGCAGGTCGATCCCGATCGCGCCCAGCAGCGCGGCGGGACCTTCGAAGCGTTCCTCGAAGCCCTTGAGCGCGAGCATGACCGCCACACCGGCGGCCCCGCCGATCAACGTCGCGGTCGGGCTCGCCTCGTGCTTGACCTGCGGAAGGATCTCTGTCGCCGCCGCGGCGAACACGACGCCGGCCGCGAGATGCTGCATGGCGCTGGTAAAGGCGGCACCGGGACGTCGCACGACCGCGGCAATTGCGCCCAGAATGACCGCGATGGTCGGGATGATGGTGTAGCTCAGTGCCAGCATGGCAGTACTCCCAAACGCGAATGTCCGCGCGATCGGCTTCGCCCGGTCGGTCGGGACAGCCTTCCATCACCAATCGTCCGAAGTCGGATCGTGCTCCGACCGCCGCGGCGCTTCGGCGTCTTCGCAGCGTATCGTCGCTCCCTCGATGCGGTCGATGCCGGTCGGTATGCCGACCTTCGGATCCTCACGATCATGCGATCGGCCCTGGTTGTGAGGACCAGTGCCACTTCCCTCCGCGGCGCCTCCATGTCGCGAATCCGATGCGATGGAACATTCCGATCCATCGGATCAGCACGAGCACATGCGGGGTGGAGATCAGACTGTAGGTTCTGCCAAGGCGCGTCGTGCGTACAAGCAGGTTGGCGGCCAGGAGCCACAGGCCGGCCGGAAGAAGAGCGGCGAAAAGCTGAAGCGTCTTCATCGGGTGGTCAGGCAACGCTTCTGCCCTGTGATGGTCCGCAGGACAGGCAGGGCGATCGCACGGCCACGCAAGGCGCCCGCCGAAGAACGGATCCGGGTGCGATCCGAGCAGGCCTGGACCCGAATGGATCGACGCGCGCGAAGATTACTGAGGGCCATCAGTGCCCCCCCTCGATGGATCGAACGTTGCGACCCTCCAGGCGTACCAGATGAAGGCGGCAACGATCACGGCGTTGCTGGTGGGCTCGATGAGGTCGGCCACCTGCCGATACCGGGTGCCCAATCGGAAGCCGGCCACCACCAGGACGCTCGTCCAGATTGCGGATCCTGCGAACGTCGCAACGAGAAACGGTACGAGCGGCATTCCGCTGACGCCGGCCGGCACGGATATCAGCGTGCGGATGCCCGGGATCATGCGTCCGAACAGCACCGCCCAGCGCCCGCGCCGATCGAACCAGCGGTCGACCCGATCGATCTCGCTTGGGGTCAGTGTCAGCCAGCGGCCGTGCGAGGCGGCGAAGCGCTTCAGGCGATCGACGCCGACCCAGCGACCGGCATAGTACCACAGGAGCGCACCGACACCCGATCCGAGCGTGCCGGCGACGATGACGGCTGGCACGCCGATTTCACCTCGCGTGGCGACATAGCCGCAGAGCGGCAGGATCACCTCCGACGGGATCGGCGGAAAGACGTTCTCCAAAAGCATCAGCAGAAAAACGCCGAAACCTTTGAAGGAGGAAAGTACATCCAGTATGATGTCGAACATTGTGATTTCAGATCCCCGAGCGTCGCGGGCGCAGCCGAAGACGATGCTCGAGCAACATCCCCAGGCTGCTGCACGCAACTGCCTTTTCAGACGTGGGCGTTCTCACGGCTTCCACCGTCATCCTGCCCTACCGGTCGGATCGCGGTAGGCTAGCAGCCTCAAGGCGTTGACGACGACCAGCAAGGTCGATCCCTCGTGCACCGCTACCGCGGGTCCGATCCCGAGCCCCAGGATGGTCGCCGGTACGAGGAAGCCGACGACGCCGAGGCTGACGAAGACGTTCTGGCGAATGATCCCACGGGTGTGACGGCTGAGACCCACCGCGAACGGCAAATGGGCCAGATCGTCGGCCATCAGCGCCACGTCCGCGGTTTCCAGAGCCACGTCCGACCCGGCCGCGCCCATCGCGATCCCGACGGTCGCACTCGCCATGGCAGGTGCATCGTTGACTCCATCGCCGACCATCGCGACCTTGTCCTCGCCTGCCAGCTTCTTGATTGCGGCCACCTTGTCCTCGGGCATCAGATCGCCCCAGGCTTCATCGATCCCGACGTCCCGGGCGATCGCCTCGGCGACCTTCTGATGGTCGCCGGAGATCATGATCATCCGTGACACACCCATGTCGTGCAGACGGCGCAACGCGGTCCTCGCGGCCTCGCGCGGCGTGTCCATGAGACCGATGGCGCCGAGATCCCGGTCGCCCTTGCGCACGACCATCGTGGTCCGGCCGCTCTCGCGCAGCGCGGCGACGGCACTCGTTGCCCCTTGACCCAATACCGGAATGCCTTCCTTGCCGAACATCTCGGCCTTCCCGATCCATACCGTCTCGTCTCCGACGGTTGCGGTGACGCCGCGGCCGGTGAGGCTCTTGAGGTCTCCGGCTTCGGGTAGTCCGCGTGCGCCGAGTCGTTCACGGCCGTCCTTGACGATCGCCTGCGCAAGCGGGTGGTCGCTGAGCGCCTCGACCGCGACGGCGAGTGCCAGCAGCTCGTTCTCGTCGGCAGCATCGACCACCACGACATCGGTGATGCGTGGCCGTCCTTCGGTCAGCGTGCCAGTCTTGTCGAAGGCGATCGCCTTTAAAGATCCGAGATTTTCCAGCGGCGCGCCGCCCTTGACCAGGACACCGCCTCGCGCCGCTCGCGCGACGCCGGAAAGCACTGCACTCGGCGTCGCGATCGCCAGCGCGCAGGGGCTTGCCGCCACCAGCACAGCCATCGCCCGGTAGAAGCTGTCGCGGAAGGGCTCGTCGACGACGACCCAGGCGAACAGGAGTAGAAGGGCGAGCACGAGGACGGCAGGCACGAACACCCGCTCGAAGCGATCGGTGAACCGCTGCGTCGGCGATTTCTGCGTTTCCGCCTCGCTGACCATCTTCACGACCTTGGCGAGTGCGCTCTCGTTTGAGCGACGCGTCACCTCGATCTCGATCGCGCTCCCGCCGTTGATCGTACCGGCGAACACCCGGCTTTCCGGACCCACCGCGTCCGGCTTGGCACGAGCGATCGCGGCATCGGCGACGGGGATCTTGTCGACCGGGATGCTCTCGCCGGTGACGGGAGCCTGGTCGATCGCGCTGGAGCCCTTGATGATGAAGCCGTCTGCAGGCAGGCGTTCGTTCGGCCTAACGATCGCGACATCGCCGATCACCAGCTGTTCGACGGGTATCTCGCTTTTCTGGCCGTCCCGCCGAACGGTCGCGATCTCCGGCGCGAGCTTGGCCAGCGCCTCGATGGCCTTCTTGGCGCGACCCATCGCATAATGCTCGAGCGCGTGACCGAGACTGAAGAGGAAGAGCAGCAGCGCGCCTTCCGCCCAGGCGCCAAGGGCTGCGGCACCGGCTGCGGCGACCAGCATCAGAGTGTCGATCTCGAACCTGCGGAGTCGCAGGTTGTCGATCGCCTCGCGCAGCGTGAAGAAGCCGCCGAAGAGATAGGCCGCGACGAAGCAGGCGGTCGGCAGCCATTGCGCCGCGTCAGGCATCAGCTTCTCGACGCCGTACCCTATCCCCAGCAGCGCACCGCAGGCGAGAGCGAAGATCAACTCGGTGTTGGGCCCTAGGAACTCGGCGTGCGAATGGTCGTGGCCGTCGCCTGGGCCATGCTGCTCCTCCTTCGTCCGGGCGCCCTTCCCATGATCGTGTCCGGCATGATCGTCGGCTGCGATCCGTTCGCCGAGACCCACCTTGAGCTTGCGAAGCGTCGCACGGATCTCGTCCTCGCCGGTCCGCTGCCGATCGTATTCGACGCGGATCGTTCCGCTGGTGGTCGCGCTCGCCTGGACAACGCCGGGCATCGCGCAGAGCGTGTCGCCGATCGTGCGTGCCCGACGTTCGTGCGTGATCCCCGTAACCTCCCAAACGGAATGGCCGTAGCGTTCGGTGATTTCGGCGCCTGCCGCACGTACCATCTCGCGCAGCCGCGGCAGCGGCAGCTTGGCGGCGTCGAAATGGATGCACAGTGCCGCAGGGGCGTCACCGTCGACAGCGATGACGTGGGCCTTCTCGACGCCGTCGCGCGTCGCCAGGGTGGAGACGAGGCGCTCCAGGCAGGCGTCGGCGGCATCGGGCAGGTCGGGCAGCAGCACCGGAATGTCGAGTTCGAGCTTGTCGTTCATGACGGCCTCCCAACTGTGATCTTCGATCGTATGCGGGGCATCGCGTCGCATCTCGCGTGCGGCGGCGAGGAAGACGACGCTCGCGGCGAGGTGCCGAGAACACGAAACCAGCCGCAGCTTCAGCCCGCTTCTGGTGATGATGATCGTGCCGAGGATCACCGCGGACGCCGACAACGAAGTGCGTGCAAGAGGGCGCATCGCTCAGTTCTCCCCCTTGGTGCGGTGGCAGACGCGCACCTTGCCGTCGGAGCGGGTGAAGGCGATCGATCCACCCGCGATCACCGCCCTCGTGCTGCCGTTGCGGAACTCGTCACCGGTGCCCCGCGCGCGCAGGATCTCCGTCCTGCCGCGCGGCAGCCAGGTGACCGCCATACGCAGACCATCGCGGAGGTAGTCGACGTCGGCGCGCGATCCGTCGTCGCAGTAGACGACACGTTGCCCAACCAAGTCCGGCATCGTCTCCGCGTTGTGAAGAACGCCTTCCGTGTCGTCTGGCGCTGGCCCGCAAGCCGTGAGGCCCAGTGCGGCGAGCGCGAGCAGGGAGAGCCTGCCACGAGGCACAGCCGTCCGTTTAGCTCGCTCGCTGCTCACCACAGGACTCCATGCACCGGTTTGAGCGGTGCTGGCGCCTCGAGGCCGGCGGACTCGAGCAGATCGATCTCGATCGTGCGGCACATGGCGGTGAGCGGCACATCGTGGACGGTGTTGGCGAAGGGATCGGTGAGATCTTCGCCGATGCTCAGCACGGCGAGGAAGACGAGGCCGATCAACGTCGAGCCTATCGGCGTCCAGAGCCCGAGCGATTCGACCAGCGCGATGGGCAAGAGTAGGCAGAACAGGCGGGTGAACAGGTTCGGGAAGAAACGGAAGCCATTCGGCAGCGGGGTGTTCTTGATCCGCTCCATACCGCCTTGGGCGTTGGCGATGTCGACCAGCACGCGCTCGACCATCGCCTGCTGAATGGTGTCGATCCTGCGGTTCGCGAGGGCACTGGCGAACAGCAGAGAGATGCTGTTCAGGATCGCATTGGCCGGGTTCGTCTTCTTAACGACCATTTCGGCAAGCGTTTCGCCCGCGATCCGCCTGATCTCGTCGTAGGCGGGTTCGCGGCGGAGTTGGCATCGTATCGCATGGGCGAAGGCGATCTGCCGACGGACCACATCCTGGTGGAGACCCTCCGCATCGTCCTTCCCTTCCGAAAGGCTCCGCGCGACGCGCGACAAAGATCGCGACGCGTTGATGAGCGCGCCCCATAAAGTCCGCGCCTCCCACCAGCGCGCATATGCGGCGTTGGTCCGAAAGCCCATGAACAGCGCGATCGCGGTGCCGAACAACGCAGTCGGAAGCGGCGGCTCCTTGATCGGCGTCATGAAGTGGAAGGCGGTGACCGCAACGTCCCATACGAAGAGGATCGTCAGCGGCTTCCATACCTCAAACATGATCTGCCGAAATCGTGGCGTGGCGCCCACAATCATAAATGTTCATTGCTCCAGCATGCTTCGGCATCAGCCGAGCGGCATGTTCATGATGTCTTTGTATGCGGACAGAAGCTTGTTGCGGACCTGAAGCGTCGCTTCGAACGCGACACTTGCACGGTTCTGGATCAGCGCGACGGTCGCGATGTCGTTCGTCTCGCCGCGCTCGTAGGCCTCGGTAGCGACGTCTTCCCGCTGCTGCGTCTCGTTGACCTTCGCTACGACGCCATCGAGCGTCTGTGCGAAACTGGACGAGGGGGTGCCCGGCGCCGCGCCGGGCGCGACGTTCGGCTGCGCTTCGCGAAGCGCTCGACTGCGCGCGATCACGTCTGCGCGGATCGCCATGACGTTCGAGATGGTCGGATCGGACATCGTCACGCCCTCCGCTGACGTCTGCGCGGACGTGTTCCGGCCGAACCGCACCGTTGATACGATCGGGTCACTTGCTGCCCTCCTGGACGCAGGTCCGGGTTCGGCTCGTGCCCTCGACGATCGTCAGCTGCGTTCCGGAGAATGTCGCCGTGATGCCGTCGCCGACATATTGCAGCCTCTGCGTGGGCGCGCTGAGGATCCGGGGAGGAGCATCGTTCCCGTCGCGCAGGTCGAGCCGCAGTCCATCGTCCTTGTAGTCGATCAGCAGCCTGCTTCCGTCGTCGCAGCGATAGCGGTGACGGCCGAGTTGCCCGCTCGACACCCCGCTGTCGGCGGAATGAACCTCCTGCTGGGTGGGCGGGTCGCTGGGCGCGGGCTTCGAGCAGCCGGTCAGGACCACGAAGCCGACCATCGCGACGATCTTGATGCCAATCATCGTACCTTCCTCCGATAGTGCTGCGCTATGCGGCGCCGGTCGGCTCCGCGGACCGCCTGTCCGGCGCGCCAGTGAAGGTAGGCCGCAAGTCGGTCGTCGGCCTCGATCATCAGTACGCGCAGACGACGCAGAACCATCGCGGCGATCGGGAGCGAGAGCAGGCCCCGGAGGGCGCAGCTGTGCGACACCGTGGTGCCGCCGTCGTCGCCCTGGAGTTCGAAGCGCTCCTCGATCATGAACACGTGAGGAATGCCGCACGACCAGGCGAAAGCCCGGGGCTTGTCCAGGTGGTCGACCTCGGCGGGTGAACGGACGGAGCGTGACCAGCCCGGAAAGGCGAACGTGCACTGGGTTTCGCCAACCTGGCTGGCATCGTCGAGCTGGATCATCGGCCTCCAGGCTTGACGGTGCTCGGGCTCTATCAGCGCGGACCAGATCCGCAGCGGCGGGCCATGGAAAACTCGGGAAATCGTGATCTCCGGCATGGGTATCCCCATCATCGATATGGGAGGGCGGCACGACGGTGCCGCCCTCCTCGTTCGTCAGGCCATGGTCTTCCCGAAGGTCTGACCGTGATCATCGCCTTCGTGCTCTTCGTTGTAGTGCTCCGGCAGCTCGATCGCCTTCTGCCCGAACCGCGCGTAGAGGGTGGGAAGCACGAAGAGCGTCAGCAGCGTCGCCGAGATCAGCCCGCCGATGACGACCGTCGCCAACGGCTTCTGCACCTCGGCACCGGCACCATGTCCGAGCGCCATCGGTACGAAGCCGAGCGATGCCACCAGCGCCGTCATGGCGACCGGACGCAGGCGCTGCATCGCACCAACATGCGCCGCCTCGGCGCGGTCCATGCCCGAACGGATCAGGTCCTGGATGGAGCTGACCATGACGAGGCCGTTGAGGACCGCGATGCCGGACAGCGCGATGAAGCCCACCGCGGCGGAGATCGAGAAGTCCATGCCGCGCACGAAGAGAAGCAGCACGCCGCCCACCAGCGCGAAGGGCACGCCGGTGAACACGATCGCGGCATCACGCACCGATCCCAGGGCGCCATAGAGGAGGAACAGGATCAGGACGAAGCAGGCCGGGATGACCAGCTTCAGCCTTGCGCTGGCCGACTGGAGGTTCTCGAACTGTCCACCCCATTCGAGATAGCTGCCCGGTGGCAGGCGCACCTGGCTGCCGATGGCAGCCTGTGCGTCGGCCACAACGCTTCCGACGTCGCGACCACGCACGTTGGCCTGCACGACCACCCGGCGCTTGCCGTTTTCGCGGCTGATCTGGTTCGGCCCGTCCACGACTCCGATGTCGGCGACGCTGGAAAGGGGAACGAAGGACCCGCCGGCGACCGGAACCTGGACCTGCTGCAGCAGCCCCAGATCCGAACGCTGCGCCTCCGAGAGGCGGATGACAACCGGGAAGCGGCGGTCTCCCTCGAAGATCTGCCCGGAGGTGCGGCCACCGAGGGTGGCGGTGACGGTGTCCTGCACATCCTGAGCGGTGACGCCGAGGCGTGCCATCGCATCGCGGTTGACGCGGATGTCGAGCATCGGGAGACCCGTCGTCTGCTCGACCTTCACGTCGGCCGCGCCTTGCGTCTTGCGCAGGATTGACGCGACCTGCTCCGCCGTCCGGTTCATGGCGGAGAAATCGTCGCCGAAGACCTTGACGGCGATGTCGCCGCGAACGCCTGCGATCAGCTCGTTGAAGCGCATCTGGATCGGCTGGGTGATCTCGTAGGCGTTGCCCGGGAACTTCGCGAGATTGCCCTCGATGCGCTTGACCAGATCCTCCTTCGCCAACTTGGGGTCGGGCCAGGCGTCGCGCGGTTTCAGGATGACGAACATGTCCGTGGCATTGGGCGGCATCGGGTCCGATGCGAGCTCGGCGGTGCCCGTCTTCGAATAGACGAACTGCACCTCGGGCTGCTTCGACATCATGCGTTCGATCGGCACCTGCATCGCCTGGCTCTGCTGGACCGACGTCGCCGGGATGCGCAGCGACTGGATGAGCAGGTCACCCTCGTCGAGCTGCGGCAGGAACACCTGCCCCAGCGTTCCGAACGCTAAGACCGCCAGGACGAGGCTGCCGACGGCCGCCCCGATCGTGATCGTGGGACGCCTCATGGCCCGATTGAGCCCCGGCTCATAGCGCTTCTTGAGCCAGGTGACGATGCGGCCGTCCTCCTCATCGACCTTCTTCGACAGCCAGATGGCAATCATCGCAGGCACGAAGGTGAGCGACAGCACGAACGCGAAGGCGAGCGCGATGATGACGGTGAGCGCCATCGGCACGAACGTCTTGCCCTCGACGCCGGTGAGCGTGAGCAGCGGTACGTAGACGAGTATAATGATCGCCTGTCCGTATACCGAAGGCCGGATCATCTCGCGCGCGGCAGCCGCCACGCTCGCGAGCCGCTCCTTGACGGTGAGCCGTCGGCCTTCGTGATGTTGGCGCTCCGCGAGCCTGCGCAACGCATTCTCGACGATGATGACCGCACCATCGACGATCAGGCCGAAGTCAAGCGCGCCGAGGCTCATGAGGTTGGCAGAGACGCCTGCCTTGAGCATCCCGAATCCGGTTAGCGTCATCGTGATCGGAATGACGAGCGCTGCGATGAGCGCCGCGCGGAAGTTTCCGAGCAGGAGAAACAGGACGACGATGACGAGGACCGCGCCTTCGCCGAGGTTGCGCGCCACCGTCCGGATGGTGGAGTTAACCAGCTCGGTGCGGTTGAGCACCGGCTGCACCACCACGTCCGGCGGAAGCGAGGCGTTGATCGTCTTCAGCTTGTCCGCGACCGCGGTCGCGACCGAGCGGCTGTTCTCACCGATCCGCATGATCGCGGTGCCCACCACGACCTCGGTGCCGTTCTCGGACGCGGAACCCATCCGGATCGCCTGTCCGGTGCGAACGGTCGCGACCTGATCGAGCGTCACGGGCACACCGTTGCGGGTCGCCACGACGGTCCGGGCCAACTCGCCGGTGTTGCGGACCAGAGCGTCCGACCTTACCGCCAGTCCCTCACCGTTGCGGTTGACGAAGCCGCCTCCGACACTGGTATTGTTCCGCTCGAGAGCGTTACCCAGTTCGGTCAGCGTGATGCCGAGTGAAGCGAGCTTCTGGACATCGGGGACGACCAGGAACTGCTTGGCATAGCCTCCGATCGAGTCGACACCAGCCAGGCCGGGCGTGTTCTTCAGTAGCGGGGTGACGATCCAGTCCTGCGCGGTACGCAGATAGGTCGCCTTGTCCTCCTCGCTCGTCAGCCGATCGCCCTCGGGGGTGATGTAGCTGCCGTCGGGCTGCTGGCCCGGCTCGCCGGGCTTGTGCTTGTCGTCGGCGCGGTGCTGCAGGCGGACGGTGTACATGTACACCTCGCCCAGACCGGTCGCGATCGGTCCCATTTCGGGGTTCACGCCGTCGGGCAGGTTCTCGGCCACGCCCTGCAGCCGTTCGCCGACCTGCTGGCGGGCGAAGTAGATGTCGGTCGCGTCGGAGAAGACGGCCGTGATCTGGGCGAAGCCGTTGCGGCTCAGCGAGCGGGTGTATTCGAGGCCCGGGGTGCCGGCGAGCGCCGTCTCGATCGGGAACGACACCTGCTTCTCGACCAGCTCGGGCGACAGCGCTGGCGCGCGAACGTTGATCTGCACCTGATTGTTGGTGATGTCCGGCACCGCGTCGATCGGCAGCCGGTAGAGGGAGAAGGCGCCGATGGTTGCGGCGATGACGGCGAGCAGCAGGACGAGCCAACGCTTCTCGACCGCCCATGTGACGATGCGGGCGATCATGATCTCAATCCTCTACCGCTTCGCTCTTGCCGAGTTCGGCCTTGAGCGTGAAGCTGCCGGTGGTGGCGATCTGCTCACGGCCGGTCAGGCCGGAGCGGACGATCACCGTGTCACCGGATGCGTCGCCGAGCTGCACCTGGGTCGCCTGGAAGCCGTTCGGAGTTCGTACGAAGACGACCGATTTGCCCTCGTCGGTCTGCACCGCCGTGGTCGGCACACGGATCGCACCGCTGCCGCCGCTGCCCGTCAGTTCGACCGAAGCGGTCACGGGTTCGCCGACGCGCCAAGTGCCACCACGATTGTCGAGCGTCGCGATCGACGGCACGAGGCGGGTCTGGGGATCGAGCGCTGGCGACACGAAGGTGATCCGCGCCGTCGCCTGCCGGCCCGCGGCCTTGACCGTCACGACGTTGCCGGGACGGACGCGGCCGGCATCCTCCGGCTTGAGGTTCAAAGCCAGCGACACCTGGCCGAGATTGGCGATGCGATAGAGCTCGGCATCGGCCGTCACGGTCTGACCGAGGGTCACGGGCCGTGCGATCACCTGGCCCGAGATCGGTGCGGCGATTCCCAGCCGGTTCAGTCCCGCCCCGCCGACGCCGGCTGCCGAAACGGTGCTCTGCGCCTGGGTCAGCGCGATGCGCGCCTCCGTCGCTGCGGTGCGCGCCGCGATCAGGTCCTGCTCGGGCGAGACCTTCTGCGAGAACAAGCGCTGTTCGCGCGCGAGATTGGAGTTCGCGAGCTGCAGCCGTGCACGTGCGGCCTGCACCTCGCCCTTGATCTGTGCGGCCTCCCGGCTTTCGATCACGGCGATCGTTTGACCTCGGCCGACGGTCTGCCCGAGATTGCGCGTGAGCGCGACCACCCGACCGGCGATGGCAGCTGACACGACCTGTGTGCCCTGCGGATCGCCTTCGATGATTGCAGGAAGCTCGATCGTTCCCGCACCTCCGACGATCGGACGGCCGATCTGGACTCCGGCTGCGGCGATCTGCTCCCGCGTGAGCGTCACGGCATCCTTCTGCGCCGGTGCTTCCGCCCCGGCGTTCGCCGACGCGCTGTTCGATGCCTCGTTCGCAGCGGCTTCGTTTCCGGCGTCGCTTCCACCGCCGCATGCCGACAGCAGGAGGGCGGCCGTCGCTGCGCCCACGAGATAATAGCTTTTCATCACTGGTTTCCCCCAACGGGCGCAGGGGCGGTCAGCCGCTCCACTTGCGCGCGTGCATTCTGGTAGTTGGCGAGCGCGTCGATCGCGGCGACGCGCGTCTCGGCGAGGGTGCGTTCGGCGTCGAGCAGTTCGAGTTGCCCGAACTTGCCTTCGCGATATCCGATGCGCGCGATCCGAGCCGCTTCCTGCGCGGCCGCCAAAGCCGGTCCGGACGCCGCACGCGCAGTCGTCGCCGCGTTCGCCGCCTGAGCCTGCGCGTCAGTGATGGCTTGCTCGATGTCGAGCGCCGTCACCCGGCGAAGAGCGTCCGCCTGGGTACGCTGTGCAGTCGCCTGTGCGATCGCCGCGCGGCCGTTGTTGAACACCGGGATCGGTATCGAGACCGTGAAGACGGCCGCGGTGTCGTTCGTCGCTTCCAGCCTGCGCAGCGCCGGACCGACGTTGATGTCCGGCACCCGATTGGCGCGCGCGAGCCTTACGCCCGCATCCGCGATGCTGAAGTCGGCATCGGCTGCGGCCAGCGCCAGCGTTCCGACCGTTCGTACCGGTGCCGCCGGCCCATAGGCCGCCGCGTCGGGCAATCGATCGAGCAACGTCTCGTCGAGACGGCCATCGATCGGCTGACCAATGCGTCGCGCCAGATTCGCCCGGGCCGCGTCGGAAAGTCGGAGCTGACGCTCGACGTTGGCCTCGGCGTTGATCCGCGCGACGTCGGCGCGCTGTTGTTCGAGCGGCGACGCCCGTCCGGCCTGCACGCGAACACTTGCCGCGCGGAGTGCGTCGCCCGCTATCCGCGCCTGATCCCGCGCCGTCGTCACCCGCCGCTCGGCTGCGACCGCTTCGACGTAGAGCTGCGTCACCTGCAACCGCACGTCCGCGGCTATGATGGCCGCCTGGATCTCGGCGCGTGAGAGTTGGGCGTTGGCAACTCCGACCCGGGCGCTGCGCTTGCCACCCAGTTCGATCGGAATGGCGAACCCGACCGTAGTCTCTGCGGCGCGCACGCCCCGATAGGGTCCGGAGCCCGTTATATTCTCAATCTGTCCTTGGAAGACCGGGTTGGGGCGCAATCCCGCAACGGTCCGGCCCGCACGTGCGGCTTCGATGGCAGCGGTAGCGGCCGAGGTCGAAGGCGCCGAGCCGCCGGCAGCGACGACCGCCTGGTCGAGCGAATAGATCGGTCCAGCCTGCGTGATAGGCGCAGGCGGCCCGGCTTGCGCGTGGGCCACCGAGGCGCACGACGCCGCAGCCAGCAAGGCTGCGCACAATTTCTGCATTGTCGAGGAATCCTAACGAATGTCGTCAGGCCGGGTCATCCCGGCCGGCAGCATCCGTCAGGCGTTTGGCGGCCGCAACGCCGGATCGACGGAACTCAGCGCCCGCACGGCGTCGAAACCGGGTTTGGGACGAGCGCCCTCGATATTGAAGGTGACCGGGATGGCGTCAGCCTGCGGAATGCTCAGAGCCTGTCCGTGACAGGTTCCATGATGATGCGGGATCGCCTTGTCGGCATCACCCTGCGACTGATCGGCATCACCATCTACATGGACGACGCCTGTGCATTCGATCGTCGTCGCCTGCCCCGGCACTTCGCGCGCGTGGACGGTCGCCGTCATCACGAGCGACGACGCCAGCAGGAGGAGCAGCAAGGACCAGGCGCGGGCCAGCATGGGAACGCGCCTATCACCATGACGACCCGATGTCATGCGTTCTCTCCGCGATGAGGGCGATTGTAGGCACTGGACCTGTCAGCAAAACGCCATGCGGGGATAGCATCCGCGAACACCCGCCACGCGGAGCGGAGGAAGATAATCGCAATGACGCCTCCGACCACGATGTCGGGCCATGCGGCACCTGTGAGGTGGACGAGGCTCGCTGCGATGAGCACTCCGATGTTTGATGCGACATCGTTGCGCGAACACTCGAAGGTGCTCGCCATGTTCACGTTCGCAGCGCGGAAACGCCACAACAGCGCCAGACACGTGAGGTTCGCTGCCAGCGCCGCCCCGCCGAAGCCGAGCATCAGCGTCGAAGACGGCGGCACGCCGTTGGCGATCTTACCGGCGATTTCGACGAGGACGGCGATGCCGAATACCAGGATGAGGCCGCCCTTGGCGATCGCCGCTCCCGCCTCCCAACGTGCGCCACGATTGAGTGCATAGAGGCTCAGCCCATAGACCACGGCATCGCCGAACATGTCGACAGAGTCCGCCATCAGCGCCGACGAGCGGGCCAGCAGCCCACCACCGAACTCGATGGCGAACATCGATAGGTTGATGACCATGACGACGATCAGCGCGCGTCGCTGCTCGGCCTTACGGCCAAGTTCCGCGATCGTGTCGCGCTTTGCTGAACAACAGGCGTCCGCCATCATCGTGCTCGATTCGTTGGGTCGGACCCCCTATATGAACCCTCATCCCACTGAGGGTCAAGGGTCTGTGATGAAGATCGGTGAAATAGCAAGATTGACCGGGTTGAAGGTCGAGACGGTACGCTTCTACGAAGCGGAAGGATTGATCGGGGCGCCGATCCGCAGCGGAGGGAACTACCGCGTTTACAACGGCTCCCACCTGGATCGCCTGTCGTTCATCAAGCGCTCGCGCGATCTTGGCTTCACCCTCGACCAGGTGCGTGACCTTCTGCGGTTAGCAGACGATCCGCGCGGCTCCTGCGCGGAGGTCGATGCGATCGCCGCGGTTCACATCCATGAGATCGATCGCAAGCTCGCCGATCTCGCCGCGCTGAGAACCGAGATCGTGCAATGGGGAGCGACCTGCGACGCGACAACGATCGCCGATTGTCGGATCATCGACGCACTTTCGAACGCTGGCTGACTAAGCCTTCAGGCCGTCAGATGCTGGTATAGGACCGTGCCCCATAGACGCGGCGCGATCGCGTCCCTATGTTGTCCACATGGCCACTGTTCTGACCCCTCGCGAACAGCAAGAGACCGCCTCGATCGCGTGGCAGCTTGGCGGTTACGATGACATGTTACGCCTCGAGCGGGAGCTCAAGGCTATGAAGGCTGCGGGCAAGCGCCCTAAGATGGTCATTGACCAGGCGACCGGTAAGCGGAAATTGGTCGAGGCCTGAGCCTTGTTCTCACTGACGCTGGCCGTTGTCACAGGCGTTGCAATCCTCCTTCCTGGCTTCTTCGCAATCCTGCTCTGGAATACCCGCGCCCGCCGGTACGCCGTTGCGCGCCCGGATCTGCCGGTTAACGCATTGAGCGTGCTGGCGATCGGGGTCGCCGTTTCCCTGATCGCGCACCTGCTGACCGGGCTTGCTATCGGGCTGGTGCAAACGCTTCTGATCGACGTCAGCCGCTTCTTGCCCGCAGATTACCGGACGCCCGCGGTCAATCCGATCGGCACGTTGCTGATCGTCGCGCAGGGTGGGCCAAAGGCAGCCGCGTTGAGCGCTAGTGATCTGGTGTGGGGCATTTGCGCACCGATTTTCTCGACGCTGGCAGTCGTCATGCTGATGGCCGACGATGCACTCGATGTCGCTACGGAAGGGTGGGACTTTGGCGGGCACGGCTGGGCCTACACGCATATCATCAAGCCTACGCAGCACGGTCATCGCCCGATCGCCTATGTGCTGACCGATCTCCAGCATGACGGACTTGGGGTCGGCTATCGCGGCGTGGTCGCCGACATCCGCCAGAGCAGCGATGGCCAAACGCAGAGCATCAGCCTGGCCTCCCCTGCTCGCTTTCTTTTCGAACTCAAGCCCGGCACGTCGCGACGTTGGACGCCGTCCAGCGAGCCTGCGCTGGTTCGCTACGCGGAACGTCCGGTCGGAGACGTGATCAGCCTCGACCAGAAGGTCATCCACGATATCGTGGTCTCGACGCCGGCCACCGATCTGTTGCGCGAGCTGCGCGACCTCGACACGCAGCGCCAGCATGGGTGATTTCTTGACCTTCATTGCTCCCAAGGCGCTGCTGTGGATCGGTTTCGTCGTCAGCATGGTGTTGACCGGCCTGTTGGTCGCGCTCGCGGCATGGGCAGTCGCAGGTCCGTGGTGGCCGACGACGCTGGTTCAGAACGGCTTTCGCCGTCATCGTTCCTGTTGGGCGCTGATTCAGGCATTCGCCATTGCCACGCTTCCCATCCTGCTGCTTGGCGAACACGGCGTCGGCGTGGGGGCCTTGATCTTCCTGGTTTTCGCGCCACGATACGTTAACTGGCGGGTTCGCTGGGGCGCCTGGCACGATGACAACGAGGCGACCCGCACCACCGCCCGCACGATCCGCAATCGCCTGCGGGACCGACAGGAAGAAGCTGCGATGCCACCAGGTGCCGGCCCATGGCCGGAATATGTAAACGACGTGGTTCGCGCGACTAGGGACCAGCTTTATACGCCACCAGAGACGGTAGTGCCACCTGATGCCCTCCCTAGCTGACATAGGAATCGCAGCTATGTCATCCGCGCAAATTCGTGATTCCGAGTAACTAGTTCAGCCCGAGCTTGGCAAAGAAGGCCTCGTTTCTCAGCCGGGCATCATGAAGCAGCTTGTTGTAAGGCAGAACCTCAACGACGGCATTGTGGATGGGCGAAAAGCCAAAGTACCCCTCGCCATCCGCACTTTTATTCTGAGCAATCGACATTGATACAACCTCGACCAGCTTTGGCGTAAAATCAGCGACGACGAAGCAGATAAATCTGGTGCTGGGAGGAATAGGTTTGCGGAACCTGCCGGTGCGATCCTTGAACGCTCCGCCGTTCCGCATGATGTTTACATATTCAAGCACCTGCGTGACCGGGTTGTCGCTATGACTGTAGTTGGGTCGGCCGGGTCGCTTGAATTCGACAATGATAATCGGTTCGTCAGTACCTTCACGGTCGAACGCCAGCGATCGATCGAAAACAACGGCGACGTCCGGTTCGCGGGTACTGTCGCTGTCGGTGAGAAACGTTGTGAAGGGCTTGTCGGACTTCAAATAGGAATAGAAGGCTAGTCGATCATCCAGAATCCATAGGTTATGGTCTTCATAGTCGAGCGCTTCGCCATCCGAGCGGATCGGTATGATGAGGTCATGGACGATCTCCTCACGCAAGTAGTCTCGCTTCTCCGGATCGACGTACGCCAGCGAACTGTCGAGGAGATCGAGGATCTCCTTCCGCTTAACGACATATTCGGCGAGCGACGCTTTCTTGTCCGAGTTGATCGCACTGGCAACCTTCTGCACCCGGTCGACGACCTCACTGGCATTGCCGGCGGATAGTGCCTTTATCTCGCGCTTCGTCTCGCGTTGCTTGCGTCGACGCTGGCGCGCCAGCTCGATATAAATATCCTCCTCCGACTTGGCGTTGAGCGATAGATGCTCCTCGACGAAAGCCGGGATATTGCTGGCGACGGCCAGAAACTGCGGGTTCTCACGTACGACGCGCAAGGTAATACCGGCCTGTTTGGTGCGAACCTGTTCGATATAGGGCGCTAGGTGTCGCTTGGCAGCGTCGACCGCCGCCTGATGCAGGCTGCGATAGTCATCTTCGCGGAACGTGAAGTTGGTGCGCTCCTGATTAACGTGGCCGTTCAGGTAGTCGCCTGACACCAAGCCGATATAGACGGAGTCGCTATTTTCACCGATGTAACCAAGCCCAAGCTGATTATCGATTTTCTCGTCGCGAACAACGCGGCCATCGCCCACATACAGGTTCCAGTGCTTGCCGCCGTCGTGCAGGCGCAATCCCTTGTTGAGCAGGATGTGGTACATATCAACGTCGATCGGTTCTTCCCCGGGCTCGAGGACGACTTTCAATGTCTCGGGCGTGTCGGACTCGACGTTGCTGCTGTAAAAATCGAGCAGGCTGATCCGCTCGGCACGATCAACAAGCGTGAAGGATGGCACTTCATAGCTGGCGAAGTTGCGCAGGAAATGACCAATGATGTGCGCGGCTATCGTGTCGACCTTGCGAGGACAATGCGCACTGTAGGATTGCACGTAAGGCTCCAGCCGCACTTTCGTGCCGATGGTCGGGGTCGCACCCGCAAGCCGCAACTCATGGCCAATCAGCGGACTGGCGTCGTTCTGGGCGACAGCGAAGTCGAACGACCGGTGCAGCGTTGAGCCGCCTTCGCTGAAGCTGCTGTTGACGTGCGTGTTCTGAAACACCTTCAGCCAGGAAAGGCGACCCACCCCCTTACCGCCGCGGCTGATCTTGCTGGCGGTATCTGCGGTGCGGAACGCGCGCCAATTGTCGGTGTTCAACCCGATCCCGTTGTCTTCAATCAGGAAGCCAGCGACCGGTGGGTTTTCGTCGTCCGAGCTGCTGCGTAGGATCGTCACCGTGATGACGCCCTTCGCCGTCGCCTCACGATCCCAGCGCGCCTCGATGGCATGGAACGCGTTGGCGATTGCCTCGAACAACGGGAACAGCGCGTTCAACGGAGAGGGCGCGAAACCAAGGTTGCGCACGCGGCCTGCCAGGCTGAACTGGAAGTCATCGGATGTGTCGGTCTTCACAGCGTCCCCTCGCCCTTATGCCTATGCGACATCCTCGCCAACGCCAACCCATCCCTTCCGCGCCTGCTCATTACGCAAAGCCTTCGCCGGCGTGATTGCGGAACGCCTCCTGATCGCGAACATACTCGCTGAGCATCTCGAGCGACTTATGGCGGCTGTGCTCTTTCATCTTAAACAAATTGGCACCATGGCGACCCGCCTCGGTCAGGAAGCCGGCGCGCAGTGAATGGCCTGAGAAAAGTGCCGGATCATAGCCGGCTGCGGCTGCGCGCGCCTTGACCACCAGCGCCACTGTTTGCGGACTAACTGGCTTTTCGGTGAGGCGGCCGTGCGGTGTGAGACGGCGGAACACGGGCCCCTCGGTGAT
Organism: Sphingomonas zeae; assembly: GCF_014197135.1. GTDB lineage: Bacteria > Pseudomonadota > Alphaproteobacteria > Sphingomonadales > Sphingomonadaceae > Sphingomonas > Sphingomonas zeae. Next base: position 36,186 of record NZ_JACIFA010000009.1, read on the forward strand.
GCCCGCGACCTCCAACCAGGCGCGGTAATGGCGCACAGGCTCCATGCGACGACCATCGAGGACCGCGACGCTCTGCCCCTTGCCCTCCTGATCGCCCTTCGAAAACGGAATCGTGACCAGCAGCCCGCGTGGATCTTCGGCCACATCGGCGATGTCAATCGCGACCAGCTCAGAGCGGCGGAACGCCCCCATCATGCCGATGCTCAGCAGCGCGCGATCCCGGTAGTCGATGAGGGCGGAGCCGGTGATATGGCGCACCATGTCACGCAGCACGTCGCTGTCGGCCGGCCGCTTCTTCGCCGGGCGATCGCTGCGTTTGGCGTTACGGATACCCCGCATCACGCGATCCAGCGCGGCCGCGCCGGCTTGTACGGTTGGCGGTTCGAGCTCAGCGGCGCGGTGGGCAAAGACGATCGCGGCCAGCCGCCGACCGATGGACGACTTGGATAACGGTCGCCCATTCGAATGGGTGCTACCGTCTCTGGCAAGCTCGCTTAGGAACGCAGCCGTGACAATGGGTGAAGCCGGGAGTGAGGCGTAGCCGCGTGTGTCGCACCAGGTCGTGAACAGTCGCCAGTCGGACCGATAGGCACGCAAGGTCGCATCCGCCGATGCGCGCGCCAGGAAATGGTCGACCCGGGCGCGGTCGCTCTGGTTAAGATCCGGTGCGAGATCGATTGACGCTGGCGACAGATCGATCGGCCCGATCGCGAGAAGCGCGCGGCGCTCCGCGGCATCATCGCCGATCATACTGGACCGTCATGCACAGGATCATAGAGAGTCACGTCCTTGTGCCATGACAGCGTGCCCTCCTGACGTAGCCAATGACCAAGCGGGCGCACTCGAGCCTTGTCACCAAAGGGAAAGATACCGGACTGGTGCTCGTAGATCGAGACGCTGGTCCAGCTTGCGAGGTGAGGTGTCGTCAGCGCTCGCTTCCCAAAGGCGATGGCACCGTCATCGCTGTCTTCGCGTTGATAGTGCTTCAGAAAAGTTCGCCCCGATCGTTCGCGGGGCCGGCCAAAGATGAAGTCGTAGCCATAGACAGTATCCCCCTGGCCATCGTTTGGTGGGCCGTCGATCTTCAGATGCTCGTCCTGCAGCTGGTAGCAGGTCAGGCACCGCTCCATGGCGATGACGTTACCGACACATTCCGGATACACACACTCGTCTCTGCTAACGTCAGTCGTCGTCTGGCAGACGACGCAGCTTAGCTCGGTCTCGCCGGGCACCTTGGCGGCAAACTGGGCTAGCTTTGGGAGATCCACCGCATAATCGTACGGCGTGGCCTCAAAGCAGGCAGGACAGAGATAGGCATGCTGCCTGGGATTGAAGCCGAAAAGGTCGATCGCCTCCGCGGGTGTGAGGAATTCGATGGCACAGGCCACCTGGCCGACAACGGCGCTGTAGACGTGGTCATCCAGGCCGAAGATGGCGAACTTGCTCTCCCCCTCCATCGCAAACAACCGGTCAACCCATGATGTCTCCGCAAAAAGCGCGTTTGCCGCCATTAGGATGGTACGGGTGACCTCACCCGCAGTGAAGGTTACGCGCGGCGCCGAATGCATGATGCGGTTGCGGTCTTTGCGAACCGCGGTCCAGAAGGTGTTGAACGCCGGGTCCAGCGGCGGGTCCGCAACGCTGTTGTGCACGGCTACGAGCTTTGACGCCTCGAGGCTCGGCAGCTCGCCAAACGATGTTGCCCCCTTCGCCGCCTTCGGGCTCCAGTCGGCTGGATCGCCAAGGAGGAGGTATGGCGACACGCGCGCGATCCGGCCCTTGAGGCCGAGCTCCATCGCTTGCTGGATAAGGCTGTAGGCGTTCGACAGTGCAGGCTGCACACTTCGCCAATAGTCGTCGGTCGCCTCCGCATCCCCACTGGCACCAACTCCGATGGACCACGCGTCGTGCGCGTCCATGGTGATCTTCCATGCCAGGTAGAGCTGATTGACGCCGGCATCGTGAAATTCATCCGGCGTCGGCACGTCGATGATCACTGTTTCGGCTCCGTTCCGACCCATAATTTTGCCTGCCACCTTGCTAGCAGGAATCAGGCTTATCGCTAGTAACTATTGTGGCTGTCGGGATCGATGGCGGCTTGCGTTTACCCCCTCGCCTCTTCGCTATCATGGTGGCATATATAACTCCTAATGCCACCACACGCGGGCTTTGCCATATGACGCTACAAGTTAACATCACACCAAATGGTCGTATGAGCCTGCCGGTGGGCATTCGAAAGCGCCTAGGGCTTGAGGATGGCGGTGCGGTCCTTGTCGAAGAAACGCCGGACGGAGTTATCCTGCGCACCGTGGAGCAGGCGGTGGCAAAGGCGCAAGCAATCGCCAAGCGCTACGCACAACAGCCCGGCGCGTCGGTCGATGACTTTCTTGCCGTACGGCGCGAGGACAGCGGCGAATGACCCATGTCGTTCTCGATGTCTCGGCGATCCTCGCACTGTTGAAAGGCGAGCGCGGTGCCAGCAAGGTCGGCAGCGTGATTGCGGATGCCTCAGTGTGCGCGATCAATCAGGCGGAGGTCATCAGCCACTTTGTTCATCTAGGCGCGCCGCTTGACGACGTGCGGGCGATGCTGGCGGCCCTGCCCTATACCGTCGTCGCGGCGGATGATGCGCTCGCCTGGGATGCCGGTAACCTGCGCGCTGCCACCTCATCGGCCGGGTTGTCGCTGGGCGATCGCTTCTGCCTCGCTTTGGCCAAACGCCTCGGCGTCGCGGCGTACACCGCCGACAAAGCGTGGCGCGACATAGCAGGCGACGTGGCCGTGAAGATCGTGACTATCCGGTAGGTTGTGAGGTGCACACCGAACCGCCCCCATCTGCCGCACTTGAGGCGTGGCTCGATGCCAACGGGACGATCGAAGATCGCTACGGTCACCTCCTGCTCGAACAGATCAAGCCAATCGACAAGAGTCTGATCGACGCTCTTCGCCCGTATTTTGAGTCAGCTCATCTCGACGCGCGCGAACATTTTCATAAGCAGGTCGGCATCGACCTTCACCCGGACGCTGGGGCGGCGGGAGCCCATGCCTGCTATCCAGACTGCCTGCCGGCCGTCGCCCGGCGTGGCCTATTTGGCGAAGTAGTCGCCGGCTTGGTAACCCAGGCCTATGCAGAGGAACTCGTCGGCGAGCATCAGTGGTCGGTCCCGATCTTCCTTTTCCGCTTCCATGCCGATGTGGAGAGCTATCTGTGGGACCTTCGCTACGATCCATCCCGCAAGCGCCAGGTATTCGGTCGCTTCGGTTCCGACTTCGTCGGGGTACGGCTCGACGCGGCCGGGAACGTGGTCCGGGTCATCGTCGGGGAAGCAAAGTGGCGCGCCTCCCTTACCAACTCGGCCGTCGCCGCCCTCCTCCATGGCGAGAAGAACCTGAAAGATCCGACTACGGGCAAGAATGTCCACAACGGTCGTGGCATTTGGTTTGAGGTGAATCGGGATAGCGTCGTTCCGAAGGGCTTGCGTCAGCTGCAGCGCCTGCTGGAGCTGCGGGATCCCGTGAATCATGCGACCGCCATTGCGTCCATGGACGCCGCGATCACCGCGACCGTACCCACGCTTGCTCGGACGAACCTCGTTGTGATCGCCGGCAACGCCGCAGCGACCCGCAAGAAACTGAATGTGCTGATCCCGTGGAAGAAGCCGCCGGCAGACTACACCGCCCCGCATGACTTGCAGGTTGTCGAGTTGATCCTTGAAGGCGGTGAGGCGCTGATCGACGGGCTGTATACCTCTATGTGGAAGCCCTGACGCCATGTCCGAAGAGATGCGGCGTGCCGTCGCAGAGCAAGTTCGCACTTCGCTGGCCATCGAAAACGCGTTATCCCGCCCACAGGCTCGCGCCTTCGTGCGTTGCTTGCAGACGACCTGGCAGGTTCCCACGATCCATTGGTCGGCGCGTGAGTCTGAGAGTCAGCTGAGTGACGCGCGCCGTCTTCTTCATGCGGCGCACATTTTCCGCACAGTGGATGGGCCGACGTGCCCTGGCGCTATCGACTGCTATCGCCGCACGGGCGAACTGCTTGAGTGGTTGGCGCGGGCAGATGACGGCCTGCGCACGATCGTACCAATCGAATTGCTCGCGGCCGGTGCCTACCAACTTGGCGGTTTGCCGGCGATGGCAGCCGGCTTGCTCGCCCAGGTGCCGTCCGATCAGGATGGGGTCAGCCTGCTCGCTGCCTTCCTGCGCGCCGACTTCGACGATGTCATCGCGCGCGCCGCTAATTTCTGGAGCGAGCACCCACATCTCACCCAGCCTGACCAGGGAACGTTGCTCGCAACCGCGCTCCTCGAATCCGACGAAGCCGGCGAGGATGGCGATCGCGTCACCTGGTACTTCACCATCGAATTAGTTCGCACTGTCGGCCTCATCGCCGACTGCCTCCGCCGCGGTGACGATCCACGCCTGGATCGCGCAATGGCCAAGTTGCGCGCGCTCGACGAGATGGCAGCTCGGACCTTCAGCGACGATGCAGCGCTCGTTCTTTCCCTGATCCGGGATGTGGCCGATCGCTTCGTTGCCGCCTCCATCTACAAACCCCTGCGCGCATTAGCTGTGCTCCGGCCAGAGCGGCTTTCCAAGCTCACCGATTACGCGCGTGACCAATTCAGTCGCGGGCGCGGTATCCTTTGGACATCGCAGCTGCAGGGACTGGAACGGCTACTACGCGACGACTCCTTCGCGCTTTGCACGCCGACCGGATCAGGCAAGACGTTGGTGGCCAACATGGCGATCGTCAAAGAATTGCTCCTGCGTGCGGAGCCCGCAGCGATCGGACCGTTGGCGCTTTATATCGTTCCCTCTCGCGCGCTGGCGAACGAGGTCGAGGCGAAACTGACCTCGGAGCTTGGTCGAGAGTGCCTGATTACGGGTCTGTATGGTGGCGCCGACTGGGGCATCACGGATGCCTGGCTGACGACCGACCGTCCGGTGGTGCTTATCGCTACGGTCGAGAAGGCTGACGCGTTGATGCGCTATCTCGGGCCCATCCTCATAGCGCGCATCAAACTCCTCATTATTGACGAAGCCCATCAGGTCGTACCCGACGCTGACGAGTCCACCCGCGTAAGCTTCGCGGAGCATAGCAATCGGGCCATCCGGCTCGAGACGCTGGTTTCGCGTATCGTCGCGCGACAGCCGGAGGTCGTACGCATCGCGCTCACCGCCGTTGCAGGGGGGGGCCGCACAGCCCGTTGCGCGCTGGATCGAAGGCCGCGGGGATGCTCAGGCCGTTGGCGTCCGCTATCGCAGCACCCGCCAGGTTATCGGGGTGCTGGAGACCGCAACGAACGCATCAGGTCGTATCCTGCTCGACCTCATGAACGGCCGCCCGCTTTACCTCCGGGGCGAGGAAGACCCGGTGTATCTTCCCCTCCGCGTTGCACCGATGCCTCAGCTTCGCTCGCAGTGGCGCAACAGCCTCAATCGCTTCAACACGTTGAGCGTTTTGTGGACCGCCCTGCATCTCGTAGAGGAGGATCAGCGCATCCTGATCTCGGTCGCGCAAGAGCCCGAACAAACGATGCGCTGGTACAAAGAAGCGCTTGAGCTGCCAGCTTGGCAGGCGATCGTCAATTTTACGCCGCCCCGGGGCCGCCGTGGTGAGCGCTTTGACGAGGCGCGAGCCGCTTGTCAGGACTATTGTGGAGCCGATAGCTTCGAGCTTTTCCTGTTGGAACGGGGAATTGCCACCAGCCACGGTCAGATGCCGCAGCGTCTCCGTCGGTTGATGGTGGAGATGATCGATCAGCGTATTTGCCCGATAACGGTCGCGACGGCGACATTGACGGAGGGTGTGAATCTTCCGTTCGATCTCATATTTTTGACCTCACTGAAGCGCACATCGTGGGATCCAGTCGAGGAGGAGCAGATCATCGCTCCGCTTAGTACGGCGGAGTTTCGCAATCTTGCCGGACGCGCTGGGCGACCTGGTGCATCGCGAGGGATTGAAGGACTGACCCTGGTCGCTCTGCCCCGCCAAATTTCAACCACTGCCACTGCGAGCCGCCCCATACAGCGTCGTCAGCTGGCAACCTTGAGTACGGAATACGACCAGCTGCGTGATGCGCTTGTAATAGAAGAGCGTGATGCCGATAGTGTGCCCAGCCCCCTGGCGATGCTGCTGGAACTGATCTGGGATCGCGCGCATCGGCTGCTGCAGGTATCGCCAGACGACTTCCTCAACTGGCTCGAGGCGACGGCGCCCACGACCGTCAGCGCAGCAGCCGGCACTGGAGCGACCGACCCTCGTGCCCGACTTGCGGATGCCATGGATGAGCTTGATGGCTTGGCGTTGGCGGCCGTGGAGGAACTTCAGCAAAGCGATACTGCTGCAATGTCGCGCGCGCAGATCGAGGCACATCTGAAAAGCGTTTGGGAGCGCACGTTCAGCGCAACAGCAACCGCCCAAGAAGCATGGCTTGAACAAGCATTTATTCGTCGCGGTTCCGGCGTAGTCACCCAGCTCTACCCTGACCGTGCCGAACGCACTCGCCTCTACCAATTTGGCTTCACACCGGTGATTGGTCGCCGGTTCGAGGGAGTAGCGACCGCGATACTTGCGGAAATCAGCAAGGCGGTAAACTACGGGACCGCTAGTCCAGAAGAACGGATCGACGTGTTCGAGCGGATCGGCGATCTCATCAAGGACGATCGCGGCTACGGTTTCCGCGTCCGCCGGACCGATACCGATGAGCGTCTGCTTGACCGCTGGAATGACGTCCTTGGGTGGTGCCTCAACGAACCTGATGTAACACCCCCTGCCCCCGATCAACTGCGATCTTGGCAGCGTTTCGTCGCCGACAACCTCGAATACCGTCTTGGTATGGCGTTGGGAGCCGTCGTTGCGCAGGCTTGGTCGCTGGGGGCAGCCGATCCGTTAGCCATCCCTAGCTTGAGTGATTGGAAGGCTACGACCGGTCTTCCGTGGTTCGGCTTTTGGGCACGGGAACTCCTACGCTGGGGTACGCACGATCCATTCATCGCCTTCTGTCTATCTCAGGGTTTGGCGAAGACACGGGATGAAGGCGCGAACCGCCGCGCCGACTTTAATCGCTGGCTGACATCTGCTGAACCAGCCCCCGAACCGGACGCGTTCATCGATCCGCAGCGCTTCCTCGAGTGGCAGAGGTCACTCGCCAGGAAGGCCACCGAGGACAAGCCGACTGCGCAGTTTGACGCCGTGCTGACCGGCACCAACGGACAACGCGGGCACTATGCCGTGGTACCCGTACTGCGGGATAATGAGGTTGTTTGGATCGACCCAGCGGGCTTTGAGCTTGCGATCACTCCGTCGGCACATACACTTAGCCGAAAAGCACGCCGGAGCGACTACGCGCTCAACACCGGTTCGGCTAACCCCACCGTGTCACGGCGCTTTCGTCCGGCGTAGTCCCTCGCGGCGTTCCCTAAGAAGCCAAACTTAGCAAATCGACCCAGCCAGTCTTTTGGGCATACCTCTGAAAGACTGGAGCGCGCTCAGTCTCGTTTCCGTCAAACGACGTTCAAAAAGGACTGGACATAACAAGACCGTTCATCAAGCACTGAGGTACGTTCGTCCGGGCCTATCTCCGCGCATCGATCGCTGAACAGGACGCCAACCGCGCTCGCGCCGCGCTGGATGCGTTCGCCGCCTCACATGGCCTCCGGATCGCAGCGCGCTATGTCGAACACGAGAGCGGCACTCGCCTAGCCCGACCGGAGCTTTTTTGACTACCGGACGGGCTGGACAACGACATCGGTCTAGCGGCCCACTGGACCCAACGTGCGCCGCAAGAGCATTGACGAAGCGTGGCGTCCTGCGGGCGTGGCCCAGCCTTGCCGTGATCCTGCGTTGAGCGCCGCGCCTCGATGCAGACTGTGGGACTTACACGAAAAACTTGGTAGCGCTGCATCATGCCAAAGGTAATCATCGCCGATAACGTCAGGCTGCCTCTCGCCGAGCTTTTCGGCGGAAGGCTCAAACAGCGTCGCCTTGCTCACAACATGACGCAAGCCCAACTCGCCGAGCGGACCGGCAGCACGGCCGCCTACATTTCGCAGGTCGAGCGCGCACAGGCCAATCCGACGCTCGATCTCATGGCGAAGATTGCCGAAGTTCTCGACACCGATGTGTGGGATTTGCTTCGTCCGAACAACGACTAGGAACCTAATCACTCCGAATTAATCGCTTCTTGCATCCAAACACGGCGTTGTTCCTTTTACGCTGGCCTCCTAAATCCAATTGGGTAGCAATCGACTGCTTCGAGCAACCGGACAAAGCGGTATCTGGTCTATCGTATGGAGTGTCGGCGTGAGCGATGGTAAAGCGATGCGACGTCGCTTCGGTCTGAGGATCGCGGCGCTGGCAGATCGATCCGGGCTCTCTGTTGAAGTCCTGGCGGCGCGGGCGACACTTTCCGTGCAGCGCATCAAGGATATCATGGGCGCGACGTCAGACTGCGTGACGTTACGCGAGATGACGCTGCTTTCTAATATCCTCATCACCCCCGTCGCTGATCTTCTTGCTCCTTCTGACCCGGTCGGGATCGTACCGTTCGAGAAAGTTGAACAAGGTGGAGCGCGACACGCGTAGCTCCTGGGCGACATCGGTTGCCGTCGCCCCCGGTGACTCCAGCCTCGATTTGATCGCAGGCAGATCATCTGGGTCGAGAAGCCGTTTGCGCCCCCGCGACGCTGTCTCGGGATGTGTTTTTAACCCGTGCAAATAACGATGGTGCCCATCAAGGGCGCGGATCAGCGCGTGAAGCTTGTCGTCAGGTGCGGGTTCGATGACAACGCCCGCCGCTACGATCTCGAACGCGATGCCGCGGCGGAGCATCCGGTCGATAAGGCGGATCAACGTCGGGGTGGAAAGTGTGATACACGACAGATCATAAACCACGACCCTGTCGCCGGCCTCAAGTTGGAGACCGCTGCGTGCGAGCAGATCGCCCAGCTTGTTGAAGCTCTGACGGCCCGCAACGACGATGAGCGCCTCGGAGTTCATGGCGGCCTTCTGATCGTCGATCGTCGCCGATCCTTGGCATTCCGCGAGGAACGCGACGACTTTTCCCACCCCTGCCCTCCTCTCGATGAACGGCGCCAGCGCCACCGTGTGCCGGGCGCGAATTCTGTAGGTCAACCATAGGCTCCGAGCAACACGGTGCGCGTCGAAGACCGGCCTGACCACGCAACCGCCGGCACCCAGGAAGGCCGTTAAAGCGACTCTGCCGAATTTCCATCTTGCGTCATTTTCGTTTTAGAGTTTATTTGGACTGCACCAGATGGACGGAGCATCATGCTTCCAGCGGCACTCACAGCGAAGGCAATCCAGCTCTGCGCAGCCATGGTTGGACCCGCTCAGCCAATCTCGGCGGGGTCCTTTCCGGTTGCCGTGATCAGCGGCGCTACCTTGCTGCGAGAGCCGCAGAACCTCGCGGATGCGGAAGCGACGGTACGCGACCTTCTCGCCCTCAGGGCCGACTTCACCGCGGGTCCGCTCCAGATCGCGGGGCGCCATTTTACGACCTTCGGGGTCACTCCATCGACGGTGTTTGATCCATGCAGTCTCGCGCGTGTCGGCGATGGCGGCCGCGGATCGCCGCTCGCCGGTACCGAAAGCGTATCAGATGTGGTCAGCCTGCTTCGCAAGGCGTTCGGCGCCCGCGTCACCGATACGATCCGACCGGCGAATGCGACATATGGGGCCCGCTACAGCTGGCACAAAGTCGGACAAGCCGTCGACTTCGTGCCGGCTGGCGGCGTCGGGACGATCGATCGTTGCCGGATCCGGGCACTGATGGCCCAGCACGGCATCCGGATCATCGAGCTCCTTGGCCCAGGCGATCAAGGGCATTCCAATCACTGGCACGTCGCGTTCGCCCGCCCGGGACAGACCATAGACCGGACGCAGCACATCGAGGACGGCGAAGACTGGTTCTTGGACGTCGCGCGGAACGGTAGCGGGCAGCAACCCGCCGGAACCAGGCAGCTGGACGCGGTCCCCGAGGGGTCGGTTGCCGAGCCGAGACCTGCGGCGTGGGACGTCTTCGCGACGACCGGTCCTCGTTCGCTTCAAGGAGGTGGATGATGCTGGCACGGACTCTCAAGACGATCTCGCAGAGCGCAGCGGGCGTCGTGATCCCCCTTGCCGGCGTGTTGGCGATCGCGGTGCCACAGCCGGCACGCGCGTCCGACTGGGGTTGTCAGGTCGTTCTGTGTCTCGCGACACCGGGCTCGCCGACGACCTATCCCGCCTGTGTGCCACCAATTACGAAGCTCTGGCAGCATCTCGCGATCGGTGGCGTGTTCCCCAGCTGCATCGGCGTCGGCATCCGGACGCGTCAAACGAAACATGGCTACAGCCTCACCGTCTCTAAGTCAGATGGAACGACGGCACGCTACCAGCTCGACACGCGCTACCAGACGGTGACGTCCCAATGAGCTACGACGTACCGGCCATCATCGCCTTGGCGAAAGCCTGCGCTCCCGAGATCGCGACCGAAGCGATCGTGCCGCTCGTCCTCGCCGAGAGCGGCGGCGAGCCGTTGCAGATAAACGTGAACAAGGGTCCCCGTGTTCGCGCAAGAACAGTTCCGGAGGGAGCGGCGCTGGTACGCCGCTATATCGCGGCGGGCTACACGGTCGACGTCGGCCTCGCCCAGATCAACTCAGCAAATTTCACCCGTCTCGGCGTGACGATCGAGAGCGTGTTTGAGCCATGCAATAATCTTCGTCTTGCCTCGGTGATCCTGCAGCGCAGCTACGACACCGCCGCCCGGCATTATTCGGGGTTGGACGCGATCTCTGCGACGTACTCGATGTACAACACCGGGTCCCTCACCCGTGGTCTACGCAACGGCTATGCAGGCCGCGTCTGGTCAGCCGCGGTGAACCTGGGGTCCATTGAAACCGCTCCAGCCCTGCCAGGAGTTGACACTGCTGCGGCGACACGCGCGGCTTCGGCGGCACACCCAACGCTGACAGCCCAAGACCAATGGGTCGTCGGCCCGCTTTCGCCGACCACAGTCACGGTGTTCAAATGAGCGGCGCCAACAGCATCGTCCGGGACGACCGAATGCCTGTGGTTCCAGCCGAGCCGGCCGGCTTCGAGCTACCACCGGCCCTGGCCGGGCGATACGACGTTCGTGTCGTTGACGGTGCCGATGGCGAGCAGCGGATCGGTCTCTTCCGGCCCACTGATCGCGATGGACCCTCGATCGAGATCACGAACGATCGCATCGTTGCGCGAAGTGAGGACGCCGAGACGGTGGCCGCCCTCGTGACAATCGCGCAGCATAGCGGCTGGGATCGCATCGCGGTCGACGGGTCGCCGGAGTTTCGGCAGGCCGTTTGGGAGGCCGCGACCCGCGAAGGACTTAGGGTCAGTGGCTACGATCCCAGCTTCAACGAGCAAGAGCGCGTGGAGCAGGCCAGACGCGCATCGAAGGAGCGCCGCGAGCGCGACGCTCAGCAGGGAGCCGCTGCCCCGCCGCGCATTGACATTGTCGGCGAAACACATCCCAAGGCAGCGATGACTCCGCCGGAGGCGGATGGCCGCGGCGCGCTGCGCGACGATGACGGAAACGCGTTATCGAGCGGCGACCGAAAGCTCCTCCTCACGGTCAGCCGGCATATCGAGGACCGCAAAAGTCTCGATGCGCCCCTGCGTCCAGGCATGGATGCTTTCGATCGCGACGTTCGATCGGAGCGCCTCGATCATAATCGCGAGGCAGTAAACACGTCTCTGGAGCGCGCCCTCGAGAGCCCAACGCTGGCTGCGGCGTTCGAGCAGGTGGGATACGGGCCGGACCGGTTGCGCTCACTGGACATGGTCGACGAAAGCCATGGCGAAATCGCCGACGCGATCGCTCGCGTGCGATCGGGGATGCACCGCGAAACCCCTCATCTAGAGGCAAGCGAGCCACAGCGCGCCACCAGCGCCATTGCCGATGAACTAGAAGACGCCGCCCGCACGAAGCATTCGGCCGCCGGCAGCGGAACGCTGATCGACCGAGAGCCGACTGTCGGGGAACGTCAGGACCGCGACGCGAGTGCGAGACAGCGCGAGAGCGAAGAACTGGCGGAGATCTTTCTGAACGGGACCATCGATCGCGTCTCGGCCGATCCACGGCTCGCCGGCGCGCGCGAGGCACAGGCCGCGATGGAGCTCCATATCGGCGAGGTCTTCGGCGGTGATGCGGGCCGCATGGCAACCGCTAACCTCGAAAGCCGACAGATGATTTCGGACGTGCTGCGGCGGGGGTTCGAGGTTTCAGTGCGTGAGCCGACCCCGGTTCGACAGGTCGAGCCGATCCAGATCCGATCCGACATGGAGCGGTAGAGCTAGCGATGGAGACCCCTATGAAGTTTACGTCGAACATGGGCAGGCTGATGTCCGATCGTCGTGCCCGGCAACTGATCGGCGTCGCCGGCATGATTGCTCTCGCCGCGATCGCGCAGCCGGCACTTGCCCAGAGTAGCGGAACCGCAATCGAAGGCGGGCTCAACACCATCAAGGACTGGATGGTTACGGTTGCCGGCGTCGTCGGTGTGATCGCGGTCATGGCAGTCGGTTATGCGAAACTAACGGGCCGCATGGACTGGGGACGCGCCGTCACCGTGCTGATCGGCATTGGCATCATCTTCTCGGCGACGACGATCGTCGGCTGGATGAGCTCGGGTGGCTGAAGCCGACAAATTGGCGGAAGATAAGGTCTTCCTCGCCTTGACCAGGCCGTCGGTCTTCATGGGACTGCCGCTCGAGGCGATCATGCCGATCATCATGGTCTGCATGGTCCTGTGGGGGATCATGCATAACCCGTTCTATCCCCTGGCATTGTTCGGCGCGCTCTACTTCCCGGCGCGGATGGTCGTCCACTACGACTACAATGCCTTTCGGTTGTGGGGCCTTTGGTTCCAGACGGTTTTCCTGTCGAAGAACCGGAAGTTCTGGGGTGGCGGGAGCTATTCTCCCGTCCGCCTCGGGAAGGCCGTTAGACGCAAGCAGTTCGGCAATGACTGACACCCGGCTGCAGCACAAGCGCGTTGCCGTGCGCGAGACGGACGACGTCAAGTTCATCCCCTACACCCGGCACGTCGACGACACAGTCGTAGCCCTCGAAGACGGCTCGCTGATGCGACTATATCGCGTCGACGGACGGCCCTTCGAGACGAGCGATATCGCCGACCTCAACACCTGGCACACCAAGCTCAACATCACCTGGCGATCGATCGGTGACGATCGTGTCGCATTGTGGACGCATCTCGTTCGAACAGCGACCGATCCGGTCCTCGGCGGTGACTTCCATTCGGATTTCGCCCGGCGGCTGCAAGATCGCTACTCTGAGGCGTTGAGGGAGAAGGTCCTCTACCACAACGAGTTCTATGTTGCGGTCATCGTGCGGCCATCGAGCATGGCCGGCGACCAGGTAGCGCGCTTCTTTGGACGACGGAGTAGCCCCGACGAACTCGACACGCGCGCGTTGGCGATCATGGCGGACAAGTGCCGCGACTTTGAAACGCTGCTGGCGGACGCCGCCCCCGAGCCACTGTCACTCTATGAACATGACGGCATCCTGTTCTCGAAGCCCATGGAGGTGCTGCACTTCATTCTGACGGGCGACCGCATCCGCGTGCCCCTGCTGGATGGCCGTCTGGGACAGGCGCTGTACCAATCCCGCGTGGTGTTCGGCCGGGAAGCGGCCGAGATCCGGCTGCCGCACAAGTCGCATTATCTCGGGATGTTCGGCGTCCGCGAGTATGTCGCGAGCACGCGAACAGGGCAGTTCAACAGCCTGCTCAAGCTCGATTTCCCCTTTGTGCTGACGCAGAGCTTCGCCCCGCTGGTAAAACAGGCCGCTAGCGAGCGCTTTTCCAAGAAATACAAGCAGATGACGTCGTCGGATGATGCCGGCGTCAGCCAAGCGATCGAGCTTCTGGACGGCCAGGACGAACTCATGGCGAACAGGTTCGTCATGGGTGAGCATCACCTGTCGATCTCGGTAATCGACGACGATCCGAAACGGCTGCTCGAGCGGCTATCGATCGCGCGCTCGGCCGCGGCGGATACCGGGATGGTCATGGCGCGCGAAGATGTCGCGCTCGAGGCGGCGTTCTGGGCACAGCTGCCGGGCAATTTTCGAATGCGGGCACGTCCAGCGGTGATCAACAGTCGCAATTTTGCTGCGTTGAGCCCTTTCTACACGTTTCCTGCAGGACGCCGATCGGGCAACCATTGGGGTGAGGCGGTCACGCTGCTTAAGACGCGCGCCGGGTCGTCCTTCTGGTTCAACTTTCATCGCGCCGACATCGGGCACACGCTGATTATCGGCCCGACCGGTGCGGGGAAGACCGTGCTGCAGAACTTCCTTCAGGCGCAGCTCGAAAAGACCGGCGCACGGCAGATATTCTTCGACAAGGACCGCGGCGCCGAAATTTTTGTCCGAGCCTGTGGAGGCACCTACCTGACGTTGCGCAATGGCGAGCCAACCGGCTTTGCGCCGCTAAAGGGGTTGCCACCTACTGCGGAGAATATCGCCTTCCTCCGTCAATTCGTCCGCGTGCTAGTTCGTCGTGAGAACCGGCCACTCACGGTTGCCGAAGACCGTCTCATCGATGACGGCATCGACGCCGTCATGCGGCTTCCCTCATCCGCTCGCTCAATGGGCGCGCTGCGCGAGATGCTCGGCTACGCGGACGCCGAGGGGATCGGCGCCAGGCTCGAGCGGTGGTGCCAAGGCGGATCGCTAGGCTGGGCCTTTGACGGCCTGGTCGACGAGGTATCGTTGTCGGCACGGTTCGTCGGCTTCGACATGACGCAATTCCTCGAGAACCCGGAGATCCGCACGCCTACTATGCTCTACCTGTTTCACCGGGTGAACGAGCTGCTCGATGGACAGCGGGTCGTCGTCGATATCGACGAGTTTTGGAAAGCGCTGCAGGACGAAGCCTTTCGATCGTTCGCGCAGGACGGACTGAAGACCTTCCGCAAGCGCAACGCGTTCATGGTCTTCGGCACGCAGTCACCCGCGGACGCGCTGCGCTCTCCGATCGCCCATTCGATCATTGAGCAGACGGCGACCAAGATCCTCCTGCCCAACTCGGATGCGAAGCGTTCCGATTATTGCGACGGGCTGGGACTGACGGAAGCGGAGTTCCGGCTGATCCGCGAGGATCTGACGCCGGAGAGCCGCTGCTTTCTCGTCAAGCAGGGCCACACCTCCATCGTTGCCAAGCTCGACCTCGGCGGCATGCCAGATGAGCTGAAAGTCCTGTCCGGACGGGCAGAGACCCTGATCGCCATGGATGAAGCGATCGCCGTCGCCGGCGACCATCCAAACGACTGGCTGCCACTATTCTACGTTAACGAGAGGAAAAGCTGACATGCGGATCAAACGGACCTTGCTCGGCCTCGCAGCATCGGTCGGGGTGATCGGACTCGCCGCGCCCGTCGCGGCGCAGGGCATCCCGGTGTTCGACACGACGACGTATCTCCAAGCGTTGCAGACCGCCCGTCAAACCCTGACCATCGTCGACCAAGGAAGGCAGCAGATCCAGACGGCCGCCAACCAGTTACAGTCGCTGCAGAAGCTCACCAACATGAGCGAGATCGCCTCGACCCTGAACCTGCCTCAGGTGCGCAACCTCCTCCCCGACGCCAATACCGACGCAGCAACGTTGCTATCCGGCAACCTTTCGAGGCTGGGGCCGCTCGGCAACCTCGCCTCGAATATCCAGGCAAGGTACCGTCTTTCAGGAACCGGATCGTCCGACGCGGACGCAGCCTATGATCTGGCGTTGCGAAACGCCACGGGGGCCGCAGCGACGACCGCGGCACTCGGCGAAAACACCCTGAACGTGACCCAAGCACGGACCCAGGGCCTCGATCAGCTCCGCCAGCAATTGGCGAGCGCCCGCGATCCGAAGGATGTCATGGACCTGCAGGCGCGCATCGCGGTCGAACAGGCGCAGCTCCAGAACGATATGCTCAAGATGCAGGCGGTCCAGATGGCCCAAGCCGGTGCGGCAAATCTGGCCGCAAGTGCTGCGCTGGTATCCGCAGGCCGCAACGAGTCAGCGTTCTTCGAGGCCAACACGATCCGGAGGTAACATGCGTCGGTTCATTTCATTATGTGGGCTACTGACCGTCTGCGCGTGCCAACAGCAAGTCTCCATTCCCACCGCCAAGCAACTTATCGCCGATCGATCGCTGCTGACCGAGTGGCAGGGCAAATGTGACACTGGCGAATACAGCCAGCTTTCGCCGGCGCGAAAGGCCGAGTTCTGCGCGACCACGCAGGAGGCCACCATCTCCGTCGCACAGATGCAGGCGGGCAAGAAGGATTCGGATTTCTTCAAGGCGAACACGCTGAGGAAGTGATGCTCGTGCGGTGTCGGTTCGCAATATCAGGACGGGTTTAGCATGGCCGCTCCCAACATCATGACGTTGTTCACGACCATGTATGGGTACGTGGAGAGTGCCATTGCCGGTGCCGTCGCGACCTTCGGTTCGGGCCTTGTGAGCTTCGTCGCGGCGCCGCTTGCACTTGCGGCCACGATCTACTTCCTGTTGCTCGGCTTCGCTGTCCTGCGGGGTGCTATCCAGGCGCCACTCCGGGAGCTCGTGTTCCAAGCTGGAAAGGTCGGCTTCGCGCTCGCGGCGGCCAGCGCGGTCGGCTATACGACCTTTGTCGTCAACATCGCGACCGACCTGCCAGCCCAGATCATCGCGGCAGGGTCGGGGACGCCAGTCACCAATCCGGGCACGACGTTCGATACCTATGTTGCCGACACCGGCAAACTCGGTCAGCGAATGGTCGACGCGAATACAAAGGTCCAGGCGCAGGCTTCGCGCGGCCTGACTGACTTCCGGACGCCGCTCATTCAGCTGACGTGTTCATTGGTCACCTATATCTGCATCGCAATCCTATACGTCTTTGCGTTTCTGTCGGCGTCGATTGGTTTCTGCATCGTCATCTTCGCCAAGCTGTCCGTTTCGATCTGCGTTGCGCTCGCGCCACTTGCTCTTGCCTGCTTACTGTTCAACTCCTCGCGGTGGCTGTTCGATGGCTGGTTGAAGCAGACCACCAACTTCGTTCTCCTGATGGTCATCATGGCGATCATGACGAAATTCATCACCGGCCTGCAGGAGGCCGCGATGGACGGCATCCTGGGTTCAATTGGCGACGGTACCATCTTTGTCACCACCGAGAATACGTATCTGACACTCAGCGCCGGGGTCATGGTCGTGGCGACGATCTCCTGCTCAGCGATCTATATCGTCGGCTCGATCTTCTTTTTTCAGTCCCCCGCCATCGCCTCGGGGATCGCCGGCGGCGCCTCGTCCAGCGGCCATGGCTTTCTGATGACGGGTGCGAACATGATGGCCAATCGCCTGATGTTCCGGCGCGCGACCCAGGCTGCCACTCCAGCCAATCGGGCGGCGAGCGGCGGTTCGATCAATCGCGCGGCATGACCATAGCGATGAGCATCGTCCAGATCGGATCCAGGCCGCTGGATCCAGCATCACCAGCATTGGAGATCGTATGAGAGGCTTAGCCCTGGTGGCGATCGGCACGATCGCGCTTAGCGGATGTGCCGGCGCGCAACTCAAGAAGCCGGCGGTCTGCGACGGCAAGCATCGACGGCCAGCGAACGCCTACGGCAGCGTTCTTCCGACGCTGCCGATCCCCGTGCCTGTATCGCAAGCGGCGGCACGATCAATGATCGCCCCGCCATCCGGCTCCGCGCCACCGCAACAGCCTGCGTCTGCCCCCGAGATCCCGACGCTACGAGGCTCGGGCACGCCTTCCTCATCGTCGGGCCGCGAGATCCTAGGTCCGGCGGCCAAGCCCCGCCTGTCAAACCGGATCGTCGCTCGATCCTACCTTCCATGCTGATCAGGGGGACGACGCCATGCCGGCGGTGAAGGCCGAGAAGAAGGACGAGTATTTTCAGACGTCACGGACCTGGGAATACGATCGCTTCCGCGCTGCCGCAGGACGCGAGAAGCTCGCTTGGATCATCGCGGCAGTCGCGGTGGTATTGGCGATTGTCGCGGTGGCCGCCGTCGCGATGCTGACCCCGCTCAAGACGGTTGATCCGTTCGTGATCCGCGTCGACCGATCCTCGGGTGAAACCCAGATCGTCACGGCCCTGAAGGGACCGCAGCCCCGCACCTACGATGAGGCGGTCAATCGCTACTTCATCGCGCAATACGTCCGGCTACGGGAGGGCTGGCTCAACGATGCAGCACGCGAAAATGCCTATGCCGTCATGCTGATGAGCGATCAGAACGAAGCACAGCGTTATCTGAACAGCGTCCAGTCAAGCAACAGGAATGCACCGTCCAATATTTATGGTGACAAAGGCTTCGTATCGATTTCGATCCGGTCGATCAGCTTCCTCAGCCAGACCGTCGCGCAGGTCCGCTATTCCAAGATCATTACCTACGGACAGAGCGCTCCCATCGCACAGAATTGGAACGCCATCCTGACCTTCAAATTCACGACAGCCCCCGAGCATGAGAAAGATCGCAACATCAATCCGCTCGGCTTCCAGGTCGTCAACTATCGCTCTGATCCGGAGGCGTGACATGAACGAGCCATCGAACTCCCGGGTGAACCCGGATCGTGTCGTCGTCCCGTTCCTTCCGGCGCTGCGTCGGAGGGTCGAGGAGCGGCTGTCGCCTTCGATGAGCAAGCTGACCGTGACGAAAGCGGGCGCGACGAGCCGGTTCTGGCGAGGGATTGGAAGGATATGGCATCGGCTAGTCGCCTTCTCAGCGGTCGGGCTCATCGCGTCGACGATGATCCCTCGTCCCGCGACCGCCTCTGAGGTCCCTCGCCCGGGGTCGAAGGACACCCGGTTGCGAGACGTCAATTACGATCCCGATCAGGTTGTCTCGATCGTCGGCAGTTTCCGCCATGCCATCGAGATCCGATTTGGACCCGGTGAGACGATCACGCAGGCGGCGCTCGGGGATACGGTATCGTGGCAGATCGCGCCGGTCGCCAACATCGTGTTCCTGAAGCCCCGGGAACGCGCCGGGCCCACCAATTTGATTGTCGTCACCAATGCGGCAGGCGTGGCTCGCACCTATCACTTCAATCTCTCGTTGGGGACGGCCGGCACGATGTACGGCGTCCGCTTTCGTTATCTGCGCGAGGAGCGCGCGGTCGCCGCTTTGCAGGCTCAGGTCGCAGAGGCGCAGGCCGCCAAGGCGATCGAGTCTGGTATTACCACAGCGGCGCTCGACCATGCCGTGATCGAGGGTCAGCGGAACCTGAACTATACGGTGCAGGGCGACGTGGCACTGCAGCCTAGCGAGGTATCGGACAACGGTGAGTTCACTGTTCTGCGATATCCGGGTCATGCCGACGTTCCGTCGATCTTCGCGGTCGACGTCGATGGTACCGAAACCATCGTTCCCTACGACGTGCGCGAGGATTTCGTCGTGATCCATGCGGTGTATCGGGAGTTGCGGCTCCGTCGCGGCACCGCCGTACTGTGCATCTTCAACGAGGCCCCTCCCCGCAACGTCCGGGGTGACCGGACCGGCACCGTGTCCAACGTCGTCGAGCGCAAGGTGAAGGACCAATAGCATGGCCGAGACCATCATCGATCGTGGCGGGTCGATCGGCCCCGAGCCGATCGCATCGCAACAGCCGGACACCATGGTGGCGCGTAGCGGCGGCTGGGGGAATATTGCCCTTCTGAGCGCTGGGATAGGGCTTGTCGGCGCAATTAGCGGCATAGCCATCGGGTACGGTGCCTTTCATCGACCGGTGAACGCGACCAACGCTGCCGCGCCTGCGAAAGCTAGCGATCGCAGCGTTGACGAGGTGATGGCCAATCCAAATGTCCAGCGCGCCGCGCTCGCCAATCAGCTCGGCCAACCTGGCGCTCCCGCAACCGATATCTTCGGTCGTCCCATCACGCCGGCGACACCGACGGTCGACGCGAGCGGCAATGCGAATCCTGCGGCGGGTGTCGTGGCGAACCAGGGTCCGACCGCAAGTGGCCAACAGACGCCCGCTCAGCGCCGCGCGGAACAGGCAAGGATCATGGCGGATGCAGCGCGCCGATCGCCGATCATGGCGTTCGGTGCGACGGGTCCGACCCCCGAAACATCCGGATCGGCAAATGACGCGACGAGAGCTTCGCAGGATCCCGGTGGGGTCCAAGATGGCAGCGACCTCCAGACCGGGCGGTCGATGGTCGCTCGTCGTGATGTCGGCGCGAGCGGCTTCAATGACCAAGGCGAAGGCACTGCAACGGCAAAGGGCGCTACGGACCTCGGCGACCAGCTGAGCCATTCCGGCATTCAGACGGTGCGCGCGACGATGGTGGGCGACCGCAGTCTCCTCCTCAGCGCCGGAACCGTCATCCCTTGCACGCTGCAGACGGCGATAAACTCGACGCAGGCGGGCTTTGTGTCATGCGTCATCAATCACGACGTCTTCTCGGAAAACGGCCGCATCGTGCTGCTCGACAAAGGCACGAAGGTGCTCGGCCAGTATGCAGGCGGGATCACGCAAGGTCAGGCGCGCCTTTTCGTTCTCTGGACCCGGGCACTCACCCCTCGCGGCGTCGCGATCAACCTTGGTTCGCCGGCGTCTGACAGTCTTGGGCGCGCGGGATTGCCGGGCGGGGTTGATACACAATTCTGGTCCCGCTTCGGCCTTGGCCTCGTTATTTCGGTCTTGGAGGACGCCTCCAACATCGCGAGCCGGGCGGTTCAAGGGGAAGGAACCTATTCGACGCAGGTTCCGGGCAACACCGCCAATACCGTTCTTCAACAGACGATGCAGATCAGGCCCGTCTTGAAGAAGAACCAAGGCGATACGGCGGCTATTTTCGTCGCGAAGGATTTTGACTTTCGGTCGGTCTACGAAGTGCGCCTGAGGCGCTGATATGGCGTCGGGTTCAGCCTCGCTGCTCTACGCTCATAACGCGGCGCCGATCATTCGCCATCTGGAGCGCGCCGACGTCACAGAACTCGTCATCAACGAGCCCGGCCTGATTGGACTGGAAACTCGCGCGGGTTGGGAGTGGCACGAGGAGCCTTCGCTCGACAGTTCGTCTTTGATGACGCTCTCGCGGCTCATCGCCGGCTGCACCAAACAGGATGTCAGCGCTGAGTATCCGATCGTATCATCGGTCCTTCCAGGCGGTGAACGAGCGCAGGTCGTCGTTCCACCCGCAGTCGAGCAAGGCTTCATCTCGATCACGGTACGCAAAGCATCCGGTGTCTCGATGGACCTCGACGATTTCGATCGGGCCGGTCTTTTCAGTGAGGTGCGTGCCAAAGGGCTTCACGAGGAGATCGATGCGGCGTTGCTCGCGCGGCGCGCGGCCGGTGATTGGAAGGCGTTCTTCCGACTGGCCGTGGAAGCGAAGAAGAACATTCTGATTTCCGGCGCCACAGGATCGGGCAAGACCAGCTTTTCGAAGGGGCTCATCAAGCTGATCCCCGACCATGAGCGGATCCTGACGATCGAGGATACGCGCGAGCTGGTCGTGCCGCAGCGCAACCGCGTCCACATGATGTACGCCAAGGACGGCAAGGGGCTGCAGAAGGTCGGGGCAAAAGAGTTGCTGGAGTCTGCCCTTCGCATGCGCCCTGATCGCATCCTCCTCCAGGAGCTGCGCGATGGAACGGCGTTCTTCTACCTAAGGAACGTCAACAGCGGTCATCCCGGATCGATCACCACCGTCCACGCCAATACGGCCGAGGGCGCGCTCGAGCAGCTCACGCTCCTGGTGAAGGAGTCGGACGGCGGAAGCGACCTCGACCGCCATGACATCAGAGCATTGCTGCGGTCGCTGGTGGACATCGTCGTGCAAATGGACCGGCTGCCCCCGCGAGACGGGCAGCCTGCGCGCTATCGCATGACGGAGGTGTGGTTCGATCCGGCGGGTAAGCCGCGAGACTGAGGAGGGTCGCGCGTGAGCGGCAAGTGGGTCCGGAGCAGCGAAGGGTCGCAACCCGGCGCAATCATCTTTCTAACGGTGATCGGCCTTGCGTTCAGCGCGGCGATCGGAGCCGTCGCAGTCCTCTGCCGCGCGCATCTTCTCAGTGCCAAGACACCGTGGCTGAAGGTCCCGGCGGCCCTGTGGTCGATGCGTGCCTATCCGATCATCTACAAGCCGTTCATCGTCGGTTTCGGGATCGGACTGGTGCTCACCGGATTTCTGATCGCGTCTTCGCTCTTCCGGCGGCAGACCCTCCATGGCGAGGCGCGCTGGGCGCGGCCGGGCGAGGTTCGCAAGGGCAAGCTGCTCGGCAAGGCAGGCATCGTCCTGGGCAAGTTCGGCGGAAAGGTGATGCGCTTCGACGGATCCGAGCACGTGCTGCTCGAGGCTCCGACCAGGGCTGGCAAGGGCGTTGGCGTCATCATTCCCAACCTGCTCGACTGGCCCGACTCCCTAGTAGTTCTCGATATTAAGCAGGAGAATTGGGACAACACGGCCGGCTATCGCCTGAAGGAGCTGGGCCAGCGTGTCGTCCTGTTCAACCCGCTTGATCCATCCGGACGGACGGCTCGCTACAATCCGCTCAGTTATATCGATCGTCGCAATCCGGTCGAGGTGATCAACGAACTGCAGAAAATCGCGGTCATGCTGTTCCCCGATCCGCTGACCGGCGACAAGTTCTGGGCCGAGGGGGCACGTACGGCGTTTCTTGGCGTCACGGCCTATATCGCTGCGACGGCCGACGATGGCGAAGACGCGCTCCCCTTCACGTTCGGTGAAGTCTACCGGCAGTTCGCAGCTGGCGACGCGCAGCGACGGTTCCCGAAGATCATCGAGCAGCGCAAAGCGACCGGGAAGCCGCTGTCTGGGGGCTGCGAATCTGCCATCCGTGATTACACGTCGTCGTCGGCGAACACGTTCACGGGGCTTCGTCAGTCGGTGACGGCCAAGGTCAATGCGTGGCTGAACCCCTATGTCGATGCCGCCACTTCGGAAAGCGACTTCGATCTGCGCGACTTCCGAGATGAGCGTATCTCGCTGTATCTCGGTGTCTCGCCCGACGACCTCGATCGCGCCGCGCCGATCTACGGCTTGCTGTTCCAGCAGCTCGTCGACCTGAATGTGCGCGAACTGCCAAAGGGAGATCGGCACCGGGTGAAGGTGCTTCTCGCGCTCGACGAATTCGCCAGCCTCGGCAAGTGCTCCGTCCTGGCGAACGCCTTCAGCTACGTCGCCGGCTATGGTCTCCGGCTGCTTCCGGCCTTCCAATCGATCGAGCAGATCCAAGGCGTCTACGGCGACAAGGTGGCGGCCGACATCGAACGCAATTGTGCCGTGCGGCTCATCCTCCGCCCGGCAGGGCTGTCCGATGCGAAGAATATCTCCGAGCAGCTTGGCACGTACACGTTCAAATCACGATCGCGCTCGATAGGGACCTGGGGAGGCGGGGGTGGCTCCACGTCGCTGTCCGATCAGCGCCGCCCGTTGATGCTTCCCCAGGAGGTTGAAATGTTGCCAGAGGACGATCTCATTGTCTTTCGGCGTGGCATGTATGCGACCTATGGCAAGAAGGTTCGATACTATGCCGAGAAGAAGCTCGCGGCACGCACACGGATCGCGCCACCTGCCATGCCGATGATCCGGCTCGATCCCGCGGTGGCCCGCAATAGCTTGAGGGTCATTCAGGCAAGCGAGTCCGGCGCGGAGGACGCTGCTGCGATTGCCGCTTCCGGCCTCGCGTCGCCGAATTCAACCCATGGGAGCTCTGATCAACGGCGTACCTTGCTCAGTCGTACCGCCGTGGACGCAGCCTTGGCTGTGCCTCCAAGCGCACGAACAAAGGAGCTGTTCGATCATCTGATCGCACTCAACATTCGGGTCGCTTAGTTTCTCGGCAATCGCCGATGGCCAGATAATTAGACCCTCAAAGATCAGCATGGGCGACGCGATCCCACACGCGGTCATTCACGACTTTTCTTCGGCCCGAGCTTCTTCATGACCGCGGGCCAGGTCAGCGATTACACCGGTGCGGCGGCGCTGCTCGACGACCCGCACAAGGGCGCAGTGGCTGCTCAGTGATCGCGGCTATGACGCCGTCGGGTCAGGAATGCTCTTAACGCCAAGGGCATTAAACCCGGCATCCCGCGTCGAAGGTCGGGTAAAGAGTCGCTCAGATACGACTAAGCCGCATCGAGATCATGTTCGGCCGTCTGAAGGACTGGCGCCGTGTCGGCTCCCGCTACGATCGGTGCCCAAACGCCTTTTTCTCCGACGTCGCCTCGCGGCCACCATCATCTCCTGGCTGCGATCAACGAGTCCAGACCCTAGCTACTCCCCCCAGCTAGGTCGATAGGACGCCAAGTCGCACCGTTTCGCTTCGCGAACCGTGAAAAGCTTTCCGGAGTGTGACGCTCGATCACGTTGGCTTCATAGTCGACTACAACGAAGATTGGGTCTGCGGCGTTCGGGACCACGTCGCCCACGGCAAGCAAATAGGAATGCGTCAGCCCCCCGTAGAACTGCATGGTGATCATGACACAGCCAGGTTTTTCGCCCTCCGGTGTCTTGGTGGCGACCAGGAGCAGATGATGGTGTGCGAGCACCGGGAAAGCTTCGGTAAATTTCTTGGCTTCCTCGATCGAAAGCTGAACGACGCTGCCAGTTCCGTAGCGCGCATAGTCTCGGGCGCTGGCAAATGCTGGCGTCCGAACAGCTGCGTCTCCAAACAGATGAGCACAGACGTTTACGCCTATTTTGACCAGCACTCTGTCATAGGCAACGGGATCCATGGTCTGGCGAAGATGGATTCCGGGCGTGTCGGTACTGATTGAGGTGGCGTCAGCGGGGACGACGAGCTTCGGGTGGTTTTGACGGATTAGGGTTAGCAGGCTGGCGACAGCCTCGACATCTTCCGCCCGGCAAGTCATCGCCCCCCTGCCCCTACGAAAGACACGCGCGGTAAGAGTTCCGGTTGTTTCGGTATTTGGGTACTCGAGCGGCTCGAGCCAGACGGCCCCGCGCGGCGCTGCTGCGGCGCTGTCGACCTCGCCCGGCTGGTAAGCGACGCCGTCCCAGCGCAAGAAAGTCAGACGGTAACGCACCTCGACACCGTCCCGCAGCTTTTCACAAAGCGTAAGCAGGTCGGCGAGTGCCCCAGATCGCGAATCAACTCGTTCGCCGACGCCGCGTCGGTCGCGCTGACAGTCATCCGTTCGGGCGGTACGTAGTTCACTTGCGGCCAAACCATTGACTGGCCTCCGCTGCCAAGCTCCTGTTCAAGAAGCAGACCGGACTGTGGATCATCAAAGTAACTGACCGGCGCGTAAATAGAGGGCGCGGCAGTCCTTTTGCCCCGCTTTCGTGACCGGGTCTGCTTGAACAAGCGGGCGATCGCCAGAGGAGAGGCGCGCATTACCTTCGTTTCCATGGGAGAGAAAACGTCAGTATTGCAGACCCCGCAGACGACATCCTTCAGCAACCACTTGCCGTCGTCACCGCCCATGCCCGCCGGGACGACGTGCTCTTCAGTATAAGGGCCGTCGGAAGGACAGTAGATGCAGGTCACGCTTGATCTCCGTGGTGAGCAAAGCTTGTCGGTCGTTCCGTGCAGTCTCGCCTGCCGTGCCGACAACGCTTACATCCAGACAGCGCAACCGATTGAGATCCGTTTCAACACCCAAGCGCTCAGCCCGACAACGCCATCTCGATCCTGTCTTCGCTCCAGTAGGGATCGATGAACGGACACTCGTAGCTCGGGCCGACATGATCGAGCTTAGCGGAGGCGAAGAAGCCTCTGGCGGCATCGTGGAGCGTTTCGGGAATAATTAGGAACGCCGGTTCCGTCTCTGCAAACGGTAGGTCGCCGACGTGTCGCCACTCGCGCTCCCACTCGAAAAGGTAGGTCGAGACACCATAGGTGCCGGGCAAGTCCACAAAGGGCGCCAAATTCCAGACCGGAGCGGCCGGATCGCCGGCTGCGCTATGGACCAGGGCATTGATCGCCTGCGCCTGCGGCGTATCCTTATAGGCATAGAGGATCGGCCCGCCGCCTCGCTCGACCAGAAACTCCTTGCGAAAGCCGATCCCGTGCTGACCTCGCGCGTCAGCCAGGCGCTTGAAGTGATGAAGCGGCACCTCACTAAAACAGACCGAGCGCTTGGCGTGCGGAAGATGGCGTCCGGCACCGAACGCCTTCATCGCGACAATGCGCCGCTCGTACAGGATCGCAATTGCGTTATCATAGGCCGATTTGAACTTAGACTCCTTGGCGAAGTGGACTACGTATTTGGACATGTCCTTCCATGCAGGATCAATTGTGCCGATCAGCGGCATCGCAGGGGCCATGGGCTAGGCGAACCGGAGCGGCATCGTGCAACTGCCATGGCTTACCAAGCTCCTCGCGCGACGGTCGCCGGCAGCCGCAGGTCACGAACCAGCCCGTCATTGCTGCCGATCGTCAGCGATGGCTTCTGCTTACCTCGACGCGTGCCGAACCATGTTTCAGCGATGTGGATAATATCGGTGTTGATAGGCCGGTCTAGGACGTGATCGATCAAGCGCTCGCTCAGCTCCGGATCGGGCATCGTAAAGTAGTCGCCGGCCTTCTTTAGCTGGTTGAGGTCGGGTGCTTCATCGGATAGCCGCTTCTGCAACATTCGGCGTGGAATGGCCACTTCCTGCTGCACGTCCTGGAACGCTTCTTGGTACAAGGGAGACATGAAGTCGATCACGTGGGTCTCGGTTTGGACCCACATGTGGAAGCCGTCTTCGTCGAACTCTACGGTACCTCCCCCATCCCGCCCGAAGAACATGACCTTCTCGGGTTCGACGCATAGCGCAAAACCTCCGGCTACCGCCCTGGCCGGTATCTTGTAATGCTTGTTCAAGATTAAGGCGCCGATGCAGGCAAAGAGCGTGCACGCCTTGCCGGGATTGCCCTCGTCCTTGATCGTGCCGTGGATCACCTGATGGATGCGGTTGAACTCGGATAACGGAAGCAGAAAAGTGCTCATACAGTCTTATATGTGATCGCCCCAGGCCAGTGCCTAGAGCTGACGGCTTCCTGCGGCACTGACGAGAACCGGCAGATTTCGAGAAGCGGGTGTTTTGGTTCAGTCCGACCGATCTCACAACGCTGGCTGCCTCTACTTTACAGGCGGCCTGAGTTGGCTAGCGTGGCCCGGGAGGGGAATGGCTTGGCACCTGAGATAGATAGTGATGACTTCGCACGGCGCTTCGCGCTGCGACCTGGTCAGCTCATGTGGTTTCTGGGCGCGGGTGCGTCTGTCTCTGCGGGCGTGCCCACCGCATGGGACATGATCTGGCAGTTCAAGCAGATCCTCTATGCGGCGCAGCGGCGGGTGCCGCTTTCGACCATCGCCGACACCGGCAATCCGAGTGTGCGTGCGTTGCTCGACGCCCATGTCAGCGGATCGGGCAGCTTACCAGTCCCCGGTGCTCCGGACGAATATGCGGCGCTATTCGAAGCAGCTTATCCCGCCGAGAAGGACCGTCGAACGTTCATCGATGGCATGATCGGCGGCGCAAAGCCTGCTTATGGCCACCTAGCGCTCGCTGCCCTGCTAAAGGCGGGGCATGCTCACCTGATCTGGACCACCAACTTCGATCACCTCGTCGCGGATGCCTGCGCACAAACCTATGGCACCACCAAGTCGCTCAGCGTCGTGGCCCTTGATGCGCCTGATCTGGCAGCCGAGCAGATTGCAGCGCAGCAATGGCCTATCGAGGTCAAGCTGCACGGCGATTTCCGGTCCCGCCGGCTCAAGAACACACCCGACGAGCTCAGGCAGCAGGATGCACAGCTCAGAGAGGTGCTCGTCGATTCCTGCCGCCGATCCGGTCTGGTCGTCGGGGGGTATAGCGGACGCGATGCGTCCATTATGGATGCGCTCGAGGCAGCACTCGAACGCCCCGGCGCCTTCCCGGGAGGCTTGTTTTGGCTGCATCGCGGCGAGGAGCCACCCTTCGAACGCGTCAACCAGCTGCTCGAACGCGCCCAGGCGGTTGGCGTCGACAGCGGGCTGGTCCGTATCGAGAATTTGGACGAAGCGCTTCGCGATCTCGTGCGTCTGTTGCCTGACCTCGACTCGACAGCGCTCGACAGCCTGGGTCAGAAGCAACGCTGGTGGACAGCCGCCCCGGCGCTGACCGGCAAACATAACTGGCCTCTCGTCCGACTAAATGGGATCGAGGTCGAATCCATACCGACAAACGCCCGCCGCGTCGTTTGTGGAATTGGTGGGGCGGCAGACGTCCGGGATGCAATACTCGCGGCGAAGGCTGATCTGATTGCTACCCGCACCAGCGGGGGAGTCATTGGGTTCGGCTCGGACCAGGAGTTTCGCCGCGTCTTCGCCCCCTACGATATCACGGACTTTGATCTGTCCGTCTTTGAGGATCGGCGACTGCGTTACGATTCCGGTGAACGAGGCCTGCTGCGAGAGGCGCTGGTTCGTGGGCTGTGCAGTGTACATGGGCTTGATGCCCAGCGGCGGCGCAACGTCCATATCCTGGCACCGCACGACCCGGCAGATGAGCATTGGGGGTCGCTGCGCAGCTTGGTGGGACCGCTCCAAGGTCGGATCGACGGCGGCAAGGTACGATGGCGGGAGGGAGTAGCGGTCCGCTTGGATTGGGCGGACGACCGCTTGTGGCTCTTGGTTGAGCCCCGGATCGATACGGACGACGATGGCTCAACCGCAAGCCGGGCCAAGGCGGCCGACTTTGCGCGCGAGCGAACAGCGCGCCGCTACAACCGGGATGCGGATAAGCTCATCGATTTCTGGACGGGACTGTTTGCCGGAGAGAATGTGCGGGCACTGGGGATTGGAGATGGGATCGACGCTTCGTTCGCCGTCGGGCGACGAACCGCGTTCTCGTTCAGGGTGACGCCATGAGCAGCGAAATTTCGCCCCACGTCTGGTATCCGGAGCCGGAACTCCTCTTCCATCCTGAGCGCAGCGGCGATCGAGATATTCATCCGCTACGCGGCCTCAAGAGGTTTGGTCCCTTTTCCGCCTCGCAGGTGCCCAGTCCCATTCGGGTTGCCACCATTGCGCCGGCCGGAGAGTCCACCCGCCTGTTCGGCTTCATGCAAGAGCTCCACCGGACGTTTTCGCCACGTGAACGAACCGATTATCTTCCCGAGTGGCCGGGCTTCTCGGCCGTGTTCAACACGCGGGTAACCGCGGCACCGGCCAAGTGCCGTGTCGAACTTGAGCCGGCACTGGACGCCGATCTCGCCGCGAGCCCGGCGCCGCATACTCTGCTGGCCGACCGCCTTATCCAAGCAGTTCGCTGCTTGGAGGCGTTTCGCACGGAGTTCGACGTTCTGTTCGTCTACCTGCCCGATCGCTGGGAGGCCGCCTTCTTCGGCCACGACGATGACTTCGACCTGCACGACTATCTGAAGGCCTTTGCAGCAATTCGCGGGATGCCGATCCAGATCGTGCGTGAAGGGCGCGCGCTCTCCTATTCATGTCGAGCGAGCGTGATGTGGCGTATCGGCCTCGCAATCTATGCCAAGGCTGGCGGCATTCCTTGGAAGTTGGCTGACACCAAGGCGGAAACGGCCTTCATCGGCATTTCCTATGCCGTTCGTAATGACGACAGCGGTAGTCCACGTTTCGTAACCTGCTGCAGTCAGGTTTTCGATGAGGACGGCGCCGGATTAGAATTTATCGCGTTTGATACCAATGAAATTCAGGTACAACGGGAGAACCCGTTTTTGTCTCGTGCCGAGATGTTCCGAGTGATCACGCGGTCGCTCGAACTCTACAGGCGACGACACGGGGGACGCTCACCTCGACGCGTGATGATCCACAAGACCACCGAATTCAAAAGCGACGAGATCGCTGGTTGCTTCGAAGCGCTACCGGTCTGCGAAGCGGTCGATCTCATCCAAGTCGTTGATGAGGTCGGGTGGCGTGGTGTCTGGTGGGAGCAGGACCCCAACAATCCACGCCGCAATCAGGCCGCCGCATATCCGGTCAAACGGGGAACGCTGGTACAGCTCGGCCCACGAGACGCGCTGCTTTGGATACACGGCGCGGTAGACGGCTTGGGCAAGCGGCCGCACCTTCAGGGCGGGCGGGGAACTCCCAAGCCGATCCGGCTTGTGCGCCACGCCGGACATGGCTCGTGGGATGACACGGCTATGGCGGCATTGGCGCTTTCCAAGATGAATTGGAACAACGACGGACTCTACGATCCCCTACCCGTGACCATGAGCTACGCCAAGGTCCTAGCGCGGGTTCTTAAACGAATGCCCCGCTTGGGGAGTACCCCGTTTCAGTTCCGCTTCTTCATGTGACGCGCTCATTGACATGTGGCGCACGGCTTCAGCGTCTCTTCCTCAGATTGTACGTGATTCAAAGCTATCGATCACGGAGTATTTCTTCCCTCGCGCCGACGTTCTTCGGATCAGATGCCAACTCAGGTCTGTCGCCGACACTCAGGCGATCTGAAATCGTCTGATGCAACGCAGCCAATCCGCTTGCTAGGCTCTGCTCAGGCAGCGCAACACCCTCCCGCCTTGCCGCCGCCATGATGTCCATCGCACCAGCGAGCTCCGGCTCAGCGTAGAGCATTGCGCCCTCCCCCGCTTGCCACACCTCGACCAGCGCCTCGGACCGCGCGCGCTGCGCCTCGGCCGATCGGTCCGCCGCTATTGTCGAGCGCGGCAATGGCGGCATCACAGCACCTCGACGCTCCAGTTCGTCGCGGGTGATCGCAGCCAACTTGTATCGCAGACGGCGGCCTGCGCGATCGTCTGTCGGTGACGGGCGGTACTGGCTAATCAGAAGAGCGGTCAGCGCCGCAGTATCGACCGTCCGCGCCTTCTCCCGCCAATCCACGATGGCGCGGCGGGTTGAAGTGCGGTCTGCGGGTTGGCTGATGACGAAGAGCTCGAGCAGCGGATCGTCGAGGACATCGGCCGGCAATGGAGCGGCGTTGCCAGCGGCCGCGGCATGCGCCCAGCCCGCGACCTGCGCAACACGGGCGAACCCCTCCCCCATCTCGCCCCGGGTCTCGGAGACTTCGGACGCGAGATGCTCGAGATTAGGCTGGAGGTCCGTCGCGATGGCCTGCGCAGCATCGATGGTCTCGAGCCTTGCAAGGATGTCGGCCTGATTTGCTTCGAGGCGCTTGCTGCGTTCGCCGATCTCTTCGACCTGGTCCTGCATCAGTGTCAGCGCGTCAAGAATGGCGGCTAGGGCGGCAGTCTGACTGACATCGCTCATCGCGTCGGCCCTCCCCTACCAGGGCTTCGATCCCGCTCCCGCTCGCGGGCCATCCGCGCGCGTTCTCGCTCCTGAACCTGACGCATTACCTCGTCGATATCGGTCGGTGCGGTTGCCGGATCGTGGCGGGTGATTGGTGTCCGAGTTTCCTCCTTCTGCCGCTCGGGGTCGACGGGTTCGGGCGAGCGGACCGCATCCGTCTGATCGCGAAGACGACGTGCCTCGATCCGGTCCCTCATCGCGCTGGACCGGGCGATCGCGGCGGCGATCGGGTCCGCTGGCGCATCGCTTGCCTCCGCTTCGAGTCCACCAAGTCGGGTGTCCAACGCCCGCAGCACGCGGAGCGTATGGGCGGCCTGGATGGAGTTCGGTTCGGGGTCGGGCAGAACCTCGACGAACCGTTGCAGGCTTTTCGCGACCGTCTGGTTGACGACCGACGGGGTGGCACTGAGCTCGGCGATCGACTGCAGATAGGCGTCCCTGACGACGGCCTGTTGCTCGGTAAGGATAGCCCGAACCGGATCGGCTGTGGTCGCGTTCGCGAAGCGTTGTGCGCGCGCGAGGCGGTTCGTGTCGAGCCGCGGTACCTGGCCGTTTGCTCGCACTTTCCTGGCAGCGATCGGCTCATGCTTGGGGTCTACCCCCCTCGCCTTCGCCGGCGTCGCATTCGCCTCTATGCCGCGGTCGCGCAGCTTCTGGGCGAAGCGCTGGCGGTAGCGGAAGAGGTCGTCACGGGTGGGGTGAAAACGTCGACCATCATGGTCGCGCCGTGCGAAGGTCAGGTGAACGTGCGGATGATCCCGGTCAATGTGGAGCGACGCGACCCAGGACCGGTTCGCGAATTCCTCCCGCGCGAAATCCAGCGCGGCCGCCTTGAGGCGTTCGGGATCGGTACCCGATGGCATCGAAAGGATCATCGATAGCGACGTCGCGCCCTTGCGGCGGGCATCGTCGCCCATCTCCCATTCCTGCCAATCCTGCGCGAGCTCCTGCATGGCGCGTCCGTCACGGAGCACCTCCTCGTCGCTCGTATACAGCGCCAATTGCTTGTCGGTGCCGTGACCAAGGCGACTGATGTAGGCGAAATTGGCGAGCACGTGCCCGCTGCCATGCTGACGTCCCGTGATGCGAACGAGGACCTCGGGGACCCGGCGTGCGGTTCGGTCCATCGTCGCGATAGCGCGACGACTGACGGCGCCTTGGGCGCCCGCACCGAATGCCTGCTTCGTCGCATAAGGTTGGCGACCGCCACCCGGTCGGCTCGTGGCCTTCGGGAACATGGAGGCGACCGCGAGCCTCAGCATTGTTCCGCCCTGCTTTGCTGGTGGAGGCGACCCGCCCCCGCTGCCGAGCCTCTGCTTCTTCGCTGGCGCGAAGATCCCCGCCATCGTGTCGAGCGTGCCCGGCGACAGGTTGAGGCTCACGCGCGCGGTGCTCCGAACGCGCCGGTCCAATACGCGACTTCGCCCCCGACATAGGCGGACAGGCTGCGCCGAGTGGCGTGCAGAACGATCTTCAGGTCGGCGCACGTCTCCAGAAAGGGTTCCGCAATCCGCGCGATGTCGAGGCTGCTCTCGGGCTGGTTGGCGGCATTCATGGCATGGACCGCCTGGTTGATGTTGCGGCCGATCAGAAGGATCTGCTTGCGGACTTTTCCGACCTCCTCCTTCATGGCCGGGCATAGCCGGAGCTGCGCGGCCTTGTCCCAGAGCTGCCAGCGCAGGGCGCGTTTGATCCACTCGTTGCGGGACAGGCCGAGCGGCGCGCCAACAATATCGATCGCCTCGATCTCGCGCCGGTTGAGGCGGACCGTCACCCGGACCTGCTCGTCTGAATGACCCTCGTGATCGAGCCTACCTGCCGCCCCCGCGATGGGCAGGTCATCATGTTCCGACGCAAGCACCGTGCGCGTGAGGATCTGCGCGATCCAGGCGCTCCGGGTCTGGCCATGGGCGGCCGCGACGCGGTCGATCTCCGCGATCAGATCGTCCTTGAGCCGAAGACTGATCACCACTTTCAAAGCCCCGTGCAGCGGTGCCATCGAGCCAATGTATTACATTGGTGCCAGATGGCATATCCTGCCATCCCTCATAATTGATCCACCCTCGTACAAAAACCAATTAGATGGAGTGAAATCACTCCAGACGCGGAGTGGGCTGTATTGCCGAGGTTATTGCAAGCACATGGACGCCTGATATGTTCGACAGTCGAACGGCCTTGGCAGTCGTCATTGATGCCGGTCCGGTATCGACACCGTCGATCTGGACAAGATCAATACCCTGATACCTAGTAATCTTGGAGAGGGTCGGCCATGTTTGTGCTGTCCACGAATTGCAGCACAAGAGAGAACGCCACATGCCTCGTGCGAAATCCAACACCGGTGATCTGGCGGCCATCGCGGCGAGACGCGAGGCGCTGCTTGCCGAACTGGCGCGCGTCGACGAGCAGGCGAAGCAAGCGACGGAAGCGGCCCGTGACGCCGGTCGTCCTGTCCTTCTGGCCGCGCTCGAGCGGGTCAAGATCGCTGCCATCGAGAAGTCCGACGCCCGCACGATCGCAGCGGCGCTCGCCTCCCATGGCGGCAAGGCAGTGGCTGAACGACTGGCCGCGCTCTCGGGCTGATCGGTCGGCCGGGGCGAGCGTATTCTGGAGGATCGCATGTCCGACCAACGGCGTGTCAGCGGCAGCCGTTCGCGGATCCGATCGCGCGAAGGGAACAGGGCATCAGAGCGGCGTTCCCGCGACCCCCTCCCCCTCTCCGCTTGCCGGCGACCAGTCCCCGGAGCTCGGATAGCTGTCGTGAACGGTCGCTCGACGGATCGTCGGTAGCACACCCGTCGTAGCGGATGCCGTTCCCGCGATCGCACCAGTCCGTCGCAGCGAGGACGGCACCGGCTCCCGGCAACCAAGGCTCCTCGGCCGCTAGCCTCGCGCCTTTCACCAGCCCCATCGCGGTCGCAACGGGTACGATGGCGGGACATGGGCGATCGTGCGGAGTCGCTGACGTTGCCTAGATCATGACGACCAGGCGATCCGATCGAGGCTATCGGCAGATAGCGAGCTCCGTTGCCGCTGGTCCGCTTCCCAACGGCCGCTGACCCGCGTTTGGCGTGCACGCGCAAGCCCCAACGCGACGCTACCTGACACAGGAACGGTCACCCTGCGGCCGATCAATCACACCGATTCGTCGCTCGGCATGAGGAGCGACGGGGATGGTCCCTGGCGGTCAGCCCCCCTCCCCTTCCGGCCGGTGTATGACGCCGGCTGTGCTGGCGGAGTGCCATCGACGGGGCGGTCGCGATCATGGCCGGGAGACTTACCCCCTCCCCTCCCCGGTCAGCTTGTCGTCACTTCCCGGCTTTTGCCTTCCGCGCCTCTTCGGTCAGGGCCAAGTCAAGGAGAAGCGTCATTGCCTCACCCTTTGAAACGCGGTTGCGCCAGACGAAGTCCTCGAAGCGAGCACGATCCTCGGGACGGCACCGGACGTGCACCGCGTCGGTAAAGGTCGGCTGCCGGACCTTGGGCGCCGGCCGCTGCGCCGGTGCGGGAGCCGGCTTTTCGGAGCGAAAGCCCAGCCCCTCCCCTGCTGATTTGGCTGCGGCCAGCTGTTCAGCGGTGGGGACCGGAATGTCATCATCAGCGGCGAAGCTGGTGATCGATCGACGCGATGCCGCAGGCTTCTCGCTCATGCGCCCAGTCCTTCCTTGAGCAGCGTCACTACGTCGAACGCGAAGGCGTTAGCGTTCGCCTTCGCGCTGTCGAGTGAACCGACATCCGCCGCAGTCATGTCGTCCAGCGTACCGCCCATACTGAACAGGCCGCGGAATGCACCGCGCTCGGCGATAGCGGTCGAGATCATCGGGACGTCTGCATCTTCCAGATTGCCGACGACGGCTTTCAGGTCACGCGGCCACAGCCTCGTCGAAGCAGGCGTCCGCGTCAGAACCGCGGCAAAGGGCAAGGGGCGCTGGCGCGCGGTACCGGCATTGCGAATCGCCTTGAACGCGCGCGCAGCTTCCATGGCGTCGAGTTCGGAGCCCTGGATCGGGACAAGGGCGAGATGCGACATCATCAGTGCGTTGGTCGCCCGCGCGCTGGCCTTCCCTTCCAGGTCGACGATGACATAGTCGGCGCGTTTACGCGCCGCGTCGATCGTACTGATGATCTCGTCCTCATCGATCTCGGGTACCACCTCGATATTGTCAGGCTTCCCGTCCTTCGCCGCCCAGCGTGACAGCGGGAAATTCGGGTCGGCGTCGATCATCACGACGCTCGACCCTTTCGAAGCGAGAACCGTCGCGAGAATGAGCGAGGTAGTGGTCTTCCCCACCCCGCCCTTCGGGGACAGCATCGATATCACCGGCAACAGATGTCTCCTCAGGTTGATCGGCGGATGTGCACATGTGACGCACCAACCACGCCGCGAACGTGTGACCAAAGTTGCACAAGCCCCCATTGGTGACAAGTGCGCGATGGTCGCTTGCGCACTTTATTGACATGTAAGCCGTGTGAACATGGGCACCGCGTGAGCATTGCGGGCGTTGGATGGCTGGCAATGGGTCAGGCACCGGACGCGGCTTGCACTCGCGTCCGACAAGCGACCACAGTGCCGCGTTCCCGACAGCATCGCCCCGTGCGCCAGGGGACCGCCTTCGCTCGGCGATCGGACGGCACGTTCAAGCGCCACGTGTGAGCATGCTCACATTGAGTACATGCTCACGAGGAAACTCGCAGAGGCACTCGCCCTCCCCTGCCCTCACGCCTGCTTAGGACGACCAGCGTCTATTCCACGCAACCGCGTTCAGCCAGCGATGGGAGTTGACCGAGTTTCGCCGACCGAGCAATCAGCGCAACCAAACCGCCGAGGCGTTGTCCGATCGCCTTTCGCGACCGGCGACGTCAGCGATCCCAGTGCAGCCTTGGTGTGGTCGTAAGCTCACCGCGGCGACATGTTCACACCGCACTCATGTACACATGGCTCTGATGTTCACCCTGGTCACACGTTCACATAGCTAGGACGTTCACCTTGGCGACATGCTCACCGCCTGAATATGTTCACCTCGATACCCGTGGAACGGCCTCGCCACATCATTGGCCATCCTGTCACCGCCCGCACCCGAACCGCGCGGCGCTGCCGCGGGGAGGGGGGGCAGGTCGTCGGCGCTCTGCTGGTGAGTGCAGCTACCTGGGACGAATAGGCTCCTGTACTGGCGAGAGGCGCAACCGCGCTTCAGCCGCGACGATCCTCCTTGAACCTGTCGACAATGCGCCCATGTTCACGCTGTGAACGTTTGCGCGCGCCGTTGTGCGTATCACCGCCCCGCGAGAAGACCCTGCGGCAGAGAGCAAGCTGGACCGAATTCCTACCGGCTCGCGGCTACTTGGTCGCGAGGTTTATACGTTCACCGCGCTGACATGTTCACGCCGTGCACACGTCCCAACCTTCAAAATGCTCACACCGTGAACGTTAGCCATGTGCTCACTCGGTGCACATTGTACACTTTGCGCACATGGTCGTCGGAGGCATGGTGCACCGGCTTGCCTCGGTGGCGGCCACGTCGCCGGCCGGAATGGTCGCTGCGCCCAGGCAATAACCAACGGTCGCCCTGACCATCTAGCCGCACACCAGCCAGACATACGACGCCGATCGCAGAATGGCGTCGCCCACCAGCAGCGTTGCGTCGGCCGGAAACGACGGCCGATAGCTTTGGCCGCGCCGGATCCAGAGGCCATCCAAGCTCGGCAGGGTTGACAAGGGGAGGTCGCCCAAATGCGATGCCGCGTCATGCGCGCCGACTTTGCGAGCCAAAGATGCGCCGAAAGAAGCTGACGAACGCTCGGCAGGTGCCGCCGCACAATTTCGACCTCGATGTCGCGCGGCCGCTTTGCCACTACACCTCTGCTCCGTGCAGCCGGCGGCCAGGAAGCCGGCGGCGTGCCCCGCGGGGCACGCCGTCGCTTCGGAACCGGGTGTTGGAAACCAAGAGTGAGCTTGGCGCGAACGCCTTTAGCCGGGCGGCCTGGACATACGCGTCCGCCACCCGGTCAATCGAACCGGCTCTCACTCTTCGGGGTTTCCACGCCCCGGCCCGCGTCTCCGCAGGCGCCTCATCCTTACCGAACGGCTGCACCGCGGCGCAACCCGCCATTGTCCCGCTATTCTGTGGTATCTCTTGAAGAAGCCTTCTCCCTTGGGCCAGCGCCCGCCGCGATCGCCTAGAGACCGACGACAGGGAGAGAAAATCGCGAGGATCCCCCCTCAAGGTCTGACGGCTCACTCCTCCCAGAGCGGCTTGGGATTGCGGCGACGCTTGGCCTTTGATGGCCGGGGGAGGGGGGATGCCGCATCGAGCTCCCGATTGATTGCCGCCAGGTCCGAACGCCACGCCTGGATACGAGCCGATTGGTCATGCATGGAAAGCCTCCGTCTGTTCGAGTGAAGACGAGGTGCCGCTGGACGGTCGGTTGGGGCCGGGGTCCAGGACTGCGCCAGCAGCCGCGCGAGCGGGGCGTGGGGGAGCCGATTGTCTCGGCCCTGGAGCGCCAGCGGAACGGGCCGGGAGAATTGGGGGAACCGCGCATCCTTGACGCCGACCCCGGCCGGCCGTCACACTGGGGAGACGTCGACGACAGCCTCTTCTTTTCTTCCCGTTGGACGCGGCGATCCGCGAGCAAGCGACATGCCCCAACGAGGTAACGAGCCCAAGACGGCCCCGATATGACGCGGCCGTGCAGGTGCAGCTTCGCCGGGTTGACCGAGCGCGGTCACGGCATCGCTGCGTGGGTCACCATGATCGATGGCGACAGCTCCCCTGACCATCGCGATCCTCGGCCTGGCGCCTCTCGCCGGATCGGACGCACTGGGCGCGCTGCCAGCACCGGACCCCGGCGGCAGGACCGCCGGAGCCCGACCGATCAGCGCTCGTCGGCGCGCATGATCGTCAGGACGCGTACCGTCACGGATGGGTCTGAGGGGTCTTCCGAGCCGGCGGACAGGTCGGCGTTGTAATAGTCGATCTTCCACATGCAGGCTGCGCCTTCAAAGTCGAACGTGCCGAGGTCGTGTTCGCCATAAGGGTCGTTCGCGCGCGTGAAGGCGTCATAGCCCCGGATCGCTCGGAGGAGTTCGGCGCGCTTGCGGAAGTTGCGGAAGATGCCAACGTCGCCGATCAGTTCGGCGATCCCGCTGGTCATCATGACCCGGTCGGTGCCGGGCTGGGTGATGTGATCGCGCAGCCGGTCGTTGAGGCGCGCGATCGCGCTGGCGGCATCGGCGGTACTTGCAGGCCGGGGGGTGGCATCGGACATGACGGTCTCCTTGACGCTCGAGCCCCGGTGATCGGGGCCTTTCGACACGCGGCAGGACCGCCGGGGCATAGCCGCCCGGCGCACCCGAAGGGTCGAAACGGCAGTGGAGAAGCCCGCGCCAGCGGGCTTGCGCCGGGCTGCGCCTCGGCGAGGACGTGCGCGCCAGGAAA
This sequence comes from Sphingomonas zeae, assembly GCF_014197135.1. Classification (GTDB taxonomy): domain Bacteria; phylum Pseudomonadota; class Alphaproteobacteria; order Sphingomonadales; family Sphingomonadaceae; genus Sphingomonas; species Sphingomonas zeae. The sequence goes on from NZ_JACIFA010000009.1 coordinate 74,902, forward strand.
GTCCCGGATGATCGCCGGAAGAGAGTAGGGGGCCGCCCTGCCAAGCCGCCCCACCATGCTGGACGAAAGCGGAGCCGACCCGCTATCCTTCATCGATGGAGACCGGCGCCGACATCATCGCCCTGTGGCCCCGCTGGCTGGAAAACGTCGGCGAGATGCGTCGGATGAACGCGCTCGTTCGCGTACGCTGCGCGGTCTGCGGGACGATACTGCGCGTCGACCTCGACGACATCGTTGCCCGCCATGGCGTGGGCTATTCGCTGGTCGACAAGCTGGAGCGCTGCCGAATGGTCGGCTGTGCGGGCTCGACCTTCTATCTCGCATCGCGGACCTACGGGCAGGCCTGGACGGCGCTGCTGCGCGATCCGGCGTTGCTCGGGAGCTTCGCGACGTTGCCACCGGTCCGTACCGCGCTCGGTTGACGGCCCACAGCGATGTGCACCAACTACCGCCGCACCAAGGGCTTCGATCAAGTCTGCGAGGAGTTCTACGAGACGCGCATCCCCGTACGCTTTCCCGAGCGTCATCAGGCACCCAATCTGGAGCCGCAGCCCGAGGTTCGTCCCACCAATCGCGCGGTCGTCTTGCGCGCGCAGGAGGACGGGGTTGCGCTGACCTGGATGCGCTGGGGATTGATCCCCTTCTTCCATAAGGGGCCGGTCAGCGGCTGGAAGGCTGCGACGTTCAATGCCCGTGCCGAGGGCGTGAAGACGGCGCCGTCGTTTCGCGATGCCTTCAAGCGACGCCGCTGCCTCATCGCTGCCGAAGGGTGGGTCGAGTGGAAGGGGGAGGGCAAGCCGAAACCCAAATTCTACGTCGCTCCGCGGGACGGCGCACCGATCTGCTTCGCCGGCCTGTGGGATCGGGCGAGGACGCAGGACGCGGGCGAGATCGAGAGCTTCACGATGGTGACGCAGCCGCCGGGCGCGCTGAGTGATCTCCATGACCGCGCGCCGGTTGTGTTGCGGCAGGAGGATTGGGCGCGTTGGCTCGATCTGGAGGCGCCGGTCGATGACCTGCTGACGACCGAGCCCGCCGATCTCTATAGCATCCGGCCGTTTCACGAGGTCACCGGCGGCCTGCTCTGAGGCCGTCAGGTGGTCAGCCGTCGGCCTCGTCGATCAGCTTCTGCACGCGGGCGATGGGGGTATCGTCGATCGGTCGGATCGTCTCGTCGCATCCCGGACAATCGATCGTCCGCGCGAGGCGAAGCGTCTTGAACGCGATGTTGAGTGTCCGACCGCACGCCGGGCATTCGGTTTGCGCGGCGATGTCATCGAGCTCGTGCGCCATCGCGCGACGATAGCCGGGATCAGCGGATCTGGTGAGCCGGTGAACCGCTCCACCGGGCCCGGGCGGGTTCGATGCCCGCCCGGGCCCTTGGTCGAGACGGGGAGGGGAGGGGGGCCTTTCAGCCCCCGGGATGTCAGGCAAAAGGGTCGTATTCGTTGACGATGATGTGCGAGCTGTCGTGATCTTCGGCGGTGATGACGGCGTATTGGGTGCCGATGGCGATGACCATGGTGGCGACCATGAGGCTGCGGGCGAGGCTGAGGGCGGATTTGCGGGCGATCCAGATGTCGTTGAACATGTCCGAGGCTCCTGTGAAGCCGACGGGGTTCATCCCCGCTCGACAGGCGCCCGACAGGACGGGGAGGGGCCGCGATCACTTTTCGCCGGCACGGCAAAAAGCCGTAGCGAAGCGCCCGGACCCTTCACGGGTTGATCGTACAAGGACCCGCACCGGCCCAAGGATTGCGCCTCCAAGAGCGGGGTGAACCTCGTCGGCCGGGAGCGTCGTGGCTGAAGCACTGGGCCGCCCTCGACGTTCACCACGTCGGCGATCCGGTCGCTCCCTTTCCTCGCGCGCCCACTCCGCGTGCCGCGATGGCAAGACCAGTGCTATGCGCCAGCGATCCTATTGCGCTCGACAGGCACAGCGCGCCGGTTGCCTGCGATCGGCCCCGTTGTGCGCCACTGCCTTCGTCAGCTGATCGTCACCCGGATGGGCCGAGACCCGTCAGGGGCTCGGTGGAGCGTCAAGCGGAATAGAGCGGCGGTCCCGGCGACAGCCGGGAGACGTCGACGATGTGTTCTGCTACGGGGACTGGAACAGCAGCGTCATACCTGCGGTGCGTTGCCGGTCGAGGTCGGATACTGATCCTTCGCACCGGGCAAGGGGAGGGGGTACCGCCGGCATGGGTGCCCCACCCGCCTGCAAAGCATCGATCAGTCGAAGCCCTCGCGCGGCGGCTGCGCGCTCGGCGGGACGTAGGTGGCATTCTTGACCGTCTCCTCCTGACGCAAAACCCAGTCGAGCGGACCGGTAGGCCAGAAGCGGGCCGGCGCGATGACGCGGCCATCGAACTCAAGCGGCGTCGCGTAGCGGGTGGCGACAGCGGCGAGCACGTTCAGGATGATGAGCGTCAGCAGCAGCCAGAGCAGGCTGCAGAGTGCTGTCCGGCCCATGCCGGTTGCGCCTCCGAACCAACCCAGGCCGCTCGTCATCGTGACCGCGAGGCCCTGCGCGGCGAGAAGGCCGACAATCCCCGCCGGCACCATCAGCTTGAGACGCAGGATCGCCGACCAGAATAGTCCGGCGATGAGGTGGGGCAGCAGCAACACGCCGATGCCGATGGCGATGAGCCGCGCATCGTCGGGAAGCGCTGCAAGGAAGGCAGGATCGAAACGCATCAGCGCAGCAGCCAGGACAAGCCCTGTGCCACGGCAGCGCGGGCACGTTCGCGCTTGCCGACAGGCGGGGGCGGTGCGGGAGCGGGATCTGCGTCAGGAAGGACGGAGGTCAGCGCCTGCTCTGAATAGTTCAGCACCAGCATGTTTCGGATACGCGCGGCGGGGAGGTAGATGGCGCCGCCAACCGGCTTTGCCTCCTCCACCACCAGTCCGGCAGCGACCGACGCGCCCGCATCGTCGCGCCGCATCATCGAGCCCCAGCTGCGCGGCAAGCTGAGATGACCCTTCTCCTTGGGTTTGCCGCCGATCATGTAGATGAAGCGATTGGGCTCCGACAGGGTCAGCGCCTTGATCTCGCCGTCGTCCGACAGACGGATATCGGCGATCCCTCCCGCGTAGCCGAGGCCGCGACCGTCTTCGACCGCGTCGGTGAGGACATAGGCGAGCTGGAAATAGCCATGGTTCGTCGGATCGATGATGTGCTGGAATGCCCAGCCCTGGGTGTGGCTGTCGAGCCCGTCGAGCACCAGCGCCAATCCCCTGTGCCGGATCATGACGGCGACGAGATAGGACAGAAAGATGAGGATGAAGGCAAACTCGATCAGGCCGAGCGGCTCGCCCGGGCCGAGGTCGCGGGCATTGGGACCTGAGGTCGGGCGGATCATCAAACCGGCGACGACGCGATAAGGCGAGACCAGCCCAGGTCGTTCGGGCCCGCTGAGAATTGCGACGATCCCGTCGCATACGATCGCACCGAACAGATGCGCCGCGAGGCTGATGCCACCCGCCAGCGCGAGGCTGTTGAGCGCGGTAAGCGGTTGATCGGGCCGTCGTACGCCGTGGCGTCGGCCCAGATTGTTCCAGAAGATAAGCCCGGTGATGCCCGGGAGCAGCCACAGCAGTGCGGTAAGAAGGGAAAAGGTGAGGCTCAATGCGAGACGTTCAGCGTCGCGTGGTCTCGTTATTGGTTACCGCCTGGGGCGCGTCGACTGCGGTGCCTTCGCGACGGGTGCGTTCGGTCTGCGCCTGCGACAGGCGCCGAGCGAGCTGGAAATAGCCACCCGCGGCGGCGGCTGCGCGACCGATCGCGCGCTGCTGCCTGACGTTCGTGACGAGCATTGCATCATCTCCCGGCCGAGGGGTCTTGGCCGCTTGTGGTCAACATAACGCTCGAAACGGTAAAAAGGTAGAGTGCGGGATCACGTCATCGGCGCGAGCACGGTCCTTCGACCTGCCACTTGGGCATCGTGTCTCAACCGACAAAGGTTAGGAAGGGATGCCTGGCGCGAGGCAGCACGAAAGAGCCCGGGAGCCGAAGCTCCCGGGCCGCCCGCCCCGATCAGAAGGGGATGTCGTCGTCCTCATTGTCCTGCGCGGCGCCCTGCTGCTGCTGGCGGGACTTGCCGTAGGAGAGGAAGGTGACCTCGTCGGCGATAATTTCGACGCCGAACCGCTCGATGTCCTGTTGGTCGGTCCAGCGGGTGTAGTGGATCCGACCGCGCACCATCACCTTCTGGCCCTTCTCGACATATTCGGCGACGGTCTTGGCGACACCGTTGAAGCAGGTGATCCGGTGCCATTCGGTATCCTCGAGTCGGCGGCCGTTTTCCTTGAGGACCTTGCCCTCACTGTCGCGCTTCGGCCGCGAGGTCGCGAGGCTGAAGCTGGTGATCTTGGTGCCGCCCTGGGTGGTGCGGGTCTCGGGGGCGGCGCCGACGTTGCCGGCGAGGATGACGAGGTTCTGCATGTCGAGGTTCCTTTGTCCTGCTCGAGGGTTCGTTCCCTCGGCTGAACACCGTCAAAGACGGCCAGGCCGGTGGCTCCACCGGAGCGCGCAGACGCGAAGGGAAACCCCATGGCGAGGAGTGGTGCGGGCAGCCGCGAAGCGGCAACTCGGTCCGAAGCCATGCGGGTTGGAGCCGATGGACGGCCGGCTTAGGTCGTTCAGTGAGGAGAGGGGATGGACCCTCTTCAGGCAGTCGAGCGGAACCACGATATTCGTGAAACCGCATCCGGCCTGCGACCTCGCTGCCACCCCCGCCCCGGATTCGGGCGGCACCTTCGATCGTCGTTCCCCCACTGACCTGCGCTGCAATCGCATCGAGGGCTGGAGCGATCGAACGGTTGCGGGCCGAACCGGAGCAGCACCATCATCCTTCATACCAATGCATGTCGAGGCACGTTGCCGACAGGGGACGTCAGGGGCGAGCAGGGGGGCGCGGCTGCGACACCGACCCTCCCAACGCCACAGGCATACGCGCCTTGGCCGAACCGCGCCCGAAGTCGAGAATGTTCCCTATACAACGACGCTCCGCGCAGCCTGGGGCGATCGAGCAACGAACGCGGACGTCTGATACCTCCTCTCGACAGGGGGTGGGAAGCCTGGTGCCGACCCCACGCGACGCCGGCTTCTCCGACGTCGGCGGCAGCCCGGTCTCTCCTATGAGCCCCGCCGATCAGTTGCGAGCAGACCTCAATACCCGGACCCGGGTTCGCCGAGCGGTCGGGCAGGCGACCTCCGCTCGACGATCCCCTGATCCGATGAACGGCTCGATCGCGCGGCCGAACCGGTCGGCGCGTGTCGAGGGGCGACAACCAACCGGCCGATGGCGCGCTCGCGCCCGCCGTCCGCAATCAGGCCGGCGTGACGGCGCCCTTCGCGCGGCGGGGCTTGCGCGCCGGCACGGCCGACGCCGCGGTCGTCTCGGCCGGTGTCTTGGGCTTGCGACCGAGGCCGATCTTCTTCGCCATGGCACGCCGCGCCTCGCTGTAGGCGGGCGCGACCATCGGATAGTCGGGCTTCAGCTTGTAGCGTGCGCGATACTCATCCGGGGTCAGGCCGTGCGTGGAGAGGTGCCGGCGCAAGGTCCGATAGGGCTTTCCGTCGATCATCGAGATGATGCGATCGGGTGAGGCCAGGGATTTGCGCACGGTGACGGCAGGAGCGTGATCGACCGCAGTGACTTCGACGGCGTCCTCTGAGGCTTCGCCGCTGACCAATTGCGTGATCGACGCGTAAATCGCTGTCAGAAAGGCGGGCACGGCCTCCGGATCGGCGCGCGTGTTCGGGTTCGATAGCCAGGCTGCGGTCACTTCGGTGGCGAGTTCGATCGTGTTCACAGTCTCGGTCATCCTGTCCCTTTCCGTCGTCCACCACAGGGTGGATGCGACGATCACGCAGCGCGCTCGGAAGAGATAATAGCATTGGTGCAGCGACGTGCCACTGATAACCGCTGATAACCGCTGTTGCGTGCGATGCGATGTCGATCGCGGAAAAGCGAAACGCCAAGGCTGCCGGACACCGCCAGGAAATGGGGACCAGCCCCCTCATAGCGAGGACCGCCGGCGCACCGGCGGTCCCGTCGTCGATCAGGCGCGACTGACCTCGCGCTTCTGATCGAGCGCGGCCGGGGGCGTCCCGAGCGGTCCCCGGCGGTCGACGACGCGGACGCCCGCTTTCTTGGCATCGATGACGAGGCGCTCGGTCACGCCATTGCCCTGAAAGGCGATGAGATAGCGCGGGCGGAGCGACAGCATCTGCTCGTTGCGACGAAAACCGGCGCGATCGCCGAGCTTGCGGTCGAGACCGAATCGAACCTGCTGGACGCCGTGCTGCTCGGCCCAGGACGCCGCGATGCGCTCGATCCCCTTCATGTCGCCGCCATGGACGAGGTACATGTCCCCGACCCGCTCGCGGACGGCGTTGAGCGTGCGCAGGAGATTGTCGCCGAACGTCTTCATGTCCCCGTCGCAGGTGAACGTCAGCCGGCCGCCGGCGAAGACGACGGGGGTTCCGACCGCGGTGTTGGCATCGCGGACGCGCTCACGCCGCGCGCGCAAGAACGCCTGACCATCGACGATTGCCGAGGTAACCCCCAGTGAGATGCGATTGCCGGTGGCGGGCACCCAGGATCGACCGGTCTCGCGCATGTAATGCGCCGCGGCAGTGTCGCGCATCTGCTCGTAGCAGCCGGCCGCCTCCTCGATCTTCTTCGCGAGCTCGACCTTCTCCTCAAGGTTCGTGCTGTTGATCTCGGAGCCGTCCTGCTCGGCGATCAGCAGTCTGATCTCGTCGGTAAGACGATCGATGGTGGCGTGCTTCTTCGCGGCCGCGCGGTGGAACAGGTTCACCAGGCCCCAGCCCAATTCCTCGATGTCGCGCTCCAGGGACGTGTTGAAGAGGGTCGCGAAGAGGTCGCTCCAGATCGCTGTCGTGGTCTGATCGAGGGCCTCGCTCGGGGGCGGTGCCATCCCGGGCAGTTCGTCGGAGCGCGGCTCGAGGTGGCCCAGTTCGAGAGCGGCGAGCGCCGCGGCGAGGGAAGTAGTCATGGCGACAGCCTTTCATTGCAGAGGCCGGCGGCCTTTTCCGCCGGATGCGCACCTCCTGGGACGCCGCAGCAGAGCCCGACGCACCGCCGCTTCGCGGCGGGGAACCCGCGAAAGTCGGGGTGGCGCGGGCAGCCGCGGTACGCGGCAACACGGCCCGGCTTTCGCGGGTTGCGGGGGGATCGCGGGGGCCTATGTGCCGCATCCCTCCGGCGAAAAGGGCGCACGCGGAAGGTCCGCGAAAGGATGCTCGTCACGATCCCCTTCGACGTCATCGCCACGACTGGCCAGCGATGCCGCGCCATGTCGCGTCCGGTAGGAGCATCTCCCCGGCATCGTCGCGACCTAGCGAGGTGACTGGCCGCCTGGGCCCTCTTGCTCCTGCTGCGTCAGCGAGAGTGGCTGCGGATAGAACTACACATCACTGCGGGGTCCGCCCCGCCAGATCCTCGGTCGGCGTGCTCCCGACCCGACAGCGAGTGGCGACGGTGGGAGATCCCTTCGACCGTAAGGGCGAGCCGCGACAAAAGAGCAGACGCATGCCGGCGCGCGCGGCACAGCCCCGCTAGTGCGCCGACGATCAGCCCTGTTGCCCGCGCCGTTCGTGCTTACGCGGACCTCGTGATCTCTCCCAAATCGGGCCGCTACGCGACCGCGCGCAACCCCGATCCGGGCGGCACCAAGGGCGGTCCGTTCGAACGCTGGGACGCGGAGGCGAATGAGCGAAAAGACTTGGGCGCGTCGATCGAGCCGTCACTGCAAGTCGGCTCGCAGGTACGGCGGTGAACCACGGGGCCGATGGCGGGCACAAGGCTTACCTGAACGTCGCAGGGGCGCAACGATGCTGCCTCACTGCGGATCGTGCGATAGATGCACGGCGACCGACGTCCCGAGGCTGGAGTAGCGGCTGCTGGCATTACCGGACGATCTCCCTTAGCCTGATGTAACTTGTGGAGACGCAGGTCGGGGCGTGGAAACCTCGTGAGTGAGGGTCTGCTGACCATGCAGGGCGGCGCGTGAGCGTCGACCTCGCCGTGCGTCTGCCTGCCAGGCACGCGATATTTCCCCGACCCTGTATTTGGGCCGAATTGGCGCGCTTCACGGACACGCCGATCTCGCGCTCAACGCTGGGACGCGGAGAGTGTGTTGGACGACACCAACGGTCACGAGGCCGGACAGGACGATACAGCGCTGCGGCGCGCCAGGGTGCAGCACCTGCTTCAAGAAGCACAGTCGCTTCTGCTCGAAGCCGGAGCGAGATCCGCAAGCGTCTATCTTGAGCGCGCGATGGCGTGCATCGATGTCGACGTAGCGGATGACCCCACGCAGATCGCCGTTGCCGCAGCGATCATGCCGGGTGAATCCGCGCTGCGCCGTGCGATGGGCGGTGCCTTGACGATTGTCGGCACCCTATTGGCACGCAACGATATCGTCGCACTCGACGAATTCGGCCGGTTGCTCGCGCTGTTCGGCGATGTGTCAGCGGTAGAGGACCCGGCAATGGGGTCCATCATCGATGGCTGGAGCGCGACGATCCGCCATGCCGCAGGCGAGGTCGAGCGCCCGATGAATGCGTAACGGTCAGCGCAGGGCGCGGCGCAAGCGACCTGGCTGATGGGAGTGCTCACCCTTGGCCGACGGCATAAGTGAGACACGATGCGTCCCCGATCGCCCCAGTTGCTCTCCTAGGGACAGGACAACCGCCTTGAGGCGAGCGCTCGCGGAGCGCGTCGGCGGCACGATTGAAGTCCTCAAGCCAATTGCCGATCGGGACACGCTCGTCGACGGGGAGGGCGGCCTGCGCTTCTTGAAAGGCGATGAGGTCCGTCGGTGCTTCGCCAATGATCCGGTCGATCTCGTCGGGCGGCAGCAAGCCGCGCTCACGAATGAACTCGGTGATGCTGCCGGGGCGCGGCGTTGCTCCACGACGACCGAGCACGGGACGCCGCCAGAGCCCGTCGACATTGCGCAGCCGGGGCTTCGCCCGCGCTTCCATGAGAACGATGATCCGCAGTTCCGGGATGGCGAGTTCCATCACCTCGTCGGCCTTGATGCTGCCGCAGAAGAAGCAGCTCGACTTCGGTGGCAATGGCAAACCGGCGGCAGCGATCCGTCGCTCGCATGCCGAACGATCCCATCCCCATTCGCGCAGTGGATAGCGATAGGCATAGCGCGGATCCTCGCACTCCACGGCGTGTGCGTAGCGCTGCGTGTCCCGCGGCGACGCGTCGTATCCGATCATCTTGATCACGCGTTCGCCAGCGTCCCAACATCGCCGTGCAGGCTCCCAGTCCGCAGTCCAAGCATCCTGGGCGCTTGCCTTCCACTTCTGTGAACAGGATCCCCGATTGAAGACCACCGACGGGAGCGTTGCGTTGGTCAGCATGTTCTCGGCGATCGTTGCATAGGGCGGCCAATGCTTGAAGTTGCGCGGCTGATAGCGAACGATCTCCGATGCGATGCCACGCTCGGCCATCCAGGCACGAAAGAGCGGAATGAAGGCATAGGTGCCGCGCTTCTCCGAGCCCGGATCGGCGAACAGGACCATGTCGATCGGCTCCTCTCGCCCGGCGAGTTCGATGATCATCGCGGTCGAGTCGACACCGGCACCCCATGCCACGACGACAGGTGGCCGGGTCATGGGAACTTTGCTCCAGCTGCCGTGAAGGTGACGTCGTTCGCCTCGAGCGCCGCGTCGACCTGATGATCGGCGGTCTGGAAGTCGTATTCGGCTTCGAGCCGGCGATAAAGCCAGCGCGCAAGGTCACGAAGCGCCTCCGTGACATCGTCCTCAGCAGTCGGGGTCCCATCTTGTCCGTTCGGGCCGTCACGTTCGACGCTGATCGTCATCGAATATTCGTGACAGTAGCGACCCGTCTGCCGGATGGTGCCTTGCAACTGATACAGGTTGCGGCGCTGGATGGCGGCGAGCGCGTCGACGATGCGGTGAAGTTCAGGGTCGACAGGCGCATAGGAGCGAATGGCGGCGCTCGACCCGCGCGCGTACCGATACTCGCCTTCGAAACTCGCGCCGTCGCCCTGACTGGCGAAGCCGGAAAAAAGGATGCGCGGCGCCGCCCGGGTTCCTCCTCCGTAGAGCCGGACCGGGCGGGTCGCGATCTCGACGCCGACGATGGCGCACACGTTCTCGAAGTCTTCGAAGACGCTCTCATGCCAATCGTCGGGAACCAGGTGATGGCGCGCCCAGGCACGCGCGGTGTCGCGGGCTGGCGGCTCAAGTTCCGCCGGTCGGAAGACCCGGGTGATGACCAGTTCAGGCATATCGTTCTCCTGACGCCGGATGCGACCGGCGATTGCATCGGCAAGAGGGTCAGGCGGCAGCCTCCAACGATGGCGGAAGCGCCCCGATCGACAGCGTGAGACGGCGCGCAAACGCGGGGGCGTCGAGCAATTCGGCGATGGGTGCGCGAAAAACCCTGCTCGACGGCTCGCCGCCACGGCAGCGATGGAAGGTGATCTCGCTGTCGGGCAGGAAGCTGCGCGGAACGACGCGGATGCCGATGTCGGGATGACGCAACTCGGTGACACCGTCGTCGTCATCGTCGCCGTCGATCGTCTGGACCCGGGCCTCGCCGGCGCCGAGCCCGATTTCGGCAGCAAGCTGTGCCACGGCGCGACGCGCTTGCGCATGGAAGGCGCGTTTGGCGGCGGGATCCCCGCCCACATGGTGTCCCGCGATCTCGAGAAGCGCTGGCGACGCCTCGATCGACGCCCGATCGATGACGCATCGCAGGCGTAGCGCTTCATCAGGACCCGCCATCGGCCGGATCACGCTGGCCAGGTTGCGGCTGAGAAGCAGGATTGCGGCGTCCTGCGCGATCGGCTTGCCGGCGCGGCGACAGTCGTCAGCGGCGGTGATGAGGGCGTGCAGCGCTGCGGGGAAGGTTTCCAGGCCCGAAGGATGAAGGGCTTGATGATGACGATAGGTCGTGTCGTAGAACATGGTTCAGCCTCCTGAGCGCGGATGCGCTCGCAAAGGCCGAAGGCGTCCTCTCCTCTTGTGCCGGCGGGTTCAACGCAGCCGGATGGGCGGCACGACGAAGTTCGCACCCTCGAAATACGCCAGCGCGGCCTCGAACGTGGCGAGGCGCTGAAGATGGTCTTCACCGATGACGACATAATCGTCCTCGTCGCATGGAAAGCGTGTTGGCTCGCCGCTCCCGGTGAAGACGAGGCGCTCAGCACCCCATTGTCCGGGGCAGGCGCCTGACCACCGGACGAAGGGCAGCGTCTCCCGAACGCAGAATGCCTCGAGCGCCTCGAACGCGCCGCGGGCGACTTCATGGGCCTTGAGGGTGAGGGACTTGCCGTCGACGAGCTCGGCGAGATGGAAGGGCGCGCCGTCCCAATCGGTCGAAAGGCCCTCGTGCCGAACGATGGACTCGAGTTCGGGCAGGGTGCTGCGATCGAGGACACCGCCGATCGTGATGGAGGCAGAAACGCGGTCAGTCATGGGACATCCTTTCTTGTGGGAGAGATGGGCGTCATGCCGTCCGGCCTGGGAAAGGGGGCGGTCGACCGGCGCAGAGTTCGATACGAGGCATTCATGCTATGGTGGGCCGGCCGGGTCGCCGAAGGCACCGGCGGGCAACCGCCAGGGATTCATCACGATCGGAAGGCGCCAGTGCTCGTCCTCGGCCTGGGAAAGCTCGTCGGGATGAACGAGCGCGGCAGAATAGGGGGAGCCACGATCCGCACGTGTTTCGACGTCAGCCGCGCGGTGGATGGTCTTGCCGCTGGCCGCCTCGCGCACCTTCACGCGCTGGAACGCGCGAGGGAAGACGTGACGCACGGTCGCCCATTGATCGGGCGAGCCGAAGATGCACGTTCGACACGACAGACGTCCCCAGCCAAGCGTGTACGCAGGGTGCGGACGGATCGACGAATCCGCAATTGCCTCCCAGACCCGTGCCTCGGTCCAGCCGTGGACGGGGCGCCAATGATCGACTGTGCGTCGCCTGCTCGACGTGCGATGCGGTTCAAAAGCCAGGTAATGCGCGCGGCAGGGGCTTTCGGCGGCGCGCTCGCCCGTCACGACCAGCGTGGCTCCATCGAGGAACCGGTCCTGGTTCCGGATGGCGGCCGCCAGGACATCGATCTTCAGCGATGGGCTGCACCAGCGAACACGAAGGTCAGCGCTGGTCTGCGGGAACAGACCGCGCGTGCCGATCGGGCCATTGCCCCCGGCGCGGCCGATACCGTCCGGGGTCTCGAACACGACCGGTGCGGTGGGTGCGCCCGACCGCTCGAGTTCGCGTGCAAAGCCACCCTCACGCCACGAGAAATAGACGCGAAGCCCAAGATGCTCGGCGATCGCGCGGACATATCCGGCGGTGCAGGGCCAATCCATAAAGCTCGCGCCGCCACCATCGACGTCATGATGATGGAGCTCGATCGCGTCCGCCGGCACGCCGAGGTGAAGGAGATGGAGAAGGGCGGCAAGGCTGTCCTTGCCACCGCTGAACGCCACGACGATGCGCCGGTAGGCGCGGAGGTCCGGACTGTCGGGCACGATCACGCCGCTTCACGATAAGGCTCGTCGGCATGGTCGAGGCGTCCGAGCCCGGTTGCACGTAGCAGAAATCCTGCTGCGGCTTCGGCCTTCGCCGCCGCGGTCATGATCGCCCGGGGCTCGCGTCGCAGCACGCGCAGCCATGCATCGACATAGCTGGCGTGATCGTCGAGGTGGGCGGTCGGAAGCTCGAGATCGGCGCCCAGCAGCGCCGATGTCATCTCGGCGCACAGTTCCTCAAAGGCGTAGGCGTCGTCGCCGAACTTCTTGCCGAAGGCACGGTCGAGGCGACTGGGATGACCGGTCCAGTGCCCGGCTTCATGGGCCAAGGTCGATGCCCAATAAGCCCGGGTGGAGAATTGCTCGGGCGGCGGCATGGTGATGCTGTCGGCCGTCGGATCGTTGAATGCGCGGTCGCCGCGGATGTGAACCGTGGCTGGCAGGCGTTCGACGAAGGTCTGGGCGCGGGATGGCAAGGCATCGGCCGGCGGCACGATAGAAAGCGGCGTGGGGTGAAACCGCTCGGGAAGGCCTTCGATCTGATCGGCGTTGAAGACAGCATAGCTGCGAAGGACACGTCGCAACTCGTCCGTCGTGACACCCGTCACGCTCGAGGCCACCGCTTTGCTGTAGGACTTGTAGAAGATCGCGATTTCGGATCGCTCGCCCTGCCGAACCTTACCGCCGAGAGCATCGGCCTGTTTGAAGGTCATCCACGTGCGCGAATGGTATCCGGCACCTTCCGCGACAAGCCACAGCCAGAAGCAATTGATCCCGCGGTAAGGCTCGCCGGTGACCCGGAGAGGACGACCGCCAAGGCCTGGGCGCCAGGGCTTCACCCAAGGTCTCACGCCAGCGTCCAGGCGATCGATGATGGCCGCCGTGATGATCTCGGCGGGGGAGGGGGCATCGGTGGTCTTGGCCACGGGTGGGCTCCTTGGCTTGGAAAAGGGGCGCTCGAGCGTCGGCGGGGGTTCGCATCCGGCACGACGCAGAGGCACGAAAAGGAGGGCGGTACTCCCGAGAGAGCACCGCCCTGAGGCTCCTCGAACATGCTGTCAGGCGTCAGGCGGCCTGGGGATAATCGTCGTCGACCGGTTCCTGTGTCGGCGCGTCACCAAGCGGGTTCGCACCGCTGTCCAGCTCGCTTCCATCCAGATCGTCACCGTCCAGCTCGTCACCGTCCGATCCGACGGCGTCACCGTCGTCAACGAAGGTCGAGCGCGCGGGTACGCGTTCCGGCCGTTCGACGTTGTCGAAGCGCATCGCCTCCGGAAGCCAGACCGTCGCCTTCTCGCGGATCTCCGCCTCGACGATCCCCTGTCCGTTGCAGAGTGCCGCGCAGGTGGCCGCCAATTCGCCCTTCTTGGCATCCTTGTAGCGCCCGCGCAGGATCGGGCCGCCGATCTCCTCCAGCGCGTCGAGCATGACGTCCTTCTTCACCCGGCCGAAGTAATTCTCGGCCGTGGGACGCCACAAGCACGCGACCTGGATATCGAGCAGACGGCCAAGATGATCGTGGAAACCGTTCGCGCGTGCGCCATCGGCAACGTTGAGCGTCGCCTCGAGGGTCTGCGCCACGGCAAACGCCACCCACGCGCCACGAGCATCGTCCGGCAGCGTTCGAAAAGCATCGAACCTCTCCGACATCGTGGTGTGCCCGACCCAGGTCGTGTCGAGATGCTGACGCTGATCCTCGATCGTCTGTGAGGCCATCGATGCTTCGTCACGAAAGGCGAAGATCGGAAATTGCGCGGGATCGGCACGCAGGGTCGAGTGATCGCGCACATAGCTGGTCGTGAAGACGAGGCTCTGGGCCATGAGGAAGATGGTCAGATCGAGCGCGATCATCGGATCGCTCGCGACGTGCGCAACGAGGATCTGGCGACGCTGGGTGGCTAGCTCCTCGATCAGCGTGGCGCTGAGCCGCGGGGACGGGTCCGCCACGGCGTCGTCACCGCTGCCGGTTTCGCCTGGTCCAGCGCCATTGCCGCTCGCAGCGCCACCCGCCCGGGGGTCAGCCAGCGGCTTTTCGCTGAACAGACGCGTGTGAACGCGGGCCTCGCCGTCACCGCCGATATAGACGAAGGTGCCCAAATTCGCTTTCACGCCCGGATCGATCGTCTTGCGGGCGGTGTCGATCTCCGCGATTTCGCGCTCGATCGTCTCAACGCGGTCGTTCGCCGCGTTCGCCTCGGGAGTGCCCTCGGCCAGATCGGTTTCCAGCGCCTCGATCAGCGCATCGTTCTCGAGGCCCAGCGCCTCGATCCGGGCTTGCTCTTCGTCGGTGAGGGGCCGAGCAACCGGGTGGAATTCGTGGAGCTGCCGCTCGACATCATAGGGGACGTGGGTGGCAGCGATCGGGGTCACGAACGCCAGACCCTGCGCGGCTGCGAGTTCCGCCGCGGCTGCCTCGAGCTTCTTGGTCGCCAAGTCCTCGAGGAGGTCGACGTCGGTCCAGTTCTCGTCGTCGGTGTCGAGCGCGAATAGATCGCCGTCGATACGGCCGCCCGCGGCGACATAGGCTTCCCGCCCAACGAAGCGCGCCTTGGCATCGTTTGGCCGCACGGTACCGTTGAGGATCGCGCGGCGAATGTTGTCGGGCTGCTTGCCGTAATAGGAATGCTTCATCTGCTCGAAGACCCGCGCCTGGCGATCGACGTCGGCGGTCACGGCGTACGCCTGCGCCACGCCGAGATCGATTTCGTCCGATCCAAGGGCCTCGAAGATGGCCGGCGCGAGGTCGGCGAGCCGCATGCGCTGCTCGACGAAACGAACGGTGACGGCCTGCTGGATCGCGACCTGTTCGACGGTCATGCCAAGCTGATCGATGAGATGCTTGAACGCGAGACAGTCGTCAGCCGGGTTCATCGGTACGCGCTGCCGGTTTTCCGCCAAGCTGGCGCCGACCGAAGCGGCATCATCAACCGACAGGACGAGCACGGGAACCTCGTGATCAGCCGCAAGTGCGCCGCGCCCGATGAGCAGCTGAATGGCGCGCAGCCGTCGACCGCCGGCCTTGACGGTGAAGGTGCCGGCCTTCTTGAGCGGCGTCACCACCAGATTTTGGAGGAGGCCGTTGGCAGCGATGCTGGCGGCGAGCTCCTCCAGGCCGACCTCCCGGCCACGCTTGCGCACATTGTCGTTCGAGAGCGAAAGGTTTTTGACCTTCACGGACTTGATCATCGGTCGTCTCCATCCGGAGTTGGCGCGCCGTCGACGACGTCGCGCGAGCCTGAACCTCAGGCCCACCAAGCCGAAGGCTCCCTCTCCTCCACTTCGATGGAACAGGACGACCGAGATGACGCACACAGTAGATGCGACGTGACGGCATCCCGCTCGTGCGTTCGAGACCTGCCCGGGAAGGTTCCTGTCAGAAATCAGTCAGCCAGCGGACGGCAACGTGCCCCGAGAACGATCGCGCGTCTTGGATGGGACCGCAGATCGTGGTCGTCGCCGATGCGCTGCCCTTAGCCATTCGCGCGATCCAAGGAGGGGGCGTCACATATAGTGGACCCGAATATACGCTAACGCCACGTCAGCGCGCCGTTTAGCGTCCCAATTGGGATGGTATTTCGGGATTATGGAAGTAGATCGGTTAGCCGGTTCCACCTGAGACATCAGGAGCCACTTTGGGGTCCGGGTCCTGCGCCTTGCCGGTCGCGGGTGCCACCTTCTGGCTCGGCATAGCGGTGAGATAAGCAACGATCGCATCGACGTCCTTCTCGGCCACTGGCGCCTTATACACCTCACGCATCTTGGTGACGGTCGCCTTCCACTGATCCGCCGATAGCGCAGGCTGGGTCAGCGCCATGCTGGCTGAGTGGCACGAGGTGCAATTGGCATTGATGACGTCGGCGTGCGGACCGTCGGGGTAGGTCGCGTCGTCGGCCGGCAGGTCGACGCTGGTCGAGGCAAGCGAGAAGCCGCGCGCTGACACGCTGGCGGCCGGCGCCGGCTCAGACATCTCGGAGATCGGAACGGGCGCCTTGCGGCTGCTCGGCGCGCCGATCGAGACGAGGATGATGCCGGTCAGGCCGATCAGGCCAGCAGCCATCATGCCGGGAGACGGAGTCTTCATGATTTGCTCGCTCCTCAGGCCGCGATGATGGTGGTGGTTTCAATGTTGCCGCGCATGAACCCGCCGGGATTCCAGATCGGCTTCATCGGCTGAGCGACACCGTTGGTGTTCCAGCAGCGCACCATGATGGGGTTAGGCCCGCGTCTCAGCGGCACCCGCCCGTCCCAGCGCCGGAAGCTGTACCTGCCCTCGTCCGCTCCGAGCGTCGTCCTGTACCAGGTGCGGCCACCGTCCGACGACACATCGACCTTGGCGACGCCGCAATCGCCGCCCATTGCGATGCCGCCGACCGGGATCGACGCTTCATAGGCGATCGCCTGACCATCGGGCAGGCTGGTCATCCAGCTACGCGGGATCATGCGATTGATCGGTACGGTCGGGAAGTCCTTGGCACCGGGCGCGACATTCGCGCCGGGTGTCGCGGGGATCTTGTAGGCCTTGGCCATCCAATACTGGTCGTCAGGGCCGGGCAGTACCTCGATCGCGTTCAGCATCTTGACCCAATAGGTCGAGTACCAGCCCGGCACGATCAGCCGGCAGGGAAAGCCGTTGAGGAGCGGCAGTTGCTCGCCGTTCATGCCGAAGGCGATCATGACCTCGCCGTCGCGGGCATGGTCGATGTCGAGTGCCTTCTCGAAGTCAGGAGCGCCCGCCACGACCGGCTGATCGAGAGCGCCGAAGCGCACCTGCACCGCGCCTGCCTTGACCCCGGCGAGGTCGAGCACGTCGCGCAGGCGAACGCCGAGCCACTTGGCGTTGCCCATCGCGCCATTGCCCCATTGCGCGCCGGCGACGCGCGGCTGGAACAGCCCGCGGCTGTTGCCCGAGCACTGGTTCACCGCCGCCATCTCGACCCGTGGAAGGCGCAGCAGCTGAGCGAGGCTGATCGACAGCGGCCGATTGACGTGGCCGAAGACGTTGAGGCGGAAACTTTCGACGTCGATCGAGGTCGGTATGTCGGCCCAGTGCCAGCGGACGAAGAACTGGTCGTTGGGCGTGAACACCGACTTGTCGAAGACCTCCATCGGCGTCTCCAGCAAGGGTGGATGGACGCGCTGGAGGATCATGCTGCCCTTGCCGGGAAAGGCGCTGGTCATCGGCCGCTCGGCATTGCCGCCGGGCAGCTTCAGGTCGACGAGCTGCTGCGCCAGTGCCGGCGCGGCGGCAAGGCCGGCGGTGCCGAGCGCGGCATGGCTGAGGAAGCGGCGACGGCTGGTCTCACTCGCCAGCCCGGCGTCGAAATTGTCCATGACAAGGCTCTCCTGTGGCCAGTCACGCTGGCGGATCGAAGGGGCATTCTGCAAGTGATCGGACCGACTGATCCGATCATCATGGCGGATCAGTTCGGGGTGGCGATGCAGGGCGAGACGAACAGGTTGCCCCGCCATGCACCGGCTAGCGTCTTGGCACCGACCAGCAGCCACATCGCCGCGAGCGCAACCGTCAGCACCGTGCCGACGATACCGAAAAACATAAGGTTCAGCGTCGTGCCGAGGCGGAAGGTGGCGACGGTGTAGACGCCGAGCGGGAAGGTGTAGCCCCACCAGCCGAGGTTGAACGGCACGCCCGCGCGCCAGTAGCGGATGGTGATAAGCGTCGCGAGCGCCAGCCACCACAGGCCGAAACCCCAAAGGCAGAGCCCGGCGACAACGCCGATCCCCTGCGCGACGGTGCCGACGCCGGCTAGCCCGTGCGCGGTGAGGATCGCCGGCGCATCCGCGCCGAGCACCAGCATGCCCAGAGCACCCGTGCCGATCGGCCCCAGCGCCAGCCAGGAAGATGCCGCCATGCTTTCATGCGGCAACTTGTGGAGTGCCATGCGCAGGATGAGGATGGCGAGGATGCCAAACGCGACCGGCACCGAATAGGCCCACAGCACATAGGAGGTCGCGAGCGTCACTATCTGCGCGTGGGGATCGGTTAGATGCGGCGCGAGCAGCCCGCCGCTGGCGCCCGCCACTTCGGCAGCGACGACCGGCAGCAGCCATACGGCGGTCATGCCGTCCAGGCTGTGCTCGTGGCGGGTAAACATCAGGTAGGGGATCAGCACGCCGCAGGCGAGCGACATGGCGACGTCGATCCACCACAGGATATGCGCGACCGGCACGATGCCATTTCCGAACCGCGCGATGCCGAAGGCGAGACAGCCGTTGATGATCGTCGCCAGCCCCATCGGAATGGTCCCGATGAACATCGACACGGTGTTGTGCCCGAAGATGCGCCGCGCCTCGTGCCCGAACATCACCCAGCGCGCGCCATAGAGGCCGGCGAACAGCGCGAAGAGCGCGATATTGAAGAACCACAACACCTCGCCGACAGGTTTAAGCGAAGGCCCGATGCCGGGCACCTGCGGCAGCGCGAGGGCAAGGATGCCCGTGCCCATCGTCGCGGCGAACCAGTTGGGCGTGAACTGGCGGATCATCTCGCGGGGGTGATCGAGCCGGCTGAGCGGCTTGAGGCCGCTGAGAACGGAGTGCGTGTCGGCAGTCATGCGACCTGCTCCTTGATGAGATCCGTCAGCGCGTCGGCCGCGCGGGTGCGATAGCGTTCCTTGTGGCGCAGCGCGTGAAAGGCGCGGTCGGGCAGCCCGAGCGGCAGCTCGACGAGATCGCCAGCCTTGAGCGCGCGCGCGACGACCAATCGCGACAAGACGGCAACGCCGGCACCGGCCTCAACGGCGGTGCGCACCGCCTCGTTGGACGGCAGCGTCATCGCTATCGTCAGCTGGGCCGGATCAAACCCGCGCGTTCGCAGCACGTCCTCGAAAGTCGAGCGCGTACCCGATCCCTGCTCACGGACGATCCAGCGTGTAGTGCGCAGCCAGGCCTCGTCGATGCGTTCGGCTTCCTCGCGGCCGACCAGCACCATTGGGTCATGCCCGACATTCCAGTGGGCAAGCGCCGGTTCGTCCACCTCGCCCTCGACAAAGCCGAGTTCCGCCGCGCCGCTCAACACCTGCGCTGCCGCGCCTTCGGTGTTGTCGATCGCCAGCTCGACCGCGATCTGTGGGTGGCGTTCGTGGAAGGCGGCGAGCTTTGCCGGCAACCAATAGCTCGCGATCGTCTGGCTGGCGACGATCCGCAACGAACCACGCGCGAGCCCGGCATAGTCCGCGAGCATCGTCTCGGCATGCGCTGCCCGCCCCAGCACCGCGCGCGCTTCCTCCAGAAAGCCGCGGCCTGCCTCGGTAAGCTGGATGCCACGCCCGACGCGGTGGAACAGCGGAACGCCGTAGCGCGCTTCGAGGGCCGCAACCGCCCCGGAGGCAGCAGACTGCGTGACGTTCAGCGCCTCCGCTGCCTTGGTGACGTGTTCGCGCTCCGCGACACCGACGAATATTCTGAGCTGCTCCAAAGTCATGCATCATATATCGCGTACTTAGATCGATACGACCAACCGTTTGATATGGTCATTCCAATCTGGATATCGGAATGGTCGGCAGCCTTTCGTCTGCGATGGTCTCGAAGACTTGAAGCGTTACGCGTGCCCGCGACGTTTGATCGTCCATGACCGATATGATCGAGCGCAGTTCTGATCCCTACAATGCCAAGCCGACGCCCGGTGCGTTGATCGAGCGGTTTCTGACGCCGCAGGCGCTGTTCTACGTGCGCAGCCACGGGCCGGTGCCGGATCTGCCCGCCAATCATCGGATCGAGGTGAGCGGGAGGGGCATGGCGAGCCGCTTCTTCTCGGTGCAGGAACTGAAGAGCACGTTTGCCACGCGCACGGTAACGGCGGTTCTCCAGTGCGCCGGCAACCGGCGTACCGATCTCCAGCAGGTCGCCAACACCTCCGGCGATCCGTGGGACGTAGGCGCGATCGGCAATGCGGAGTGGACCGGCGTACGCTTGGCCGATGTGCTCGATGCGGTCGGCGCGCCGGATGCGTCCGAGCTGTTCGTGGCGTTCACCGGCGCGGACGAGGTGGACGTGGAGGGTGAAGAAGCCTTGTTCGGGGTATCGATCGCCATGAGCAAGGCGCGGGAGCCCGACGTACTCCTCGCCTGGGCGATGAATGGCGAGCCGCTGACGCCCGAACATGGCGCCCCGCTCCGCATGGTGGTGCCTGGCTATGCCGGGGTCCGCAGCGCCAAATGGCTGACACGGATCGAGGTGCGTGAAACGCCCTCCGAGGCACCGATCCAGGCGCACGACTACAAGCTCTTCCCCGCCGCTGTGACGAGCGACACCGTCGACTGGAGCCAGGGTCTGACGATCAATGCCATGCCGCTCAACGCCGCGATCTGCTCGCCCGGTGCGGGCGAGAGTTTGGCCGCCGGAGAGGTGCGGATTGAGGGATATGCCATTGCCTATGACCGCCGTATTTCTCGGATCGAAGTGTCGGTGAACGGCGGTCGCGACTGGCAACAGGCGACCTTCGCCGATGATCCGGAGACGCGCTGGGGCTGGCGGCGCTGGATCCTTGACGCCACACTTGCCAAGGGACGCCAGCACCTTGTCGCCCGTGCCTTCGACGAGACCGGGCAGGGACAGCCCGAGCGGCCGGATACGATGTGGAATTTCGCCGGCTATCTGTGCACCGCCTGGCATCACGTTCACGTGCTGGTCGAATGATCGAAGCATCAGCGGCACCGGACGTCGCTTTCTGGATCGATGCGATTGGCCGGCTGGTGGTGGCGACCGCGGCCGGGATGGTGCTCGGCTGGGAACGCTCGCGTGAGAACCGGCAGATCATGGGCCTGCGGACGCTGGGTCTGGTCGGTCTGGCGAGTTGCATCGCCGTTCAGGCGATCGTGCATAGTGGCTTGCCGAACGTGAACGCCGATGCCGCAGGACGGGCGATGCAGGGCATTCTGTCCGGCGTCGGCTTCATCGGTGCCGGTGCGGTGCTGCGGGTCGGCCAGGGTCAGGAAGTGCATGGATTGGCGACCGCCGCGTGCATCTGGGTGACAGCCACGATCGGCGCGGCAGCAGGGTTGGCGGTGTGGCCGCTCATCATCGGCGGGGTGAGCCTTGCAATGCTCGTCCTGTTCGTCGGCGCGCCGCTGGAACGCCGCATCCGCGAGCGAGCCCGTCTGACGCCGGCCGAGACCGACAGGAAGGATGTCGAGCGCAAGCCGTGATCGCGCTGGACCGCCCGGTGCCCGTCGGCGCCGGGAGGCGGCAAGGCGCTATCAGGACACAAGCGCGGCATCTGCCTGACGCCGGACTTCATCGGCGATCGGATGCAGTTCGGCCGCGGGTCGCTCGCCCACCACACTATAGCCGATCCCGTCGACCGCCCATGTGACCCGGCCCATGGTCCCGCTGGACGTGCTGGTCATGCTCGCGGTCTTGTCGATCTGCATGGGCCTCGTCAGCACTGCAAGTTTCGACGCTTGCGGTCCGTCGTAGAGGAGCAGTGCCGCAGGGCCGTGGGGCGTCGCGACCAGTCGCCCCCCGCCATAGCGATAGCCGGCCGTGCTGAGGTCCGGGATCGTGACGCGCTCACCCAATCGAGCGGAGGTCCATCGGATCAGCATGGCGCGCTGGTCGGGGCCGATCTCCGCCGGTCGTATCCGGTCGGCGGCATAGACACGGAAATTATCACTCGCCTCGTTGGCCAGCGCCGCGATGCCCGCGCGGGGTTCGCCGCTCCACCGCGCGCTCGACCAGCCACCGCCAAACCCCAACGCCAGCAGAAGTGACGCGGCGATGGCGAGCTGCCAACGCGGTTGCCGTTGCCGTCCCCTGATCGCTGCCACGCGCATCGTCGCCGGGATCGGTTCATCCGCGACGGGGGCGAACAGGGATGCAAGGGCTCGCGCCTGCTCCGCCTGCTCTCGCACACGGGCATGCACGTCCGGCTGGCCTTCAAGATAGGCGTCGACCAGGCGCTGCCGCTCGGGCGACAGCCTGCCATCGATCCATGCGGCCAGATCGTCCTCGCCGATCGGGCTGGTCATTGCACGCTCCTCAATCGCGGCCGTTCACCCTCCCGGAGGAGGGTCGCCAGACGGTCGCGCCCCCGCGATATGCGCGACATTACCGTGCCCAGCGGCACGCCGACTACGGCAGCGACCTCCGCATAGGGCAGGCCCTCGACCGAGACCAGGAGCAGCACCGTTCGCTGTTCTTCAGGCAACGCATCAAGCGCGCGCAGCAGGTCGCGGTGGTGCAGGCCTGTGTCCTGATCGGCCGGGCGGCCGAGCGCGGCGTCGTCCACGAGGTGGAGCGGAACCGCCGTACCTCGCCGGCTATGCTGCCGCTGATGATCGACCAACAAATTGTGCAGGATCGCATAGACCCACGGGCGGACCTCCGCACCCCGTCGCTGTCGCCAGCGCCCGACCGCGCGCTCCAGGCAATCCTGCACCACGTCATCCGCCATCACCCGGTCGCGCAACCACGACCGGGCATAGCGGCGCAGCCCGGGGATCAGCGGTTCGATCGCGGCGGCAAGCGGGTCCATCTCAGTCGCGCTGCACCTGCACGATGCGCCCCGGCGCGCCGTTCACCACCTCCGCAACCGCCAGAAAGCGCCGGGGTGTCGCGGTCCTGCCCTGAACGATCTGGCGGATCGGACCCGATGCGTTGACGATCGCCGCACCTGCCGGGTTGCTCATGAAGTTCGCAAGCGGCTCTACAGCGCCGCTGCCGTCCGCATTGGCGGTCAGTACGAGCATGTAAGGCTTCTTGGGCTGCAAACCGGTAACGGCACTCTGCACGACCTGAATGATGCCCTGGTCGAAGAGGGTGATGCTGCTTGCCGTACCTTTGCCGCCAATCGGCCCCATGGTCAGATGCAGCGCCTTGCCCGCTGTGCCGAGCGGCTGGAGATTGTCGGTGCCGGGGCCTGTCGGAACTGCGTTCGACACATAGGCGATCGCCTGCGGTGCCTGTCCGACCGGCACGGTAGCGACGACCGTGTTGCCGGCAGTGTCGATCGCGGCCAGCTCATCGGAATTCTCTAGCCCGACATAAACGCGCCGGCCGTCGCCCGATGGCCAAACACCGTGCGGCATCTTGCCGACCGGAATTGTTGCCACCGGCGTGAAGTCGGACGTGCGGAACACCTTGACCACATTCTCTCCGCCGACCGTCACATACGCGAACTGCCCCTTGGCCGTGCGGGCGAAATTGACATGGTTCGTGATAGGCCCGGTATCCAGCACCTTCAGGATCGCGAAGGGTGGCCGAGCATCGAATGCGACCGTCTTGCCGATGTCCTTCAGCGTAAACCACACTTGCTTGCCGTCCGGCGTCGCGGCGATGTTGGGGCAGAAGGGGCTTGGCTGCGCCACCTGTCCGACCTGCGCGTGGGTCGCGACATCGAACACAGCCAATACCGGATTGAACGAAGAGCAGACATAGCCGTACCGGCCATCGGGAGAGAAGATCGTCATGCCCGGACCACCGGGCGTCTTGATGCGCCCCGTCTCCTTGTACGTCGTGGGGTCGAGCACGGCGATATAATCCTCGCCGCGGACCGTGACCCACACCTCCTTGCCGTCCGGCGTGAAGAACGCCTCGTGCGGACTGCGCCCGACATAGGTCGTGTGCTTGACGGTGTTGGTGGCGGTGTCGATCCACGACACGGCGTTCGATCCGATCGACACGACCGCCAAGGTCTTCCCGTCCGGCGAGAAGCCCAGGCCGTGAACCAGCACCTGTCCCTTGTAGAGCGGGGAGAAGTTCATCGGCTGGGGATCGCCGAGTTTGATGACGCCGAGCAGCCGGTTGTCGGCCGGGTCGGTCACCGACACCGTGTTGGAGAATTGTTCAGACGCATAGACGCGGTCGCGGTGGCTGACGGGCATGTCCTTAGCGTTCCACGGCGCCTGCTGGGCCATGGCGAGGCCCGGTGCGGCGCTCATCAGCAAGGCGGCCGAGCGCAGGATGGTCCGGATCATGTCAGTGCTCCATAGGGCTATGGTGGTCGCCGCCCTGCGTCGGGGCTGGCGTCGAAGGCGGTAGCGGCTGGCCGATCGCCAGCTTCATGGCGGCGATCTCCTGCTGCTGATCGATGATGATTTCCTGCGCGATGCGCTTGAGCTGCTCGTTATGGCCGTAGCGCAGCTCCGCCACCGCCATATCGATGGCACCCTGATGATGCGGAAGCATCATCGCCACGAAGTCGCGGTCGACGTCACCGGACGGCTTGACCATCATGCCCGCCATCATCCGGTCCATCGCGACAGACATCATGGTAGCGTAGCCATCGGCGGGGGCGGCCGCGACTGCGCCGGTAAGTAGGGCCGAAGCCGTCAGACCCAGCATCCAATCTCGTCTACGCATAAGCCTCCAGCGCATCGGTCTCGAAAGCGTAGACGATGCTCGTCGGGGTTTATTCCGTGGCCAAAGCCATTTTATCGGTCCTCACCAAAACGATAGTCTCATGCTTCTGCGGTTGGTTGACCGGGTCGCGGTCGGACAGCATATGCGCAGGCACGGCGATGGATTTCCGCCGGGCCATTCGGTCGAACCGCCCTCGCAAGGGCCGATGATTCCTACCAGGCGCCGCAAGGCAGCAAGGAGGAATCGTGCGCGCGACATTTCGCAATCTCTATGACCAGTTCAACATGGCAGCGTTCATTCGCGATCGCCGCACCCATGCCACGTCGGTACTGCGGTGGGCTTTGATCCTGGTCCCGATGGCCGCAGCGGTGGGAACGCTCTGCGCGGCCTTCCTGCGGAGCCTCGACGCCGTAACCCGGCTTCGCTTCGCCTTTCCCTGGCTGCTCTACCTGCTGCCGATCGGCGGGTTCGTGGTCGGACTGCTCTACCATCTGACAGGGCGCTTGGTCGAAGGCGGCAACAACCTCATCGTCGAGCAAATCCACGAACCGGGGGGCGGCGTGCCGCTGCGCATGGCTCCGCTCATCTTCTTCGGCACGGTCGTGACACATCTGTTCGGGGGATCGGCGGGACGTGAAGGCACCGCCGTGCAGTTGGGCGGCAGTCTTGCCAGCGGGTTTGGACGCGCGCTCAGATTGGATGCGGAAGCGACACGCACCCTCCTTATGACCGGGATCGCGGCTGGGTTCGGCGCGGTCTTCGGGACGCCGATTGCGGGCGCGGTCTTTGCACTGGAGGTGCTGGCGATCGGTCGGGTCGAGTATCGCGCGCTGGTGCCATGCCTGGTCGCGGCGCTGGTCGGTGACTGGACCTGTCTTGCCTGGGGCATTCATCACGGCGTCTACCATGTCGATGCGCTGGTGCCGGTCGACGCGCTGCTCGTCGCCAAGGCCGGTGTCGCCGGCATTGCCTTCGGTCTGACCGGGCTGACCTTTGCCGAGGCCAATCACGCGCTGGGCGGATGGTTGAAGCGCGTGATCCCCTATGGCCCACTACGACCCGTTATCGGCGGGCTGGCCGTGATTGCGCTGGTCTGGCTGCTCGGAACCCGCGACTATCTTGGCCTGGGTACGCTCGCCGCGACACCGGACAGCCTGACCATCGCCAGCTTCTTTGGTCCCGATACGCACTCGTGGAGCTGGGCGCTGAAGCTGCTCTTTACCGTCGTGACCCTGAGCGCGGGCTTCAAGGGGGGCGAGGTCACGCCGCTGTTCTTTATCGGCGCGGCGCTCGGCAATGCGCTCGCGCCGATGTTCGGAGTACCGTCGGGGCTATTCGCAGCGATCGGCTTCGTCGCGCTGTTCGCGGGCGCGGCCAACACACCGCTGGCTTGCACGTTCATGGGGATCGAGTTGTTCGGCGCGGCCTATACGGTGCCGATCGCAGTCGCGTGCTTCGTCGCCTACCTCTGCTCAGGCCACAACGGCATCTACCTGTCGCAGCGCGTCGCTGTGCCAAAGGTACCTGCCGCACACCTCACACCCGACGCGAC
This sequence comes from Sphingomonas zeae, assembly GCF_014197135.1. GTDB lineage: Bacteria > Pseudomonadota > Alphaproteobacteria > Sphingomonadales > Sphingomonadaceae > Sphingomonas > Sphingomonas zeae. Next base: position 101,325 of record NZ_JACIFA010000009.1, read on the forward strand.
CCTGCGCGATGCCCGCACGCACCGCGCTTCTCGCCGGCGCACGCGCGCCTGATCCTGTTTCCTGTCGAAAGCCCGTCATGCCCAATCGTTTCACCGTCCATCACCGCGAAGTCGGGATGCTGCGCATCTATCTGAAACCGTCCGACAAGATCGGCCCGCGTCGCTTCTGGGGGGCAAAGCCGCTCTATCGCGAGCTGATTCGCACCGCGAAGGCGGACGGCATCATCAACGCCGTCGCGCAAAATACCCATTACGGCTTCAGCAATCACGAACCGATCCGGGAGAACGGCTCGGAAATTGCCGATCCGCATCTGACGATCTGTGTCGAACTGGTCGGCGATCGCGATCAGCTCGACCTCTTCTGTCGCCGGTATGGAGATCTGATCGGCGACAAGGTGATCGTCTACAAACGACTGGAGCATTGGACTATCACGCGCAAAACTGAGCTAACCAGAGCCTGATCGGCGTTCCCGTAAAGGAAGGTTGATCGAGAATGACGGTGTACCCCGTGCAGTTTGATCAGTGCTACTGCGGTAGGCTTTCCCAAATTCTGTTCCCGGTTGCCTTTTCCCGGAATGGCGCCGGACCAACGGGGAAACGGGACGCTTGAGCCTGTCGGAACGCACCTGATTCCCGGTGCCAAATAGCAGTTTTAAGACAACTGTTCGCGCCCCTCGCGATCTCGACACGACAATCCATGCCGGATGGCCAATATGCGCGACAGTCAACCCGGCCGGGTTTTCCGATAGGCGAAGCGCCGTTTCGTGCTCGTTCTATGTTATGCCCCCAATGAGTGACGCCGGGGCCGTGCGGGTGATCAAACGGCGATCCGCTCGATCACGGCACTGGCCGCCCGGACAGGAATGAACAGGCGGGTCTTGTGCTGAATGATCTCGGTGAAACACCCGGCCGCCTTCAACTCCCCGAGGCGCGAATATGGCCAGTCGAGCAGTTCGAGCCGATGCTCACCTGCCACCAGGCTGCGCTTCAGCCTGTAGCTGCCAAGCGTCGCCATCTCGCCGGTGCCCAGCACGTGTTTGGCGGTATCCTCCCCTGAGACAACGATCGCTGCCTCGATCCCGAAAGCGGCGGCAAGTTTCGGGACGACCGGCGCAGGCACCAGACGTCCGAGGAACGACTGGCCATCGTCGGTGGTGATACGCCAGACCTGGACATGGTCGTCCGGAAGGCGGTCCCAAACAGGCAGGAGCAGGCCGGCCACCAGATAGATGGTGCTGGTGCGGGTTTTGCCGCGCAGATCGTCGACCTCGGCTGACCAAAGCGTCGAGAACTCTTCCTCGCTTGCTTCCTCCCACATGGTCTCGAGCAGCAGGTCCTGGCGCATCCGCTCGGTTCGGGTCGGCCGGATGAGTTCGAAGCGGCGGACAATTTCGCCGTCATCATCGGTGAGGGAAAAGGTGGTGCAGCGGATGGCCGCCTTGCCGGACTTCCGATTGACCATCGGCCGCGCATCGTCGCCGAGGCGGCGCAATGCCTGTTCCAGGGAGATAGGCTTGTAGCGTTCCTCTGTTTCGAGGCGCAGGATCTCGGTTTCGGCTCCGCTGACCGGATCGCGCCTGATCACCGTTCGATCGAGAATGGTAATTCGCTCGGCGTTGATGGTCTCGACGCCGACGTCGAGCGTCCCAGCCTCCCGAGCCGCTTCAACCCGGGCTTCGATCAGGCCGAGATATTCGTCGAAGATGGCGTTCTGAAGAGCGACGCGCAGTGCCAAGATGCGATTGAGCCAGCGCTGGATGGGGGGTAGATCCTCCCTCAATCCGCCACCTTCACCTTCGAGTTCGAGCCCGGTCAACTGCTGGAACGTGGCGAAGGTGATCGAGCGAAGCTTGCCCTCGGCGAGCAAGCGAAACCATGTCTCGAGCGCCTCTCGTGCATAGTCGCTCTCGAGGTTATCGCGCGGATCGAAAAGTCCTTGCCCCCCCGTTTGGCGTTGGCCGCGGGTCAGTGCACCAAGGCTGTCGAGCCGTCGCGCGATCGTCGAAATGAACCGGCGTTCGCCTCGACAATCGGTGGACACCGGTCGGAAAAGCGGTGCCGCTGCCTGGTGGGTCCGGTGGGTTCGACCGAGGCCCTGGATCGCCGCATCGGCACGCCAGCCCGGCTCGAGGAGATAATGGATACGCCGGGACTGGTTCTCGGCTGAAAGGCTCGCGTGGTACGAGCGACCGGTGCCGCCTGCATCCGAGAATATCAGAATCTTCTTCGCACCACGCATGAAGGCGTCCGTTTCGGCGAGATTGGTGCGCGCTGAACGGTTCTCAATTCGCTGCCGACCACCGACGTCAACGATGATGCGCCGACTACGGCCGGTGACCTCGGCGACGGCGTCGGGGCCGAAATGACCGATGATATGGTCGAGGGCGGACTCGACGATCGGCAGCGCACCGACCTGCTCGACCAGGGTGTCGCGCATCTCGAGCGCCTCCTGGCTCAACACCGGATGACCCGCTTCGTCGCACATCGGCTCCGACCGGGTCTTGCCGGTGTCATCGACGAAGGTCTTCATCTGACGAACGGGGAAGGCCGCGATTAGATAGTCCATCAGAAACTCGCGGGGTGAGAGTTCGATGTCGAGATTGCCGCGTTCCTGTGAGCCGAGCCCGGCCAGTGCGCGATTGAGCATCGCTTCCGATGTCGAGACAAGTTGGACCACCACACTGTCACCGCGCGCCAGATCGGTGCGCATGGCGGGAATGAGGGCGGGGAGCTTCATGCCGATCAGAAGCTGGCCGAAGAAGCGCTGCTTCGTGGATTCGAAGATCGACAGCGCGGCCGCCTTTGCACCCCCGTTATACGTGTCCTTCGAAAAGCTGTCGGTGACCCGCGTTGCGTCCAGTGCGGCACGAAGATTGGCGTGGATGATCGCCCAGGCATCGGCATAGGCGTCGTATACGGCGATCTGATCGTCGGTGAGCTGATGCTCGAGGATGTCGTACTCCACGCCCGCGAAGCTCAGCGCGCGTGCCGTGTACAGCCCCTGCATCTTGAGGTCGCGCGCGATCAGCTCGAGGGCCGCCATACCGCCGCGCCGCAAGCTTTCAACGAAGGCGCGGCGATCCGCGAAGGCGGTACCTTGACCCCACAGGCCGAGGCGGGTCGCATAGGCAAGATTGTTCACATCGGAGGCACCGGTGGCCGAGACGTAGAGGACTCGCGCGCGTGGAAGGAGGTTCTGCAGCCGCACGCCTGCGATGCCTTGATCCGATCCGTCCTTCGTGCCGAACCGGCCTTCGCCTCCAGCTACACCGGCCATCTCGTGTGCTTCGTCGAAGACGAGCATACCTTCGAAGCTATCACCCGCCCAGTCGAGGATCTGCTGGAGGCGACTGCCCTTATCGCCGCGGCTCGATCGCAGCGTCGCATAGGTGAGAAAGAGGACGCCCTCTCCGGCGCCGATGGCCGTACCGAGCTTCCATTGGTTGAGATGCTGGATGTCGAGTGCGAGTCCTCCCACCGCGGTCCAGTCCCGTCGCGCGTCCTCAAGGAGCGTTTCGGTCTTCGAGATCCAGACGTGCCGGCGATGACCGCGGAGCCAATGATCGAGGATGATAGACGCGACTTGCCGACCCTTTCCCGCCCCGGTTCCATCGGCGAGGAAGAAGCCCGTCCGATACGGGCGACCTTCATCGTCCGGAATCAGGGTCAGGCCTTCCTCGCCGGGATGAAATCGGCCGGGAAGGTCGCGCTGAAAGGCGTCACCAGCGTAGATCAGCGTCTCGAGCTGCGCGTCCGACAGGACCTGGCTTTCGAGAATGGCGACGGGAAGGTTCGGCGCATAATGCGGTTGCGGTGCGGTGATCGACCCCATTGCGATCGATTCCACCAAGGCGGTTGGATGCTGCGCGGCGTCCTCAATCACAATGCGGCTTGGTCGATAGGGAAGGTAGACGCCAGCGGCTTCGCCTACCGGTGCCGGATCGTCGAGCACCGCATAGGAGATGTCCCGCATCACGGCAGAGGGCGTAGGGCGGGCAAGTGGCGTCGCCAGCCGGGGACGAGCCGCAAGAGCACCGAGCAACGACGACGGCCTGGGAACCGGCGATGAAGGCGCCGCGACCCGTGTAGGCGCTGGGAAGGCCACGATATGTCCGAGGGCATCGCTGAGGGTGGAGCAACGGATCAGCTCTGCTTCTCCTGAGCGCCCCTTCTCGAGGACCATGATCTTCACAGCCTGACCCGTACCGTGCTTCGCATAGGCATTGGGGGGCAGCGCAAGATGCAACGTCAGTGCGCAGCCCTCCGTCGCCCTTTTCCAGGCTCGACTTGACGTATCGACCCGTTCGGGGAGAACGGCCGCACACCGTCCGCCAACAGAAAGCCGGGACAATGTCGAGCGGAGATGTCGGAAGGCCGCGAGCGGATCGGCATGGCGCCCCAGGCTCCGCGAAAACGGCGGATTGATCAGGGCCGCAGTGGGCCGGATGACCGGGTCGAGAAAGTCGTGGATCAGCTCGGCGTCATGCGTGGTGACGGTCGTGTCGGGAAAAGCGGCGCACAACATCGCAGCGCGGGTCGCGTCGAGTTCGTTGAGGACAAGGCGTGCGCCGGCCCGGTGAGCGAAGGTTGCCAGAAGCCCGGTACCGGCGGAGGGCTCGAGGACGAGATCGTCGGACCCGATGCGCGCGGCAAGGGCCGCCAGAAAGGCCAGCGGCGCGGGCGTTGAGAATTGCTGGAGCTCGATCTGCTCTTCGCTGCGCACACTATGGGTCGGCAGGTTGGACACCAGCCCGTTGAGCTCCGCGAGGCAGGCCGCAGGCCCTGCGGGCAAGTCCGCGGTCGCGAGGTAAAGGACCTGGGCCAGTTCCAGCACGTCATAGGCGTCGCGCAGTGACCAGCGACCGTCGGCTGAGGACGTGCCGTGCGCCTGTTCCATAAGCCACAGCAACGACTCCCGCTTTACCGGGTCTTTCCTGGCGATGATCACGGCGAGCGCCCTGGCGGCCGTGATCGATGGCGCGGCAAACTCCAGCTCGGAAGCATCGAGGAGGCGGGCTGCGGGTAGGTGGCGCATCGAGGTTACTCCGTTCTTCCGTCCGGTGTTCATCACCGGATCGACACGCCGGAGGCGGCCTCCCCTCTTGTCGGCCTGGCGAGAATCGACCGGCGAGCTCGGGTTTGATCGCACACGACCCGTCCCATGCCGCCGCACGGAATCGTCTTGACGCGAATGCCAACTTTACGGAACATAAAGGGAACACACTGAGTCTAGCTGATATGTCCGCCGCCCTTCATCCTGCCGTCCCCGGCATTGACCATTTGCGCAGGATCGCTTCGCCGGCGACCGACTTCAGGGTCATGCCGTTTGGCATCGCGGCGCTCGACGCACGGCTGGGGGGAGGGGGCTTACGGGCGGGGGCGTTGCACGAAGCTACGCCGCGCAGCCCCTCGCTCGCCGATGATGCGGCCGCAACGCTCTTCCTCGCCGGCATCGCCGCGCGGGAAGCGATCGCCACAGGCGGTCTGGTGTTATGGGTGAGCTGCCGCACTGATCTCTACGCGCCGGCGCTGGAGCAAGCGGGGCTGCCGGCCGCAAGCGTGATCTATGCCCAGCCAAGGGACGATACCGCGCTCCTGGCGGTGGTCGAGGACGCGGTGCGTGACGGCACGCCGTGTGCGATCGTCGCCGAGGCGAGCAAGGTTTCAATGGTCGCGACGCGACGCTTGCAGCTCGTCGCGGGTGATGCCGACATACCCATTCTTCTCCTTCGCCGCGCGCGCCGTCTCGGCCAGGAAGTCTTCAACGAGCCGTCCGCAGCCTGGACGCGCTGGCGCATCGGGTCCGTTTCGTCCCAGCGCCTCGCGGTCGCGGGGGTGGGTCGTCCGCGTTGTTCGCTGGAGTGCAGCCGCCAACGTGGTGGCGAGAGCTTCACCATGATCGTGGAGGGCAGCGATGAGACGGGTCGTCTCGCTGTTCCTGCCGACCTTAGCCATCGATCGGCTGAGGCGGCTGGAACGGTCCGCTCTGCAGCAGCCTGAACGGTCTGTCCTCGAGGTGCCGATCGACGACGATCCGGGGGACTGTTCGGTGCCCCGGGGCGGCGGATGGCGTCCGGGCGCCCGGTGGGCGCGGCAAGGGCTGCCGACGCGGGCTGTTGTTGAGGCACAGATCGCAGCGCTTCCAACGCATGCGCGTCCCCCCGTACGCGAACTCGGTCGCCGGTCGGAGGCGGCCAGCCATCCGTTTAAGGCCATGGTGCAGGCTGCTCCGACATCGCCCCATCCCCTCCCATTGCTGGGGCACGCGCCGCTGGCGTTGGTAGGCAAGGTCGGGCGGCGAGAAGACATCGTCGCCGCGTGCGATGGGGCGCGCGCCCTGGGCGTGTATCCGGGCATGGCGGCGACCCACGCACGCGCGCTCGTATCGGACCTCGACGTCCGCCCGGCTGATCCGGAGGCGGATAGCGCGTTGCTCGATCGCCTGGCCTTGCTCGCCGTACGACGCTGGTCGCCGGTCGCAGCGGCGACGCCGAACGACGGGATCTGGATCGATCTTTCCGGTTGCGCGCATCTGCATGGCGGCGAGGAGCTGTTCTGCCGCCGTCTTCATGCCTTCTGCCGACGGGCGGGCTTCTCCGCACGGATCGCGGTCGCCGATACGGGTGGAGCGGCGCATGCCCTGGCAAGATACGGACGCGGCGAGATCATACGGGCACCCTCGGGCGCGACCGCGGATGCATTAGCGCCGCTGCCGGTTGCCGCCTTGCGGCTTGCGCCCTCCGCGCTCCGTGCGTGTCGACGCTTCGGCTTCGATACGATTGCAGATCTCCTGCCCGTGGCTCGGGGACCACTCGCCAGGCGCCTCGGGCTGCCAGCGATCGTTCGGCTCGATCAGGCGTTGGGTGCCGTAGCGGAGCCGATCACGCCCCGCGAGGATGCCGAGGTTCCTGGCGTTGAATGCCGGTTGCTCGAGCCGATCGGTACCGCTGAGGCGATTGAGCAGGTGATGGGCGATCTGCTGCGGGATCTTGCCCGTGTTCTGCAAGCGCGAGGGCTGGGCGCGCGGTCGCTGCGGTTCGCCGGCCTGCGGGTCGATGGATCCGAACAGATCGTCGGCGTGGGGACTTCGCGACCCACGCGAGAAGTTTCCCACTTGCTTCGCCTGCTGAAGCTCAGGATCGAGCGGATCGATCCGGGCTTGGGTTTCGAGCAGTTTCGGCTCGTAGCGCCGCACACCGAACCGCTTGACGCGGTGGATCTGGGCGCCGTGCTGGTCGACGACCGACAGAAGCGCGATCCAGCGCGCCTCGTCGACGTGATCGCGGGCCGGATCGGTGCCCAGGCCGTCTACCGCGCAGCCCCACGCGAAAGCCACGTGCCCGAGCGCGCCGTGATCCGATCCGACCCCATCGCTCTGCCGGGCGCATGGCCGGCATGGAAGCGGCCCATCCGGCTCTTTGCTCGACCCGAACCCCTCGGCCGGGTCATCGCGCTGATGCCGGACCAACCTCCGCGCCGCTTCGAATGGCGAGGGCGCGTGCATCGGATCGTCGCCGGCGATGGTCCCGAACGGGTGCATGGCGAATGGTGGCGGCGTGACGCCGAGGTCTGGGCGATCCGTGACTATTACCGGGTCGAGGATGAGGAGGGCGGCCGGTTCTGGGTATTCCGGCGCGGCGACGGCTTCGAGGACAACACCGGCGATCTGTCGTGGTGGATGCATGGGGTCTTTGGATGACCCATTACGTCGAGTTGCAGGTCCTCACGCATTTCTCGCTATTGCGCGGTGCATCGTCTGCCGAGGAATTATTCTCTGCCGCAGCATTGCTCGGATATCCCGCGATCGGGGTAAGCGATATCGGGACCGTGGCCGGCGTGGTCCGGGCCTGGGAGGCGCAGAAAGCGACCGGCGTTCGCCTGATTGCGGGCACCCGGGTCGATCTGTCCTGCGGCCGACGCCTCCTGCTCTATCCGACGGATCGACCAGCTTGGTCGCGGATCACGCGGCTCCTGACGGTCGGCAAGAAGCGGGCAGGGAAGGGCGCATGTCTGCTGCACTGGCATGATCTTGCGCCATGGTCCGACGCCGTCATCGCGATCCTGTTACCGCACGAGGCGGACGAGGAGAACCTTGAGGCGCTGGCCGACCTCAAGGCGGTCTTCGGGCAGCGGGGTTATATGGCGCTGTTCCAGCGGCGTCGGCCAGGTGATGCGGTTCGCATCGACGCGCTCGCGCGACAGGCAGGTGGTGCGGGCATACGCGCGGTCGTCACCGGCGACGTCCTTTATCACGCTCCGGAAGCGCGGCTGCTGCAGGATGTCGTCACCGCCGTCCGAGAGAAGTGCTCCGTCGACGAACTGGGCTATCGACGCGAGGTCAACGCCGATCGCGCGCTCAAATCGCCCGACGAAATGGTACGCAGGTTCCAGGATTATCCGGACGCGTTGCAGGCGAGCGTCGACATCGCCCGGATGTGCACCTTCGACCTCGGCGAACTGGCATATCAATATCCGCACGAGCGGGTCATTGAGGGACTGACTGCACAACAGGCGCTCGAGCAACTCGCGACCGAAGCGGTCGAGGGCATGTTCGACGGAAACGTGCCCAAGTCCTATCGCGACCAGATCGCACACGAGCTGCGGCTGATCGGCGAACTCGGCTATGCGCCCTACTTCCTGACGGTCCATTCGATCGTGCGTGAGGCCCGCCGGCGTGGGATCCTGTGCCAAGGGCGCGGCTCGGCTGCCAATTCGTGCGTCTGCTTCGTGCTCGGGGTCACGTCGATCGATCCGATCAAGCATGAACTGCTCTTCGAACGCTTCGTATCGGGCGAACGGCGCGAGCCCCCCGATATCGACATCGATTTTGAGCATGAACGGCGCGAGGAGATCATCCAGTGGATCTACGAAACCTATGGGCGTGACAGGGCAGCGCTGACCGCGGTCGTCACTCGTTACCGGGCGCGCGGCGCGGTACGCGATGTCGGCAAGGCGATGGGCTTGCCCGAGGATCTCACCTCCTCCTTGGCAGGCCTGGTCTGGGGGTGGTCCGCCGAAGGGGTCGGCGAGAAGCAGGTCGACGAGCTCAACCTCGACATCGGTGATCGCCGGCTGCGTCTCACACTCGATCTTGCGCGCAAGCTGATCGGTGTACCGCGTCACATGAGCCAGCATCCAGGCGGTTTCGTCCTGACCCATGATCGTCTCGACGACCTCGTTCCCATCGAACCAGCGGCGATGGAGGACCGCCAGATCATCGAATGGGACAAGGACGATATCGACAGCCTCAAGTTCATGAAGGTCGACGTGCTTGGGCTCGGCATGCTCGGTTGCATGAACCGCGCCTTTGACATGCTCGAGGCGGACAAGGGCCTGCATGTGGAGCTGAAGGATCTGCAGGACGACGATCCGGGCGTCTACGCCATGATCCAGAAGGCCGATACGCTCGGGACATTCCAGATCGAGAGCCGCGCCCAGATGAGCATGCTGCCGCGCATGAAGCCGCGGCGCTTCTACGATCTGGTCATCCAGGTCGCGATCGTAAGGCCCGGGCCGATCCAGGGCGATATGGTCCATCCCTATCTCCGCCGACGGGAGGGTCTTGAGCGCCCCGAGTATCCACGCCCTGAGCTGCGCGCCGTTCTCGAAAAGACGCTTGGCGTTCCACTCTTTCAGGAACAAGCCATGAAGGTTGCGATCGTCGGCGCCGGGTTCACGCCGGCTGAGGCGGACGCGCTGCGCCGTGCGATGGCGACGTTCAAGTTCACCGGCGGTGTCAGCCATTTCAGCGAGAAACTGGTGGAAGGCATGGTTGCCCGAGGGTATCCACGGGACTTCGCGGAGCGTACCTTTCGTCAGCTCGAGGGCTTCGGTTCCTACGGCTTTCCTGAGAGCCATGCCGCGAGCTTTGCCAAGATCTCCTATGCGTCGTCGTGGATGAAGCATCATCATCCGGACGTTTTTTGCGCCAGCTTGATGAACGCGCAGCCGATGGGCTTTTACGCGCCGGCTCAGATCGTGCGCGACGCGCGCGAGCACGGCGTCGAGGTTCGGCCGCCTTGCGTCAATGCGAGCCGCTGGGACTGTACGCTGGAGCCGACCGGGAGCCGATATCTGGCCGTCCGGCTCGGACTGAGGGTGATCCGCGGTTTGTCCAACGCCGATGGGGCCAAGATCGTCGCAGCTCGGGCAACCGCCTCGTACGACAGCGTGGAGGACGTCTGGCGCCGATCGGGGGCGCAACGCGCCTCGATCGAGAAGCTGGCCGACGGCGACGCCTTCCACGCGTTCGGCGCCGATCGGCGGCAAGGGCTGTGGAAGGTGAGGGGGCTGGGGGAGGCGCCGCTGCCCCTCTTCGCGGCCGCCGATCGTGCGGCTGTTGCCGGCAGCGTCGAGGGTATCGAGCCTGCGGTAGCGCTGCGCCCACTCACCGACGGGCGCGAGGTCATCGAGGACTATCGCAATCTGCAACTGTCGCTTCGCGCACATCCCCTAAGCTTCGTGCGCGACGAGCTGTCCCGACAAGGCGTGCGCTCTTGTGCCGACCTGAGCACCATCCGTGATGGCCGCCACGTCGAGGTGGCGGGCATCATCCTTGTCCGGCAGAAGCCGGGCAGCGCCAAAGGCGTGCTGTTCATCACCATCGAGGATGAAACCGGCATCGCCAACGGGATCCTGTGGCCGGATCGTTTCGAGGCGCAGCATCGCACAGTGATGTCGGCGTCGATGGTCGGGTTGAAAGGGCGCGTGCAGCGCGAAGGCGAGGTGATCCACGTGATCTGCGATCGGATCGTCGAGTACGGGGACCTGCTGATGAAGGTCGGCGACATGTCGTTCCCGCCTCGGACCGGTCGCGGAGACGCCGCGCAGCATCCAGGATCTCCCGATCGCGGAGAACCCGGTCATGACGCCGACCGGTGGAAGCCAGAACCGCGCGACTGCTATTGGCCGCCGCATGCCGACGGCAGGGATCCGGAACAGGTCGTGCGCTTCAAGTCGCACGACTTTCATTGATCCGATGGCGAGCTTGCCACGTCACCAGCGAGTCGTGATCGCGCTCTCCGTCCATATCCTCCGCGCGGGCGTCGCGCGCTGTTCGGAAGGACGCGTCGATGGCATCGAGGTACGGCTCGCGTTGCGATGTCTGCTGCCGCATTGTCCGGAGCCCTGGCCGCTGTCGTTATACTGGGATGCTGCGGCACAGGAGAACGAGATCGGCCGGGCACAGGGCGTAACCGCTGCATTCAATGGCATCGTCCGACAGCTGCGCAAGGCGGGCCGATACGATGAGAACGGCTTTTTGTAAGAGCGGCGTCGGCAGCCGGTGCGGAAGGGGATTTTGGACTCGATAGCTCGATGCAGCATACCAGCATGCGATCCAGCGAACCGGGATCTGGTGATAGGATGATCAAAATCGTCCGATTTCGACCATCCTAACACCGGTCCTCGAACCGCGCACGCTGTCGCTCGCCCGAGCCAGGAGTATGATAGGTGCCGCGAAGGCAACGGTGTGGGCGCCTACACAATACAAGGAAGAAGCTTGTGACGCAGCCACCGCTGCGAATGATCGCGCATCGCTTTGGCATTCCGATGGAGGTGCTCGCGTGCGAACCGCTCGGCAGACCGCCGGTAGCGTACGGCGAGGTTCTCGTGCGCATGACGGCAACGCCGATCAATCCATCCGACCTGATCCCCGTTGCCGGTGCCTATGCTGCGCGAACGTCGCTTCCGTTCGTGCCAGGCTATGAGGGGACGGGAACGATCGAAGAGGTCGGCGACAATGTCGATCCCGGGCTAATCGGTCGGCGCGTGTTACCCTTGGGCAGTGCGGGATGCTGGCAGACGTTGAAGGTCCTGCCGGCCGACTGGTGCATCCTGGTGCCGGACGATGTCGACGATGACGAGGCCGCGACCGCCTATATCAATCCCCTGACCGCCCTACTGATGGTGCGTAGGATGGCCCCGCAGCCAGGAGACGCGGTCGGAATCACCGCCGCCGCGTCGGCAATCGGTCGCATCCTGATCCGCATGATCGCATCGACGAGGGCGCACGCGGTTGCCATCGTGCGCTCGCAGTCGGCGGCCGAAAGCCTCCGCTGCGAACCTGCTGAGGTGGTCTGGAGCGATACGCCAATGCCCAGGCTCAATGGAGCCATGGACGCGGTTGGCGGCCGCGCGGGATGCGATCTGGCGGCCGCGGTCGTGCCGGGCGGCCAGATGCTGCATTATGGTTTGATGTCAGGGAAGCCGCTGGCCGGGACGGGCGCCACCACAGCACAATACTTCAGACTGCGGGATATCGTTCATGCCATATCGAGAGCGCAGCTCGACGAATTGATGTCTGTTGTATTTGACGAGATACGGGTCGGCCGTGCCGCGATCTCGATCGCTGCCCGCTACCCCCTGGCGGAAATCGGTCTTGCGCTCACGCACGATGCCCGTGTCGGACGAAGCGGCAAAATCCTGCTCTGCCCGTGAGAGAGGGACGGGGATGGGGCGGCGAGCGAAGCCGCGCCATCTTCCGACGATGCATCACCCCGCCGTTAATTGCGAGCGACCGCGCAGTGCCGCTCTGCGGCAATCGGTCCCTCGTCCTGCGTCATCGTCGGGCGAATGAGTCTCTAACGCGCTTGGCGCGCCAGGCATCGTTCCAGTCGTTGTGAACATCGGGCACATGTGCCACAAGTTCACGGCGGTGACGGGACAGGTGCTCGCGTGCCTTCTCAAGGAGCCGCGCTGCCGCCGGCCCGCGATCGGCATAGACGATGATCCTGCGCACTTTTTCGGGGATAGCGACGAATGCGAGCCGTTCCACGCCGCCCAGCGCCCAGGTCGGCGTACCGAACCAGTGCATCGCAGACAGTGCGTCCTCAATGCCTTCGGCGAGACCAAGTTCGTCCGTCGCGGGTGCAAGCCTGATGGCGCCGGTACCTAGGAGTCCGAGCGCAACTTTGGGCTTCGGGATTGGCTTGTGAAGGATGTCGACCGGATCGAGGAAGGTCCGCTGCACCGCGATCACGCCCAGGTCACTTTCTACGGCTGCGATCAATGCGGGCATGACCCGCTTGTCGGAGCCAGAGCCAAGCACGGTCTTCGGATTGAACCGTAAGCTTCGCGGATAGGGTCCGGTCAGTCCGCGGGCGCGCAAATACGTCTCGGCCAGCGTTCCGACGACCGGCTTGCTCGCGTGCCACAATCGAACCGCAAGCGCACTCATGTCGCGCCGCGGTTCCTTGGCAGGCATGTCGAGCGGCGCGCGATCATGAAGGCGTTGCCGCTGCAGCGCCTTGAGCACCTCGGCGGTGGTGCACCCGGCGAAGCAGTGGAACAGGATGGCGCTATCGCCAAGCCTGACCGAGAGGCTGGGCGACACATCGTCATGTGCTGGGCATCGGCATTCGCCACGGGTGCCGCGCCATACCCCGCCAAGGCGCTCGACGATCGTCTTTGCGCGGACTTCAGCGTCGAGCGGCAGTCTAGGCATCGGCCGAGCTCCGGCATCGTGCTGGACTGCGATCATTTCCTGACACTCCGGTAACTTCGAACCGCAGGGTCATCGTCGCCCTCGCCTCTGGACGGCGAGCGAAGAGCCAAAGACTGAAAGGAACTGATCTCGTGCGCGCGCGGCGTCGCCGCATGAACGCCCTTGGGCGGCTAGCTAACCGTAACGTCCTGTGAAGAGGTCGCCGAGCGCGCGGCGTCGAAAGGCGTTCCACCACCGACGGCGACGATGTTCTGGCGCATCGTGGATCATGTGGCAGCGCGGACAGAGGGCGGCGAGGTTTCGCCAACGCGGACCGCTGAAACTCGGATCGTGATTGAGATGCGCTGTGGCCAGGTAGACCGGTCTGCGCGTGATGCAGATCGCGTCTAGAGCAACAAAAGCGGGAGGCCGTCGCAACACGCGGCCGCGTCCATCCCGCCAGGAACGCCCGTCTGCGTCCCACCAGACCCCTTTCGCATCCTTGAGCTGAGCAACGTGTCGGCCATGCGGCCGTCCGCAATGTTCGCAACGACCACTTGCACGTTCGAAGCGTACGATCCGGCTGATCTCGGGCCAGTCGATCGGATAAAGCCAGCGATGTTCCGGACGGATCGGCATGCGACGATTCTGAATCATGCGCACCGAGAACGAAAGGAGAAAATGCGGCGAATGATCTGCCGATCCCGGCATACCGAGTTTGAAAGGGCGTGACGACCGCCAGCCGATCGCTTGGCCAGAGCCTCACACCTGTTCGCCGGTACTTTTGGCCAGAACCGAAAAGGTGTCGGCGATGAGCTCTGTTCGGTAGCCTGTATCATTGGTGTCGCCATGCTGCCCCTCGCGCACGCGTCCTGTGATATGGACAAGATCACCGACGCCGGCAACCTCCAGTTGGTTGGTCAGGTTCGAGAAACACACGACGCTATTCCATAGGGTATCCTGCTTCCATTCGTCGCCATCACGTCGGTTGTAATTTGCTGCAACGTTCACGAACGTGACCTTTTCTCGCCTGTTGATCTTGCCGACACGCCCGATGATGCGGAATTCAGCGATATTCTGGGGCATGATGCTCTTCTCCAGTGACTCACTCAATTGAACAGGCGGGGTCGCGCGATCAGTCGCTCTTTGTCAGCGCGCGCGGCTGGAAATGGTATTTCGTGACGTTCTGAGGTGTTGCGTAGGTCTCGTACGCCGCCAGCCAGTCGCGACTGATGGCTCGTTGCGCGGTTGCTAGCGGAAGCCGGTGCTCGCACACGAGCCGCCACAGAACGAAGGCGAGTGCATTCTTGTCATCCGCATTCGCTTGTCCGCGGCGCGGTTGAAGCCAGAGATTGCCGGCATCGAATGGTGCGCCGCCTAGAGAAATCGGAATGAGGTGATCAAGCTCATAGTCGGCCAATCGTCCGTCTGGATATTGCGCCTGCATCATCCGCCGCTTCAGGGGACCGGTGACACCGTAGGAGGGGCGCATCGATCGGGAATATCCCGGTCGACAGATCGTCCTCCCAATGTTCCCTTGCGTGATGCGAGCGTCGATCGAGCCTCTCACATCGGGCGGCGGCAATCGTCCATCGATACCCAGCGGAAGCGGCGGACGCAGGATCGTCGACGCGAGACTCTGGACAGCCTCGCAAAACGGCTCATCGCATCGGGCGTTTCCCGAAAACGGCGCGCCAATCGCATGGCTCAAACCGCCGTGCCACCATGCAAGTACGGCAAGCACCCCTGCACCGACGATCAGCGCCAGCCACCTCATCGCCCGCCTTTGGGACCGCAGGTGCAGGTGAAAATCTGAATGGATCCGTGTCGAGACATAGTCCACGTTTACCACAGGACGTTATTGGACGCCAAGTCAGGTTTGTCAGTGTGCTGCCATTCGTTCGGTCCGGAATCCCCACAGGCTCTTTGCAAGATCGAGTTCGTCGCGCTTTGCCTTGCCGATCATTCCCGTGAAATATGCGCCTGGCGTCAGCCGAATTTCCGACCGCGAATGGCGTTCGGCGGTAATCATGATCGCCACCGCTGCGGCATCCGGCCCAAGCTTTTCCAAGGCGTCCACATAGACCCCGATGCGGATCCCGAGATCGTTGCGCAGCCGAGAGGCGGCCCGATGAATATCGGACCACGCGGGTCTGCTGTTGCCGACGTACATCGCGGTGGTCGGGAACATCTCCATCAACTCTGCTGGACGAGTGTTGAAGCGACTGTTCGACGGTGACGCCGAGAGGTCGGCTGGAGGTGGAGCGGAACCGATTGGATCAGAACTACAAGCTCGCTCAGCCCGTACATCTTTGATGGGGTGAGGGCTGGTTTGTATATGTATGAAGGGCTCATTTTTTGACCCTGACCCATCATTATCTTCAGGAAACATACATTCGTCGATGGTCGTGGCAACGAGTTGCTCGACGTGCGGCAAACGGCTGAGTGCAGCCCGATAGAGATCACTGTCACGCACGGAACGCGCCTGCGCTGCAGCTTCAGCCACGCTATCGATGGCTTCCTGGAGGGCAAACCACCGCGGGCCCGTCAACCGCATATCGGCTGCTTGCGCGAGTGCCTGACCAACAATCCGGCTAACGCGGGCAATCTCCTGCCGACCCTCCTTGAAGAGCCGAGATTGTGCCGAATAGGCATCGGCGCGCTCGCGAAGCTCCTCGAAGCGGATGCGAAGCGGCGAGAGGTCGACACCAAAGGCGGTTGAGATTGCACCCGTATGATCACGGCGGCCTGTGCGCCGTCCATGAGCGCTGTCGCGCGCGAGGATCAGTCCGAGCGCTCTGAGCTGCCGGAGACGGGCTTTGATCGCACTGACCGTCTTGCCGGCGTCCTCAGCGAGCGTGAGGTTGCTTGGCCAGGCGATCGGCGTGCGCCCTTCCTTCCAATCATCGGCATGGGTGTAGCTGATGAGGTGTTCGAGCGTCTGTAGCGCACCGATCCCAACGCCTAGCGCCGCTGCTGAGCGCTTGACGACGGCGAACACCGCTTTCCGGTCGACCGTCGTCGGCGCATCGACAATCCTAGTCTCGAGCGCGCGTGCGATCTGGCGGGAGAAGGCCGTGATCGGTCGGGCTCCCGTTCCCCCCGTAAAGGCATTCTGGGTATAGGTCATCGTTCGTCCCCTCGTTCGAGGGGCCGTCAGCAGGCAAAACAGAGGCGTGGCGCGAAGCGCGCTCCCTTGAACCGAGGCTCGGAAACCGGTACGTGGAAGATCTCTGAGTGACCGGTCAGCGTTTGGCGACGCTGCCACGTTGCGATTTCTGGGTGCCCGGCCTTCGTGCCGGGCATTCGTTTATGTGCTCACGGCCACCCTTTCTGTTCGGTCTCACGCTGGCCGCCGAGCGGCCGCGGAGAACATTAAGGGACGATGCCAGCCCAATCAGGGGTTCGGAAGCGGGCACGACTCGTGCTTTCGCGGACCGAAGCGAGAAAAAGTTCGTGCTTTGACGGACCGACGCGGAGTCCGTTCGTGCTTTGACGGACGTCCATTCGTGTTTTGGAGGACGCTACTTCGTGCTTTGACGGACGAAAGTTCGTGCTTTGAGGGACGCTCGTTCGTGTTCTCGCGGACCGGTCCGCGAATCAGTCGCGAATCGCGTCGCTGGTCGTCTGCTCGGCCGACAGAAGGGCCTTTTTCGGCGTCAACGTGACCAGGGAAGGGGCCGCGACCCTGCGTTTCGGGGCGTCCACTGCAGGAGCATCTGCTTCGTTGAGCAAAACCCGGTAGTCAGGAATCGAGTCCAGGTCCGCGATGCCACGCAGAACGTGGCGAAAATGCTTCAGCGTGTTCTGATAGCCAAGCTGAAGGCGCAAATCGTTCAATCCGATCTGCACGGGACCATCGATACAGGTGGAGCGCGCGACTTCGTAAAGTCGTCGTTCGACTGGACCAAGCTGGAAATAGTCCGGCGAATATTCGAGGACCCGGCGATCGCGCAGGATCGCACGGTATAGCCAGTCACAAAGGCGGACTTTCACGCCCTTGAGACGTGGTTCACCGGTCCGTGTCTTCGTATATTGGAGTTGCGCCTCGGACAGCCACGAGAAGAAGCCCGTCTGGCCTTCGCCACCGGCTTCGATGTTCGTCTTGATCTGCGTACCCTGAAGCCGTCCTAACGCATCAGAGAGGCGTGTATAGGAGCGTGCAGAACCGCTGACCCCCGTCACTCGGAAGAGGTCGTGGGCCGTAAAGTAGAACTCCTGGGCCACGCGCTCGCCTGCATCCATCTTCGAGACAAGCAAGCTCGCGATATACAGTAGGATCTCCTTGTCATAGATTGTGGCAACACCGCTGGGACCAGGGCCGATCTCTATGGAAACACTGTCAGTCTTATAGACTAAGGAGCGCTTCAGCGCAGTCTTCGACAGCGAAAAGAAGGGATAGGCCATGAGTGAGTGCTCACCGCGAACCTCGGTGAGGAGCGGACTGTCGAGGACGAAGAGGTCGCCCTGCGTGGGAGAGGTGCCCGTCATGCCGCCCAATCCCGGGTCCGCAAAAGCACGAAAGCCCGCTCGCGAAGGTCCGCGAAAACACGAAGGGCGGGAGTGCCACCGAGGGAAAACGCTCGGAACAGCGCACTATCGGAGTGAAGTTCGTGTTTTTGCGGACCGACCGCGCGCCCGATGCTGGGAGCCACGCGGAGGGTCGTTTCGACATGGAGTTCGCGCAGATTCATACGAGCCGCTGTAACAGGTTGGCGCCGCAGTTCACAGTCGTTGCTCGGGCAGGTCGCGCGTTCCTGCTACTGCTGCAAGCGCCATAGGGTCTCCTAAGTGGCTCACTAACGCGTCTCTCATCGCCGGCTATCCGGTCGCGCGGGACGATGCGATCTGGAGATCGAGCCACTCCTCTGCGGCATTCCTCAGCCGTGGAAGCATCGACACGTTCGCTCGGCGCCGATCTGCCGGGTCGGGGATGCGCTCTATATAGCCGACCGCTTCAAGCTGCTCGATATGCCTGAGCGCAGTGGTCATTGACGCCCCGCTGAGGGAGCAGAGTTGCGACACCGCGATGTCACGGTGCTCGCCCTGCGCTACATAGAGCTCAAGGATCATATCCCAGCTGGGATCGAGGAAGCGCGCCCCGGAAAAGCAGCGGGTGCGTCGACGGCGCCCGGCCAAAATCGCCTTAGCTTCGCCAAGGCGCAGGTCCGCGATCGTGCCCCCGGCAGCGGCGGCAGATAGCAGGCTTTCCTCGACGGCCTTACGCGGAAGACGGACGATGACGTCGATCAGTTCGTCGCCCGCTGATGCTGAAGCCATGATCGTCGCGATCCATTTTTCAGATAGGGCGCAGCATCACGCGGCAATCGCATCGTTCCCAGCGCAAGCGCGCCAAGCGCGAGATAGGCGTAGATACCGAGACCTGTGTGATAGGCGAAGAGTGGAATGCCGGGCAGTAACGCTCCGCACAGGCTCATAAACAGGCCGCCCAGCGCGAAGCCGGCTGCCCAGATCGGCCAGAAACGGATAGTCGTCACACCTAACCAAAAGAAGCCGCAGGCGACTCCCAGGTCCACAACCAACGTTGGAAAGTGCCCGGGATCCCAAGCGACCTTGGTAGAATAAACGCGCAGACCGGTCGTGAGAGCGAAGCCCGCCAAGTTTATTAAAACACCCAGTCGCTCAGGCCTCCCGCCGCGTACGAGAGCGAACAGAAGAACCACTGCCATTATCGCATTGAACAGTAAGGCGAGTAGAACTTCCACTTTCATACGCGGGTTCGCTTCAGGCAGTGGCCACTTCGACCGGTGATTCGATTTCGGCGTTCATCGGCGGCTTTGGGAGATTTTCTCCCCAGCTCGTCTCGTTCAGGCCGAGATGACGGCCGACCCGCTCCGTGAAGGGGTGAGCCCGCATCGCCATCTGATCCTGACCTTCGACCAGAGCAGCGAGCGCAGCTACCGTCGCTTTGACGGTTCGCTGCGCCATCGCCGGCGAGAGCCGATGAACCTCCGTCGCATCGAGCGTCGTCAAGAGGAACTGGGCGGTGTCGCGCGCCGCCAGGTTGATCGATCGCTCCGCCTTGCGAAGTTCATCCGCCACGATGCGACCAGTATTCTCGAGTGCCTGCATTACGTCTCCTTGGGCGCCGCAGCGCCGCTACCGTACCTTGAGGCCGAGCAGGAACGTCAGCGTCAGCATCACCATACCCGCGACGGTCAGGCCGATTGGAGTGAGGATCGCAATGATCGCACTCCAGATCGCCGCCTGCTTCCAGGTGAGCATGTTCGCTGCCGCCCCTGCGGTCGGCAACGGCGGTGGGAGAGGAAAGACGTGCTCATCGCTAGGTAGGACGATTGCAGGGGGCAAAGCCTCTACCCCTGCATCGTGCTCCGCGACGATCCGGGCGGCGTCGATCCGGCTCGTGGTGCCCAGCAAATTGTTAGCCTTCAACAATTGCTTATCGACAGCGCGGGGACTTGCCCCGGTTAACATCGCGATCTCCTTCGAACTTCGATGCTGGTAAACGAGACGGAGGTAGGAGAGCTGCCGTTCGCTCAATTGGTCGACAGGCGATGGTCGGTCAGAGCGCGCGGGGCTATCCGTGGCGGTTTCGCTGGCATCTGTCTTGTCGTATCCAGCGGGTGATATTTCCATGTGTCGACCCTGCAGGATGGAGCGATTCGCCGCCAGAAGTTCCGTAATCCATGTTGGGACGCGTCGTTCCAGCAGAACAGCCGGCCCGCGGGAAACGAACGGTAGCGAACCGATCCCGCGAAACTGTCATTCAGCAAACAGGCGGACGTAGCGGCGGGCAGATTGGCTCCCTTGAGATCGGGTGGTTGTCACGGTCGCAGTGCGGTACAGGCCGTCGGCTTTGCCTAGCGTCGCCGTACCCGCGGTCAGGCCGATCTGGCAGCAAGGGAGGAGAAGCGGCGCCGCCTTCCAAGTACAAGGCGTTAACGACTACCCGGTACAGGTTGTCGCCGGCTCCCGTACGGGACACGCGTGACCACTGGTACTTGTATCCGGCATGGCGAGCGCGTACATGGAGCGGGCAGGGAGACCTGCAAAGCGACTTATTCCGGCCCCGTGTTGGATGAGCGCTGTGGCTACCCAGGGTCTCAAACCCTGGTTGCCGGCCACCATTCTCCCTGACACGTTTCTGAGCCGCCCTTCGGGGCGGCTCTTTTCGTATCAGAGCAGATCGATCCCGTACTTTTCACGCAAGCCCTGCGCGTTCATCTCACCATCCACGATCCAGCGCCGCGCATAGGCCACGACATCGGCAAGCTGAAGCAGCCGGGAGGCCCCGGAATCAAGGCGGACGACCCGATTGACGCCTCTGAAGCGACCGTCGTCCTTGCGCGCCCGCTCCATCTCGGCATCAAAATCAGGGTGATCGTTATGCTGATTGACGTCGGTGATGACATCGACGTTGCCGACGCTGTCGCGCCCGAGCACTGAACGAAACCGCTTCATGCCGATCTTCACCGTCTCGACGACCGCTTGTGCATAGACGACCGGCGGGGCCCCCTGCCGCCCCTGAAAATGTTGGTTGATCATCACCACCCGATCGAGGTCGGCGCCAGCACGCAGGCGATCGAGCAGTCCTTGAAGATAGCCGTTCGCCATTTTCACGGCATGGACCTCGTTTGCATCCGCCGGCAGCAGGTCGCTGAACGCCTTGTCGAGACGCCCGGCTTCCCGAGCGAGGACGAAAAGCGCGCCGAGCTGAAAGGGGCCGCTGCCGGCGGTCCCGGACTCGTCGATGAAGCACAGCACCTTCTTGTTCAGGCCCTTCGTCACTCAGGCCTCCGCATCCGCCGGAGCCGCCGCTGGTCGGCGGCGCCGCATGCCAGGGCGGGCGACGGCCTGCCGCTTGGCACGCGCTTCTTCGGCTGCCTCACGGAAGTCCGGCTCGATCTCGGCCAGCTTGTCGACCAGTCCCTGAAGATCATATTCGTTCGAGATCTTGCCACGGTGCGACGCACGGCGTTCGATCCGGCGCACGAAGCCCGCCTCCTCCAGTTCCGCGATGTAGCGCTGCACCTGGCGCTCGCTGAGGTTGAGGCGCAGTGCAAGATCGGCCTTCTTCGGAAAGGGCTTACGGCCGGCATCCCACCAGAAATCGGCGAGCTGGATCAAAACGGCAAGCTGGGTCGGGTTGAGCCCGAGACGTCGCTGCGCGCGAAGCAGCAGCGAAGGCAACATGCAGAACCCGAGCGCGATCACCTTTGCGCCCCATTTATTGGCGGCCGCACCCGACTTTCGAGGCGCTTTCGCCGCGGATGCCGCTTCCAGCTGGCCATCTTCGCTTTCGATCTTGTCACTCATCCGATGTCTCCGTAGGCTCGCAGATGAGCGCTTGATAGGCCGAAGACAAGACTGACCGACCGGACACCTCTGCCTGGTCGGGAGGAGACAGATGCATCTCCTCGGACGAGGCAGAGGTGTCCGGTCTGAATAAGGACGCAAGTAACCCGATTAACCCGTAAACCGATTAAGCGAGATAAACAGGTACCAGACAAAGACGTCCGGTCGATTATCTTAAAGCGCAGCGGCGGCCGAGCGACCCGCCCTGACTGGACGGACGCAGAGCGTGCCCTCAAACCGGATCGGATCTCGGATCGCCACGTTGCGCGATCTTCAGAGGAACTTGTCGCCGGCGTGGTCGCGAAACGCTTCGTGATCGCGGACATAGCCGCTGACCGTCTCGATCGACCGGTGGCGGCTGTGGTCCTTCATCTTGAAAAGGTTCGCGCCTTGGCGTCCCGCCTCGGTGAGGAACCCAGCGCGCAGCGAATGGCCTGAGAACAGTTCGGGGTCGTAGCCCGCGGCGGCCGCGCGCGCTTTGACCACCAGTGCGACGCCGCGATCGCTCATCGGCTTTTCGGTCAGGCGCCCTTGTGGGGTCAATTTCCGGAACAGGAAGCCATCCGTGATCGGCGCCGCCGATATCCAGGCTTTATATAAGGCGACTGGTGCGATACGCCGGCGATCGGGAATGACCACGTCGGCGCCCCGTCCAAGCTGGTCGCCCTTGGCATGCGGCACATGGATGCGCAGACCCTCGGCCAGCTCGGTCACCTGCGAAAAACGGATCGCCACCAGCTCGGAGCGGCGGAACGCCCCGCCCATGCCAACTGCGAGCAGTGCCCTGTCGCGCAAGCTGCGGACGCTGTCGCCATCGATTGCGCGCAGCATGTCACGCAGGATATCGCCGTCAGCAGCGCGTTTCTTCGCGACCGGCTGGTCGCGCTTATCGGCACGCACGCCGCGCATCGCGCGCTCCAAGATGTTGGCGTTCACCTGATCGGTCGGCGGCGGGTGCCCCGCCGCGCGGTGGGCGAAGATGATCGCGGCGAGCCGTCGGCCGATGGTCGAGCGCGCGCGGCCCTGATCGGCGAGATCGGTCAGGAAGGCCGCAACGGTGACTGGCGTCGCTGGAAGGGTGACCAGCGCTCGCGCCGCGCACCATTGTTCGAAAATCGCCCAGTCTGACCGGTACGCACGTAGCGTCGCCGACGACGACGCACGCTCCATGTAGCGGGCGATCCGCTCCTGGTCATCGATGCCAAGCCCGGCGAGCGGCAGGTTCGCCTGTGCGACATTCACCAGGCTCTGGCGATCATCTAGCTGCGAGTGATCGTCGGCTATCGGCTCATCGTCGTCTATCGTCATCAGCCGAAGATCCCGCCAGCCCGCCATTCGCCGATGCGGGCAATCGCTTCGTCGGCGTAGGGGCGGGGGAGACCATCGTCCGGATCGCGCCAACCGGGATAAAGCTCGACGCTACCGCCACTTACACGCGCCAAGGCGATCGAGCCGCCGATATCGCTTCCTGCGTCCGCCGCGATCACCGCCTTGATCGCCCGCGCCGGCACATACTCGATGCTGCCGCCGAAACCCCCGTCGATGGCCGCACTGATCTCCGGTTTATGACTTCCCAGAAGATGGAAGCTCCCCGGCTGAGAAAGGTCAATCTCGCGCGGACCATAGAGGCGTCCGGCCTCATCACATCCGAATTTGAAGACCTGCACCGGCGGGTTGCCCGTGCGGTGCGGGGTTTGACCAACCACGAATGCCTCGAAGCGCCGCTCCGTTTCGCCGGCGTAGCGCGCGCCGATACGGCCGATCATGTCGGCAATGTCGCTGATCGTCGGAAATTTCTCGAACGCAGGGCCGTGCATCGCCTTCAGATACGAGGTCGCCAGCTGATACGTCGCGCTCGCTGGTTGAGTGTCACCAGCCCAGGCGAAGGCGATTTCGGAGTGGTAGGTTGGCGTCATGCCGGGACCGCCATCCTCGTGCTCCTGGAAGAACCGCAGCGTGATCGGGAGAATCTTCATCGCGGCGTCGGTCGTCGGGATGCGGCCATGCTCGGTCGGCATGCTGATCCGGCTATCGGCGGCCAGCCAGATGTCGCCCTCGTGGATCCACGGCTCGACCGGAAACTCCGGCGGCTCGCCCTCCCATGCTTCAATCAAGCTTCCTCGATCCATCAGCTCGCGCCGCCGCCAAACTACCACACTCGTCATGGCCGCGACCGTACCCGAAGCTGTAGGTTTTCCCGAATCAGTGGACGACGTCGCGCTCTGGAGCGTGCACCTTTAAGGGCAGACTTGAACCTGAAAGAGTGGATGTTCCGCGGCTAACGCGCAGCTGGATCTATGCAGGTTGCGCTAGCA
Source organism: Sphingomonas zeae (assembly GCF_014197135.1). Lineage (GTDB taxonomy): Bacteria > Pseudomonadota > Alphaproteobacteria > Sphingomonadales > Sphingomonadaceae > Sphingomonas > Sphingomonas zeae. The sequence goes on from NZ_JACIFA010000009.1 coordinate 125,400, forward strand.
GGTTACCTAGGTCGTATCTGCTGATGCTCGGCGCAATCGAGCACACGACGGCAGGCCAGCCCTCGACCTCCGCTCAATCACCGAAATCATCGTCATCAACCGACCCTGGCTTTGCAGATACTGAGCTCATAGGCATCAGTCTCTTTCGGCTCAGCCCAGCAGCGTGCAGTGTCGACCGGTTCCGCATCCAAGCGTCATTGACTAAGTCCTGCCACTGAATGACCTCTATCTGCCCACTATAAGCGCCGCGCAGAGGCCTAATGCGACCTTGGCCGTTCGCAGTCGTGTCCCAACTCGATAGCTGCTGGGTCAAGTCCCCCACAATGTCAGCAACAACATAACAATAGAAGATGCAATCCTTGGCTATCCTGACGCGTGAGCGTCCGAACGACTCAATTTCTCCGCCCTGCATTTGGGCTAAATACCTTGTGATCTGTTGCTCTATCTGGTCCTTGGCACCGCTATAGTTTCGCCGACCGGGTTTCTTGAATTCGACCACCATAACCCGGCGAAGCGGCTCCGATAGGTCAACCGCATCGGGCTGGTCAGGATCAGTGGAGCTCAGACCGTAAGCCAAGTCCCATAGGAATAGATCTGGCCGATCGGCCGTACCGCCTTCAACCAGTACTTCATCAAGGCGCTTGTCAGAGGAGAACGCGCGCGTGAAGGCGAGCCGCTCATCGACGATCCAGAGCTCGTGCGCCCGGCTCTTCAGCTCAGTCACGTCATCGCCACGAACGTTCATCGGGCAAATGAAGGAGTGAAGGGTCCGTTCCAGGTGATAGTCGTCGGCACTGCCATCGCGACTTCTGATCCTAGTGATGAGCTTTTCGAGTAGCTCCAGAGCAAGCTTGCGGCGCACGACGTGCTGCGCGAGGGCTAGCTGCTCCGAAGCCTGAATTTCGCGAGCTGCATCCGAGACGGTCTGGCCGAAACTGAAGGGGACGGTTCCGGCGTCAAGCGCATCAATGAGCCTTTGCAGCGCATCCTGTCGCTCCTCGTCCCGCCGGATCTGAAACTTAACGAGAAAAGAAGCGAACTCCTCTGGCGTCGCCGCATGAAGCGGCACTCGGCCGAGCTGTGTATCGTCATCGTCAAAACCGTAAGTGGGGTAGCGTTCGACGAAGGACTCGTACCGCTCCCTCCGCGTTTCGAAGTAGCGCCGCACCTGGTCTGGGATCATCTGCGATCGAACGGCATCCATACATTGCCGGCTGATCTGCTTGAGCGTTCGCTCCGTAAGGTTGAAGGCTGTTCGCCCCTCATTGACCCGTAGATCGAGGTACTCGCCCGAAACGCAGCCATGGAAGGCGAGGTCCTGTTCGCCATCACGCTCCAGACGCTCGACGCCAAGCAAGTTGTCAACCTTTCGGCTCTCGACGGTACGTCCATTGGCCAGAAGGTGCAGCTGATGAAGGCCCTCCAAACCCGTGCTCGCCTCAGGCTTGCAAAAGAAGCCGGTGATTTGGAGCTCGCCGAACTCGTCGCTCAAGATCGTTGCCTGCATCGGCTCGCCAACGACGAGGTCAGAAACCGCTTTCGGGTATTCTGTCACCTCACCGTCCACATCGACGAGGATCGTCGGACCACCACCTAGCAAAAAGTCCGCAATGAAGTGCGCGCTGAAGTAGCGCATGAAGGTGTCGGCTCGTTTGGGGAAGGGGTCAGCATACTCTCTCGTACGGAGACCGCGGAACTGCACCCTTGTGCCGTGGTGCCCGGCCGAGTCCGGCTTATCTTCGTACGTCGGCACAACTTGCTCGGCATTATTGAGGACGAACTCGAACGACCGCCGCTTGAACCTCTGTGGCGTCGCGATACCCACTTTCGATAGTGATCCCGTCGAAGGCGTCTAACCAGAACAGGCGCCCCACGCCCTTGCCGCCTTTGCTCCGCTTAAAATCTGTATCGATGGTACAGAATGCTCCGTACCGCTCCTGATCGAGCCCGATCCCGTCATCAGCGACCTCAATGGTGATCTTCGCCGGGTCGCTTAGATGCGAAACGGATATGTCGATGCGTCCTTCGGACACGCGATCGTCAAACTCATCCTCGATCGCGAACATGGCATTGCTCACGGCCTCAAATAGCGGCTGCAGGCTCTGCGTAGCGTTCGAGGGCTTGGGTAGCTTTCGGACGCGGTTCTCGATGTTAGGCGTGAGCGCCGGCAATGGTCCTGTCTCCCCAACGGATCGGCCGCTTATATCTCAGGCAGCGATCGCGGCGAGCCTGTCCTTGCGCCATAGCGAACGCGTCTGCTGACCCAGTAGGTTGAGCATACCGTACCCAAAAGCACGAACTTGCGACTACACCGTCCGCGGTCGCACGTTGGTGATGGTAATGCCAACGTCCGCGCTCGCCAGAGGTCCGTCTGTCGTAAACATCTCAGCTTGCAAGTCGATCGCCAAGGCAAGACATGCCCGCTCGCCGAGGGACAGGCCGAGCGCCATCGTCGCTGGCCGAAGGTCGCCTACTATGAGCGCCTGGGCAGGAGTAAGCGGCCGGACATCGAGGTGCAGCCCGCCAAGCGCCTCACGCACGTCGTCAAGTGGCAGTCCTCGGACCCGTAGCTTGGAAATGACCTCCGCGAGGTTGGTTGTTCCAATGATGCTGCGAGTCAGGACATCGACTACCCGATCCGCCCCGGGTTCATCATTCAGAAGGCAGAGCAGGGCGGAGGCGTCGAGTACGACTTTGCTACTCACGCTCCGCCTCACGCCGACGCTCCGCGATCAGCTCGCCAGCCAAACCGACGCCTTCGGGCACATACCTACGCAGGATCGCGCGAGCACGCTCAAGTGCCTTAGGCACGGAACGTACCCGCAGCTCGCCATCGTCCACATCGACGAGAACGGTGTCACCCGTGGTGATCCCGAGCTCACGGCGCATTGCCGCCGGGATCACGAGCTTACCACCGTCCACGATCTTGACCCTCTGTGCTTCCATCTGCACCAAACCCGCTGCTCTTACCCGCCCAACGGCCTTATACCGGAGAGCAAAGTCGGACACCAGCGTGGAGGCAGGGATCGATGCACGGCCGATCACCAATATAGCGTTCATCGATGATGGAGCAGCTACTTAGACCCGGCTCGCTTAGCTAGGCTACGTAGGACCGGTAGTTGCCGATCTGAGCCGACTGCTGCATGACTGGCTCACAAGGGTATACCCAACGGAGCCAACATGAGTACGACCGTCCGCGCTGCTCGCGTGTACCTGCGCGTCAGCACCGATGAGCAGGATCTTGAACGCCAAGAGGCGATGGTCGTGTCCTCGCGTACCGCGGGGTATTATGTCGCAGCTGTTTATCGCGAGAAGGCTTCCGGCGCGCGTCCTGACCGGCCCGAGTTGCTTCGCATGATAGCCGACCTGCAAATGGGCGAAGTCGTTATCGCCGAAAAGATCGATCGGATCAGCCGCCTGCCGTTGGCTGAGGCGGAGAGGCTCGTCACCGCTATCCGCGACAAGGGAGCGAGGCTAGCCGTACCAGGAATTGTGGACCTTACCGATCTTGCTGAGGACAATGGCGGGGTGACGCGCATCGTCCTAGAGGCCGTTCAAGACATGTTGTTGAGGGTTGCGCTTCAGACCGCTCGCGATGATTACGAACTGCGCCGCGAGCGGCAGCGGGAGGGCATAGCGATCGCCAAGCGGGAGGGACGCTATACCGGTCGAAAACCAGACTTGGCCCATCATCGCCGCATTGTCTCACTTCGTGAGGCAGGGATGAGCATAGCGAAAACGGCGGCGCTAGCGGGCTGCAGCATCGCACAAGTCAAGCGCGTTACAGCCCTCCACCGGGCGACCAAGCAGAGCGATGCGTGTCCGACGATACCGTGAGATAGAGCCGGACTCAATTCGACCTCTGAATAATTCTGCTAGGATGGAAAGAGGCGGCAGCGTTGCCGCTGGGACGGTCAAGCAGCCGTGAAGGCTGCAGCGAGATCTCAATTTCTGGCCCGTACTGGCGCAAGGCTAATCGTGGCCGTGCCGCGCCCCCATACCGGTAGGTAGACGCCTTGCCCCGCCGCCTTCAACTGGCCCGTCCGCACGTCCGTCACACGGGCACGCACGATTATGTCGCCAATCCGCTTTTCGTCGATCGCACGGGTGATCTTGCCGATTAGCTTGTCGAAATCCTTTTCGAAGTTCTGGGTCAGCGCGGCTGACACAGTGCCTGATATGCCGGGAGTGTTGGCGAGCTTCAGGAGCAGGCTTGTCCCGACCGAGTCGGCCACACCGGCGACAGTGAGATCGTCGAACGCTACACGGCGATCGTTGACGGCGTTCCGCGGCGTGGCGGTAAGCCAGATCGTGCCTTGCGCAGGCTCCCCACCTTCGGCTGCCGCACTGAAGCGAAGCCCGACCGCGATCTTGTCACCCGTGGTGCCGTAGACGGTCACCTGGTGAAACTGCGCGCGCACGGCCCCGACACCAGGCACTTCGAAGGGCCGGCGGGAACGCTTCGCCAATGCCTTGGCGAGCACAGGCTCCAGCTGAGGATAGTCGGCGATGACGGGGATGGCGAACAGGATGCGGCCGGGTCCGGGCTGCGTGCGCGTCATGTCGGGGAGCGGCCGGCGCTGCGGATCAGGCGGCCGATCGCCGACAAAAGTCTCCGTCCCCGCCGTCATCCCTAGCGCCAGGTTCACCCGGTTGCGCGAAATGGTGTAGCCTCCGTAGCTCAACTGCCGGGGCGTGATCCGCATCCACACCGGCGGGTTCGCCCGGTTCAGTTGGACGGAGGTGAACGCCGACCCCCAGACCTGCGCGATCTGCTCGCGCAGCTGCAATCTGCCGAGCTCCTGCGGCAGCGAGCGCTCCAGGCGCTCGACGACGCCGGCGAGCTTGGCGTCGGCCTTGCTGGTGAACTCGATTCGCTGGCCGAGGAAGTCGACGTGCGGCTCGTCGGTCCAGTCGTAGGCGATCGACACCGTTGCGCGCGGCGACCAGTCGCGGGCGATGTCGAGCCTGACCACGGCCCGGACGCGGGCGTCCGCCTCCGCCGTTTCCCGGCTGAGCACGCCGCCCACGTCGCGGGCGCTGATCGCGGCGTGAAGCGGCATGGTGACAATGATCGTTTTGCCCGAGCCCTCCAGCACCAGCGGCCCTCGGACGACGGTGCCGGTGATGCGGCACTGGATCGCGGGCGTCTTGATCTTCGCGAAGAGGATCTTGACCTTTTTCGGCGGGAGGCAGGTCTGCCCCGGCTTGTCGATCGACCAGAGGCGACGCGGAACCGCCTGTTCGAGGCTTGCCGCCAGCTTGTCCATGTCTGCAACAATCGGGACATCCATGGTAGAAGTCTGCGGGGGCACGCTGATGGTGTCCGTCGCTCGCGGAGGCGCCTCGCGAGGAGTCCGGTCGCAGCCACTAAGGCATGCAACGCAGAGCAGGGCGGACACGATCGAGACACTCGAGAGTTCGTTCTCGCGAAAAAAAGCCCCGGCAATCTGGCCTGCCGCTTCAGCTATCGACCGACTCGGCGTTGAGACGGTTGCCCGAGCGGTCGTGTTCTTCATCGCCGCGCACCTCCAGCCGTCCGAGCGGCCACCATCCCATAGGTTTGCCAAATCAGTTTCGCAAAAGGGAACCGTTCCGTTTCTTTATCGTTCGGCCGGTTGATTTCGGTCAATGCCTGACAACACCAACGGAGGCCCTCTATGAAGATTGCGATTGTCGCTGCGCTGCTCACCCTGGCGCCGGTTACGGTGTTGGCGCAGGCCGTTTCGCCCGCCACTTCGGGAACGATGACCAGCGCCGACGTCGGCGTCTCGCCGATCTCGGGCCAGAGCGGCCCTAATTACGTGCTCGCCGCGGCCGACGCCAACCTCTACCAGATCAAGGCCGCGCAGCTCGCCGCGACGCGCGCGCAGCGGGACGACGTCAAGGCCTACGCAAAGCGCGTGCTGGCGGAAACGCAGAGCAGCCACAAGGCGCTGCTGGCAGCGCTGAAGAATGATCAGCGCACGATCAAGGCGCCGCCCTCGAACCTGTCCGCCGACCGCGCCGCCCTCCTAAAGCTGCTCCAGAAGGCGCCGAAGAGCGCTTTCGACAACCTGTATCTGACCCAGTCGGCGCAGGTTCAGCAGGCTGCGTGGGCGGTGCATAAGGGCTATGCACAGGATGGGACCGACCCGGCGCTGCAGCAGGTTGCCGGTACTGCGGTCCCTGTGCTGGAAAACGAGCTCACCACCGGCAAGTCGCTTACTCCCTCCGGGCTTGCAGGATAGGTGATACCCGCCGGGCCAGGTCGACGAAGCCCCCTTCGACCTGGTCCGGCACTTGTTTGCGGCGATCACTGCCTGGAGTGCAGCCGGCGGAATTGCTCCCGTGCTTCGCCGCGCATGAGCTGCTGCATTACGATCCAGTAGCCCGTGACGGCTGTTTCTCCTGCCGCTTGGTAAGCGTTCGCCATGTTGCGCCTGAGATCCTCGAAAAGCGCGTTTTCGAGCGCTCGCCCCTCATCGGTCAAAGAAAGCAGCTTTTGACGACGATCGCGCTCCCCGACACGGCCGCAGACGAGCCCGCGATCCATCAGATCCCGCATTACCCTGCCAAGCGATTGCTTCGAGACGCAAAGAACGTCCAGCAGTTCGCTGACAGAGATTTCCGGGTACCCGCCGAGGAAATACAGGGCGCGGTGATGCGCCCGCCCGAGGTTACGCGTCGCCAGTTCGGCGTCGGCATGCGCCAGATGGGATCTGTGGGCGAAGAACATCAGGTCCATTCCTCCCCTGATCGCGTCATCACGCAGATACTGGGCAGGGGGCGGCAGAAGCGGAGCCGTCACGCGGTCGGCGCCCTCCGCTCGCATAGTTGGAAGACCGTCACGGCTGGCTCCATCCAAGTCCCATCGCCTTTTGAAGGGCAACGAAGGCACGATCAAGCTCGCCAGTGGCTTCCAGCACCGACTGGTCGGCAGCCAGCGCCGCGCGTTCGGCATCGATGGACGTGGTCAGCGGTATCGCTCCCTGCGCGTATCGCTGCCCGGCATAGGTCGCTGACTGCTTGGCGCCGTGCCGGCTCTCGATAGACGAAAACAGGTTCCGGCGCTGATTCCCGAAGCGGGTCAGGCTGCTTTCCGCGTCCGACAGCGCGCCGAGAACCGCCTTGCGGTATTGTGCTTCCGCCTCGTCGCGGTCGGCCCGCGCCTGCTCGACCCGGGCACGGTTACGGCCGAAGTCGAGGAAGCTCCAGCTGATTCGCGGCAGGAGGAGGCCCGCGACGCTGTCAGGATCGATCACATCGGCAATATTGGGACCACCGAGGCCAATGATACCCATGATGCTGACTGATGGGAACTGCCGGGCGACGTTGACACCGATCTGCGCGTTCGATGCCGCCAGCTGCCGCTCGGCTGCGCGAATGTCCGGCCGGCGTCGCAGCATGGCGGCCGGATCGCCGATCGCGACATTCCTCGGGATCATCGGGATCGGCGCGGGGGAAGACAGCAAGGCGTCGTGAGCACCGGGTTCGTCGCCGGTGAGCAGGGCAAGCTGGTCGAGCGTGGTTGCGATCTGCCCTTCGAGCGGCAACAGCCCGGCCTCCGTGCGGGTCAGCTCGGTCTGGAGCCGAACCACCTCGTCGCGCGACGATGCACCGCGTTGCTCACGCTGTTGAAGCAGGGCGAGTGATCGCTGCTGAAGCGCTGCGGAGCGGCGGGCCAGGATCAGACGCTGCTGAAGTTCGCGCAAGGTCACATAATTCTGGGCAACCTCCGCCGAGAGACGAACCTGCGCATCGGCCCTATTGGCTTCGGCTGCCTGCGCCTGGGCTTCGGCACCTTCGGCGGCACGGCGTCGGCCGCCGAACAGATCGATCTCCCAAGACGCGTCCAGGCCGGCGTTGTAGAATTCGGCCCTGGTACGATCGGATTGCTCGCCTTGCGTCGGCAGCGCGAGCGAGCCGGCGGGAAGATCGGCGACGATCGCAGTCCCTGACCCCGAGACGGTGGGAAGCTGGTTCGCGCGCTGTTCGCGCAAGCTGGCGCGCGCCTTGCGGATGCGCGCCTCGGCGATCGCCACGTCCGGATTAGAGGCAAGCGCCCGGTCGATCAGCATCGTGAGCTGCGCGTCGCCCATGCCTTCCCACCAGCGTGCGACAGGGGTCTGCGGTGACGTGACGGCCTGATCCGCGCGGCGAAATGTCGACCCGGCGCGCTCCCCGCTCGCAACGCCCGGCGGGCCTCCATAGTTGGGGCCGACGACGCATCCAGTCAGGAGTGCGGGGAGAATGGCCCAGCCAAGTCGCTTCATCAGTGCATCGCCATCTGCGTGTCGGAGGAGATCGGGCGGAGGAACAGCGCCAGCGGCGTCGTGATCGCGATCGCGACGCCCAGCGCAAAAAACAGGTCGTTATAGGCCATGACGGTAGCCTGTTCGAGAAGTTGACCGGCGAGCTGCCGATACGCGCCGGCTTCGCCGGACGGCATGACCATGGCTTTAGCGAACCATTCCTGCGTGGTCGCCGCGTTGGCCGACACCGTTTCGCCCAGCCGGTTGAAATGCAGAAAGGTCTGCCGGTCCTGGAGGGTCGCCATCAGCGCCAGGCCGATCGATCCGCCAAGGTTTCGCCCCGCGTTGAACAGCGCGGACGCATCGCCTGCGTCTTCGGGCGCCACGGCGCTGATCGCGGCCTGGTTGAGGAACATCATGGCGAAGATCTGCCCAAAGCCGCGCACGAGCTGAGAGTTCGTCAGGTCCCCACCGGCCGACCGCGCGGTGAGATGCCAGTCCATCGCGCAGCTGACGCCGATCAGCGTCATGCCGACAAAGACCGCCAGCCGGACGTCGAGATATTTGAACGCGAGCGGCAGGAACGGCATCAGCATCAGGGCGGGGATGCCGGAGACGAAGACCACCTTGCCCGATTGCAGCGCGCTGTAATCCGCCATCGACGAGAGAAACTGGGGGATGAGGAAGGTGACCCCGTAGAGCACGACGCCGATGATGAGGCTGAGGACGAATACGCTGCCGAAGGAGCGGCTGAAGATCAGTGACAGCTTGAGCACCGGATGCGCGGAGCGGACCTGTCCGATCGTGATGAGCGCGAAGCCGAAGACCGTGGCGATCGCGAGTTTCACGATCATGGCGGATTCGAACCACATCTCGCGCTGCCCCTCCTCGAGCATGACGGTGAGCGCACCCAGGCCGATTGCGAGCCCTGCGATCCCGAACCAGTCGGCATGGCGCAGCTGGTCGAGCCGCAGACGCTCATGCTTGAGCCCGAACAGCAGGAGCAGGACGAGCCCGGCACAAACCGGCACGTTCAGGAAGAAGGCGTAGTGCCAGCTGTAATTGTCGGTGAGCCAGCCGCCGATGATCGGCCCGAGCACCGGACCGAGGATCGCGGTGCCGCCGAACGCGGCGGTGCCGATCGGCTGTTGCGATGGCGGCAGCCGTGTCGCGATGATGGTCATCGCGGTCGGGATCAGCGCACCGCCGGTGAAGCCTTGCCCTACACGCCCGGCGATCATCATCGGCAACGTCGTCGAGATGCCGCACATGATCGAGAAGCCGGTGAAGCTGATCGCCGCACCCAGAAGGAAGTTGCGCAGACCGAACAGACGCACGAGGAAGGGGCTAAGCGGGATCATGACGATTTCCGCCACGAGATAGGCGGTCGCGACCCAGGTGCCCTCCGTTCCGCTCGCGCCGATCTCGCCCTGGATGGTGGGCAAGGCCGCATTGACGATCGAGATGTCGAGCAGCGCCATGAACGACCCGATCGTGCCCGCTGCGACGGCGAGCCAGTCGCGCAGGCCGGCGCGTTCGGCCGCCATCAGCGCCCGCCCTGCGTCTCGTCGTGCTTAAGCCGCTCGGTTTCCTGTTCGATCCGGTCACGACTTCCTTTTGCGCTGATCGTGTCGACCGTAACCTCGACCGACAGGCCGGGACGCAACACCCGGCGCGCCTCCGGCCCCGCTTCAATGCTGATCCGCACGGGCACTCGCTGAACGATCTTGGTAAAGTTCCCGGTCGCGTTCTCGGGCGGGATGAGCGAGAACTGCGCGCCCGTGCCTGGCGAGAAGCTCGCAACCCGGCCGCGCAGTTCGGCGCCGTCCAGTGCATCCACCTTGATGGTCACGGGTTGCCCGACGCGCATCAGCGCGACCTGGGTCTCCTTGAAATTGGCCTCGATGTAGAGTTGATCAACCGGCACCACCGACATCAGCCGGGTCGCAGGCTGGACATATTGCCCGGCCCGGACCGCCTTGTCGGCAACAACGCCGTCGATGCTGCTGCGGATCTCGACGGCGCCGAGGTCCGTCGAGGCGCGCGCAAGCTGCGCCTGCGCGGTGCCGCGCTGCGCCTCCGCCTGGCCGATGCGAGCCGCTTGTGTGGCGACACTGCGACGGGCGGCGAGGTAGGCGGCGCGCTGCGCGCGCAGCTCCGCGGCGGCTCGATCACGCTGCAGGACGAGGTTGGCGAGGCGCTCGCGCGATTCCGCCCCTGTCCGAGTGAGCGGTTCGTAACGTCTTACCTCGTTTTCTGCCGCTGCCGCGGCAGCCTCGGCGCTCGCAACCTGGGCGGCGGCCTGAGCGACAGTGGCCTGCTGCTCGTCAAGCGTCCGGCGCGCGGTCGTGATGTTGGCGCCGGCCGCGGCAATCTGAGCTTGCGCCTGTTCGACATTGGCGCGGTAGTCACGAGGATCGAGGACGGCGAGCAGCTGGCCGCGGCGGACAGGCTGGTTGTCGGCGACGAGGACACGCTCGACATAGCCGCCCACCTTCGGTGAAACGGTCACGAAGTCCGCGCGCACATAGGCGTTGTTGGTCGACTGCAGGTATTGGCCGCTCGCGCGGTAGTTCATGTACCAGACGACCGCCGCGACGATGCCCGCAACGAGCGCGGCGATGAGGACGTAGCGGATGATCGGATAGCGCTCGAGAAGCGAGGGCTTCTTTACGCCGTCGTTCTCCTCGACACCGTCCTTCGACCTAGCTTCTGGCTGGGAATGCGCATTCCGGTCGTCATGCGGCGCATCGCCGCCTCGATCTTCAGCATGCTCGTCAGCCACTCAGCAACCCTAACGTATGTAAACCGGACCGTATCATAGTATGTGGCGATCGGCACTGCCACCCACTCTGATGGGCTCGTGCACAGCAAACTCAAGCTGCGCGAAACAAACAGCCGCTGGATCTTCGCGGCGGAATGCTTCGGCGTGAACGACTGCGATCCGACGTCCGACACGCCTGACCTTCGGCGTCGTGACAAGTGCATCCAGCCGAGCAGAGGCAAGGAACTGGAGGTTCACGCTGATGAGCTTCGGGAAGTGCCCGGGCGGAAGTTTGCGTGCAAGGGCACGCTTCGCTGCCACTTCGAGAAAGGATGCCACAGCTCCGCCATGCAAGGCGGGAAGGAGAGGGCTGCCGATCATGTACTCCACTGGCGTCAAAACAAAGGCGTCACCGCTCTCTGAAATCATGGAGCCTAGCAGCTGCGCGAAGCCGGTCATGGCCCGACAGCCCGATTGATCGAAAAGACGCCTTGGGCAGTCGCGATCAGGTGAGAAGGATCGGTATCCCAGACTTCGGTCCGTACGAACGCACGGCGCTCGGTAGCGTCGTAACAATGCGCCCACGCTGTCGCGGAGCATCTCGCCTCGGGGGACCGCACATGGTCCACCTTCAGGTTGAGGGTCGAGATTGCCAATCGCCTTCCCAGTCGGGACATTACGGCAACGCCGCAGGCCTGATCGATAAGGCTCGTCAACACGCCCGTTGCTAAAGTCTCGTCCTCGTCGGCCAGCTCCTCACGCCAACCGACACGTAGCGAGCTGAGGCCATCGCCGATCGAAACCAACTCCAGGCCAAGCCTGTTGCCCCACGGTATGTCGCCTGGTTGCAGGCTCCAGTCTCCAGCCACGATTCCATCCTCGTCCTGATCAGGCCTTGCCACCTTGGAAACGGTACGGTTTACAAATTTGGTCCGGCTTCCTAATGGTTATGGTCTCTCATGGAAACGCGGTCGAATAAATTCCTTGTGCTCGCGGTCACCAGCCTTCTGTTGGGTACGCTCCTCGTCTTTACCCTTTGGCTGTTTGATGCACGCAATGAAGACGGAAACCCTTATCTGATCCGCTTTACCGGAAGCGTTGCCGGTCTGGAGAAGGGGTCGCCGGTGACCTTCTCGGGCGTACCGGCCGGTCACGTCACGTCGATACGGTTCGACAAGGAGGACCCGTCAGCGGTTCTCGTCACCGTCAGCCTTGAACCGCGGATCCCCATCGTCGCAGGCGTGAAAGCGTCGATCGCAAGATCGGCACTGGCCGGCACCGCGAACATCAGCCTCGACGGTGCAACCTCTGGCGCGCCCCCGATCGTTGCGGCGAACGACGGGGAGCTTCCCGTCATCCCCACCAAGGAAGGCGGGCTCCTTGGCGGCGGAGGGGACCCCGTCGCACTGGTCGAGAAGATCAGCCGCACCGTGGACTCTGTCTCGCGCAACCTCGACGCCGCTCAGCAGCAGCGGGCCAGCGATCGGCTGGCGGCGCTCGCGGAGAGTTCCGCTGGTTGGGCTGACAAAGCCGGAGCAGCGTCCGATGCTCTCACCGGTGCGCGCGGCCGCGTGATTGCCGTGGGAGACGCCTTGCAGCGATCCGGCGACAGCGCCCAACAACTGAGAGCGGCAGCGGACGAACGCCGCGCGACCGTCCTCGCGAGAGCGAACCGAACATTGTTGAGAGCCCGAGACGGTGCCGATCGATTCACGGCTCGGCTAGAGGCTATTCGACCCACGATACGCGGCACGGCCGCCAAACAGGCCCAACTGCGTGAAACGGTTCGTTCAGCGAGGAACAAGGTCGGTGCTGTCAGGGATGCGGCCGTTCGCATCGATCAGGAGGGACTGGGCGTGGGGGCTCCGTCCCTTCCCATCTACAAGCCGAGGCCACGGCAGTGATCGGCCGCGATACAAGGACAGCCATTGGCTGAGATCTCGCTGGCGGGTGAGCAACCGACCGTCTCCGTTTGATTTCTCGCCAACCGGTCCGGATCGCGCTACTCTCGATCCAGGAGAACGAGATTGAGCGATGACGAAAAGAAACGTCGGCGTCCGAGGAAAATGGGCAGACCGACCACTGAGGATGCGCTCCGCCTGACCTCGCACATCCTCAAGAGCGCTCGCGAGCTGTTTTTCGAACACGGGTTCGACGGCGCCAGTGCCGACATGATCGCCGAACAGGCGCGCATTTCCAAGCGGACCCTGTACGCGCGCTTTGGCAGCAAGGCGCGTGTGTTCGAGGCGGTCATTCTCGACGAGATCGACACGCAGCTGCGGGCGCTCGAACCGTCGGGCAGCGACGAACCCGACATTGGATCGCGACTTGGCGTGATCGCAGATCGGTTGCTCGAGTGGCTCCTGACGCCCCGGATCGCGTCCATGGAACGCGTCGTCATCGCGCAAGCCGTGCGCTTTCCCGCGCTAGCGGCGAACATCCATGACTTCGGTTACCAGCGGGCCGTCCAATGGGTGGCGTCGATCCTCGCCCACGCCGATGCGAAGGGAGAACTGTCGCTGGCGGACCCCGTGTTCGCTGCCGAGCAGTTCGTCACGCTCGTCGTGGTCGCACCCATGCGCCGCGCAGCGCTGGGGCTGTCTCCTCCAGCATACGACGAGGCAGCGCGGGATCGCATTTCGCGCGGCATCGACCTGTTCCTCGATGGCTGCCGCCCGCGGCAGGAGGATGGTTGCAGCGCGTGATGCCCACCACCGACGACGAGTCTCAAATCGGTGAGCGCGCGCGGCTGGCCGAGCTCATCCAGATCATGGGGCGCCATGGGCTGAACGGGCTCGCCTCGCGCCTGGGCCTGCTGCCCGGTCGCTCAGAGCAGCCGGTAGACCTCGGTACGCCCGAGCGGGTCGTCGCGCTGCTGCGAGACCTTGGACCTGTCGCGGTCAAGCTGGGGCAGGTGCTCGCCACCCGCGAAGACCTGCTCGGGCCGGAATGGGTGCGGGCGCTGTCGACGCTGCAGGATCGCGTGACCCCGCTGCCGTTCGAGGCGCTGGAGCCGACGATCCTGGCCGCGCTCGGCTCCCCGATCGCTGATGTGTTCGCGAACTTCAACCGCGAGCCGATCGCGGCGGCGTCGATTGCGCAGGTTCATGCTGCAACCTTGCGCGACGGGACCGAGGTCGTGGTCAAGGTACGCCGGCCGGGGATCGCGGAACGCGTCGATGCCGACCTACGGCTGCTCCGCCGCATCGCGCGGCTCGCGGCCCGGCACTCACCGGAGATCCGCCGCCTCAAGCCCGACGAACTGCTGCGGTTTTTCGCGGAGAGCTTGTCGCAGGAAATGGACCTCAGCGCAGAAGCGGCAGCCTGCGAGAGCATCGGCGCGTTCCTGCAGCCGCTCGGCGTCCGGACGCCGGCCTTCTACTGGGATCAGGTCGGCCGCCGGATCAACGTGCAGGAGCGGCTTGACGGCATGCCCGTCCGCGAGGTTCTTGACGTGGCGGGTGAGGGCGGTGCTGACGTCGCCGGCAGATATGCCGATGCGGTGCTGCGGATGATCATCTTCAACGGTCGGTTCCACGCGGACCCCCATCCCGGCAACGTCTTTGTTCTGGCCGACGGGTCGTTGGCGTTCATCGACTTCGGGGCGGTCGGCGTGCTCAGTCCCGCCCGGCGGAACGAGGTTGTCACGCTCGTCCTTGCCATCGCGGGTGAGGACACACGATCGGTGACGGACGTACTGCTGCAATGGTCGGGCGAGACCGATGTCGATCGCCAGGCGCTGACCCGCGACCTCGACGCGCTGATCGGCCAGTTCCGCGGGGCGGTACTCCAGCAGATCGAGCTCGCCGACATCTTCGGCCGCGTGTTCGCGCTGCTTCGAACCTATCGTCTGGCGCTGCCGCCGGACCTCGCCCTGCTGCTGCGCACCTTGCTGATCGCCGAAGGGTTCGTGCGACGGCTCGATCCCGGCTTTGACATCACCGCGCGCGCCGCACCGATCGCGCGCGAACTGCTGCGGGAGCGGATCGGCCCGGCCGGCCTCAAGCGTGGCGGACGCCGGCTGGCGACAAGCCTTGGCCGTCTGGCCGCCGCCTCGCCCGAGCTGGTGGCCTTCGCCGAGCGGGTTGCGCGGTCGGGTGCGCTGCCGATCGAGTTGCAGAAAGGTGCCGTCTCCTCACCACCGGCATTGCCCCGGGGCGCAGATCCCAACGTCCTGTCCGCCGGCCTGCTGGTCGCCGGCGCGATCCTCCAGCACGACCATGATGTTGTTGGAGCAATCCTGATGGCTTCTGCGATACTCCTTGCCGGCTGCGCTTGGTACGCGAACAGGCAGCGGCGCTGACCTCTTGTTGTCAGCCTTTCATGTACCCAGTCGCGCGCGATTGTTTCGCTACTGATATTTCATCTCCGACGAGCGGAACGAACCAATCGGCTTGGCGTTTTCCGAAAGTAAACCGGTTGGTACCAAAGCAGCTGACCGGTTCGATTGAGCGAGGGGTTCCGCGTGTCCGAACAAACGGTTGACGAGCCGCATCTGCCATCTGAGGGCTGGTCGGACTTCGGTGCCGAGCTCAGCGCGCTTATGCCTAGTCTGGCGCGCTATGCGCGATCGCTGGCCAGGAATCCCGATACTGCACAGGACCTTGTTCAGGAAACCGTGCTGAAAGCCTGGCGCAGCCGCGCATCCTTCGAAGCCGGTACAAATATGAAGGCGTGGACCTTCCGGATCCTTCGCAACTCATTTCTTTCGCAGGTACGCCGTCGAGGCACGGTACAAGTTAGCGAGACCGCCGAACTCGCCGACATTCCGGTGGCGTCGAACCAGGAATCCGTTGTGACGCTGAGCGATGTTCGCCGTCTATGGCCGCGCCTGACGCCTGAGCAGCAGCGGTGCATCAATTTCATCGGGATCGAGGGATTGAGCTATGAGGAGACAGCCACAATCGAGCAGGTTCCCGTCGGCACAATCAAGAGCCGCGTGGTAAGAGGGCGGCAGATGCTGCGCGCACTCCTAGATCACATGAACAGCGATAAGGGATACAAAACGGAATCTCAGGTCGTGGCGGCCGGTGCAACCTGTCAGGCCGAGCCACCAGTTATCGACGAGGTGCACGAGAGACAGATCGAGCTGCTGCAAAGCTGGCGGACGAAGCGTGCGGCCGACCGCTGTTTGGTAGGCTGAGTGGGCCGGGATCTCTTGATCCCGGCTTCGTGCGGCCAATTTCAGGTCCTTTACCGTCTCGGTTAGCAGAAGACCTGTCGCTAGGGATATCGCACAAAAGGACGAAGAGACCACGGCTGGCCGAGCGGATATGTCCTGTGGTCTGCCCTAACAGCCTACATCCTCCAGCGTGTCAGTTGTGCGCTGACTTCCGGGCTGCTCTCCCATCCACCGCCGGGCATCCAGGCGCTTACCCGTCACCGCCGCGGCAGCGTCAGAGCAGAGCCAGAGCAAGGGCGGCACCACGATCTCGGGCGACAGCAGTCCGTCGCGTGCACTATCCGGCAGTCCTTCGGGAATCATGCCGGTCAGCGTCGCGCCCCCCGGCAGGAGCGCGTTCACCGTGATGCCGCTGTCCGCAAGGTCCTGCGCCCAGATCGCGGTCTCCGATTCCAGCGCCGCCTTGGACGGGCCGTAGGGCGAGAAGCCGCGCCGTCGCATCGTCTCGCGGTTCATCGAGATGTTGACGATTCGGCCCCATCCCGCCTCCAGCATGGCGGGGACGGCGGCGCGCGCCATCAGGAACGGGCCGTTGACGTTGGTGTCGGTCACCATGCGCCAAGTGTCGGGGGCGACCTCCCAAAACCGGGTCGGTTCTGTCAGGAAGGTGTCGCTCACATACTTCATGCCGCGCCCGGCATTGTTGACCAGGATGTCGAGCCGGCCGAAGCGCACGAGCGCCGCGCGCACGACTGCGGCACAATCCTCCACCCGCGTCACGTCGGCGAGCAGCGGCCGCACCCGATCGTCGCCGCATGCCCGCTCTGCCTCCCGTGCGACCGCTTCGACCTCGGCGAGTTCGCGCGCGGCGGTGGCGACGACCCGCACGCCGGCCTGCGCCAGCCCGAGCGTCATCGCGCGGCCCAGCCCGCGACCGCCGCCCGTCACGATCGCGACGCGGCCGGCAAGGCCGTGTCCGTCGCTCCCGCTCATCGGTTCAGCGCCTGCATCTGCGGCGCGGCGTAGCGCTCGCCCGCCGTTGCCCCCTTCGGCGCCGCGCGGTCGAGCCGCTCCAGTTCGCCTCGGGTGAGCGTCACGTCGAGCGCGCCGACATTCTCCTCCAGGTAGCCGCGGCGCTTGGTGCCCGGGATCGGCACGATGTCTTCGCCCTGCGCCAGCACCCAGGCGAGCGCCAGCTGGGAAGGGGTGCAGCCCTTCTCCCGCGACATCGCCTCGACCGCCGCGACGAGATCGAGATTGCGCTGGAAGTTCTCGCCCTGGAAGCGGGGGCTGTGCCGGCGATAGTCGTCAGGCGCGAGATCCTCCACCCGCCGGATCGCGCCGGTCAGGAAACCGCGGCCGAGCGGGCTGTACGGCACGAAGCCGATGCCGAGCTCGCGCACCGTGTCGAGGATCTCGCCCTCGGGATCGCGGCTCCACAGCGAATATTCGGTCTGCAGCGCCGCGATCGGATGCACGGCGTGCGCGCGCCTGACCGTGGCGGGCGCCGCTTCGGAGAGGCCGAGGTGGCGCACCTTGCCCTCGCGGACCAGCCCGGCCATCGCGCCCACCGTGTCCTCGATCGGCGTGTCGGGGTCGACGCGGTGCTGATAGTAGAGGTCGATCGTCTCGACGCCGAGCCGTCGCAGGCTCGCCTCGCAGGCGGAGCGGACGTAATCCGGGCGCCCGCACACGCCCTTGAAGGTGCCGTCCTCGCCGCGAACGTTGCCGAACTTGGTGGCGAGAACCACCGCGTCGCGGCGATCGCGGATCGCACGCCCGACCAACTCCTCGTTACGGCCTACCCCGTACATGTCGGCGGTGTCCAGAAACGTCACGCCGAGATCGATCGCGCGCTGAATGGTCGCGACCGCCTCGGCTTCGTCGGCCTGCCCATAGAATTCGGACATGCCCATGCAACCGAGGCCCAGCGCAGATACGCGCAGCCCGTCGCCCAGCTTTCGTTGCTCAAGCACCAATTATCTCCTGTTGTAAGATCATGCCGGTTGGCCAGTCGTCGGTAGCAAGGCGGGCCGGCACCGGTTCAGCCTTCAGACAGCAACTGCTCGGCGAGCTGGCTGTGCTTTTCGTCGGCCTGCTTGGCCTCGTCCGCGCACGCCTTCATGTCGCGCGCCGCATCGTCCATGCCGGTCTGCCGGCAGTAATTGGCCATGGTCCCGAACGAAGCGATCCAGTAATGAAGCGCGAGCTGCCCGCTGGCGATGATGCCGAGGTCGCGTGAGGCATCGTCCGGTGCCGCTTCGCGGATCCTGCGGCTCACCTCGTAATGCGCTTCGAGCACAGGGTTGTCCTGCTGATCGGCCGGGCCCGCCTGCTCGGCGGCGCGACGGATGCGGTCCGCCCATTGGCGGGAAGTCCGGTTGCCCTCTTCGAGCGCGGATCGCAGCGCCGGGTGGCGCGCGTCGTTGTTGATCTCGTCGGTCGCCTTGGCGGCGACGTCGCTGCCGGCCCGCATCGCGGACAATCCTTGCGCGACCAGCTTCTTCAGGTTGTTCTCGTTCATCAGGTTCGTCCTCGTCCTGCCGTGCCTCGTTCAGGCACGGTGAGGGATTCTAATCTCGTCGCTCCGTTCTGTTCCGTCGGTCCTTCCTCGATCAGAGCGCAATCAATGTTTGGAGCTCATGGCCGACCTCCCGGCCTGCACCTCCTGCGGCTTGCAGGAGCGGGCTGCGTGAACCAGCGCGGCAGGGCAGGCATGCGGGAAGCTCGGACCGGCGTTGCAGGCGTGAATAGCGTCGTAAGCGGTCCGAACCGAGCCGAAGCGGACCTTCTTGAGAGCCTTCCCGACAGGAGCATGCTGACGGTGGCTCCAGGCTGAAGTGATTGGACGGAGGCGCTGCAGTGACGGGAGCCCGCGGAAAATATCGCTCAGATGCTTAACATAATCTATGTTATCGGACTAGCAAATCTGCTCTGCGGCGGAAGCACTTAGGCCGCTCTACCGGCACTCACCCGATCAGCGACACCCGCTCGCGCTGGCGTGCTTCGGCTCGGCGAGCCACGCATGAAACTGCGCCAGAATGTCGGCAACGTCCAGTCCCATTTGCCGATGGTGCATTGGCCACGAGCGCGCAGCGGCGCCAACCAGTCCTTGCAGTTCTGGATCAACATCGCCTGGACCCATTTCGGCGTGCTAGCGAGCAGCCATTCCAGTGATGGCCAGTCATAGGCGGGCCGTACCCGCAATTAGGCGGCTGACCGGCTCATCCGAAGCAGTGCGATATCCAGCGTCCCGTTTCAGGAGAACCAACACGCGCCCTGCCCGGCCACTCTCTTTTTCCAGGAAGAGGGGTTACCGGAAAATACAATGAGGGTGACGAAGCCGGTTAGATCGCTTATATGTTAGCTAGACTAACCGTAGGAGCTGCTCATGGCGACCCTCGCCAACGCCGTTGATCCGGGTGCCTTTGCCAATCTGGTGTTCGCCAGCTTGGTCGAGACCGCACGCAACAAGCCAGCCAAACAGCGTGGATCCGAGCCGGCGCCTACGGTCGACGAAACCTTATATATAGCGCCCACGGTTGAGGGCTTCTCCGCACAATATCGCACCGCCGTCGATCACGCGCTGGAGCAGCTAGCTGAAGCCGGTATTGCAACTGATCCGGATCGGCAGGCGCTCTACGCCATCGTCGACAAGCTGCTGCCCGACATTCGCACCCGACACCTCGAGCGCAAGATCGAGCAGCTCCTCGATGTGTTGGCCGACACGCATGACCCGATGGCGGAATTTCACACTGCGGTCGCGGCCGATAACACCGCGATCCGGCAGCGCTTCCTTCAGGAGGTCGAGACGCTTACCTCGGTCGAGGTTGCCGCGCGCGCCGGGCACGAAGCCAAGAACCGCCACCAGACGGCCGCGCGCTGGAAGGCGCAGGCCCGTGTCTTCGCCGTCCCCTATCAGGGGCAGGATCGCTTTCCCGCGTTCCAGTTCGATGCCGACGGCAAACCCCTTCCGCTAATCCGGCAGGTTCTCGCGGCCCTCCCCGCGAACCGCACGCCATGGCAAGTTGCTTTCTGGTTCGTATCGTCCAACTCATGGCTTGGTGGTCCCGCACCCATTGAGCGGTTCGACGAACCAGCAGCCGTTCTCGAGGCGGCAGCCCACGAAGGTGATGAGATCAGCGGGTGACGGCCCTCGCTCCGACAGGCATCGTTGCGAAACCGCCGACCGCCTTCCCGACCCACGTTACCGACCTACCGGTGGGGACGGTGCTTTGGCGCATTCACGCCGAGAAGCTTGCCGGAGACGCGTTCAATCCGGGTTTCGGCGCTTCGCGCTTCGCGCCGATCGGCCCGGTGCGCAAGCGGGTGCCGACGGCCTATGCCGCAGACGGGTTTGAGGCTGCGGTGTACGATACGATCTTCCACGATCTCGATTCCACGCAGACCTTCAAGACCTTTGCGCTGAGCAGGCTTGCCGATGTTCGCTGCTCGGTACTCCGGGTCGCCAGCCCGCTGGTGCTTCGCTCCTTTCTCGCGCCCGATCTGATGAAGCTGGGCGTCGCCCGTACCCAGCTGATCGACACGCCCGCGCGCGAATTTCCGGACACGCGGCGCTGGTCTGCGGCACTGCATCGCAAAGACGCCGCCACGCATGGGATGGTCTGGGAGTCTCGCCCCTATCCCTCGTCGCAGGCGATGATGTTGTTCGGCGATCGCGTGCCGCCTGGTGCGCTAAGCGTGGTCAGCACGTCTGGCATCGATGGTGATCCGGGGCTCGCCATGCGCTTCAAGGCGCTTGCCGATCGCTCCGGCGTGACCCTTGTCGCGTAAGATGGGAGCGAAATTTGCGGTAAAATAACGCCGTGCTGACGCTCCCGCAGGTGGGGTATCGTGGTATATGTATCTCCTAATCGACGCGTAGCGCCGGCTGCCAAGATCAGGAGCACGGGCCGTCGCGTTCCGGCCTCAAGGCCTCGTGTCCGTCACCAAGGTGGCGACCTTAAAATCGGATTGGCCTGTGGGCACACATCAAGGCGCGCGCGACACGTAAGTTCTTGCGATCAACCACCGTCTGAGCTCAACTTGCTTCTAAGAATGCATTGAGGGGGCGAACCAGTGGCGACGAATCCTTCCGAGAGGGTAGAAGCAGACCGATCTGTGATCCTGCGAGACCTCGCCGAAGACGCCTTGGCGACGTTCGAGCGGATCGTCGAGGCGGCTCTAGCTCGACACCGGCGCGTAGCTCGGCGATCTCATCGGATCGCCGCTCAGCACGTTCACCCATCTTCCAGGTGCCTTGACCCATTGAAGGAACCACTTCCCCGCCGAGCAATGTCACGTGTTTCATGTGCTTTCGTCCAATGAGATGAGTTCGACTGTTCGGTCGCGGGAGGCGGATTGGCAGATGACCACCATGTAACGATCATATCGCGGCCGGCCATCGATCGAGTGCCATTTTGGCGATGGAGAGCAGTTCGTTGATCGTAGCGCCGTCGCGCGCCTGAACGGACATGCCTTCCATGACCGTATTGATGAATTTGCCTAGCACGGCCGGATCGGTGTTGGCCGCAAGCTCGCCCTGCGCGGCGCCGCGTTGCAGACGCTCGATCAGGAGAGCCTCCGCCGCGATACGCTTGTCGCGCAGCAGGCATTCGATGGCGGCGGACGCCGGCGAAACGGCTGCCGCTGCCGAATACATGAAGCAGCCGGCCGGCGTTCCAGGTTCCGAGAATGATGACGCCGCTCGTTCCAGCAGGCCTTTGACGGCCTCGTAGGTGGACAACGCCGGATCGTTGATGGGTGAATAGAGGTGGACGCTGAACGTCGCGGCGTAGCGCTCGATCACCGCCGCAAACAGCCCCGCCTTGTTGTCAAACGCTGCATAGAGACTGGCAGCGGCGACGCCAGTCTCCGCCACCAGATCGGCCATCGATGTCGCCTCGTAGCCGCGCTGCCAGAACAGCCGCACCGCCTTGTCGAGCGCAGCGTCAGTGTCGAACACACGAGGGCGACCTGCGCGGCGACGGGCTTTCGTCTCTGTCATCTTTCGTGCACGATATGGAACGATCGATAAATAATATCTTGAAACGGGTGGTCCGTCTCCTTACAGAACGATCATTCAATAATCAAGGATTTTACAATGAGCCGCATCGTCCGCATCCACGAATATGGCGACGCCAGCGTCCTCAGGATTGAAGATGTGGCAGTCCCCGCGCCCGCGGCCGACGAAGTGCAGATCGCGGTGAAGGCGATAGGCATAAACCGCGCCGAGGTGATGTTCCGCAACCATGCCTACCTTCAGGAAGCCGAGTTCCCGAGCCGCCTTGGCTATGAGGCTGCCGGCACTGTCGTTACGGTCGGCGCGGACGTGACCGGGTTTGCGGAAGGCGAAGCCGTCAGCGTCATCCCCCCGCTCGATATCGCGCGCTGGGGCACTTATGGCGAGGTCGCCAACGTGCCCGCCCGCCTCGTCGTCAAGCATCCGGTGGCGCTGACGTTCGAGGAAGCGGCGGCCGTGTGGATGCAGTATGTCACCGCCTGGGGTGCGCTGGTGGAGCAGGCGAAACTCGGCGAGGGCGATTTCGTCATCGTCACTGCTGCCTCCAGCAGCGTCGGCCTTGCTGCCTTCCAGATTGCGCGGATGGTCGGCGCGACGGTAATCGCGACGACGCGTACCGGCGCCAAGCGCCAGGCCCTGATCGATGCCGGTGCACATCATGTCGTCGCGACCGGGGAAGAGGATCTGGTAGCGAGGGTGATGGAGATAACCGATGGTCAGGGTGCGCGCGTGGTGCTCGATCCGGTCGGAGGCCCGTCGTTCGAGCCGCTGACCGAGAGCATGGCACGCGGCGGCATCCTGCTCGAATATGGCGCGCTCAGCGGCGAACCGACGCCGTTCCCGTTGTTCTCCGTGCTGGGCAAGAGTCTCACGCTCAAGGGGTATCTCTACAGCGAGATCGTCTCGGACGATGCCGCCCTCGATCGCGCCAAGGCGTTCATCGTGGCGGGTCTGGAATCGGGCGCGCTCAAGCCGCGGATCGCGCGCACTTTCCCGCTCGACGCGATCCAGGACGCTCACCGCTTCCTCGAATCGAACGACCAGGTCGGCAAGGTCGTCGTTACGGTCTGACCTGCATACCGGGGGGAGTGAGCGATCGCTCCCCCACGAATTTGCGCTGACGCGACGGCCTCGCACCAGCAATCGGTTTAACTCAACGAGGGTATCCCAACATGAAATCTCGCGCCGCTGTAGCCTTCGAGGCGGGCAAGCCACTCGAAATCGTCGAGATCGATGTCGCCCCACCCCGGAAAGGCGAAGTCCTCATACGGGTGACGCACACCGGTGTGTGCCACACCGACGCGTACACGCTGGCGGGGAGTGATCCGGAGGGTGTTTTCCCGGTGGTTCTGGGCCACGAGGGCGCGGGCATCGTTGTCGAGGTCGGAGAAGGCGTCACCAGCGTCGGACCGGGCGATCACGTGATTCCGCTCTACACCGCCGAATGCGGCAAGTGCGACTTCTGCCTGTCGGGCAAGACCAACCTGTGCGTCGCTGTCCGCGAAACGCAAGGCAAGGGCTTGATGCCCGATGGGACCACGCGCTTTTCTTACAATGGTCAGCCCCTCTATCATTACATGGGCTGTTCAACCTTCAGTGAATATACTGTCGTCGCCGAAGTCTCGCTCGCCAAGATCAATCCCGAGGCAAACCCCGAACATGTCTGCCTGCTCGGCTGCGGCGTCACGACCGGCATCGGCGCAGTCCACAATACCGCCAAGGTCCAGCCGGGAGACTCGGTCGCCGTGTTCGGCCTCGGCGGCATCGGCCTCGCGGCGATTCAGGGTGCGCGCCAGGCGAAGGCGGGTCGCATCATCGCCATCGACACCAATCCATCCAAGTTCGAGCTGGCACGCCAGTTCGGTGCTACCGAGTGCATCAACCCCAAGGACCATGACAAGCCTATCCAGCAAGTGCTGATCGAGATGACGGGCTGGGGCATCGATCATACCTTCGAGTGCATCGGCAACGTCCACGTCATGCGCGCCGCGCTTGAATCAGCGCACCGTGGCTGGGGTCAGTCGATCGTGATTGGCGTTGCCGGCGCGGGCGAGGAAATCTCCACCCGCCCATTCCAGCTCGTCACGGGCCGCGTATGGAAGGGGTCCGCTTTCGGTGGCGTCAAGGGACGGACACAGCTCCCCGGCATGGTCGAGGATGCGATGAGAGGCGATATCGATCTGGCCCCATTCGTAACCCACACGATGGGTTTGGAGGAGATCAACGAGGCCTTCGAACTGATGCACGAAGGCAAGTCGATCCGCACGGTCATTCACTACTGACCCGCCGATCCGAAGCGGCGCGAGGCGCTCGGATCGACAACTCGGCCGTCATCATGGCCCGACCCCGGCCATGATGAAGCGCGCTCTGGCAAATGGGCAACGCGTCGCGATGCGGTAACAAGCGCCGAAGTACGGTCGTTACATGCCGATAGCGGCACGGACCAGGGCCGCCCAGCCCAGGCGCTTACCAGCGGAGTGTGTGTGGCCTCGTCGCGCGACCCAACAGGGAAAATGGTTTTATCGTAACCTTTGTCCACTGCTGGAAAAATACTTCAAAGGTGCCGAATATCGGGCCAGCCTGACCTTTGGATGTATTGAGTCGGAAAAGCATTCATCTGTTCCCCGACTGTGATGAACCACGGGCCGCACGGGCGGATAGGGCAGGAAGACTGAATTGAAGAGCAAGGATATTCACGCGACGACGCCGGCCACCGATCATGGGCATACGGGGCTGCCCGCTTGCGTGCAGGTTCGCGGCGCGCGCCAGAATAACCTCAAAAATATTGACGTCGATGTACCGCGCGACGCCTTCGTGGTGTTCACCGGCATATCGGGCTCGGGCAAGTCATCGCTCGCGTTCGGCACCCTCCCGCGAACGAATGGTGCCGTCACGTCGCGACCCATCAACGGCGCCTTATCGTTAAATTCAGAGATATGATAAGTGCAGAAGACAAGGTCATCCACTATTGCGGATGACCTGCCATATTCATCTATTCATTTCCCGATACGGCCGGGCCACCCATTCCGGATAGAAACACGAACCTTACCCTGCAGTCAGACAGCAGCTTAGGGTGCCGACCGCTCGGCTATTTCGCGGCCAGCAGGGTGAACTTGTGAATTTGCGGCGGTTCAGAAAAAAGTTCTTCTGCCTTGTCCATCAGTGCGGCGGCAACCTTGCCGTCGAGATGGGCTTGCCGATCCTCCTCTGTGTCGAACGTATCGAAGATCGCGTACGCACCGGGACCTTCCTCGATCGCATACCAGGTCAGAGTGCCCGCCTCAGCTTGAACGAGCGGCAATGCCGAGGTCAGGAAATTGGCGACATCACGCTCTTTTCCGGGCTTGGCCTTCAGTGGTACATACAGGGCAAGTTTGGGCATAAATGACTCCTCAAGTGAAACCGACAGTCATTATTCGGCAGAGTAACGGAAGAGCGGGCCGCTACGTTCCCCATGAGGCGGAGCAAACGCGGCCCCGCCTCCTCGTCGAAATCAGAACTGCTGTGCGGTCGGCCGGATGACGATCGCGTTGACGTCGACGTCATCAGGTTGTTCGACAGCGAACGCGATAGCACGCGCCACCGATGCCGCCGGGATGGCCTGCTTGTAGAAGTCCAGCACCGTCTCAGCAGCCGTACCCGACGTCGTGAACTTCAGGTCGCTCTCGACGGCTCCGGGCTCGATCGACGTGACGCGGACCTTCTCGCCCACCTCCTGGCGAAGACCTTCGCTGATCGCGCTGACGGCGAACTTGGTGCCGGAATAGACCGTGCCGCCCGGGGCGAAGACCTTGATGCCGGCGACCGAACTCAGGTTGATGATGTGGCCGCTGCCCTGCTCCAGAAAGCCGGGAAGAGCCGCGGCGATGCCGTAGAGCGTGCCCTTCAAATTGACGTCGATCATCTGGTCCCACTCGTCGGTGTTGACCTCGGCCATCGGACGGATCGGCATCAGACCGGCGTTGTTGATCAGTACGTCGAGACGGCCGAAGTCGGCGACGATCGCGGCGACGACGGTCTGGACCGCCGACTTGTCGGTGACGTCGAGCGCATAGGCGCGTGCCGTTCCGCCGTTCTCGGCGATCTGCGCGACGACCTCGTCGAGCTTGTCCTTGCGCCGTGCGGCGATGGCGACCTTCGCACCGCGTTCGGCGAGAAGACGCGCGGTCTCGGCGCCGATGCCGGTGCTCCCGCCGGTGATGAGAACAACCTTGCCTTCGATACCTTTGGTCATGACTGTGTTTCCTTCACTTCAGATGTTGATTTTTCGCTGCGTCGCGGCCCCGCGCCAGCGGTAGCCGCGTGGATGAACGAGGCCGATAAGGCCCGCGCGAAGCGCAGGTGCCAACAGGCCGATCATCCGCAGCTCCTCTATGTAGAACGGTTGTGCCAGCAGCGCCGACCCCACCCATTCTTTAAGCTTGCCCATGGCAGCACCCTTAGGTCGCGGAGACGGGGTTGAGGACAAACGTGGCGCGCTCGGCCAGATCGCCGATCTGAGAGAGGTAGTTTTGGAAGTGGGGCGTCGCGCGGTGGGCGGTAACCGCATCCGCGTCCGCGTACAGCTCGTCGAGGACGAAGCGGTTCGGATCGCTCTGGTCCTGCCAGAGATCGTAGCGCAAATTGCCCGGTTCGGCACGGCTTGGCTTTAGCATGGCGTCGAGCAGAGCGCGCAGGCGGTCGACGGTATCCGCACGGGCGGTTAGGACGGCGACGATCTTCACGTTGGCGGTCATGGCACCATATCCTGTCCTGGTTATATCCGAAGCGGGGCGCATCCTGAGCGCCCCGCCCGTCATCCTGGTACTCACGCAGCGGCGCGATCGAGGGCTTCGATCAAAGCGTCGGCCATGGCTTGGTCCGACGCCGGATTCTGACCCGTGATCAGCTCCCGGTCCACGACGACATTCGAAGCGAAGTTCTTGTCGGTGACAGAGACGTCGCCACCGGCCGACCGCAGCGCCTTTTCCATGTCGAAGAAGAGCTCGCCCTTCAGCACTTGCTCCTCAGCGATCTTCTCCTCGCTCGCCGAGAAGACGGTCATGCGGTAGCCTGAGTAGATCCAGTCTCGCGCCAGGTCGGCCGCCCCGGCGTCATCGCCTTCCTCCAGCGCCTTGCGGAAGGCCGGAGCATCGTCGAGCGTAGAAACAACGACCACCGGTCCGTGGCAGAGGAGCGCGGTCGGCTTGGCCGCCGCGTGGAAGTGACGGAGGATCGTGCCCGCATCGCGGTCCTGCATCAGATCGACGATGGGCGCGTGACCTCCCGGCACGAACACGCCAACGAAGCCGTCCAGACCCTCGTCGACGACCGATTTCAGCGTGCGGACGTCGTTCATGGCCGGGTGGCTGGCGAAGAAGTCCTTGGCGCGCTGGTATGCCGCCTCATCACCGCCAAAGTGGTCCTTCGTGTCGGAACCGGCATCGATGTGCGGCTTGGTCCCATTGGGCGTAGCGAGAACAATATCATAGCCGGCGTCGAGCAGTGCCAGCGCGGGGACTGCCGTTTCGTTGAGATACTGACCGACCGTTGCGGTACTGCCGCCACGCAGACCGAGCTGTGTCGCGTTCGATCCAAGAACGAGAACCTGACCCTTGCTCATCTGAACCTCCATGTTCGCGGCGCCCGTCGCCGATGGATGGGAAATGGGCCTAGTTGATATATTCTAGAAGTTTATCTTTCTAATGTCAGATATACGTCTGACAGGATGACTGCGTGCGCTACGATCTGAACCTGCTGCCGATCTTCGTGGCGTTGATGGAGGAGCGCAGCGTCACGCGGGCCGCCGAGCGAATGGGCATGACACAGCCCGCCCTGTCTAATGCCCTATCGCGTCTACGACTGATGCTTCAGGACCAACTGTTCGTCCGCGAGCGCTACGGCATCCAGCCGACCCCGATCGCGCTTGAACTCTCACCGCTGATCGCCGAGGCACTCGCGCAGCTTGACGACGCGGTCCTCGGTCAGCAGGCCTTCGATCCCGCACAGGCCGAACGGCTCTTCACCATCGCGCCGAACGGCTATGTCGAGTTCGTCCTGGTCCCCGCTGTCGTGGCGCGCCTGGAGAAGGTCGCGCCCGGCATCAAGCTCCGCCTGACGCCCTACGGCAACGATCTTGTGGAAACAGGCGTCGTGTCGGGCACGACGGCGCTCGTGC
>NZ_JACIFA010000010.1 GCF_014197135.1 Sphingomonas zeae
ACATCGTTCAGGCCGCGCGCGATTGCCTCGTCATCGGACCCGGCAACTGACAAATAGCGCGATCAGAACGCCGCCATTTAGCGCGAGCGTTTACACAGGATAAGATCCATACCGTTTCCGGAACCACTTTCTTGTTTCCTCTTCGAAATTGGACTGTGCTGATGAGTTTGAGCGATGGTGGCTTCGCTCATACACTACGCGCTACCAGGCCCCTGCCCGTTTCTTAGGCTTAACGTTGTAGCTCAAGACCCCGGGGGCTCAGCCTCCCTTCTCCGGTTCTTGCCGCTGCGCAAATCCCTCGATCTACCTGCCGCCGTCGTGTGGTCGCACGGCATCATCCAAAGACCTATTTAGGCCGTCATGACTAGCCAATCTTCGCCATAAGGCGCCCCGCCGCCCCCTGCTCTGCCGCGAGATTGCGATTATAAGCGAGCGGCATCCGCGGCGACTTCCACCGCAGCGCGTCCATGATGCCGGCCAAATCCTCCCCGCTGGCGAACAGGTCCTGATTGAGCCCGATCCGCGTCGAGTGCGCACTGATCCCCTTCAGCAACCGCGCCAGATCGTCCGCCGTCAAATCGGGCAGCGCGCCACGGTCGAACGCGCGGCCGATGATCGACCGAAAGATTGGTCCGATCGAGCCCGGGTGCAGCGCCACGGTGCCGATGTCATATTCGACGCGCGCCTTCACCGCCGGCTTGGACAGCGTCTTGCGCAGATCCAACGTCTCCCGGCCCGAGATGCTGTCGATCGGCCGACCGCGCACGGCTGCCCGCGCCTTGTAGCGCCGCACCTGCACCCGCCGGAACAGCGGCCCTGTCGTGATCCCCGCCGCTTCGGTGCACGCCGCGATCGCCGCGACGGTGCGCGGGCTGAGGTAGGCGGTCGCCCCCTCCCCGTCTTGATCGCCCTTATGACGCAGAATCTGCAGCAGCCGCGCTTCGGGATCGATCGCCTCCTCAATATGCTCAATGGCGACCGCCACCAGTTCGGAGGCGCGCAGCCCGGTGTCATAAGCGGCCGATAGCAGCGCCCGATCACGCAGCCCCGGCAGATCCTCGCCACAACTCTCGAGCAGCGCGCGGATGTTGAGCCCCCGCGCCTTGTCGCGCTCGACGTCGCGCACCGGGCCCTTGAACCGCAGCGGCCGCGCCTGCTTCTGCGCAGCCCCCTTCTCGCGGCGCACCGTCTGGAGCCGCAGCTTCACCAGCGGCGCCGGCGTCGGATCCTTGAGCTCGAGCAGCTGGTGGATCTTGGCGATCGACGCCTTGTAGCGGGATAGCGAGGCTGGGCGGCTCCCCTTGCCTGCCCGCGAGTCGAGATAGTCGGCCACCGTCTCGGCCGTCGCCGGCAGTGCAATCCGGTTGTTGCGCCTACACCACGCATCGAACGCCTCGACGTCGGACTTGAGCGCACGGATGCTATGGGGCGATGAAGCGGCCTGATAGGCGGCGATCAGGCCCTCGTTGACGGTGATGCGCTCGCCGGCGCGCATCTGCACGATCGTCCACGCAAGGTCGGCCGGCGCCCTGACGGCCGGCAGGACAGCCTCAGGCGGCGCTACGGGGATTTCTGGCCCTTCCCGGGCGGTTTCGGTGCTCACGACGCGCCTCGCTCCTCAGCCGCGCTTGTAGCCCACCTTATAAAGAACGGTCAAATCTGCTTATGTGATAACTGCAATTATCGCATATAGCGTTTCCATCGATATCAGACGCCTCAACTAACATATGACTTTGGTTGAGATCACGGGTAACCGTGTCAGATGCCAAGGCCGCCCTCCCCTGCCCCACTGTTGCTCATCGGTCGGCTCGACGGGCGTCTCTTTCGTAGTTCAGCACGCGACATTTGGCTTGGGAGAGCGCGAATGTCAGCGACCTCAACAGTTGCCGCGCTCGCGGGTCTGCCGGTCGATACGAGCGACTTACTTGCCTGGGTTACAGGCCGGAGCCCTCCTCCTCGCCATAGCGAGGGCCTGAATGACCCTATGTCTGTCGCAGCACTCGCGCACTTCGTGCTGCTCGCACAGGAAGCAGAAGGCGATGCCGTGGCCAAGGCGACGCTCAACGCGCTGCGCCTGCTGCTCGACGATCGAGAGGAGGCACGGATCTGGGGCCGCGACGACCTCGTGCTCTTTGGATCGGCGTTTCGAGCGGCCAAGAGAAGGTTGGCCGAACCATATCCAGCCCCTACCCTTCTGGCAGTTGCAGAGCGCCTATTGGAGGTCCACGCAGAACTCGAGATCGCACCAGTCGGCGGTCGCTCCCTAGCGACGCTGGACGGGCGCCAGCTTATCGTCGATCCCCGAACCTTTGGCACGATCTGGCTGTTAGCCTGCCACCTTCCAGCAGCGCTCCTCGCCGCAGGATTTACCTCCCAGATCATTCCCTCTTTCGTGTGCCTTCCAAAGCTCCTCGGCCTCACTGCACGCGATCTTGCCGGTGACCTCGAAAAGCGCCTTGGAGACGCCGCGCTGGCTGGCCTTAAAGAACTTGATGCCGTTGAAAGGCTCGATGCCAATCTTCCCAAGGAGCTCGGCGTCACCCGGCGCAGTAAGCTCCCTGCCCTCATGCGACTAGAGGCAGCCTATCCGGGCATCCGCATCCCTGCGATCGCACGGCTTCTGAAGATATCGCCACAAGGAGCGGCGAAGCTTGCCAGCCAAGCGAGAGAGATGCGCGGCCACCCTTATTGAGGCCAGTGATTATCGAGAAGGTCGCGCAATGCGGCCTCGGCCTCCGCACGACTACCGCCGCCCTTGTGGAAGAGCGTCAGCGTCACGCCACGCCTGTCCTTTCCATCGACGCGAAGCAGAGCCGTGCCGCCAGGGCTATGCACGACCACGGAATCCGATCCTGTCCTCTTGGGGGCTTTTGCCGGCTTGGGTTCTTTCTTGCGCGCGGCGGCCGGGCCCACAACCGCGATCAGGGCGCGGATCGTCTCAGGAGCGTTGGCGGGCAACCCTTCGCTACCTGCCGCGCGTTCTTCGAACAGACGACGCGCCTCAGCGAGCACGCGCGAGCGATCATCGTCGGATTTCAGCACAGGCTTCAGACTGCCTATATGCGAGATCTTCAGTTCGAAAGGATCCGGGAAAGCCGCGACGACCGCTTCAGGCAATCTGGCGAGATCAAGATATCGGCTGACCCACGCCTCGGACTGGTTCAGCCGCCTCGCCATCTCTTTCTGGCTGCCGCCATAATAGAGGTCGAGTGCCTTGAGATAGTCCCGTGCTCGCTCCAGATCGCTCAGATCCTCGCGTGCCCGGTTCTCCAGATCGGAAATGCGAAATGCCTGCTCATCCGTCAGATCGCGCACTTCCACGAGGTAGCGCACTTCGGGGTGATTGTTCGCCCTCAGC
Source organism: Sphingomonas zeae (assembly GCF_014197135.1). GTDB lineage: Bacteria > Pseudomonadota > Alphaproteobacteria > Sphingomonadales > Sphingomonadaceae > Sphingomonas > Sphingomonas zeae. Next base: position 3,359 of record NZ_JACIFA010000010.1, read on the forward strand.
CACGACACCGACCAATGGCGGCGAGCCCCGCAGATGATCTCGAAATCATAGTCCGGCTCATCATGAATTCGCCGAACGATCGCGGGGACCTCCTGCTTGCCCTGCGCGAGGATACTCTCGATCAGATCGTCACACCGCTCACGGCTTAGTGCGCCATAGTCCCGATTATGTCGCTCCCAAATCCGGCAGCGCGCCGGATCGACGAGTTCCTGCGGATTATTCACCACCGCACCGGAAGCAAGTTCGGCCAAGCGGTTGTTGCGGCCACCAAGGACCCCTACTCCCAAACGCGGACCACGCTCCTGGCCTTCGGCGCTAGGCTCCACAGAGGACGCCAGATCACCTAGAAAACTCTTGTTCTTCGAACTCATTTTGCCCCCCTATTTGCCGAAATTGCAGGGCTGCAATTCTTGTCCATCACGCATACCCATCCTTGCGCAAACGGCTCAGATGGCTGGGCCAGGTCTTACGAATATCAAGCTCGATCTCGGCATTCACGCCATCGAGATAGGTCAGGCAGCGATCACGCACCGTCTTGCTCGTCATCGGTCCGTCCAGTTCGTAAACGGTCATCAGACGGGCGGTAGCGTTATCGATCTCGGCAGAATCCTTGAGCGGCGAGCGCACCATGGCGGTTCCGTAAACCTGCCGCATCAGGTCGAGCAGGCCCTTCTGCATCGATTTGCCCTCGTCCACCTTCGATGCCACGAAGCGCAGGAAGGATAGCTGCGGCGCGAGATCGTGCGTCGAGAGTTCCTGAATGGTCTCGTCGAGCATGGCGAGAAACGCTGCCGTCGAAGAGAAGTCCATCACGGTTGGCGGAACCGGCACCACCAGAGCGTTGGCTGCCCTGAGAACCGATAGGGAGATTGCTCCCAAGGCTGGCGGCGGATCGAGGATCACGACGTCGTAGAGATCTTGCACCGAGGCGATACCCTGCGCCATTCGATCGAGCAGAGCCCCCTGCCCCCGCGCCATGCGCGCCGCGAGTTCATATTCCGACTGGAAGAGACGCAGGTTGGCCGGGATCAGGTCGAGCCCATCGAAATGGGTCTTACGGATCGCATAATCGAGCGACTTGCGTTCGCCCTCTCGCAAATACGGATAGAGCGTGTCGTTTTCGTTCAAATCGAGATCAGGCACATAGCCGAAGAGGGTCGTTGCCGACGCCTGGCTGTCGCAATCAATCAGGAGGACACGATAGCCGCGGATCGCCAGATATTGCGCCATGTGGACCGAGACGGTCGACTTGCCGACACCACCCTTGAAGTTCTGGACCGCGATGACGGAACAGGGGTCGCTTGGATCGCGCCATGGCCGCGTTCCGAAGGCGCCACGCATGTCGTTCAACTGAGCAAGCGTGTATCCCATGCGCCGACCGCTCTCTGTCCGCGGAGGTGGCACAAGACGGCCATCGCTCTCGGCCTCGCGAATCGCTCCGGTCGTCCGCCCCACCAGATCGGCGGCCTTTCCGATCTGAAACGTCGGTTCTCGCCGCTCGTCGGCGCGCGCACTTCGAGCCGAGTTGCGCAGCTTTTCAAGGACAGAGGAAGACCGAGCAGCGAGCGACGCAACATCGAGTGTTTCCCCCATCCGCACTTCATCAATTGCGGACGCCATAGCTGCTCCTGTTAAAGTCTGGGGCATCCATGTTCGATTTTCACTTTTTGGTCAATATCCGCCCGAAATTTGACAGTTGGACCATGGAGACCGTCGGATTGCCAGCCCGTACTCCTATCCTGTCCTCTTGGGGGCTAATCGGACGCCTTAATGGCAGGAATTGCAGCCCTGCAATTTGTGCCAGACGCGCTTTCCGCCCGCAACCTGACTCGGTGGGGGCACAGGATCGATGGTAGCGTGACGTTCATCCTTGCGGGTCGCAAGTGACCGCGTTGATATGTGTCGTAATGAAAGAGAGCCTCACCCCCGCGCTTGCCCGACGCATCGCCCTTGCCGCCCAAGGTTTTGGTGAGGCCATGCCTTCTGTTGTCAGGGCTCACCATTTGCGACGTACTATCGCTCGGCTTGGTCTCCATCAGATCGACAGCGTCAACGTGCTGACGCGAGCACACTATCTTCCGGCCTATTCGCGCCTTGGTGTTTTTGATCCGAAGTTGCTGGAGGCCGACGCCTGGGGGCCTCTCCGATCGCGGCGGCTGTTCGAATATTGGGCGCACGAAGCGTCCTTGATCCCCCTACCCCTCCAGCCGTTGCTGCGATGGCGACAGGCAATGGCAAACGCCGGCGAGACTGGATGGAAAGGTCTGCGCATATTCGCTCGCGATCGGCGGGCGGACGCGCTCTCGATCCTGGAACGCATCCGCAACGAGGGACCACTCGCTGCATCCGACATCGAAAGTAGGAAGCGACGCGCAGGCTGGTGGGAGTGGGGTGACAGCAAGGTGGCGCTGGAGTGGCTTTTCTGGTCCGGCCACATCACCACTGCGACACGACGTGCGAGTTTCGAGCGAGTGTATGATCTCACCGAGCGCGTGTTGCCCCAGACGATCCTCGCTCTCCCCACTCCGGAACCTGCGGCAGCCAGACGCCAACTCATAGAGCACAGCGCGCGCGCCCTTGGCGTAGCAACGGCAAAGGATATGCGTGACTATTTCCGGCTTTCTCCAGCAGAGGCCCAGCCAGCTATCACGCAGCTTGAGGAGGAGGGCGTCCTTCAGCCCGTGAAAATTGATGGGTGGGACCAGCCAACATGGTTGCACCGAGAGGCGAGGCGTCCTCGCCGAGCACGCCATGCCGCCCTGCTAGCGCCGTTCGATCCATTGATCTGGGAACGCGACCGCGCGGAACGCCTCTTTGGCATACGCTATCGGATCGAGATATACGTCCCTGCGCCGCTGCGCACCTATGGATATTATGTCCTGCCGTTCCTGCTTGATGAGCAGATCGTCGCACGGGTCGATCTGAAGGCGGACCGGAAAGCGAAGGCGCTACTCGTTCAACAAAAGACGTTCGAGAGCGATGCGCCTGCTCATGCCGGCGAGGAGCTGGATGAGGCGCTCCGATCAATGGCGCGCTGGCTGGGTTTAGACCGTGTGATATTCGGCGATGCAGTGAGGGGCGTGTGACCGCCTGACCGATGCTGTGTGGCACAAATTGCAGGGCTGCAATTTGTGCTGTTATGGCCGGCCTCGCCGATTGAAAAAGGCTTCGCACCAGCCCTTCCAGGACTTTTCGAGTTTCGTACCGGACAGGGTGTTCAATCGAGCGCCCATATTGTCGCGATAGGCCTCGGCGATCATGTCGACGTCCCAGCCACCGCCGTAGCGCACTCCAATCTCACGAGCCGCCTCCTCGGTAGCCCCGAAGTGCAGCCGGCCTCGGGGGAACCGTGCCCACAATTCTGTACCGCTCGAGGACGCCGCATCCGAGCTTACCAGCGCAGCAGTTACCTTCTTCAGGACATTCGCCACGTCCGCGCCGTCGACGGTCGGACTGTGGGGAAGGGGACTATCGCTTGCCACAACCTTTTCGACGGTATCGTCGCGCCTGGCTTTCCGTCCCTTAGAATGACGCTCGAGTTCGTCGACCGTTGCTATTTGGGCCGGCGCATCCTTCGAGACGAACCGGAACTCGATCTCGATCACGGCACGGCCTCGCCGGATCTCTTGCCATTCGACGGTGAAGTGGGCGAGCTGGTCAATCTCTGCCTTGGCGACCGTCAAAACCTTACGGCGTAGCTGAGCAAAGTCGGCATATTTGTCGGGGTCGATACCCAGCGCCGCGCGCAAGCCCACCATATCGACTTTCCAAACGGGTTGCCGTCGGTGGAGACGAAGGGCGCCCTCTTCGTACAGCTTCAGGGCGTAGGCTGACCTGAACCCCAGCACGGCCTGGCGGTTCATCACCGCATAAGTTTCGGATTCCTGGATAAGCCGACGGGCGTCAGGCGTGAACTGCCACTCGATCCAGCCCGTTTCCTTGTCGTTATCCTCGACCTCTTCCCAAGACGCCTGAATGAGGTTGAAACGCTTCGTGGCGCGCTTTCCGCGCCATGATTTGTCATCCTCTGCGAAGAGCGTTCTGTGCAGCTCTTCAAGCATATCAACAATGCGTTCGTTGCCCTTGTGACCGCGACGGATGTCCGACTTTCGCATACGATGCGTCGTGTCTTGCCAGGCATCTCCGCCCGCGGTCAGGATCATGAGGGCGAGGAGGCGGGAAGCGGTCAGACTGAGCGATTGCCCTTTGACGAAGCGGACCTCGACGAGGCGTCCGGGTTTGGCGAACTCGTCACCGCCTTTGCGAGCGAGCGCAGCAGCCACGCGCATCGAACGGGCGGCCGAAGTCTCTTCGCCGCCTTCATCGTCTACGCTTTCCGCTGGCACTCCCATGGGATTCACCTCACACTGCCTTGGAAACTGCCTGACCTGACCTCATTCGTCAAGTCAGGTCAGGTTATACCCGTCTGGAGGCCCCCAAGAGGTCAGGATAGTTTTGCCGTACGAATCAGACATTGGGCCTGTGATTCCGCCGAGTCGCGATTGTCCGCCGGATCGTGTGGAACAGCAGCCAAAAAGCGCCTAGAAACGCCTGAGAAGGACACGATTCTGACTGCCCCCCAAGAAGACAGGATGATCCCCAAGACGTCAGGATAGAGCCCCCGCCAAGACAGGTTATATCCCCCGTGAAGTCAGGCAAAAGCCCCCACGAGGTCAGGTAAGACGCTGATTCCGTCTATAGTTTCAAACAGATAGCGGCCCTGAATCATAGAATCATTAGAATCTTAGAATCACCCCGACGCTGCGCGCCGGGCGTTTTTATAGATGGGGTTTTAGGAAGGAAGTGATTCGGTAGTGCCCGATGGCCAGCGGCAGCAGCTATCGCACACCCAGATCCCGTTCATCGGTCGCGACCAGTTCGTCCGCCAAGGTCAACCGCCAACCCGCGAGCCGGGAATGGCTGTTCCGTCCCTGGCTATCCCTCCAACTGGGGGGATAGGAGCCCAGGTCCTGCTACCGTACCGTGCGGCCCAAGGCAGCTCAGCAGTCATATGGCGTGCGAAATCCGATCGTTTGCTCATTCATGCTTGCTCAGCGCCAAGCTGGAGGCACCATGATCAACTTCGCAAAGTTCGAGATTATAGGGCGGATCGGGGAAATCGACGCCAAACCCATGGTCACCAATGTCTCGGTCTGCGCGAATTACCGCCGCCGTGGTGAAGGCGATGAATGGATCGAGGACAGCTACTGGAACCGCGTCGTGATCTTCAGTGAGGGGCAGAGGAAGTATATCGAAGAGCGTGTCCATGTCGGCGATCTCGTCCGGGTAGCGGGCCGGCTGCGCGACAGTTCCTACGAGCGTGATGGTACGACCCATTACACGACAGACCGGATCGTCGAGGAATTCGGTGTCCTCGCACCAAAATCAGCATAGCGCCGCGAAGAGGGGAGGGAGCAGGCCGGGTTTGCGCTTCCGGTTCGAGAAGGAGTTTCCCTATGCCTGCCTCTTTAGATGCAGCAACCCGCGCAAAGCAGATCGTCGAACGTCTGGGCGGCCGATGGGCAGGCTCCCACGGTGAATGTCGATGCCCTGCCCATGATGATCGATCGCCAAGCCTCTCCGTGCGCTTGGGAACGAAGGCCATCCTGTTCAAATGCTTTGCCGGCTGTACCCCAATCGACATCCTGAAGGCGCTCGATCGGCAAGGTCTCCATGACCGCGCGCCCGTCCACGTCGAACCGCGGCCGCCTGCTCGCGATCTGAGCGGTCTCGCCAAGACCTTATGGCACCGCAGCGTTGCGATCGATGGTACGCTTGCCGAAACCTATCTCAGCGCCCGAGGCGTGTTCACCCCGACACCGGAGTTGCGGTTCAATCCCACTACGATCATTGGGAAGGGTAAGGATCGCCGAAGTCTGCCGGCGATGATTGCCGCCGTGAAAAACGAACTCGGATTGGTCGCGGTCCATCGCACGTTCCTGGATCCCGCCGACATCCTGCATCGCCCGTTTCGTAAGCCGAAGCTTGCGCTGGGGCTGCTGGGGTCGGGCAGTGTGCAATTCGCCGCACCGCAGGACACCCTTGGTTTGGCCGAAGGGATCGAAGATGCCTTATCAGCGCGCGACTGGTTCGACTTGCCAGTCTGGGCGGTGCTCGGCGCCGAGCGCTACGCCCATGTCGGCATACCCTCGAGCGTCAGACGGGTGATCGTATTCGGGCAGCGCAATGAGGCGGCGCGGACATGCTTTGAGCGCGCCTACGACCATCTATCTGCCAGCGGCCGCCAGGTCGAACATTGTCTCCCAAAGGATCATGACGACTGGAATGACGCCCTGCGCGACAGGCTTGCCCGCAACTCGGTCCCCAGGTCCGAGCTGCTGACCCAGCCAATGTAGAGAGGAGAGGGGGCCTTCGGCGGGGTGGCCCGGTGCTGATCATCGGGCGACACCAAGGAGCCCCATCATGTCCGCTACTGCCTCCGCCATTGCTGAACTCGACTTCTCCGATCCTGCCATCACCGCCGCGCGCGAAATCGCGGCTAAAATCGCGACCAATATTTCCATCGATCGTCCCGCGCTGATCGGCGTCATGACCCGGGCCTATGGCTCGACACCCGCGAGCGGGGACTGGTCGATCCGTGACGCCTATGATGTGCTCGAACTGGGGCAGGTGCTCTTCCTTTCTGGGAGCACATTGCCGGACGCGGCACCGGCTCAGCTTGCGCTTGTCGCCGCCATGGTCGCGCGCCTGCCGGTTCATAGCGTACGCAGCGAGAAGCAGATTGATCTCCAGCAATTCTCGACCCCGGCATCGATCGCCCTGATCGCGACGCGGCTCGCCGGTATCGGCGAGCGCGACGTCGTGCTCGAACCCTCGGCAGGAACCGGCCTGCTCGCCATCTTCGCCCGTCGTGCACAGGCTCGTCTGATCCTCAACGAGATTGATCCCTGGCGCCGGACCATGCTCGCGGCCGCTTATCCCGATGCACGCATCTTCGGCCATGACGGTGAGGTCATTGACGACCTCCTCCCCGTCGATCTGGTGCCGGATGTCATTCTCATCAATCCGCCCTTCTCGCGCAGCGAGGGTCGCGGCCGTGATCGGGTTGCCGGCCTTCGCCACCTGCGTTCTGCCCTCACGCGCCTGCGCCAGGGTGGTCGCTGTGTCGCAATCCTTCCCACCCGCGTTGATCCGCAATCGAGTGAATGGAAGATCGCGACGGCCGGTTCTACGCTCGTCCGCCAGATCGAATTGCCAGCGTCTGCCTATGCGCGGCACGGTACGACACAAGCTGTCCAGCTTCTCCTCCTGCACAAGGGCGTCGAAGGCGTCCCGGCCAGTGCGATCGCCTGCGCCACCGTGGACGAAGCCCTCGACGCCTGTTCCTTTCACCCTGTGCCGAATGCAGCAACGCCGTCCATACGCCCGGGCCGGGTGGTTTCGCGGCCGTCAGCTCTGCTCGCCGGCGCACGCCGTGGCGCGATCAAGCCCTTGGTGCCGAGGCGCATCGACGTAGCTGTCCCGGCGGAACCCATCGCATTCGAGGTGCTCGAGGCTCCCGCGCCGGTTGGTGAACCCTCCGGGCTCTACCTTCCCTATCGACCGAGCCGGATCGACCTGGCAGCAGCGCGGCCCCACCCGACAGCACTCGTGGAATCGATCGCCATGGGTTCGATTGCAGCCCCTAAGACACGCTATGCACCGATCCTGCCGCCCAGATTGCTCGCCGAGAACATTCTTTCGGATGCGCAGGTCGAGACCGTTATCTACGCGGGCGCTGCGTTCGAGCGAGATCTTCCGGGCCGATTCCTGACCAAGGACGAAGGTCTCACATTGACGCCCGACGAAGCGGGCAGCAGGGTTCGCACCGGCTTCTTCCTGGGCGATGGCACCGGGGCGGGCAAGGGCCGCCAGGTCGCAGCGATCTTGCTCGACCAGTGGCTGCGCGGCCGCCGCAAGCATGTCTGGATCTCCAAGACCGAAACGCTGCTCGAAGATGCCCGTCGTGATTGGGTTGCGGTCGGCGGTCTGGCGCTCGACCTCCAGCATCTCAACCAGTGGAAGCTTGGAACGGCGATCGGGGCCAGTGAGGGCGTGCTCTTCCTCACCTATGCTACCTTACGGTCGAGCAGGGGCGACAAGGGCACGCGCCTCAAGCAGATCACCGACTGGCTAGGTGACGATTATGAGGGGATGATCGTCTTCGACGAAGCTCATGAGATGGCCGGGGTCGCGGGCGGGGAAGGGCGGTTCGGCACCTCCAAGGGATCCGAGCAGGGCATCGCGGGCGTCCGGTTGCAAAATCTCCTCCCCCGCGCCCGGGTTCTCTACGTGTCCGCAACGGGGGCCTCGGACGTCAACAATTTGGCCTATGCTACTCGGCTTGGCCTGTGGGGGCCGGGGACGGCCTTCTCCGACCGCCGCGATTTCGTCGAAAGCCTGCGCCGGGGCGGCATCGCCGCAATGGAGTTGATTGCACGCGATCTGAAGGCACAGGGTCTCTATGCGGCGCGGGCGCTCAGTTTCGCTGGCGTCGAATATGACATTCTCGAACATCAGCTAACCCCGGACCAGATCGCTATCTACGATGCCTATGCGGACGCCTGGGGTATCATTCACCGCAACCTGCAGGCCGCGCTCGACGCGACCCGTATCACCGACAGCTTCAGCAAATCGACCTATAATGGCGGCGCCAAGGCTGCGGCGATCTCGATCTTCGAATCGACCAAGCAGCGCTTCTTTGCCCAGCTTCTGATTTCTCTGAAGCTGCCATCGCTGATCCCCTCCATTCATGCCGATCTCGCGCGCGGCGATTGTGTGGTGATCCAGCTCGTCTCGACGGCCGAGGCGATGCTCGATCGGACACTTGCCGCCCTTGATGCCGAAGCGAGGGCAAATCTCGATATCGAATTGTCGCCGCGCGAATTCCTCATGGACTATCTGAGCGCGGCGTTTCCGACCCGGCAGATGCGAACCTTAACCGACGATTCGGGCAACGTGCGGTCCGAGCCAATGATCGACGAAGACGGGCGACCTATTCACAGCCAGGAGGCACTGCGGATGCGCGAACAGCTTCTGGAAGAGCTGTGCGCTCTCCCGGTCGTAGGCTCCGCGCTGGATCATATCATCGGCCATTTTGGGGTCGATCAGGTTGCCGAGGTCACTGGACGATCGCGCCGCATCGTGGCTGACGCGCGTGGTGGACAGCGTCTCGAAAGCCGGTCCCCGCGCAGCAACCTTGCCGAGACGGATGCTTTCATGCGCGGCGCCAAGCGCATCCTGATCTTCTCGGATGCCGGCGGCACTGGCCGCAGCTATCACGCCAGCCTCGCGGCCGAGAATCAGAGCCGCCGCATTCACTATCTGCTCGAGCCGGGCTGGAGGGCTGACGCCGCGATCCAAGGCCTGGGACGTACCCACCGTACCCATCAGGCCTCTGCACCGCTGTTTCGCCCGGTATCAACCGATTGTCGGGGCGAACGCCGCTTCATTTCGACGATCGCGCGACGGCTCGACAGCCTGGGCGCACTCACCCGCGGGCAGCGTCAGACCGGCGGGCAGGGTCTGTTCAATCCCCGCGACAATCTGGAATCGGATTTCGCCAAGGACTCGCTCGTCACTTGGTTCCGACTGCTCTTCGCCGGCAAGCTCGCCTCGACCAGCTTCACAGAATTTCAGGCGCAAACCGGTCTCAACCTGGAAGGGGAGGGCGGTGGCATGGTCGAAGATCTTCCGCCCATCCAGCGCTGGCTAAACCGAATCCTTGCGCTCAGGATCAGCCTGCAGAACGCGATCTTCGACGAGTATCTCGGCCTGATCGAGGCCCGGATCGAAGCGGCGCGGGAAGCCGGTACGCTCGATGTCGGCGTCGAGACGATCGATGCCGAGCGGATCACCATCCTCGATCGGACCTGTATCAGGGAAGATCCGGTGAGCGGGGCCGTCACGGAAATCCTGCGGCTCGAGACCGAGCAGCGCTATCGTCCGGTCACACGCGACCGTGTCGAATGGCTGCTACAGGACGGCGAGAGCCGATGCGTGGTGAACCGTCGCTCGGGCAAAGCCGCCATCTGCAGCGCCACCCATTCGCTCACCGATGAGGATGGCCAGCTCGTCAAGCGATGGGAGCTAGTCCGTCCAGCCCGGACCGAGCGTCACCGTCAGGACCTGTTTCTCGAAACGCTGTGGGAGGATGCGGATGCCGAGGAATTTGCGAAGCTCTGGGATCAAGAGGTCGAGGAACTGCGACACCGCACGCGAACCGAGACGATCTACCTCGTCACCGGCCTCCTCCTCCCCGTCTGGGGCAAGCTTCCCGACGATCATGTCCAGGTCTGGCGCCTGAAGACTGAAGATGGGCAGTCACTGCTTGGCCGTCTCATCCCCGCGCCGATGGTTTCCAAGATCAGCAGCGCGTTCGGCGTGGCGGGCGGCATCGAGATCGCACCGACCGATATCGTCCGGCACGTACTCGATTGCGGCGGTGTGGAGCCGGTCGGTGCATATCATCTCAAGCGCAGTCTCGTGGCGGGCGAGCAGCGCCTCGAGCTGATCGACTGGCCTCCAAGCCGCCTCGCTGAACTCAAGGCGCTGGGCTGCTTCTCCGAGATCATCGCCTATCGCACCCGACTGTTCCTGCCGCCCACCCGCGCGGCCGATATCCTGGCGCGCATCGCTGCCTGATCTTCTCGGCGACGATCACGAGTGCCGCGCCGCAACAACCGGCGAGGCAAGGCCGTGATCGTCGCCACATTGGTCCCATCGCGCAGTGAATGGCGCGGGGCCGCGCGCCTTCGACCATCCTGATCACCCTTCTTGTGAGAGGGGAGGGGGCTTCGCCTTGGTGGGCCTGATGAGCAGGTCCCGAGCGCGGAACGCTGGCGCTCGTCTCTCCTACGGAGAAATAAGATGATCCAATCTGTCAAAGTGAAGAACCTGTCCCTTTCCAAGGACAATGTTCGCAAGAGCAATCGCGACCTCGATATCGAGTCCTTCGCTGCCACCATCGCGGCGCACGGGCTGCTGCAGAATCTCGTGGTCACTCCCCTGAAGAAGAACGGCCATTTCACGGTCAAGGCCGGTGGGCGTCGCCTGCGCGCGCTCCAGCATCTGATCGCGACGGGTGTCCTGCCCGCTGATCATGAAGTTCCAGCCTTGGTCCTGGCTGACGATGCCGACAGCACCGAGGCGAGCCTCGCGGAGAATTTCGGCCGCCTGCCAATGAACCCTGCGGACGAAGCGACCGCATTCAATCACTTCATCGACAAGGGCGCGTCGGCCGAAGACGTCGCCAAGCGGTTCGGCGTGACCACCCGCTTTGTCGAGCAGCGCGTTCGCCTCGCGGAACTGGCACCCTGTATCTTCCAGGCGCTCGCTGCCGGTGAAATCAGTCTGGGCGTCGCACAGGCCTATGCGGTCACCGGCGATACCGACCGCCAGGCGCGGGTCTTCGAACAGATGCAGTCTGCCTATTACGGCAATCAGCCCGACAATATCCGGCGTGCGATCCTGAACGGCACCGTCAAGGCGAACGACGCCAAGGCGCGCTTTGTCGGCCGGGATGCCTATCTCGCCGCCGGCGGCCGCATCGAGGGCGACCTGTTCGCCTCCAAGGGCGACGAGAACTGGATCGATGTCGAGCTCCTGGAGGATCTGGCGGCACAGAAGCTCGAAGCCGCTGCCGCCGAACTGGCCGAGTCCCAGGGTCTCGCATTCGTCACGCCCGTGGCGGCGACGCATGTGCCCTACGATACCGAACGGCAGCTTCACGAATATCATGCCACTGCCCGCCCGCTGACGGAGGCCGAACAGGTCCGGGTCGAGGCCCTCGAGATGGAAAATGACACGCTGGTCGATCAGCTCGAAACGGAGCTGGCAGACGGCACCGAGGAGGCTGAGGCGGCAAACGCGCGGCTCGAAGAAATCGAACGTGAACTCGATGATCTCGATGCCGCCCGCAAGGTCGTCGACCCCGAGGTCCGCGCCCAGCTCGGCACGTTCGTCTATATCGGCGGCGACGGCGCTGTCCGCGTCCATACCCGCATGTTCAGTGAGAAGCCGGTGGTCGATCCGAACGCGCCTGTCGTCATCAGCCCGATTGGCGGGGAACGCGATGTGGTCGAGCAGCGGGTCAAGCTCAGCGCGACCCTGGTCGACGAGCTTGCCACCCAGCGGCGTCAGATCCTCGTCGCCCATCTCGCAAGCGATCCGGCTCTCGCGCTCGATCTGACTATTTTCCTGATGGCGCAGGATGCCGTCTTCGCGAACAATTATGTCCGCAGTCACTCGACGCTGAAGGCATCGCCCTCGCAATTTCCGATCTTCGCTTTCCGTGATGAGGGCTCTCTTGCTTCGCAGACGATCGCCGATCAACGCCAAGCGCTCGATACCAGCTGGGCGGGGCACGACACGATGTCGGCGCGTTTCGATGCCTTCCGCGCGCTTGACGACGAAGCCCGTGGTGGCTGGGTCGCCTTCGTCATCGCTCAGACGCTTGAGCCGACGCTGAATGCCGGTGATGGTGGTCGGCTCAACGGGTTCCACGATCACCTCGGCCGGATCCTCGACATCCAGGTCGAGCAGTGGTGGCGTCCGACGGCCGCAAACTTCTTCGGCCGGGTGAAGAAGGATATGATGCTGGACGCGCTGGAGGACATCGGCGGCCCGATCCTGCGCGGTCGCTACAAGGACGCCAAGAAGGGCGACCTTGCCACCACCTGCGAGGCGCTCTGCAATGGTCAGGGCATCGTCGAGGCCGAGATCCGCGAAAAGGCAACCGCCTGGCTGCCCGACGCCATGCGCTTCGATGCGATCGAAAAGCCGGAAAGCTATCCCGCCCGCTCCGTCTTCCTTGAGGCGGAGGATGAAGAGGATGTCGATGACGCGCTGGACGGCGAGGGCGGTGAGCCGGTCGGCGATATCATGGACGACGATGATCTGAGCGAAGCGGCCTGACGTTCAGCCGACAGTTCGAGGCGACTTGGGGCGGTGCTCTTCGGAGTGCCGCCCTTTTTTTCATGATCCGTCAGCCGTCGGGTCCGCCTCTTTTCAAATCGGAGATTGATCGTGGCCAAGACCACCGACAAGCCATCGCCTGCCGACATCATCACGAGCACCATCATCGACCGGCTCGAAGCTGGCGTGCGACCGTGGGTGAAACCCTGGCGCCCCGGGCTCGGGGGTCGACCGCTGCGTGTGACTGGCGAACCCTATCGTGGCATCAACTGTTTCTGGCTATGGCTGGTGGCGGAGAGCGCCGGATATAGCGCTCGCACCTGGATGACCTACAAGCAGGCTCAGGCGCTGGGTGGTCAGGTCCGCCAGGGCGAAAAATCCCAGTTCGCGATTTTCTACAAGACCTACACAAAGGAGGTCGCCTCGCCAGTTACGAGCGCCGTGACCGACGAGGTCCGGGCGATGCTGCGCAGCTATGCGGTCTTCAACGTCGATCAGATCGAGGGGCTGCCCGCCGACTATTATCCGAGCCGTGTCGCACTTGTCGCACCGGGTGACGTGCTGCCCGACCGGGCAGATCGGTTCGTGCGCGCACTTCCCGCGTCCGTGCAGGTTTGCGGTGACCGCGCCTTTTACGACCGGGTCGCCGACAGCATCACGATGCCGCCGATCGAGCTGTTCACGACGAAGGCCTATTGGGCATCTACGCTCGCGCACGAGGCCGGACACTGGACAGGCCATCCCGACCGTCTCGATCGCGAGTTCGGCAAGAAATTCGGCGACGACGCTTATGCGTTCGAGGAACTGTGCGCCGAGATGACCGCTGCGCTGCTCGGTGCTGATCTCGGACTACCAACCGCTCACCTTGATGACCATGCCAGCTACATCGCCTCATGGTTGCGGGTACTTAAGCGCGACAGTCGGGCGGTCATGACCGCTGCCGCCAAGGCGGAAGCGGCGGCGGGCTATCTGCTGCGTGCTACCGGTCTTGCCGATGCCCCTGATCGTGACGAGACCGTTCGTGAAGCGGCATGATCATGGACGGCCTCCCCGACCTCGCCGCCTACCGCCGTTTCGTCGTGGCCTTCAGCGGCGGCAAGGACAGCCTCGCCGGCCTCCTCGTCTTATTGACACGCGGCGTTCCTCCAGAGCGGATCGAATTGCATCACCATGAGGTGGATGGTCAGGGGCCTAGTCTCATGGATTGGCCCTGCACCCCGGCCTACGTCGACGCGCTCGCCCGCCATCTGGGCATCGACCTATATCGGTCCTGCCGGGTCGGCGGTTTCGCGCGGGAACTCGACCGGGAAAATGCGTCGACCGCGCCGATCATGTTCGACACTCCCGAGGGTTCGCGCTTTGCGGGCGGAGCCGGGCCATTGGGCACTCGTGGCCTGTTCCCGCAGGTCTCGGCCGATCTTCGGGTGCGCTGGTGCAGCCCGGCGCTCAAGATCGATGTGCTTGCGGCGGCGATCCGCAATCAAGACCGCTTTTTCGAGGGCAAGACCCTCGTTCTCACCGGGGAACGCGCGGAGGAGAGCCCCGGTCGTGCCCGCTATGCGGCGCTCGAGTCCCATCGGACCTGGAGCCGCCGCCGCCATGTCGATCATTGGCGGCCAGTGCTCCGTTGGAGCGAGCAACAGGTGTGGGACATCATCGCGTCGGCGCGGATCAGGCCCCATCCTGCCTATCGGCTTGGCTGGGGCCGTCTCTCATGTCGATGCTGCATTTTCGGGACGGCCGATCAGTGGGCGACCCTGCGCTTGATCTTCCCAGAAGCGTTCGAGGTCATCGCCCGCCGCGAAGCGGCGAGCGGCAGGACGATTCATCGCGCGCTGAGCGTGACAGATCTGGCCGACCGGGGCTGCCCTTATCCGGCTGCACTCACCCATGAGGACGATCGGGCGCAGGCAGACGATCCCGTCTGGCGGCTGCCGATCACGCTTGACCCCTGGTCTTTGCCGGCAGGAGCATTCGGCGAACTGGCTGGTCCGACCTGATCTGCGCTGGAGCAAGAGGAGAGGGGGCCTTCGGCGGGGTGCGCATCAATGCGCCAACCTGGAGACTGACTGATGTTCTACGATACGCTCTATCGCCATAATCAGGCGCTCACTCCCGACCCAGACGCAACTATAGGCGCTGCGCTTCATGGGTTGCTGAGCGCGATCGACGACTGTCGGCGCGCCGGTAAGGCTATCGAACGGGACGCAGCAATCCTGCTTCTCATCCGTGCGCTGGCCGGCAGCGCTGCGCGCGCCGCACCGGATGTCGCCGCTCTTGCCGCACGCTGCGCGGCCGATCGCGCAGCGATCCTCGCGCATCCGGCTCTGCTTGCCATTGCCGGCCACCGTGTCGGCGGAGACTCGATCGCCAAGCGGACCTTTCACGCGCAGGCGCGGCAGGCGCTTACGCGCGTCGCCGACGCGCTCGGTCTCGCAGCAGCGGGGTTCAAGATCGTCGTCATGGCTGGTGGCGATCATGAGGATGGCATGACCGAGCTGCGCCATGCCGACTTCACCGTCCGCGTCGTCCCGCGCGGCTTTCTTCCCGATAGCGAGGTGACCTGGTTCCGTTGCGCGCGCGGCGTGATTGCCGGCCATCCCTGTCACGGCAAGGCGGCGCTTCTCCTCGATCCCGGCGCCTTCGCCCACCGCCTCTTGGCGCTGCGCCACGCTCGCGCGCCCCTGCCAGTCGCGGCCTGACCAGCGGCTCCATCCATGCGCCGGTTCATCCGGCGCGCAAATCAAGGAGGCTGTCATGGCTGACTATTACACGCATTTCTCCTGCACGCTGGATGTGGGCAACCGCGCCAATGTCGAGCAGGCGCTTGCCTTATACGCCAATTCGCTGCCGAATGAGGATGGTCTCACCTTTCCCGATGGCTTCCGGCTCGAACCGCAGTCCGATGACAGCACCGAGCTCTGGATCCACGATGATGGTCGAGGCGACGTAGAGCTGCTCATCAGCTTTGTGCTGCTTTGCGCCGAGACGCTCTTCCTGGAAGGGCGGTGGGGCTTCGAATATGCCCTGACAGCTTCGCGTCCGTTGCTCGATGGCTTCGGTGGGGGCGCGCATGTGGTCGATCTGTCCGACCGCAGCTCCCTCAGCTGGACGTCGACGTCGGATTGGTTGGCCGGCGTCCTGGCGGGAGGCAATGGCGATGCCTGAGCAGATCACCACCACCGTCTATCGGCTCCACGAGGTGTCGGCGAGCGCGAAGGATGCAGCGCGCCGCTGGTATCGGCAGGACGCACCCTGCGATGACTGGCATGAGTTTGTGTTCGACGATTTTACCCGCATTTGCGAGCTCATCGGCGTCGAACTGAACAGCCATGCCGTTCGCCTTTATGGCGGTGGAACCCGACAGGTGCCCCGCATCTGGTTCTCAGGCTTCTCGAGCCAGGGGGATGGAGCGTGCTTTGAAGGGCGCTACTGCTACGCCAAGTCTTCGACAAAGGCGATCCGCGCCCATGCGCCGCGCGATGGCGAACTCCATCGGATTGCGGATATGTTGGCGGCGATCCAGCGGCTGAACTTCTACCAGCTCGGGGCTGGCATCACCCATCGCGGCCGCTATTACCACGAATATAGCATGACGATCGACGTCGAGCGGTCCGGTCCTGTCGAAACCGCGATGGCCGGCGGTGCCGAAGAGGTGGTGGTGGAGGCGCTGCGCGACCTCGCACGGTGGCTCTATCGCCAGCTCGAAGCCGAATATGAGTATCAGACGGCTGACGAGCAGGTCGACGCGGCGATCATCGCCAATGACTACAGCTTCACTGATGACGGCGCGCGGTTCCCATGACGCGGCCCCCTGTCATCGCGGCGTGGGGCGCCGGCGTCGATTCCACAGCGATGATCATCGAACTGGCAGAACGGGGGGAGCCCGTCGACATGGTGCTGTTCGCTGATCCCGGTTCCGAGAAGAACCAGACCTATGCCTTCATCCCGCTCTTCCGCGCCTGGATGGACGAACGCGGCATTCCCTCCGAGATCGTTCGGTATCAGCCGCGCAATTTCAAGAACTGGCCGCCCTATGCGACCATTGCCGAAAATATGCTCTCCAATGCGACGCTCCCTTCGGTCGTGTTCGGTGGGGGGTCCTGTTCGCAGAAATGGAAGGTGGCCCCCCAGGAAGCATGGACCGCGGGCTGGGAGCCAGCGCGCCGTTGCTGGGACGGAGGAGGGCAGGTCACCAAGCTGATCGGGTACGATGCCTCGGCGCGTGATACGCAGCGTTACCGCCATGCGCTCGGCTGCGAGGATCCGCGCTACCACTACCGTTATCCGTTGCGCGAATGGGGATGGGACCGCGCGCGATGCGCGGCGCGGATTGTGGCGGCGGGTTTGCCCGTTCCCCCCAAATCGAGCTGCTTCTTCTGCGGCGCGATGAAACCGGACGAAGTCATGGACCTGTCGGTCGATGAGTTGCGCGTCATTGTATTGATGGAGGCACGCGCGCGGCCACGCTTGCGCAATGTTCAGGGTCTGTGGCGCAAGCCGGTGCTTGGCTGTCGCGGTGCGACCCCCCGTCCCGGCAGCATCACCGAGTTTATCCGCGAGCGGGGGCTGCTGTCACCGTCCGAGATCGACCGGATCGTGGAAATCGCGCCAGACGAGCTCTTGGACTTTCAGGCAGCGCAAGCCGCCCTTCCTGTCGAGAGGCGGACGCCAATGGGCGACTGGCTCTACGATTTCCAGCACGCAGCTGCAGCGATGCGCATCACAACACGCCTGCCTGATGATCCCGAGCGTGCATCAGCCAGGTCGCGTCTTAGCCAAGGAGGACCGGGTGCCACGCTATAACCACCTTGTCACGATTGCCTTCAGCATCGTTTCGGACCACGTCGGCGGTGAGGATTTCACGCCTGCGATGCTCAAGGAGGCATTGTTCGCGCGGATCCGTGACCTCGACACCAGTACCGACGGGGTCGAGTGGCTCGAAGCGGTCGGCGCGCCATGCGACACCTATGAGGAAGAGCCGCCTATGGTCTTTGATCGCTGACACCAATGACGGCTGCGCAGACGAGGGCCTACGTCGGACCATTTCGATCATGTCAGCGATCGTGACGACGTTGGGCGCAAGCACAGGCACGAACTTGCAGCATCCTCGACTATGATGACGCCATCTCACCCTGCGTCGGTCTCGCCTTTAGATCGTCCAGTATCGGTGCGAGGAGGTCGACGCGCTTTGCACCATAGCGCGCCAGACCACTCCTGTTGGACGAGCGGCGCAGTGATCCGATCTTGAACCATTCGTTCCGACCTCGATGATCCGCTCGTGCGGACGCTGTCTGTCATGGTGCGGGCACCAGATGACGATGTCGGTGCCATGCCGGATCGGGGGTTATGACATGGCCGCGTTCAAACGGGTGACAGCG
Organism: Sphingomonas zeae; assembly: GCF_014197135.1. Lineage (GTDB taxonomy): Bacteria > Pseudomonadota > Alphaproteobacteria > Sphingomonadales > Sphingomonadaceae > Sphingomonas > Sphingomonas zeae. Next base: position 21,655 of record NZ_JACIFA010000010.1, read on the forward strand.
CGATCCGAAGCCCCAGATTTCGCTACGAGCGACTGCGGGGGAGATATTGGGCTTACCGTCTGAACCGACAGCCTCGCCGCCAGAGGATGCGGCACATGGGCGGTCGCGAGGGACAGGCAACCCTTTCGCTGCGGGCCGTGTTGCCGCGTGCCGCGGCTGCCCGCTCCACCCCGCCACGAAAGGGTTTCCCTCGGCTACGCCTCGGTGCCTGACCCTCTCGATCGACCGCCCAGGAGGTGCGCATCCGGCGGAGAGGCCGCCGGTTCAGAACCGAAAGGCAAGCCATCATGTCTACCTCGCTAGCAGCCGCCTTGGCGGCACTGGAACTGGGCCATCTCGAACCTGTCGCCGAAGAATTGTCGGGCATGGCGCCACCGCCGACCGAGGCCCTGGAGCAAACCGTCACCGCCATCTGGAGTGACCTCTTCACGACAATGACGAACACGTCGATCGAACGCGACATCGAGGATCTCGGCTGGAGCCTGGTCAATCTCTTCCACCGCGCCGCCGCCAAGAAGCATGGGCTTGTGGACCGGCTAACCGACGACATTCGCCTCCTCCTCGCCGAACAGGACGGCTCCGAGATCAGCACCAACGATCTGGAGGAGAAGATCGATCTCGCCAAGAAGGTCGAGGAATCCGCAGGCGCCTTCGAGGTCATGCGCGACGTCGCTGCCGCTCACTATATGCGCGAGACGGGCCGGTCCTGGGCTCCATCTTCTGGCAACCGCATTTCGCTGGGCGTCACGGCCGCGATCGTCGACGGTAATGCCTTCCTGCGGGCACGTCGCGAACGTCGCCTCGAGGCCAATAGCGCCCGCGGCACGCCGGTTGTGTTCGCAGGTGGTCGCCTGACCTTTGCCAATGATGCCGATCTCAAGACCTTCGCTGACAATTTGCTGGCGACGCTCAACAAGGTCCGCGCCCATGTCGGTGACATGTATCTCGTCCATGGTGGTGACATGAAGGGCATCGAGCGGCTTGCGGCCTCCTGGGCCGAACAGAAGGGCATCCAGCAAGTTCGCTTCGGTCTCGATCGCAAGCTGGGGGATCGTGCTGGGTTCCGCCGCAACGAACAGATGCTGTCGCTTAAGCCCCGCTACGTCATCGCCTTCCAAGGCAATGGCGTCACTGAACGGCTCGTAATCGAAGCCAAGGCCCGCGGTATCCGCGTTGTCGATCGCCGTGGTCGTCTGGGTACGCCGCCCTCCGCGCGATGACCTGCTCGGGCGCCGGTCATCCGGCGCCCTTCCCTTTATGAGCGGTTACATCCCCCAGTGCGCGTTGGCGTAGATTTCGTCGTAGGAGGCGGCGCGGACTGGCTTTATCCCGATCTCTTCGAGGAAGAAGAGTTTGCCAGCCTGACGTTCATCGTTGGGATCGTCGACATACACGAACCAAGCGTCATGTCGGCGGTGGGCAAACTTGCGAAAATACTTGGCCCGCTCGATCAACAGCCAGCGCAGAAAGACCTCGTTCTCCTCAAGCGCCAGGCCGAAAATGAGAAGTGGGCGATTGAAGGCAACGTGCATCCATGTGCCTGCTCCCCGCCAGTCGCGCTTGTTTTTCGCCTTGAAGAGGTTCTCCTCTCCCGTCCGGTGTAACCAGCCACGGGCACGCTGCACCGATCCCATGTAATGCGTAAGCCCCAACCGGATGCTCAGCTTGTAGCGAGCCATCCCGTTGACGTGCCAGATGGCGAATGTTTCGCATGGGTCGGCAACAGGATCGTGCCCAAAATAGCATTCCCATGGGTAAAAGCTGGTGAATTTGGGATTCGCTGGCCGGTGAAAGGATGTTAGCGCCGCCTTGCTGAGGACTTCGTCGAAGTTGGTGGTGAGGACTGGGCAATCATGGCTTTTTGCCCAGTTCATGATCGCCCGATGGTGAGGGTACGGCCGCCAATCCGCCATCTCCTCGCAAAATCCCGCTTGCAGGTCGCCGACACGGGCGCGCGATCGCAGCTCCAGAACATCGTAGAATTCTGTCAGCGTCGTGCCCGGGGGCACGCGGCTGATCCTGGGCGCACAATCGCGCGCGATCTTCAACAACAGTTGATCCCACGAGTTGGTGGTGGAGGCGTTGGCATAACGGTTGATGCCATTGCCGATAACAAGCGCCAGTTCGCTGCCACGCTGGGCCAGGATCCGTTCCAATGTGGTGTCAGCCAAGTTTGTTCTGCCTCCCCCGTCGTAGCCGCCCGCTTGGCGCGTGAGCATCACGACACTCACGGCGATCGGCGTTTCCATGCGTGTCTGGACTGGTCCATCATTGCAGGTATGCGGCGTCGGCGCGAGCCATTCGCTCCATGTGCTCAGGACTTTGCGGACCGTTTGTCGATGCGGCTGGGCAAGTGCCCGATGCCAAAGGACTGCCGCGCGCCTGCGAAACAGTGATGATGGTCGGCGTCGAGTGCGTTGGCCAAGGTCGAGCCGTGTCCGATATTAGGTTGCCCTGATGCGTGGTGATGGCAAGGGCGCCGACATTGCCAGCAGCGATGGGTGCTGCACAGGTTTCCCTAAGATCAGTCGGACGTGAGGGAGGACCCCTTCTTCTTCACCTGACCCCTTGGTCGTCCGTCCGCCGCTTCCAACCCGCGAACCTTCGGGCCGAGTTGCCGTGTGCCACGGCTGCCCGCACCACCCCTCGTTTCGGGGTTTCCCTCCGCGCCTGTGGCGCTGCGGTGGAAGCGTCGTCCTGGCCGCCCTCTCCGGGGATCAGTCGAAGGGATCATCCCTCGACCGACAGAAAAGGAAACCTCGACATGCAGAACCTGGTCATCCTCGCTGGCAACGTCGGCGCCACCCCGGAAGCCCGCACGACGCAGGGCGGCACCCGGATCACCCACTTCAGCCTCGCGACCTCGCGGCCCAAGCGCGACAGCGACGGCAAGGTCATCAAGGACCGCGATGGCTACCGCGTCGAAGATACCGAATGGCACCGGATCACCTGCTTCAACGGCATCGGAAAGACGGTCGAAGAGTATGTCGAGAAGGGCATGAAGGTGATGGTCCGCGGCCGGATCCACTACACCAGCTGGACCGATCAGGACGACATCAAGCGCTACGGCACCGAGATCATCGCCGACGAAGTGACCTTCCTCACCCGCGCCAAACCGGCGGATCGCTCGGGCAACGACATGCCGGATGACGAAGAAATTCCCTTCTGAAAACGGATCGGCCCGGTGGCAGATGCCACCGGGCCTTTTTTATATGGTGATTGGCACACCGGAGGATTCTGCTCGGCGCCTTCTTCGACTTCAGCAGGCCTCTGGCACCGGGGAATAGGACGGGTAGTCAATATAACCCTCGGCGCCCCCACCATAGAAAGTGCTGCGGTCGGCAGCGCTGAGCGGCCAGCCATTGCGCAGGCGCGCCACCAGGTCGGGGTTCGAGATGAACGGCTGCACAAAAGCCGCGAGATCGATGAGGCCATCAGCGATCAAGCTCTCTGCGCGATCTGCAGTTAGGCCGCCCGCCAGAATGAGGGCGGTGTCGGGCAGCTTGCCACGAATGACCTTCAGGAGGGCAAGGAAGCTGTTGCCGGTATCGTCGCCGGTCCCCTCGCCCATCTTGAAGCCGCCCTGATCCATGATGTGGACATAGGCAATGCCTCGCTCTCCCAGAGCCTGAGCGAGGGTCGAGTAGGTTTCGTCGATCTCGGGATAGAGCGGCATGTCGAACAGCTGGCCGTAGGGCGAGAGACGGATACCGACCCGTTCGCGTCCGATCCTGGCGATTACCGCATCGACCACTTCCAGCGTAAAGCGGAGCCGGCTTTCGAGCGTCTCCGGACCATAGGCATCCGTCCGGTCGTTCACGAGCGGGTTCATGAACTGCTCAAACAGGTAGCCGTTCGCACCGTGGATTTCGACGCCGTCAAAGCCCGCTTCAACGGCGTTCGCCGCTGCCTGCACGAAGTCCTCAACTACGCGGGAGATTTCGTCGGTGGCAAGCTGACGCGGCGCTGTGGTTGGGATGAGATCGGGCTTGCCGTCCTCGTCGAAGCCGTAGGCAAGCGCGCCGGCAGCGATCTTGGAGCTCGCGCTGACGGGATCCTTCCCCTCATCCTGGATGCTCGGATGGGAAACGCGTCCGACATGCCAGATTTGGGCGAACATCGCTCCTCCATTGGCGCGGACGGATTCCGTCGTCAGCCGCCAACCGGCGATCTGCTCCGCTGTGAAGATACCGGGGTTGAAGAGATAGCCCTGGCCCTCCCGCGAAATCGGCGTGCCTTCGCTGACGATCAGGCCCGCACTGGCGCGCTGGGCATAATAGAGCGCGACCCGTTCACTCGCGACGTCGCCGGGTGCACGTGCGCGTGTGAGGGGCGCCATTACGATGCGATTGGCGAGGGTGCGCGAGCCTAAACGGAATGGTTCAAATAATTTGGTTACGAGAACACTTCCAATGTTTGAGTTGGACAGGGATGTTCTGGAGATAATAGGCCGTGCAATCGCAGATAAGTTGGCGATTTCGCGTCTCATTGAGGACATAGGGGCCACAATTCGTTCGACGTTTGTCCGCCGAATCGAGCTTCGGCGTCTAGCGATCTCGCAACAATGTGCCTAAGGCGGCCATAGGGGCGAGTTCGAGCCGAGCCCAGCTACCGATGGTCCGCTATTTCGGTATTCTCAGAGCCGCTGTCGTTCTTGGGGCCCGTCGCCAGGGATTTTTTGCTACGTCGGGTTTGAAGCAAATTCGGGTCGATAGAGGACGCTACGACCGCGAGGCGTAATGCCCGTTTTGCTTCTAACAACTGGCTATTCAGGAAGCTGCCGTCGGCTCAGGCGCCTAGGCGGTGACCTTTGTTGGCGGAAGACCACTAATGACTGGCCAACGCGAGTGCTACGTTCTTGACGATTGAATAATATTGCGTTTGCGGCCATCAAGTTACGTCTATCGGGGGCGCGGCATGGTTTTAGCAACAGATCTGGTCAGCAAGCCTTTACGTGAGAAGGGGGCGACGGGAGGTCGATACGATTTTCAGACCATGTGGGGACTCGCGTTGCTATTCCAGCAGCACGGGACCAATGATGACTATGCGATCGTCTTCGAGTTCCACGATGATATCGCGTTGCTCGATAGCGCAACCAATCCCACAAACGTACGCTTCTATCAGGTCAAATCCAAGGACACCAACGGCGGTTGGACGCTAACTGCCCTACTCAAGCGAGAGAAAGTCAAGACCGAAGAAGGTACGAAGGAGAAGCCCTCTTTCGTCGACAAAATGTTCGACAATGTCGACAAGTTTTCGAGCGCTGTCCTTTCTGCCGATTTTGTTTCGAACCAGCTTTGCGGGTTCAACGCTGGCAAGACTTCCTTTCGCCTGAGCGCATGCGAGCCTAGTCATTTCAAGAAAATCGTCGGGTCGATCCAAGAGGCTTATCCCAGTGCGACTGAGGCACAGATCGGGCTGCTCGGATTTCAACGCACCGATCTAAGTCTTGGGGACGTGGCCTCTCACACAAAGGGCAAGCTTCAGACCTTCATCGCGGAACAGCTTGGTACAGTCTGGTTCAGTCCCGAGGCTGTCTATCAGGCGATCGCCGATGAATGTCGCAGGAAGGCAAATTTCTCTGGCGAAACCACCTCTCTCCAGCAGGCGATCAAGGAAAAGGGGCTGACCAAGGCCAATGTTCAGGAATGGTTGGATGCCATCCAGAGCAACAGCCGGTCCCCGGATTGGGGAACGATTGCGCCGAGCCTAACATATCCCTTCGCGGATCAGCTTCGCATCAGCCAGGAATATGCGGTTTATCGTGCTGCCGCGCTGAACTCAGCTGACCGCGCGGTTCAGCGCATCCGCATGAGGATCGCAGAAGCATTGCCGAGCGTCATTGAGGACACGACGCTTAGTCTCGTCGATATGGTCGAGAAGCTCTACCTTCATGCTGAAGAGGTAGGGAAGAAGTACCTTTCACCATTTAGTCCCTTAAGGCTGAAGGCGATGATAATATATGAGATATACGCACATCATTAAAGCCGAGCAATACAAGCGATTAGTTAGAAGTCTCAGAAAGAAGTCTCATGAAAAACTTGAAGTTGCGAAGGCTTCTTCTCCTCTCTCGCCTCGAAGGGAAGGCGAGGCAGGAGAAATTTGACGAAAGCACGACGGTAGTGTTCGGAGAGAACGACACCGGAAAATCGCATCTCATCAAATCCATCTACGGTGCCTTTGGCGCAGATGCCTCGGTTATGAACGAGAAATGGACTAAGGCATCCGTCGCCACGATGCTCGAATTTTCCGTGGACGGCGCAATCCACTCGATCCTTCGTTTCGACAATCAGTTCGCCTTGTTCGATGCTGCAAATAATCTACTCTGGACCGGAACCTCACTAGTGAAGGAGGTCGGCCCAAAGGTCGCCGAACTACTCGACTTCACCATTCAACTAACCACCAAATCTAGCGATCTCGTGGTTCCGCCGCCACAATTCTGCTTTCTCCCCTTCTATCAAGACCAAGACCGGGGCTGGGATGACAGCTGGAGCTCGTTCAAGAGTCTCGCCATGATTCCCAATTTCAAGAAGAGCATCCTCGATTATCACACTGGGATACGTCCTAGGGAATATTACAGCGCCCAAGCGCAACGCGCGGATGCGCAGCGCGAGCAGAACGAGCTCAAGGCCGAGCGCCGCGCACTCGACCGCGCGAGCGCGCGGCTCCGGAACGGGCGGTCGCCGGTGACTGCAACCTTCTCGCCGGAGTTATTCGGGGATCAGATCGAACAGTTACTGGCTGAGTTGAACGAGCTTCGCGCAATCTACGAGGGGGTGAAGCACAAGATATCTGAACTTCAATCTCGACGCGCTGTGCTAGTCGAGGAAATCGAGATTGCTCGCACCGCGTTGGCGGAGCTCGATGCGGATGTGAAATTTACCCAGAACCTGTCGGAGGCGCAGGTTATATGCCCCACCTGTAATACCGTGCATGAGAATGATTTTGCGAACCGCTTTAGCCTCATTAGCGATGCGGATGCGTGCAGGGGGTTCCTTGCGCGCGCGCGACACTCTTTGGCAGAGGTCGAGGCCGATGTGGCACGCCAAATGCAGTCGCTACATTCATATAACGACCGGATAGGGCGGATCGACGCCCTGCTCGAGGAAAAGCGGGGCGAGGTGAAGCTCCGTGACATGCTCAAGCACGAGAGCGAGCGCATCGTCGACGCCACAATCGCGGCCGAGCGCGCCGTGATCGACGGGGGTATCGTTGAATGGCAGGTCAAGGAGGAGGAGGCTCTCAAGCTGATGAAGGCGCATAGCAGCGCCAAGCGCAAGGCAGAGATCGTAGCCTTCTACACCAAGAAGCTTAGCGCCTTCGCAGTAGAGCTCGGCGTGACGTTCGGAGCCGCTGCTAAGAAAAGCGTCTCACCCAAGATAAACGAGACCGGTAGCTACGGAGCGAGAGCTATTCTGGCCTATCATTTCGCCTTGCTACATACGATCCGCGAGTTCACCACGTCCTGCCTGTGTCCGATCATCCTAGATACTCCGCTTCAGCAGGACCAGGACGATACGAATGCCGCCGCGATCATTGGTTTTGCCCTCAAGAACAGGCCGCGCGACATGCAACTGGTCCTTGGCACCGTCTCGCTGCATGGCGCCGAGTATGGCGGGCACTTCATCAACCCGAAGGTGAAAGAGTCGTTGCTTCAGGCCGACCAGTTCGACACGGTCAACGCCTATATGCGCCCCTTCATCAATAAGATGCTTGGGCAGGACCAGGGAGAGCTTATCTAGCCGTCGGTTTTCGACCCGGATCACTGCTCAAAACAGGCAATTAGGGGCTGGTTTAACAGTGCCTTCTCTCCAAACCGGACGGCCGCCCAACGGCCCGTATCAGTCAGGCGAAGTTGGCCGTTCTGCAAAGCTGGAATTTCCGCTCTGGCTGTAACCGTCCGATTGTTACCGCGGTGTTTGGGCCTTGAAGCGAGTGACGAGTTCGGGATCGTCAAGGAAGTCATCGAGGAAGCTGTGCCAGGTCTGGGTGGTGCGGCGTGCTTCTCGAAGCATATCTGACAGTTCGTCGACGCCATCGTCGGTGAGTGCCGTAATGGTCTCATCCGGGCCAGTGTAAACGCTGATGATGCTGCCGTATGTCAGATTGTCATCGTTCCAGACGATGGCTTTCAACAGCTCCACGTCCTCACCAAGCATTTTGGCAGCATAGTCCAGCGTGCGCACGTGAGTGATCGTGGCCATCAGGCTACCTCTGCCAATGGTACCAAGGGCTTCCATTTCCAAGGCAACAATTCGTCGATCCGGTTGATCTTGTGATCGTGGATACGGCCGAGCACGTCGGCTAGATAAGCCTGCGGGTCCAGACCGTTCATCTTGGCACTTTCAATAAGCGTCATGGCCCGTGCCACGGTTTCAGCGCCTGCTTCGGAGCCGGCGAAGAGCCAGTTGCGTCTTCCCAGACCAATAGGTCTCACGGCTCGCTCAGCGGCATTGTTATCGATGGCGACGCGCCCGTCTTCGATGAACAATGAGAAGGCATGCCAGCGACCCAAGCCATAACGAATGGCGCTGGCCAGATCGCCCTTGACGGGGATGCGGGTGAGTTGCTGCTCGGCCCAGGCGCGCAACGCCTCGAGTTTGGGTTTGCTATGCTCCTGGCGGACGGCACGCCGAACATCCGCGGGCTTCCCGGCGATTTCACGCTCGATGTCGTATAGCTGGCCGATGCGATCGAGGGCTTCTCGCGCTATCGGTGATTTGTTCGCTTTCCAGATGTCATGGAAGTCACGCCGCCAATGGGCAAAGCAGGCAGCTTCCAGGAAGCGCGGTTCGCCGTCTGCGCCGGGCTCATAGAGCTTCGCATATCCCTTGTAGGCGTCGGCCTGGAGAATGCCGCTCGCATTGCAAAGGTGGTTTTGCACGTGCTCCGCCTTCCAGTTGGGAGCAAAGCGATAGACCACACCCGGCGGTGCCGCCCCGTTCCACGGGCGCTGATCGCAGACATAGCCCCAGATCCTGCCTTGCTTCACGCCCTTACCGAGCCCCTTGGCCCGCCGTGTGTGATCCAGCACCTGGATCGGTGTATCATCGGCGTGGATGACGATGCTGGCCAGGACCGATGCCTCAATACGCTCGATCAGGGGCTGCAGGGTTCGCATCGCTTTGCCGCACCAGTCAGCCAGCGTGCTGCGGGGAATGTCAGCGCCCATGCGGGTAAGGATTTCATTCTGCCGGTACAGCGGCAAGTGATCGTCGAACTTTGAGACGAGCACGTAGGCAAGCAGGCTGCTTCCGGCCATGCTGCCGGGGATTGGGCGGCTCGGAGCCGGCACCTGCACCATTTTCTCACAGCAGCGGCAGGACTTTTTCGGCCGCGCTACCTCGATCACCTTCAGTTTGGCGGTAATCATTTCGATGATTTCGCTCACGTCCTCGCCGACGAGGCGTAACTCGCCCCCGCAATCGGGACAAGCGCTGCCCGGGTCGAGTTCTTTTCGCTCGCGCGGCGTGTCGGACGCAACGCGCGGACGCCGGGCCATGGCCCGTGCGCTGTCTACATGCGCAGTGGCTTCATCCTCTTCGACATCGCTCGGCAAAGCGACGGTTTGTGCCACAGCGACCAGAATGTCCTCCAGGGCCAGTTCCAGCTGCTCGATCTCGCGTTCGATCTTTTCCGAGGACTTGCCGAAGGCCTGTTTCTTCAGTTTGACAATGCGCAGACGCAGGGCCTGAACCACCAGATCATGTGCACGGACCGTTGCCGCCAGCTTCGCGTTTTCCGCCTGCAAGTCGGCGATTATCGCCTTCAGCAAAGCTGGGTCTTCGGGAAGGTTTTGCGCCGCGCTCAGCATGATCCTGCTTACCAGCCAGGGGCAGGAATATCCATGAAAACAGGTAGATTCAGGAACAAAAGTCAGCCCACGTGAGCAGGCGGCGCGGCCCAATTTGGACGCCTCCAGTCGATGCCTTCCCAAAGCATCGCAAGCTGGGCCGAGGTCAGCCGCGCCGTCCCATCCGCCGCAGAGGGCCAAGGAAAACGGCCACGCTGCAAGACCTTGTAGTACAGGCAAAATCCTTGCCCATCCCAGTACAGCAGCTTCACCCTGTCGCCGCGACGTCCTCGAAAAGCGAACACCGCGCCGCTTGTCGGTTTCTGTCGCAGCACCGTCTGGGCCAGCTGGCCAAGGCCAGAGATGCCTTTGCGCATATCAGTGACGCCGCAGGCCAGATAAACTCGCACGCCAGTTCCCGGGCCGATCACGCCGCCTCCACGCAGCGGATGAGCTGGGTCAAGGCGATGGCCTCGATGTCGCTTCCAAAGCGCAAAGTCCGGCCTTGCGTCAGGCGCAACTCCACCATGCACGTCCCGCCTGGGCTTGTGCTGCGGGCAACGTCAGGGCTCTGAGCGGCAGGCATCTCCACAGGCAGAAAGACTGGCTCCGGTGGGGCCAGCAAGAACCCGCGCTTCTTCAAATCATGTCGCCAAGTGTAAATCTGCTGCCGGGTTACATCGTGGCGCCGGGCTACCTCTGCCAGCGTCGCGCCATTGACGCCGACGGATCCGATGATCTCCAGCCTCTGCTGGTCCGTCCACCGGCGCCGTCGTTCCTGACCCAGTATTTCCGCCCTCATCGCAATCCCCGATCAAGAGACGTCGTTAGCGACGTCGCTATGACCGTCTCTTAAGAAATTATCGCTCCATTAGGCAGGCGGTCCCAATCGGACGGTTACCTCTGGCTGGAAGCTGCCGCATTATATCCGGCCGTCATGCGACCTATTCTGGTCGGAACAAGTATAGACTGCCTCGCAATCAAACGGACAACCGCTCGCGCATATAGTCCACGAAGAGACGTACCTTCGATGGAAGCAGCTTCGCCGAGGGATAGACTGCTACGATCACCATCGGTTCTGGTTTAGCATCAGCAATCGACACAGGCAGCAGCTTGCCCGAAGCGAGATCCTCCCGGACGTCCCATTCCGACAGTAGCGCAATGCCAGCCCCCTCTACGCAGGCCTGATGAATGGCATCGATGCTGTGGGTCGAGAGGCGTCCACCAATCTTCTGTCGGACAGTTCGATCGCCTGCCCGGAACGTCCAATAGGTTGTTGATCCGTCAGGCAGGCACTCATGAAGCGCAAGCTCTGTCAGGCTTTGCGGCGTGCCTGCCGCTGCCAAATAGGAAGGCGCTGCATAGAGGCCCCGTGGATTGTCTGCCAACCGACGCGCAATGAGGTTACTGTCGCGCAATCGCGATGTAACGCGGATCGACAAGTCCAGCCCTTGCGCAACGAGATCAAGGACATCGTCCGACAGGACGAGATTGACTTCAAGCTTGGGATGCAATTTCAGAAAGTCGATCAGTGCTGGCGTCACCACCTTGCGACCAAATGCCAGCGAGGCGGTGACGCGCAGGGTGCCGGTGACCAGCCCGCCTTCAACCCCCAGCGCAGCACGAGCCTCATCATGCGCATCGATCATGGTACGGGCATGGGGGAGGAAACGCTCCCCTTCGTCAGTCAGCGTCAGTGCGCGCGTCGTCCGATGGAACAGTCTGATACCCATATCCTGTTCCAGCGCCGCGATACGACGCGATGCCTGCAATGCACTCGTACCGTTACGCCGTGCTGCGCCGGCAAGGCTGCCTGCTTCGGTCGCGGCAACGAACATGGCGATATCCGATAGGTTCATTGCATCAGAATCTGACATGCCGGATTGTCATGGCTCGGTACTACACCAAGAAGTGACATGCCGCCATATCCGCCCGGACATCATTTCTGGATGAGCGAACATGACAACCATCACCGCCCAAACCGATATGCAAGCCGGGCATTTGAGCCGGCCATTGCTCTTTACGCTGACGCTAGCGACTGGGCTTGCAATCGCAAATATCTATTACAACCAGCCAACCCTTGCGCTCATGGCGCAGTCGCTGGACGAAAGAACAACCGCCTATGTCCCGGTGGCTACACAGATCGGCTATGCCGCTGGGCTGTTTTTCATCGTGCCCTTTGGAGATATTGCCAATCGCAAACCTTTGATCGTCGGGCAGTTCCTGCTTCTTGCTGCAGCGCTCATGCTGGTTGGCACTGCGCCGTCCGCTGGATTTCTGGTCGCAGCTTCGACGCTTCTGGGCCTTGCCGCCAGCGTTGCCCAACAATTGGTGCCGCTGGCCGCGCACCTTTCCGCGCCGGAGAAGCGCGGCGCGACCGTCGGTACGGTGATGTCCGGCCTGCTGATCGGGATATTGCTCAGCCGTACATTGGCGGGCTTCATCGCGGCGCATTGGGGATGGCGCGCGGTGTTCCTTGCCGCTGCTCCCGTCATGCTCTTCACTGGCCTGGCGATGGGCGCTGTGTTGCCTCGACTGCAGAACACGGAGCGAATGTCCTATCGCGCGCTGATAGGCTCCATGTTCGATCTGTGGCGCGACCTGCCCGAACTGCGTCGGGCAGCACTGACGCAAGCGGCACTGTTTGGCGCATTCTCCGCGTTCTGGACCGTATTGGCTCTGCGCCTGGCTGAGCCGCCCTTCCATATTGGCGCTGCAGGGGCGGGAATGTTTGGCGTCATTGGCGCTGTAGGCGTGCTGGTGGCGCCGCTCGCAGGCAGGATTGCAGATCGTGACGGCCCCTATCGGGTAATCGCCTTGGGCTCAGCGGTGTCCGTAGTCGGCTGGCTATTGCTCGGGGCCTGGGGAACATTGGCAGGCATGGTGGTCGGCGTGATCCTGTTGGACTTCGCTGTTCAATCGACGCTCATTTCACACCAGCACATTATCTTCGCGCTGCGACCAGAGGCACGAGCGCGGATCAACACGCTCTTCATGACGACCATGTTCCTTGGCGCGGCGATCGGATCAGCTATCGGGATGAAAGGCTGGCAGATGGGAGGCTGGGTCGCCGTGGCAGCCATTGGCGTTCTCTTGAGCCTTGGGGCAATCGTCACGAGGCCCCGGCGCAAATAGCGGACTTTTGGCAGTTGGGACAGGCAGAGCGCTGGCTGACACGGGTTGGCAGTCGGCTCCGCGCGAGCGTCAACTATCCCTGCAACCTGGTCTACCCGGCCATCAACGAAAATCTCGCGGCTTGATCTTGATGCCCTCGGTGGGCTGGCCCGGGATGATCCCCGATCCGAGCCTCAGATCGGGAATATAGATGTCGCGGGCGTCTTTCCCGAGCGGCCGCTGCTCGCGATCGCGCGGGTCGGGCGCCATCGGGTTCCTGACGATGTCCGCGCGGCTGACCCGATAGATATCGGCGACGTCGGCGCGGCGCCCGACACTCGCCAGCATAGCCGACAGGTCATCGAGGCGCTGCGCGATGACATGGATCACCTCGCCTTCGCGCTGGACCTGGCCGCGCACTCCCATCATTGAGGCGCCCAGCACCGTGCGCCGGTTCTTTTCGAAGACATTGGTCCATACGACGAGATTGGCGACATCGGTCTCATCCTCGAGCGTGATGAACATCACGCCCTTGGCGCTGCCGGGCTTCTGGCGGACCAGCACCAGCCCGGCCAGTTCTATCCAGCGGCCGTCGCGCGTGGTGCGCAACTGCTCGCAGGTGATCATCCGCCGCGTCTTGAGCTCATCGCGCAGGAACGCCACCGGATGCGCGCGCAGCGAGAGACCCGAGGCGCGATAATCCTCTACCACCTCCGCGCCTTCACCCATTTCGGCCAGGATGACGGTGGGTTCGATCGCTTCGTCGCGCAGCTTGCCCGCCCGTTCGTCCGCCGCTGCGAACAGTGGCAGCGCCGCGCTGCCGAGGCCCTTCACCGCCCACAGGCCCGATCGCCGGTCGGCGCCCAGCGATCCGAACCCGTCGGCATCCCCGATCCGGTCCAGCGCACCGCGCCCGACGCCGGCACGCCGCTGGATCTCCTCAATGCTGGTATAGGGCCTGTCACCGCGCGCGGTGACGATCGCTGCCGCATCCGCATTAGCGAGGTCGCGCGCCATGCGCAGGCCGAGCCGCACCGCCTTGTATCGACCGCGGCCCTCCTCCAGCGTGCAATCCCAGCGACTGGCATTGACGTCGATCGGCCGGATCTCGACGCCATGTTCGCGCGCGTCGCGCACGATCTGCGCCGGGGCATAGAAACCCATGGGCTGCGCATTGAGGAGGCTCGCGCAGAAGGCGTCGGGATGATGGCATTTCATCCAGGACGAGGCATAGGCGATCAGCGCAAAGCTGGCGGCATGACTTTCGGGAAAGCCATAGGAGCCGAACCCCTCAATCTGCTTGAAAGTTTTCTCGGCGAACTCCTGATCATAGCCCCGGCCGACCATGCCGCTGATCAGCTTGTCGCGGAAATGGCTGACGCCGCCAGTCAGTTTGAACGTCGCCATCGCACGGCGCAGCAGGTCCGCCTCGCTGGCGGTGAAGCCGGCGCATTCGATCGCCACGCGCATTGCCTGTTCCTGGAACAACGGCACCCCGAGCGTCTTTTCCAGCACCCGCCGCAACTCTTCGGTCGGATAGGTCACCTCCTCCTCGCCGTTGCGACGCCGGCGATAGGGATGGACCATGTCGCCCTGAATCGGGCCGGGCCGCACGATCGCGACCTGGATGACGAGATCATAGAAGGTCCTGGGCGCCATCAGCGGGATCGAGGCCATCTGCGCGCGGGACTCGATCTGAAAGACGCCCAATGTGTCGGCCCTGCGGATCATCGCATAGGTCGCGGGATCCTCGGCCGGAATGGTCGCGAGGTCATGCCGCAGCCCCTTGTCGTTCTCGAGAAACTCGAACGCGCGGCGCATGCAGCTCAACATGCCGAGCGCGAGCACATCGACCTTCATGAAGCCGAGGAGATCGATATCGTCTTTATCCCACTCTATCACCTGGCGATCGTCCATCGCCGCCGGTTCGATCGGCACCAGTTCGTCGAGCCGGTCGCGGGTCAGCACGAAACCACCGGGATGCTGGGACAGATGACGCGGGGTGTTGATCAGCTGGCGGGCGAGGTCGAGCGTCAGCGCGAGGCGCGTGTCGCTCATATCGAGGTTGAGCTCCTGCGCGTGCTTCTCCTCCACCCCTTCGCGGCTATAGCCCCAGATCGCCCCGGCCAGGCCCGCCGTCACATCCTCGGACAGGCCGAGCGCCTTGCCGACTTCGCGCACCGCGCCGCGCGCCCGGAAGCGCGTGACGACGGCGGTGAGCGCTGACCGGGTGCGGCCATAGGTCTCGTAGATCCACTGGATCACCTCCTCGCGCCGCTCATGTTCGAAATCGACATCGATATCGGGCGGCTCGCGCCGCTCGGCCGATACGAAGCGTTCGAACAGCAATTCCGAGCGCACCGGATCGATCGAGGTGATGCCGAGCACGTAGCAGACCGCGCTGTTCGCCGCCGACCCGCGCCCCTGGCACAGGATCTCGCGGCGCCGCGCTTCGGCCACGATCGCATGGACGGTCAGGAAATAGGGGGCGTAATCGAGCTGCCCGATCAGCTGGAGCTCATGCTCGAGCTGCCTGCGCACCTTGCCATCGACGCCTTGCGGATAGCGCGTCGGCGCCTTCTCCCAGGTAAGGCGCTCCAGTTCTTCCTGCGGGGTGCGGCCGGGCACCTGGATCTCGTCGGGATATTGATATTTGAGCTCATCGAGACTGAACGCGCAGCGCCTGGCGAATTCGACGCTGCGCGCGACCGGGCTGCTATCCTTCAAATAGCGCCGGAAGAGCCGCGTCATCTCCGCGCCGGTCTTCAGATACCGGTCGGCAAAACGCTCGCGCGCGTTGCCCAGCGTGTCGATGGTGCATTTCTCGCGGATGCAGGTGACGACATCCTGCAGCAGGCGGCGCTCGGGCAAATGATAGAGAATGTCGTTGGTCGCGATCGTCGGCACGCCTGCGGCGGCCGCGATCCGCGACAGATCGCGCAGCCGGATCGCGTCCCTGGGCCGCCGCCGGACTGACAGCGCCATATAGGTGCGTTCGCCAAACAGCCGCTTCGTGCGCGCCAGCGCGGCCTGCGTCGTCGCATCGGCCCTGTCGGGGACGAGCATCGCCAGCAATCCCTCGTTCCAATCCGCCACATCCGACCAGTCGAGATGGCAGGCGCCTTTGCCCGCGCGCGTCTTGCCGATGCTGAGCAGGCGGCACAGGCGACCATAGGCCGCCTTGTCGGTGGGATAGACGAGGAGGGCGGTGCCATCGGTCAGATCGAGGCGGCAGCCGACGATTGCACGGACGCCGGTCTGCCGCTCCGCGTCCCATGCGCGCACGATCCCGGCGACCGAATGACGATCGACGACGCCGAGCGCCGGCATCTCCATCGCCGCCGCCGTCGCGAACAGATCCTCGGGGCTCGAGGCGCCGCGCAGGAAACTGAAATGCGTCGTCACCTGGAGTTCGACATAGTCCGGCTCGCCCGTGCTCATGCGAAGGCGCCGTGGATGAACCAGCGCATGGGGCCGGTCGCGGCGCTCTCGCCGTCGCCGGCGCGGAACAGCCAGTAGCGCCCGCCACTCAGCGTCTCGACCTGATAATAATCGCGCACGCTGAGCGGTTGTCGGCCCTCGATGCCGCCATCGCGCCACCATTCGCCATGCAGCCGCTCCGGGCCGTCACCCTGCGTCACCCGGTATCGTCTGCCGCGCCAGATGAACATGCGCGGCGCATCGTCGGGCAGCAGCGCAATCACCTCGATCGGCTCGGGCCTGGCCAGCAGGCGCGCGGGGCGGGGCAGATCATCGTCCCACCCTGCGCCGCGTGCTTCGCCCAGCGCCGGCGCGCCGGTCGCCGAGCGTTCGGGCATGCCGCTGGGGCAAGGCGCCATCCGGTGCAGGTTTCCGGGTCCGAAGCGGTTGGCGAGCGTATCGACCAGCGCCGCGAGATCGGGTCCGCGCCGGCCCAGATGCTCAAGGCTCTCGCCCTGTCGCGGCGCGGCCGCCTCCATCAGCGAGACCAGCAGTGTCATCGCCTCGATGCCGAGACCCGGTTCTACCGTCTCGATCTTCGCGCACAGCAATTTGGCGAGATGCTCCGCATCCCGGCTCGGCGTCGCCGTCCCGATGCGGATGACTTGGGCTTGGCCATCGACACGGTGAAAATAGCAGTCGAGACGCCTGCCGCCGCGCCCCGCACGGGCGAGCTGCTCGACAATATCGGCGACGAGATCGCCGATCACCTGGGCGAAGGCCTCCGGTGTGGCGATCGGCTCCATGAAACCACGCCGCGCGCGCGGCATCTGTTCCGGAAAGATCGGCTCTATGGGTTCTGCGACCTGCCCGATCGCCTGGTCGAGACGGCGATGCAGGCTGCGCCCGAACCGCTTGGCAAGCGGCGCGCGCGCAGCGCCGAGCAATTGCTCGACCCGTTCGAAGCCGAGCTTGCGCAAGCCCTCGACGATTTCGGCTTCGAGCCGCAGCGCCGGGATTGGGAGCAGCTCCATTGCCCGGCGATGCTGCCCCGGCTCGATGACAACGGGCCTGCCGTCACGGACATGCCGCGCGACTGCGTGCGCGCAGCCCGCCGTGTCGGCGGCTGCAATATGCGCCGTCACGCCGAAGGCCGCGATCCGGCGATGCAGATCCTTGAGCAGCGCGGTCTCGCTGCCGAACAGCGACGCGCAGCCGGTGATGTCGAGCCACAGCCCGTCGGGTGCGTCGGGCGCGACGATCGGCGAATAACGCTGCCCGGCCCACAGGGCGAGGCGGCGCAGGCCGTCCATGTCAGCGTCTGGCTGGGCATCAATGACCGCGAGGTCGGGCGCGAGCATCCGCGCCTTGGTGACGGTCATGCCAGGCGTAACGCCGAGCGCCCGCGCGGCAGCGTCCACCGCCGCGACGATCCGGCGGCCATGGTCGGGAATTGCGGTGACGAGCGGTCCGTCGGGCGCGGTGATGCTACGCCCTTCAGGCGGCGATTTGGCTGTCGCCCGTCGCAGCCGGTCGGTCGACCAGTGCGGCAGGTAGACCGATACGACCCGTCGCATCGCAGCCCTCCACAATCCAAGCGTGCGGATTACCGCCGCGTACGCGCTCCAGCGCCACCTGCCAGCGCGGACGGCCAAGGCTCGGGATGCCGAGATCCTCGCTCGGGCTCGCGGTCACCCGCCAGCGCGTGACCGCCGCCGTGCCCTCGGCTGCTTGGCCGACCTTTGCGGCGCGCCGGAAGATGAAGGCCGGCACGCCCGACCCCTCGGCCGCCAGTTGCAGCCGCTTGGACGCGGTGGTGCTGTATTTGCCAATCTCGCCCACGACGCCGCCGATCCCGGCATGGCGCAGGCATTCCTCCATCGCGAGCAGGACATTGGTGTCGCTGCCCGCCTCGATATAGATCACCCGGTCGGGATGCAGTCCGGCGAGGTGGAGCGCGGGCGCAAACAGGTCGCGCCATCGCAGGCACCACAGGACAGGCCCCTCCATCCGCGCGAGAATGCCGGCCAGGAACACCGTGGCGCTTGCATCGTCGGCAAGGTCGGGGCTGCCCGCGACCTCATGGAGCGCGCCGCCGGCAATGCCGCCGCCCGGCAGCCGCGCGTCGATCGCCTCGATCCCGAAGGGCGTGGTTGCGTGGCGCACACCACTGCCCTCGATCTGCGCAATATGCGCCCGCAGCTGATCAAGGACGGTGGCTTCACGCATGGCATTCAAGAGACTCAGGAATTGTTATGTTCTCTGTTTGTTCGTTCTGCTGCGGTCCAGAGTCAAGCATCGGGTCCGTTCCGAATGTGGACAGGACGGCCCAAGTGGCGGGGGAGCGGGCATTTCCTTTTCGAGAAAAAATTTGCATCCGGGCGGCGCACGCCTGCGCGCAGGCTATGACAGCCCCATCATGACCGCTCCCTTCGACCTCGACCGATTCGTCGCCGCCCAGGCGCAGATCTTTGACACGGCCTTTGGCGAGATCCGCCGCGGCGCCAAGCGCAGCCATTGGATGTGGTTCATCTTTCCGCAGATCGCTGGCCTCGGGTCGAGCGAAATGGCGCGGCGCTATGCGATCGGGTCGCTCGACGAGGCGCGCGCCTATCTCGCGCATCCGGTGCTGGGCGCCCGGCTGCGCGACTGTGTGGCGGCACTGCAGGATCTGACCGGCACCAGCGCGGAGGCGGTGTTCGGTGGGATCGATGCCCTCAAGCTGCGCTCGTCCCTCACCCTGTTCGCGCAGGCCGGGGGCGGGGGTCTGTTCATCGCCGCGATCGATCGCTGGTTCAATGGCGAGGCCGATCCGGCGACGCTTGCGCGCCTTGGCCCTCGCTGAGGCAAGGAACCGCTCGCGCGTCGATCGGTTCTGAAAGACGAGGCCGCCTGTTTCCCCCCGCGCATGCGGCCCCTGATACGGACCCGCCGATTCCCCCTTCCGGCGGGTCCATTTCCTCCTCTTTCTGGACCTGAGCATAGGCGCCGTGACGCCTATCGCGCGCGGCACCAGTCGGGCTTGGGCTGGCGGCGCAGCCAGGGCCGTGCTGCGCCGATGCTGATCAGTCTTGCGGCCAGATCGCGCCCGTCGAGCGTGACGCGCGCGACAGTGCGATTATAGCTGCGCCCGATCCGCTCGAAGCGGATCGTCTTGCCATCGAGCAGGGCTTTCGCCTGGCGGGTCGCCGCCTTGCCGCGCGCGAGCTCGGCAGCGCATTTGGCCTGGTCGGCGCGGCTCTCAGGCGCATCGATATCGGCGATCCGGATCCGCTCGCCACTCATCAGGCGAAAGGTGTCGCCGTCGGTCACAGAGCTGATTTTGCCGGTCGCGGCGGGGAGCGCTGCCGCGCTCGACAGGGAGCAAACGAACAACAGGGCGGCGAGGGCGTGTCGGTAGGAGAGGGTCATCGGCCCCGCTCTAGCCGTCCTGACCATCACGAACAAAGGGGCAACCGGCGCGGCGTGCAAACTGGGCGGCGGGGTCGGTGGCGGGACGTCTCATGCCGGCCGACGGGATCACCCCGCTCTTTGAGGCGCAATCCTTGGTCGCTCCCGCGGACCTATTCGATCAACCCGTAAAGGGTCCGTACGCTCACGCTACGGCCTTTTGCCGTGCCGCCAAAAGGTGATCGCGGCCACGCGAGCGACGCTTCGGGCGCCAGTCGAGCGGGGATGAACCCGCCGGCACCACAAGGAGCCTCGATATGTTCACCGATCTTGGGACCGCCCGCAAAAGCGCACTCACTCTCTCGAAGACCCTGATGGCCGCCACGATGGTCATCGCAATCGGAACGCAGTTCGCCGTCATCACCGCCGACGACTTCGATGGCGACGTCGCCGTGCTCAACGAATATGATCCCTTCGCCTGACAATCAGGCGGGGGCTGCCGCCCCCGCCGCCTTTCGAGATCCGTTGCCATTGGAAGACCTGCCGAGCCAGACCAGCGCCCATTATCTGCACTCGACCCTGCGCGAGCGCATTGTCGAGCATGTCTTTGTAGGCGAGGCGCTGCGGCGTCTGTGGCAGCGCGGGATTACCGGGGTGGAGGTGCTGCGCTCGGAGTTCGATGCCGGCGGCTATGATCTGGTGATGAGCTACAAGGCGATCACCCGGCATATTCAGTTCAAGACGGTGACCTTGGGCGGGCGCGCGCCGCGCGTGACCGCAAACCTCAAGCTCATGGAGAAGCCGAGCGGCTGCATCATCTGGATCGTGGTTTCACCCAACCTCGATCTCCTGTCCTATCTCTGGTTCGGCAATGCGCCTGATGTGCCGTTGCCCGATATTCGCGGCTTTCCGGTCGCACGCCATGCCAAGGGAACGGCGCAGGGCAAGAAGAACGAAAGACCGATGCACCGGGTGATCGCCAAGGGACAATTCGAGAAGGTCGCGACGCTCGATCTGATCCTGACCAGATTGTTCGGTCCGCTGGATTAAGGGAGGTCGGGGCGCCGGCTGCGCCGGACCGGGCTCTAGGCTGACGCCCCGAGCCCCGTGCCGGGTCTCGGCCCTGCCGGGTAACGATCCCTTGCTGGAAAGGCGATTGCTCTAGCGGGCGGTCGGCCCAAGCAGCGTCTCGGCCGTGACCGGCGCGACGCCATTGGCGAGGCCCTCGGCGAGGCCGGGATCGCCCAGCAATGTTCGCCATGGACCGCCATAGCCGGGCGAGGCCAGATAGAAGGCCGCACCGTCACAGGCGACCATGCGGCAGCGCTCCTGTACGTCGATGAGCGAACCGCTGCTGCCATGGCGCGCGACCATGTCGTCCAGGTCGACACGCATCAGCGCCCCGCACCGCCGGCATTGGCTGCGCACCAGGACTTTGTGCCGCTGCATCGCGCCGATGCTGCGCAGCGCGACAGGCCAGAGGATGTGAAGAGCAGCGGTCATCGGGCAATGATAGTCCGCGTCACCGTCCGGTCCAGCATTCTGATGCCCGTCCAGCGAAATCACCTGTTCCTGTGTGCCGCCCAAAGCTCGGGTGTCATCACCATGTCCGGGTCTCGCCGAGGCGCTGTCCCGCGCAAGCCCGTGGCCGGGCTTCTCCACTGCCGTTGCGACCCTACAGGTGCGCGAGCCCGCTTTGCCCCGGCGCGCCGGCCAGTGTTGAAAGACCCCGATCGGCGGGGTTTCGAACGCACAGGACAGATCGCATGCCCGAGCATCAGAGCCATACCTCTTCGCAGCCCGATCGCACTGCAACCATCGCCCAGCTCAATGACGCGCTGCGCCACTCGCTCACCCGGCCAGGCCATAACCGCGTGGTCATGACCATCGGCGTTCAGAGCCTGATCGGCGACGTCAGCCTGTTCCGCAACTTTCAGGCCCGGGCGCAATTGCTGCGCACCATCCGCGACTATGACAGCTTCGGTCCCGACGTGGATCCGCATGGCGAGCGCGATTTCGGCCGGTTCACCTTCCGCGACGCGGTGCTCTACTGGAAGATCGACTATTATGACCGCGCGCTGGAGTTCGGCTCGCCCGATCCGACCGACGAGAATGTCACCACGCGCGTGCTGACCATTCTTCTCGCGCAAGAGTATTGAGCCATGCTGGCCTCGCGCGGCGGGGCCAGCCCTCCTCATGAAGGCGGTGCCGGGCAAAGTCTGCTCGAGCAGACTTTGGTGCGCGCTGCGCCGGTCGTGCCGGGGAGACGCCTCATCGCGGGCGTATTGAATTCAATACGGTGGGCGCAGATCATCGGGGCAGCGCGAGAGGAGAGAGAGCATATGGTGACGGAGGGGCAGGGGAGCGAGGAACGGCGCTCGGCCTTTCTGCAGCTGCGGGTGACCCCGCAGATGCACGCCGCGATCGCAAGGCTCGCGCTCGACCACGATAATATCACCATCCGCGCGCTCGTCATGAACGCGCTGAAGCAAACCTATGGTCTTGATGTCCCCGATGCGGAACTTCGCGACCAACGCGGCCGGCAGCCCCGGCCCGCGGCTGCTACAGGAGACTGATCATGGCGGAGTATTTTTCCCAGCATCCCGATCACGCGATCCTCTTCGGTTTCGCGTGCTTCGCCTTCACCGTCTATCTGTTTCGCGATGTCGGCCCCCGGTTCGGCAAAGGCGGTGGGGACTGGTCGGCGCGCGACCATTATGAGCGCAACCTTCGCAACGGTGGCGACGATTTCTGAGCGCGGCGCCTGGCAGGGAAACATGATGTGAAGACCATCGTCATCAGCCTGCTCAAGGGCGGCGTCGGCAAGACCTTCTTTGCGACCCATCTCGCCTGGTATCTGGCCGAGCAGGCGGGGCGGCGGGTCGCGTTCATCGATCTCGATCCGCAGGGGTCGTCGACCCGCCGGCTCGCGAAGGAACGGACCGGCTGGTTTTCCGCCGACCTGTTCGATCCCGACGCAAAACTGGTGCTGGACGACGCGGCCGGCATCACCGTGTTCGCGGCCGATCCGCGTCTCCAGATGGTCAAGGCTGCGCAGGACGTGCACGACTTCATCGTTCGCTTCCGCGAGCTGCCTCACCACTTCGATTATTGTGTGATCGACACCGGACCCAAATGGGACGAGCTCACCTTGAGCGCGATGGCGGTCGCGGACGAAGTCATCGCGCCGGTTCAGGTCGCCGAGGATTCGCTGGAATGCGCCAAGATGCTGCTGACTGCGCTCAAGAAGGCCGAGGGCGCGCGCGGCGGGCGCAAGGTCAATTTCCTCGGGCTGCTGCCCTCGATGGTCAATGCCTTCGACAAGCGGGACATGGACAATGCGGTCAAGCTCACCCAGGCGGTCGGCCCGGCGCTCATGTTCCCCGCCTTCGTGAAGGCGCGCCCGACCTACAAGCATTCGGCCGAGAACCATCATGCGGTCTGGCATGAAACGGGGAGCGGCGCCAAGGCGGCTTCGGACGAGATCCGCTCGATCCTCGCCGAAGTAGAACGGCGCGTCGATGCGCGGGCGAAGGAGAGCGCCTGATGGGCAAATTCGATCAGCGCGCCGAAGAGTTCGGAATGCTCGTGGGCGCGCATGAGAGCGCACGGCGCGTCGAGGACTTGCCGCTCGACTGGGTGATGCCCGACCCCGGCAATCCGCGCACGCACTTCGACGAAGTGGAACTCGCCGAGCTTGCAGCGTCGATCGAGGTGCGCGGCGTGCTGCAGCCGATCATCGTTCGCCCCAGGAATGCGGACGGCAAACATGTCATCCGCATGGGCGAACGGCGCTACCGCGCATCGCTCGCGGCGGGCAAGACGACCATTCCGGCGATCGTCAGCGAAGCGGGGGAGGGCGGTGACGTCCTCGCCGATCAGATCGTCGAGAATGATCAGCGCGCCAGCCTCTCGTCGCGTGAACTCGCGCTTGGCGTCGAGCGCATGCTGGCGCAGGGCAAGACCCAGGCCGAGATCGCCAAGGCGCTCGGCCGGTCCAAGCAGTTCGTCTCGCTCTACGCAGCCTATGGCGAGATGGAGCCTTATCTGCGCGAGGCGATCGACAAGGCCCCCATCCGCGTCCTCTACGATCTCCACCGCGCCGCCCGCAAGCATCCGGTCGAGGTGCGCGGGTTCGTCGCAGGACTGGGCGAGCGTGGCGTCACGCTTGCCGAAGGTAGCCGGTTCATTGCCTCGCTCAAGGGTGCGGTCGATGCCGGTTCCGCGCCTGCGCCCACCGCGCCGGCAGCCGTGCCCGCCGCACCATCGCCAGCCAAGCCGACGGGCCGGGCAGGGCACGCGCGTCCGATCGTGGCGCCCAGCCCCGTCAAGGTGATGGTCGGCGCCCGATCCGCCCGGCTCATATTGCCCGAGCGCGTTCGGGTGGTGTTCGATGACGGCGATGAGGGTGAGGTCGCCTCGCGCGATCTGTCGTTCGAATGAGCGCTGGACTGGAGTAGGCTGTTTCTCAACCTGCGATGAGTCGCTTCGCGCAAGGAGGCATGATGACCGGCGAACTGGACGATATCTGCGCACAGGTGGATTGCCCGAAATGTGGAGC
This sequence comes from Sphingomonas zeae, assembly GCF_014197135.1. GTDB lineage: Bacteria > Pseudomonadota > Alphaproteobacteria > Sphingomonadales > Sphingomonadaceae > Sphingomonas > Sphingomonas zeae. Next base: position 45,933 of record NZ_JACIFA010000010.1, read on the forward strand.
CGAACTGAGTGTTCCGTACCGGCAGATGCGCTTGCAGAAAGCCGCTGCCTGTTCCTGCGGCGCGATGATCCGGCTCGAGGATGATACGCCGATCGCGGCCATCCAGCGCTTGATCGACGAGGCCAACCCGCCGCACCCGGACAATGATGGGTAGCGCTGGCCCCGGCCAACAGCACCACTCACTCCGCGTCAGTAAGCTTGAATTTTCAGATCGAATGATGGCGGCATCCCTCCTTCAGGGATGCCGCCATTTTCTTTTCAACGATCATTTCGGGCTTGCCTGCGCAGCCGGTGAGGCGCTTCTTCCAGAGAGGCTGCGAGTCTGCTTGAGCAGACTATGGAAGGGGTCAATTAAGGTGAGGGCCGGATAGGCTTGTCGCCGGGGATGTTTAACAATAGGATGGCGGATGGCTTTTTTCGGCCTCCGCCTGCCCGATGATCTCGCGGCGCGCTTCGATGCGATGGCAGCCTCCCGCGGCGGCCGCTCGGCACTGCTGCGTGGGCTGGTCGACGAGGCGCTGCGCACGAACGCGGACGATGTCGTGGTGCCGGCGCCTCGCGAGCGCACGACGGGCCGGGTCGAGGTTCGCCTGACCCCGAGCGACCTGGCCTTGCTCGATGCGGCGGCGGAGGCGCGTGGCCTCAAGCGCACCGAATGGATCGTTGCCCTTTTGCGCCGGCGTCTCTTCGGCAAGGCACCGCCACCGCGTCCCGATCGCGCGGCGATCGCGCAGTCCTGGCGCGAGCTCAACCGCATCGGCATCAACCTCAATCAGGCGGTCCACGCTCTGCACGCCGCGACGATGGTCGATTCCGGCCTCGACCTCGCACGGGAGGCCGCTCGCGTTGCGTCCTTCCGCGATGATGTGGACAAGAAGCTCGCGGCGCTGGGCCAGGCGCTCAAGGGCGATGCGAGCTATTGGGATACGCCGGCATGAGCGGCGGCGACGAAGACGTCCTGCCGCTCCCGAGCCTGATGGAGGCCTGGCGCCCGCCGAGCGGCGGCAAGCGTACGTTGAAAGGCGCGACGTTGCGGATACGGGGCGGCCGGAGCAGTGCGGGCGGTGATGGCTCGGCCATGCTCACGCCCGCGCAGGCGCGCGCCAAGCTCGAGCGCATCGTGCGCAAGGCGCCCGAGGTCATGGTCAAGATCTCGGGCAAGCAGCGGGGGCCTGCGCATCTCTCCGAGCATTTCGGCTACATCTCGCGGCATGGCAAACTCGAGGTGCGCAGCAGTGAAGGCGAGATCATCACCGACGAGAAGCGGCTGAAGGCAATCGCCAGCGACTGGGCGATGCTCGACGATGCGATGAACCCGACTGGACGCGATCGGCCGACGTCGATGTCGATGGTGCTGTCGATGCCGGGCGGCACGACCGATGCCGCGACCATCCATGACGCAGTTCAGGCTTTTGCCCGCGTCGAGTTTGAGGGGCAGTTTGCCTATATGGTCGCGCTGCACACCGACACGGACCATCCCCATGTTCATCTGACCGTCGCCACCCAGGGCGAGGACGGCACCCGGTTCAATCCGCGCAAAGCCGACCTGCATCATTGGCGTGAAAGCTTTGCGCATGAGCTGCGCGAGCGGGGGGTCGCCGCCGAAGCCACGCCGCGCCGGGCGCGGGGCCATGTCCAGAAGCGCATCCGCTCTTCGGCGCGGCATCTCGACGCGCGGACCGACGGCCTTGGCGCAGGAGAGGGCAAGGGGCTCGACATTCACCGCCTGACCGAAGAGCGCGCTGAAACCTTCGCGAACTCTGCCGAGCCCGAACGCAGGGCCGAGGATGTGGCGGCGCTTGGCCGTCAGAAGTTCATTCGTGCGACCTATGCGCAGGCGGCCGCCGCGCTCGCGGCAACGGGCAAGGAAGAGGATCTGGCGCTGGCGCAGGATGTGACCAGCTTCGTGGCCGCCATGCCGCCGGCCGTGTCCCGGCGCCTTGCCCGTGCGCGTGAGATCATGATGGCGCAGCGCGCAGCCGGGCAGGGGGAGCGCACACCAGAGATGGGATCCAAGGCTGCGGACAAGCCAGACCGGGAGCCGCACAAGCCGCGTGACCGGGAACGCTGAGCGATCGGTTGCGCCGCGCCGCTAGTTGGGCGGGGCGCTGCGGGCCGCGAGGGTACGTAGCATCGACACCCATTGGTCCAGGATTTCGGCCTGATCGGGATCGGTCTCGCGCGTGACGCGCGCATAGACGCTCAGAGCGCCTGCAAATTCCTCCAGGGATGCGACGCCAGCGCGCGCCAGTAGAGCGCCGATGATCCCGAGGGTCCCGCCGATCGCGCTGACGACCGGATCCTTGTCTTCAGGCTCCATCAAAAAGCTGGAGAGACGGACAGACGTCCACCAAAGCTCAGGTCGTTGATCACGCTCCAGTTCCCTTTGTCGAGCGCCCGCGCCACCCCGAAGCCATCTTCTCCGGACAGCCGGCGGCACGCCCTGAATTATGAGGCGTGCCGGCGTTGGAACCGGGTGTTCGAAACCTGAAACGAGACAGGCGCGGCCGCCTTTGGGCCGGGTGGCCTTGGACATACGCGTCCGCCACCCGGTCTCCATAGCTGGGACCGGCTCTCGCTTTTGAAGGTTTCGACGCCTCCACCCATGTCTCCACGGGCAAGGTCAATTAGGCCAGATCGGGTCGAATTTGCAATCACGAAGGCGACTTAGGACGTCGCCAATTCGAATTTTCAACAGGGGAAAGGGAACGCGATACGCTGCTGGGCGCGCGCATCCTTGCTACTCTCGCGCCATGAAACGCCTTCACTCTCGATGGCGGGCTCGACGCGACACCCGCGCTATCTCCACCCTTCGCGAGATCGAGCAGTCGATCGGGGCGCTTGGCGACGAAGATCTTCTCGATCTCGAGGACATATTTGGGACCAGCGACACAGCGCCGCTCGGACGCATGGCGAGGTCGGAAATGGCGCGCAGGGGTCTTCGCGCCTGACTGGCGCTGGCTAGTTCGTCTCCGCCGATTTTGCCGCGCGGCGCGACCACAGCTCGGTGGTCCTGTCCATCTCGATCAACTTGTCCGGGAACACCCGATCCCGGAACGCTTCAACATCGGCGAGCGAGCCGTGCAGCCATCGATCATATTCGTCCTCCTGTAGCAGGACGGGCATTCGGTTGTGGACCGGTGCGATCGCTGCGTTCGCATCGGTCATCAGTCCCGAATAGACTGCACCCCATTCATCGCTGTGCCGCCACATCCCCGCCCAAGCGAAGATCGGGGCATCCTTCACGCGAAACCAGGTCCGGGTCATCGATCCCTTCTCGCCTTCTGCCTCGGCAAATCCCGTCAGCGGAATGAGGCAACGCCACTGAGGCTTGGGCGCGATCCCCCGCCACATGAAGTTGGTGAGATCAGCGATATTGTTGACCGGCTTCGGCTTGATCGGGACACCGGTCTTCTTGCTCTTCATGGGTCGGGGAAAGCCCCAGACCATCGATTCAAGTACCCTCTCGCCATCGGCCTCGCGCACCACCATTCCCGGATATCCCGGCAGGGTCTCCTCGGGCGTGTTGAACGACGCCGGTGCGGCAACACCGAAATGGGCGGCGACCTCGGCAGCGCTTTTGCGCACGGTATAGAGATTACACATGGCTACCCTCGGCGAGGCGACTGTACGGGTTCTTGCTCACTGCCACGCTCAGAGCAATGCCATTTGCGGGCGCAGCGCAACCGGCAGATCGCCGCTGCGCCAGAGATCGTCACTATCGAGTACCTGCATCCGCTCGGCCGCGATGGGCGGGCGAAACTGGAAGCCGATGACATCCTGAATGCTGCCGCCCAGCCAGCGCGCATAATCCTGTGACTCCAGCAGCACGGGCATGCGATCATTATACGGCATGACCGCGCTGTTCGCGTCCATCGTCATGCCGGCATAGACCGGCCCATAGTCCGGCACGTTGCGACAGAAGCCCGCCCAGGCAAGAAGGGGCCGGTCGACGATCGAAAACCAGCTGCGCGTCTTGGCTCTCGCATCGCCGTGCGGATTGGCGAAATGGGTGAGCGGAATGAGGCAGCGATATTGCGGGTGGACGACCATGCTGTCCCACAGCGGATTGGTCAGGTCGGCGACGAGACCGATCCGGCCTGGCGGCTCGTCCCGTTCGCGCATCTCACGGGTGAGCCGCGGAAAGCCCCAGTCCATTTCGCGCAGGATCCGACGGCCGCCCTTTTCGAAGATGACCAGGCCTGGCAGTGCCTCGACAGTCTCCGAAGGGACGACAAGATCAGCCTTCGCCTCGGCATTGAAATGCGCGGCGATGTCGGCAGCTGTACTGATGACTGTGTAGAGCCGTGACATGGCTCACCTCTCGCATCTCACAAAACGAATCGATGCGAGAGCTTATCACGGAACATAGATGGAACAAAACGGGCGAGGCTTACGCCGTCTCCTCGCCGATGCAGTCGCCAAGAGCGCGGAGCTGGCCAGCGAATTTGTCCGGGTTCTCGCGCTGTAGACGCTCGAGATTGATCGCCTTCCACCGCAGCGCAGGCAGTTCGGCAATCTCCGGATCGAGCCCGACCGCCGACCAATCGGGCGCGAGTTCGTGAAACGACATGAGGAAGCGCCTGTTGGCGGGCTGTCGCGCCCGTTCGCCAAGTTCGCTGATCAGGCGCTCGCGCGCGTCGAGCAGCGCCTCGAGCGGCAGGTCCGTGACGGTCATGCCGAGAAACTCCGCACCATATTGATCGCGGATGTCGAGCCGGTGCGGACATAGCAACTCATGGGCAGGGCGCGGATGACTGACGAGGTAGATGAGGAACGCCTTGAAGAGGTCATCGCTGATCCCTTCATTGGCGAAGAGAAAATGAATGTCGAACAGATCGCGCGGGTGCTGGCGGTCGAGCGCGGCCGCGATCTTGCCCGCATAGAGATCTGCCTCGGACACCAGCTGCATCTCGGCAAAACCGAAACGGTCTTCGACCGCGCGGCTGACCGATCGCACGGCAGGCGAAAATACCGTTCCGCGCAAGACCGGCGAGACCTCGATCTTGATCGTCACACCGTCGGCTTGGACGACAAGACGCTTGCCGTCGGGAAGCAGGCGACGCTCGACCGCCATGCGGCCACCCCGTTCGAGACGGCCCGCGACCCGTTCGAGCCCGTCTCTCACGGCCTGCAATGAGCTCTCGCGATCGGCAACCGGCAGGTAGACAAGGTCGATGTCGACCGACAGGCGTGGGAGATCCCGCACGAACAGGTTGATCGCCGTTCCGCCCTTGAGCGCGAAGATCTCCTCCTGCGCGATTTCCGGGATGGCGCGGACCAGCAGTCGTACCTGGTCCGCATAGATCTGCGCCGTCATTGGTCTTCACTTTCGGTTTTGGGGCCGAAGGCTTCGGGCACCGTGATCTGATACCGTGTGTCCAGTCGGCCACCGGGTACGAGCTGGCGTTTGCCCCGGCCCAGATCGACGACGTCGCGATCGATCCGCTTCGCCCAGCCATGCGCGTGACGATCGGCGAAGAACAGGAACAGTCGCTTGGCCCTGATACTCGTGCAGCTTTTCAGCAGGTCCGTCACCAGCCGGGGACGAAGGGTCGTGAGGTTCTCGAAGATCTTGTCGGCATGGTCGAAGGTAAGGCTCGCAGGCACATCGTCCATCAGCTCGATCGTCGCACGCTCGGCGCTGGCGACGCGGAGGAAATGATCCCAGGCTTCGCTGGCCTGTGGCGAGGCCGCCACATCGCCGAGCCGCGTAGTGCCGAGATCGAGGCGGTGCCAGTCGATGCCGAGGTCCGACGCCTCGAACAGCGTGCGTCGGTGCATCACGAGCTGGGCGTTGGTGGACAAGGTCGCGAGCCAGGAAGGGGCTGCATGGTCCGGGTCGTAGAGATGGACCGTCCGTTCCCCGCCGAGCCGGGCGAAATGCCCGAGACCATGGAGCTCGAGAGCGGTTATGCCGCCCACATAGAGTTCGCCGGCTGCGGTCCGCTGCGCCGACATCACTGCCATGTCCCATCGCAGCGATGCTGCGGCACCTTGTGTCGTCGTGCGCCGATAGACCCGGGGCGCGACGCGCTCGAGCCACCCGCGCCGAACATAATCATGGACCGATGTGCGGGCGACGCCCTGCGCCTGCAACCACGCCGAATCCACGAGCAGACCCGGCGGCAACGCCGTGAGAAGCTGGTTCAGAGTCTGGCGCCTTTGTCCGTCCATACCGAACAAATTGCCGTATTTCTGAACCGCTGACAAGGATCAGTTTATAATATCGCGATTTCGTTCGCTTCAGACGAACAGAATGCGCGATTGATGAACCAATCGATACGCAGCGTCAGCGGGCCCGATTGCGTTCCGGCGGTTTATGCTCGCGGCCAGGCCGTACTGTCGCGCCGCGCGCGGGCGCCGCGGCAGGCTCCACGCTTCGCTGCACCGACGGACCCCGATCCCGGACTTCGGCAGGCTTTATGGTGCGCCCCGCTGCGACATGCGCCTGAAGCTGCGCCCGGGCGACCCCCATGACCCGCATGATCGCCTCGGGATTGTCGAACAGGGTGCGCTGCACGACCGCTTCCATGACCCGCAACTGGCTGTCGATCGCGCGATCGTTCGGCAGGCTCCGGTCCGATCCGCGCGGCGGCGCGCGATCCGCCTGACCCTGCGTCGACGACCGGCGGGCCGGCGCGGGGTCTCTGCTCTCGGCGGCATCCCGCGACGTTATCGGCGCGATGCTGTTCTTGCTCGCCTCGCCGCGCACGCGATCAAGCTCCTGCAGGTCGCGCTCATTGGGCTTATAGCCCCGGACTTCGAGGCCGTTTCGCGAAGCCTCGAGCCAGGCCGCCCGACGAAAGGTCTCGGATCCGGTGATATGGATGCGGTCCCATCCACGATGCTGCGCGATCGCCACCATGTCCTTGACGACTTCCTGGCTCTCATTGGCCGTCAGCAGCCGCCGTCCCTGATCGCGAAACGCGGGATCCTTCGCGTCGGCCGAGGTGAAATAGGCCGGATCGCCCGACCATTTCGCCTTGTCGGCATAATAGCGTTTGCGCACTGCCTCGGGCAGATCGCCCGCTACTACCGACGGGGCCGTAGGCGCCTGCCTGGCATCCGCCTTGACGGGAGGTGTCGGGGCAATCGCAATCTCGGGTTCGACAGGGTCCGACCGATCTTTGGTGCCGACCGCCTTGCTCACCGTCTTGTCGTCGATCGCGATGCCGTTTGTTCGGCGCCGCGGCGCGCTCGCCTTGCTCTCAGCGGCCATGATGCTGCCTGCCGTCTGCTAATGTATCCGCCATCTCCTGATCCTCCTCGGGTTCGACCGCCGCGCGCGCCGCCATCGCCATGACGAAGGCCAGCGCGGCTTCTTCGTCGCCCGGCGCCGGCAATTCCTCCAATTCGCCAAGCACGAGCATGTCGTCGGTTATCTCGACCGTGCCCGACAGTTCGTCGGCGCTCAACATTCTGGTCACGACAGGCTCCTTTTCAGCAGGCGGGGCAGATGGGTGCAGAGCGGCGCGCTTGGCTTCGATCGCTTGGGCGAGCACATCCGAGCCCGCGCCGATGATCGCCGCCGCCACGGGTTTGGGCGTCGGCAGGCGAACGAGGCGGGGCGCAACCTTTGGCGGGTCGCAAATCCGATCGGTGAACCGGCGCGACCGGAAAAATTCGATCTTGCGGCCGCGGACTGGCGGAATGCCGCCCCGCAGAAGCAGCAGATCGCCCTTGGGCATCTGCATCAGTTCCTGCGGCATCATCAGCGCGCGGCGCTGGTCGCTCTCCGAAATGCTGCGATTGGCGAGCATCCCGTGGATCGTGCGGCTCTTCGATTTCACGTTCATCGTGAAAAAACCGAGCCGCTCGGACAGTTCATTGGCGACCTTCAGCTCCTTTGGCGTGAAGACCACTTCAAGGCCGCAGTTTGCGATGATCTCATCGGTGACGTCTGGGCCGTAGAGCGCGCGTGGCTGCGAACGGCTCTGGATCACGGGCAGCAGGCGCAGGCCATAGCCTGCCACATAGGAGAAAGCCGACGCTATGACGGGGGCCTTGCCGAGCCGGGCGAACTCATCGAGCAAGACCAGCACTGGCACGTTCCCGCCCGTCGCCGGCAACTCTCGCGTGTTGAGGTCGATCAGCTGCTGGAGGAAGAGATTATAGACCGGCGCGATGCGGTCGATATTGTCCGGCGACACCCCAAGATAGATCGACATGCGCTCCCGGCGAACCTGCCGCAGATCAAAATCGGTCTCCGAGGTCGCGGCATCGACGAACGGGTTGAGCCACAGGTTCAGTTTGGACGTGATCGTCTGCTTGATCCCGGAAAAAGTATTGTCGGACGCGGAGGTGAAATCGCTCAGGGCCGACACACAGGCCTGGCTCAGCCGCTGCCCGCGCTGCTGCGCCTCTTCGACCACCTTGGGCAATTCGACCTTCGGGTCGCCAGTCGTCATGCGGCGGTAGATCTCGCCGATCGTGAAGGGCAAGGCAGGATTGGCGGCGACAAGCGCCCCGACGCCGACAAAGGCGGCGCGCGCTGCCTCGGCCCAGAACGGATCCGCCTTCTCAGGCGACGGGAACAGCATCCCGCCGATCTTCTGGAGTTCGTTGACGACGTCTATGTCGTCGAGCCGATCAATATAGCTCAGCGGATTGTAGCGCGCGGTGCGGCCTTCGGGGTCGAGAGGATCGAACAGGTGGACCGTCTGACCGTGCCGCGCCCGAAAGCCGGCGGTGATCTCCCAATTCTCGCGCTTCACATCGAGCACGACCACGGAGTCTGCCCAGCTGAGCAGATTGGGAATGACGACACCGACACCCTTGCCGGCCCGGGTCGGGGCTTCGAGCAGGACATGCTCGGTCCCGCCGAACACCAGATAGCGACCGCCTTTCTGGCCGACGATGATGCCCGACTTTGCGCGGAGCTGCTCGCGCCTGATCTCGCTTTCGCGCGCAAAGCGCGCCTCACCGTGCAGGGATCGACCGCGCTTGAGAATGACGAGCAGGATGATGAAGGCGATCGCACCGCTCACCATCGCGCCGCGCTGCAGCCAAAGATGGAGAAGCGGGTCGGCGCGATAATACCACAGCCACGACGGCAGTGCCGTCACCTGCATGTTCGGTCCGATCTGCTTCAGCCCGATCAGCGCCACCAATATCGCGCAAAGCGCGCATGCGAGCGCCGCTCCCAACAGAGCGCCGCCGACAAGCGCGACCTTAGTGAGAGGACTGGCTTGCGACAGCCGGGTCAAAATGCACCTCCTCGACTTCGAATTTTCCGTCTCGCTTGCGGGTCTGGACGACGACATCGACCAGCATGCGCAGCAGCCCGCGAATGTCGTCGCGCGCCAGATCGCGGCCGCCTTCGGATTCCTTGACGAGCAGGGTCAGCTGCTCGAACGCGCCCATCGCGGACCCAGCGTGGACCGTCGTGATCGAACCTGGGTGACCTGAGTTGACATTGCGCAGGTAGAAGAAGGCGGTGCCGTCACGCAGTTCCTGCAGCAGGATGCGATCGGGGCGCATGCGCAATGCGCTCTCGAGAAGCTGCTTGGGTCCGACCTTGGCCAGCCCCTGTCGCTCGCTCGAATAGACCATGTGGACGACATTGCGGTGGTCGACGACAAGCTCGCGTGTGTCCTCGATCGTCAGCAGACGCTCGTCGCGCGGGATGAGCTGGATCAGCGCCTTGGCAAAGGTGGTCTTCCCCGATCCGGTCGCGCCGCTCACCAGGATATTCTTGCGCGCCGCCACCGCGGTTCTGAAGAAAGCCGGCCAGTCGCCGGCGTCCCGCATCGCGACCATCTTCGCGTCGACGTCGGTCAGACCCCGCGCTGCGGCGCGCGTGCCGGCGAACAGGCCGGCCTGGGCAAGCTGGTCGACTGCAAGGTTCACCCGCGATGGCTTGCGGATGGTGAAGGAGGGCGATCCCGTTGGAGTGACCGAGGGGATCACGATCTGGCAGCGTTCGCCGCCGGGCAGGATCGTCGAGCAGATCGGCGTCTCGGCATTGATGTCCTGGCGCGTGAAGCTGGCCGCCGCGACAGCCAGCGTCGCCAGCCACTCGCTGTCGAGTTCGGCGACATCATGCCAATGCCAGCCGCGATGATCCTCGATGCCGACCTCACCCGGCCGGTTGATGACGAGCTCGGTCACCTCGGCAGGCTCCAGCAGCGGCATGATCGGATTGAGAAAATGCCGGAGGACCGCCGTGTCGCTCATTTCTCGCGCCGCAGCTCGAGATTGTAGACGTCCGCGAAATTGAAATCCTTGGCGACGAAGATGCCGACTTCCTCGCCCTGGTTCTTCTTGAGCACGGGTCGGATGTTGATGCTGTTCTGAAGGGCGATGCTCGCGCCTTCGCTCGGCGCCCGCGTGGTGTTGTTGAAATTATTGTTGCCATTGGCGACCGCCTGGCCGGCGATATAGGCGCCATCGTCGACCAGCGAGAGCAGGAGCGCGCTGCCGAACCGTGCCCAGAAGAAGGTATCGACCGAGCCTGCGATCCCGGCCCGGCCCAATGCGTCCGAACCTGGCGATGCGAGGTCGATGCGCACCCCTTGCGGTGTGACCGCGCGGGTCCACAGCACGAACAGGCGGTTCTGACCTTGCTGGATCCCGCCATGATATTCGCCGACGACCTTGGTGCCCTTTTCCATGAGGACGACGCGCCCATTCTCGGAATAGACATCGCGCGGGATAAGGCACGATGTGTAGCCGGGCTGGGCGGAATTCATCGCTGTCTGAAGAACGCACGGGATCAAGGTGCCGGCGGTGACGAGATAGTTGCGATTAGGCAGCATCGAGGCGCGTGCCTCGCCGATTGGCGAACTTTGCCGAAGCGCATCCAGTGCATTGGGCGCGCCGCGCTGTGGCTGGCCGTCGACATCCTCCCCGGGCGCCATAAGAGAACCCGGCCTGCCACTGCCAGTACCGTCCGGTGCCGACGTCGCGAGCCCCTGGGATCGCCCGCCATAGGCAATCAGTGTCGAGCGCCGGGCCTGTTCGGCGATGTTCTGACGATTGTTCTGCGCCGAAGGCGCAGGCGTAGCGCCAGGCTGCATCGCCGGCACGATCTGCCCGTCGGATCCGACCACCTGGCCATCCGGCCCGGGGTTGAGGACCGGCGCATTGGAATCGGACTGCGGGGCGCCAAGAGGCTTGGGTCGCGCCGCGACCGCGTCATAGGCGACAGTTTCGCGTGCCGACAGGTCCGTGCGCTTGGCGGTGGCTTCGGGCTTCGCCATCAGGTTGGCCGCCGGTTTCCCGCTCGGGCCTGAATTGACCCACAAGATACCGAGCACCATCGCGGTGCCGGCGAAGATTAGCGCGGTGTTGCGCTTCGCCGGCGTCATGCCGCCGATGGGATCGATACCCCGGTCGCGCAGGATCTCGTCGCGCTCGGGCGTAGGATCTCCAGTGATCGGGCGGCGATCGTCCGACGCGGTTTCGTCCATCGCGCTCACTCCTTCGGGTCCTGTACGGTGCGGTCGACATGCGACGATGCCGTGTTGGTGCCGGCGTCGAGACCATAGGGTGTCGGCGCCTGGTTATAGATGCACAGCACCTCGCGATTGCGCCGCAGCCGGAGCTGGGTCGCCACGAGGTGAACGACCACGAATTCATCGCGGACGTCGAACGGGACGAGCGTTTCCGACCCATCCGGGCGCACCATGTAGATGGCGGGAATTTCATGATTGCCCGGGAAGCGGAGCACCGTGAACTTGCCGTTGTCCGAGATCTCGGAGGGCTGCAGCGCGCTTGAGCCCTGGACCTTGTAGTTGAGATTGCGCGGACCTTCGATGACGCCGTGGTCGAGTGCGCCGCGCACTGCGCTTGCCTGCATCGCAGCGACGCGCTGGGCTTCCTGCGCGGCTTGCATCCGGGCTGCGCGTTCCGCCTCATCGCGGGGATAGCGGAAGCGCACCTGGAAGAAGGCATCCGAACTTGCGCTGCTGATCGCGCCGCGCCGGGTGGTCAGCTCGAACGCATAGTTGCGCAGTTCTCCGCCGTGGTTGGTGGTGACGATGAGGTTGGTGGGGCCAGCGCGCTCGCGCGGCTTGAGAAAGAGGATATGTCCGGCAACGGCCACTTCCCATGACACGGTGTCGCCAAGGGCCACATGCTCGATCGTCTCGCCGTCGCCGAGCACGATCTGGGTCGCCGTGCGGAAGGTGCCGACAATCCGGTAGACCTGCGTCTCCTGATAATCGACGAATTTGACCCGCGGGTCGGCCGGTCCGCCGCGAGGTGTGTCCTCGGCCAGAGCGGGCTGGGCACCGAGGAGGCACATTGCTGCAAGGGTCAGGAGCCGCTTCACCGGACCACCTCCGGATCGGCTCGATAATTCTCGACCTGGAAGCCGAGCGGATTGCGATAGCGATCGCCCTCCGCCATCGGGGCATTGGTGTAGCGAAAGGTGATGGTCGCGATCCAGTCGCTGTTCTGGATGTTGGTGTCGGTCTGGACCGTGCGGGTGAACCGGACATTGGCGACGCGGTCGTTGATGAAGCTGATGTTGCGAACACGGGCCTGGACCGTCGCTCCCTTGCCCCATGTCACCTGCGGACTCGACGGGTTGTCGTCGTTGAAAAACCGGCCCCAGCGCTGCTGTTCACCCGGCTCGGACAGGATCGCCACCGCCCGGAAATTCTCTTCGGCCGCCGCCGGCAGCCAGCTCTCGCGTGCCCGGACATATTGTGCGAGGAAGAATTTAGTGACGGCTTCGTCGTAGCGCATCGGCTGCTGGGTGAGGGCCGTCTGCACATCGACCGCGCCCGTCGTCTGGTTGACCCGGATGATATAGGGCATGACCGTCTTGAGCGGCGCGAGGCCTGCCAGCGCCAGTGCCTCGGCCGTGCATGCCAGCAATGCGAGGACGGCGACGCCCCAGGCGATCCGTTCCGAGCGCAGCGACTTGCGCTGACGATCCTGGTCCCATGAGCGTGCATGGCCGAAATAGAGTTCGGCGTCGCTTGCTGGCACGCCCTCGCTTTGACGCCGCATGATCAACAGCTCCCATAAGTGGTGGTCTGATCTCGCGACGAAATCTTGTCGGGCGGCGGCGCGGAGGCTGGGACCGGCGGTGGCGGCGATCCACCGGCCGGCGGTTTGACCTGCGGCACCGGGGGCGGGGCAGGGGGCGCGACGACCGCTGGGACAGGCGAGCCGGGCAGCACGCTGCCGTAGACATTGGCGTCGCGTAGATGCCTGCCGTTGCAGATTGGCAGCTTCTTGGGTCCCGACGCGCCATGTGTGGCCATCGGTGCGACAGCGGCGAGGAGCGCGACGCCCTGGAGGATGCGTGTCGTCAGCGGTTTGGACATTGGCGTATTCCTCATGATCATCATGCGCGGCTCACCGTGCCGCCGCGTTGCGCGGCACGTTCGAGATTGCGGCTGTTTCGGGAGATTCGGCGCTGCTGGAAGGGCGCGGCCATGGTGCTCCACGCCGAACCCGCGAATGCGCCGACACCTGCGGCCGCGCCGCCGGCTATGCCGGTCGCGATCGACGGCGCCTGGAAAAAGAAGATCGTGCCGAGGAAGATATAGACGGCGAACATGATTGCGCCGAGTGCCGCATCGGCCACACCTTCTGAGGAGGTTATGGCGAGTGCGCCGAGATCGGTAATCAGCGCCGTAATTGCGATGATCACTGCCATCAGAACGATGTAGTTAAAAGCCTGCCCCAGCCATCCATGGAAGAAGCGGCGTGTTGTTTCGAATAGAGATAGGGCGATAAATATCGGCCCAAGCGCAACGATGATCGCAAGCGCAACCTTGGCGAATACGGTGATGGAAAACCCAATCGCAGCCGATAGACCGGCCAAAGCCTTCAGGCCTAGACTTAGGGTATAGAGTACAAGTTTATATGGATTAATGTCACTGTATGTCGCGGCTTCGGTCTCAATCCGCGCAATGATCGCATCAGCCTGACCATAATAATCATCAAAGACGTTTCCGACACTGGTCACTGTACGCCCCGCGAGGGCTTGCGAAATAGCGTCGGGCATCCCGTGGAAGAGGGGGTTTGTAATCCATTCCGAATACGCCACGGTCGTGGCCGCGAGGTATAGCAGGCAGAGCTTCACCATTCGGTAGAAGAGTTCGCCCCATGGCTCGCTCACGATCCCGCGCATGACCATGTAGCCGAACAGGGCGATATAGATGACTAGCCCGAGCGCCAGCGGGCCGCGCACGACCTCGATGACGTTGGTCAGGCGCTCGTTGAGGAACAGATCGAGCTTGCCGTCGATGCTAACATAGAGCGTCGTGAAGAGACCGTCCTCCATTACCGAACGTCCGATTTTCCTGGACGAGGCGATAGCGAACGTAGCTTCAAGTCCAAGGTTCTCACGCTTTGAGCGTTCGAGCACTCCTGAGGGTCGGGATGGGTCCCATCTGCGCAACTTTTCAGCACTTCGGCGAGTTCTTCAGGATGCGACTTCAAATATTCCTTTCCCCTTGGAGGCTGCTGGCACGCGAGGAGCAGCATAGGCAGCGACAAGACTACCAAGACGGATGCAAGGGGCTTCATGGCTTGAGGCTCCCGAGCTTTGACGCCAGAATTCTTTCGCTTTCCTGTTGCGACCGAATGTCTTGTTCGGCTCGCTGTCGCATCGCTAGCGCTTGAAGCTGGACGGAATCATTCTGGATATGCGCATTCTCGACACCGACGCGGGCCTGGATATCCATCACATCCTTGGCGTCGGACGCTGAATCGAGCGAAGTGCGCAGCTCCTCCAGACCGGCCGTACGCTGAGCGGTCACACCATAGGCTGCCTCGGCAATAGCCGCATCCCGCGATGCCAGATCCCCATTGCGCAAAATGGTGTCACGGCCGGAGCGCTCGTAAGCGGTCGCATCCGGCCGTAAATCGGGGAGATCGACCCGGTTGGCCGAACGGATGCGGTTGGCCGAGCTGGCAAGACTGCCCAAGCCGCTCATATCCGACGACATCAATCGCTGAATGTCGCGAGCCTCGCTCGGCAGAAGATGCCGGACAGCGTCGGTGCTGAGCGAACTGGCAATCTTGTTGACGTTGGTCAGCTTGTTGACGCTGTCGAACATATCGGTCGCCTGCGCGATCTGCGCCTTGCCCTGCTCGATCATCGCGAGCGTGTTCTTCACGGTCGAAAGGGTCTGGAGGAAGGTGTTGGAATCGTAGACGGGGATGCCCTGAGCGCTGGCCGGGGTGCTCAGCGCCAGCAAACCGCCAATCGCGAGGATCGAAAAAGCTCTCATCTTTCTATCCTTTCCTTCTGTTCGCGGTCGCCCGCTGCTCGTGAAAAATGGGCAACCAACGCGCCGGATCGTCACCATGTTCGCGGCGCACTGCGTCAAGAATTCCAACCGTCGCCGTGGTGCCGGAGAGCACCGCAAGCTCGTCACCAAGACCGGCGAGATCAAGCTCGACGACGATCGAGTCATGGCCTTGTTTGATGAGGAAGCGCCGGCTCTCGGGGATCAGATCGCTGCGGATCAGCTTGAACTCGGCGCGGGTGAGGCCGAGGCCATCGATATAGTCGGACTCCCGGCCATAGGGGTTGGGCAGCAGGATCTTGGTCGCGACCTGTTCCATGATGCTGTGGGAAATGTCGGAGCGCAGCGCGTCGGCCGGGCTTTGCGTGCCGAACACCAGAAAGGCGTTCTGCTTACGGTAGGTTTTCAGACCATCCTGCGCGAACGCGCGGAAGGCTTCATCGCCGAGCGCTTTCCAGAATTCGTCGATGTCGATCACCAGTCTGCGGCCGTCGAGCAGCGCGTCGATGCGGTGGAACATATACATCATGAGCGGCGTGCGGATCTCGGCATTGTCGAGGAAATCAGTCATGTCGAAGCCGATGAACCGCGCTTCGAGCGTCAGTTCGTCTGCGTTATTGTCGAACACCCAGCCCAACGCGCCGCCGCGCGCCCATTTCTCGAGACGCGCGCCGATGCCCTCGGGATCGCGCTGCCCCAGCAATTGCCGCAAGGCGAGGATCGATCGCTCTTCGGGGGGCAATCGGCCGATCGATAGGATGCCATCGTCGATCATGCGCTCCTGCATGACACCGAGCTGGCCACCAACGGGCGTGACCAGTTGGCGTATCAGTCGACCAAGGAACGTGATGTTGCCCGGTGACTGATCGAGCGCACGCAGGGGCGCGAAGCCGGTCGGCACGCCATTGCGCAGGGCAAGATAGGTGCCGCCCGATGCGCGTACATAGATTTCCGCGCCCCGGTCCTTGTCGATAAAGATCTGCTGGGCGCCGGTCTTCTCGAGCTGCGCCATCAGGAAATTCTGCACCACGGTCTTACCGCCACCCGACGGGCCGATGATCAGCGTGTGGCCGAGATCGTTGACGTGGAAATTGAAATAATAGGGCGACTGGGCTGCGGTCTTCATCAGTGCGATCGCAGCGCCCCAATGATTGCCATCGGCCCGACCGGCAGGGAAGGTGTGGAAGGGTGACAGGGCGGCGAAGTTGCGCGACGTGATGGCGGCAGGTCGGGCGCGCCAGGCAAAATTTCCCGGCAACTGCGACCAGAAGGCGGCCTCCAGCGCTGGTCCCTCGCGTGCTGAAACCAGGCCGGCATCGGCCAGCGCGGCGCGCGCCGTCGAGAGATTTTCGGCGAGCCGCTTCTGGTCTTCGCTGAACACGGCGAGCGAGAAGTGATGCTCGCCCAGCACGAACCGATTGCTCTGCAGATCATCGGCGGCATCGGCGAGCTCGAGCGCCTGGCTCGCTGCCGCATCTTCGGTCGATGCCATCTGGTTCTGGCGCCTGCGCAGTCGCTCGGACGCACGCGCCTTGCCCATGAACGCGAAGGACTGGGTGACGACGAACGCGAAATCCTGCGAGAGAAGCGCGTTGACCTGCCCCGGTCGCGTCATGGCCGGATATTCGCGGATACCGAACAGGCCGACGAAGCGGCTATCGGCATGGGCGCGAACCTCGACCGTCTCGCGGCCGAAGATCACCCTTTCGCCGTAGATCGCCGATCCCAGATGACCACGAACAAGCGGGACGCGCGTCGCGCGCCCCATCATGACGAGTTCCAGCACCTCGAGCGGCTGCGAGAACATGAGGCCGCGATGTTCGTACAAACCCAGTCGCTGTGGCCTGCAACGCGCGAGCAGCTTCTCTATATCGCGCGCCTTGTCCTCGAAACGAACGAGCTCGTCCTCGTCGACCTCGGTTCCCTCTTTGCGGGCACTGGACAGGCGACGCAGCAAGACCCCTGTGCGGTCGGCCGAGCCAACGGACGGGCGCATCACCAGCGTCAGATAGAGCTCGTTGACGAACATGCGCTTAGCGGTGACCCGCGCGCGATATTTGGCATCGAGATCGGCGGCGAACGTAGAGCGAAACTCGCCCTCGGGATAGTCGGTGACCGGGCGGCGCACGATATGCGTCCAGATCGCGAGACGATCGTCGGCGATGTTGCGCAACGTCCCGTTGAGCTTCTCATGCCAGTCGTTCAGCTGAGCGGGATCGGCTGTCTCGAAGGCGATGCCGTCCAGCCTGAACATCATCATCAGGTCGCGCCCGTCGAGCGCGATCACCTGCGCATCGACGTGCCG
The DNA here is from genome assembly GCF_014197135.1 of Sphingomonas zeae. Taxonomy (GTDB): domain Bacteria; phylum Pseudomonadota; class Alphaproteobacteria; order Sphingomonadales; family Sphingomonadaceae; genus Sphingomonas; species Sphingomonas zeae. Next base: position 63,456 of record NZ_JACIFA010000010.1, read on the forward strand.
CGCATAAGGCAGATAGCGCGCAGGATCCGCCTCGTTCTTGAGGATGCGCCACGGAGTACGCGCCGCATCGCGCGAGAAGGCACGACTAGCCATGCAGAAAGCCCTTTCGGCGTGCGCCCTGAGTGGGGAGGGGAGAGTAGGAACTGCCACCCCACCAACCGCGGTTGCGGCATCGCGCCTTCGTCATCGTCCAAAGCCACAGCAGCCGGAAGGCATTGGCGTCGTGGCGGACGATCAGGCGGGCGATCGCAAGAAACGCGCCTGCGAGTGCCAAAGCGTAGAGCGGATTGCCGCTTATGATGAGGGTCAGGCAGGATGCGAGTGCGATAGGCAGCGACGCTTCGATCGGAACGCCCATCCACATCGTCGGCCGCGTCACTGCCAGGAAGAGCGTTTCTTCACGCAGCTTGTCGTCGTTGACCATGATGGCCTCACGCACCGCCGGTGATGGTGTCGACGATCCACTGCGCGCTGAACACGATGAAGATGCCGACGATGACGGTGACGAGAAGACCGAGGCTGGCGCGGCCAGTGAAGAACATGAAGCCCACGATGACCACCGCGATCACCGCGATCGTCTTCGCAAACGTGCCGGTCAGCCAGGTCTTGATGTTGTCCGCCATGGAGGTGATGCCGTCGGCGGCCTGCGCATAGGCCGGGTCTGTCAGCACAAGCGAGACGAGAACCGCCGCTAAAAGCAGCGTGAAATACTGGGAGAATGATCGCGCAGACGCGGAGTGCGCAGCAGCAGGCAAGGGCGGTGTGGCGATCATTCGGGCTGTCCTTTCAATGGGGCGGTTTGAGACGAGCCGAACACCATCAGCGTCGCAGTTTGCGCGACGGCCGAGGTGTTCCAGCTTTGATCGGGTGGATCCGCTACTGGCGAGGGGGTAGGAGCCGGGCTCTGTGCCGCTTTCGCTATCGGCGCGTCTGCCATGGCAATGCCTGCACGTTGCCGGATTTGCGGTATGATGCTGCTCGACGAGGCGTAGACCTTGCCGACATAGCCATTGGCAAAACCCTTCCAGCGGTTGCCGGTATTATACATGGACATGGCCGTGGCGATCGCATCCTCGGTGGAGCGGCTGGACTTCGCCACACTGGTGTAATTCTCGGCGAGCACGCGTGCCGATGCGGCGAGGTTTCGGCACGGTTCGAAAGCGTCCTCGATCGACAGGTTCAACGGCTTGAGATTCGCGCTGTTGATCTGGCCAAGGCCGAGATCGATATTGTAGCCGCGCGCGATCAGCGACCGGGCGGACGCGATGGCCGACGCGCGATCGGACACCTTCGGCGCCGCGACGCCCTTGGCGTTCACGCCGATGGCATAGGGATCGAAATGACTTTCGGTGTAAACCAGCGAGACGAGAGTTTCTGCCGCGACCGTGGGCGCGCATTGCCGCGCGAGCGCGACCACGGCTGCAAGCTCGAGCATCATCGGGGCGTCGTTCCCGGTTCGATGGCGGCTTGGGGCAAGCGCTCTATATTGGCGAGCGAGTAGGTCGTCTGGCGGCCGTCGGCGAAGGTCATGACCACGCGGCGTCGCGTCGCCGAGTTGCGATCATAGACCTTGGTCTTGGCAACGCCCCCGCCAGAGCAGCCGGGGAATGAACCGCCCAGGGCAAGTCGTTCCCAGAGCTTCACCATTGGCGGGACGCAAGCACCATATTGCGTCGCCCCGCCGGGGTTTGAGAGGCAAAGCAACACCTGGCAGCCCAGATCATTGGCCTGCGCTGGTGTTGCGGGCATGCACAGTGCCATGGCGGATGCGATGATGGCGTGACGCCTATGCAGCATGCTTGCCTCCATGCCGCTGTCAGTGCAGGGCAAGGACAGCGGCTTATTTGAATGAAAGTCGCGCTACTTTTGAGCCGTTTAGCGCCGTTTGACGCAATCCCCCCACTTAGGGGGAACGAGGTGGCACCTGGCTCTGGTTCATCCGACGGACTGTAGGAAAGCCACAAGGCCGCGCACGACGCATGCCCAGTTGGACCTGACTTTATCGACAGCAGAATTGAGCATTCCGACGAGGGTGAGGGGCCTTCGTCGGCGTAATCATTCAGATGTGGGGGACGCGATGATAGAGGACAGTTACTGCTCGATCAGTCGAGCATCGCTCGCGGCTTCTCGGTGATGACGAGGGGGTAGTGTTCGGGTTGCGACGCTACTGGTTACAGCATTGCGTCGATATTGAGATGCCCGTCTCGCACCGCGCGCAGCACAAGCTGGGTCCGCCGCCGCACACCATAGCGCCGCCGTGCGCCCTCGACATATTCATGCACAGTGTCGCGGCTGAGCCCGAGTATCTGGGCTGCCTCCCAATCGCTTTTACCCTGTCCGACGAGCGCGATGCAGTCGATCTGTCGGGGGCTGAGCGGCACCGGTTCATAGCTCAGACGCTCCTCTCCGAGGATCGCGCGACCGCGATCAAAAGCGATCGTGCCGATCAAGCGGGCGGCAAGAGCATCCTCTCCCGAAATTTCGTCATCGTTTGCGCGTGCAACAGAGAAAAGCGCGTCGGGCTCATCAGCCATGCGGATCGGCATAGTGAAGCCCTGGCGCAGCCCGTGATCGCGCCCCTTTGCCAATGTAGCAATCTGGCGGGTGCTGGGATCGATGAATTCCCCGATCTGGTTCCAGTTCAGCCCGGACGGCGTTTTGCCCACGGCAGCGTGGACCGGATCATCGAGGTAGAGCCTGGTCTCGATCACTTCGTCGAGCCATTTGACAGGATATGTCGTCAGCATCAGCGCATTCTTGCTGCGTTGTACCAGATCGACATTATGCAGGAGGGCAAACCAGCGGAAACCAAAGTCCCTGACAATTGCGTCCACGAGGTTTGAAAGTTGGTCGAGCGTTGTCGCCAGTTTTGAACTCTGCTCGAAGGCGCCGATAGTCGCCAAGCGGCCGATGTCGCGCGTGCCCTGCATGAATTCAGGCTCGACGGACGGATAGACGACGTCTAGCCCAAAATCGGTGAGTTTACTGATATTTGCGATCAGATGCGTGCTGCCTGAGATATTGTGGTGTCAGTCAGGCGATCCGGAAATAGGCTCTCCCTTTCTGAAACAAACAAGCAACACGCGGCGTATTTTTCTGCTGGCTCAGCCACCGCGCTGGAAGCCTGCGTTGGGCCACCAGCCTTGGAGATCCCGGCAGGTTTCACCATCCCCAGCCGTTGACCCTCAACCGGTTCGATAACAAAGATTATGTTAAATGCAGAGCTTTTTGGATTTAGACTTTATGGATGGAGACAGGTCTGACGGACGTCTGACGATCTCGAACGCCGCGTTATGAACCCGCGTCTTCAGCCTCGATTGCCGCAACATCCATGTCTGGCGCCCGTACTACCTCAAGCGCGACGTTGGCGATCTCGACCGCGGTGATCTGAAGCTGCGTGATCGGCGTCGACGGCGCGTCCACACGCTCGAGGCCGTTCTCAGATATCTTGACGAGGAATCGGTCGACGTCGTTCAGGACGACGAATCTGATCGATTGTTCCTCGTCCAGCGCGAGCTGCTGGACGGTGCCCTCGTATGCGATCGTGAAGCACTCGTGGCTCGTCTTTGTCAGCACATAGGCGACGACAAACGAGTCTCCCTTCTTGACCGCTTGGACGGCCGGGTTGAGCCAGCCGAACGCGATCGCGTCGGTCTTCCCGCTAACTGCTTCCCGCTGCACCAACCAGTGCGCGATCGAGCCCGTCGCGGCTCCGATGAGGAGCATCGCGAAAAGCCACATTTCCAGCGCGAGGTCGGACGCATCGCGTGCCCCAGCGCCGCCGCGGGCGAGCGCGCGATAGATATTTGGATCGAAGCCGGGGTCGAAACAGACGCTTGTCGCCCGGCACCATGCCGCCTGGGCGGCGAAGAAGCCGGTTCCCAGAAGGTGCCCTGCGATGGTGCCGAACACCACGATGAACAGCGTCACCGTAGAGTTCGGCCGGTCCGGGGTTGGGCTGAGGAAATCGGTGCGCTCGCCGACGCGCCACCCTGCCCAGAAGCAGAGCCCCAGGAAAAGCAGCAGCAGTGCGAGGAACAGCGAGTAGCTGAACGTCACGGCCGTTACGCCGTGGCGGGAACCGCTACATCCTTGCTGTCGCGGTCACCGCCAGCGCTTGGATCGACCACATATACGCCGTTCTCGACGCGCGAGGCCTGACGCACGGCCGCCCACGTGCCGAACCTCCCCTTCACCTGCCGGGCCAGCCGCATAGATTTGGCAGTGTTCACGCGCCTGTCATTCTCCAACGCCTTAGATAGCGAATAATTCGTGAACATCCAACACGTGGCCGGGCGACGCCGGCCGGTGCTGTCGAGCCTACAGTCGGTCCTTAAGCGCCTTGGCCGGCGTGAATGTGATTTTCTTCGACGCCGCGATCGTGATCGCCTCGCCGGTCGACGGATTGCGCCCGGAGCGCTCGGGCGTGTCCTTCACCTTGAATTTGCCGAAGCCGGGAAGCGATATCTCCTCACCCTTGGCGGCCGCCTCCGCGATACCCTCGAGGAGCCCAGCCATGACCTCGAGGGCCTGCTTCTCGGTGACGCCCCGCTTGGCGGCAACGTCCTTGGCCAGATCCTTGGTGTTCATCGTCAAGCACGCTCCCCTTCATCTGTCGCTGTAGCGACCTGAAGCGATAATCGCGTCAGCGCAAGACAGGTAGCGCTCGACGATCCAGCTGACGCCTGGGGAGGCCGGCCACGCAGGTTGAAACCCGTAGGTTTCTCAAAGCGCAGAGCACAAGCCGGATTAGCCGGCGGGACCACATTAGCGTGGCTCGCTTCGGCAAACGTCGCATCAGCCGCCTGCCTTGACGGCGTGCCGGCCACGCGGTTTGGCCGCAATCGCTATGCTCGACAGATCGGTCGCGCGGTCGATTGGCACGCCCGCCGCTTTCCGCTCTGAGTAGCGATCAACAAGCTGAACCGCGTGCGGGCGCAGCAGCACCGTGAACCGCACCAGTTCCTCCATCATATCCACGATCCGGTCATAGTAGCTGGACGCCTTCATGCGCCCCGCGTCATCAAACTCGTTGAACGCCTTGGCAACGCTCGATTGGTTCGGGATCGTGATCATTCGCATCCAGCGACCCAGCACGCGCAGCGTGTTGACGCTGTTGAACGATTGCGATCCGGCCGACACCTGCATGACCGCCAGCGTGCGCCCCTGTGTCGGACGCATCCCGCCCATAGAAAGCGGCAGATGATCGATTTGAAGCTTCATAATGCTCGTGATCTGGCCATGCCGCTCCGGGCTGCACCACACCTGCCCTTCCGACCATAAGGACAGCTCGCGCAGCTCGTGGACGGCCGGATGGTCGTCGCCAGCATGTTGGTCAGGCAGCGGCAGGGTCGATGGATCAAAGATGCGCGTCTCGCAGCCGAAGAACCGGAGCAGGCGTGCCGCTTCCTCAACGCACAGCCGGGAGAAGGACCGTTCGCGCAGCGAACCGTAGAGCAGAAGGATACGCGGCGCGGGATCGAGCGGGCCGAGCCTCACGGCGGGTCGCTGGATGGCATAGGCCGGATCGAGCGCCGGCATGATATTGGGATCGGCGAGCGTGCGGAGCGGCATCAGAGGGCTTTCACGAGGTAGGCGGCCGACGCGGGGCACAGTGCGGTGAATTCGCGCGATGCGGCGATGGCCGAGGGAGCAGCGCCGCGATCGGCATCGGCATAGCCGAGCGCCCGGAAGAATGGTGCGGCCGTGGTCGTCAGGAGGTGCAGGCGCTCCACCCCGAGGTCGTGTGCCTGTCGTTCGAGGGCGGCGACCAACACCCGCCCGAGGCCATGTCGACGTCGATCGGGGACGACGACGATCGAGCGGAGCAAGCGGTCGGACCCTTCTCCCTCGAGCCCACCGAAACCGACGAGGCTATCGGCCTCAATCCGGATGATCAGGCGGCCGGGATCGGCGATATCGGCACTCGGCAGGTCCGCGGCATCGAGCAATTGTGCCAAGCCAGCCAGACCGGCAGGTTCGAGCAACGTGGCGACCGTTCTGGTCATGCGATGCTAATCCTGATTGCAAGCGCCGCGAGCGTGATGAGCAGCACCGGTACGGTGAGCGTGACGCCGACACGGAAGTAATAGCCCCATCCGATCCGCACGCCCTTTTGCCCGAGGACATGGAGCCAGAGCAGCGTCGCGAGTGAGCCGATCGGCGTCAGCTTGGGGCCGAGATCGCAGCCGATCACATTGGCGTAGATCATCGCTTCCTTGATCGCGCCGCTCGCGTGCGTGGCGTCGATCGAGAGCGCGCCCACCAGCACCGTCGGCATATTGTTCATAACCGACGACAGGACCGCTGCGATGACGCCCGTTCCTAGCGCCGCGCCCCACACGCCGCCTTGCGCGGTGCGATCCAGCAGTGCTGCCAGATGGTCGGTCAGGCCGGCGTTTCGCAGGCCATAGACGACCAGGTACATGCCGAGCGAGAAGATCACGACCTGCCAGGGTGCGCCGCGCAGCACCTTGGCCGTTGGGATCACATGGCCTCGCCCCGCGATCACCAGCAGCAGGATCGCGCCGGCAGCGGCGACGGCGCTGACAGGGACGCCGAGCGGTTCGAGCAGGAAGAAGCCGGCGAGCAGCAGTGCAAGAACGATCCAGCCCGCGCGGAATGTCGCGGCATCGCGGATCGCGTCACGCGGCGCGCGCAGCGCGCCTACGTCATAATCCGCCGGTATGTCGCGCCGGAAGAACAGCAGCAGCGCGCCAAGCGTCGCTGCGATCGACACCAGGTCGACCGGCACCATCACGGACGCATAGTCGCCGAACCCGATCCGGAAGAAGTCGGCCGACACGATGTTGACGAGGTTCGACACGACCAGCGGTAGGCTGGCGGTGTCGGCGATGAACCCCGCCGCCATGACGAACGCCAGCGTCGCCTTGTCGTTGAAGCCCAGCGCCCGCAGCATGGCGATGACGATCGGCGTCAGGATCAGCGCCGCGCCGTCGTTGGCGAACAGCGCGGACACCGCCGCACCGAGCAGCACGATCAGAACGAACAGCCGGCGACCATGCCCCCTCCCCCAGCGCGCGACATGGAGCGCCGCCCATTCGAAGAATCCGGTTTCATCGAGGAGTAGGCTGATAACGATGATCGCGACGAACGCGGCTGTCGCGTTCCAGACGATGCCCCACACCACCGGCACGTCGGACAGCGTGACGACGCCTGCAAGCAGCGCCACGACGGCCCCGCCCATCGCGCTCCACCCGATCCCGAGGCCTTTGGGTTGCCAGATGACGAGCGCGATCGTCGCAACGAAGATCAGGACAGCAAGGAGCATCAGGCGACGCGCTGGCCCGATGCGTCCACCACTTGCTCGCCGTCTTCCTTTGCGAACGCTCCGAGCTGATTGGTCGGCAGCAGGTCGAGCACGGCTTCGGAGGGCCGGCAGAGCTTCACGCCGAGCGGCGATACGACCAGCGGCCGGTTGATGAGGATCGGATGCGCCATCATCGCGTCCACCAGCGCGTCGTCGGATAGCGACGTGTCGCCCAAGCCCAACTCCGCATAGGGCGTCCCCTTCTCGCGCAGCAGTTCGCGGGGTGTCATGCAGGCGCGATCGATCAGCTCGACCAGCAACGCGCGGGCTGGAGGGGTTTTCAGATACTCGACCACGTGCGGCTCGATGCCGGCGTTGCGAATAAGGCCGAGCGTGTTGCGCGACGTGCCGCACTCGGGGTTGTGATAGACGACGACATCGACGGCCACAGGGCGTCCTTTCAGCAGCAGGGGGTGAGTTCGGCGACGAGCGGCGCGCACAGCTCCGCATTGCCGGCGCAGCAGTCCTTGACGAGGAACAGCGTCAGCGCGCGCAGGCCGTCCAGATCTACACGGTAGATGATCGAGCGGCTATGCCGTGCGGAGCGGACCAGGCCAGCGCGGGCGAGGATGCCGAGGTGCGCCGACAGGGTGTTCTGCGGCACGTCGAGCTGACGCGCGATATCGCCGGCAGCCAAACCATCCGGTTCGTGCCGTACCAAGAGGCGGAACGTGTCAAGGCGCGTTCCTTGTGCAAGAGCACCCAGCGCCGAGATGGCATCCTCGTTTTCCATATATCCAGCATAATGGATATGCTTGGTGTGTCCAGCCCCGTATACCCTGCCTTACCGGTCGTTGGCCGGGATGGTTGGGGCCAGGGCTTGGTTGATGCGACAAGCAGCGACCCTGTTGCGGCTACCAGGCGTCACCTCAAGGTTTGTTCGCCAGACAACGATTTCTCGGACATAAGCGGAACATGGGCTACGCTACACGCTTCAACCGCGCCATTGGCTCGTTGAGTGGGTGGAATTCACCTGCTGGAAGTCGCCTGGCCTGCTCCCAGAGGTAATCGCCGGTCAGACTGATGTGCGCCCAGCCCATCGGAGAAAGGTGCGCAAGCAGTGCCGCATCGAACGTCGTGCCGACAGCGTTGAGGTGCTGGGCGGCCCGGTCGAGATAGACCGTGTTCCAGTAGGAAATCGCCGCAATCAGCAGGTTCAGCCCAGATGCGCGAAATTCCTGATTTTCCAGCGAGCGATCGGTGAACCGACCCTGCCGGTTGGTATAGATGGCGGCGGCAAGCGTGTGCCTCGCCTCGCCTTTGTTGAGACCGGCCTGACAGGCACGTCGCAGTTCCGGTTGTTCAAGCCAATCGAGCGTGAACAAAGTGCGCTCGATACGGCCCAGTTCAGCCAATGCAAAATCCAGCCTGTTCTGGCGTTTGTAGGCGGCAAGTTTTCGCAAGATTACTGACGGCGCCACCGTGCCATCCTTGATTGAGGCGACAATCCTGACGATGTCATCCCAATCGGCCTCGATCGCTGCCGTTTTGATGGTGCGGCCCATCAGATTTTTGATGCCCTTGTATGTCGATGGCGCAGCGATCGAACCCAGCTTGCGGTCGCCAATATCGCGCAGCCGGGGCGCGAAGCGGAACCCGAGTAGGTGGCAGAGTGCGAAAACATGATCGGTGGCGCCGCCGGTATCGGTATAGTGCTCATGCAACGGAAGGTTGCCGGCGCCCAGGACAAGCCCGTCGAGCACGTAAGGCGCTTCACCTGCCGTCGCGGACATGATCCGTGATCCGAATGATGCGAAGTGATCGGAAAGGTGAGAATAGATTTTCACGCCAGGTTCGGCGCCATATTTGGCATTGACGTCCGCCGCCCCTGAACGGCTCCGCCCCGACCGGAAGAACTGGCCATCGGACGACGAACTGGTGCCAGCGCCCCAATGCCGCGCGAAGGGTAATTCGTGATGGGCTGAGATGATCATGGCCAGCGCGGCCTGATAGTTCTCGGGTGAAAGATACCAGTTGTGGGTCCATGCGAGTTGGGCATAGCTGACGCCTTCGCTGGCATTGGCCATCCGCTCCAGCCCGAGGTTGGTGCCATCAGCCAGAATTGCGGCGAGTACCGTGCTGGGGTTGTCGTGCTCCTTGCCTGAGCGCAGGTCACGGAATGCGTTCAAAAAACCAGTGCGTTCGGCGACTTCAAGCAGCAGCTCGGTGATGCGCACGCGGGGAAGCAGGGTATCGAGCTTGCGATCGAGGGCTTCAGCTTCCGGTGGGGTGACAGGCGGCATTTGCTGAAGCTTGAGCCGGTCTCGTTCGAGCGACACTCCCTCAAGCTTGTTTGTTTTCAACTGCTTGGCAAATCGGCGCAGCCGCCAGTCAAGATTTCGTGCCCGGTCAGCGAGGTAGGATGCAGCATTTGAACCGAACGGAAGCACATCCGCCACTTTGGCGGCGTCGCGCCGACCCAGCAAATAGGCATCGAAGCGCTGATAGTTGCGGGTTCCCTCGATCCATACATCACCGGCGCGCAAACGATCACGCAAGGTTGCCATGATCGCAATTTCATAACGTCGGCGGTCGATACGGCCGCTTTCGGTGATGAGACGCTTCCACTGCCGATTGGGGAATGGCAGTGGAACGCCATCGGGAAGGTCGCGCGACTTTCGTGTGTTCGCATCGCGAATGACATCGATGGCTTTGATCAGTGCCGTCCCTGTTCCAGACGCCTTGAAGGTGAAGGTGTCCAGAAATGCCGGGCTGAGACGCCGTAGCGTGGCGTAACGCTCGGTTGCCGTTACCAGTGCGTCCTCGCCGGCAAGATCAGCAAGGGCATCTACTTGGGCCTTTGCCGCAACAAGCCGGTGCCAGCCCACCGCTTCGTCAATCAATTCGAGCGGATCGCCGCCATTCTGGACAGCCTCATCAAGTGCTGTAATCGTGGCGCCAAACAGCCGCATGAGTTGCCCCACCGACTGAATACTATCTTGGTAGCGACGCTTGCGCCCACGCCGCGCGCGCGTGAACATGCCGCCGATAAGTCGGTCAAACATTTGGATCGCGGCATCGGCAAGTCTGGCCTCAAGGTCGATCACTGCGGCCGTCAACGTCGCCCGCCTGCGATTGACGCTGTAATCCGAAAGCAGGAATGCCGGTGCCACGCCGCCCTCGCGGACAAATTGGGCAAAGCGGAATTCCGGAATGGCGCCCCCAACTACCGGGTGGATACCTATGCCGCGAACATAGCGCAGGCGCTCAAGCAAGCCATTGATATTGGCCGCAGTCGGGGCTTCTTCGAAATTACGCAACCACGCCAGCGGTGTCATGCCGAAATCCGGGTTGTTGATTACGAGTTCGTCTAGCCGTGTCAGTTCAGCAGAGCTGAGGCCTTCGACGATTGCGGCTGCGGCAGCTTTGCGTGCGCGTGCCCGGCCAGCAAGACCGGCGCGTTCCAGTGTGTCGCCCGACGGAAGAATGAACCGCTCACCCTTCAGGCCAACCATGAGGGCGCGAACAATCGGTTCACCTCTGTCTGTATACTCGGCGGCTTGCGCGGCAAGATTCAGGGCAAGTGCCAGGTCGCCGCGTCGAAACGGGCGTATGCCAAGATAACGCGCCACGAGATCGGCATGATCGGTACGGGTTTGCGCGCGCTGACCATATGCAGAGAAGGAGGAAGGATCGACGAATAACTGTGCCGCGAGGTACTGAAGAATGACGTCGGGAAGCCCGATCTCGGGTTGCAGACCAAAGCCGGGATGTCGCATCAAAGCGATTTGTGCAGCCAGACCGAGGCGATTTGCTGGACCATAGCGGCGCCCAACCAATTCAACATCTTCCGCAGAAAGGGTATAATGCCCAATGATCGCGGTTTCTTGGACAGGAGGATCGAACAGGCGCCGGCGCTCGTCTCCGGTCAGAAGTCGGCGTCGTGCCATTTTGCTCTCCCGCTGAGGCGAATAACAAAATTGACACCAAAGCGGCTTGCACTGGAGGGAGGCCATTCGTTGCCGGTTGATCCCCGAGCAATCACCCGGCGCAGCAAGACAGTTTGGCGACATCCTTATCAAACGTTTGGGCCGCCAGTTTGAGGCCTTCCACAGTGGTCAGGTAAGGAAATATCGTTGCACCCAATTCCAGGGTGGTCATGCCGTGTTTGATCGCCAGCACCAGTGTCTGGATCGAATCCGCGCCTTCGGGTGCCATGATCTGGCCGCCCAGCAAACGGTCGTTCGCCTTGTCGGCAATCAGTTTGATGAGACCCCGCGTATCGCGTGCTGCCAGTGCCCTTGGCACAGCATCGAGCGGGAGCAGCGAAACCTTGATGTCCAGGCCTTGCGCCCGTGCTGTCGTTTCAGTGAGGCCGGCGCTGGCGACTTGCGGGTCGGTGAAGACGACGGATGGCATGGAGGAATTGTCGTAGCGGTATTGGTTGCCCGTCACCGCGTTGCGCGCGGCCAGTTTTGCGCCATAGGCGGCCATGTAGACGAACTGGTCCCGTCCCGTTACATCGCCCGCCGCGTAAATGCCTGGAACCGACGTTTCGAGGTGGTCATCGACGACGATTCCACCATTACGGGCAAGCACTATGCCGCGCTCCTCCAGCCCAAGCCCGTCGCTATTGGGTCGGCGTCCGGTGGCGATGAGCACCTGTTCCGCCGCGACGGTGTCACAATGCCCCTCGCAGGTCAATTCGACCCCGCTCTGTGTTTGGGCGATACGCTGATAGCCGACACCTGCGCAAACCCGCACGCCCTCGGCTTCCAAATAGTTTTTCAGCGCGGCACTCACTTCCGGGTCCATTTCGGGGAGCAGGCGGCTTCGGCAGCAGATGGTGACATCAACGCCCAGACGCGAAAACATCTGTCCCAGTTCTACCCCGATCACCCCGCCACCGATCACCAGCAGCGATTTGGGCAAGCGATCCAGCGCCAGCGCCGATGTGCTGGTTAGGTAGGGCACGCTGTCCATCCCCGGAATCGGCGGCACGGCGGCGTGCGCACCCATCGCCAATATGACCTTGCCGACCTTCATGGGCGCATCGCCGACAATCAGCGCACCATCGGCAAAGCGTGCCTTGCCCTCGATATAGCTCACACCGTCATAGGCGGGCAGCAGATCGACATATTTTTTTTGGCGCAGCGTCGTGACAAGATCGTCCTTCGACGCCGCCAATACGGACCAGTCATCCATCTGGACAGCGCCCCCAAGGCCGGGAAAGCGCGCGGCGGCAAGCCCACCATGCACCGCTTCGGCGGCGCGGATCAGCGTCTTGGAAGGAACGCAGCCAACATTGACACAGGTGCCGCCAATCGTGCCGTGACCGACGAGCGCCACTTTCGCGCCCAGATCGGCAGCGGCGATCGCGGCGGAGAACCCGGCAGAACCCGCGCCGATGACGGCCACGTCAAATCCTTCCTGCCCGGGGCGGTTGCAACAGTCGTTCATTGCTTATCGCTTTCTTGAGGCGCTGGCGGCGCCCCGCTCAGTTTTGAATAGCGCGCGCCGGATAACCCGCGTTGGTTGATGCAGCGGCAATCGCAGCAGCATTGGTGCGGCGCGGGTCATAGGTTGCGCGCGCGGTCTTGGCTGCGAAATCGACCGTGACCGCCGTTACCCCGGCGACGCCTTCCATCGCCTTCTTCACGGTGATCGGGCAGGTGGCGCAGGTCATGTTCTCTATGGCAAAGGTGGTTTGCTTCTGAGCGGTTGCGGTAGCCGCGGGGCGATCTTGCGCCGTGCCACTAACTGCATAGGCGACCCCGCCGCCAGCCATAGCCAGCACGGCCATAGCGATACATACTGTCTTTTTCATGGGTATTTCCTTTCAATAGAACCAGGGTGCCCACCAGTCGATGGTGAGCGCCAGGATGGCGACGGCAAGGCCCAGCCACAGCACCGCCTTGGTGGTCCAAGCCGATTGTGGACGAGCGCAGTAGGAACCGTCTTCACAGGGCGGTTTCGGCTTGAAATAGACATGCCAGAAGCCGTAGCCGAGCAGCGCGAGCGTTACGCCTGCGACATAGGGCTTGTAAGGTTCGAGCGCCGTCAGGTTGGCGATCCACGCGCCGGAAATTCCGAGCATAACCAACAGTAGCGGGACGACGCAGCAAGCCGAGGCGAGCCCCGCGCCGATCAATGCGCCCGCCGCAACCCAGTTTGCCTGCTTCGGCTCGTGGTTTTCGGTGAGGGCTGGCTGTCCCGCTTCCGGCGTTGAGACCATGGCTTGAATCCCTTGTTCCAACTGAGTGATTCGCAGTGTAGGCTCTGTAGCCACTACAGACTCAAGAGGTATTTTCATGGAGCAACAGGTCGGCATCTTGCGTGCCCAGCTTGCCCGGAAAACAGGCTGCAATCTCGAAACCATCCGCTATTACGAGAAGGTGGGATTGCTGCCGGGGCCGCCTCGCAGTTCCAACGGCTACCGCGTCTATTCGCCGGAACTGGTGCAAAGGTTGCAGTTCATCCTGCGCGCGCGCGACCTTGGCTATGCAATGGATGAGATACGGTCATTGTTGTCGCTCACCGATACCGGTGCACAAACCTGCGCGGAGGTTATGGCGAGAACCGAACTCCACCTTGAAGATGTCCGCCGCCGCATTGCAGATTTGCAGAAGATAGAGGTGACGCTGGCGACCACGTTAGCCAGATGCACTGGAGATGACGTTGCCGAATGTCCCATCCTGGAAGCACTCCAGTTTTTACCCCATCAAGGCAATTGACGCCATCTTTGAGGGATTTGATTTTGTGATGTCAGCTTGGAGTATAGCCTAACCGGACGTCAGGGCGCTACCGCGGTTTCTGTCAGATTAGGGTACTAAACGGAATTTGTTGACGAATGTCGTTGCGTATCATAGATTTCAACCTGACATTTTGATGGAGAGAGTGCGCAGTGAAGGGGCAACGGATCGGCTATGTCCGGGTCAGCACGTTCGATCAGAATGTGGATCGCCAATTGGAAGGTCAGTCGCTCGATCGGACCTTCACCGACAAGGCATCGGGCAAGGACGTCAACCGCCCCCAGCTTGAGGCTCTGCTCACTTTCGCCCGCGAAGGCGATACCGTCGTCGTCCACAGCATGGATCGGTTGGCCCGCAATCTGGATGACCTGCGCAAGCTGGTCCAGGGCCTCACCAAGCGAGGTATCCGGATCGAGTTTGAGAAGGAAAGCCTGTCCTTCTCGGGGGAGGACTCCCCGATGGCCAATCTGATGCTCTCGGTCATGGGTGCGTTTGCTGAGTTCGAGCGCGCCCTGATCCGCGAACGGCAACGCGAAGGCATTGCGATCGCTCGGCAGCGCGGCGCCTATCGGGGGCGGAAACGGTCGCTCTCGGATGAGATGATTGCCGATCTGCACCGCCGCGTTGCCGCCGGTGAACGCAAGGCGACCATCGCGCGCGACATGGGCATCAGCCGCGAAACCCTCTACCAGTACCTTCGCGCCGCTGCCTGACACCAATGTTCACATTATGTCCGGAAAATCGTTGTTCAGCGTACAAAGCTTGAGGTGACGCCCGATAGTCCCCGGCATAGGCCACGATGACATGGTTGAGCTTGCCGCATGAAGGGCAGGTCGATTGGCGTGTCTCTTCGGTATAGCTCATGAGCTTCCCCGGGGTTTGGGGTCAGCGCCCCGCTGTGCTAAATCAGCGAGCGTAGGGATTGGCGGCGTCATTACCCCTTTTGGAAGGGGGCCATGCTTCTGCCCGAAGCGCCAATCCCTACGTTCCGAACCGGCCTTGGACTGACCGGCCCCACACGCCGCTTTCGCGGCGCGCGATCCTTGAAACCTATGCCGTTTTCGTCTCAGCCTTCGCGCGTCGGCGCTTGTTCTGATCCGTCACCTTCTCGAACTCCGGCGCGATCGTCTCCAGCTTGGCGATCAGTCCGGACAGATCGTAGCCATTGCTGTCCTGGCCCTTGTGCCGCTTGAAGCGCTCGACCCGTTTGATGAAACCCTTCGTCTCCAACGCGGTCAGGTGCCGCTGAACCGTCCGTGCGTCCTTGCCCATACGGCGGGCGATCGTGTCCTTGGCAGGATGCGGATCGTGATCGGCCGACCACCAATGGCTGATGAGCTGAAGCAGCACGTTCAACTCGTCAGGCTTCAGACCCATCTTGGCCTGGCCCCACAACAGGATCGACGGGATCATGCTGTAGCCACGCGACAGGACGGCATCCGGCCACTTGTCCTTCCGCTTCTTCGGCTTCGCCACCGCCGCGATCGAAAAGACGTTCGATCCTGCCTCCTTTGTGGTATCGTCGGGTTGCTTGCTCATGATGGTGGAAATAGCACATTCGCGCACCATTTCCAGAGGGGGTGGGGAGACAAAAACGTCGCCCACTCGGAGACATTGTTGTCCCTAGTGAGGGAGGCACCAATGTCTCACGAAGCACAGTGAGCCCGTAAACACGATACCGTGTAATCAGGATAAGGAAGCATATAGGGCGGAGACAGATTTGCCTCCCCCAAAATTTGTCGGAGCGCGTTTGCCTCGCCCGAGCGGTCACGCGGCGACCCGCCGTCAATTTTTAATTGAATCCTCAGACCCGAACATCTAGATAGAGGACAACATGGCCGTCCCCGCTGTTGCCTATGGCATCAAGGGGCGGCCTTCTTCATATCTGGGGCGATGCTTCCGCCCTACGCCAAACCCCATCTCAGCTTCGCCGACCAGCTCGCCCTCCTTGAAGGCGGCGGTTTGGGCGTCACCGACCAAGCCAAAGCCATCCGCCATCTTGAGCGAATCGGCTACGGTCGCCTGTCGCCCTATTGGCAACCGCTGCAAGAGCGCATCCCCGATCCCGACGATGCCACGCGCACCATTCGCACCGACCAGTTTCAAGCCGGTGCCGAGTTTCGCCATGCCGTCGATCTCTATCTCTTCGACAAGCAGCTCCGCTTGCTCTTCCTCGATGCCATCGAACGGATCGAAGTCGCGCTGCGCGTCGATCTCGCCCATGCGCTCGGGAATCGTGACCTGTTCGCCCATCGATCGGTCGCCTACCTCGATCCCAATCGTGCGAACGCTAATTTTAAAGGCACGACCCGGCACCTGAGCTGGTTGGCGAAGGCGGACGATTCCGTCGACCGCTGTAAAGACGATTGGGTGTCGGAGTTCTACAATACCTACACGCCGCCAATGCCGATCTGGATGGCTGTCGAGGCATGGGATTTTGGAACGCTATCCTGGCTGCTCGAAATGGCGCATCCCAACGACCGTTTCGCCATCGCAAAACGCTATAATCTGCTCCCCGACACGCTGGTGAGCTGGATCAAGAGCCTTGCCTTCGTGCGCAACATCAGCGCGCATCATTCCCGGCTGTGGAATACCGGCATCATCAACCAGCCCCAGGTGCCCAAAGCGTTCGAGGCGCCGCGCATGGTCCATATCGGCAACGACGTCGTGCAGCGGAACCGTGTCTATGGCGCGGCGGCAGTTGCCTCCTATCTCGCCAAGCGGATCAATCCGGGCACATCGTGGAGTGGCCGGATGAAAGCACATTGGCTTTCCTTCCCCGAAATGCCATTCGCCAGCGCCGCGCAGGGCGGGTTTCTCGAAGGCTGGGATCAGGAAGCGATCTGGGCCTAATGCGCCCGGTAGCGGTCTTCAGGAGGTGTGCCACGTGGCACACCCCTCGCCGCGCGGCGCATCACCAGTATTTTGAGATCGCGCGGAACTGCTCCACCGCCGCCTTGGTCCCCTCACCTTCTTCGGCATGGACTAGGCAATGGTCGATATGATCGTTGATGAGCGCGCGCTTGGCGCTGGCGATGGCGTTTTCGACCGCTTGAAGCTGTTGCGCAATATCGACGCAGGGGCGCTCCTCTTCGATCATGCCGACGATGCTACGCAGATGACCAGCGACGCGGTTGAGCCGTTTGACGATTGCGGGGTGGCTGGTGTGAGCGTGATGGGCCATCCCCTTATTTAGTGCGCGTGAGGGGCTGCTGTCGAGTATCCCCCAGGGGGGATAGACTCGATCCCCCGGGGGGATATAGCGCGATCATGCTCAGTGTCCTCGCCAACCGCACGTATCGGCACCTTTTCCTCGCGCAGATCATCGCGCTTGTAGGAACGGGACTGGCGACGGTCGCGCTCGGCTTGCTCGCTTACGACATAGCTGGCGGCAGTGCCGGGGCGGTGCTGGGGACTGCGCTTGCGATTAAGATGGTCGCCTATATCGGCGTCGCGCCGATCGCCGGCGCGTTCGCCAATCGCGTGCCACGCCGTGCCTTGCTGGTCGGAATGGACGTGATCCGCGCCGGTGTCGCCATTTGCCTGCCGTTCGTGAACCAAGTCTGGCAGGTCTATATCTTGATCTTCGTCCTGCAATCGGCATCGGCCGCGTTCACGCCAACCTTTCAGGCTACGATCCCGGACGTCCTCCCGGAGGAACGCGACTATACCCGCGCGCTGTCCCTGTCCCGCCTCGCCTATGACATGGAGAGCCTGACGAGCCCGATCCTCGCGGCCGGTCTTTTGACGGTGATGAGCTACCACTGGCTGTTCTCGGGCACCGCGATAGGCTTTGTCGCGTCGGCGCTGCTGGTCGTATCGACCGTCCTGCCCCGACCGGCGCCGGTTGAGGCCGAGGGCGGCATCTACGACAAGACGACGCGGGGCACGCGTATATACCTCGCGACGCCTCGCCTGCGCGGATTGCTGGCGCTGACCCTCACCGCTGCCGCCGCGAGCGCAATGGTGATCGTCAACACCGTCGTTATCGTGAAAGGCATGGGCCTAAGCCAGCGCGACGTCGCGTTGACCCTCGCCGCCTTCGGGGGCGGCTCGATCACCGCTGCGCTGACCCTGCCTCGTATCCTCGATCGGATTGCGGATCGGACCGTCATGCTGGTCGCCGCCGCTATCCTGACGTTGGCGCTCGCGGCCCTCGCCGCGATCACCGCCATCATGCAGCCAGGCCCGGCCTACTGGCATGTCCTGCTCGGCGGATGGTTGGTGCTGGGCGTCGCCTATTCAGCGAGCGTCACGCCATCGGGACGGCTGCTACGTCGGTCGGCGAACGCCGATGATCGCCCCGCATTGTTCGCGGCACAATTCGCACTCAGCCACGTCTGCTGGCTGGTCTGCTATCCGCTCGACGGCCAGCTCGGCGCTCGCGTCGGAATGGAGGCGGCGTTCGGTGCGATGGCCGTTCTTGCTGCGATCGGCACCCTCGTCGCCGTCCGTATATGGCCCGCGAACGACCCCGACGTGATCGCGCATGAACATAGCGACCTCGCCGCCGATGATCCGCATCTCGCGGTCCACAGCCACGGCGAACATCCCTATGTGATCGACCGTCGCCATCCAAAATGGCCGGGTAAGTGATTTCCTTGCCCCGTTCCCAACGTCCGCCTACGCTGCGCACGATGGCGATGCGTCGTTCCTCTTCCGCGCTGTTCGGAGCCGTGCTGGCGCTCGTCGCCATGCTCGGCCTCGTCGCGGCGTCGTCGTGGCACAGCGCGATGGTCCATGACCATGTGCCCGTGCAAGTCGCCGCCGTCGACCATGACCATGACCATGACCATGCGGCTGCGGCCGAGCATAACGATCACGCTCCCGCCAAGCAGACTGGCGGCGACAGTCCGGTGCATGTTCTCGCTCATGCCGCTGGTCATTGGGTCGCCTTCGACGGGCCGACGACTGCGAAAGTGCCGGCGATCGTCGCCGCTCGCGCGTGGTCGATCCTCACCACATCGCTGGCGAGCGGTATCGATCCTTCCAAGCTCCTGCGCCCTCCCCGCGGATGAGTCTCGCCGGCGCGTGACGCGCCGACAGACTTACCCCTGGAGGATTATGGATTATGAACGGCAGTTATCGCCGGCAGCGCGTGCTTGCGCTGGCCGGCACGCTCGCGGCGCTATGGCCCGCGGGTGCAGCGTGGTCGCAGACCGCGCCCCCTTTCGCACAGCTTCTGAACCAGACGCGCGATGTGCCCCGCGTCACGGTCTTGGAAGCCGACGTCGCCCGCGCGCGGGGCCTTGCCGAGCAAGCTCGCGCGCGGCCTAACCCGTCGATCAACGTCTATGCCGAAAATTTCGCGGGCGACCTCGATCGCAACGCGCGCAACCAGCAGCAAACGACGTTCCAGATCGATCAGCCCATCGAGCTGGGTGGCAAGCGATCAGCCCGGATCGCCGCCGGTGAAGCCGGCATCGTCGCGGCGCAGGCGCGCAATCGCGATGGTCGCCTTGTCTATGCGACCGAGCTGGCACGCGCCTATGCCGGCGCCGAGATCGCCGATCGGCGCATCGCTATTGCCGAGGACGAAGTTGAGGAGGCGACCGACGACCTGAAGGTGGCCCGCGCCTTGGTCGGCGCTGGCAAGGAAGCCCGCCTCCGGCAGGTGCAGGCTGAAACAGAACTCAACACGCTTCAGGCCGACCTCGAAAACGCGCGCGCCCTCAAGACGGCCGCGCTGGCACGCCTGTCCGCGCTGGCCGGTATTACAACCCCCTTCACCGGCCTGTCGGAATCACTCTTGGATCGGCTCGACGCCAAGCCGGCGTTCGGCCCCATCGACCCTATGCAGGCGACGATGGTGCGCGTTGCAGAAGCCGAACGGGACGCCGCAGCGCGAGCGGTGACGGTGCAACAGCGCCTCGCCATCCCCAACGTCACCGCGCAGCTCGGCGTGCGCCAGCTTCGCGTCGCGAGCGGCCCCGCCGTCGTTGCCGGCATATCCGTCCCGCTGCCCCTCTTCGATCGCAACCGGGGCAACATCTCGGCGGCACGTGCCGAACTGCAAGGTGCCGAGGCGCGTGCCGCAGCAGCCCGGCTCGAAGCCGAGGCGGGGACACGCGCTGGTCTCGCACTGGTAGAGGCAGCCGACGCTCGCGCCGCTGCCGCGCAGCGGACGTTGGCGACCGCCCAAGAGGGCTATCGCCTCGCTCGCGTGGCCTACGAGGCGGGCAAAAGCCCGCTGATCGAACTCCTTGCCGCGCGTCACAATCTCGGGGTCGCCCGTGGCGTCATCCTCGACGCCGCCGCAGCGCGCCTCGACGCTCGCGCCAATCTGGCCCGTCTGCAGGGCCTCACCATCACCGGAGAAGCGGTGCAATGACCGATAAAAATCGTCTCTACACCGGCGCCGCCATTGGCCTGGTCGCTGCCGCTGCGCTTGGGTTCGGCGCTGCGCGCCTCACCCAATCGTCCACCCCCGCCCCTGCCCCTACGGAAGCCGCAGCGCCAGCAAAGCCGTCGAACACGGTCGCGATGACGCAACAGGCGCTTTCAGCATCGCAAATCACTGTAGCCCCGGCGGCATCCGGCGAGCTGGACGCCGCGATCCTTGCCTCCGCCACGGTCGAGGCGACGCCCGACGCCGAGGCGGTGCTGACCGCGCGCGCGCCAGGCACGGTCAGCCGTATCATGGTCCGCATCGGCGATCCGGTTCGCGCCGGCCAGACCCTTGCATTGGTCGAGAGCCGCGACGCTTCACAAATCGCAGCCGACCGCTCGGCCGCATCCGCGCGCGTCACCCTCGCCGCGCGTCAGCTCGAACGAGAGCGCGGTTTGCTCGCGCAGGGTGTGACACCCCGCGCCGACTATGAATCGGCACAGGCCAACCTTGCCGTCGCCCAGGCCGACGCTCGCCGGGCTAGCGCCGCCGCGGGCGCGGCTCGCGTGTCGGGCGACGGTCGATCGGTTGCGGTCGTCAGCCCCGTTTCGGGGCGCGTTACCAATGCCGGTGCCAATCTCGGCCAGTTCGTCGCGGCTGAAACCGAGCTGTTCCGCGTCGCCGATCCGAGCCGGCTTCAGATTACCGCAAGCGTCCCGCCTGCCGATGCTGGCCGTGTCCGAGAAGGCGACAGGGTAGAGCTGACCACCACAGACGGTCGCACGATAGAAGGGCGGGTGCGTTCGGCGACCGGCGTCGTCGATCCGCAATCGCGGACCGCGACGGTCGTCGTCACGCCGACCGCCGGCGGCAGCACGCTTGCCCCGGGCCAGCTTGTTCAGGCTCGCATCCTCGCCAGTGGCGGGGCCGCAAAGAGCGGCGTGATGGTGCCGCAAGACGCGGTGCAGACGCTTGGCAGCGACAGCGTGGTGTTCGTCCGCACCGGCCAGGGCTTCCGCGCGCAGCCGGTTCAGATCGGCAGCCGATCGGGCGGGATGGTGGCGATCACCGGCGGCCTTGCCGCCGGCACGCAGATCGCCACCACCAACGCTTTCCTTCTCAAGGCCGAGATCGAGAAGGAGTCGGCGGAATGATCGGCCGCATCCTCTCCCTTTCGGTCCGGATGCGATGGCTTGTCGCCTTCCTGACCCTCGTCGTCATCGGCTTCGGCCTCTGGCAGATCACCAAGCTGCCGATCGACGCCGTGCCCGACGTCACCAACCGGCAGGTCCAGATCAGCACCTTCGCGCCGACGCTGGGGCCGGTCGACATCGAGAAGCAGGTGACGTTCCCGGTGGAGACGGCGCTTGCCGGAATACCAGGGCTTGAGATGACCCGCTCCATCTCACGCAATGGCTTCAGCCAGGTGACAGCGGTCTTTACCGACCGCACCGATATTTACTTTGCGCGCCAGCAGGTGACGGAACGGCTCGCACAGTCGCGCGACAGCCTTCCCGCCAACGCGCAGCCGATCCTCGCGCCGCTCAGCACCGGGCTTGGCGAGATCTTCTTCTATTCGGTCGCCTTCCGCCATCCCGACGGCAAGGGCCTGAAGACGGTCGACGGCAAACCGGGCTGGCAGTCGGACGGCAGCTACCTCACCCCCGAGGGCGAGCGGCTGACCACCGAACTGGCGAAGGCCGCCTATCTCCGCACGGTGCAGGACTGGATCATCCGCCCGCAGATGCGGGCGGTGCGCGGCGTCGCCGGCGTCGATTCCAACGGCGGCTATGTGAAGCAATATCTGATCGAGCCGAACCTCAACGCGCTCGCCAGCTATGGATTGTCCGTCACGGAGCTGGCGGATGCGATGGAGCGGGCCAACCTCTCCGCCGGGTCGAACTATGTCCGCCGCGCTGGCGAGAGCTTCCTTGTCCGCGCCGATGCTCGTCTGAAGTCGATCGAAGACATTCAGGAAGCCGTCGTCGCGACCCGCAACGGCGTCCCCGTTCGCGTCAAGGACGTGGGCCAGGTGGTGATCGGCGGTGCGGTCCGCACCGGCTCCGGCAGTCGCATGGGATCGGAAGCGGTCATCTCGACCGTGCTGATGCTGGTAGGCGACAACAGCCGCATCGTCGCGACAGACGCCGCCGAGAAGCTGACGCAGATCAACAAGGCGCTGCCGCCCGACGTGTTCGCCGAGCCGGTCTATAACCGCTCAAAGCTCGTCAACGCGACGATCGCGACGGTGGAAAAGAACCTGACCGAAGGCGCGCTGCTCGTCATCGTCGTGCTGTTCCTGCTGCTCGGCAACATCCGCGCTGCGCTCATCACCGCCGCAGTCATCCCGATTACCATGTTGATGACGGCCGCAGGAATGAACGGGCTGGGCGTGTCGGGCAATCTGATGAGCCTCGGCGCGCTCGATTTCGGGTTGATCGTCGACGGCGCCGTCATCATCGTCGAGAACGCGCTTCGCCGCCTCGCCGAACGCCAGGAGCATGAAGGCCGGCTTCTCACCCGCGAAGAGCGGATGGAGGAAACGACGCTCGCGGCCAAGGAGATGGTGCGGCCGACCGTTTATGGTCAGCTCATCATCTTCCTCGTCTTCGTGCCGCTGCTCACCTTCCAGGGCGTTGAGGGCAAGACGTTCGCGCCGATGGCGATCACGTTGATGGTGGCGCTCGCCTCTGCTTTCGTCCTGTCGCTTACCTTCGTTCCCGCGATGATCGCGATCGTCGTCAAGGGCCGGGTCAGTGAGACGGAAGTGAAGCCGATCCGCTGGTTCAAGGAACGCTACGCCCCCGTGCTGGGCCGGGCTGTCGCCCGCCCGATGCCCTTCATCCTGGGCGGTGTCGGCGTGTTCGTCGCGGCCGTGCTGAGCTTTGGCTTCCTCGGCGAGGAGTTCATGCCGCAGCTCGACGAGAAGGACATAACCGTCACCAACTTCCGCGTGCCATCTGCGTCGATCGACCAATCGACGCAGATGCAGCTCCAGATCGAGAATGCATTGAAGACGCTGCCGGAGGTGGCGCTGGTCTTCTCCAAGAACGGTAACGCCGACCTCGGCACCGATCCGATGCCACCCAATGCGTCGGATACCTACGTCATCCCCAAGCCGGAGAACGAGTGGCCGACGGAGGTGAAAAGCAAGGAGGACATTCTTCGCCGCATCGAGGAGCGGATGAAGCCGCTGATCGGCAACCGGACGGAGATCCAGCAACCGATCCAGATGCGCTTCAACGAGCTGATCGCCGGCGTTCGCGCCGACGTCGCGATCAAACTTTACGGCGACGACCTCGACGCGATGAGCGAACAGGCGAAGCGCATCGCCGCCGTCATGCGCACGATCCCCGGCGCTGGCGACGTGAGTGCCGAACAGACGTCCGGCGCGCCGACCTTCGACGTGCAGATCGACCGTCAGGCGGCGGGCCGTTACGGCCTGTCGGTCGAGGAGGTGGCGAACACCGTCTCGGCTGCGCTTGGCGGGCGTGAGGCCGGGCTGCTGTTCGAGGGCGACCGGCGGTTCGACGTCGTGGTCCGCCTGCCCGACGCGCAGCGGGACGACCTTGAGACGCTGGGGTCGATCCCGGTGATGCTGCCCGCTGCCGAAGGTCAGGTGGCGCGCTCGATCCCGCTAAGCCAGGTCGCCCGGTTCAACTACACCCAAGGGTTGAACCAGATCAGTCGTGAGAACGGCAAGCGGATGGTGGTCGTGCAGATCAACGTGCGTGGGCGCGACCTTGGCGGGTTCGTCGAGGAAGCGCAGGCGAAGATCGGCCAGATGCAGCTCCCCGCTGGCATGTATACCGAGTGGGGCGGCACCTTCGAGAGCCTGCAATCGGCTCGGCTACGCCTGCTGATCGTGGTGCCGATCTGCTTCATTGCGATCTACGCCCTGCTCTACATGGCGCTCGGCAGCTTCGTGTCGGCGGCGATCGTGTTCTCGGCGGTGCCGATGGCGCTTGCCGGGGGCGTGTTTGCGCTGCTGCTGCGCGGCATCCCCTTCTCGATCACCGCAGCGGTCGGGTTCATCGCCCTGTCGGGCGTCGCCGTCCTCAACGGCCTCGTGATGATGAGCGCGATCGGGAAGCATCGCGAGGAAGGGGCGAGCGACGATGACGCGATCGTGGACGGCGCAATGGAGCGCGTCCGCCCGGTGCTGATGACCGCGCTGGTGGCATCGCTCGGCTTCGTGCCGATGGCGCTCGCCACCGGCACAGGTGCCGAGGTGCAACGGCCGCTCGCAACCGTCGTCATCGGCGGCCTCATTACTTCGACCGCCCTGACCTTGCTGGTGCTGCCAGCGATCACCGCCCTGGCGGGCCGGTGGTCGCAACGGCGACGCCCCGACCCTGCCACCCCGACGCACGCGCTCGCGTGATGAAGCGGAGACAATTTACCGTGGAAACATCATCCAACCGCCCGTGGCGCCTCCCGCTGCACTTGAGAGGGGTGACGACGTTCCTTGCCGTCGCCACCGCGACGTTCATGGCAAGCGCCGCCTATGCACATGGGGTCGCCGAAGGCGATCAGGCATTCATCGAAACGATCAACGGACCCGCCCCTGGCGCCTTCCTCTATCTCGGCGCCAAGCACATGGTCACAGGTTACGACCATCTGCTGTTTCTGTTCGGGGTGATCTTCTTCCTCTACCGGATGAAGCAGGTTGCCGCCTACGTGACGCTGTTCGCGATCGGCCACAGCACGACGCTGATCGCCGGCGTTCTGCTCGGCACCCACGTCAGTCCCTATGCGATCGACGCGATTATCGGTCTGTCGGTGGTCTATAAGGCGCTCGACAATCTCGGTGCCTATCAGCGGTGGTTCGGCGTCCAGCCTAACGCCAAGGCCGCGGTCCTGATCTTCGGCCTGTTCCACGGCTTCGGCCTCGCGACCAAGCTCCAGGACTTCGCGCTGCCATCGAACGGCCTTTTGGTGAATCTGTTGTCGTTCAACGTCGGCGTCGAAATCGGCCAGTTACTCGCTCTGTCCGCGATCCTGATCGTCATGGGCTACTGGCGCCGCACCGCCAGCTTCCGCCGACATGCCTTTGCCGCGAACGTGGTCCTGATGACCGCGGGCTTCGTCCTTACCGGCTACCAGCTCGCCGGCCTCATTCTCGAAGGGAACGCCTGATGAAAAACGCCAATCTGCCAAACGTCGGCGATCTCCCGACGCTGCGCCAGCTCAACCGGGCAACGGCGCTTGCCTTCGGCGTCGCCGTCGCGCTGCTCGCGACGACGATCCTGCCCGCCGAATACGGCGTCGATCCGATCGGGACGGGCCGCCTGCTCGGCCTCACTCGCATGGGAGAGGTCAAGCAGGCCGAACATGCAGCCGAGACCGCCACAGTCCCGGCGACCACGGCGCCGGCTTCGCCGGCTGCAAGGTCGAGCGTGCCGGCGACCGCGCAGACGGCCGAGGTGAAGATCACGCTCCAGCCCGACGAAGGTCGCGAAGTGAAGGCAGACATGCGCGCTGGCGACCGGATCGCCTACGCCTGGTCGACCGGCGGACCGGAGGTCCGTTTCGAGCTTCACGGCGAGGAACACGACGCGCCGGCAGATAAATACACCAGCTACGAGAAAGGATCGTCCGCCGGCGAGAAGGGCGATTTCCAGGCTCCTTTCGACGGGATGCACGGATGGTATTGGCGCAACCGCACCACTGCGCCCGTGACCATCACCGTGACGGCGACCGGCACGTTCCGCAGCTTCGCTGCGAAGCCGAAATCCTGATCGTAGCGATGCACTCCACCCTTTCCACCACGAGGAGACTACCCATGAAATACGCAGTCCTAGCCGTCGCGGTATTGGCCGCAGCCCCCGCCGCCGCCCATCCCGTTCACGACGAGGAAGCGCATAGCCAAGCGCCCGCCGAGGTGGCGCGTCAGCACGTCGTTCGCATGGTGACGCAATCCAAGCTCGCCCCGAGCTGGTCCAAAGCAAAGGTCGAGGGCACCGCGCAGCGGACCGCCAACGGCGCGCGTCAGACCGTCGTGACTTTCACCAATCCCTCCGAGCCTGTCGCACGGCGCACGCTTCACGTCGTGATTGGTGCGGACGGCAAGGTTGTTTCCGCCAACCCTTCGGCGAGCTGAATAATCGGCTCGTTGCGGGACCATACCCGAGCCGGCAGCCCTTCGGGGTTGCCGGCCAACTTGGCGACGGACCCGCGAGGCGTGAGTCCGGATTAATGAGGAAGCGGAATGGTTGACGTGCGCATCTGCGCCGCCACGCTACTTATGATGACCGTTGGCTGTTCGGAGCCGTCACCAAATACTCGCGACACGTCGGAGATACACCGACCTCACTCAATGACGCGGGTCTTGGAACAGCGATACGTCACATGCGCAGACGGCAGCCGGGCCGACATTGATTTCCTCGACGACGGTTTGCGCATGGCCGTGACATGGTTGCCGTCCGGGCCGACCGAGATTCTGGCGGCGTCCAAGACAGGAGAGCCCTTCACGGGGCGTCACACGCGTGCGATCATGGCCGGAGGAACGATCGCATTCGAGCGCGGTCGCACTCTCCTACGCATCTGCCAACATCCTCACCGATGATAATGAGCGGGTCTGACGCTTCGGCGGTGAAGACGGCGAAATCCATACCATCAGGCTTGAAGACCCTGCGCGACCCTGACGGGCACGGCCCTATCGGCGCGTTCGCGCCGACCGAGCCACCGTCCCGGCGTCTCGTCCCAAAGGGTAACGATCCTCGCGTGAGGTGTGCCACGTGGCACACCTGCGGACGCGCAAAGATGCGAGACGCTCCCCTGTAGAGCGCCACGGCCCTCCCCCGGAGGCCCGCCAGCGCGGGGAACACCAAGGGCTGCTGCCCTTTCGTTCCCGAAGGAAAATAGACGGCCCCGTGTGGTCCGCCAAGCGCGGCACCCGACGCCCTAAGGGGCGTCGGCCGCGCTAAGGCGGCCTGCCCGCGCCAGGCCATCGATTTTCCTCCTCCCTCCCCATCCCGCTCCTCGCCGGAGAGGCAGACCCGGTTGCTG
The DNA here is from genome assembly GCF_014197135.1 of Sphingomonas zeae. Classification (GTDB taxonomy): domain Bacteria; phylum Pseudomonadota; class Alphaproteobacteria; order Sphingomonadales; family Sphingomonadaceae; genus Sphingomonas; species Sphingomonas zeae. The sequence goes on from NZ_JACIFA010000010.1 coordinate 90,817, forward strand.
CGGCAACCGGCTTTCAGCCGCAGGAAGAAGGAGGAAAGAGAATGGCTTACACCCGATACAAGGGCGATCCCTACTGGAAACGGGCCAATGTGGACGGGACCAGCGCGGACGGCACCCCCTACCGCCGTGGCGAGCGCGTGTTCTTCTATCCGCGTTCCGGCGCGACCTACGCAGGGGACGGCGCGGCGCGCGCATCGGCCGAGTTTGACGAACTCGCGAGCCTCGAAGGCTGACCCCTCCCCCATCACCGAACCTTATTCAGATCAGGAGCATCATCATGGGTATCATCACCGTCAAGCTGTCGCAGCTTCGCCTTTCCCCGCTCAATCAGCGGCGCGTGAAGCCTTCCGCCGTCGAGAGCATGGCCGACGACATTGCCGCGCACGGCCTGTTGCAAAACCTTGTCGCCTATGAGGACGAGGGCCTGTTCTATGTGTTCGCCGGAGGGCGGCGCTATCGCGGCCTCAAAGAACTGGCGAAGCGCAAGCAGATCAAGAACAGCGACGCGTTTCCCGTCGAGGTCCGCACCAAGGAAGAGGCCATCGAACTGTCGCTCGCGGAGAACTTCCAGCGCGAGGACATGCACCCGGCAGACAGCATCCGCGCCTTTGCGGCGCTACGCGATACCGGCATGGACGCCGAGGAAATCGCTGCCCGGTTCGGTCAGGCGGTCAGCTTCGTCTATAAGATGCTTCGCCTTTCCGCGCTGGCACCGGCGCTGATCGACCTGATCGCCAAGGACCAGTTGTCGCTTGAGGCGGCGCGCGCGCTCACCCTCACTGACGACCACGACCAACAGGTGAAGGTATGCAAGGCGGCGAACGGCCACGCCCACACCATCCGGCGGATGCTCACCACCGAGAAGGTGGACACCACCAGCGGCGCGTTTATCTTCGTCGGGCGCGACGCCTACGAGGCGAAGGGCGGGACGATCACGGTAGACCTGTTCAGCCAAGGGGCCGAGGGGTTTGCCGACCATCCCGAGCTTGTGCAGGAACTGGCGGAGGACAAGCTGGACGGTATCGCCGACGAGTATCGCGCGATCGGTTGGCATGAGGTCCGCGCCACGCTGGACCGGCCCTACGACCTTTACATGAAGGGCAGCCTGTATCCGGCCACGCGCGAGCCGACCGAGGACGAGGCCGCGCGGATCGAGGCAATCGACGTCGCTATCGAACAGATCGCCGAGGCCGAGGGCGAGGACAGCGACCGCATCGCGCCGTTGTCCGATCAGCGGGATGCGATCACTGAGGGCTTGCGCGGGTTCAATGCCGAGCAGGTCGCGGTCGGGGGCGTGGCGCTCTGGGTTTCGCATGACGGATCGCTCGGCAAGAGCTTCTATCGCGCGAAGGCCGAGCCGAAGCCCAAGGCGAGCAGCGGCGAGCCGCAGCCGCTCTACAGCAACAGCCTTGTTGCAGACCTGTCGCGGATCAAGACCCGCATCGTGCAGGAGGCGGTTTCAGCCGACCCGGCGCTGGCGCTGGATGTGCTGCTGGACAGCCTTGCGGGTCAGCTACTCCACGGCGCGCACAGCTATCAGATGGCGATAGACGTGCAGGCCAAGACCATCGCGACCGATGTTGCCGACGACCTTATGGCGACCAGCGACGTGCGGGAGGTCGAAGAAACGATGGCCGACCGCTTCGCATCGGTCCCAGCAGATGGCCGGTTCGAGGTCATTCGCGCCATGAGTCACGACGACAAGATGGCGCTACTCGCCGGATTGGTGGCGATGACGGTGGACGGCACCTTGTTCGCAGGCGGTGCCCCCGGTGCGCGTCACCATCACTTTGAGCAGGTGGCCCGCGCGACAGGCGTGGACATTGCGACCCGCTGGCAAGCCCCCATCGCCCTGTTCGACAAGATGCGCCGTGCGGCCCTTATCGACCTACTCCGCGCCGAATGCGGCGATGCCAGCGCCGACAACTGCGCAACCATCAAGAAGAAGGCAGACTTGGCGGTCAACGTGTCGGGGCGGCTCGCTTCGCACTGGCTTCCCGCGCCGATGCAGATCGGGGCGTTCGACCAGCCCGAGCGGCACGAACTGGACGATCCCGACGCCGATGCCTTCGATGGCGAGGACATGGAGGCCGACGAAATGGCGTAAACGGATACGGGGGGCGGTGATAATCACCCCCTTTTCTCGACCAACCGCCCAGCATCAGCCCCCTCGCCGGCGCGACAGCCATGCTCTGCATGGCCGTCGCGCGCGCTGCCCTTGCAGATCAGCGCACGCCGCCCGCCCACAAGGGACGGGCGGCGCGATGGCGAGTTTAATCGTAATGCGGGCCATCTACGTGAGTGCCGCTCAAATCGACGCCGCGCCGAACTGCCACGAGGTCGAAACGCTTGAAAAATGCGAGCGCTTCCCCCGGCGTGATGCGCAATTCGACAGCACGCACCTCTGCCGGGGCTGGCTCAAACTCAGCAGACCGAAGAAGATAAGCCACCAGCGACACATCGGTCACGGGTGTCCCCTGGTTCTCCCCAGAAGCGATCCTGAATCCAATGACACGCTCGTCGCTTTCAGCTTTTCCCAAAGACACCAGATGGCCGGCAAGCGCGACATTATCGGAAATGTCCGCGGCAACGGTTCCCTTGAAGTCGTTGTATTGGACGCCAGCGTTGAAGGTATCCATTGCTATCACTCCATTCTGCTATTCGCGTGTGAGCCGCGCAGCCCGTCACCCAAGCTGATACTACGACCGCCGCCATTCCTCACCAAGATCGCGCGTGGTTCGAACCATGCGAACAGATCGCCCAAGGCCCGACGTCTGTAAGCATTCAGCCATCGCCGGCGCCGATGTTCGGCCGCGTCATGGATCATATGGCATCGCTGACAGAGTGCAGCCAAATTGCGTGGTGCGTTGTCGGTGGGGTCATGGTTCAGATGCGCACACGCGATATAGACCCGCGTGATGCGCACGATCGTCGCCACGTCCGACTTAGGCGCACGCACCCGGCGACCGCGCCCGTCGCGCCATTGGTGGCGATCAGCGTCCCACCAGCGTCCGTCACCCAAGTGGAACACCCGCCGGCCGTGCGGGCGCTGGCAATGCTCGCAGCGCCCCTTGGCGCGGCCGAACCGGATCAGCCTCGACAACTCAGGCCAGTCGATCGGGTAGAGCCAGCGATGTTCGGCCATGATCGGCATGACGATTCTATGAGTCAGCCGAGTCGAGAACGAAAGCAGAAAATCGGCTAGCGGTCCGCCCCGTGGGCGGGCGTTGGTTTGTAGAGGCAGTCCGTCAGTCTCCGCCCATCGTGAGGGGCGCGGAACGCCGCCTCAAGGATCAGCGGTCCCCCCAATTTGCTGCGCAAATCGGCTCCCCCGCTGCCCGGCAAGCCGGCCGCTGGCGCGGTCCTATGACCCGGCGTTCCGCGCCCCTCCCGCCGTCGTCGCCAATCACGGCAACACGGAGGTTTCCATGTCCCATCATCGCCTATTCGCGCAGCTCGCCTTCGAGCGCGCGCTGGGGATGGCCGCGCTGAACGCGCTGGTCCAGGCCGTCGTCGAAAGCGACCAGTTCCGCGCCGATGGCCGCGATCGTGACCCGCGCCACTTTTGGGTTCTCGCCGGAGACCTGGAGGAGGTCGTGCAGGATCGCATCCGCGACGTTCTCGATGGTCCCGGTCTCGGTGTTGTCGAGCGTGGCGAGCTGTTCCATCAGCCGCGTATCGTCGATCTGGTGATCGCCGCCCGCGACGCACGCAACGCGCCCTCCTGACGGGGGCGCGCTTGCGCGCGATAGTGCCGTGCGGAGATCCGCACCGCGCAACTCTCGCCGATCGCGATGCGCGCGACCGGCGCTAGGGGAACACCAAGGGCGCTGCCCTTTCGTTCCCGAACGACAATCGACCGCCCGTGTAATCCGCCAACCGCGGCACCCGTCGCCGGAGGCTTCGGCCGCGCTAGGCGGCTCGCCCGCACCAGCGGTAGATTCTCGCTCCCCCTCCCCATCCCGTCCTCGCCGGACAGGCAGGGCCGTGAGGCCGAGCGGCCTTGCGGCCCATGCCAGAAGGAGGATCAGTGATGTGCAGCCCCGAACAACTCGACACCATCCGTCGCCTTAATGACCTAGCCCGGAGCCAACCGGGCACCGCATCCATCGCCAACGTCACGCTGGGTTTCCAGTCTCTCCCCGACGCGGATCGCTTCGCGGCGCTGGCGGCGATCGTCGGCTTCTCGCAATTCACCGGCGACAACGATCCTCACGGAGAACATGATTTCGGCGCGGTTTATCGGCTCGCGACGGGAACGTGGACGCAGGAGCGACCGAGCGACGACAAGGCAATCGCCGAAACCGTTTTCTGGAAGGTGGACTACTACGACAACACGCTTACCTATGGCAGCGAAGCGCCGTGGGATGAGCAACAGACCAAGCGCGTGCTGACGATCATGCTCGCGAGCGAATACTGACGTCCCCGGCGTGCGATCCGCGTTCAAGCGAGCGCGGATCGCGACGCACCGACCGGCTCTTATCGCACGTGATTTGTTGAGGAATCGCGTTGGAAGGCGTAGGGTTATGAGCAGAAAGGATGACCGCGATGGCCCAGATCGATCTTGAAACGCTGCGCGAGCGCATCCGCCAGATGGATTTCGAGCGCGGCAGCCCTGAACAGGTTGCGCTTTGGCGCGAGGACGTAGCGGAAGCCCGTGCCAATCTCGTTATCGAGGATATGACCCCGACCATCGACGAGGACGCGATGTTCTCGATGATGCTCGACGAGGGCGTTCCGCCCGCCCTCATGCCCTCGATTATCCTCAGTCTCTATCAGCCCGGAACCCGCCAGATCGCTGCCTGACCTTGGCAAGCGATCCTTATACATATCCCGGCACCGAGACGCTTCGTAACCGGCTCGGGATTACGGAAGACAAAACGCTTACCGAGGCCGAACGACGACTGACGCAGGCGCGCGGCGCGGAGGCTGCGCGCCTGACCTTTCCAGCCACCGCCGACGGCTACCGTGCCCTTCACAAACACCTGTTCCAAGACCTCTACGATTGGGCAGGCCAGGACCGCACCGTCAACATCGCCAAGGGCGGATCGAGCTTCGCCGCCGTCCCCTACATCCCGCGCGAACTCGACAAGCGGTTCGCCGAGGTAGGAGCGCAGAGCGGCTTGCGGGTGCTTCCTCGCGACGAGTTTTTCGATCGGCTCGGCAACCACATCAACGAGATCAACGCCATTCATCCCTTCCGCGAAGGGAACGGGCGCACCATGCGCCACCATGCCGCCCAGCTCGCCCGCGAAGCCGGCCACCCGATCCGCATCGCCGCGATCGACAAGGACCGTTGGATGGAGGCGTCCCGTCACGGCTTTCTTACCGGCGATCATCGCGGAATGGCGGCGGTTCTCTCCGCAGCGGCGATCAAGCGCGACCTCGCGCCCGAGGCGCGGATTGGCCCCGCAGGGATCGCCATGCTCCCCAAGCGCGCGCCGCCCGAGGGGCAACGCTACCGCGTGACGCTGACCAAGGCGCGCGAGGAGCTGGAACGCTATTTGCCGGCCGCTCGCCAACAGGCGGCCGATCGGCTGCGTGGGTTGATTAAGGAGGGTGCCCCCTCCCCCGCCATCGCCAACGCGCGCACCGAACTCGCCTATGTCCGCCATGCCAAAGGGCCGATCTATCAATCGCACCTTCTCACCTATCTAGGTGTCCGTCAGGTCGATGCCGTCGTGACGCCGCAGCAGACGCCGTTGGAGCGCGTGCGGGAGATCGGCGCAGCACTCGGTGTTCAAATCAACAACCAGCAGCCGGCCCAGCTCCAGCGCGCCGTGCGGTCGCTGGAGCGGCCGATCCTGCCCCCTGGTCACTCGCCGGGGCAGGAGCGGCTTGCCGAGCTGTTCCTGAAGAACACGCCGGAGAAGAACCAAGCCGATCCGCGCCTTGCGCCCGCCCAGGCAATCGTCGACGCGGCCATGAAGACCGCGCGCGATCGGGGCGAGAGCGCGCGCATGGTCGGAGCCATCGCGGAGTCGACGCGCCAGCTCGTCGCCGATCGGATCAAAGCGGGCGGATCGCTGGACGTCAAAATCGGCCGCGCGACCCCGGCGCAAGCGCCAGCACCGCGCGATAAGGACCGGAGTCGCTGACAGCTTTTGGAGGACGGGGGAATGTGCAATCGGTTGTGTGATTGCGGTCCCCGCCGCAAGCGGGAACCGGATTGTCAACGCAAGGAGATGCGGTCGTGAAACCTGATACGGTCACCGTCACAGATGAAACGTGAGTTGTCACCTTCGTGTCGAATATCTCAAAGTGCCTGCTTCCGGCATTCAGAATTGATATCAACCCTCCATGCTTCAAAGAACTTCATTTCCGGGTTGGGAAATATCAGATCGAGAGCGCAAAATACTCACGCTAAACTTTTATTGCGTTCTCTTGATTAAAACCGCGTAGTCGCGATTTTTGACATCCATGATCCGTCTTGCTCGGTCTTAACGTCAGCGGCAGGGATCGAACCCGCACCCCATTGCCGGGGATCGCTTTAGCGATACGTCTGCCAATCCTGGGGATGAGACCTCCCCGGTGCCGCGCGAAGTCTTCCCTACCGAGAAGAAGACCCCTCGGTGCGCCTGGGCGTGCGGTGATCGTCGCCGGGCAACCGGCCATTGGAGCCGGTCACGATGGAATGGGGCTTCGCGATCCAGGCGCCGAGCAAGCGCGACCCGGTCGTGAAGCTGGACAAGTATGTGACCCATGGCCGCAACCTCGCTTCATCGATGTGGAAGCCGTCGCTCGCCAACCCGGAGCGGCGCTGCCTTGTCCCGTTCACCCATTTCGCCGGACCCCACCCCGAGGGCGGGACTGGCGACGATGGCAAGCCCCGGCAGATGTGGTTCTTGATCCCCAATGAGCCGATCGCGTTCTTCGTCGGCATATGGCGACCGACTGTGCGTAGCGAAGCCTACGCCTTCGCCGAACGCGATCGTCTCGCCATGGCATCCCAAGGCGATGCCGGTAATCCTCCATCTGCGTGACTTCACCACATAGCTTGACGGGCCCCACGAAACGGCGCTGGCGCTGGTGCGACCCTATGATGGATGATGCGGACCGCGCTGCCTATGCGACCGGCGTGCTTCGCACCGGGAGCCGGATCGAGGGGCGACGCTGGTATCAAGACAATACCCTCGAACCTATCCGCGACGAGACGTTGCGCGAGGGATCGGTGCATAGCTTCATGAATAGGCAATCAGTACTAAGTTCAATTAACCATGCCATAACGGTTTCAATGCGACATGTCGGTGCGCTGAAGGCGCACCGAGGTAAAATATGAGCAGCATCTCCATCAATGATGTCATGGCTTTGCGGAACGCTGTCCTCGACAAGAACGCGGCGCTTCGGAACGTAGCAAGCAACCCGAACTCTGTCTCCGTGTCCGGGGCTGCGAAAGGAGCGGCTTTTGACGCAGCGATGCACACCGCGCTGGGAAAGGCGGATAGCCCAAATTCTGTCTCAGGCGTGGGCGGAGCGGCGGCCGTTTCGCAATCAGGACACGCCGATCTAGGCGGCTTCGCCGCTACTTTTCAGACGCAGCTTCAAAAAATTAATGCGATCAATGCGCGCGCTGGTGCTTTGACGGTTGCCTACGAACGCGGAGAGGAAACCGACATCGCGAAGGTGATGCTTGCGCGGCAGGAGTCCTCAATCGCATTCGAGGCGACGTTGCAGGTTCGCAACAAAGTGCTGTCCGCCTACAAGGACATTATGAGCATGCCGGTGTAGCGCAATCCCGAAAGCACCTCCCTGAGTCGTTAATCCCTGCTGAGAAATACGTTCACGCACCAGCCTCCGCCTACCTCCATTAGCTTCCCTTCGGCTTACGAGCACTGTTGTGCATGGACACGATCTTCCAGCTGCCGCCCACCTTTTTAAGTACGCTTGAGGCAACACCGAGCCGTTCGGCCGCCTCACCGGTTTTGGGCTGAATCCGGTAACGGTAGGTTTCGGTTGCAAGGGCAACCGGTCCCTCGAAGCGGACGTCGACCTTGTAGTCTGAGAAACGGAACGATTTGAACTGCTTCAGCTCGGGACCGAGATGATGAGCCAAGTACGTGGTGTAGCTGCCCTCAGATGCTCCTGTCTCGAAAATCTGCGCGTTGGTCGTGAACAGTCGCTCGGTTCCAGCGGCGTCAAGCTTTTCGATCGCCTTCTTGTACGACGACAGCACAGCCTTCACGACGCGCGCATCAGCGGCTCGAGCGTCAGACTGCGCCCACGCCGCGGCGGGCAGAGCAATTGACAACGCCATGATCGTCTTCATCCCGATGTTCATTCCTGATCTCCCAAAATAAAACTCTCCACTTTAGGCTATCGCCGTTTGAGGCAATACGGGGACCGGTGAGAGGATGGTCGAAAACGTACGCTAAGCGTCCCGGCTTTGCTGGTGGAGGCGCAGCGGCCTGAACCGCTCGCGAGGTTTGTCGATCTCGCCCCAGAGATAGTCGCCGGTGAGGCCGATATGCTCCCAGCCCAGAGGGGCGACGTGGGCGAGCAGCTCGTCGGGCACGTCGACGCCGCTGCCGCGCAGATGACGGACAGCTCGGTCGAGATAGACGGTGTTCCAGAGCGTCATGGCCGCGGTGACGAGGGTCAGGCCGGAGGCGCGATGGCGCTGGTTCTCGAAGGTGCGGTCGCGCAGTTCGCCGAGGCGGTTGAAGAAGATGGCGCGGGCGAGCGCGTTGCGGGCCTCGCCCTTGTTGAGAATGCTGCCGGTGCGACGACGCTGGTCGGGATCATCGAACCAGTCGAGCATGAACAGGGTGCGTTCGATCCGACCTATCTCCCGCAGCGCGCGGGCGACCGAGTTCTGACGCGGGAAGCCCGCCAGCTTGCGGAGCATGACCGAGGCGCTCACCGTGCCGGCGCGGATCGAGGCGGCAAGGCGCAGGGTTTCGTCCCAGTTCTCCTCGATCGCGCGGATCTTGACCGGACCGGCGACGAGCGGGCGCAGCGTCGGCCACGAGTCGAGCGGCGACAGGCTGTAGAGCCGGCGCTCGTTGAGGTCGCGGATGCGGGGCGCGAAGCGGAAGCCGAGCAGATGGCACAGGCCGAAGACATGATCGACCGCGCCGGCGGTATCGGTCGCATGTTCGCGGATGACCAGCTCGCTTTCATGGTCGAGCAGGCCGTCGAGGACATGCGCGGCCTCGCCGGCATTGGCGGCGATGACCTTGGTGTGGAACGGCGTGAAGCGGTCGGTGACGTGGGTGTAGAACAGCACGCCTGGTTCGGTGCCATAGCGGGCGTTGTGATCGGCGCGGGCCTCGCCCTGACCACCGGCACGAAAGAACTGCCCGTCCGACGACGATGTATCGCCCGGTCCCCAGACCGCCGCGAGCGGATGCGCGGTATGGCAATCGACGATCGCCGCCAGCGCCGACAGATAGGTTTCGTCGCGCACATGCCATTCCGCCGTCCAGCGCAGGCGAGACAACGTCAGCCCGCGCGAGCTTTCGGCCATGCGGCCCAGGCCGAGGTTGGTCGCATCGGCGAGGATCGCACCCATCAGCGCGGACTGGTCGGAGGCGGGGGCGCCGCTGCGCGCATGGACGAAACGGTCGGCGAATCCCGACCATGCGGCGACCTCGACCAGCAGATCGGTGATTCGGACGCGCGGCAGCATCGCGTAGAGCCGGGCCTTTAGCGCATCGGCATCGTCGGACGGGGATCGCCGGATCGACGATATGAGCAACTGCCCGCGTTCGATCGTCACATCGACCAGCTCGCCCGCTGCGGCTGCGCGCTCCACCTCCGTCATGCGCCGGGCCAACAGGGTGCGGCGTTCCTCGTACCATTTGGAAAAGTCGGTCGGCACAACCAGGCGCAGATCGCCGCTCGCGCGCATCGCTTCGAAGGCGGGCATGGGCAGCTGATAGTCGTCGAGCGTGCGATAGGCGCGGCTGCCGTCCACCCAGATGCTGCCCGAGCCGAGCCGCTCGCGCAGGTGGGCGATCACTGCGATCTCATAGGCGCGCCGGTCTATCGTCCCTTCCGCCGGCTGCACGACCTTGCGCCAGCGCGGCTTGATGAAGCTGGTCGGCACTCGCTTCGGCAGGACCGATCGACCGTCGCGGTACATCGTGCGCAGCACCTCGATCGCGCCGAGCAGCGGATCAGCCAACCGCGCGGTGCGGAAGGTGAAAGCGGCGAGAAACGTCGGGGCGAAACGCCGCACGGCGGGATAGCGTTCGACCACTTCTTCCAGCCCGTCATCGGCCGAGCGCGTCAGATCCTCGGCAAAGCGGATGCTGCGTTCGAGCTGATCCCAGCCCATCTTCGCGTCGATCGCGCGGAAGGCGTCGCGCCCGCTCGCACGAGCATCTACCAGCAGCCGACCGAGCCGGGCATGGAAACGCGCGGTGTCCTTCAGCATCCGTGCCTGGCCGAGCAGCCGATCGGAGCGGGTGCGGTCGGCACGGCGGAACAGCGCGCCCACCATCTTCTCCACCATGACCAGCGCGGCGTCGGTCAACGTCGCTTCCATCTCGATCACGGAAGCTACGAGCATGGCGAGCCGGCGCGGACGTTCGAGACGCCGCAGGTGCTGGGCGGTGACGATGCCGGCGGTCCGCGCAATGACGGCATAGCGAGCAGCATGGATACGTCGTGCTCGATCAGCCGCGATCCCGATGCCGCGCACGGTGTCGAGCCGTTCGACGATTCCCTTCAGGTTCGCGGCCGATGGTGCTTCCGGCCATTCGCGTATCCATCCTAGCCGGGTGCGCCCATCATCGTCGGAGGCGATCATGTGTTCGAGTGCGGCTTCCTGTTCGGTCGAACAGTCGCGGATCAGATTGGAATGGGCCGCCTTGCGCGCCCGTGTCCGCACGATGAGGGCGAGCCGTTCCAGCGTCGATGTCGCCGGCAGTACGATCCGGTCCGCCCGCAAGCGATCGACCATGCCTGTGACGATCGTCTCACCTCTATCAGTCGAAGCGGCAATCTCCGATCCCAGCGCCAGCATCGCCCGTACATCCACCCGCGCGAAGGCGCGCAGACCGAGCAGAGCTTCGATCTCGGCCCGGTGTTCGCGCAATGTCGTGGGGCGCGTGGCATAGCCGGTGAAGTCGTCGGCTACGCACCCGATCTGATCGGCGAGCAGCGCGAGCATGGCGGCGGGCACCGCATCCCCCGTCAGTAGCCTGCGACCGGGATGACGCAGGTAGCAAAGCTGCACCGCATAGCCGAGCCGGTTCGCCCCGCGCCGACGTCGCGCCACCTGTGCCAGATCGTCGGGACCGAGCGTATAGAGCCGTTCGATCGTCGCGCGATCGGCAGGCGGGTCGAAGATCACAGCACGCTGCGCGGGCGACAGGATGGTCTTGGTCGGCATCGGCTTCCTGTTCGTCACGAAACAGGAAAGCGTACCCGTTCATGGAGCATAGACCAGAAGACGGGTTATGTGACATTATCGCGATTGATCGACGGGCAATGCCGCTCCGTCACGTGAACGGACGTATATGTGACAACGCAGATCGGTTACGCGCGGGTGTCCAAGGCGGACGGCAGCCAGGTCCACGACCTGCAGCACGACGCGCTGGTCGCGGCCGGCGTCGATCCCGAGCATATCTATGAGGATGCCGCATCGGGCCGGCTCGACAAGCGACCGGGACTGGACGCCTGCCTGAAGGCGCTGCGCCGCGACGACACGCTGGTCATCTGGAAACTCGATCGGCTCGGCCGCGATTTGCGCCACCTCGTCAATACGGTTGGTGATCTGACGAAGCGTGGCATCGGGTTGAAGGTGCTGGCGGGCGAAGGCGCGTCGATTGACACAACCACCGCCAACGGTCGGCTGATCTTCGCGATTTTCGCCGGCCTCGCCGAGTTCGAGCGAGAACTGATCGTCGAGCGCACGCGCGCCGGTCTGGAGTCCGCTCGGGCACGCGGTCGGCACGGCGGGCGTCCGTTCAAGATGACGCCGGCCAAACTGCGTCTCGCCCAGGCCGCGATGGGCAAACCGGAAACCAAGGTCGCGGAGCTATGCGCCGAACTCGGCGTGACGCGCCAAACACTCTACCGACACGTCACGCCGAAGGGCGAGATCAGGCCCGATGGTGAAAAGCTGTTGGCGCGAGGGCGCCGATAGCAGTCGGCTGAAGCTGCTCAGGTTCAGAGCGACGATGCCGTAACGTAGGTTCCTACCGCAATCACGACGGCGGCAAAGCCACGTTCGAGCAGCCCCTTACGGGTGCCGAGAACCTTGCCCAATGCAATACCGCCGATCGTTCCAGCGACGCCGCCCACGACCAGCATCGCGGTCACGCTCCAGTCGACCAGCCCCGACAGGGCGTAGGACAAGGCGGTGGTCAACCCCAGCGCGCTGACGACGACCAGCGACGTGCCGATCGCGAAGGGCAGCGGCATCGCGGTCGCGAGGATCAGCCCCGGCACGATCAGGAAGCCGCCCCCGATCCCGAAGAAGCCGGCGGCAAGCCCGACGCCCAGCCCGATCGGAACCAAGCGCGGCAGCAGCGTCGAGGCGCTATCGCGGGTCAGTCGCACGTCCGGCGCTTCCGCCGTGCGGCGCTTGCGCAACATCGACAAACCGACGCCAATCATCAGAAGCCCGAACAGGACAAGCAGTCGCTTGCCGTCGAACGCCTTGCCCAACTCCGCCCCCAGCGCCGCGCCGATCATTCCGGAGACGGCGAAGACACTGGCGCACCGCCATTTCACGCGGCCCGCTCGCGCATGGCCGACCAGGCTGGCAAGCGCATTGACGGTGACGGCGACAGCGGCCGTCCCGATCGCAGCGTGCGGTGATCCGACGCCGACAACATAGATCAGGAGTGGCACGGCGAGGATCGACCCGCCTCCGCCGACAAGGCCGAGGATCAGGCCAATCACGCCGCCCGATGCAAGCGCGGCAAGGGTGGCAGCGGTGTCCACGATCGCCTCAGGCTGTCGCGCGCCGGTTCCAGGGCATGACGCGCAGCAGGTTGGCCATGCCGCACCACCCCGTCACGCCCGCGAACATCAGCCCCGCCCCGACGAACGCCGACAGCCCGAAGAAGCCGGGAGCGACGAACGTGCCGAGCAGAACGCCGATCAGCACCAGCCCACCGGCGGTAATCTGCACCTGCCGCATGATTTCCAACGGCTGCGACCGATCGGCGACGGTGGGCTGTCCTGCCTGCCGCCACGCATCGATGCCGCCGCCCAGGATATAGGCCGGCGCGCCACCCGCTGCCGCGCCGAGCTGCGCCGCATTGGCGGCGGTGCGCATCCCGGACTTGCAGTGAAAGACGACCGGACGATCGTCGCGCGGGAGATCGCCGATCCGGTCGAGCGGCACGTTCATCGCGCCGGGAATGCGTTCGCGCGCATGCTCGTCGGCACCGCGAATGTCGATCAGGCGCGCACCGGCATCGATCGCGGCACGGGTATCGTCGGGAGAAAGGGTCGCGAGCGTCATCGCATCAATCCTTGCAGTAGAGCTGGTAGAGAGTGCCGAGCAGCGTTTCGACGCGGGCATCCGCGATGGCGTACCAGAGCGTCTGGCTCTCCCGCCGGTAGGTGACGAGACCCTCGTCGCGCATCCTGGCCAGGTGCTGCGAGCAGGCCGACTGCGACAAGCCGACATCACGGGCCAGATCGCCGACCGTCATCTCGCCATGCTCGACCAGCTTGCACAGCAGCATCAGCCGGCGAGCATTGCCGATCGCCTTCAGCGTGTCGGCGACCTGCCCGGCCTTCGCCTCGAATGTCGCCAGGTCCATCGGCGGTTTGAGCATCATCGCCACTCCATTAGGTGTTGCTTATGTAGCACCAGCTAATATATTAGCAAGCGCTAACGGAGAAAATCATGACTCAGCCCCTCATCGAGGCGTTTTTCGACGAGCCGACCAATACGATTAGCTACCTCGTCGGCGATCCCGCGACACGGACTGCGGCGGTGATCGATCCAGTCCTCGACTTCGACATGGCGAGCGGCGTCGCCGACACGCGCTCGGCCGAGCGGATCGTCGCCTTCGCCCGCGAGCAGGACTGGCGGATCGCGATGGTGCTGGAGACGCACGCTCATGCCGATCATCTGTCGGCCGCACCCTTCATCAAGGCGCATACAGGCGCATGGATCGGGATCGGCGCGCATATCCGCGACGTGCAGAAAATCTTCCGCCCCGTGTTCGCGATGGATGATCTGAAAACGGACGGCTCGGACTTCGACCGCCTGTTCGAGAATGGCGACCAGTTCGCGATCGGGGCGCTGGCGGTCGAGGTGCTGCATGTCCCCGGCCACACCCCGGCCGACGTGACCTATCTGATCGGCGATGCGGCGTTCGTCGGGGATACGCTGTTCATGCCCGACTATGGCACCGCCCGCGCCGACTTCCCGGGCGGGGATGCGCGGACGCTCTATCGCTCGATCCGCCGGCTATTGGCGCTGCCCGACGAGACGCGACTGTTCCTCTGCCACGACTACAAGGCACCGGGTCGCGACGACTATCGCTGGGAGACGACGGTGGGCGAGCAGCGACGGTCGAGCGTCCACGTCCATGACGGTGTGAATGAGGACGACTTCGTCGCCATGCGCGAGCAGCGTGACGCCGGGCTATCCGTGCCCAAGCTCCTGCTGCCCTCGATCCAGGTCAACATCCGCGCGGGCCATTTCGATCAGGCGGAGGCGAACGGTGTCACCTACTTGCGTATTCCGGTAAAATGGAAAGCCGGCCATCCGTGATGTCATACGATCGCTGACACGGCTTTGTGCTTAGCGTACGTTTTCGACCATCCTCTCACCGGTCCCCGGATCAAGGTCGATCCGCCGGTGGATTTTCTACGTCCCAACTCGAAATGGCATCGTCATCTTCGCGCTGAGCCCAGCGGCGACCACCGGCTTTGGGAAATCGCGGTGCTGTTCCACATCCGCGACGCCTTCCGGTCCGGTGACATATGGTTGGCGGGATCGCGCCGCTATGGCGACCTCAAGCAGCTTCTGGTCCCGCCACAGGCGATAGAGCAGACCGCGCGGCTCGCCGTGCCGCTGCGACCCGGCGAATGGCTGGCCGAGCGCAGGGCTCGACTGGATACACGGCTGAAGGAGTTTGGCCGCGCGGCGCGAACCGGCACGATCCCAGGCGGCATCATCGAGAACGGCAAGCTGCACATCGACAAGCTGAGGGCCGACACGCCCGAAGGGGCCGAGGATCTCGTGCTCGATCTCTATTAACAGCTCCCGCCCGCGAGGATCACCGATCTGTTGCTGGAAGTCGATGAGCGAACCGGATTTTCCGAGGCGTTCACGCATCTGCGCACCGGCGCGCCCTGCAGCGACCGGATCGGCCTGATGAACGTGTTGCTGGCGGAAGGCGTCAATCTCGGTTTGCGCAAGATGGCGGCGGCGACCAACACGCACAGCTTCTGGGAATTGCTGCGGATCGCGCGCTGGCATGTCGAAGGCAGCGCCTATGATCGGGCGCTCGCCATGATCGTGGAGGCCCACGCCGCCCTGCCCATGGCCGCCTTCTGGGGACAAGGGCAATCGGCATCCAGCGACGGGCAGTTCTTCCTTGCTACCGAGCAGGGCGAGGCGATGAATCTGATCAACGCGAAATATGGCAACGTCCCGGGCCTCAAGGGATACAGCCATGTGTCCGATCAATATGCGCCGTTCGCAACCCAGGTGATCCCGGCAACGGTCAGCGAGGCTCCCTATATCCTGGACGGGCTGCTCATGAATGACGCGGGCCGCCGCGTTCGCCAGCATTTTGCCGACACGGGCGGCTTCACCGATCATGTGTTCGCCGCCTGCGCCTTGCTCGGCTACAGGTTCGCCCCCCGTATCCGCGATCTCCCTCAGAAAAGACTCTATGCCTTCACGCCCAACGCGACGCCGGCCAATGTGCGAGCGCTGGTCGGAGGTAAGATCAATGAACCGCACATCGAGCGCAACTGGCCCGACATCCTGCGCATCATGGCGACGATCGCAGCGGGGATCGTCGCCCCCAGCCAGATTCTTCGCAAGCTCGCCTCTTACCCGCGCCAGAATGAGCTGGCCCTCGCATTGCGAGAGGTGGGCCGCATCGAGCGAACCCTGTTCATGATCGACTGGATTCTTGATGCCGGCCTCCAGCGCCAGGCTCAGATCGGCCTCAACAAGGGTGAGGCCCACCACGCCCTAAAGCGCGCCATCAGCTTCCACCGCCGAGGTGAAATCCGGGATCGATCCGGCGAAGGCCAGCACTATCGCATCGCCGGAATGAACCTGCTCGCCGCCATCATCATATTCTGGAACACCATGAAGCTCGGCGAGGTCGTCAATACCCGGGCCGCCAGCGGTACCCATATCGCGCCTGATCTACTCGCCCACGTCTCGCCGTTGGGATGGGAACACATCAATCCAACCGGGGAATATCGCTGGCCCAAATCCTTAGCGTAGGATTCCGCCCCCTCCCGCAAACGCCCCCTACGATTGAGAAGCGCGGCGGAATCTCTTAGATTGATCGCTGGAGGCTTTGTTCGCGGAGACGCGCACATTGCCTTCTTTTCGTTTTAGGAAGCGCTGCCCTAAGCGACAGAAGCCAGAGCTTTGACAATGCGGCATTCCGCGATGGAGCCGACCATGTATCTTGATCCTATCGGTGCAGACACGCGATGATGGCGGTCACGACGGCGGTGGTTTCCGCGACGTCGCGCACCCTCACTGTGTCGAGGCCGATTTCAGCAGCGGGATAGTCATTCCCACCGGGGAATATCGCATCCCCAATGAACAGCATCCCGTCGAGCGGGACACCGCTCTCGGCACTCAGGCGCTTCAGGCCATAGCCCTTGTCGATCCCTGCTCTGGTCACGTCGATCGATGTCGTGCCACCGAGATTGATCGAGAGCTCCGGCAGCTTCGCGCGCAACGTGGCCTGCAACGCGGTCCTCTTCTTTCGGTCAGGATCCCACGCTTCCTTTTCCTTCAGCGGCGCTGCCTGCCCCAGGCCCGAAAAGGTGATCTGGCTGCCCCGGTCCTCGATCCGTTCGCCCCAGATACGTTCGTCGGCGAGACCGGCATCGGTCAGCGCCTGATCGAAGGCCATGCGGATCTTCGCCTTCTCCGCGTCGTCGAACAGTTCGGCATAGACCGCGCGCCAAGCGCCATTGATGAACCGATAGAGTTTCGTGCCTGTGGTCGGCATCAACCAGAGACGGTCGAGCGCGACGCCGGCAGGAAGGCGCGAGGCGATCTGCTTTTCGAACTGCGGCCAGTCCCCGCCCGAGATCACCGCCACATCCGTGATGGCGAGCAATCGGGCGAGGATTGCGGCCATATCCTCCGATAACGGCCGCTTGCTCTCGGCAAGCGTGCCGTCGAGGTCGAAGGCGATCAGCCACTTCATGCCGCCTTCCCTGCCGGATCGCGGTAGGCGAGCAGCCTGAGCGCATTGATGACGACGAGCAGCGTCGATCCCTCATGAACCGCCACCGCTGGCCCAATGCCGAGGCCGAGGATGGTAGCAGGCACCAGGAAGGCGACGACACCCAGGCTGACGAAGACGTTCTGCCGGATGATTCCACGGGTATGGCGGCTAAGACCGACTGCGAATGGCAGGTGCGCCAGATCGTCGGCCATCAGCGCCACGTCGGCTGTCTCCAGCGCAACGTCCGACCCCGCCGCGCCCATCGCGATGCCGACCGTGGCGCTTGCCATCGCCGGCGCATCGTTCACGCCGTCGCCCACCATCGCGACCTTGTCTTCGCCGGCGAGCTTCTTGATCGCGGCAACCTTGTCTTCGGGCATGAGGTCGCCCCACGCTTCGTCGATCCCGACTTCGTCGGCGATCGCTTCGGCGACTTTCTGGTGATCGCCGGAGATCATTATCATCCGCGACACGCCCATCTCGTGCAGCCGACGCAACGCGGTCTTGGCAGCTTCGCGAGGCGTGTCCATCAGGCCGATCGCGCCCAGGTCGCGGTCCCCCTTGCGGACCACCATTGTCGTGCGGCCGTTCTCGCGCAGCTTCGCGATTGCGTCCTGCGCGCCCTGCCCCAGCGCCGGAATGCCCTCACTTCCGAACATCTCGGCCTTGCCGATCCACACCGTCTCGCCATCCACGCTCGCGGTGACGCCCCGACCGGTCAGGCTCTTGAGGTCGCCGGCAGTCGGCACGGCACGATCGTTCAGACGTTCGCGGCCGTCCTTGACGATCGCTTGGGCCAGGGGATGGTCGCTCAACGCTTCGACGGCGACAGCCAGCGCCAGCAACTCGCCTTCATCGGCGCCATCGACGGGCACGACATCAGTGATGCGCGGACGACCTTCGGTCAGCGTGCCCGTCTTGTCGAAAGCGATCGCTTTGAGCGACCCGAGGTTTTCGAGCGGTGCACCGCCCTTCACGAGCACGCCGCCCCGCGCTGCACGGGCAACGCCCGACAGGACCGCGCTCGGCGTTGCGATCGCGAGCGCGCACGGGCTTGCCGCCACCAGCACCGCCATCGCGCGATAGAAGCTGTCGCGGAACGGCTCGTCGACGACCACCCATGCGAACAGCAGGAGCACTGACAGGACCAGGACGGCGGGCACGAAGATCCGTTCGAACCGGTCGGTGAAGCGCTGCGTCGGCGACTTCTGCGTCTCCGCTTCGCTCACCATCTTCACGACCTTGGCAAGCGCGCTTTCATTGGAACGGCGTGTCACCTCGATCTCGATCGCGCCGCCGCCGTTGATCGTACCAGCAAAAACCCGGCTTTCCGCGTCGACTGCATCGGGCTTGGCGCGTGCCGCTGCGGCATCTGCGACCGGCACCTTGTCGACCGGGATGCTTTCACCCGTGACCGGGGCCTGGTTGATCGCGCTGGTGCCCTTGATGACGAAGCCGTCGGCAGGCAGGCGCTCGTTCGGGCGGACGATGGCAATGTCCCCGACGACCATCTGCTCGACCGGGATTTCGCTGGTCTGCCCGCCGCGTCGCACGGTCGCGGTTTCGGGCGCGAGCTTCGCCAGCGCCTCGATCGCCTTCTTGGCGCGGCCCATTGCATAATGCTCAAGCGCATGGCCGAGGCTGAACAGGAACAGCAGCAGCGCACCTTCGGCCCATGCGCCCAGCGCAGCGGCGCCGGCCGCAGCGACCAACATCAGCGTGTCGATCTCGAACTTCTTCATCCGGAGGTTGTCGATCGCCTCGCGCAGCGTGAAGAATCCGCCGAAGAAATAGGCTGCGATATAGCAGGCGGTCGGCAGCCATTCGGGCGCGCCAGCGACCAGCCTCTCGATCGCGTAGCCGATCCCCAGCAGCGCGCCACAGGCGAGCGCGAAGATCAGCTCGGTATTGGGGCCGAGAAATTCGGCGTGGCTATGGTCGTGGCCATCGCCGGGGCCGTGCTTCTCTTCGCCCGCGCCGTGGCCCCCGGGGCCGTGGTCGTGGCCGGCATGTTCATCGGCAGCGACCCGCTTGCCCACCCTCACCTTCAGCTTGCGAAGCGCAGCGCGCACCTCCTCTTCGGTGGTTTCGCGGCGATCATATTCGACCCGGACAGACCCGCTGGTGCTGGCGCTTGCCTGGACCACGCCGGGCAAGGCGCACAGCGCATCGCTGACCGTGCGCGCCCGACGTTCGTGGTTGATCCCCGTCACCTGCCAGATCGCATGGCCGTAGCGCTCGGTGATTTCGGCACCTGCGGCGCGCACCATTTCGCGCAACCGTGGCAGCGGCAGCTTGGCGGCATCGAAATGGATGCACAGCGCCGCTGGCGTGTTGCCGTCGAGACAGATCACATGCGCCCGCTCGACACCTTCGCGCTTTGACAGGGTTGATACGAGACGGTCCAGGCAGGCATCGGCCGCGTCAGGAAGGTCCGGCAACAACACTGGAATGTCGAGTTCGAGCTTGTCGTTCATGACGACCTCCTTTCGCTTTTCTTGGTTTCGGCGCGCGCGTCGCGCAGGATTTCGACACCGCCCTTGATGGCGATGATGGCGGTGGCGAAGCCGACCAGCAGGTCCGGCCAATTGGTACCCAACCACAGCACCAGCACGCCGGCGATCAGGATGCCGCCGTTGGAAATGAAGTCGTTGAAGCTGAAGGTGGTTGCGGCCCGGAGATTGACGTCCGGATCCTTGAGGCGCTGGAGCAGCCGCAGGCAGAGGTAATTCACGACGCCGGCGATCGCGGACATGACCATCATGGTAGGTCCGATGGGCTCGCTGCCCTGCACGTAGCGCCGTCCGACATCGATCAAGATGCCGCCCGCGAAGATCAGCAGCATGACGCCCGAAGCGACCGCGGCGCGTGTCTTCCATGTCTGGCCCCGGGTGAGCGCCACAAGGCTCAGCGCATACACAGCCGTATCGGACAGGTTGTCGACGCCGTTGGCGATCAGCGCGCTCGAGTCCGCGAAGAAGCCGGAAACGAAGAAGCCCGCAGCGATCGCCGCGTTCAGCAGCAGGACGATCCACAGTGTGCGGCGCTCCTGCCCGCCATTGTTGTCGTTGCCCGGGATCATCCCATCATCTCCTCAAGTGTCAGCAGGGCCAGGAAGCCGACGAAAAACATCGAGCTGATGAGCGGGGTGTCGGGTTTCTCGTGCGCCTCGACCAGCAACTCCTCCGTGACGAGGTAGAGCAGCGCCATCAGCCCGAAGCTGAGGAAGCCGGCGATCATCACCGGCGACAGCGCGGCGACCGGCACGGCAGCGAGCGCGCCGATCGGCAGCAGCAGGGCCAATGCCGAGACGATCACGATGATGCGCAAGCGCGAGCGATAGGTTTCCGCCAGCTCGTCGGTCAGCGTCAGTCCCAGAAATAACACTTCCAGAGTGAGCGCGATCGTCAGCAGGAGACCTGCCTTCTCGCCCGCCACGAAAGCGAGGCCGAGCACCAGGCCGTCGACCAGAATGTCGATGCCGATCGCGGCGAGTAGCGCCATCAGCCCCTTGAAGCGGGCCTCAAGAGCCTTGAGCCCCAGCATGGTCGCGACGCCCGCCGCCCCGCCGATCAACGTCGCGCTGGGCGATGCCTCATGCTTGACCTGCGGCAGGATTTCGGTCGCTGCCGCCGCGAACACGACGCCGGCAGCGAGATGCTGTAGGCCCGCCACGAGGCCAGGTTTCAACTTGGTGCGGCTCGCGACAATCGCGCCGAGCACGACCGCCAGCACAGGCGCAAGCGTATAGAGCAGTGCCTGCATTTCCTAGGACTCCTCCGGGGTTCGGTGGCAGACGCGGATCTTCCCGCGTCGCGTGAACGCGATCGATCCGCCCGCCACGACAGCCCGCGAATGGTCGCCGCGAAACTCGTCACCGGTTCGCTGCGCGCGCAGGATCTCGGTCCTGCCCTTCGGCAGCCAGGTGACGGCCATTTTCAAGCCGTCATCGATGAAGTCGACATCGGCGCGTGTGCCGTCGTCGCAGTACATGATGCGCTGCGCGATTAGTTTCGACGTCAGATGCTTTTCATGCGCCGGCTCGGTAGGCTGGGTCGGCGCTGGATTACACGCCCCTATAACCGCCCCGGAGACGAGAACGACGCCGAGGCGCGCGATCGCCAGACCGGCCCGATTCAGGCCGCACAAGGTTGTCACATTTGAAATCGACGTGTCAGACATCGGTCTCTTCCGACGAAGCGCCCTGTGGCGTTCGAAGGCAGGGCAGTTCATCGCGTGCCTTCCCGCTCGCAGATCCGGGTACGGCCATCGCCTTCCACGATGGTGAGCTGCGACCCCTTGAAGGTCGCGGTGGCTGTTTCGCCGACATATTGCAGGCCCTGCGCTGGCGCGGTCAGCATCATCGGCGGTCCCCCGTTGGAGCGCCGCAAATCGATCTGCAGGCCGTTGTCCTTGTAATCGACGAACAGCGGTTCCCCGTCGGAACAGCGATATCTATGCCGCCCCATTTCCCCGGTCGCCACGGCGCTGTCGGACGAATGGATCTGCTGCTCCGTTGGCGGGGCTGGCGGCTTTCTTTCCGAGCACGCCGCGAGCCCGACAACGAGGATGACGGCGGGCAGCACCCGCTTACAGTGCATCATCATCGCGCCTTCCTCCTGTAGCGGAAGGGGACGCGCTGACGATTGATAGCCCGGGCAGGCTGACCTACCCGCCAGCGGAGATAGGTTGCGAGGCGATCGTCAGATTCGACCATCAGGGATCGCAGGCGGCGCAACATCATCGCCGCGAACGGCAGGGAGAGCGCCCCGCGCAGCGTGCAGCTATGCGTTAGCCTGGTGCCGCCATCGTCCCCCGCCAGCTCGTACCGCTCTTCGAGCGTGAACAGATAGGGGATGCCGCAGGACCAAGCGAAGGCGTGCGGTTTATCGAATCGATCAATCCGTGCTGGCGTCCGAATTGGCCGGGTGATGCCCTGGATCGCAAAGGTGCATTCTGTGTCGCCGAGCCGGGACGGATCATCGAGAAATACGAGCGGACTCCACGCCCGGCGATGATCCGGATCGGTGAGTGCCGACCAGATGCGCAGTGGCCCGCCGTGAAGCATCGAGCTGGTTATGGTGCGAGGCATATCCCCATCTCCCAGAGATGGGCGGGGCGATCGCGGATCGCCCCGCCCATCCATCAGGCCAAGTTGTTCACGAAGGTCTGACCGTGGTCGTCCCCTTCATGCTCCTCATTGTAGTGCTCGGGTTTCTCGATCACTTTCTGCCCGAACCGGGCATAGAGTGTCGGCAGCACGAACAGCGTAAGAAGCGTCGCCGAGATCAGACCGCCGATGACGACCGTCGCCAAAGGCTTTTGAACCTCTGCGCCGGCGCCTTCGCCCAGCGCCATCGGCACGAAGCCGAGGCTGGCGACTAGCGCGGTCATGATGACGGGTCGCAGACGCTGCATCGCGCCAACATGCGCGGCTTCCTCGCGGCTCATCCCTGATCGGATCAGATCTTGGATCGAGCTGACCATGACGAGGCCGTTGAGGACCGCGATGCCCGAGAGGGCGATGAAGCCCACTGCCGCCGAGATCGAGAAGTCCATGCCCCGCAGGAACAGCAACAGGACGCCGCCCACCAGCGCGAAAGGCACGCCGGTGAACACGATCGCGGCGTCGCGGACCGATCCCAACGCCCCGTAGAGGAGCAGCAGGATCAAGATGAAGCAAGCCGGAATGACCAGCTTCAGCCGTTCGCTTGCCGATTGGAGGTTCTCGAACTGGCCGCCCCATTCGAGATAGGTGCCGGCAGGCAGCCGGAGTTGGCTGCCGATCGCCGCCTGCGCATCCGCCACGACGGATCCGACGTCGCGGCCACGCACGTTGGCTTGCACCACCACGCGCCGCTTGCCGTTCTCGCGGCTGATCTGGTTCGGACCATCGACCACCTTGATCTCGGCGACGCTGGACAGCGGTACATAGCCGCCGCCTGCCACCGGCACCTGCACCTGTTGGAGCAGGCCGATGTCGGCACGCTGCGCCTCCGACAGGCGGATCACCACGGGGAAGCGACGGTCGCCCTCGAAGATCTGGCCCGATGTTCGCCCGCCGATCGTCGCAGTCACGGTGTCCTGCACATCCTGAGCCGTAACGCCCAACCGCGCCATCGCGTCGCGGTTGACGCGAATGTCGAGCATGGGAAGACCGGTCGTCTGCTCCACCTTCACGTCCGCTGCGCCTTGCGTTCTGCGCAGCACCGCCGCGATTTGCTCGGCCGTCCGGTTCATCTGGTTGAAGTCGTCCCCGAACACCTTCACCGCGATGTCGCCGCGCACGCCGGCGATCAGCTCGTTGAAGCGCATCTGGATGGGCTGGGTGATCTCGTAGGCATTTCCCGGAATCTTCGCGAGATTACCCTCGATCCGGCTGACCAGCTCCTCCTTGGGAAGCTCAGGATCCGGCCAATCCTTGCGCGGCTTCAGGATGACGAACATGTCGGTCGCGTTCGGCGGCATCGGGTCGGCCGCCAGCTCGGCGGTGCCCGTCTTGGAATAGACGAATTGCACCTCCGGCTGCTTCGACATCATCCGCTCGATCGGCACCTGCATCGCCTGGCTCTGCTGGACCGACGTTGCCGGAATGCGGAGCGACTGGATCAGCAAATCGCCTTCGTCGAGCTGCGGCAGGAACACCGAGCCGAGCGTAGTGAAAGCAAGCGCCGCCACCACAAGGCTTCCCACACCCGCACCGATCGTCAGCGTCGGGCGCTTCATGGCCCGGTCGAGACCGGGTTCGTAGCGCTTCTTCAGCCACGTGATGATGCGGCCGTCCTTCTCCTCGACCTTCTTCGACAGCCAGATCGCAATCATCGCCGGCACGAAGGTGAGAGAGAGGATGAAGGCGAAGGCGAGCGCGATGATGACGGTCAGCGCCATCGGTCCGAACGTTTTACCCTCCACGCCGGTCAGCGTGAGCAGCGGTACGTAGACGAGGATGATGATTGCCTGCCCGTACACAGAGGGACGGATCATCTCACGCGCAGCGGCTGCCACGGTCGCGAGCCGTTCCTTGACGCTGAGCAATCGGCCTTCATGATGCTGTTGCTCGGCAAGCCGGCGCAGCGCGTTTTCGACAATGATGACGGCGCCGTCGACGATCAGACCGAAGTCCAAAGCCCCAAGGCTCATCAGATTGGCCGAGACCCCAGCGCGCAGCATACCAAAGCCTGTCAGCATCATGGTGATCGGGATGACCAACGCCGCGATCAGGGCCGCACGGAAGTTGCCGAGCAGCAGGAAGAGCACGACGATGACCAGCACCGCGCCTTCGGACAGGTTTTTCGCGACCGTCTTGATCGTCGAATTGACCAGCTCGGTGCGGTTCAGCACCGGCTGAATTACGACGTCAGGAGGCAGCGAAGCGTTGATCGTCTTCAGTTTCTCAGCGACCGCGGTCGACACGATGCGGCTGTTCTCGCCGATCCGCATGATCGCCGTGCCGACGACGACTTCGGTACCGTTCTCCGATGCCGAACCCATGCGGATCGCCTGACCCGTCTTCACAGTCGCAACTTGTTCGACCGTGATCGGCACGCCGTTACGTGTCGCGATCACGGTCCTGGCCAACTCGCTGGCATTGCGAACGAGCGCATCCGAGCGAACAGCCAGACCTTCGCCATTGCGATTGACGAAGCCACCGCCGACGCTGGTGTTATTGCGCTCCAGCGCATTTCCCAGGTCCGTCAGCGTGATGCCGAGCGAGGCCAGCTTCTGCACGTCGGGCACGACGAGGAACTGCTTGGCGTAACCGCCAATCGAGTCGACACCGGCGAGGCCCGGTGTGGTCTTCAGAAGCGGCGTCACGATCCAGTCCTGCGCGGTGCGCAGGTAGGTCGCCTTGTCCTCTTCGGTCGTCAGTCGCTCGCCCTCTGGCGTGATGTAGCTGCCATCGGGCTGTTGGCCCGGTTCACCGGGCTTGTGCTTGTCGTCCTCGCGATGATCGAGACGAACGGTGTACATGTACACCTCGCCCAGGCCTGTCGCGATCGGACCCATTTCAGGGTTCACGCCGTCGGGCAGATTCTCTTGCACGCCCCGCAGACGCTCGCCCACCTGCTGGCGGGCGAAATAGATGTCCGTCGCGTCCGAAAAGACCGCCGTGATCTGCGCGAAGCCGTTGCGGCTCAACGAGCGCGTATATTCCAGGCCGGGGGTGCCGGCGAGCGCGGTTTCGATTGGAAACGACACCTGCTTCTCGACCAGCTCGGGCGAGAGGGCAGGCGCGCGGACGTTGATCTGGACCTGATTGTTGGTGATGTCCGGCACCGCGTCGATCGGTAGCCGGTAGAGGGAAAAGGCGCCGATGGCGGCGACGATGACGGTGAGGAGCAGGACTAGCCAGCGCTTCTCGACCGCCCAGGTTACGATACGGGCGATCATGGCTTAATCCTCGTGGCTCGCTTCGCCCTTGCCGATCTCGGCCTTGAGCGTGAAACTTCCGGTGGTGGCGATCTGTTCGTTGCCGGTCAGGCCCGACCGGACGATCACCGTGTCGCCCGACGCATCGCCGAGCTGGACCGGGGTCGCCTTGAAGCCGGTGGGCGTGCGCACGAACACGACCGACTTGCCCTCGAAACTCTGGACCGCCGTCGTCGGCACGCGGACCGCCCCGCTCCCGCCGCTGCCCGTGAGCTGCACGGCTGCCGTCACAGGCTCGCCGACCCGCCATTCGCCACCGCGATTGTCGAGGGTGGCGAGCGCAGGCACGAGCCGCGTCTGCGGATCAAGCGCCGGCGACACGAAGGTCACGCGGGCGGTCGCCTGACGGCCTGCCGCCTTCACCAGCACCGTATTGCCGGGACGCACCCGGCCCGCATCCTCGGGCTTGAGATTAAGCGCGATCGACACCTGGCTCAGGTTGGCGATGCGATAGAGTTCGGCATCCGCCGCGACCGTTTGTCCCAGCGTCACGGGGCGCGCAATGATCTGGCCCGAGATCGGCGCGGCAATGCCGAGCCGGTTGAGCCCGCCGCCGCCGACACCCGCCGCCGAAACCATGCTCTGCGCCTGCGTCAGGGCGATCCGCGCCTCCGTCGCCGCTGTGCGGGCGGCGATCAGATCCTGTTCAGGGGAGACTCTCTGCGCGAACAGCCGCTGTTCGCGCGCGAGGTTCGAATTAGCGAGCTGAAGCCGCGCCCGCGCCGCCTCGACCTCGCCCTTGATCTGCGCCGCCTCGCGGCTTTCGATGACCGCAATGGTCTGGCCGCGTCCGACCGATTGGCCGAGGTTACGGGTGAGCGCGACCACGCGTCCCGCAATTGCGGCCGAGACGACCTGCGTTCCCTGTGGGTCGCCCTCGATGATCGCGGGCAGCTCGATCGTCCCGGCCCCGCCGATGATCGGCCGTCCGACCTGGACGCCCGCTGTGGCGATCTGGTCGGCACCCAATGTGACGACGCCTTCACCGGCATGACCGCCTTCAGCACCGCCCTTTTCCGTGCCCGCTGCCGTCTCATTGGCAGCTGCGCCTTCGGCAGTTGCCTCGTTTCCGCCATCCTTGCCGCCGCAGGCAGCCAAGAGCAGGGCGAGCGACGCCGCGCCCGCGAGATAAAAGCTCTTCATCACTGATTCCCCCCATTGGGCGCACGAGCGGTCAGTCGCTCCACTTGCGCGCGGGCATTCTGGTAATTGGCAAGCGCGTCGATCGCGGCGACCCGCGTTTCGGCGAGCGTGCGTTCAGCATCGAGCAATTCGAGCTGGCCGAACTTGCCCTCGCGATAGCCGATCCGCGCGATGCGGGCGGCCTCCTGTGCAGCCGCCAGCGCCGGCCCCGACGCCGCACGAGCCGTCGTTGCGGCATTGGCCGCCTGCGCCTGCGCGTCCGTGATCGCCTGTTCGATGTCGAGCGCGGTCACGCGGCGCTGCGCATCCGCCTGGGTCCGCTGCGCGGTCGCCTGCGCAATCGCGGCGCGACCATTGTTGAACACCGGGATCGGGATCGACACGCTGAACACCGCCGCCATGTCGTTGGTCGCTTCCAGGCGGCGGATCGACGGCCCGACGTTCAGGTCAGGCACGCGATTGGCGCGCGCGAGCCGCACGCCGGCTTCGGCAATGGAGAAATCCGCGTTGGCTGCCGCCAGCGCGAGTGTGCCGGTCGTGTTGACCGGTGCCAACGGCCCATAGACGTTCACACCGGGAAGGCGATCGAGCAGCGTGTCATCGAGCAGGCCGTCGATCGGCCGTCCGATCCGACGCGCCAGATTGGCGCGGGCCGCCTCGGCCAAGCGAAGCTGCCGCTCCACATTGGCGTCGGCATTGATACGCGCGACATCCGCGCGCTGTTGCTCGAGTGGCGATGCCCGCCCTGCCTGCACGCGAACGCTCGCGGCCCGCAGCGCATCGCTGGCGATCCGGGCCTGATCGCGGGCTGTCATTACCCGGCGATCGGCCGCGACCGCTTCGACATAGAGCTGCGTTACCTGAAGCCGGACATCCGCCGCGATGATCGCGGCCTGGATCTCGGCCCGGGACAATTGCGCATTGGCGACCGCGACGCGGGCGCCGCGCTTGCCGCCTAGCTCGATCGGGATCGCAAAGCCGACCGTGGTTTCCGCGCTGCGGACCCCCCGATACGGCCCGGAGCCGATGACATTCTCGACTTGGCCTTGAACCACCGGATTGGGCCGCAAGCCGGCGACTGTGCGACCTGCACGGGCCGCGTCGATTCCAGCTGTCGCCGCTTCCGCAGCAGGGGCCGAACCGCCCGCTGCACTGACCGCTTGGTCAAGCGTGTAGACCGGCGCATCCTGCGCAACAGGCGCGGACGGTCCGACCTGCGCCTGCGCCATCGTGGCGCAAGACGCTGCGGCCAGCATGGCCGCGAGGATACGATTCATGAAAATAGGACTCCTGACGATGATCGACAGGGGCGCGCCAACGCACGCCCAAATCGGACGTCAGGCTTGGGGGGGCCTCAAATGGACCATGCCGGTGCGGCCGTCGAGCGACGCAGAGGCGGAGATTGTCGGCTTGGGCACTGTGAGGACGGGGGTATATTCCATCGTCGTGCGCGCAGGCGCGCCGACGTCGTGTCCGTGACAATAATTGTGATGATGCGGGACATTCTTGTCCGAGTCCGATGGCACCTGATCGATGTCACCGGCGGTATGGACCGTGAACTCAATGCCCGCGATGCTTCCCCCCGCCAGATCGGCGGCATGGGCCATGCCGGAGAAGCTGGTCAGGACCAGCATCAGGCATGTCAGGAAAGGCAAAAAGGCTCGCACTAGCTTGCCTCTATCACGGAAGGGTTTTCATGTCATTGCACTAATTCGAACCAAGGGTCACTGAGCCGGAACCCGAGCGGGATCGGTCGCGCCCGTTCCAGGCGAACCCGACCGCAATGGCGACCGCCATCAGGAGTTGCGCCAGCACCGATTGCCAAGTGGGAAACACGCCGAGCATCGACAGCCGTGGCACGTCCGCGAGCGGTGCGATGTTGATAAGGCCGGCTTCCTGGAGCGCGGCGACGCCTTTACCCGCCAGCACGACGGTCAGGACCGCCATGAGCCAGGAGCTATAGCGGAAGAACTGCGCGATCGGCAGCTTGCGACTGTAGCGAAGCATGGCCCAAGCGATCAGGCTGAGCAGTCCAATCGCCGACCCGGCCCCCGCGAGAAGCATCCCGTTGTCACCTTGCGCCGAAAGCGCGGCATAGAACAGGATCGTCTCGAAGACCTCGCGATAAACTACGACGAACGCCAGCCCGAACAGGAACCAGCCCGACCCGCCCGAGAGCGCCCGCGACATCTTCTCGCGAATATAGCGCTGCCACTGATCGGCCTGCGCCTTGCCGTGCATCCAAATCCCGACCGAGAGCAGCACGACCGCGGCGAACAGCGAGCCAAACCCTTCCGTCAGCTCCCGGCTCGCACCGCTGATCCCGATCGCATAGGTGGCGACCGCCCAGGTGATCCCGCCCGCGATGATCGCGCTGACCCAGCCGCCATGCACGTACCGCAGCGCCTCGCCGCGCTCGGCTTTACGCAGGAACGCGATCATGGCGACGACGATGAGCAGGGCTTCGAGCCCTTCACGCAGCAGGATCGTGAACGCGCCCAGGAACGTGGACGCCTCGGTGGCGGCATCGGGCGCGAGCGCCGCTTCTGCATCATCGAAAAAGCCGCCCAGCACCGTGACCTTCTCCGCGAGATCATCGGGCGATGCGCCCCGGTCGATCGCGGCGCGGAACTCCCCCATGGCGCCCTCGATTCGGCCCATCAGCGTCGCGTCGCGCGCGGTGAGCGTTGGTTCGATCGGCTCGAACCCATCGAGATAGGCTGACAGCGCCAGCTCTTTTGCCATCCGCGCATCGCCACGCCGGGCAGCGGCCACGCTTTCGGCGAGTTTGGCGCGGGCGACCGCGAGCGAGCCGGGAGCCTGTTGCATCACCTGTTCAGGGTGGCGACGCAGGAACGCGAGCACGGCGTCAGCCTTGGCGTCGCCGATCGCCGCGCCGAGCGCGGCCGGGGTGAGTGCGACCAGGGTTTTCAGGTCCGGGATGCGACGGCGAAGGGTCGGATCGGATTTCCACAGCCGCTCGCCTTCGCGCGCCTGCGCGTCCGTGAAGGCGAAGCTCCCGGCTCGGAATGCTACCGCCCAGCGCTGATCGTTCGGCAGATCGGCGAAGCTCTGCATCGCCGTCCCGTCGATGCCCTGCGTCACCACCTGATAGAGCGCGAAGACGCTGCGCTGGCGCGCACGTTCGGCATCGGTAAAGGCGATCGGGGGTGTCGCGAGCTTGGCGGCGTCGGGGCCACGGCCGTTGCCCGTCATGCCGTGACAGGACGCGCAGGATTGTTGGAACAGGGCATGGCCGGAGACGAGGTTCGGAGCCTTATCGGGCGCGAGCGGCACCGGGTAGGCGCGCAGCAGATCGGCCGCGAGCCCGTGCGCCAGTGTTGCCACCTGTTCAGTCGATCCCTTTTCCGCGATTACCGCTTGGAGGTTGGCGGCCCGCTGAATGAGGGCTTGGCGCTCCGGCTTCGCCGGCAGGCCTTGAAGCCGTGTCGAGACCGACGCGGCAAACTCATTCATTTCGGCGTATTCCGACGCGCTCTTGATCCGACCGTTCGCGACCGCGCCTCCATAATCGACGGCCATATAGTCGAGCAGCCGCCATGCGGTTTGCACGTCGCCGGGTTCGGCGAATGCCGCAGCAGGGATCAGCAGCGCAGCGAGCGCGGCGAGCAGCCGCAGCGAGAGCATTGCCCGGATCAAGGTGAGCAGACGCACTACCGCTCTCCCAGTTCGCGCCGAGCGCCAGTGACGATTTCATAAGCGGAGTGGAGGAACAGGAGGGCGATGAGGCCGGCGACGGCGAGGTCCGGCCAGGCGCTTCCTGTCCACGCCACCAGACCGGCCGCGGCGATCACCGCGACATTGGCGAGCGCGTCGTTGCGGCTGAACAGCCAGATCGCGCGAACATTGGCGTCCCCTTCCCGGAAACGCGCAAGCACCAAGGCGGACACGACATTGATCGCGAGCGCGACAACGCCGATTGTGCCCATCAGTTCGGCATCCGGCGCGGTTGCGTTCAGGGCGCGCCAAATCGCGAAACCGATTACGCCCACGCCAAGCGCACCGAGAAACAACCCCTGCGTCAGCGCGACCTTTGCCCTCGCCCGTGCGGACCAGGCAAGCGCGAGAAGACCGATAAGGCTGATCGACCCGTCCCCGAGAAAATCGAGGGAATCCGCTTTCAGCGCTTGGCTATCGGCGATGAACCCGCCGAACAGCTCGGCGACTCCGAAGCCGAGGTTGAGCACCACGACGGTCAGCAGCGCACGGCGATAGGCCGGATCGGTTTGCGCGCGCGCGGGCTCCCCGTGGCACCCGCAGCTTTCGGTAGAAGCATTCATGCGGCCTTCCTTACCACCTCCAGTCGCTGTAGAAGCAAGCGAAATGTGCGACACGTTCGCATTAGCAAGGATGGCATGATGAAGCCGGTGATGATTGGGCAGCTCGCCAGCGAGACGTCGACAAAAGTGACGACGATCCGGTTTTATGAGTCGATCGGGTTGCTGCGCTCCGCCCCGCGCACGGCGTCGGGCCGTAGAACCTATGATGCCAGCGACATCGAGCGTTTGCACTTCATCCGCAACGGTCGCCGGCTCGGCTTTTCGGTCGACGAAATACGATCGTTGATGGGGCTGGCGCAGAACCCGGACCAGGATTGTGGTGCCGCCTCAGCTATCGCTGCTCAGCACCTCAAGGATGTTGAGGAGAGGCTGGCGCAACTCGCGGTGTTGCGGGATGAGTTGGCAATGCTCAGCCAGAGCTGCACCAAGGCGCGCATGGCCGATTGTCGGATCATGAAGGCGATCGGCAAAGGCCACCCTCAAGCCGATCAGTAATAGTCGGCTAGCCTGAGGTCGCGCACATCACCCGAGGCTATCGTCAGCTTTACGAGGGTGCCAGCAGGCCGGGAGCGCACTTGCCAGAGCTCCCCACGCGTATAGTTCGCATCGATCGAATGGCCGTTCACCGCCACGATCCGGTCGCCAACCGCCCAGCCAGCCTTTTCCGCGGGACTGTTCGCCGCCACATGAACGACGGTGAGCGCCGTTGGTGAGGCTGCGAGGCCAAGGCCGCTACGGTCCTTCAGCATCGGCAGGCGACGACGAGGACCGAGTGGCCGGAGCCACACGAATCCGGCGGTCACGTCGAACACCACGTCGAATTGAGCGATCAGCGGTAGGCCGACATTGCCAACCGTGCTGGTGGAGAGCCAAGCTCTCATCCCGAGTGTGGGGACGTTCGAGACGCCAAGCCCTTCAATGTTGATGTTCTGGGTTGTGAAAGCATCGTTGACCCGCACGCCATCGACGCCGCCGATCGCCGCGGTCGAGACGAGCTTCCCGTTCAACAGCCCTTGATCGCGGGCATAGGCCGACGAGAGCATCAGCGCGGCCGAGCTGCCAAGATCGATCATCAAGGGCACGGGAGACAGGCCCTCGACGGAGGCCCGGATGAACAGCTCCTGCTTGGCACCGCGTCCGAGCGCGACAGCGCGCCAGTCGGGGCCGGCGAGAAACGTGCCTGACTTGACGACCGCCATACGCCTGTTCGCGAAATCGAGCGCGATGCAGCTGCCCGTGAACATATCGGCACCGAGGAGAACGTCGATCGGTCGTCCGAAGGCCGCCGACACTGAACTCAGATCACCAACAACGGCAAAGGGTAAGCGACGGGTTTCGCGGGCGAGCTGTACGTCGATGTCGCGGACCAGCAGCACCGGGGCCTTGGCGCTCAGCCCGCTAATCATGCGCCGCTCACCATTGTTCAAGCCGAGCTTCGTCGCGAGCGCCGTGCTCATGATCGACGCGCCGCTGCCACTGTCGAGCACCGCCCGCGCCGGCACTCCGCGCACTTGTGCCGAAACAAGGAGGGTATCACCCGTGCCGACTTCCAGCGGCTCCCATTCGAGGTGAGCCGCGCCGAAGTTCCACGAGGCCGCAGACCGGGAAGTCTGTCGCGCGAGCGTTGGAGAACCGAGCACCAAGCCGGTTCCACAGGCCACCAGCCGCGCCACTAATGAGCGTCGAGACATACCGATTGCTTCAACACGGGCCGTCAAAAAGCCACCTCCAGCCCCCCGTCCGCAGGAGAGCAAATTGCGGTTACATGCTCTAGCAACTGGAGGAGCAAGGGTTTTTGAAGCGCCCGAAATGCTATCCTGTTCAAATGCCCTCTCGAAAATGAGCAGTTGAGGCAGGTCAGGAACCGGTCGAATAAGACCGAAGTAGGCAATTTCGCTTGCGCGACCTTGGCGAGCAGGACCCCAGTTCACGAAGAAACGTGAAGCTATCGCCTCACCCGCAGCAGCCCGCCACAGTCCCGTTTGCTTTCGCTTCCTGGATCGGAGGGCATGGGACATCGCCAAATGAGCAGAACACGCAGCAGTCGCCAGCCAGGGGCCGCAGCACCACCGCGCAATGCCGGCAATCATAGAAGAATTGGCAGGCGTTGGTGGGCATCCTTTCGGTGGCCACCCCGCCGCATTTGGGACAGGTCAGGGTTGAGGTGAGCTGCATCAGGAAAGCGCGTTCATCAGCGGCGCTTCTAGGAGGTCCCAGGCGAACGCGATAAGCGTCAGAACCGTTCCGATCGCGAGCAGGATAGGTGTCGCGCGCGAGGGCAGCGGCATTGTGCAGGACCGGTCCCCAGCACAGGACCTCCGCCGCTGCGCGTAGGCCCACCACCCAGCAGCCAAGCCGATGAGGGAGGTCGCCGTTAGCGGCCACCGTAGTGGTATCAGCGCGGCGAAGTTGCTGGACAGGCCCGCCCCCAGGCCGAGCGCCGCGAGTGCGAGGGGCAGGACGCAGCATGACGCCGCAGCTAGAACAGCGGCTAAGCTCGCAAGCGCGCCGAGGGCGGATAGCCCCGTGTCGGCGCGACGTCGTGACGTTGGTGCGCCTAGGGGTTCACGCGGGATGGTCTCTTGGTTCATCTATCGCCTCTAGCGGGTTAGCCCGTTATGCATCCTGTAGTGACTACAGGAGCAAGCAATATATGCGCGTTGAGGAAAGCATCACGATCGGCGAGCTGTCTCGCCGGACTGGCGTGAATATCGAGACGATCCGGTACTTCGAGCGCGTTGGTGTTCTCGCAACGCCACCCCGCACAAGCGGCGGGCGGCGGGTATATGGGACCGGTCACGTCCGCGCACTTGGGTTCGTCCGTCGCGCGCGCGAACTCGGCTTCTCCCCGGCCGAGGTGCGCGCGATCCTGTCTCTTGGCGGTTCTGCGCAGGCGTCATGCAGTGAGGTCCGCGAGATCGCGGCTCACCATCTAGAGCGTGTGCGCGCTAAGATGGAGGATCTGGCGCAACTAGAAAGCCTGCTGGCTGCGACCATCGACCGTTGCGAAGGCGACGGGGCGGCGAGGTGCGCCGTGATCGACTTGCTGAACCAACATTCGACTGCGTAGATGTCGCATCGCACCCCGTACTCGCGCAAACGGTCGATAACGGAGCCGATCACCATCACCACGGCACGCGGCCCTAGCCACCTATGTGGACGTTGCGCATCACGAAGCCGCTTTTCGGAAGCGCTGGCAGCCTGGCGAAATCGATGCTCAGGTCTTGGTCCGGTACGTCATAGCGCATCGCGTTGACGAGGAGGTGTGCCGCCACCTTCATGATCGCGAGGACGATCCATTCGCCGGGACAGCGATGGCCGAGATAGTGATCGCCGCCGCCCTGCGGAATGAAGTTGAAGGAGTCTTCGTCCCAAGCCCTGAAACGCTCAGGGCGAAACTCCTGGGGGTCGGCCCAGGTCGCTGCGTCGTGATTGCTCCCATAAAGGTCTAGCACCACTTGACGCCCTTCCGGAAAGGCCATCCCCTCCCACTCGAAATCTTGGCTCGCGCGCGCCACCACAGCGGGAAAGAAGGGATAGAATCGGCGGACCTCTTGGACGAAGAGCTCGGCATAGTCCGGCTGCTGAACCAAGGCCGCCCTGATCCCTGAACAGGTTTGCAGCGCGTGGGCGACGAAGGTGATGTACACTGCGATCGCGACGGTCGGGCGAAGGACATTTACCAGTTCGACCGCTGCGACGTGCGGCGAAAGAAGATCGTCGTGCCGGTCGCGATGCCAGGCTATCGCGTAAGCCGCGGTCCCCGAGCCCGAGCCGATGCTCCCGGCCCGAATGCCTTCAATGATCCGCTTCGCCCATGCGTCGACGCGACGACGGGCCAGCCGTGACCAAAGATGCCTTGGGCTCGCCGAGCCGGCGGCGTCGAACAGCGCCCGCAGCTCGCCCGCGCGGTTGCCGGCTTCATCGTCCGGAAGAGGAACTCCCGCCCAAGCGCATACCGCTCGCGTCAGCGGCTCATGCAACTCGTCATAGAAGACGATCTCTCCTTTGCGCGTCCAGCCCGGCACCGCCCTGCGCCACTCGGCCTCGAACAATTGCGCCAGCGCCCGCACGCGCTCTGGTGTCATCAGGCCCATGAACATCTGCTTGCGGTGCCGATGGGTCTCGCCGTCCAGACCCTGAACGCCGCCTTGGCCCAGCAGTGTCTTCTGAATAGCGACCGGCATGGCACCTTCGCGCTCGAAGCGGGTCGTATCGTAGAAGATTTCGGCGGCCTTGGCCCCCTTAAGGCAGTTGGTCTTTTTCAGCAGGAAACGGGATTCAAAAGCGTTTGCGCCTAGGCGCTGGCACTGCCTGGAGATGAACCGATAGGGATCGGCGAGGAGAGAAAGGGTTTCGTCCGGGCCTTTCGTGTGTGGTGTCTTAGGCATGACCGGTCCGGTGATTGTTGGGTCTCCTTTGATTAACTCGGAGGAATATCACGGGTTGCAGGCTCACGACAGGTGACGAACGAGGACGATCAGGGCGGAGCAGGCGCGGCCGAGGCGTTCGAGGCCATGCGCGGCGAGCTGGCGCTGCGCCGTGGAGGGCTTGGCGGCCGAGCGCGGCGATCGACATACCCGACCATACCGAGACGCTTGGCGTGCTCCAGCAGAACGTGAACACGGCAGGCGAGAACGTCGCGCGCATCGGCCAATTCCTGAAAGCGGCCCCGGCGCTGGCGATGACGCCGGAGCAGATGGCGCAGCGCATCGCCGCGGCGGGCAGCGCCGCCCGGCGCGAGGATCAGGCGGCGCTCGCCAAGGCGGGCGAGGACAAGGCCCGCATCATGGCCGATCTTCGCGCCATCGCCGGGTCCGCATGGACACGCGCCGACCAGAAGAATCGGCAGCTATGGTTTGCCCTGGGTGGGGTGGCGGCCGGCATCCTCGCATGGGCGATCGTGCCGGGCCTGGTCGCGCGCGAGATCGCACCGGCGAGCTGGCAATGGCCCGAGCGCATGGCGGCGCGGACGCTCGACTTGCCCCGCTGGGAAGCCGGGCAGCGTATGATCCAGAGCGCCAGTCCCACCGCGTTCCGCGCCATCGTCGGGGCCGACAGGATCGTGACGGCCAACCGCGCGGCGATCGAGGGGTGCGGCAAAGCCGCAGCGCGAAACGCGTGAAACGGTGCGACGCACGATCACGCTCAAGTGGAGTAAAAGTTAGCCGCGCAAGTTATTCAGCCAAGCGTTCGATGATCGGACAATCAGGCCGATCATCGCCATGACAGGCTTGGGCGAGCCCGGTAAGCGAGCGGCGCATGGCGTCCAAGACGCGGACCTTGCGGCCCAGTTCGGCAGCGCGGGCTTCCGCCAGCGTCTTCACTTCCGCGCTCGACCGATCGCGATCCGACCACAGCCCCAGCAGCGTGCGGATTTCCTCGATCGGGAACCCCAGGTCGCGCGCGTTGGCGATAAATCGCAGCCGATGAACGTCAGCGTCGGCGTAGTCCCGGTAGTTCCCGCGCCGTGGCGGCGCGGGCACCAAACCAATCTTTTCATAGTGGCGGATCATGCGTTGGGAGACGCCGCTGGCGTCCGACGCCGCTCCGATGTTCACAGCTTTACCGCGTTGAGCCGCAGTGCGTTCAGGACCACGGTGAAGGACGAGAGCGCCATCGCTGCACCGGCCAGCATCGGCGACAGCAGGATACCGGCAACCGGGTAAAGCACGCCGGCCGCAACCGGCACGCCGATTCCGTTGAACAAGAACGAGAAGAACAGGTTTTGGCGGATATTTCGCATCGTCGCGCGAGCGAGCTTGCGGGCGCGCACGATCGCCGAGAGATCGCCGCGCGTGAGCGTCATGCCGGCGCTTTCGATCGCCACGTCTGTTCCCGTTCCCATCGCCAAGCCGACATCCGCGGCGGCGAGCGCCGGGGCGTCGTTGATCCCATCGCCCGCCATTGCGACCCTTGCGCCGCTCGCTTTCAGCTCGCCGATGATACGCGCCTTGTCTTCCGGCAGCAGATCGGCGCGCACGTCATCAAGACCGCCCACGGCGCGCGCGACAGCATCGGCCGTCCCACGATTGTCGCCGGTGAGCATGACGACCCGCAGGCCCTCCTTGCGAAGCGCGGCAATAGCGTCGCGCGCCGATGCGCGCACCGGATCGGCGACTGCGAGCAGACCGGCGAGCGCCCCGTCGATCGCGACGAGGATGATGCCCGCGCCTTCGCCACGGTGACGATCGGCCGCGGCGTCGACCGGCTTGAGATCAGCGCCGATCCGGCTCATTTGCACCGCATTGCCAATCACGACCGAGCGGCCGCCCACCGTGGCGCTGACACCCAGCCCGGTTTGCGAGGCAAAGTCCGCGACTGTGCCGAGCTGCAATCCTCGTTCTTTGGCGGCAACGACGATTGCGTGCGCGAGCGGATGTTCGGATTGGCCTTCGACGGCCGCGGCAAGCGCGAGCATGTCGTTCTCTCCGACCGCGCTGACCGTCTCGACCGCGATCAGCTTGGGCTTGCCTTCCGTGAGCGTACCCGTCTTGTCGATGACAAGGGTATCGACCTTTTCCAGCCCCTGTAAGGCTTCCGCGTTCTTCACCAGCACGCCGGCCTGAGCGCCGCGTCCCGTGCCGACCATGATCGACATGGGCGTGGCGAGCCCGAGCGCGCACGGGCAGGCGATCACCAGCACTGCGATGGCGTTAAGCAGGGCATGGCCCATGCGCGGCTCAGGGCCGACCAGCGACCAAGTGATGAAGGTCGCAATCGAGATCAGCACGACGAGCGGCACGAACCATCCTGAAACCCGATCGGCGACCGCCTGTATCGGGGCGCGGCTTCGCTGCGCTTCCGCGACCATGCGGACGATACGCGCGAGCATCGTGTCCGAACCAACCGCGCGGGCTTCCATCACCAGGCTGCCCGTCCCGTTGACGGTGCCCCCGGTAACGATCGCCTCGACTTCCTTGAGGACCGGCGCGGGTTCGCCGGTGAGCATGGCTTCGTCGACCGACGAACGACCCTCGACCACGACGCCATCGACCGGGATGGCTTCACCGGGGCGGACCCGCAGCCGGTCACCGGTTGCCACGTCGGCAAGCCCGACTTCTTCTTCAGAACCGTCAGGCTGCAAGCGTCGCGCCGTCTTGGGGGCGAGATCCATGAGAGCGCGGATCGCGCGCCCTGTCGCCGCCCTAGCGCGCAGTTCGAGCACTTGCCCGAGCAGCACCAGTGTCACCACGACGCCGGCCGCCTCGTAATAGACGGGAACCATGCTCCCATGCGTGCGGAAGGTCGCTGGGAAGATGCCCGGCGCGAGCGTCGCGACCACGCTATAGAGGAAGGCGGCACCTACGCCGATCGCGATCAGTGTGAACATATTGAGATGGCGGGTACGAAGCGATGTCCACCCCCGCTCGAAAAACGGCCAGCCCGCCCACAGCACGATCGGCGCGGTGAGTGCGAGCTGGACCCAAGGCGAGGCCGCAGGGCTAACCACATGCAGGCCTAACATTTCCGCGAACATCGAGACGACGAGCAGCGGGATCGTGAGCGCGCCCGCCACCCACAGTCGGCGCGTGAAGTCGACCAGCTCAGGGTTGGGAGTATCGTCGAGCGACGGTTCTTCGGGTTCGAGCGCCATGCCGCAGATTGGGCAAGTTCCCGGCCCTTCCTGGCGAATTTGCGGGTGCATCGGGCACGTCCACATCGCCCCCGGCGTCGCCATCGGCTCCGGTTTCGGCTTATCGCTCAGATAGGCGTCAGGATTGGCGACAAACTTGCTCCGGCACCCTGCGCTACAGAAATGATAGGCATGACCAGCGTGCTCGGCATGGTGTGTCGTTTTTGCGGGATCGACCGTCATGCCGCACACCGCGTCGATCACTGCTGCTGCGGCATCGTTGTCCTTACTGCCCGAGCAGCAGCCGCCCGCTTCGGTGTGATGATGTTCGTGCTCGATCTTTGCGGGAGCGGCCGAGCCGCCCCCGCAACAGGATGAGGGCGTGGAGACCGATTCAGGCGCAGGCTTCGAACAGCCGCAACCCCCGGCTTGGGAATGGGAATGAGGGTCGTTCATGGCAAGACTCCTTCGACCCGAGAGCATGTAGGGTATGACACCGTGTTAGGGTCAAGGCCCTGTCGGCACCGCTGGCGTGTATGTTGAATCTACGCGCGGGAGCGGCGTTGCCCTCATATTGCGGGGGCCAGCTCTACACCCTCGACGCCATAAGGGCCGCAGCTTAGGTCTATTACTAGCTCGCCAAACGCGGGCCGGGGGCAATCGGGGACATATGGCAGCGCAGATCGACAGTCTTTCTACTGGCACCGACCATGACGGCCTGGTGCGCCGCTTAATTGCCCGCTGGCGTGACGATCAGGGCGCGACCTATCGGAGCTGGTTTCTTTGGGACGAGCGGTTGAAGAACTTCCGATCAATCCGGCGCGGCATCACCCAGGTTGTCGGCGAGATCGAGCGCGGCACGTTCGGCGTCGCCTACCGCGGATCGTCGCTCGAAACCGTCGTCCATTCCGTCGCCGAGCAGCGGCAAATCTTCAAGGGCGCGGACCATGCGTTCCTCTGGAAGCCGAAGCTCCGCATCCCCGACATTTACGAGAGCCCCGACAATCAGCGCGCGTTCGGCCGCTTGCTCGACGCCTGTTCCTGTTGCGACACGGCCGAGGAGATCATCAGCCATATCCACGCGATCGACCGTTTGAAGATCAAGGGGCTGGGTCCGGCGGTCGCCAACCTCCTCTACTTCCTTCACCCGACGCTGGTGCCGCCCTTCAACACCGCAATCGTTAAGGGCTACAACGCGCTGACGGGGGCGAATGTGAAGCTCGGGAGCTGGGAGCATTTTCTGGCGATGCGGACCGGCATCCTCGATCTCAACGACCGCTTCCGCGAGCTGCTATCGAATGATTTAGGCGCGATCGGCGGTCTGTTGTTCGACATCGGCTCCGATCGCTATCCGGCTCCGCCCCTCGACGTGAGCGGCGCGACGCTGGCGAGCTGGGGGCAGCGGCTTGAGGCGGCGCGCGAGGAAGCGCGCACGCTCAGCAAGGCCGCTCAGCGCGAGGGCGAGAACGAGCGCACCCATACCGAAATCCAGGCATGGCTTCGCGATCTAGGGTTGGCGCTCGGCTATGACGTATGGATCGCCGCGAACGACCGCAGCCGCGCCTTCGACGGATCACCCTTGGGCGCAGGATGCCTTGAGCGCCTGCCCGACACGATCGCGACGTCGAAGGGCGCTGACTCGATCCGGCTGATCGACGTGCTGTGGCTTGAGAAGGCCGGCGATCATGTCGCCGCGGCGTTCGAGGTGGAGCATTCGACCTCGATCTATTCGGGCATCGTCAGGATGCTCGACCTGGCCTTGAGCGGTGGCGACCTTCACGCGACCGCGGGGCTGTTCCTTGTCGCGCCCGACGCGCGCGAGACGGACGTTCGCGCGCAGTTGCAGCGGCCCGCGTTCAGCCGCGTAGCCGACCTCGACATATCCTACCTGCCCTATGGCGAGCTGGAGAAGAACCGGGAGGCCA
Organism: Sphingomonas zeae; assembly: GCF_014197135.1. Lineage (GTDB taxonomy): Bacteria > Pseudomonadota > Alphaproteobacteria > Sphingomonadales > Sphingomonadaceae > Sphingomonas > Sphingomonas zeae. Next base: position 131,546 of record NZ_JACIFA010000010.1, read on the forward strand.
TCGCGCGGTTCGGATCGGGACTGAAAGCGATCAAGGCCGTTTCCAGCAAGCTCGCCTAGCCCGCTCCGCGCAAGGGATGATCCGGAGAGCCGCGTATCCTCTAGCATGTAGAGGAGTGCTGCCGTGACGATGCCATCCCCGGCCCCCTGGCTCGACGCCGTGCTGATCGGGTGGTTCGTGCTGACCGCCCTTTCGGTCGCTTACGTCGCGTGGGATGCCTTCACCCGCAACCCCGAGCTGCGCGTGATGAAATGGGGGTGGCTGTTGGTCACGCTCTATGGTGGCCCGATCATGGCCGCGGCCTATGTCCTGTCCTGCCAGGAGCCGGCGAACGAGCGGCACGAGGATTTCGTTCGACCGCTCTGGAAGCAGGCGTTCGGCTCGGCCATCCATTGCATGGCGGGCGATGCAACCGGCGTCATCGCCGCAGCCGCGATCACCACGGCGCTCGGCCTGCCGATGTGGCAGGACGTGATCGCGGAATATGTGTTCGGCTTCGCGTTCGGACTGCTGATTTTCCAGGCGCTTTTCATGCGCGACATGGCGGGCGGTTCCTATTGGGGCGCGCTTCGCATGTCGTTCATCCCCGAATGGCTGTCGATGAATGCCGTCATGGCCGGCATGATCCCGACGATGGTGGTGTTGATGAGCCGCGACATGGCCGCGATGCACGCCAGCTCGCTCCGCTTTTGGGGCGTCATGTCGCTGGCGACACTCGTCGGGTTCGCAGTCGCCTATCCGATCAACCTTTGGCTGGTTGGCGTGCGCTTGAAGCACGGCATGGGCACGGTGCGCGCGCTGGGGCATGGCGGACACGAAGTCGGCGCGGACCGGCAATCGGCCACGCCGATGCCGGACATGGGACACGACGCAATGGCAGGGATGAGCGGCATGGCGGCCGGCGCGCGCGTGACCGGACCTCAGATCGCCGCGATGACAGTGTTGACGCTCATCATGCTTGGCGCGGGCATCATCGTTGCGACGCTGTTCGGTCGGTGGGCCATGTAACTTGCCGCGAACGACGGAGATCGCGGCAAGGGGTGATCGCGCGGCGCGCGTATCTAGGAATAGGCGGGGGCTCATACGGAGATAATGCGATGCACCAGATCGACCCCGGCATGAAGGCGTGCATGGACGCCTGCCACGAATGCCATGTGACCTGTCTTCACATGGCGATGAACCATTGCCTCGAAATGGGCGGCCAGCACGCCGCGCCCGAGCATATGAAGATCATGGCCGACTGCGCGCAAATTTGCGCGGTTGCGATCGACTTCATGGCGCGCAAGTCCGCCCACCATCAGCATATCTGCCGCGAGTGTGCCGAGATCTGCCGGGCTTGCGCAGCGAGCTGCGAGGCCCTGGGCGGCATGGAGGATTGCGTGGCAGCGTGCCGGAAGTGCGCCGATTCCTGCGATCGGATGGCGGCATAGCGGGGCTTGCGCGGGCGGTCGCCCGCCCGCGCAGCTATCTGCATATCAACGGCCCATGCTCGCGATCACAGCGAACAGCTCGGCCGTGAACTTGGTCAGGAGCTCGGTCGCTGCGCTCCCGAAAATCACCAAACATACGCCTAGCGCGATCAGCTTAGGCACGAAGCTCAGCGTCTGTTCGCTAATCGACGTCGCCGCCTGGATGATGCTGATTATCAGCCCGACGATCATCATCGGCACGAGCAGCACCACGCAGATCAGGCCGGCCACGGCCAGCATCCTCCCCGTCTCGTCGAGCAGGATCGACTGATCCATCAGGCGCGGCCCCGTGAACGGCCGGGGACCGCGAGGGCTCCCCGGCCGCGCATCACATCGCCGATGCAGGCGGCGCGAGCGTCCCGAGCCAGGCGATCAGCCCGAGAACCGCGATGACACAGGCGGTTTCGATCGCCAGACTTGTCCGCAGCGCGCCGAGGGCGCCCTTGTGATCGTCCGCTGCGATCGACCGCTCGAATGCCGGCGTGAGCCGGAAGCGGTTGAGCGAGGCGAGCCCTAGCATGGCGACGAACAGCGCCAGCTTTGCGATCAGGAGCTGACCATAGAGCGTCGCAGGAAGCGTGGCGAGGTTGCCGATCCCGACCAGCATCCAGCCATTGACCAGGCCGGTGACGAGGATCGTGCCGACCACAACCGTCCCGATCGCGCCGAACCCGTGCAGCGCGCGGTGCGTCAGCCCCAGATGCGCCGCGTCTACGCGCGCCGCGGGTCGGGAGACGAGCAGGAGCAGCCCCAGTAGTGCGCCAACCCAAGCGCCCGAGGCGATCAGATGGAGAATGTCGACGATGAGGTGGACCCAGCCCATCACGGCTTCGTCCATCGCGCCGTGTCCGGTCCACGCCAGCGTTGCGAGTGCCACGGCCGAGCAGAGCGCGACGATGCTCAGCCAGATGCCGCGCCCGCCCGCGACCAGCGCTGCCAGCGCCGCGAGGGCCACCATGACCATGCGCAGCTTCCATGCTGCTCCGATCGCAGAGCCGGTGAGCAGCGCGCCGACTGCTTCACGGTCGATCGGCCAGGCCGGCGTTCCGGCCATTGAGGAGGCCATCAGCACGACCCAGGCGCCTGAAAACAACAGGCTCAGGCCAGCGCTGGCGATGAACCAGGGACGCAGCGCGAGCGCGTCGCCGCGCTCGCGCGCCCGCAGCCCATAAAGGCTGAATGCGGCAAGGCCGAACAGCGCAGCCAGCGTCACGTAGAGCGCGAAGCGGACGCCGATAAGCGACCAGTCCCCCATCGCCTCACTTCACCGCGAAGACGTAGGTTCCTGCGACCTTGTGGGTGTCGGTCGAGACGACATTCCACGCGACGCTATACCGACCCGATGGGAGCGGCGATTTCGGGGTGATGACGAGGGTCCGGCCATCGGACGAGAGCGCGGAGGCGCTGGCCATCTTCATGGCTGCCATGCCGGGCATCGCTGCCATCGTGAGATCGGCCTTGGAGAAGGCTGGCATCAGCTTCTCGCTGAAATGAAGTTCGATACGAGCGGGCTTCGCGACCGTCGCATTGGCGGCCGGCGATGCCGACACCAGCTTAGGATGGGCGTTCGCCGTTCCGGCGAACATGACGAGAGCGGCAGCAGCAGTCAGAACGGATAGGCGGCGCATAGGGGGCCTTTCGACAGGAGGGTTCCTGTCCTTCATTACGCGCCCCGATCGACCACCCCTCACGGATGGATTTGAGGGATGGGCGCGTCGCTTGCGTAATCCATGCTAGAGGGGTGGAGTGAACGACATGGACCTCGACGCAGTATTGATGAGGCTGGCGCAAGCACCCGTGCCCGCGAGCCTTGATGGCATGGAAGATCGCGTGCTGGCGCGGGTCGCCGCACGTCCAGCGGCGCGCGCCGGCTTAGGCGTTGGGGCAATGACGATCGCTGCGGCGCTCGTCATGGGCATCTTCGGTGCCGGTGTGCCCGCGAAGGAAGCCAGCGCGGCTTCGCTATCGCCCTTGGGGCCGGTGTCGCCGCTCGCGCCCTCCACGCTGCTCGTCGGCGTGCAATGAGCGGCCGCATCCGCCTTCTGCTTGGCATTGTCGCGTGCTTCATCGCCGCGATCATCGGTGTGTTCGTGGGGCGGGCGCTACTTCCGCCACGTGCCCAGCCCGGCTCGGAGCTGCACGACGTGCTGCATCATAAGCTGGCGCTGGACGCCAACCAGGAAGCGCGACTTGAAGTGCTGGAGCAGCGTTTCGCCGTGCAGCGGCGCGCATTCGAGCTGGAATTGCGGGCGAACAATGCCCGGCTCGCTGAAGCGATCGAGGCCGAGCATGGCAACGGGCCGCGCGTCGCCGCAGCGGTCGACCAGAGCCACGCCGTCATGGGCGAGCTCCAGAAAGCGACGCTGGCGCACATCTTCGCCATGCGCCAGCTCTTGCGGCCCAATCAGACCGGCCAGTTCGATCAGGCCGTGGTGAAGGCGCTCACCGACGACGCACGTTGAGGTTCGGCGCGTGAGCCTCGACTGGACCACGCTTACGGACGGCGAGCTGGCGACCCTCAGCATCGCCGGGCGCGAAGCCGCCTTCGCCGAGATCATGCGCCGCCATCGGCAGTCAATCTTCCGCATGGTGCGCGCGTGCGTCGGCGAGGCCGACGAGGCGCTGGACCTTCTGCAGGAGACCTTCGTCGCGGCGCATCAGGCCCTGCCCCGCTACGACGGCGATCGATCGATGCGCGCGTGGCTATCGACGATCGCGATCAACAAGTGCCGCGATTGGGGGCGCAAGCGCACCGTGCGGCGCTTTCTGGCGTTCGCCGCACCGATCGGCCCGGAAGCCGAAGCCATTGCAGACGACCAGGTGGCGATCGACGACGCGACGGGCGACCGACAGGAACTCGACCGCGTGACGCGCGCCATTGCGGGCTTGCCGACCGCATTGAAGGAATCCTTGGTGCTGCGCACGATCGAGGGGTTGAGCCAGGCTGAAACCGCGGCAGTGTTGTCGATCAGCGAAAAGGCGGTAGAAACCCGCCTCTATCGCGCGCGATCGAAGTTGCTGGAGCGATTGGGCGGGCGCTGAGGGATAGCGCCCTGAGCTGCGTATCAAGGCTAGAGGGACACTCCCGTTCGAGAGCCTTGAGGACCGTATGAGCCGCACTATCGATCGCCGCCAGATGCTTCGCGGCGCCGCCCTTGCTGGCGGTGGCATGGCGCTGACCGCCTATATGCCCGCGTGGGCGCAGCCTGTCTCGGGCGGGATCGTCAAACCGCTGCCGACCGTCTCGGGCACTGACATCGCGCTGACGATCGACAGTTTCAGACTTCCCGTCGACGGCAAGTCGACGCCCGCAATCGGCGTCAACGGCACGGTGCCGGCCCCTCTCATTCGCTTGAAGGAGGGGCAAAAGGTCCGCCTCTCCGTCACCAACAATCTCGACGAGGACAGTTCGATCCACTGGCATGGGCTGCTCGTGCCGTTCGCGATGGACGGCGTGCCCGGCATCAGCTTCCCCGGCATCAAGGCGCGCTCGACCTTCATCTACGAGTTCCCGATCATCCAGTCGGGCACCTACTGGTATCACAGCCATTCCGGCGAGCAGGAGCAGGGCGGACTTTACGGGCCGATCGTGATCGACCCGGCCGGTGCCGATCCGATCGCGTTCGACCGCGAGCATGTGATCGTGCTGTCCGACCACAGCCAGATGACCGGCGAGCAGATTTTCCGGAAGCTGAAGCAGATGGGCGGCGCCTATTTCAACTATCAGCGGCCGACCCTCGCGGGCTTGCTCGCGGGTCGGGAAATGCCGCTCAAGGACCGGATCGAGTGGGGAAAGATGCGAATGGACCCCGCCGACATCGCCGACGTCACCGGCTCGACCTATACCTTCCTGGTCAACGGCTACGGGCCGTATGACAACTGGACGGGGCTGTTCAAGCCGGGCGAGCGGGTCCGCTTGCGGATCATCAACGCCGCGGCGCAGACCAACTTCAACGTCCGCATCCCCGACCTGCCGATGACCGTCGTGCAGGCCGATGGGCAGAATGTCCGTCCGGTGAAGATCGACGAGTTCCAGATCGGCGTTGCCGAGACGTTCGACGTGATCGTGACGCCCGAGGACCGGGCCTACAGCTTCGTCTCCGAGGCTATCGATCGCTCCGGCATGGGCCGGGCGACGCTCGCCCCGCGTGAGGGGATGGTCGCCCCGGTCCCGCCGCTTCGTCCGCGCACGCTGCTGACCATGACCGATATGGGCATGGACATGGGGAGCATGGGCGGGATGCAGGGCATGTCCGGCATGAAGGACGAGAGCCCGGTCGCCACGCGCGGGCCGGACCCCACCTTGATGCAGAACGCCTCGCGCAATCTTTGGAAGCTGACGGGCTGGAAGGGGCCGACCGATCACGGGACGGTCGCGGCAGGCGCAGCGATGGCGGGCATGTCCGGCATGTCGGGCATGGACCACAGCCAGATGGGCGGCGCTGTAATGCCCGGGATGGACCATAGCCAAATGGCAGCGGGCGGTGCTGGCATGGCCGGCATGGACCATAGTGCCATGTCGGGCGGATCGGGCCAGGCTGGCGGCATGGCCGGGATGGACCACGGGTCGGGTGGCGGCATGAACATGAACATGCGCGACCCGAAGAATGCGCCGGGCGTGAAGATGGGGCCGGGCGTGCAGACCATCTCCCCGATGCCGAAGGACCGTAGCGGTGAACCGCCCCAGGGTCTGGAGGGCCTGGATCACCGCGTCCTCACCTATCGCGACCTCGTTTCGCTCGCGCCCAACCCCGACGTGCGCGCGCCGTCGCGTCAGTTCGAGATCCATCTGACCGGTAACATGGAGCGCTACATGTGGGGCTTCGACGGGCAGAAGCTGAGCGATCCCGCCGACCCCATCCCGTTCCGCAAAGGCGAGCGGGCGCGGGTGACGTTGGTCAACGATACGATGATGCCGCACCCCATCCATCTCCACGGCCATTTCTTCGAGCTGGTGACGGGGCACGGCAATCATGCGCCGCGCAAGCACACCGTCAACGTGCCGCCTGGAGGCAAGATGACCTTTGATCTGACCGCCGATGCACCCGGCGATTGGGCGTTCCACTGTCACAATCTCTACCACATGACCGCAGGCATGATGCGCGTCGTCACCGTTCGCCCGTTCGCGGGAGAGGCGGCATGAACCGGCTGACCGCGGCGCTCGCCGCCGCCACCATGCTCGGCATCGCCGGTCCTGTCGCCGCTCAGTCGATGCAGGGCATGGATCATTCGGCAATGCCGGGCATGACCATGCCGATGCCTGCGAAAAAGAAGCCGGTGGTGAAGCCCACGGCCAAAGGCAAGCCGGCCAAGACTAGGTCAGCTCCTGCGAGGCGACCATCAGCTTCGACGACGAAACGCCGCGCCGCGCCAACGGCCGGCATGAATGGTATGGATCACGGGACCATGCCGGGCATGGATCACTCGTCTATGCCCGGCATGGACCATGCGGCTCCGCAGGGCTCACAGCAGGGCATGGAAGCCATGCCGGGGATGCAGATGCCCGGAAACGGCCAAACGGTCCCTCAGGGCTCCCAGCAGCCGATGCAGGGCATGGACCATTCGGCGATGCCGGGGATGACCATGCCAGCCGACCAGCACAGCGGCCACGACATGCAGGGCATGTCGGGAATGGCCGGAATGCCAGGCATGGCGGCCGATGGGGTGCAGCAGACTGGCACCGCGCTTCCCGCAGGAAACGCCCCCGCCCCGCCCCTGCCGACCGACCATGCGGCCGACAGCGTTTACGGCGCGGACGCGATGGCGATGGGTCGCCATCACCTTCAGCAGCATCACGGCGGTCAAAACTTCAGCCAGGTGCTATTGAACCTCGCTGAGTATCAATTCCGCAACGGTCGTGACGGCTATCGCTGGGATGGCGAGGCGTGGTTCGGGGGTGACATCAACCGCCTCTTCATCAAGTCTGAGGGCGAGGGAGCCTTCCGCGAGGGCATCGAGAGCGCCGAGGTGCAGGCGCTCTATAGCCGGACCATTGGCCCTTATTTCAATCTACAAGCGGGTGTCCGCCAGGATTTGGGGCCGTCCCCGAAACGCACCTATGCGACCGTCGGGCTGGAGGGGCTGGCACCGGGCTTCTTCGAGCTAGAGGGCGCGGTATTCCTGTCCAACAAGGGCGACCTGCTAGGGCGGCTTGAGGGCTATTACGACCAGCGCATCACCCAGCGGCTGATCCTGCAACCGCGCGCCGAGCTCAATTTCGCTGCGCAGGACGTGCCGGAAAACCGGATCGGATCGGGCCTATCCAACGCCGAGCTTGGATTGCGGCTGCGTTATGAGATCCGGCGCGAGTTCGCCCCCTATGTCGGCGTGTCATGGGATCGCCGCTTCGGCGACACCGCCCGCTACGCGCGCGCCGATGGGGATCGCGCAACGTCCAAGAGCATCGTCGCCGGCGTTCGTGTCTGGTTCTGATCGATGGAGGAACAGATGGCTCAAGACGGCAGGCGCTCGATAAGGCAGCACTTCCCGAGCCTGCCGTTCGTAGGCGCCCTGGCGATCGTCCTGGCGCTGGGCGCAGCCGCGTTTATCTACCTTGGCGTGTATAACATCGCGGCCGACGAACCGCACACGCCGGCGGTCTATTCAATGCTCGAACGCCTGCGCGATCGGTCGATTGAGGCACGCGCGCGCGGCATAACACCCCCGGCCGATCTGGCATCGGCGCAGCGCGTGTCAGTCGGCGCGGGCCTTTACGGAGAAATGTGTTCCGGTTGCCATCTCGGCCCCGGCGTCGAGAAATCCGAGATGAGCCAGGGCCTCTATCCACAGGCGCCGGAACTCGCGCGCGCTCAAGATCTCACCCCCGCCCAGCAATTCTGGATCATCAAGCACGGGGTGAAGCTCAGCGCCATGCCGGCATGGGGCAAGACGCATCCCGACCCCCTAATTTGGAATATGGTCGCGTTCGTCCGCAAGCTCCCCGGCATGACGCCCGAACAGTATAAGGCACTGGTCGCGAGCGCCCCGGCCGATCACGACGAGATGATGAAGGACATGCCGGGTATGAAGTGACCCCGGCGACGAGGTTGAGGGAGGAGTGGTTCTGAAAAGCGCGAAACTGAGGCTGCATCTACTCGCGAGCCGCACGCACAAATGGCTCGCGATCATCATCGGCGCGCAGCTCCTGCTATGGTTCGCAAGCGGCGCCCTGATGAGCTTCCTGCCGATCGATCGGGTGCATGGCGATCACCTCGTTGACCGCAAAGCCGCGGCGCCCCTTCCCCGCGGCAGCACGTTCGCCCCACCATCGGCGATCGTAGGCGCAGCAGATGCGCCCATCGAGGCCATCACCTATCGCATGTGGCTTGGCCGCCCGGTCGCCGAGGTCGCGACAGCCAAGGGAACGCGCCTGTTCGACGCCGCGACGGGCCAAGCGCTGCCAGCACCAACGGCTCGTGAGGCCGAGGAGATCGCGCGTTTGGCATGGCGTGGCGGTGCTCGACCAGCGGCGAAGGTAGAGCGGATCGAGCGCGCCAGCCCCGAATATCGCGGCACGCTCCCCGCCTGGCGCGTCGCGTTCGCCGACCTCGATTCCACCCGCGTCTTTGTCGCGGCCGACACCGGTCGGATCTCGGCTGTCCGAACCGGCACTTGGCGGCTCTACGACTTCTTCTGGGGCCTTCACATCATGGATTGGACGAATCACGAGAACTTCAACACGCCCTGGCTGCTCGCCTTCGCGATCGGTGGGCTTGCGCTTTGGTTAGGGGGGGCAGTGCTTCTCTACATGCGATGGCCCAAAACGCGGCGTCGCAACATCGTGATCGAGGCATAATATACGCGGCTCAGGAGCGTAGCCCTCGGAAATAAAGTCCTGTTTCCTGACAATTTCTCGCGCGTTCTAGCACCCCGGGTGAGGGATAGCCGCCTCGCACGCGTAGAAGTCTTAGAACCCAGGGAGATCAATAATGCGCTTCGCACCAACATTCGCAGCTTTGGCGCTGCTCGCCACGCCCGCCCTCGCGCAGCAGAGCGGCGGAATGCAGGGCATGAACCACGGTCAGATGGCCGGCATGAACCACGACGACATGGCGGGCATGATGGCCGGCAATCCCTACGGCCAGGCCGAGATGGACATGCATCAGAAGATGATGGCGGCCAAGCAGGGCGACGCGGCCGAAATGTGGACGCGCAAGATGATCGAGCATCACCGAGGCGCCATCGCCATGTCGCGCGTTGCGGTGCGTGACGCGCGCGACGCCGAGACCAAGCGCATGGCGCAGATGACGATCACGAAACAGGAAAAGGATATTGCCGAGCTGCAGGCGTGGCTCAGCAAGCACGGCAAGCGCCCGCAATAAGGGAGCGCTGCCCCGCCCTGTCGATCCCCCTACCCCCCGGCAGGGCGGGGATTTCCTTTTAGGAGCTGATGATGAAGAATGGTGTTCGTGGCGCCGTCGCCGCCTTGCTAATGACCATCCCAGCGGTCGCATCGGCCGCGGCCGACATCGCCATGCACCGCGATCCGGGTTGCGGCTGTTGCGAGAAATGGGCGGCGCAGGTGCGTCAGCAGTTCGGCCGCAAGGTCCAGATCATCGACGATGATCGCCGTGAGGTGCTGCAGCGTAAGATCGGCCTGCCCGCTGACCTCGCGTCCTGCCATACCGCGATCATCGACGGCATGGCGTTTGAGGGACATGTCCCGATCGCGGACATGAAGCGCGCGCTGGCCCAGCATCCTAAAGGCGTGCGCGGCTTGGCCGTGGCCGGAATGCCGATGGGCTCACCGGGCATGGAGGTGCCCGGCATGAGAACCCAGCCCTATGACGTCATTGCGTTCGGTGCCGCTGGCCGGCGTGTCTTTGCTAGCCACGGCGCCTAAACGACAGGTTGTCTTGTGAGCGGCAAATCTTCCCCGGCGCTTCATGCCGGCACTACGGCACCCGGCAAACCACCCGTATTGACCTCGGCGTTGACAATTGGGATAGTATCCGGGTGTTGAAAGCTCGTCTTTCTCTCTTGCTTCTTGTTGGAGCGTTGCTTGGCCTTTTGGGCCAAGGAATTGCGTATGCGGCCGGCCCATCGCTCTCACCCAAGATGGCGATGAGCCATGTCACCCCATCCCGCATGGATTGCGCGGGTATGGCGACCCCGGATCCGTCATCGGAACACCCATGCAAAGGACTGACGCTGGCGTGTATCGCCCAAATGGGATGCGTTGTTCCCATGACGTTTGAGGAGCCGGCAAGAGTGCTGAAGCGCTCGATCGCATCTCAAATCGTTATCTGGCCTGCCAGCCGGGCACTTGCCGGCCTCAACGTCGCTCCCGAGCCCGAACCGCCTACCGTTTGATCGAGTCAAGCCGTGTCAGGCTGCAGCCGTTCGCCGGTTGCGGCTCTGCCGATTTTAAATCTCGATCAAATTGGAAAGTGACATGAAAACGTTCATCTTGGCGGTATTTGCCGCTAGCCTCGCCGCGTCGGCAGCGACGGCGGCCACATCTGAAAATAAAAGCAATGGTCATTGGGAGTGGCGTTCCAATTACCAGCCGGGCCCGCGGGCGCCGCTTCAAGCCCCACGTCGCGTATGGGTTACGGACGTTCCCCAGTCGAGCGCCTGCGTGTGCCCGATGATGGAACGCGGTCGCGACGCCTGCATGTCAATGAAGGGCGGCCAGTCAACTTAAGCTGGCGAGCCTGAACAGGTGCCGGGCTCCGATCAACCATTTGGAGCCCGGCCATCATTATGACATGAAGGGACTAGAGGGATGCGCGCATCCATGATGCTCGCGGTCGCCGCGCTCACGACGAGCGCCGCGCACGCGCAGACACTTACCTATGACCAAGCGCTGCGCGATGCGGTTGCCAACGCCCCGGGAGCGGTTGCCGGTCGCGCGGGGGTCAGCGCCGCCCAAGCCGATGCACGTGCGGCGGGAAGCCTTCCGGACCCCCGTGTGTCGATCGGAATCGAGAATTATCCTGTCTCTGGGCCACCCGCCTTCTCCCTATCCAGAGACGACATGACGATGGGGCGTGTCGGTTTCCAACAGGACCTACCCAACCTTGCCAAGCGTCATGCCGCGCAAGCGCAGGCACGCGCCGTGATCGCAACGGCAGAAGCATCGCAAGCGACCAAGCTCCGGGAGGTGCGATTGGGAGCGGGGCAGGCATGGATCGACCTTGCTTATGCCGAGCGTCGACTAGCTGCCCTCGACACCGTTCTGCTATTCCTTCGATCTCTCCCTTCCGCTGCGCGGGCCGCCGTGACGACCGGTTCGGTCCGCCCTGGTCAGACACTGACGACCGATCAGGAGATCGCGGCACTCGACGACCGCCGCGACGAGTTGATGGCCGCCGTTGCGCGCGCCCGCGCGATGCTGGCTCGCTGGACCGGCGTATCGGCGCCCGAGATTGCCGGCGATATGCCCGCGATCGATCTGGCTCCGGCGCGGCTGCGGGACGCGCTCAGCCTTCACTCCGACATGGTTCTCGCCGAGGCCGGTATTCAGCGCGCCCAGGCCGACGTGGATGCGGCGCGAGCGGAGAAGCGACCCGATTGGGGGGTAGAGGTAGCTTATCAACGCCGTGACCCCCGGTATGGCGACATGGTGTCGGCGGGAGTTTCGATGAGCCTGCCGCTGTTCGCTCGATCGCGTCAGAACCCGCGCATCGAAGCCCGCAAATCCGCACAGGCGCAGGCCGAGGCCGCGCGCGAAGAAACCCGGCGCACATTGGCAGCCGATCTGGAGGCCGCGCTGGCGGACCACCAAATGCATCACAGCCAATGGCAGCGCGCGCGCGACGTGCTCCTTCCGCTCGCTCGGAAGCGAGCCGATCTGGAGATAGCGAGCTACTCTGCCGGTCGCGCGAGTCTTGCGGATGCCATCGAAGCCAAGACCGCGCTCGCCGACGCCGAGCTGACCGTGCTCGACCGTGAGGCGCTCGTCGCCGCAGACTCTGTCCGCCTCACCATTACCTTCGGGAGCGCCGATCGATGAGCGACACTACCATTACCCGCGCCCGCCTTGTCACCGCGGTAAGCGCGCTGGTGCTGGTCGCAGGGGGCGTGGGCTTCGGGCTCGCGAAACTTGGCACGTCTTCGGCTGCCGATCAAACGGCATCCCCAGCCCCGCAGAAGAAGATCCTCTACTGGTATGATCCGATGATCCCGGGGGAGCGGCACGACGGCCCGGGTCTCTCGTCGATGAGGATGAAACTGATCCCCCGCTATGCCGACGAGGGCGCAGGCGGTAGCGCCGCACCGGGCGTAGCGATCGATCCGGCCAGCCTCCAGCGGCTCGGCGCGCGGATCGTCACGGTCGAACGCGGATCGTTGTCAAACTCGGCCTCGGCAACCGGCAGCATCGAGTTCAATGACCGCAACGTTGCGGTCGTGCAGGCACGCAGCGGCGGCTTCGTTCAGCGCGTCTATGCGCGCGCGCCAGGCGATGTCGTGCCGGCAGGCGCCCCGCTCGCCGATATCCTTGTGCCCGAATGGGCGGGCGCGCAGGCGGAGTATCTCGCCGTGCGCCGCACCGGGGATGCCGGGCTCACGCGGGCGGCACGAGAGCGCCTGTTGCTTCTCGGGATGCCCGCCGGATCGATTGCATCGGCGGAGTGGCGCGGCCGACCGCAAGGTGTGACGACGATCAGCACGCCCGTGGGGGGCGTCATCAAGACGCTCGGCGTCCGACAGGGGATGACGGTCGCGCAAGGACAGACACTGGCGGAGGTGAACGGCCTCGCCACCGTGTGGCTGAACGCGGCTGTCCCTGAGGCCCTCGCAGGAAACCTGCGGATCGGCACGCCCGTCATCGCCACGCTGGCGGCTTTCCCGGGCGAAAGCTTCAGGGGCCGCATCGCTGCGATCCTGCCCCAGGCCGAGGCAGCGAGCCGCACGCTCACAATCCGCGTCGAGCTCCCCAACCGTGCCGGCCGGTTGCGCCCCGGTATGTTCGCCAGCGTGGCGCTCGACCAGGGGAGCCGCGATGCACTCCTTGTTCCGAGTGAGGCCGTGATCCGGACCGGCCGGCGCACACTCGTCATGTTGGCAGGGCCGGGTGGACGCTTTCGACCCGCCGAGGTTCGCACTGGCGCAGAAGGCGGCGGCAAAACCGAGATAGTCGCCGGCCTGACCGAGGGTGAGAAGGTTGTCGCGTCGGGCCAGTTCCTGATCGACTCCGAAGCGAGCCTCGCTGGCCTCGATGCGCGTCCGATTGGTGTCGAAGCGTCACCCGCAACAAAGCCGGCCGTGAAACCCACCGCGTCGATCTACGAGACGGTCGGCAGCATCGAGGCGATCGATCGCAGTTCCGTCACCCTGTCCCATCAGCCCGTTCCGGCGATCGGCTGGCCGGCCATGACAATGACGTTCCGCGTCGCCGATCCCGCGTTGGTGCGTGGGTATCGCAAGGGTGAGCGGGTGCGGTTCGGCTTTGATCAACCCGCCGATGGTCCAACGCTGCGCCGCATGACGCGCGAGGCTGGGCGATGATTGCCGCGATCATCCGCTGGTCGGTCGCGAACCGCTTCCTCGTCGTCCTGGCGGCCATCGCGCTCGCCATGGCCGGGGTGTTCGCAATGCGTGCCACCCCCGTCGATGCGCTCCCCGACCTGTCCGACACGCAGGTCATCATCCGCACGAGCTGGCCGGGCCAAGCCCCGCAGATCGTCGAGAACCAGGTGACGTATCCGCTCACCACGACGATGCTGTCCGTGCCTGGCGCGAAAACCGTGCGCGGCTATTCGTTCTTCGGCGACAGCTACGTCTATGTCCTCTTCGAGGATGGGACCGACCTCTATTGGGCGCGCTCACGCGTGCTGGAGTATCTGAGCCAGGTGCAGGGACGGCTTCCCCAAGGCGCGCAGGCCGCGCTGGGTCCTGATGCGACGGGGGTCGGCTGGGTCTATGAATACACGCTGTTGGACCGCACCGGCCGCCGTGACCTGTCGCAGCTCCGATCCTTGCAGGACTGGTTCCTACGTTATGAACTGAAAACGCTGCCCGGCGTTGCGGAGGTGGCGAGCATCGGCGGAATGGTGAAGCAATATCAGGTGCTGCTCGACCCGACGCGGCTCGCCGCATTCGGTGTCACGCACACTCAGGCCGTCGATGCCATTCGCCGCGCCAATCAGGAGGCCGGCGGGTCCGTCCTCGAGCTGGGCGAAGCCGAATATATGGTGCGCGCGTCAGGTTACTTGCGCACCGTCGACGATTTCCGCGCGATCCCGCTCAAGGTCGCCGGTGCCGGCGTCCCCGTTACCTTGGGCGACGTCGCGTCGATCCAGATCGGCCCCGAGATGCGCCGCGGCATCGCCGAGCTGAACGGCGAAGGCGAGGTCGCGGGCGGAGTCGTCATCCTGCGTCAGGGCAAGAATGCACGGCAGACGATCGAAGCCGTCAAGGCCAAGCTCGCGGAACTGAAAGCGAGCCTTCCCCCCGGCGTCGAGATCGTCACCACCTATGACCGCTCGCAATTGATCGACCGCGCGGTGGAGAATTTGACGGGCAAGCTGATCGAGGAGTTCGTCGTCGTCGCGATCATCTGCGGGTTGTTTCTGTGGCATGTCCGGTCTGCGCTGGTCGCGATCGTCACCTTGCCTCTGGGGGTGCTCGCGGCCTTGCTCGTCATGCGTGTGCAGGGGGTGAACGCCAACATCATGTCTTTGGGCGGTATCGCCATCGCGATCGGCGCGATGGTCGATGCCGCGATCGTGATGATCGAGAACGCGCACAAGCGGATCGAGCGATGGGAACACGACCATCCGGGCGTGGCGCTGGCGGGCGAGGAACGCTGGCGCGTCATCACCGAGGCCGCGGCCGAGGTCGGGCCGGCGCTGTTCTTCAGCCTCGTCATCATCACGCTGTCGTTCGTGCCGGTGTTCACGCTCGAAGCGCAGGAGGGACGGCTGTTCGCCCCGCTCGCCTTCACCAAGAGCTATGCGATGGCGGCAGCGGCGATCCTGTCGGTAACGCTCGTGCCGGTCCTGATGGGATGGCTGATCCGGGGACGCATTCCGGCCGAGAACGACAACATTATCAACCGCGTGCTCACCCGTGCCTATCGCCCGGCGCTCGACCGCGTGTTGGCGCGGCCTTGGGCGGCGATCGGCATCGCCGCCCTGGTACTGGCGACGACGGCATGGCCGCTGACCCGATTGGGTGGCGAGTTCATCCCGACGATGGATGAGGGCGATCTGCTCTACATGCCGTCCGCGCTTCCCGGCCTTTCGGCCGCGAGCGCCTCGGCCCTGCTCCAGCGCACAGACCGGCTGATAAAAACCGTTCCCGAGGTCAAAACCGTGTTCGGCAAAGCCGGACGCGCCGAGACCGCGACCGACCCGGCACCGCTCGAGATGTTCGAGACGACCATCCAATTCAAGCCGCGCGATCAATGGCGCGCGGGGATGACGCCGGCAAAGCTGGTGGAGGAGCTGGACCGCACAGTGCGCGTGCCCGGCCTCACGAACGTATGGGTGCCTCCGATCCGCAATCGGATCGATATGCTCGCGACCGGCATCAAGAGTCCCATCGGGGTGAAAGTGTCGGGGTCCAACCTCTCCGAGCTGGACCGCATCGCCGGCAGCATCGAACGTGTAGCCAGGACCGTGCCGGGCGTCAGCTCGGCATTGGCAGAACGGTTGACCGGAGGCCGCTATGTCGATGTCGATATCGATCGGGTGACCGCGGGGCGCTACGGTCTCAACATCGCCGATGTGCAGGAGATTGTGTCCGGCGCGATCGGCGGCGAGACGATCGGCCAGACGGTGGAGGGCCTTGCCCGCTACCCGATCAGCGTCCGCTACCCCCGCGAGCTGCGTGACAGTCTGGAGGGACTGCGAACTCTCCCAATCGTCACCGCATCGGGTCAGCAGATCACACTCGGCACCGTCGCATCCGTGTCGATCGCGGAAGGTCCACCGATGCTCAAGACGGAAAATGGTCGACTCTCGACATGGGTCTATGTCGACGTGCGCGGGCGCGACCTGGCCTCCACGGTCGCCGATCTGCGCCGTGCTGTTGGCAAAGATGTTCGGCTCAGCCCCGGCGTCTCGATCGCCTATTCCGGACAATTCGAGTATCTGCAGCGTGCCGAGGCTCGGTTGATGCTCGTCGTGCCGGCGACACTCGCGATCATCTTCCTTCTCCTCTACCTTACCTTCGGTCGCCTCGACGAGGCGGCGCTTATCATGGGCACACTGCCCTTCGCGCTGACCGGCGGCATCTGGACATTATGGCTGCTCGGCTATGCGCAATCGGTCGCCACAGGTGTCGGGTTCATCGCGCTCGCCGGCGTGTCGGCGGAGTTCGGCGTCGTCATGCTGATCTACCTGAAACACGCATTGGCCGAGCGCGGGCCGTCACCGTCGGGCGAGCAAGTATCGGAAGCGATCAGGGAGGGCGCGCTGTTGCGGGTACGTCCCAAGGCGATGACCGTCGCTGTCATCGTCGCCGGGCTGTTCCCCGTGCTGATCGGGCATGGCGCCGGATCGGAGGTGATGAGCCGGATCGCCGCGCCGATGATCGGTGGAATGCTGACCGCCCCTTTCCTCTCCATGTTCATCCTGCCAGCCGCCTACTTGCTCTTGCGGCGGCGAGCTTCAACCCGCCCCGAAAGGAAGATCTGATGAAAGCCACTTTCTCCATGCGCGCCGCATTCATGCTACTAGGGTCAGGACCCATTGATGTGAGCGTCGCGATCTGATTCAGGCTCCGTGAGGAGACTGGTAATGAGCGACCTGTTTTGGCTGACGGACGAGC
>NZ_JACIFA010000011.1 GCF_014197135.1 Sphingomonas zeae
TGCTCGTCCGTCAGCCAAAACAGGTCGCTCATTACCAGTCTCCTCACGGAGCCTGAATCAGATCGCGACGCTCACATCAATGGGTCCTGACCCTATCTGAAGGCAACGGGCGCGGTATTCGATCAAGCCATGCAGACGCCGATGCCGGTCGACGGAGTCATCCCCGGATTCTCGGAAGGATTGCAGTTGCCCGGTCGGGGCGGCATCGTCCGGCTCTGCGTCCCCGCCGCCCTCGGCTATGGCGCGCAGGCCTCCGGCCCGATCCCGGCCAACGCGGACCTCGTTTTCCAGGTCGAGCTGCTGGACTTCAAGACTGCCGCTGAGATCGACGCGCTGCGCAAGGCGGGGGATGCGGCCCCCACGCCACCAACCTCGTCAAAGCCCTAAGCCCGACGCCAGACACGCACGATTCGGTTCGTCGGCATCGTGACGCGCAAGAACGGCACCACGCGCCCCCACTGATGGTCATCTGGGGGCGCGGGTGCGGCTCCGTCCTCCGTGACGGAAGAATTGGACAAGATCAACTACAGTTGTAATCATGAGCACCCAATCCGTGAGGGGGTGATTATGACGAATTTTCATCGGACGATGCTGATGATGCTGATGATGCTGTCGGGTTTCGGCCTGGCTCTGTCATCCGCCGCTCAGGCTCAGAATGCCGGCTCGCCAGACAATGCCGCCATGGCCGCGCTATTCAAGGCAGATCAAGCTGTTCGCGCCGGCATCCGACCGGAACAGACGGTCGATCGCGCTTTCGTCACCAAAATGATCGCTGACGATCTGCAACGCCGGGTCGCTGCACGAAAGCTGCTGGAGGCGGAAGCGCTTCACTCGGCTGAAGATTATTATGCGGCGGCTTATATCTTCCAGCATGGCAGCACCGCTGACGATTATCTCCTGGCGCACAGCCTGGCCCTGGCAGCGATCGCGCGGGGTAAGGCCGACGCCACATGGATCGCGGCGGCGACACTCGACCGCTATCTGCAAAAGATCGGGCAGAAGCAGATTTACGGAACGCAGTACATCACGGCCAAGGCGACCGGCCCGACGATGGAACCCTATGACCCGACCATCGTACCGGACAGCTTGAGAGCGGCGCTGGGCGTCCCCGGCCGCAAGGAGCAGGAGGCGCGGCTTCAGAAAATGAGGGCCATGGTGCCAACGCCGAAATGACCTCGCCGAGCGAGCCCCGGGGCAACTTGCGTCCGCCATGGCGGCTTTGTCGTTGCATGGCGGACGCAAACCGATGCAAGGCTTTGGGATCAAGCGGTTAAGGGGGCATCGATGGTGAAGATTAAGGGATGGGCGCTGAGCGCTGCGGCCATCTTGATGGGCGCCCCCGCCCTTGCCGAAGACGAACCGCGCTTCTGCCCCACCCGGCCCAACCTCGGCGGGTCAAGCTGCACGACCGAGCCGGGGCGGGTCCATGTCGAGATCTCCGCGCTGGACTGGCAGCGTGACGATCAGCCGGACCAGCGAGAGGATCGTATCGTCACGGCGGACATCCTGACCCGTGTGGGGGTCGGCAAGAACACCGAGTTGCAGCTCGATTGGGTCGGCTATGGCCGGGATCGGACGCGCGACAAGACCGCAGCCGCGACCGACACCGTGACGGGCACCGGCGACGTGACCGTCGCGATCCGCCAGCATCTGGCCGGGGGAAAAGAACAGCCCTTCTCGGCGGGCGTTCAGGTCTTCGCGACTGCGGCGACGGGCCGCTATCCCGTTGGTGCCGGCACCTGGTCGACGGGGGTCATCATCCCTGTCCAGTATGAGCTGACGAAAAAGCTCGCCATCGCCGTGACGGGGGAAGCCGATGCGGCAGCGAACCGATCCGGCCTGGGCCGGCACCTGGCCTATAGCCAGATCACCGGCCTGCGTTACAAATTTACCGAGCAGGTCACGGCCAATGCCGAACTGTCGCTGGAGCGTGACGACGACCCCGACCAGCATGAAACGCTGGCCTTGGCCGCGCTGTCAGCCGCCTGGCGGCCAGCCAAGGTCGTCCAGCTCGACATTCTGGCGGCGGCGGGCCTCAACTCTGCGGCTCCCGATCTGCGTCTCGTCACGGGTGGCGCCATCCTGTTCTGACCATCCCGTTTGTGACCGGGCGGCGATGCGTCAAGGTCAGCACGACGCCTTGATCTATATCACTCACTTAGTTGGAGGGCGAACCGCCGATCCGCGCGTTGGGAGGAAGATACCCCTCAACGACGGAATAGCATCATGGCGAACCAGAGTACCAAGCGCGATGGCGGCAAGACGGGCGAGCCGACCCGCTATGCCGAGCCTCAGGGCCATGGGGGAGAGACGCATCAGAGCACGGACGATGCGAGCCGCACCCTGACCACCCAGCAGGGTGTTCCCGTTGCAGACGATCAGAACAGCCTGCGCGCGGGCGAGCGCGGGCCAACGCTGCTCGAGGACTTCATCCTGCGCGAAAAGATCTTCCATTTCGACCACGAGCGCATCCCGGAGCGGGTGGTCCATGCGCGCGGTTACGGCGCGCACGGCGTCTTCGAGCTGACCGACAGTCTGGCCGATTATACCCGCGCCGATGTGCTGAGCCAGGTCGGACAGCAGACCGAGGTGTTCGTCCGCTTCTCGACGGTCGCGGGCAACAAGGGGTCGATGGACCTGGCGCGCGACGTGCGCGGCTTTGCCGTCAAATTCTATACGAAGCAGGGCAACTGGGACATTGTCGGCAACAACATTCCGGTGTTTTTCATCCAGGACCCGATCAAGTTTCCCGACCTGGTCCATGCCGTAAAGCAGGAACCCGACCGTGCCTTTCCGCAGGCGCAGTCGGCCCACGACAATTACTGGGATTTCGCGTCCTTAAGCCCCGAGGCCTGGCACATGGTCATGTGGCAGATGTCCGACCGGACGATCCCGCGCTCGTTCCGGACCATGGAAGGCTTTGGCGTTCACAGCTTCCGGCTGGTCAATGCCGAGGGCAAGTCGACCTTCGTCAAGTTCCACTGGAAGCCGCGCCAGGGCCTGCAGTCGGTATTGTGGAACGAGGCCGTCAAGATCAACGGTGCCGATCCCGATTTTCACCGTCGCGACCTGTGGACCGCGATCGAAGGCGGCGACTTTCCGCAATGGGATTTGGGTGTCCAGCTGTTCGACCAGGAAACGGCCGACCGCCTGCCCTTCGACCATCTCGATTCGACCAAGCTGATCCCCGAGGAGGAGGTGCCCGTCCGCATCGTCGGCACGCTGACCCTCAATCGCAATGTGGACAATTTCTTCGCCGCCACCGAACAGGTCGCCTTCTGTACCCAGAACGTCGTCCCCGGCATCGACTTTTCGGATGACCCGTTGCTCCACGGGCGCAACTTCTCCTATCTCGATACGCAGCTGAAGCGGCTGGGCGGACCCAATTTCACCCACATCCCGGTCAATGCGCCGCGCTGTCCGGTGATGAATTTCCAGCAGGACGGCCATATGGCGATGCACAACCCCAAGGGGCGCGCCAATTACGAGCCGAACAGCTGGGGCGCCGATGGCGGCCCGCGCGAAAATCCGACGATCGGCTATCGCAGCTTCCCCGCCGAGGTGCAGGGGACCAAGCAGCGTATCCGCGCCGAAACCTTCGCCGACCATTACAGCCAGGCGCGGCAATTTTTCGTCAGTCAGTTGCCCATCGAACAGAAGCATATCGGCGATGCCTTGGTATTCGAACTGTCGAAGGTCGAACGGGTCGACATCCGCGCGCGCGCCGTGTCGCACCTACGGCTGATCGACGAAGGGCTGGCGGCGACGGTCGCCGATGGCCTCGGCCTCGATCTGCCCGAGCCCGCGCAGGCGGCCAAGCCGACGCTCGACCTGCCGCCCTCGTCCAAGCTCAGCATCCTTTCCAACGGCCCTGCGGACTTCAAGGGGCGCAAGATGGGTATCCTGCTGACGGACGGCAGCCGTGCCGAGCTGTTCGCCGCCCTCACAAAGGCACTCGAAGCGGAGGGTGCGCTCTGGGAAGTCGTGGCGCCCAAGATCGGCGGGGTGACGCTGGATGACGGGACGAAAGTCGCGGCCCAGCAAAAGGTCGATGGCGGTCCCTCGGTGCTCTATGATGCCGTGGCGGTCCTGCCGTCCGAGGCGGGCGCGGCCATGCTCGCCAAGGATGCGACGGCCAAGGATTTCGTTGCCGATGCCTTTGCCCATTGCAAATTCATCGGCCACAGCGCGGCGGCCATGGGCCTGTTCGACGCGGCCGGCGTGACGGAACGGGACGAAGGCTTTGTCAGCCTCGCCAAGACCCAGGATGCCGGGGCATTCGTCAGCCAATGCCGCGCGCTACGCCTCTGGTCGCGGGAACTTGGCGTCGACCTCGATGCGGCGTCGCTTCCCCCTCAGCGCTGACGATCATGGGAACGGGAAGGCTTGGTCACGCCTTCCCGTTCGACCTCGCTACAGGCCGTGACGGCCGCCGGATCGCTTGGACCGGCTTTCGCCCCGACACCTTGTGGTTCCGGCAGGTCGGAATGGGTCAGGCGAGGTGGAGGCATGGTCATGGCGGGCCTTCAATGCGCTCCGTCGCGGATCGGTGATGGGGTCGCCGCGTGCGGCACCAACGTGTCGGAGCTGATCTGGCTCGCATTCTGGTGTCGGCGATCGTGATGATGGGATTTGCGGCGACCGGGCTCGACGCAGGGAGTCGCATCGGCCATCGGCGCGGCCACGTCGAAGCAATCGTTGGACATGTCCCTCCCGCCCTGCGCGCCGAATGCCGGGATCGCGATCAGGCCGGTCGAGATGACAGCCATCCATAAGCAGGTGCGGCGCATTCGGAGCCTTTCGGGTGAGTTCGCTGAGATCGGCTCCATCTCGTCCAAAAGCCGGGCTCTGCCGACTTAAATGAATTTCACCTGCCGTACCGAAGCTTGGCCATGAGGCGGATGTAGGGCTATGCCGATGGCATGGCTGCCATCCTGGTCATTGAAGACGACGACGCCACCGCCGCAGCGATCATGGCCGAGCTGAAGCGGCATGGCCATGATGCCAGCCGCGCCGCCGATGGCGATACCGGTCTGGACCTTGCCACCCGTGAAGCCTTTGATGCGATCACCCTGGACCGGATGCTGCCCGGACTGGACGGCCTAACCCTGGTCGCGCGCCTGCGGGAGCGGCATATCACCATCCCCGTCCTGATGCTGAGCGCACTCAGCGATGTCGATGAGCGGATCGCGGGGCTTCGCGCGGGCGGCGACGACTATCTGACCAAGCCGTTCGACTTCGCCGAAATGGCGATGCGGGTGGAGGTGCTGCTCCGGCGGCGCGAACAAGCCGAGGCGGTGGTGCTGCGTGGCGGCGGGATCGAATGCGACCTGGTCCGCCGCATGGTCAAGGTGGACGGCGAGCCGACGCGGCTGCTGCATATGGAGTTCCGGCTGCTCGAATTCCTGATGCGCAACCAGGGAGAGGTGATGACCCGGCGGATCATCTTCGAGCGGGTCTGGGGCTATTATTTCGATCCGGGCGCCAATCTCATCAGCGTCCATATCGCCCGGCTGCGCAAGAAGATCGACCGGCCGGGTCGACCGTCGCCGATCCAGACGGTGAAGGGAGAGGGCTATCTCTTCGAGGGCTGACGATCCGCTGCGCTGGCGCGACGTCGTGCGGATCAGCACGTTCCGCCTCTCGGCGATGCTCGGGGCCGTGTTCGTCATCGGGCTGATCGCGATGCTGGGCGTGGTCTATGTCGCGACCGCACGCGATCTGACCGCGCGCAGCGACCGAATCCTCCATGCCACCGCACAACGCCTGTTGCAGGTTCCCGCCGACCAATTGCCCGATCGCATCCGGTACGAGCTGCGGCGCGACCGGGCCGGTTTCAACTATCTGTCGCTGGTCGCGGCCGACGGTACCCTGGTCGTCGGCAATGTCCGCCTGCTGCACCCGCTGCCCCCTGGCCATCCGGTCGATGCCGAAAGCCGATCACGGGGGCCTTTCCGCCTGGTCGCGCTGCGCACACGCGAGGGCGAGACGCTGCTGGTCGGGCGCGACATCAGCCTGCTGCGCGACCTGCGCCATACCATCCTGGAAACATTGACGGTCAGCGGCCTGCTGACCCTGCTCTGCGTCGCAGCGGCGGCGATCGGGTTCAGTCGGGCACCGCTCCGCCGGGTCCGTGCGCTGCAACGGGCCAGCCGGGAGATCGCGGCGGGCGATTTCTCGGTGCGGATGCCCATCGCGGGACGACATGACGAACTCGACCAGTTCGCGACGACGGTGAACGCCACGGTCGCGGAGGTCGGCCGCGTCGTCGCCCAGGTCAAGGGTGCGACCGATGCCATCGCCCATGATCTGCGCACCCCCCTGACCCGCGTCCGCGCGACCCTCAACGCCCTCCACCACCGGCCCCATGACGCGACCGAAGTGGCGGCCGGAATCCGGCAGGCGACCACCGATCTTGACCTGGTGCTGGAGCGGTTCGCCGCCTTGTTGCGCATCTCGGAACTGGAAGCAGGCCGGCGGCGGGCCGGGTTCCGCTCGGTCGATCTGGGCAAGCTCGTCGCGCAGGTCGCCGAACTCTACGAGCCGCTGGCGGAGGATCGCGCGATCACCCTGTCGGTCGCGACCCGGTCCTGGTCGGTCGAAGGCGACGACAAGCTGCTGTTCGAGGCGCTCAGCAACCTGCTCGACAATGCCATCAAGTTCGGACGTCCCGGCGGCCGGGTCGAGATTGCCCTGATCGAGGATGAGCGCGGCGACGCCATAGAGGTCCGTGACGACGGACCCGGCATTCCGCCCGAAGAGCGCGATGCGGTGCTTCGTCGTTTCCACCGGGGACAGGGCGTGCAGGAGATCGCCGGCAGCGGCCTGGGCCTGAGCGTTGTCGTAGCGATCCTGCACCTGCACGGTCTTCGCCTGGATCTGTCCGATGCCCGCCCGGGCCTTTGCGTGCGGATCTCGCTTCCCCGGCGCGAGTGAAATTCATTTAAGTCGCTTGTGCCCCCGAATGGCGCGATGAGCACCCGTCGGCGACGCGCTGCGGGTTCCCCACCCCCTGATCCCCGCGCCGTCGCCGATACCGCCCATCCCTGACGGTCACGGGACGCCCATGCTTCAACTCGTCAAGCTCGCCCTCAGCAAGCCCTATACCTTCGTCGTCCTTGCGATCCTGATCGTGCTGGGAGGCGGTATCGCGGCCGTCGAGACGCCGACCGACATCTTCCCCGACATCCGCATCCCGGTGATCGCGGCGGTATGGACCTATCGCGGCCTGCCGCCGCGCGACATGTCGGGACGCGTCATCTATTATTACGAGCGGTCGTTGTCGGCGACGGTGGGCGATATAGACCATATTGAAAGCCAGTCGCTGTCCGGCGTCGGCATCGTGAAGATTTTCTTCCGCCCCGGCGTCGACATCCGCACCGCCACCGCGCAGGTGACGTCCGCCTCGCAGACCGTGTTGAAGCAGATGCCGCCGGGCATCACCCCGCCCCTGATCCTGAACTACAACGCGTCGACCGTGCCGATCCTTCAGCTCGCGCTGTCCGGCCAGGGACTGTCCGAGCAAAAGATCTACGATCTTGGCCAGAACATGATCCGCCCGGCGCTGGCGTCGGTGCAGGGCGCCGCGATCCCCTCGCCTTATGGCGGCAAGGAACGCCAGATCCAGATCGACCTCGATCCCGCCGCGCTTCAGGCGCACCGCTTGTCGGCGACCGATGTCGCCAACGCGCTGGCGCAGCAGAACCAGATCGTGCCCGCCGGAACCGCCAGGATCGGCCAGTACGAGTATAATCTCCGTCTGAACAACAGCCCCGACGCGATCGACGATCTCAACGACCTGCCGATCAAGACGATCGACGGGACCACCGTGCTGATGCGCGACGTGGCGCATGTCCGCGACGGATCGCCGCCGCAGCGCAACGAAGTGCGCGTCGACGGCGCGCGCTCGGTCCTGATGACGGTGCTGAAGAGCGGTTCGGCCTCGACCATCGCTATCGTCGATCAGGTCAAGGCGCTGATGCCCAAGCTGGAGGCGACGCTGCCGCCGGACCTGAACGTCAAGCTCCTGTCCGACCAGTCGGTGTTCGTGAAGGCGGCGGTGTCGGGCGTGATGCGCGAGGGCGTGATCGCCGCCGCGCTGACCAGCCTGATGATCCTGCTGTTCCTCGGCTCCTGGCGCTCGACGGTCATCATCGCCGCGTCGATCCCGCTCGCCATCCTGGCCGCCATCGCCGGGCTGGCGCTGGCCGGGCAGACGCTGAACATCATGACGCTGGGCGGACTGGCGCTGGCGGTCGGCATCCTGGTCGACGACGCGACCGTCACGATCGAGAACATCAACTGGCACCTGGAACAGGGCAAGCCGGTGCGCGAGGCGATCCTGGACGGTGCCAAGCAGATCGTCGGCCCCGCCTTCGTCTCGCTGCTGTGCATCTGCATCGCCTTCGTCCCGATGTTCTTCCTGCCGGGCGTCGCGGGCTTCCTGTTCGCGCCGATGGCGATGGCGGTGGTGTTCGCGATGATCGCCTCGTTCATCCTGTCCCGCACGCTGGTGCCGACCATGGGCAACTACCTGCTGCGCGATCATGCCAGCGCCCACACCGCCGAGGTGATGGTGGCGCATGACGCGCAGGCCGGACGCCCGGAGAGCCGCAATCCGCTGCGCCGATTCCAGCATGGCTTCGAGCGTCGGTTCGAGGCGGTGCGCAGCTATTATTCCGGCCTCCTCGCCTTCGCGCTCGCCCGGCGGCGGCCCTTCGTCATCGGCTTCATGATCGTGGTGCTGATGTCGTTCGCGCTGGTGCCGATGCTGGGTCGCAACTTCTTCCCCGCGGTCGATGCAGGCCAGATCAGCCTCCACGTCCGCGCCCCCGTCGGCACCCGGATCGAGGAGACGGCGGCGCTGTTCGACCATATCGAGGACCGCATCCGCCAGGTCATTCCCGCCGACCAGCTCGACACCATCGTCGACAATATCGGCCTGCCGGTCAGCGGCATCAACCGCGCCTATTCCAACACCGGGGGCGTGGGTCCACAGGACGGCGACATTCTGGTCACGCTGAAGGAAGACCACCGCCCGACCGCCGAGTTGGTCAAGGCGCTGCGCGAGCAGCTGCCCCGTGATTTCCCGGGTTCGTCCTTCGCCTTCCTGCCCGCCGATATCGTCAGCCAGATCCTGAACTTCGGCTCTCCCGCACCGATCGACGTGCAGGTCGCAGGCCCCGACACCAAAGGGAACGAGGCCTATGCCCGGATGCTCGTCGCCCGACTGGCGAAAATCCCGGGGCTGGCCGATGTCCGCCTGCAACAGGCATCCAACTATCCCGAATATGCGGTCGACGTGGACCGTGCGCAGGCCAGCCGCCTGGGCATCACGGAAAACGACGTGACGCGCAGCCTGTCGGTCAATCTGGCGGGCAGCTCGCAGGTCGCGCCGACCTTCTGGCTCAACCCGAAGAACGGCGTATCCTATCCGATCGTGGTGCAGGCCCCGCAATACCGCGCCAGCACCATCGAGCAGATCGACAACCTGCCGATCACGGGCAGCACGCCGGGCAGCTTCCAGACGCTTCAAGCGCTGGGCACGCTGCACCGCGAACCCAGCCCCGCGCTCGTCTCGCACTATGCGGTGCAGCCGGTGTTCGACGTCTATGCGACGCCGCAGGGGCGCGATCTGGGCGCGGTCGCCGCCGACATCAACAAGGTGCTGGCCGAAACCAAAAGCCAGTTGCCCAAGGGCGCGACCGTCGCGATGCGAGGACAGGTGGAGACGATGAACACCGCCTTCACCGGCCTAATCCTCGGCCTCGCGGGTGCGGTCATCCTGATCTACCTGTTGATCGTCGTGAACTTCCAGAGCTGGATCGATCCGCTGGTGATCGTCTCCGCCCTGCCCGCCGCACTCGCCGGGATCGTGTGGATGCTGTTCGCGACGCACACGCCGCTCAGCGTCCCCGCCCTGACCGGCGCCATCATGTGCATGGGCGTGGCGACCGCGAACAGCGTGCTGGTGGTCAGCTTCGCCCGCGAACGGCTGGCGGATTGCGGCGATGCGATCCAGGCGGCGATGGAGGCGGGCGCCGCCCGCTTCCGACCGGTGCTGATGACCGCCCTGTCGATGATGATCGGCATGGCTCCCATGGCGCTGGGGCTGGGCGAAGGCGGTGAACAGAACGCGCCGCTCGGCCGTGCCGTCATCGGCGGCCTGTTGTGCGCCACGCTTGCCACCCTCGTCTTCGTTCCCGTCGTCTTCGCCATCGCGCACCGCCGCCAGAAGGCGGCCGCGCCCTCCCCCCTTACGCCCATCGGAGAAGCCATCCATGCATGACGCCGCCCCGGCCCCCGCTGTGTCGGCCGACACGCCCGCGCCCAAGGGCCTGAAGATCGCAGGCCTCACCGCCGCCGTCCTGGGGATCGGCATCGTGGGTGTGGGAACCCTGACCCGCAGCCATGATGTCGCCGCGGCGGCAAGCTGGTCTACGGCCAACGCGATTCCGACCGTCCACCTGGTCGCCGTCAAAAATGGTGCGGCGACCGATGCTCTGGACCTGCCCGCCACGCTGGAGGCTTGGGAAGCCGCACGGCTCTTTCCCCGTATCAGCGGCTATGTGCGCAGCTGGTCGCAGGACATCGGGGCGCGCGTGGCGGCGGGTCAGCCCCTGGGCGTGGTCGACACGCCCGAGCTGGACGAGCAGATCGGTCAGGCCCGCGCGGCGCTCGCCAGTGCCCTCGCGCACGAAAAGCTCGCGCGCAGCACGGCGGCGCGCTGGGCCGATCTGTTGACCAGTTCCTCGGTTTCCAAACAGGAAGTCGATGAGAAAAACGGTGATCTTGCCGTCAAGACGGCCGGTGTCGCCGAGGCGCGCGCCGCGCTGTCGCGGCTGGAGGCGATGAAGCGCTATGCCGTGGTCCGCGCGCCCTTTGCCGGCGTCGTGACCGCGCGCAATGCCGAGGTCGGCGATCTGGTCGGCCCCGGTGCCGCTGCCCAGGCGCCGATGTTCGGCGTCGCCGACACCCACCGCATCCGGGTCTATGTCAACGTCCCCCAGTCGCTGTCCGCGACGATCAAGCCGGGCATGACCGCGACGCTGAATGTCCCCGCCTATCCGGGGCGCCGGTTCACCGCTACGGTCGCGGGGCTGTCGAGCGCGGTCGACCCGCAATCCGGCGCGTTTCGTGTCCAGCTGCTCGCCGACAATCCCGACGGCATATTGAAGCCCGGCGGATATGCCCAGGTACGCTTCGACCTGCCCGGACACCCGGGAGTGGCGCAGGTGCCGTCGAGTGCGATCCTGTTCGGCCCGGACGGCGCGCAAGTCGCGACGGTGGGGCCACAGGGTCGCATCATGATGCACAGGGTCCAGATCGGGCAGGACGATGGCCCGACCGTCCAGATCCTCTCCGGCGTGAAGCCCGGCGAGCGGATCGTCGACAATCCGCCGGATTCGCTGGCAAAGGGTGAACTCGTTCGCGTGGGGGCCGACAACCATGGCTAAGCCCCTTTCCCCCTGGCTGGCAGCGGCGATGTTGACGCTGCTGGGCGGATGTTCGATGGCCCCCGCCTACCATCCGCCGGTCATGCCGGCTCCGGTCGCCTTCAAGGAGTTGCCGACAGCCGGGGACCCCGTGTGGAAACCCGTCGACGCGGCGGCCGCCGTCCCACCCGCTGCCTGGTGGGAAGGCTTTGGCGATCCGCTGCTCGACCAGCTGGAATTGCTGATCGACCGCGACAATCCGACGCTGGCGGCGGCGCTGGCGCGTTACGACATGGCCCGCGCGACCCTGGCCGGCGCACGTTCGGGGCTGTTCCCCCGCGTCGAGCTGACGCCCAGCCTGACCCGTAACCGGCAGTCGGACGAGCGCCCGCTACGCGGCGGATCACAGCCCGATTTCTATACGGCCGCAACGTTGGGCGGCGACCTATCCTATGAGGCCGATCTGTGGGGACGGGTGCGCAACTCGGTTGCCTCCGGCCGCGCGCTCGCGGAAGCCAGCCGGGACGATGCGGCGATGGTGAAGCTCGCCCTGCAAGGGCAACTGGCAACCGACTTCGTGCATTTGCGGGGGCAGGACCAGCAGCTTGCGCTGCTGGCGCAGACGATCGACGCCTTTGCCAAGGCCGACGCGCTGACTCGCAACCGGTTCCGCGGCGGCATCGCGACCGGCATGGATGTCGGGCGTGCGGGTGCTCTGCTGGGCGAAGCACGCGCGCAATATGCGGAATTGCAGGCGGCGCGCGCCGTAACCGAACATGCGATCGCCAGCCTGGTCGGGCAACCCGCCTCGACCTTTTCCATTCCGCGTCGCGACAGCCCGCTCGATCTGCCGGTGATTCCGGTCGGCCTGCCCTCGACGCTGCTCGCAAGGCGTCCCGACGTCGCGGCGGCGGAGCGGCGCATGGCGGCGGCCAATGCGCGGATCGGCGTCGCCAAGGCGGCGTTTTTCCCCCAAGTCACTTTGGGGGGCGCGGGAGGATTTCAAAGCACGGCGCTGGCGGGACTGGTCGCCGCCCCCAATCTCTTTTGGGCGATCGGACCAGGTGCGATCCTGAACCTGTTCGATGGCGGAAAACGCCGCGCCGATGTCTCCGCCGCGCGGGCCGACTGGGATGCGGCCGCAGCCGACTATCGCAGCCGCGCCTTGGGAGCGTTCCAGGATGTCGAAGATGCTCTCGCCACGCTTCATCACCTCGATGATGCCCAGGCCGCCCAAGCCCAGGCGGTGGCATCCGCCACCAGCACCAGTCAGATCGCGCTGGACCGCTATATCAAGGGCGCCGCCACCTATCTCGACGTTGCCACGGCCCAGGAAAATCTGCTTCGAGACCAGCAGATAGCTTTGTCACTTCAGACCGGACGCCTGATTGCCAGTGCCGCCCTGGCCCGGGCACTGGGCGGCGGGTCGCCCCTCGCCTTCCGCGCCGCATCCACCCAGGCACACTAGGCTTGTCCTATCCACCAGCTTTGCCGAGCATTGGACGGCCATCATGGTCCGTCAGGCGAAGGCGTATGCGCATCCGGGTTCCGCGGCGACGAAGCGCTCCGAAGGAATATCGGCATCGCGGAGAGCTGATGCCAGTTCCACCGCGGGCGCCTCTCGCGCTTCGTCCGTCAGCTGGAACGTCCCCCAGTGGATACCAAGAGCCCTTCGCGCACCTACGTCCGTGAAAATCCGTACCGCCTCGGCTGGATCGACATGTTGGGCGGCCATGAACCAGCGCGGGGCATAGGCGCCGATCGGAATGAGCGCGACCTCCGGGGAGCCCAGGCGCGTGCGAACCTCATCGAAGATACGGCCATCGCCATAGCCGGTGTCGCCGGCGAACCAGACCGATCCGGCCGGCGTCCGCAGATAATGACCGCCCCACAGCATCATCCGCGTGTCGCCCGGCCAGCGGTTCGACCAATGATAGGCCGGCGTCAGCGTCGTGGTGACGCCCCGTCCCAGGTCCAGGTGATCCCACCAGTCGGCCGTCATGCACCGAGCGCCGGGTATCGCCCGCCGCACGATCGCATCATTGCCGAGCGGCATGGCCATCACCGGCTCGTACTTCGCGTGCAGCCGGCCAAGGGTATCGATGTCGAGATGGTCGTAATGCCCGTGACTGAGCACGACGATATCGATCGGCGGCAGGTCATCGAAGGCGATCCCCGGCGCGCTCACCCGCTTGGGGCCGATGCGGCGAAAGGGGCTGGCCCGGTCCGACCAGACGGGATCGGTCAGGATATTGGTCCCGGCGGCCTGGATCAGCAATGTCGCGTGGCCGACCATCGTCACGCACAGGCCGTCCACCCGCGGCTCGGGCTTGGCGGGCACCACCGGCACCGACCTCGGCCATGTCGCGGCGCCCCCCGCCAGCTTCCAGCGCAGCACGGCGCGAAGCCCGCGATCGGTAGCGGCCTGTCCCGGATTGAAGAAACGTACGCCGTCGAAATGGTCAGTCGGCGGTCCGTCATAATAGCGATTGCGGGCCATTGGCGGGCGACACTCATCTACGGGAAGGGCTCGGCGTCCGCCAGGCTCATGGCGGCGTCACCAGGCACGATCCTGGCCGAACTTCCAGGAACCGGCAAGGCATGGAACTGCCGTCGATCGTGCATCGGACGCCCGGAAAGCGGGCCGCGGGGGGCACGACCGAAAACATTCCTCCGGCCGTGCCCAACTCCCGCCGTTACGCCTCGGCCAGAGGCTTGGTCAGCCTTGGTGTCTGCTGATGCTGCACGACGCGCCAGACCTCATGTTCGAGCCGCCGGATGACCGACGTACAATAAGCTTCATAGGTCTCGTCGCCGCGGCTGGCCGCGACGTGATAGCCGATGACGATCAGGCCCTCCTGCGGGCGCGAGACGTTCCGTTCGCTCAGCTCTGCGCTGTCCCAGACGGGCGTGTCGGCCACTGCCGATACCGCCACATCGCCCCTCAGCACGAAGGGCGGCCGAGGCAGGACCATCACCACCTCGGCATCGACCTTTTCGCGGTAATTGTCCGGGCCTTGGGTCCAGAGGCTTTCCTCAAAGCTCCAGAGGCGTTCATCATCCATATTTGGCACTCCCGATTGTGAACTGGTCGGCCTGCGCGCCTATGGCGGCGTTCAGGCAAAGTCGCCGAGCGCCGCGGCTTCGTCTTCGGCGCGTTCCGGCACGGATTTTTCATCCGCCGGGCGATGGTCGGGACGGGAGGACGGCGTGTCGGTGCCAGCCTCTCCGCCGGGCGTGGCCGCCTGCGCATCGGGAGACTGGCTGGGGTGATCGGACATGACGGCTCCTTTCCCGTGGCCGACGCAATCCGGCCGGTCACGCCATAGAACGCGTCCGAACGTCATCGGAGCCGTTCGAAAACAAGGAAAATCCCGGACGGCCGATGGAGCCCCTGCTGGCCCGTCGCAAGCGACGCCGCCGCCGGGATGTCATATCCTCGGTTACCTTTGCGTGTTCCGGAAGTTTAGTGCCCCTATGGAACAACAAGCCCTTGTCTTTGCGCTGATCGGTATTCTGGGGATAGGCGCGCAGTGGATAGCCTGGCGGACCGGATGGCCGGCGATCGCGCTGATGCTGGCGGCAGGGGTCGTCGCCGGTCCGATCACCGGCCTGATCGTGCCCGAACACACGTTCGGCGACCTGCTGGAGCCGATGATCTCGGTCGCCGTCGCACTGATCCTGTTCGAGGGCGGGCTGAGCCTCAATTTCCGCGAGCTGCGCAAGACGGAAGGCGCCGTGACCCGGTTGATGATGGTCGGTATCCCGCTGGGCTGGGTGCTGGGCGCGCTGGCCTGTTACTATGTCGCCGGGCTGGTCTGGCCGGTGGCGATCCTGTTTGCGGGCATCCTGGTCGTGACGGGTCCGACGGTCGTCATCCCCCTGCTGCGCCAGAGTAACATCGCCGCCCGGCCCCGCGCGATCCTGAAATGGGAAGCGATCGTCAACGATCCGTTCGGCGCGCTCTGTGCCGTCATCACCTATGAATATCTCCGCCGGGTCGACGAAGGGGGCACCTTGTTATCGGTCGTCACCGCGCTGCTGGGCGCGGCGGTGGTGTCGGGACTGATCGGCTATGCCATGGCGCGCGCGATCGCCTGGGCCTTTCCGCGCGGGCATGTGCCCGAATATCTGAAGGCGCCGGTGCTGCTGGTCGCGGTCATCGGCACCTTCGTTCTATCCAACCTGATCCAGCAGGAAACCGGGCTGCTCGCGGTGACGGTCATGGGTGTGGCGATCGCCAATATGCGGCTGGATTCGCTGCGCGACATTCATCCCTTCAAGGAGAATGTGACGGTCCTCCTGATCTCCGGCGTGTTCGTCCTGCTCTCCGCCTCGCTGGATTTCGAGGTGTTGCGGCTGTTCGAATGGCGCTTCGCGGCCTTTCTGCTGGCCCTATTGTTCCTGGTCCGCCCCGCCACCGTGCTCATCGCGCTGGCCTTCAGCAAATTGCCGTGGAACGAACGCCTGCTGATCGCGTGGATCGCACCGCGCGGTGTCGTCGCGGTGGCGGTGTCCGGCCTGTTCGCGCTGCGGCTTGACCAGCTGGGCTATGGCAATGGCAACATCCTCGTAACCCTCTCCTTTGCGGTGGTCGTCGCGACGATCATCGCCCATGGCTTCAGTATCCGCTTCGTCGCCCGGTGGCTCAAGGTTACGGGGGCGGCGCAAAAGGGGTTGCTGATCGTCGGCAGCACGCCGTGGAGCATGTCGCTGGCCCGCCAGATCCAGTCCCTGGGCCTTCCCGTCATGATCGCCGACACCAGTTGGCAACGACTGGCAAGCCCGCGCCAAGCCGGAATCGAGACCTATCATGGCGAGATCCTGGCCGAGACGACCGAAGAGCGGCTGGATCTCAGCCAGTTTCAAGTGATGGTTTCGACGACCGAAAACGAAGCCTATAACGCGCTGGTCTGCAACGAGTTCGCGCATGATATCGGCCGGGACTCGGTCTATCAGCTGGGCGGCAGCGGCGATGACGAGGATCATCGCAGCCTGCCCGAGGCCTTGCGCGGGCGCGCCATGTTCACCGCCGGGCATGGCGTGGAGGACATCCTTCAGCGCGAGGCGGCGGGCTGGACCTTCCGCAAGACGCGCATCAGCGAGCAGTTCAACTTCGACAGCGCCCGCTCGACGCTGCCCGACGAAGCGGACATGCTCTTCGTACTGCGCAAGGACGGTCGCATCCGCTTCTTCACGCACGCCGCGCGACCGACGCCGCAAAATGGTGATATCGTCGTGTCCTACGGACCGTCGCGCCACGCGGATTCGGAAAGCAGGAATTCATTCCACAACGGGGAGGCCATGGCATGACGATCTCGAAGCGGAAATATCGGGGCGTCGCCCCCTTTGCGGCGACGGCGATCGGCCTGAGCCTGGCCGCGTGCCAGCCCGGCGGCAAGGGCGTGACGAACGAAACGGCGGAAACCTTGGCCGAGGTCAATGCGGCGATGATCGACAATAACATGGTGGCAGAGGCTCCTGTCGAAACGAAGTCGATCATCCGCCCTGATATTGAACCCACCCCCACGCCCACCCCCCGCCCCGAGCCGATCGAGCGTACCATCCCCTTCCCGGCCAAGGGCGCGCAGCCGGACCAGGTAGGCCTCGCGGTGCTCGACACGCTCGTGACCGATCCCACCTTCCAGCTGGGCGGCCCCATCACCCTTTGGGGACACAGCGACTCCAGCGGTTCCGACGCAGCCAATCTGGTTTCGTCCCGCCACCGTGCCGAGGCTGTTCGCGACTATCTTGTGAAAAAGGGCACGTCCCCCGATCGCATCACCGTCATCGCGATGGGCGAAGCCCGCCCCATCGCGCCGAACCGTAAGCTCGACGGTTCGGACGATCCCGAGGGGCGCGACAAGAACAGGCGGGTGGACATCAAGGTGGACCTGCCCCGTCCGGATCCGGACGCGGCGCCGGCTGCGGAGGCCGACGCGCCCCGGCCACCCGAGCGATAGGATGAGCGGCAGGGTGACCTGCTGACGACATCCCGTTCGAACCGGATCCCAGCCTGCGCAACCGCGCTGTCCATCGCGCTCGTCATGTCAAGAGCGCCCTCGTTAACCATTTGATTATTGATGTCTTTTTTTCGTGCCGTCGGGCTAAGCCACGATAACGACCGATACGGATGAAATCGTTTGGCGGAGTGGGCCGAGCCATAGCCAAGGGTCGCATTTCGCGTACAGTTGCGCGGGTAAGGCAAGTCGGTCATCCCAATTGCGCCTTATCCCCTCGATGCCAGGGCTGGACCATTGAAGAACGGTAACGACAACGACGATCGTGAGATGCTCCGGCTTGCGGCACTGGATCGCTACGACGTGATGGACACACCGCGCGAACCGACGTTCGACGAGCTGGCCGCGCTGACGGCCCGGTTATGCGATACGCCGATCGCCGTGGTGAATCTGGTCGGCGAGGGACGTCAGTTCTTCAAGGCGGAAGTCGGCCTTGGCGTGCGCGAAACCCCGCTGCACAGTTCCTTCTGCGCCCATGCGCTGCTGGAAGAAGAGTTGCTGATCGTCCCCGACCTGAGCAAGGACGCGCGGTTCGCGTGCAATCCGCTTGTCACGGGCGAGCCGCATATCCGCGCCTATGCGGGAGCGTTGCTGAAGACCGAAGATGGGCTGGCGATCGGTACGCTCTGCGTCCTGGACTATCGGCCGCGCCCCTTCAGCGAGGTGCAGCAGGAAACCCTCCGGGTCCTTGCCCGACAGGTGATGGCGCAACTCGATCTGCGGCGCACCGTCGAGCAGCTGGACCGGAAGAACGAAGCGCTCCGCGTGGGTGAGGAACGGCTGCAACTGATCCTCGACAGCGCACGGGACTATGCCATCATCGCCACGGATAACGATCGACGAATCACCAGTTGGTCGGCCGGTGCCCAGACCATTTTCGACTGGACCACCGGCGAAGCGCTGGGCCGATCGATCGACGACATCTTTCTGACCCAGGATCGCGCCGAGGGTATCCCGGCTCAGGAATTCGCTCGCGCCGCATCGGAAGGTTACGCCCCGGACGTCCGCTGGCACCGCAAGCCCGATGGCTCGCTCGTGTTCCTCAATGGATCGACCCATCCGATCCGGAACGCGGATGACCGGATCATCGGGTTCCTGAAGATCGGCCGGAACGAGACCGAGGACTGGGAACGCGCCGCCGAACTTGCCCGCGCCAGGGCGGAGCTCATCGACAGCGAGGACCGGTTCCGCAACATGGCCGACCATGCGCCCGTCATGATGTGGGTCACGGATGCGGACGGCCATTGCACCTATCTCAACCGCCGTTGGTACGAATATACCGGGCAGGCATATGAGGAGGCCCTGGGGCATGGCTGGCTCGACGCCACCCATCCTGACGACAGGGCCGAGGTGGCGCGCATTTTCGAGCAGGCGAATACGACGCATACGTCTTGCCGCATCGACTATCGCCTGCGCCGCGCGGACGGCTCCTATGGCTGGGCGATCGATGCGGCTTCGCCACGGTTCGGGCCGGACGGCCAGTTTCTGGGCTATATCGGTTCGGTCATCGACATCGCCGACCGTCGCGCGGCGGAGGATGCGCTGCGCCACGCCAATGCGC
Source organism: Sphingomonas zeae (assembly GCF_014197135.1). Classification (GTDB taxonomy): domain Bacteria; phylum Pseudomonadota; class Alphaproteobacteria; order Sphingomonadales; family Sphingomonadaceae; genus Sphingomonas; species Sphingomonas zeae. Next base: position 19,017 of record NZ_JACIFA010000011.1, read on the forward strand.
TCTTGGCCGCCGTGATGGAGGCGGTGCCCGGCGTCGTCTATGCCAAGGATAGCGCGGGCCGGATGCTGGCCGCCAATCGCGGAACGGTGGAACTGGTCGGCAAGCCGATCGAGGCGATCATCGGACGGACCGACCTGGAATTTCTGGACGACGCGGCCCAGGCGGAGGTCGTCATGGCCAATGACCGGCGCGTGATGTCCGAAGGCCGGACGGAAGTTCTGGAGGAGAAGGTCAGCTTTCCCGACGGAACGGATGCGATCTGGCTGTCGACCAAGGCGCCGTTCCGCGATGCCGCCGGCCATGTCGTCGGGCTGGTCGGCTCCTCGATCGACATCACCGAGCGCAAGCGGGCCGAGGAAGCGCTTCAGCGCATGAACGAGACGCTGGAGGACGAGGTCGCGGAACGCACCGCCGAGCGCGATCGCATGTGGGACACCTCGCCGGACCTGATGCTGGTCATCGACTTCGAGGGCGTCGTCCGGCGGGTCAATCCGGCCTGGACCACCCTGCTGGGCTATAGTCAGGCGGAACTCGTCGGCCATCACGTCAACGAGTTCGTCGTCGCCGAGGATCATGCCCAAACGACGGACGCCTATGAACTTGCCGCCAGGGGCGGCAGGCCGGAAGTCCAGAACAGGTATCGGCACAAGGACGGCACGATTCGCTGGATTTCCTGGAATGCCGCGCCGGCGGGCGACATGACCTATGCCACGGGCCGCGACGTGACGGCCGAGAAGGATCAGGCTGCCGCACTGGCCCAGGCCGAGGAGCAGCTTCGCCAGGCTCAGAAGATGGAGGCGGTCGGTCAGCTGACCGGAGGTCTGGCACACGACTTTAACAATCTGCTGACGGCGGTGACGGGGGGCCTCGAACTGCTCGCGGCGCGAATCGCCAAGGGCAAATATGACCAGCTCGATCGCTATATCACCATGGCGCAGAGTGGCGCCCATCGTGCGGCCGCGCTGACCCAGCGGCTGCTCGCCTTCTCGCGGCGACAGACGCTCGCGCCCAAGCCGACCGATGTCGATCGCCTGATCGCGGAGATGAAGGATATCATCGTCCGGACCATCGGCCCCTCCATCGACGTGAATGTCGTCTCCGCGCCGGGCCTGTGGCCGATCCTGGTCGACGCGCCGCAGCTGGAAAGCGCGCTGTTGAACCTGTGCATCAATGCGCGTGACGCCATGCCCGATGGCGGCAAGCTGACGATCGAAACCACCAACAGGCCGCTGGATGAGCGAGCGGCGGCGGCGCAGGATCTGCCCGCGGGTGATTACGTATCGCTGTGCGTCACGGATACGGGAACCGGCATGACGCCCGACGTGATGGCACGGGTCTTCGAGCCCTTCTTCACGACCAAGCCGATTGGGGAAGGCACCGGGCTCGGTCTGTCGATGATCTACGGCTTTGTCCGTCAGTCGGGTGGTCAGGTCCGCATCCATTCCGAAGTCGGCGCAGGCACGACGATGCGCCTCTATCTGCCGAGATTGATGGGCAAGCATGACCTGCCCGTCCCTCACGAAGTCTCTGTCGCACGGCACCGCGCGCATGAAGGGCAGACGATCCTGCTGGTCGAGGACGAGGACGCGATCCGGGATCTGGTCAGCGAAGTGCTGCGCGATGCCGGATATCGCGTCTTGACGGCCAGCGATGGCCCGATGGGGGTATCCGTGCTGCAATCGAACGAGCGCATCGATCTGCTCGTCACCGATGTCGGCCTGCCGGGCGGTCTGAACGGTCGCCAGGTCGCCGATGCGGGCCGCGCCGTCCGCCCGTCCCTCCGGATATTGTTCGTGACCGGCTATGCTGCCAACGCCGCCGTCGGGGCGGGGCATCTGGACGAAGGCATGGAGGTCCTGACCAAGCCTTTCAACGTGCTGGAACTCGAACGACGCGTGGGAGAGATGCTGTCCGCCTAGGCGGGGGCGATCAGTTGCCCCAGGCAAACCGGAGCGAAATGGTGAGGGTCGACGCCGACATCATATTGTCGCGGCATCGGCTTCAGCCTTCCATGACTATGGCCATGAAGGTTGAGCGCGCCCTTGTGCTGGCCATTCCAGCTGCGGAAGGGATAGTGGCACAGGACGAGACGGCGGCCGTCCACCTCGATCTCCGCATAGTCGCCGACACTCGCCCAGCCTTGCGCTGCGACCGTCTCGTCCGGATCGTTGTTGCCGCGCAGCAGGTGCTTGATCCCGTTAAGCCGCGCGAGCAGCGTGGGCACGTCGGCCGGCCGCCGAGCGACGTCGCCGAGGTGCCAGACGATATCGTCGGGGGCGACCGTCCCGTTCCACCGTTCGATCAACACGCTGTCCATTTCGGCCACGCTGTCAAACGGACGCTTCTGGATGTTGATGGTGCGATGATCGCCGAAATGCGTATCGGCGGTGAAGAATATGGTCATGTCCAGTACAGGACGCGCGCCAGGGGCAATGCCGACGCGATCCGTTCCGCAAAGAAGCCGCGCAGATCGCGCATGGTCGCGGCGTCATAGACCTGCTTTTCCGACCCGAATTTCGTCCGCTTCGTGGTCCGGCCGCTCAAACCCATGTCGAGCGATGACCCCGGATACCAGCTGTCCAGCACCGCCTTTGAGCCCGCGGTGAAGCGATGCGTAATCAACTCAATGGTCAGGTCCAGGTCGGGCACCTCGGCAAGCGCGGCCGCCGCATCGGCCAGCAACCTGCCATAAGCCTCGCGCCAGCCCGTCGCCGCGATGATCGGCGCGATCGTCAGGCCGACCGGATATCCCGCCAGCGCCATCCGCCGCAGTCCCGCCAGCCGCGCGGCGACCGGCGCGGTGCCGCCTTCGAAACGCGCGAACATCGCAGGATTGATCGAGGCGCGCATCCGGGTCCGCCCATGATGCGCGATGTCGAGCAAGGGCGCGACATTGGCGAATTTGCTGGTGAAGCGAAGCTGGGCCGGTGCTTCCCATTGTCCGAACCATGCGATTACCGCTGACAGAGAGCCGGTGATCGGCTCCAGCACCAGCGGATCCGTGTAACAGGAGGCCTCGAAGGTCGTTCCTTCATGCATCCGGTGCCGGTCTTTCGACGTCACGCCGCCAGCACCGAGATAGGGTGGCAGGCCCGCAAGTATCTCGTCGAGATTGGCATAGACCCGCGTGATCGGCGGCCCCTTCAGCGACCCGGCCAGATAGCAATAGCTGCAATGCGCCGGACACCCCTCTGCCAGATCGACACGCCAGTCGGCGCTGGGAGCGATAGGCTGCAGCCGTCGCTTCGATGGCGACGCTACGACCAGCGCCAGCGTCGATTTGGCGATGGCATAGGCACGGCGGGGATCATCGGGCAGATCGAGCGCCAGGCGGTCGCCGCTCAGCGGGACAACCTCGACGCCCCGGGCCTCCGCGCGCGCCACGATCGATCGACCATGTTCGAACCCCATGGAGGAGCGCGTGACGAGCAGCCGGCGCGGTAACCAGTCGGCACGCCCTCCCACGTCCGTTTCCATGTCCCGTCCCATGTCGATGCCGTGCGCGAGAGCCATGGGCTTGGAACGGATGGCACCGGGTTATGGTCCATCAGCCGATAAAACCGGACTGCGACGATCCCGACGGCGTCCTTGCTAAAGCCCGACCCGCTCGATCATCGTGGCGATTTCGACCGGCAGGGCGGAGGCGTCCTTGGGCAATAGGCGGTTCAGCGCCGTCTGCACCCGTTTGCGGGCGACCTGATACGCCTTGTGACGGATCGAACGCGTCGCATTGGTTCGCCAGGACGCACTCTCCCCGAGCAGCGCCTCCCACTTGGCCTCCTCCGCCTCCAGGATCGACAAAGCCAGTCGCAAACCATCCCGCCGTCCGCGGGCATATTCGTCGGAAGTCTCTGCTTTCGCCATGGCCTTGCTAGGTGGGCTTGATCCTGAGCCTTGGCAAGTCAGCCTGAACGCCGCGCGGAAAGGACATGCCAGCGAGATCGGCGACGAACGGTCCGCACGCTCCAGCAGGCCCCGGTCAGGTCGAGAAAGCGTTGCTGGATGCCGGCGGCATGTTGCGCAAAGTCATAATAGTCGATGCCGTGGTGCGCCAGGATCAACCGACCTCCCGAACGCAGCGTTCGGGCGACATCGGCAGCGACCTGCCGCATCGCGCCCGGCGGCAGGTAATAGAGAAGTTCGGCGATCACGATCGCGTCATAATGCGCCCGGCGGAACCGGCCCGGAAGCGCCAGTTCGCTCGCTTGCCCACGCGGCCAGGGGGCGATGGCCTGCGCCGTCAGCCGGGTGCCCTCCGCCGTTCCATCGGTCGCGTCGAGACGCCGGGCGCGAGGCGCGATGGCGCGGCTGTTTGATCCATTGCCGCTTCCCAGTTCCAGCACCCTGCCCAGGGGTCCAGGGCCGAGCGCGTGGAGGATGGCGGCGCGCTTCGCCGCTTCATCACGGTCGGAATAGGTCCGCCAGGGGTCATCATCGGCGGCGAATTTCTCCGAAAACCCACTGAGGTCGATCGCCTTCATCACCGTTCCTCGACGAAATATTCGACCGGGTGGGCAAAGACCGCCAGTTCATGGGCCGCGATGGAAAAGCCCTGTGGATCGTCGGTGATCGCCCCCAACTGGGTCCGATGAGACCGGATCAACGAGCCCTTGGCCGCTGCCCCGCCCATCATCACGACGGCCCGGCCACGCGCCGCCATCCGCCGCTGCGGCGGCCAGACCTGATAGGTCAGGCGCCGTCCACCGAACCGATGGTCGCGAAGCACCATCGCGACCGCCCGGTGATCGGGATGCGCATCAGTCAAGGCAGGACCGACCAGCATATCCATCTCACCGAGCCGCTGGAGCGCCTGATTCAGCACGGGGCGGCATCGGGCGCCCCGCGCCGACAGGCCACCATCGGGCAGGCGCAGGAACGTCACCTCCTTGCGGCATACGCCCAGACGGCGAAGAGCATGGAGGCTTTCCCGCGCCCGCGCCGCGATCAGGCGATCGGACGGCCATTTCGCGCTCCCCGGGTGCGAGGCCGCGCCATCGCTGACCACGACGATGCGGACTTCGCTGCCCCGGCGCCGCAACGCCTGAATCAGCCCCGCCGCACCGATGATCTCGTCATCGGGATGCGGCGCGACGATGACGGCCCGGCGGACGCCCTCCAGCCTCAGCCTCATAGCGACGGCGCCAGCAGGCCCCGTTGCACGGCCTGCCCGACGCGCAGGCGCTGGGCATCGGGGGCGGGCTGGCGCAGATAGACCGCCAGATCGCCCAGCATGGCCGACAGAGGATGCGCCCGAAACTGTCCGGCGAGCCCCACCGCCTCGCGCGCGATCACCATCGCCCGCTCCGCCGCATCGGTTACGACCAGACGCGCAGAGGCGACCCGCGCCAGCCGTGCCTCGCCATCGTCGGCCTGATCCTCGTACCAAAGCTCGGCGGTACGTCGCACCGTCGCCGCCGCCAGGTCCGCCAGCCCGAACAGGGCCGCCAGTCGCGCAGCTTGAAAGGGATCTTCGGCCCGGCCCGCCCGCACGAGATGATCGCAGGTCTGGTCGCAGATGCCCGCAATACCCCCGGCATGGACCGCCACGAAGCGAAGTGCCCCGCCGCTGAAAAATGGCTCACGCGCGTAACAGCCGGGGGCGGCGATCCGATCCTCCTCATCGATCGGGGCATCATGCCAACGCACCTGATGCGTCTCTGATCGCTGCATACCCGTGACCTGCCACCAGTCGCGATCGATCCTCGGCACGGCCCGCGCCAGATCGAGCAGGATCAGTTGCGCACCACCGGGCGTATCCGCCGTCACCAAGGCATGGCTCAACATCCCTGCCCCCGATGCGTAGCTTTTCCCCCCTCTCAGGCGATCGCCGTCGAGCCGCAGGGGTTCGCCCGGCAGCGCGGCGTTCCAAACTCCCAGCGTTGCCCCCTGCCGGAGTATCCGCCGGAGCCGATCGACCTGGGGCGGCGAACCATAACGCTGGACAATCTGGACCGCATCGACATGCCCCTCCATCAGGCGCGCGAGCGGAAGATCGCGACGGCCGATCTCGTAAAGGCGGGTGAGCAGCGCAAGCAAGTCCTGGGACGTCTGCGGATCGCCCGGGGAATGGTCCGTCCAGCCCGAGGCCGCGATCGCGCCTTGGAGATCAGCGGCCATGCCCGTCATGCCGCGATCTCGCACCTTTGGCTTTCCAACTCGGTCAGAATGTCTTCCGCCTCCGACAGCGATACCATGCGGGCGTGCACGGGAGATGCCGGCACGACCCGCATCGCAAACGCTTCGGCATTGGGGCAGTCGCGCGCAACCCCCAATATGTGATCCGCGGTAAGGCCAAGCCGCTCGCCCAGCCCGACGCGCACATCGACCCGGTCGATCATGCCGAAGCCATGCCGGGCCTCCGCCTGGGCTCGCCACTGCCAGGCCGCGCCACGCGGATCGGCCATGCGCGGCAACTCGCCATGATCCATGGCGCGTAACAGTCCCGCCAGTCCCCCTGCAACCCGACCCTCGCGACGAGACGAGGTTTCCACCACCATCGCCGCATCGCGACGGACCCGCAGCCCGCCGCGCCCCGCATCATCGAGCAGCCGGGCATCTTCCCCGGACGGAAGCGGCATGAAGCCGCCGACGGCGCGATAAGCGGACGCCCATACCGCCATATTCGCGCCGCCGCCGAAATGATGGGTCTCCCGCGCTTCCCACGGCACCGGGTCGAGCACGCGGCGGTATCGGTGAAGCCGATCATAATAATGCTCGATACGGCATTGCTGTGGCGCGTCGCTGGCATGGACGCGCGTAATGCGGCCCGCGACGACCTCCGCCTCCCGAAGGGCCTTGCTCCCCGCCATTAGCCAATCGCGACGCGGCTGGCTGTCGGCATCGGTCGTGAACAGCAATCCTTCGCCCCCGGCCAGACGTTCCAGGCCCATCGCCAGCGCCGCTCGCCGCGCGGCGCCTGCATTGGGCGCCGCGTCGCGCCCGCCCCGCGCCACAGTCAGACGAAAGGGCAAGGCCGGGGCCAGAGCATCGAGCAGGTCGGCACTGCCATCGCGGCAGTCATCCAGAAAAAGGCACACGTCCAAGCCGTCCCGATCGGCGAACAGGGCCGCTATCGCCGCGAGCAGGCCCGGCAGCATCGCCTCCTCGTTTCGCGCAGGGACGCAAATGACCATGGGCACGTCAGCGAACAGGTCCGTTCTCCCAATACCGGCCGCCTTGATCCGACGGCCGGGGCCGTCCGAACCGGACGACTGATCCCGATCATTAGCCTAGGTCTACGCCAACTCGGCAAGGGATGACTTGATGGATATCAAGCATTTATCCCGAAGGCCAATGCTGAACCATTGGGCCGCTATGCGCAGCGCGGGGCTTCCCTCGCTGCGGGCTGCTGGCCTCAGGACGGATCGTCGTCAGAGGTCGGCCAATTCCGCGAGGACCGGACGCATTCGGATGCCATCTTGTTCCGGGCCGTTTGCGATCAACCGATCCTGTCTAGCTCTGCCCCGCCAGCAACCCGCGCGCGCAGCTTTGCACATGATCGGCGATCAGCTTGAACGCCGCGCTCATCGGAGACTGGCGGCGCCAGGCAATGGCGATCGATCGATGGGCACGCCAGCCCTGGACGGGCAGGATCTTCAGGCCCGCGGCCCCGCCCACCTCCGATCGCAGATACAGGCTGGGCAGTAGCGTGAGGCCCAGTCCACTGGCGACCATCTGGTGCAAGCTGTCCAGACTGGTACCGTAATAATCCGGCGCGATCGTCATGCCATAATGGTCGGCGACCTCGGCGGCCTGGCGTGCGAGGTGGTGGCGCGGGTCGAGCGTCAGTAGCGGGCTGCCGATCAGGTCCTTCCGCGTCGCCTCGGTGGCGGCATCGATCGGATGGTCGAGCGCGGCAACCAGATGCAACGGTTCGCGGAACAGCGGCTCGATCGTCAGGTCGTCGCCGGCCATGGGCAGCGGCCCGAGCACGACATCGATGTCGCCGCGCGATAGTTCCCTCACCTGTTCGTCCGGGATGCCCTCGCGCACATGCAGGCGCAGACGCGGGGCCATGCGGTGGAGCTCGGCGATGATCGGCGACAACAGATACGGCCCGAGCGTCGGCGTCGTCGCCAGCTTGAGCGTGCCGGTCAGGCTGTCGGACGAGCCCGCCGCCAGTGCGACGATGTCGCTCGCATCGCTCAACATGCGGCGCGCGGTCGCGACGATACTACGCCCCACCGGCGTCAATATCGCGCCCGCCACGCCACGCTCCAGCAGCTTGGTGCCCAGACGCTCTTCCAGCGCGCGAATCTGCTGGCTGAGCGTCGGCTGCGAAACATTGGCCGCCCGGGCCGCGAGCACGAACGACCCGGTGTCCGCAATCGTGACCAGATATTCGAGCTGACGCAGCGTGGGCATAACGCCCTATAGCCGCTGGCTATGGCGCGGACATCACAATTCCAATTGGCCTTGGTTATGGCACGCCGTTAACTCCATTTTACACGGATTAGGCCGAAACAGACCTATGACGAGGGGGCGTTTGGGCGTCGGCGGTCTTTCCCTGCCAGTTCCGGCTCGACCAGGGTATAGCAAAGGGGCGTATTGTGGCGGCGCAGCGACTAGGATTTCGGGATGCGGTGGGCTGGCTGTCGCAGATCATAGGCCCTGATGCGGCCTATATCCGCCTCGGCATCGTCTATACCATCGCGATCAGCCTGTTGGCCCTGGCGACGCCGATTTCGGTGCAGCTGCTCATCAACAGCGTTGCCAACACCGCCATGCCCGCCCCGCTCTGGGCGCTGTCCGGCGTTCTGCTGCTGCTGCTGCTGCTGGTCGCGGGCCTCAGCGCGCTTCGGGTCTGGATCATGGCGGCGTTCGAGCGTCGCCTGTTCTCGCGCGTAGTGGCCGAGGTCACGGTGCGCGCGGTGCACGCGCAGGACCCCTTTTTCGCCGACGGCAATCGCGGCGACTTGTTCAATCGCTATTTCGACCTGGTGGTCGTCCAGAAGTCGGTGCCCAGCCTGGTCATCGGCGCCTTCACGATCGTTCTTCAGGCGGTGATCGGGCTGACCATCACCAGTTTCTACCATCCCGTCTTCCTCGCCTTCAACGTCGTGTTGGTGGCGGCGTTGCTGCTGGTCTGGATGTTGTGGCGACGTGGCGCGATCAGCGGTGCCGTGGCGCTCAGCCATGCCAAGCACAATGCCGCCCGCTGGCTGGAAAGCGTCGGCGGGTCGAACGGCTTTTACAAGTCGATCCGCCATCTCGACTTCGCCATGGCCCGATCGGAGGCGATGACCGCCACCTATGTTGATACGCATCGCCGCTATTTCCGTTATCAGTTCGCGCAGACGGTCGCGTTCCTGCTGATCTACGCCTTTGCCAGCGCCGGGCTGTTGCTGCTGGGCGGCATGTTGATCCTGCGCGGACAATTGTCGCTCGGGCAATTGGTCGCGGCGGAGTTGATCCTGTCGGGCGTGTTCTATGGCATCTCGCAGTTCGGCTGGTATCTCGACACCTTCTACGATCTGGTCGCCAGTTCCGAGGAGTTGTCGCTGCTCTTCGCCATCCCGCAGGAGCCGACGGTGCGCGGTGACAATGGCCCACGCGACGGTTCGGTCAAACTGACCGACGTGGCATTCGGCGATGCGCGCTACACCCTGGCCCTCGCCGCCGGGGAACAGCTCGTCACCGTGGCTGAGCCGGGGGCAGAGCGGCGCCTGGCCATGCTGCTGAAACGGCATACCCTGCCCGATCGCGGCCTGATCCGCATCGGCAATGCCGATCTGGGCTCATTCGACATGTATCACCTCCGCTCGGACGTGACCGTGCTCGACCGCTCTACGATCGTGGAGGTCACGATCCGCGAATATCTCCGTCTCGCCTCGGGCGAACTGGCCGAAAACGCGATGGAGGCGCTGGCACTGGTCGGACTGGAACGCCGCCTGGCCAGCCTGCCGCAAGGGCTCGACACCCCGCTGGGGTCGACCGGCTATCCGCTCAGCGTCGGCGAGACCATGGCGCTCAAGCTCGCCAATGCCCTGCTCGTACGGCCCAAGCTGTTGCTGCTCGGCCAGCTATACGACCTGTTGCCGCCCCACCGACTGCGGGCGGCGCTGCGTCTGCTGAAAGACCATGGCACGACCGTGCTGTTGTGCACTGGCCGCCCCGAGGACATGGAACTGGACGGTTATCTCTATCTGGGCCTGACCGAACAGCGTCGTTTCGACCGGCTTGCCGACCTCGAGACCGCCTACAGCCGGGAGGACGCGCATGTCGCCTGACCATCTCGCGCATTTCCGCACCCTTGCCTCGCTACGCCCGCCCCGGGTCACGCTCGCCATCGCCTGGATCCTGACGATCGGCATAGCGGCGGTCGCGTTCATCCTGTTCTGTGTGCCGTGGTTACAGACCGCGCAGGGGCGTGGACAGGTCGTCTCGCTCGATCCGCAGGACCGCGCCCAGGATGTGACGGCGTTAGTGCCCGGCCAGGTCGAGCGCTGGTACGTGCATGACGGCCAGCATGTGAACCGCGGCGACCCGATCGCGCGCATCGTCGACCTCGATCCCAACCTGTTGTCGCGCCTCGCCGCCGAGCGCGCGCAGGTACAAGCCGAGATCGCGTCAGTCCGCCAGTCGCAGGCCGTCGCCCAGCTCGACGTCAACCGCACCCGTCAGCTGTTTTCCGAAGGGCTGGCCTCGCGGCGCGATTACGAACAGGCACAGATCAAGGTCGCGGACTCCGGCGCCAAGCTGGCGGAATCGCGTGCCAAGCTGAACCGGATCGAGGTGCAGCTGAACCGCCAGTCGGCGCAGCTCGTTCGGGCGCCGCGCGCTGGCCGTATCCAGAATCTCAATGCGGCGGCGGGGGGAGCCTATGTGTCGGCGGGGACCGCGCTGGCGGTCGTCGCGCCCGAGCAGGTCGAGCGTGCGGTGGAGCTGATGATCGACGGCCGCGACGTGCCTTTGCTGCGCCCGGGTCGTCCGGTACGGCTGGAGTTCGAGGGCTGGCCCGCGATCCAGTTCAGCGGCTGGCCATCGGTCGCCTATGGCTTTTTCGACGGTCGCGTCCGCACGATCGACCCCAATGCCAATACGCAAGGGCTGTTCCGCATTCTGGTCGAGCCGGCGCCTGGCAAGCCCGCCTGGCCCGACCGCCGCTTCGTCCGCCTGGGCGGCAAGGTACAGGGCTGGGTGCAGGGCGAAACGGTGACAGTCGGCTATGAACTTTGGCGCCAGCTCAACGACTTCCCGCTGGAGTTCGGCCAGACCGCCAGCGACAAGCAAGGCGAGAAGGACGGCAAGGACGACGACAAGAAGGTCGCGGCCAAGGCGGGCAAGCCGAAATGATACGGTCGCTGCTCCTCATATCCGCGCTGGTCATCGCCCCCGCTCTGGCCGCGCCCGCCACGGCCCAGCGTATCCAGGCGAACCCGACGCCGCCCCCCGCGACCGTGCCCGGCTCGGCGCCGCTGACCCTGGGCGAAGTGTTGCGCGCCTCCGCCCGCGCCGCTCCGCAGATCGTCGAGGCGCTGGCCAAGATACGCTCCGCCGAGGGACGCGCCCTCACCGCCAGCGGCGCCTTCGATACGGTGTTCGAGGCCGACGGGCGGTCGCGCGCGCTGGGCTATTACGACGGCACCGTCGCCTCCGCGAGCGCGACCCGCCCGCTGACCGACAATGGCGGTTACGTCTATGGCGGCTACCGCGTCAGCCGCGGCAACTTTCCGATCTACGAGGACCAGAACTACACCAACCGCCTGGGTGAGGTGAAGGTCGGCGCGCTGTATTCGCTGCTGCGCGACCGATTGGTGGACGAACGCCGCACGCGGCGCACGCTGGCCTCGGGCGATATCGACATTGCACAGTTCGAGCGGGAAGCGGTGGCGATTGGGGTGCAGCGGCGCGCGATCGACGCCTATCAGAACTGGGTCGCCGCCGGCTTGCGCCTGCGCGCCTATCGCGATCTGCTGGACCTGTCGCAAAACCGGCGTGGCGGCCTCGCCCGGCAGGTCGAACTCGGCGCGCGGCCGGACATATTGCTCGCGGAGAACGACCAGAATCTCGTCCGGCGCCGTGCTTTGGTCGTGCGGGCCGAGGGGGATTTCCAGGCGGCGGCCAATGCCCTGTCGCTCTATTATCGCGATGCCGCAGGGGAGCCGGTGCTGGTCGGTCCGGAGCGCCTTCCCCGCGACGCCGAGGCCTTGTCCGGCGTGACCGTCGCGGCGCGCCAGGATTTCCAGCAGCGTCGTCCCGATTTGCAGGTGCTGCTGGCGCGGATCGACCAGGGTTCTGCGCGTCTGGCGCTGGCGCAGAACGAACTCCGTCCGCGGCTCGACCTGCGGGGTGAGATGGGCAAGGATGTCGGCCCGATCGGTCTGGGCGGCGCCAGTCGCACGCCGCTGGAAGCGGCGGTGGGCTTCCGCTTTTCCATGCCGCTTCAGAACCGTGCAGCAAAGGGGCGGATCGTCGAGGCCCAGGCGGAAATGGACGCGCTGGCGGCGCGAAGCCGCTTCCTGCGCGACCAGATCGCCATCGAGGTGGAAGGCATCACCATCGGTGTCGATGCCGCCGAAAAGCTGGCCGCGATCGCAGAGCAGGAGCGCGAGCTGGCCGAACGGCTCGCCGCCGCCGAGCGCAGGCGGTTCGAACTGGGGTCGAGCGACTTCTTTCTGGTCAACCAGCGCGAGGAAACGGCGAACGACGCGCGCGTGCGGCTGATCGACGCCCAGGCACGGATTGCGGCGGCTCGCGCCGAACTGGCGGCCGCCACCGCCGATCGCGCGGCCCTGGGCTTGGAGCTTTAAAGTCCGATCCACCTGTGTGGAAGCGGCACCGGCCCACGGCCCCGGCCGACGCTATGCCCGATCCATCACCCGGTCGGCGTCGGCGATGGTCGCGAGTGCGACCGGGTGGCCATAGCGATAGCCTTGCCCAAACCGACATCCCAGCTGCCGCAGACGTTCGGCCTGCCATTGGGTCTCGATGCCCTCGGCGATCACCAGCTTGCCGAGCCCCGCGCCCAGCCCGATGATCGCGCCGACGATGGGCAACGTCCCGCCATCGGTTTCGTCCAGCCCGGCGACGAAGGACTGATCGATCTTGATCCGGTCCACCGGCAGATCGCGCAGATGGACGAGCGAAGCATAGCCGGTGCCGAAGTCATCGAGCGCGATGCAAACGCCCGCCTCGTGCAGCGTGCGCAGGCTGGCCAGGATGCTGTCCGCCGCCCGGTCGAGCATCACGCCCTCGGTCACTTCGACGCACAACCGCGCGGGGGCAATGCCGTGATGGGCCAGCCGATCGAGCACGAGCCGTGCCGAGCGAGGCCCGGCCAGTTGCGCCGAGGTGAAGTTGACGCACACCACGCCCAGCGCCTCGCCCCCCTCGTTGAGCGCGGCCAGCGCCAATTCGAGGACATGTTCCTGGATGCGCAGGCCGATCCGCTCCGCGACCAGCACATCGGCGAAGCGATCCGGGGTCATCAGCCCATGAACCGGGTGGTTCCAGCGGAGCAGCACCTCATGTCCGCATACCATCTCGGTCTCCAGCGACACGATGGGCTGCAAGTACAGCATGAAATCGCCGCGTTCCAACGCCTGCTCGGCCTCGCCGGCAAAGGCCATCTGGAGGTCGCGCAGGCCGCTTTGCAGCGGATCGTAGCGCACATAGCGTCCGCGCCCCACTCGCTTTGCGGTATAGAGCGCCAGATCGGCATTATGGTAGAGCAGGTCCAGCGCCTGCGCATCGTCGGGGTAGCGCGCCGACCCGATGCTGAGCGACAGGGTTCGAGTACGGTCGCGCGGATGCCATAGCTCGCCCTGAACGCTGGCGATCTGTTCCGCCAGCATGGTCTCGACATGCACGGACCCGGGGCAGAGGATCGCAAACTCGTCACCGCCGATCCGCGACACCCGCACATCGGCCATCGCGCGGACGATCCCGTCCAGCGCCGATCCGACATGGCATAGCAGCATGTCGCCGCTGGCATGGCCCAGCCGGTCGTTCACGTCCTTCAGATGATCGACGTCGATCAGGAACAGGCTGAACGGCATGGCCGCGCTCATCAGGGCGTTCGCCTGCTGCTGAAAGGCGGCGCGGTTGCCCAGGCCGGTCAGGAAGTCGGTCTGCGCCGCCAGCCGCAGCGTCTTGGTCTCGGCCAGATCGATCTCACGACGTTGGCGCGCCTGATCGAGTTCGAGCCTGATCCGCCGAAACCGATCGGCGATCGCCAGCGACAGGACCAGCGCCTCGAAGGCGAGCGCCACGAAGGTCCCCATGTCCACCACGTCGCTCTGCGCCATGAAGCCCAGATTGCGGGCCAACCGCAGGACGAACAGGGCGATGACCGGGCTCCAGCCGATCATGTAGAACCAGATGACGCGGCTGCCCCGCCGTGCCGCGACCGCGCAGGACCAGGCGACCAGCACCGAGGTCGCGGCGATGTCGTAATTGAGGAGCCGATCGGTCGGCACCGGGGGCAGCCAGATATCGGCGGCGGCCGCCACGCCCAGCACCGCACCCCCGATCGCCAGCCCATGTCCCGCCTTGGCCAGGCCGGGTGGCAATACTCCGTCCTCGATCACCGAGAAGAAGAACATGTTGCCCGCCGCGACCATCAGGCCGACGAGCACGAATTCGATCCGCACCGCGATCGGCCCGACCAGTCCCGGTACGACCAGCGCCGCCGTGTTGGTCCATATCAGGCCGTACACCAGCGCGACCGAGACCCAGAGGAGATACCAGCGTTGAAAGGCGGGACGCCGCCCGGCATGGATGACGAGGTTATAGAGAAGCGCCGACAGCAGCGTTCCCGCGAACAGGCCGGCGAGCACCAGCCAACCGACATCCGCACCGTTCATCCCGCTGCCCGGTCGGGCGACGACCTTCCGCATCAGCGACAGGTCGTCGATGTGGCGGAACCCGATATATAGCCCGCGTATATCGTGCCCCGGCGGCGCGACCACGAATTTCAGCAACCCGCCGGGTGTCCAGTGTTCCTTCAGTTCGGCATAGGAGAGCGAATGCCGTGTCGTGCGGTTGCGACCGACGATCAGCACGCCGATCCGGTCGAAACGCGTCTGGTCGATCAGCAGGTCCCAGCTGGCGGGCAAAGCTCCCAGCTGCGACGCATCGAGGCGGAGCCACAGCCAGTCCGGTCCGCGCGTCGGCGCCTCCGCCCCGCAGCGATAGGGCGCATCGACGATCCGGGCGTCGCTGGTGTCATCGGGCAGCGTGGCGCTGCAGGCCGATCGATGCAGATCGACGGGCGCGGCCGACGCCGTTCCCGACATCAGCCCGGCAAGGACCAGCATCCATGCGAGGCCCCACCCCCTGATGTCCCCTAGCAGCTTCGCGGCATTCATGCCGGCCCGTCCTCGATCTGGTTTGATGTGACAGAATAAGACGGCCGATCCCGCAGAGCCCCCGCTCCCCGCCGCTTCCCGACCGCGCCACTGCCCGGTTTTTCGCATCTGCGTCAATCTCCATATGTCAGACCTTTGAAAGTGCTACGTCTTTTCCTGACCACCGGGATTTGCGGGCGCCGCTTGCCGTGGGAAACCGACTGCGCAGGCCCTTTCGCGGGTGGCAGCGCAGCTCGTCTCTGGCGGTCTGCGCGTGCTTTGGGCATGGGGGGCGCATGACGTTGTTCCATCGGATTGCCCGGTCGCTTCCCGCCTCGCTTTCATTGCTATTTGCGGCCTGTTCGCCGCTGACCGCCTTCGACCGTCTGGTGCCGAAGGATGGCGGTGGCAGGCGGGTCGCCAGGACGCTGGCCTATGGGCCGGATGCGCGGCAGACGCTCGACATCTATGTGCCTCGCGCCGCCGGGTCCGGCGCGCGGCCCGTCGTCATCTTCTTCTATGGCGGCAGCTGGAACAGCGGCACGCGGACCGGCTACGCCTTTGTGGGGCGGGCACTGGCGGCGCAGGGTTTCACGGTGGTGATCCCGGATTACCGGCTCGTCCCCGCCATTCGCTATCCCGCCTTTGTCGAGGATGGCGCCGCAGCGGTGCGCTGGACCCGCGCACATATCGCCCGGTACGGCGGTGATCCCAGCCGGCTGGTGCTGATGGGCCATTCGGCGGGAGCCTATATCGCCGCGATGCTGGCGGTCGACGACCGCTGGCTGGGACGGGATCGACAGGCGGTGCGGGGGCTGGTCGGCTTGGCCGGGCCTTATGACTTTGCGCCCTTCGACGTGGATGTCAGCCGCGCGGCATTCGGGACATGGCCGCGCCCGATGGAAACCCAGCCCGTCCATTGGGCGGGCGCAGGCGACCCACCCGCGCTGCTGCTGGTCGGCGGCGAGGACAAGACGGTCCTTCCGCGCAACAGCGAGGCGCTGGCGGCCCGCCTACGAGAGGGCGGCGTACCCGTGACGCTACGCTCCTACCCCAAGCTGAGCCATGTCGGGCTGATCCTGTCGGTCGCCCGCCCCTTTCGCGGCCGCGCGCCGGTGGTGGCCGATGTCGCCAGCTTCGTGCGGCAGGTGACGCGCTAACGAGCGTCCGGGATCAGCCAGGTCTCCGCGACCTGCTTGCCGCGACCGCTGCCGCCCATGCGGACGGGCGGGTCCAGGCCAGGTCGAGCGTGCCATGCGCCGTCGCCTCGCGCGGGATGGCGATCGTAACCTGCATCGGGTTGGCGGTACGGACAAAATGGTCCTGCAACACGATCGTCCCGTTCGCGACCAGCCGCATGGGCAGGGTATAATCCTCGCCCGCATAGGTAATGGTCAGGCTATAGCCCCGGCGCGGGTCGAGCCCGTCATAATGCAGGCGTAGCGGGCTGTCATAGAGCGTCTCGGCATAGTCCAGTTCGCCCGGCCACCAGCCGTCTGCCGCCGTCCGATCGGCGATCCCGTCTATCGCGGTGGTGAAGAACTGTGGATCGGCGAGAAAGCCGGTCCCACGCACCAGATGCGGCTCGGCATCCGGGCGGCCCAGATCGTCATAGAGCGCGCCCTCGGCCCGGCGACGGCGGTCGGGGATCGGCCAGCCCTTGGCCATCTGCGCCTCCATCCAGGCGCGGCCGGTCAGGTCGACATCGGCGCGGTCGAGATTGGCCCCCCGCTCGATATTCGACGCGCCATAGCGCTTCACGCTGAGTTGCAGCCGCGCCCTTAGCCATAGCCGTTCCGCCAGGGCGTTGAGCCGATCAAGCAATGCGGTGACCTCCGGCCCGTCGCCTCGCGCCAGGATCGCTCGTGCCCGTTCGCGATCAGGCGCGGCCAGAGCCGCCGCTCGCCGGGCACGGGCCGCGATGGCGCGGCGGCGAACCAGCGCGTCATAGACGGCGCGATACCGCAATGCGTCGATCCGCCAGTCGGCAAAGGTGGCGGGGCGGATGCGATCGGCGAGGCGCAGCGTGGCGTCGATCCTCGTATTGGCCGCAGGGTCTCCGACCCAATTCGCCTCCAGTGCCGCCGGGAGTGCGGCGGCACGGGGATCGCCGATAAAGACACGGGCATAATCGCGCGCGAAGGCTTGGGGACCGGTATGCGGGTCCCAGCCCATCCGGAACCAGAGGAACTGGTTGAAGTCGTCATTCACCCCCTCGGAATAGGTGATGAAGCCGGCGGTCAGCGGCGCGAAGTGCGTAAAGATGTGCTGATAGGCGGCCGGGCGCGGATTGATCGGCTCGCGCCCCTCGGTCAGCGCGAATTCGGGCCACCAGCGCGGCACGGGGAATTGCGCGTGCATGGTATGCGCAATGTCGGGATAGAGGATCAGCGGATAGCGTGCCGGTATCCGCGCCCGCTCGATCGATAGAGGATCGCGGGTCTGCGGGCCGACGAATATGCCGGTCAGCCAATCGGGCTGCTTCTCCAGCTCACGGTAAAACGCCTCAAACCCCGCCGCATCGAACCCTTGCGACGAGATATAGACGGGCGCTTTCGGACTGCGCGCACGAAGCAAAGCCGCCTGCTGCGCCACCAGCGGGAACAGCTGGCCGGGCGCGGTGTGGCCGGGATCGCCGCCCGGCACATAGAGTGCGTCGACATGGGGAAGGTCGGCGAGCACCTTCCAGAAAGCTGCGACCTCCGCTGCTACCGCGCCCGGCTTTTCATAGTTGCCCAGCTCGGGATAATAGAGCGCCACGTCCAGCCCCAGCCGATGGGTGATCGCCGAGATGCCCGCCAGCGTTTCGCGCGGGGGCGCGGGGAACAGCGGCCCGGTCGCATCGTCGTCCGATACAGGCGCGATAATCTGCACGCCGCTGGCACCCCAGAGCGCGAAATCCTCGATCCGCCGCTGAAACATGGGCAGCGTCCACGCATCATAACTGTTGTTCTTCGGCCGATAGCCGATCTGGGTCAGGCGCGTCGCATAAGCCGGCCTCTCGTCGACCGGACCACTGATGACGAGCCGTGCGGTCCCATTCACGACGTCGAGATGGCGAAGGACCCAGCCGGCGCCATAGACCAGCCCTCTCGTCGCTTCGGCCGTGACGACCGTGACCGGCCCTACCCGCTGGACCTCAAAGCCTTCGCGGCCGAGCCCGGCTGGCCGACGCCACCGACGGCGCAACTCGACAGGCAACGCCTCAGCCACCACGTCCGGCGGGGCGACCAGCACCCGGACATCGCCGCATCGTGCGACCCGCTCCGCGATACGGCGATTCAGCAGGTCGGCCGCCACCTCGCCCCCTGCTCCGGGCGTCACGCAGGATGCCGCCAATGCTGCTACCGTGACGATCATATGTTTATCCGAGCGGCTGGAGCGGTGGGATTGGCTTCACCCCGCCCCTATGCCCGCTGTGCGACGCTGTCGATACCGCCAAAATCCCGCCTTCAGCCCCCGTCCGGTCGCAGGCCCCATTGGTCGTAACGATAGTCCCGCCCGCCGAAGCGGAAGCGCTGGTCGTCCAGCCGCTCGACGGGCGTACCGGGCGCGACATGCCGGGCCATCCAGCCCGGCAGCGCGATGCGGGTGATCTCTCGGCCGAACGGCCCGGCCAGCGGCGGGTCCAGATCGAGCAGTAGGTCGCGCGCGCCTAACCGGGTGGTGACTTCGCCCATGTCGTCGGGAAAGACCAGCTGGTTGAAGGGAAGCGACAGGTCCAGCGCGGCGCCGCTCGCGCGCTGGCCGTCCGCGACGACGCCGCCTGCCAGCATGTTGCCATGATTGATCCATACCGCCCCGCCCTCACGCTGGATCGGATCCAGCGCTTCGGGATGCAGAGCACGTTCGACCAGCAGGCGGTTGTCGCGCGGGATGGCGATATCGGCCCGCGCCTCCAGCAAGCGCAACGTCGCCTCCAGATGCAGCAGATTTGGATAGACATGGCCCAGCCCGTGACGATCACGGCGGCGGCCGTCGAGCCATGGCGTCAGGTCACGCTCTGCCGGTCGGAGGAGCAACACCCGCGCCTGGTCGAACGCGCCCCGGTCATCGCGTCGGTGGCGATGCAGCCGTCCGATCCGCTGAAGCAGCACGTCCATCGGCGCCAGGTCGGTAATCAGGAAATCGGCGTCGATGTCGAGAGACTGTTCCAGCGTCTGGGTGCCGACCAGCACCCGACCGCCAGCGGTTCGCGTCTTGCCGAACGCCTTTTCGACCGCTTCATCCAACCGCTTCCGGTCGGTCGCGGCGAAGCGGCCATGGTGCAGGGTCGCCGCATCCTCCACCCGAAAGGCGAGGTCCGGCGCCAGCTCCGCCACCGCCTGCGCCACCGCGACCGCTCCGGCCACGCTGTTGCGCACGACCAGCACCGCCGCCCCGGCGCGCGCCGCCGCGACAGCCCGTGCGGCGATCGCATCGGGGTCGGCAATCAGGCCCGCCGTCTTGATGGCGACGGCCTTCTGGGCGCCACCCGACGCCCTCGCCGGGCGCGGGGGCGAGCCGATCCCGGAAAGCGCGGGATAGGGCACCGCCTCCGCCTCGGCGAGCGACGCGACCGGCGCTTTCAGCAATTTTGCGCGTGCCTCTGCCCCCAGCGTCGCCGACAATAACAGCGCGTGGCCGCCGACCGCGACATGCTGTTCCAGCAACCGTTCGAGCAGCCCGGTCATATAGGCGTCCGAGGCATGAACCTCGTCAACCACCAGCAGGCTGCGCGCCAGGGCAGAGGCGCGAAAAAAGGCGTGCTTGACCGGAAGAGCCGCGAGCAAGGCCTGATCGATCGTCCCGACCGCGACCCGCGCCGCGAGGAAGCGGTTGGCCCGCTCCGCCGCCCAGCGCGCGTCCTCCGCCCCGCCCGGCTCGCCGCGATCCCAGCGGACCGCATAACCCGGCAGCGCCTGTCCCTCCGCGTCGCCCGCGCGCAGATAGCCGGGCACCGCGAGCACGGCGGGCGGCGCGTCATCGCCCCAGAGTTTCTTTACGGCCTTGTTGACCCGCGCATGAAGCTGCACCGCCGCCGAGCGGGTCGGCAGCGCGAAGAACAGGCCGTCGACCTCGCCACGCCGCCGCATCTCGACCCAGCGCCACAGCGCCGCCTCGGTCTTGCCCGACCCCGTCTCCGCCTCGATCAGCGCGACCAATCCACGGTCGGGGGCGGCGGCGTCTGTTTGAAAGGCATAGGGTGCGTTGCCGAACAGCGCCTCGAACGGGGCGGGCGGGGTGTCGAGGGGCGTGAAACCGCGCATCACCGCCCCCTCCCGCGCCTGCGCCTCGCGCCAGGCATCGCGGGCCGCGCCATGCGGTCCCTCCACGGGGAAGCGCTGTGTATCCGACCCCAGCCAGTCGGCCAGCGTCACCAGTCCCGCGAACAAGGCGACAAAGCGCGGGGCGTCGGGCAGCTTCGGCCCCGCCGCCCAGGCGAGCGGCCAGCGGGTGCGCAGGGCCTCGACCAGGCGGACGACCACCAGGGTGGGGTCGTCGCCACCCTGCGGCAGCCAATGGGCGACGTGGCGGGTCCAGCTGTCGGTATGCTTCCCCGCTTCCGCATGGAATTCGGCCAGCGGCCTGCCGTGATGCGCCATGACGGCGGCAAGATGCTGGTCCGCGCCCCAGCCCAGGATCACCTCGAACAGCGTCTTGGCGGCTGAGCCCTGCCGCAGGGCGGAGTGGCGCAACAGCGCGGCTACCGGGCCGGTATGGCCGACCAGTTGCTTCACCGCCGGATCGATCCGCGCCTGAAAGCCGCGATTGGCCTTGCCCACATCGTGGAGCGCGGCCAGCACGATCAGCCGGGCGATGTCCTGCGGCGTCAGCGACCGCCCCGCTGCGGCTTCCAGACTATGCAGCCAGACGGGCAGAACTGCCTCCAAAGCGGCTCCGACATCCAGACAATGATCGAGCAGCGGCAAGATCGCCGCCAACGTCCCATCTTCATGTCGGGTCAGTTTCGCCCAAGTCTCGGCGCCGCTCATCACCCTCTCCCCGAGGCGACACACGCCCGCGCGAAAGACTAGCGCCCGCGAAATCCCGCGCAATCCTGCACCAATCGATATCGCATCCATTTCGGGGGCTGCTTCCGTTGGCGATATTTGCCCCGCCCCGCATCCTCACAAGCGGGAGGATCGAACAACTTACATGCCCGAAACGGCTGGTTTCGCCACGTCATCGCCCCGCGCCTCCGGGCCGGCGGTCGGCCAGTTCGTGTCGCTGCGCGGGCGGCTTTGGATGGTAGAGGCGCAGCCGGACGGCCCGCTGTCAGGGCATCGCCTCGCCTGTATCGACGACGATGCCAGCGGCGAGGATGCGCAGGTCTTGTGGAGCGCGGAGGTCGATGCGCGGCTGCATGACGAGGAAGCCTGGGCCTCGCTCGGCACGCAGGGCGGCGATGCCGCGACCTTCTCGGCCTATCTGCGCACCGTGCGCTGGCGCACCGCGACCGCCGCCGAGCGCGACCTCTTCCAGGCGCCGTTCCGCGCAGGGATCAGGCTCGACCCCTACCAGCTGCTCCCCTTGCGCAAGGCGCTGAGGCTGCCGCGCGTCAACCTGCTGATCGCCGACGATGTCGGGCTGGGCAAGACGGTCGAGGCTGGACTGGTGCTGCGTGAGCTGCTGCTGCGCCGCCGGGTCGACTATACCGTGGTCATCGCGCCTGCCGCCATGACCGGCCAGTGGCGCGAAGAGTTGCAGAGCAAGTTCGGCCTCGCCTTCGAGATCGTCGACGCCCGCCACCTGGAGGAATTGCGGCGGCGGCGTGGGTACGGCGCGAACCCCTGGGCGGCGGGATCGCGCTTCATCCTGTCGCACCGGCTGCTGGGCGAGGAAGCCTATGTCGCCGGGCTGCGCCACGTGCTGGAGGATTTCCGCGCGCGGTCGCTGCTGATCCTGGACGAGGCGCATCATGCCGCCCCGGCGGGTGGCGGCCGCTATGCGATCGAGAGCCAGTTCACCCGGTCCCTGCGCGACCTGTCGGATCGGTTCGAGCATCGCCTGTTCCTGTCGGCGACGCCGCATAACGGCCATCCCAACAGCTTTGCGACGCTGCTAGAGCTGCTCGATCCGCAGCGTTTCACGCGCGGTGTCACCGTCCGCCCCGCCGATCTGGAGCCGGTGATGGTCCGCCGCCTGAAAAGCGACCTGCGCGCGCTGGGCGAGGCCTTTCCCGAACGGATCGTCGCGCCGGTGGTGCTGGACAACTTGCCCGAGGATGCCCCCGAACTGGTGCTGGCGGCGATGCTGGCGGACTATCGCCGGTTGCGCGAGCGGCGGATCGGCGGGCTGGCGGGGGCGCAGGCGGCACGGGCGCGACTGGCGATGGTCGGGCTGCAACAGCGGCTGCTGTCCTCCATCCCGGCCTTTGCCCGCACCTTGCGGGTCCACATCGCCGGGCTGGACCGCGCCATCGCCGGAACCATGCGCGAGGCGCCTCCTGTCGAAGTCGAAGCCCCGGAGCGCGCGGAGGATGAGGATGCCGCGCTGGCCCTGCTCGACCGTGCGGTCGAGGCGGAGGCCGAACGACAGGCCGCGACCGGCGCGGCGGGCGGCTCACCCGACCAGCTGGCGGAGGAACGCCGTGCCGCCGCCGCGATGCTGGGAGTGGCGGACGCCGCCCGTACCCAACCCGATGCGCGGGTCGGCTGGATATTGGACTGGGCTCGCACGAACCTGCTCGATGCAGGAGGCAATTGGCGCGAGCGGCGGCTGATCCTGTTCACCGAATATGAGGACACCCGCCGCTGGCTCCAGCGCCAACTGGCGGTGCTGCTCGACCCCGAGGATGCGCAGGAAGCGCGGCGGATCGACAGCTTCACCGGCATCACCTCGACCGAACGGCGCGAGGCGATCAAGCGCGCGTTCAACGATCCCGCCGATCCCTTGCGCATCCTGATCTGCACCGATGCCGCGCGCGAGGGGATCAATCTCCAAGCGCGATGCCACGACCTGATCCATGTCGACCTGCCCTGGAACCCGTCGCGGCTGGAGCAGCGCAACGGGCGGATCGACCGCAAGCTGCAACCCAGCCCGACCGTCACCTGCCGCTATTTCGTCTATGCCCAGCGGCCCGAGGACGTCGTGCTCGACGCTTTGGTCCGCAAGACCGAGCTGATCCGCCGCCAGCTCGGTTCGGCGGGTCAGGTGCTGGGCGCGCGGATCGCCGATCGGCTGGGCGGCGGCATCGACCGGGCGGCCGCCCGTGATCTCGCCGCGCGGATCGATGACGAGGAAGCCGATGAGCGCGTCCGTGCGGCGGTGCGCGATCTGGACGATGGCGCCGAGGCACGACTGGCCCGCCTGAAGCGCGAACAGGCCGATCTGGCCAAGGCGCTGGAGACGGCGCGAGCGCGCGTGGGCGTCGATCCAGACGAGTTGCAGTCGGTAGTCGGCCTGGCGCTGAACCGCGCGGGCGGCGCCTGGGGTCCTCCGGCGGCGATCGGCGAGACGCCGGTCTTTGCGCTCGACCAGGCAACGCTGGCAAACGATCCCAGCTGGCAGCCTCTGCTCGACGAATTGCGCGCCCGCCCGATCCGGTCCGGCGAGCGGCCTGGTGAATGGCGCGCCAGCCCCGATGCCGATCTCCGCCGGATCAGCTTTGCCCCCGCCATCCTGCCCGACGGCCGCGATGCGGGCGATGTGGTGCAATTGCATCTCGAACACCGGCTGGTGCGCCGCCTGCTCGGGCGCTTCCTGTCGGCCGGTTTCCGCCAGGGGCTGGAACGCGCCTGTGTCATCCGCACCGCCGCGACACCCGCCCCGCGCGTCATCCTGCTGGGGCGGCTGGCGCTCTATGGCGAACAGGCGGCAAGGCTGCATGAGGAAGTGTTGAGCGTCGCCGCCGACTGGCGCGACAGCGGCGGCCTTCGCGCACTGGCCGAAGGTCGCGATGCCGAGGCACGGGTGCTGGAGGAACTGATCGAGGCGCTCCGCCACGCCACCGACGCCGAACCCGCCATCGCCGCCCAAGCGACCGCCCACGCCATGCGCGACGTGACCGAGCTTCGCCCCGTGCTGGAGGCACGGGCGGCGGCGCGGGCCGAGAAAGTCGCGGGCGAGCTGACACGCCGCGCCGAATCCGAGGCACGCGGGCTGGAAACCCTGCTGCGCCAGCGTATCGCCCGCCTCCTGCGCGAACGCGGCGACGATGACGGCCAGCTCTCCCTCCTGCTCGATCCCATGGAAGCGCGCCAGCGCGCCGCCGATCGCCGATCCTGGGACCGCGCCACCACCCGGCTGGACGATGAAATGATCCGCGAGCCCGAACGGCTGCGCGCCGGATCGCGCATCCATGCCACCCGGCTGGAGCCGATCGGCCTCGTCTATCTCTGGCCCCTGGCATGAGTGGTCCCATTCCCGGCGGTCGGCATGACTGGATCGGCTATCTCCAGCCGGTCGGGCTGGTCGTCGCGCCCGCCGCGCTCGCGCGGATCGGGCTGTGGCCCAGCCCGCAGGGTCCGGCGGACGGCGACGCGGTCGCCCATGCGGTCGAGGGGTTCGCCGACGATCCCTGGGCTTTCTTCTACACCATTTTGGGCTGGCCCGCCGACCGCATCCTGCGCGGTGAGGCCCTGCCCGAATCCCTACGCATCGCCTTTCCCGAGCAGGACACGCTGCTGGAGCCGCATGGCGCGATCCCCGCGCCCGACGGCACGATCCAGCTGCTGGTACGCATCGAGGCACCCGCGCTGATCCTCGACAAGCGCGGCACGCTGCCCGGCTGGGAAGCCACCGCGCAGCAACGGTTCGAGCGGCTGCTCCGCGAAACCGGAGTCGGCGCTGGCGTCATCATCGGCGCCAGCCAAACGGGCCGCAAGGATGGCCCCGCCACCGAACCCGTGCTGCGGCTGGTCGTGGTGCCGCGCGGCGAGGCTTCGGGCCATATCAGTTGGCCGCTCGCGCGCCTGGGCGACGTATCGGGTCGCCCGATGCTGGCCGGGTTGAAGCTGCTGCTCGACGCCCATGCCCTGTTCAGCGGGCCACCGTCGCACCGACTCCCTGCGATCCTCGCCGAAAGCCGCGCGGCGCAGGCGGAGGTGTCCAGCCGCCTGGCCGGACAGGTGCTGGCGGGGTTGCACGAATTGCTGCGCGGGCTGGACGCCGCCGATGGCCCGCGTATCCGCGCGCTGGCGGCGAGCGACCCGGATCAGCTCTACAAGGGGTTGCTGACCGTGCTGCTGCGGCTGGTCTTCATCCTCTATGCCGAGGATCGCGGACTGATGCCCTCCGCCCCCGGTGGCATGGCGGCGGCTTTATACGAGCAGGGCTATGCGCTGGGCGGACTGCACCTGCGGCTGCGCGACGATGCCGCGCTCTATCCCGACACGATGGACGAGCGGCGCGGTGCCTGGGGCCGGTTGCTCGCGCTGTTCCGGCTGGTCGATCGCGGCCATCCGTCGGGCTTCATGCAGGCGCGCGGCGGCCAGTTGTTCAGCGAGGCGGCCTTTCCCTTCCTGCTCGGCCGTGACACCCATGACGCGCCCGAACAGGTACTGCCGGTCGGCGACGGCTATATCCTGCGCGTGCTCGACAGCCTGTTGATGCTGAAGGGCGAGCGGGTCGCCTACCGCGCGCTCAGCGTCGAACAGATCGGATCGGTGTACGAGGCGGTGATGGGCTTCACCGTCCAGCGCGCCGCCAGCCTGATGCTCGCGGTCCGCGCGGGCAAGGGCAACAAGGTGCCGGTCTGGGTCGATTTGGAGGCGCTGGCCGCGACCAAGCCGTCGGAGCGCGAACGCACGTTGAAGCTCTGGACCGGCCGCGCGGCCTGGCCCGCCGCCGTGTCGCGGAGCCTGCGAGAGGCGGGCGACGCCACCGCACTGGCCGCCGCGCTCGCGCCCGTGACGGACGCCCGCGCCGCTCCGCGCGGGCCGGTCGCGGCGGGCACCCCGATCCTGCAACCGACCGACGAGCGGCGACGCACCGGCAGCCATTACACCCCGGCCAGCCTGACCCGCCCGATCGTGGCCCATGCGCTCGCCCCCGCCTTTGCGCGGATCGGCCCGGATGCGGGGCCTGCCCAGGTGCTCGACCTGAAAGTCTGCGACCCCGCCGCCGGATCGGGCGCGTTCCTGGTCGAGGCGTGTCGCCAGCTCGGCGAACGGCTGGTCGCCGCCTGGACGCGCTGGCCCGACCAGCGCCCGACCATTCCCGCCGATGAGGATGACCTGCTCCACGCCAAGCGGCTGGTGGCGCAGCATTGCCTGCGCGGCGTCGACCGCAACCCGCTGGCCATCGACCTGGCCAAGCTGTCGCTCTGGCTGGAGACGCTGGCGAGCGCGCATGAGTTCACCTTTCTCGATGCGGTGCTGCGCTGCGGCGACAGTCTGGTCGGCTTGCCCAACCCGAACATCATCGCCGTCACCTGGGACAAGGTGTCGGGGCAGCAGGGCTTCGTCGAGGCGATCGTGCGCGAAGGCATCGATGCCGCCGCGCAGCTGCGCCGCCTGATGCGCGTCGAGGCGGAGATCGCGCCCTATGCCGTGCAGGAACAGCGCCACCGCGCCGCGACGCTGGCACTGGAGCGTGCGCAGCTGGTCGCGGACGGCATCCTCTGGTCCTATTTCACCGGCACGACGGCGCGAGAGCGGGCCGCGCGGCTGATCGAGGTCCAGCAATGCGTGCTGTCCCCCACCCCCGCCAGCTGGGCAAGGCTGCAAGCCTGTCGCGACGAACTGCGCACGGCGCCGATCGACGTAACCGGCTTTCACTGGGAGCTGGAGTTCGAGGATGTCTTCAACCGCCCCGATCCCGGTTTCGACGCGATCATCGGCAACCCGCCTTTCGCGGGCAAGAACACCATCGCGGCGGGCCATGCGGCGGCTTATCCTGACTGGCTGAAGACGCTCCACCCCGGCGCGCACGGCAATGCCGACCTGGCCGCGCATTTCTTCCGCCGCGCCTTCGGGTTGCTCCGGCGCGGCGGGGCGTTCGGGCTGATCGCGACGAACACGATCCGGCAGGGCGACACGCGCGAAACCGGGCTGGCACGGATACTGGCGGAGGGCGGCACCATTTTCCGCGCGGTCAGCCGCTATCGCTGGGAAGGCGAAGCGGCGGTCGTCGTCGCGCAGGTGTTCGTGGCGAAGGGTGTGTCGGTCGAGACGCCGGTGCTGGACGACCGGCCGGTGCGGCGTATCTCGGCCTATCTGATGGAGGGCGACTTGGACGGTTCGCCTGCGGCTTTGCGGGAGAATGCGGGGAAGGCGTTCCAAGGCGCAATCTTGCTCGGCGCAGGTTTCACCTTTGACGATCAACTCGCTGCATCGGGCAAGACGAGCACGATAGCTGACTTAAACGCGATACTATCTGCGTACCCCGATCATAGGCCAGTCGTCCGGCCCTATATCGGAGGCCAGGAAGTCAATAACTCTCCGACTCATACACCCCGACGTTTCGCGATGAACCTCAGCCACCTTGCTGAGCAAGAAGCCAGAGACAAATATCCCCATTTTCTCGCCATTATCGAAGCCAAAGTTCGTGCCGATCGAGAAGCACTTCCGCCAACCAATGCATGGAACAGAGACGTCGCAAAGCGATGGTGGCAGTTTGCGGCTGATCGCCGGGCGATCGCAGCCGCCAGCGCGAAAATTTCGAATTTCATCGTACACAGCTGCGGCGCAACTCCGCACATAGCGTTCACAATCGCTCCCTCATCGCATTGCTTCGCCAATACTTTGGCCGTCTTTGCATTCGACAGCTACACCGCCTTCGCCACGCTGCAATCGCGCGTGCATGAAGTCTGGGCGCGCTTCTTTGCCTCGTCCATGAAGGACGACCTCCGTTACACCCCGTCGGATTGCTTCGAGACCTTCCCGCTGCCCCCCGGTTACGCCGACGCGCCCGATCTCGAAGCCGTGGGCCTGGCCTATTACGACCACCGCGCCGCGCTGATGATCGCGCGCGATCAGGGGATGACGCCGACCTATAACCGCTTCCACCGCGCCACGGACACACAGGACGACATCGTGACCTTGCGCGCGTTGCACCACGCCGTGGATCGGGCGGTGCTCGCCGCTTATGGCTGGGACGACCTCGCCGCCGAGGCCGCGCCGGTCTTCCTCGATGCCGAGAGCGAGGACGATCACCGCTATCAGGGCCGCCTCTTCTGGCCCGCGCCGTTCCGCGACGCGGTGCTGGCGCGCCTGCTCAAGCTCAACGAGGAACGGGTCAGGATGGAGCGGATGCTGTGAACGCGGCGGGCGTGCGCGCGGAGATGGTGCGGCGGTCGCGCCGCAACCTGATCGGCCCAAGTGAGGCGGACGACCATGATCTGCTCGCCGAGCGGCTTCCGCCCGGGGAAAATCCTTCGCGCTGGTATCTGGCAGGCTTCATCGCGCCCTCCGGCGAGCTGACGCAGGAACCCGCCGCCGACAGTGAATGGGACGAGGTCGACGGCATCCTCTCCGATGTCGAGGCGTTCGGCGCGGGCGGTGCGGCGGGCGATCACGACGAACCCGAGGCTCCGGCCGCGCGGCGGCGCTTCCTGCCCAGTTCGATCGGGCTGTCGACCATGGTCGATCCCCGGGTCCGGGCGCTGGAGGTCGCGATCGACTGGGGCGATTATGTGCCCGAGCCGCCGCTGCCGCTCGACATACTGGAGAGCGGTGGCGAGCCCGGCCATACCCCGATCAGCTGGCGGCGCGTGGCGCGCGAGCACCGCATCACCCTGCCCATCCCACGCGAGGATGCGGGCGTCGCGCATCATCCCCTGCCCGGCACCGCCGCCACCGCGCGGCCCGGCGGTGCGCTGGAACTGGCGATCCGCGCGCGGCCCTTTGCGCTGCATCTGGCCGATGGGTCGCGGCGCATGGTGCAGGTCGTCACCGTCTTCCTGGTCAACAAGCGGCTGGAGCCCGCCTCGCGCTACCGCGATCTCGCTTATGCCTTCCAGGTGCGGCTGTCGCTGCGCTGCGAAACCGGGTTCGTCGCGCAGCATGACCTGTCGCGGATCGCACGCGACGACTGGGACGACCAGTTGGCCGACCTGCATTATCGCGACAGCGCCGCCTATGCCGCCGGGCTCGGCTGCGCGGCGGCGCATGTCGCGGATGCGAACGGCTGCGTGCGCGGCGTCCACACCACGCACTTGCCCCGCGCCGCCGTCGAGCGGACCGTGGCGGCCGCCGTGCCGGGCGTCGTCTTCGGCATGGACGCGCTAGCGACACTGTCGAGCGAGGACGGACAGGCGTTGCAGGCCGCGCTCACCCCGCTGGTCACGGGCTATCACGAATGGGCGGACGACCAGCGTGCGGCGGCCACCGCACCCGATCTGGCCAGCGCCAGCCAGCGCGCTCGGACCGCCGCCACGCTGATCGCCGCGCAGGACGAAGCGCGCGAGCGCATCGCCGCCGGGATCGCGCTGCTGGCCGAGGATGCGCAGGTCCGCCTCGCCTTCGAGATCGCCAACCGCGCGGTCGCCGACGCCACCCGTGCGCGCCGCCCGACCGACACGACGCCCGCGTGGCGACCATTCCAGCTCGCCTTCATCCTGCTCAACCTGTCGGGCATGGCCGACAAGCGCCATCCCGACCGCGACATCGCCGACCTGCTGTTCTTCCCGACCGGCGGCGGCAAGACCGAGGCCTATCTGGGCCTCGCCGCCTTTACCATTGCGCTTAGGCGGCTGGGGGCGAGCGGGCTGCTGGGCGCGGGCGTGTCGGTCATCATGCGCTATACGCTGCGGCTGCTGACGCTGGACCAGCTGGGCCGCGCCGCCGGACTGGTCTGCGCGCTGGAACTGTTGCGCGACGGCCCCGACTATCGCGATGAGGCCGGACGGCGGAGATTGGGCGAGTGGCCGATCGAGATCGGGCTATGGGTCGGCTCGGACGCCAGCCCCAACAAGCTGGGTGGCAAGGGCGACCGGACGGAGGGCACCGCCGTCAAGCGCGTGCGCGCCTATACCAGCGGCCGCGACACCCGCGCCCCCGCGCCGATCAAGGCCTGCCAGTGGTGCGGCACAGCCTTCACCCCACAAAGCTTCCGCTGCGTTCCCAACGCCGATGCGCCAACCAATCTGGAGCTGCGCTGCGCCTCACTGACCTGTCCCTTTACCGGCGACCGCGCGCTGCCGGTGGTGACGGTGGACGAGGCCATTTACCGCCGCCTGCCCGCCTTTCTGATCGCGACGATCGACAAGTTCGCCGCCCTGCCCTGGAACGGTCAGGCAGGCGCGTTCTTCGGCCATGTCGACCGCGCCGACGACACCGGCTTTTATGGCGGGGCCGAGCCGGGTCAGGGCCGTGCGCTGGATGGAGGCCACCGGCTCGATCCGCCCGATCTGGTGGTGCAGGACGAGCTTCACCTGATCTCCGGCCCGCTCGGCACTGTCGCCGGGCTGTACGAGGCGGCGATCGACCGGCTGGCGACCCGTGAGATAGCCGGACAACGGGTGCGGCCCAAGATCGTCGCCTCTACCGCCACCGTCCGCCGCGCCAGCGATCAGATCCGTGCGCTGTTCGACCGCGACCGCACCCGCATCTTTCCACCGCCCGGACTCGACCGGCGCGACAGCTTCTTCGCGCTGACCCGGGCCGAGAGCGAGGCCGATCCGGCGCGCTGGTATGTCGGGCTGGCGGCGGCGGGGCGTGGGCCGAAGCTGGTCTTCCTCCAGGCGCTGGTGACGCTGCTGGGGGCCGCGCAGGCCATGGCCGAGGATGGCGACGAGGCCGACGCCTATCGCACCGCGCTCTGCTATTTCAACGCGCTGCGCGAACTGGGCGGCGCGCGGCGGATCGTCGAGGACGAGGTGGCCGCCCGGCTCGCCCGCTACGGTGCGCAGCGACGGCGTCTGGAGCCGTCCGACCGCCCCTTTGCCGACCGCGTGCTCGGCGAGCCAGTCGAACTGACCTCGCGCGTGTCGACCGATCGGGTGGCGGCGGCGAAACGGCGGCTGGAGGCGACCTTCGACAGTGCGGAAGACCAGCCCGTCGATGTCGCGCTGGCGACCAACATGATCTCGGTGGGACTGGACATCGACCGGCTGGGCCTGATGCTGGTGCAGGGACAGCCCAAGACGGCCGCCGAATATATCCAGGCGACCAGCCGTGTCGGCCGCAACCCCGCCCGGCCCGGCCTGGTCGTCGTGGTGCTCAACGTCCATCGCCCGCGCGACCGGATGCATTTCGAGCAGTTCGGCCATTTCCACGACACCTTCTACCGCGCGGTGGAGGCGACCAGCGTCACCCCCTGGTCGCCGCGCGCGCTGGACCGCACGCTGGCCGCGATCGTGGTGGCGATCGCCCGGCATCTCGACCCCGCACTCACTCCCGCCAGCGCGGTCGATGCGCTGGCCACCTTGCCCGCGACGCGCGAGGCCGTGGTCCGGCACCTGGTCGAGCGCGCGCCATCGGAGGTGCGCGACACGCTGGCCGCGCAGATCGAAACGCTGCTCAACGACTGGGCCGCCATCGCCGCCGAACAGACCGCCGCCGGGGGCCGCTTCACCTATGGCGACCGGCCGCACCGGCTGCTGCATCCGCCGCTCGACCCGGCGCTGGAACATCTTCCCCCCGAGCAGCGCCGCTTCCAGGCCGGATGGAGCATGCGCGACGTCGAA
Organism: Sphingomonas zeae; assembly: GCF_014197135.1. GTDB lineage: Bacteria > Pseudomonadota > Alphaproteobacteria > Sphingomonadales > Sphingomonadaceae > Sphingomonas > Sphingomonas zeae. The sequence goes on from NZ_JACIFA010000011.1 coordinate 50,859, forward strand.
CCCGGCGTCCGGATCAAGCCTCGCGGCCCCGATGGCGAACGGGTCGGCGGCGCGGGAGACATGGCATGACGACCAAGCCGATTACGCTGCGACAGTCGCAGCTCATCACCGCCTTCGGCCCCGGCGCGATGGTCGACCTGCCCACCCGATCGGTGGTCATCGGCGGGCTGGACCTGTGGCACATGCGCGAGCGCGGCAGCTGGCAGCCGATCCATGAACCCCGCGCGACCGCCGTGCTGGAAACGCTGCTGCGCGCAGGCGGGCGGCTGGCCGACGATGCCCGCCTGACCCTGCGCACGCCGCCCGCCGATCGCGACAGCACGGGCGCGGCGACCGAGCCGCCCGGCATCGAGGCGCGCATCTTCCCCGCCTGGTTCGTCGCGCGCGATGCCGAGGAGGTCGGCGATGTCCGCCGCCGTCGCCTGGTCCGCTGGCACGATCTCGACCCGCGCGGGCGCAACATGCTGGTCGACGATGACGGCCGCCGCGTGCCGGTGACGCCGATCCGCTTCGTCGCGGGGTGCCGCAAGGGGCATTTGCAGGACATTCACTGGGCACAGGTCGTCCATATCGGCATGGAAGGGCGCTGCATCCAGCCGCTCTGGCTGGAGGAGCGCGGCACCTCGGGCGATCCCGCCTCGACCCGCGTGGTCTGCGGCTGCGGCGCGGCGCTGTCGCTGCGCGATGCGCAGGCGACAGGCCTGCTCGGCGGATGCCGGGGGCGTCGCCCCTGGCTGCGCACCGACGAACCGGGCGCGTGCAGCGAAAATCTGCGCTTCCTCACCCGCACCGCGACCAATGCCTATTTCCCGCAGGTGCTGACCGTCATCTCGCTGCCCGCCGCCGAGGACGAGCTGTCGCGGCTGGTCGAGGCGCATATGGACGCGATCGACTGGGTGACGTGCGAGACGGAGATGGCGATGGCGCGGCGCTCCAACCCCGCGCTGCGTGCCGCGCTCGCCGGGTGGAGCGACGCCGATGTCGTCACCCGCATCGGCCAGTTGCGCCTGAGCGGCAACCAGTCGCTGGCCAAGGCCCCCAAGGTCGCCGAGTTCGACCTGCTCGCCTCCGGCCAGCCGCACATCGGCATCGACGCGCCCGACGCCCGGCTCCACGCCCGCACCCTGACCCGCGCCGAATGGGATGGCGAGCGCCCCCGCCTCGCCCCGATCGCCTCGGCCGTGGCGGTCGACCGGCTGCGCGAAGTCGCCTGCCTCTATGGCTTCACCCGGTTCGAGGCCGCGCCGACCGCCACCGATGGCGATCTGGAGGAGCTCTACCTGGCGGTCGAGGGTGCCGCGCTCGCCACCGAGCTGGAATGGCTGCCCGCGGTCGAGCATCGCGGCGAAGGCATCTTCTTGCGCTTCGACCCAGAGGTCATTCGCGACTGGCTGTCCCGCCCGGCGGTGCAGCGGCGCGGCGAGGCGCTATACCGGGGATGGGATCGGTGGCGCGCCGGGCAATTTTACGGCGCACGGCTGCAATTTCCGCGTCTGGCCTATTATGCCATGCACGGTTTTTCCCATGCGCTGATGAACGAGATCGCGCTCGACTGCGGCTATCCCGCGACCGCGCTCAAGGAACGGCTCTATGCGATCGTCGATGACGAGGGCGAGCGGTTTGGCCTGCTGATCTACACCGCCTCGACCGGCACGCAGGGAACGCTGGGCGGGCTGGTCGCCGTGCTCCCTCGGCTGGGCGCGATCGCCGAGCGGGCGCTGGACCGGCTGGCGCTGTGCTCGGGCGACCCCATCTGCGCCGAGCATGACCCGGACGCCCACACCGACGAGCGCGCGCTGAGCGGTGCCGCCTGTCACAGCTGCCTGCTGGTCGCCGAGACAAGTTGCGAGGCGCGCAACCTCTATCTGGATCGGGCGCTCACCGCGCAGACGCTGTCGGCGGGCGGAACGGGGTTGTTTGAGTGAGTATGGGATCAGCAACATCCAGATCGGACACAATCTCCATTTTCGACATGAAAATAATCACATCCCGACTGCCAATGCCGGATTGACGACGATCAGGGAACCCACTCTATTAGCCAAATAGGGGGAGCTGCATGATCGAATGGCGTGATAGCGAAGACCGGGATCATGGTGGCAGCCTGTTCGCGGCATTTGCGGCGCTGGCGCGCGGGGAGGCATGGAGCTTTCCCGCTCTTCGCCCGCATCAGCGCGAACCCTGGCACAGCTTTACCGTACAGGTCGCCGCGCTGGCGCTGATCCGTGCTGGGCTGGACACGCTGCCCGATAGCGAAGCGGCGTGGCGCGACCTGCTGATCGGCCTGACGCCGGAATGGCCGGATGGCGAGGCGTGGGAGCTGGTCGTTGACGACTGGTCGAAACCAGCGCTGCTGCAACCGCCCACCGTCGCGGCGACCGACCGAGCGGCCTATAAGAACCGGCTGGCGACGCCCGACGCGCTCGACATGCTTGTCACCGCGAAGAATCATGATGTGAAGCAAGAGCGCATGATCGGCGCGAGTGAGCAAGACTGGCTGTTCGCGCTGGTGACGCTCCAGACGACCGAGGGCTTTCTGGGCGCGGGCAATTACGGCGTCTCGCGGATGAATGGCGGTTTCGCCAGCCGCATGAGCCTGGGCGTGCGGCCCGGAGGTGGTGCGGCGGCGGGGTTCCGGCGCGATGTACTGCGGCTGGTCGACCATGGCCGTGCTCGATCTGAACGGCGCGGCGGTGTGCCCTTGCTCTGGACCGTGCCATGGGACGGTACGGTGTCGCTCAACTATGGCGATCTCGACGAACTCTATGTCGAAATCTGCCGCCGGGTACGGCTTGAGCGGGCGGACGACGGCGTCATCGCGGCGCGGGCGGCGGGATCGAAATGCGCGCGGGTCGCCGCTGCCGAGTTGAAGGGCATGACCGAAGACCCCTGGGCGCCGATCAAGGCCGATCGCTCGTCCAGCCATACGCCGACGGGCGCAGGCTTCGGCTATCGCCAGATGGCCACCCTGCTCGATGCGAAGAAGATCGTCCGCCCGCTGCTGTCCGAGCCGCATAACGGCGATGCAAGCGAGGGCCTGTCGATCGTGGCGGCCGCACTGGTGCGAGGACAGGGCAAGACCGAAGGGCTTCACCGCCGCAGCGTGCCCGTCAGCCGCTGGGAAACGATCAGCGCCTATGAGGAAGCGCCGCTCGATCGGATCGGCGCGGTCGCCGAAAAGCGCGCGGGGGAAGCGAATGAGGCGAGCCGCCGTCTCGGCCGCGCGCTGATCTCGCTGGTGCAGGGCGGTCCCGAAAAGGCGCGGCTGGACGATGATGCCGCCAAGAAGAAGACCGAGCGCTGGCTGGAACAGTTCAATCGCATGGTGGACGGCGAATTCTTCGACGCGCCATTCTGGGCGGAAGCGGCGGGGGATGAGGCCAATCACCGGTCGGACTGGCGAAATCGCCTATACGGCATTGCATGCGATGTGTTCGACACCGCAATTAAAGCCGTCCCCCGCACCGAGGTACGACGCATTCGCGCCATTGCCAGGGCGCGCTCTTTTCTCGACGGTCAAATGAGGAAGTGGATCAACGAGGTGCAGCATGGTGAATGAAGATGAAGCTGCTGATGACGCGCCAGCCGACACCTCTCAAAAGCGATCAGACTGGATGGTCGAAATCAGCAAGCAATTCGGTTCACGGGATCGCGATCTTAGGGGTGCGCCCCCGACAATGTCATCTGGCGACCGCGCCGCTTTGAGGCGCATGGATCTGAAGCGGGAACATGTAGTCGATGTGGCGGTGATCAAGCTCCTCACCGAGGTCAAAATTCCTCGGCATGTTCAGATGCTCGATTGGCAACGCTGGCGGATGATCGCGCATATCGCAGCCATATTGTCTGGCACGGGCAAGTTGACGGCTCACGCACCCTTCCGGCGATTTGGTGCAGTTCTCAACGAGGCGGGTTATTCAGAAAACCGCCTGTTACGCCTGCTGTCCACCCACGGCGACGCCCTTTACGATCAGGTGTACCGAGCGACACGCATCATCGCGCAAAAGGGCAAACAGCCTGTCGATCTATGGACGATGTACCACCTATTGGACCCTGACCAGAAGCAGGCTGAAAGAGCCCGCATTCGCATAGCTCAAGATTATTATACTGCCGAAGTGGCCGATAAGGGGGACGTCGAGTGACGACTGACATCACGCACGGCGCGACGCCGAAGTTCATCCAAATCCATTTCCTAGCCGCTTGGCCAGGCGCCCTGCTTAACCGCGACGATGCCGGACTTTCCAAGCGCCTGCCATTCGGCGACGCCATTCGCACGCGCATCTCGTCTCAGTGCTTGAAAAGGCATTGGCGGGTAGCGGATGATCGTCACGCAATCGAAAAGCTCGCTGAGCAAAACGGGATCGAAGGCGTTCGATCCAAGATGGCGATCGAACGTCAGGTCACGGGGCCTTTGCGAGCACGGTTCGACAAGGACATGGTCGATGCGGTCGAGAACGCCTTTATTGCAAAGTTCTACGGTAAAAATGCCGGTGATAAGCAACAGCGCCAGGCGCTGCTTTTTGGCCGTCCAGAGATCAACTGGATGCGGGAGGAAGCCGATCGTCTCCTGTCTGAAAGCGCGAGCACAGCAGGCGTAAAAGCCGCCGCGGAAGTCTGGGTCAAGGAACAAAAGAATAACCTCAACCAACTTCGCGATCAGAACCTGCTAGCCGCCTCGCTGGAAGCCGCTTTGTTCGGGCGGATGGTGACGAGCGACACCAAGGCAAACCGTGATGCCGCAATCCATGTCGCTCATGCCTTCACCGTCCATGAGCAGCAGATCGAAACTGACTATTTCACCGTCGTCGACGATCTGCGCGACCGCGAACAGGGTGACGATGCGGGCGCGGCGGGCGTGTTCGATACCGAACTGACCTCGGGGCTCTATTATGGCTATGTCGTGGTCGACGTGCCGCTGCTGGTGTCGAACCTGACCGGCTGCGACCGCGCAGATTGGACCGGCGACTATGACCGCACGCTGGCGGCCCAGGTCGTCGAGCATTTGGTCCACCTGATCGCCGAGGTGTCGCCGGGCGCCAAGAAGGGCTCGACCGCCCCCTATAGCCGCGCCGAGCTGGTGCTGGTCGAGGCGGGCGACCGCCAGCCGCGCACGCTGGCCAATGCGTTCCGTGATGCGGTGGCGCTGGTCGATCGGGGCTCCAACGAACCGCTGGGCGCGCGCGCGGCCAAGGCGATGAAGGATCATCTGGCCGAGATGGACGCGGTCTATGAAACCGGCGAAGCGCGACGCCATGCCGCCCTGCCCCAGCTGAAGCTGGACGGCATCGCCGACGGCAGCCTGCGCCAGCTGGCGGACTGGGCGGGGGCGCTGGTCCGCGATGCGCGGATGCCCGCCGCATGAGGCATTTGCTGCTGGACCTCGATGCGCCGCTGATGAGTTTCGGCGGCGATCTGGTCGATGCGTATGGCGTGGTGCGCGACTTTCCCGCCAAGTCGATGGTGGCGGGGCTGTTCGGCAATGCGCTGGGCTGGGAACGCTATGACGCCGCGCATCATGCCGCGTTGCAGGCGCGGCTGACCATCGGCGCCGCCCGCATCGCCGAGGGCCAGCGCCAGCGCGAGTTCCAGACCGCCAAGCTGGAGGCCAATGATCGCGGCTGGACCACCCATGGCCGGGTCGAGGGCCGCGCGGGCGGTGCCGATACCTATAAGTCGCCGCATATCCGCTATCGCGACATGGATGCCGATGCGCGGGTGCTGGTCGCCTGTCGGCTGGCGGAGGGGGACGGCCCCGATCTCGACGCGCTTGCCGCCGCGCTGACCCGGCCGGAGCGGCCGCTGTTCATCGGCCGCAAGCCTTTCGTACCGTCGCGCCCGCTGCTGCTGGGACTGATCGAGGCCGACACCATCCCCGATGCGCTGGTCGCGGGCCTCGCTTTGCTCCGCACGCCGCCGCCCCGCCAGGACAGCCTGCGCGCGCAATGGCCTTATGGCGAGCCGGCCGGTTCCGCCATCGCCTCCAACACGCGCGAGGACGAATGGACCGATGAGCGCCACTGGCCCGCCGGGGTCCATGCAGGCCTTCGCCGCGTGATGCTGGGGCGGATCGCCTGGCCGGAGGAGAGCGCGTGAGCCTGCACCTGGTTCGCATCGGCATCGACCCGCAGGCGCTCGCCATCTTCGCGGCCAAGCGACGGTTGAGCGACGACGACGCGGGCTATGCGCTTCACGCCGCGCTGGCGGCGCGGTTCGGACAGGCCGCCCCCCGCCCCTTCCGCTACCTGCCCGACCATGCGCGCGGTCCCCATCTGCTCGGTTATCACATGGATGGAGCCGCGCTGGCCGACGCCATCGCGCTGCCGCCCGCGGATGCGCTGCTGGCCGATCTGTTCACGGCACCCCAGGTTCAGGCGATGCCCGAAACATGGCGCGAGGGCGCTCGCTATGCCTTCGACATGCGTGTCCGCCCCGTGGTCCGCTTCGGCAAGACGATCCGCGCCGCCCGAGCCGAGCGCGCCGATGCGTGGCAGAGTCGGGCGGGCGAGATCGATGCCTATGTCCATGCCTGCGAACGCGTGGCGGCGGAGGGTGGCGATACTGCCTTGGTCGATCGCGAGGCGGTCTATACCCAGTGGCTCGCCAAGCGGCTGGAGGGCGCCGCGACACTGGAACAGGCGACGTTGCGGGCCTTTCACCGCTCCCGCACCCGGCGCAGCACGCACGACACCAGGGGCGCGCGGACCCGCTCGGTCGAGGGGCCTGATGCGGTGATGACCGGCACACTGACCATCACCGATCCCCAAGGCTTCGCCAGGCTGCTGGCCAGCGGCGTCGGGCGTCATGCCGCCTTCGGCTATGGCATGATGCTGCTCTCGCCGCCGGGACGCGCCGGGTAATGCTGTCCGGCCGCCTGGGGCTGGAGAAGGCACGCATCCCGCACGCCGACCGGCATGGGCTGGTCTGGTTGAAGCGCGGGCGGCTAGAGGTGGAAGACGGTTGCCTGCGTTTCGTGACGGCGGGTGGCGGGGCGATGGAGGCGGGCGACTATCAGATCCCCTATCACGCCATCTCGATCATCCTGCTCGGGCCGGGGTCGAGCGTCACCCATGACGCGCTGCGGCTGCTGGCGCGGCACGGCTGCGCGCTGGCCGCGATCGGCGACGGGGCGGTGCGCTTCTATACCGCGCCGCCATTGATGCCCGACAACTCGGCGCTGGCGCGTGCGCAGGTGCGGCGCTGGGCCGATCCGAAACAACGCATGGAGGTCGCCCGCGCCATGTATGCGATGCGCTTCGGCGAGATCGTACGCACCCGCGACATCGCGGTCCTGCGCGGACAGGAGGGTGCACGGATCAAGCGTGCCTATGTCCTTGCCGCCGAGCGCCACGGCATCGGCTGGAATGGACGCCGCTATGACCGCGAGAACCCGGAAGCGGGCGACCTCGCCAACCAGGCGATCAACCACGCAGGATCGGCGATGACCGCCGCCGCCTGCGTCGCGGTGGCCGCGACCGGCGCCATCCCCCAACTCGGCTTCGTGCATGAGGATTCCGGGCAGAGCTTTGTCCTCGACATCGCCGACCTGTATCGCCACGACGTCCTGCTCGACATCGCGTTCGGCGCGGTGCGGGAAGCCCGTGCGCGCGGGGCCGCTCCGATCGAACGGCTGGTGCGCAAACGATCCGCCCTGCTCTTTCGCCAGCGTGGCGTGATCCCGGGCATGATCGACCGGATCAAGACCTTGCTGATGCCAGGCGGTGTCGACGGAGAAGGTGACGGTGCGGACCAGCCGCCCGCTCCGGTCAATAGCTGATGCCGCTGACCATGGTCATCACCCGCGACGTCGAAGATCGCTATCGCGGCTTTCTGGGCTCGGCGATGCTGGAACTCGCGCCCGGCGTCTATGCCCAGCCCCGCATGAGCGCCGGCGTGCGCGCCCGCATCTGGACCGTCGTCGAGGAATGGCACGCCCGCCTGCGCCGGGGCAGCATCGTGATGTGCTGGGCCGAATCCGCCGCCGCGGGTGGCCTGGGTCTCCTGACCCTGGGCGAGCCGCCCAAGGACGTGGTATCGCATGAAGGCATCCTGCTCGTGCGCCGCGCCTTGTCCTGCCGTAATCCCGCCGAACCGACACCGTAAACCTCGGCTCGACAGAGGGTCTTTGACATTGTGAAGAAAATCAACGATCTGCCTGGCAGAGGCTCCCCCGCACACGCGGGGATGGTCCCTTCCTGGATCATATCACCACCATTCACGGAACGGCTCCCCCGCACACGCGGGGATGGTCCCTTTTGCGCGAGCGCCTGCTCGCGACTGACGTTGGCTCCCCCGCACACGCGGGGATGGTCCCGTGATGGGGAGCGCCGCGTTCGTGCGCGTGATGGCTCCCCCGCACACGCGGGGATGGTCCCCTCTCGGGCCGCTCCTCGGCGCGCGTTCGGCGGGCTCCCCCGCACACGCGGGGATGGTCCCAGCGCTATCCTTCTTCCCCGGAGCCACCTCATGGCTCCCCCGCACACGCGGGGATGGTCCCCTCATCCCGCTTGCCAGAATAGGCCGGGCATGGGCTCCCCCGCACACGCGGGGATGGTCCCAAGCGCCAGCTCCGCATTTCCACCAATTTTGCGGCTCCCCCGCACACGCGGGGATGGTCCCGATGCTTGCCGAAGCGGGGATCGGCTGCCGCGGGCTCCCCCGCACACGCGGGGATGGTCCGTAGCATGAGCATGATGGACCCGCGCCTCGCAAGGCTCCCCCGCACACGCGGGGATGGTCCATGGCGAATGTCGATCCGATGCTGTTCGATCTTGGCTCCCCCGCACACGCGGGGATGGTCCCATCCTCGTGCTTGCGCAAAGGCTGCTTTTTTGGGCTCCCCCGCACACGCGGGGATGGTCCCTCGGTACGGGCATCACGGTCGGGCGCCTGGACGGCTCCCCCGCACACGCGGGGATGGTCCCTGGAGAAACTGTCCAATGAAGCCCAGGCCGCCGGCTCCCCCGCACACGCGGGGATGGTCCCTTGTTCGGGGGGAGCTGATCGTCGACGAGGCCGGCTCCCCCGCACACGCGGGGATGGTCCCCCGTCCGCCGTGATCGTCGATAGCATGTCGGAGGCTCCCCCGCACACGCGGGGATGGTCCCGAACCATTGCACCCGCAACGCTACGCGCCCGCGGCTCCCCCGCACACGCGGGGATGGTCCCTCAGGGCTTCGGCCATCCGTCGACCGGTGCGAGGCTCCCCCGCACACGCGGGGATGGTCCCCCATCCGGCCCGTGTCCCCATGGCCTTCCGCCGGCTCCCCCGCACACGCGGGGATGGTCCCCGAAGCCGTAGAGCCGATCGAAGCGCCTACGTGGCTCCCCCGCACACGCGGGGATGGTCCCCTGCGTGGGACCGAATAGAAGTCGGATGCCTGGGCTCCCCCGCACACGCGGGGATGGTCCCGCTTCGACACGCTCAGTCCTATCGTTTCGTGCGGCTCCCCCGCACACGCGGGGATGGTCCTTCGCCGTTCGTCGTCGTCGCCGAGCCGCTGAAGGCTCCCCCGCACACGCGGGGATGGTCCCTCGGCGAGGATCAGGCCGACGATCACGCCCGCGGCTCCCCCGCACACGCGGGGATGGTCCCGACACCAACCCCAAGACGGTCGCGGCCTTCCGGGCTCCCCCGCACACGCGGGGATGGTCCCTCGCCAAATACGTCCCGAACGATCCCTTCCCCGGCTCCCCCGCACACGCGGGGATGGTCCCTGGCGCTTGTACGACGCCTCGAGCTCGTCGAAGGCTCCCCCGCACACGCGGGGATGGTCCCCGCTTCGGCGGCGGGCTTATGTCGACGCTCGCGGCTCCCCCGCACACGCGGGGATGGTCCCTGCGCGCACTGGATCGGGAGCGAGAAGTCGAGGGCTCCCCCGCACACGCGGGGATGGTCCTTACAATGAGGTGTCCGTGCCGCACACCTTGTCGGCTCCCCCGCACACGCGGGGATGGTCCCGTCGCTGCGACGGGCCGCATGGGTAATATCGAGGCTCCCCCGCACACGCGGGGATGGTCCCCCCCGATGTGCGGGTCACGCGGCCATCGAGCCGGCTCCCCCGCACACGCGGGGATGGTCCCGGGCCGATCTGGAACGCCGCCTGCTGGAAGTGGGCTCCCCCGCACACGCGGGGATGGTCCCGGCGCTCAGCTTTTCCTGAATTTGCGTGCCGGGGCTCCCCCGCACACGCGGGGATGGTCCCCGCTAGCCCGCGATCGGACCGGCTGGCCGCACGGCTCCCCCGCACACGCGGGGATGGTCCCCGGGTTATCGCGACGAAGGGTGTGCTGATTATGGCTCCCCCGCACACGCGGGGATGGTCCCTGCCACGGCTGCGTCCTCCCTGTGCCTCGTTGGGCTCCCCCGCACACGCGGGGATGGTCCTTATACAGCAGAGGCTCTCCGGCTCGCTCGCGAGGCTCCCCCGCACACGCGGGGATGGTCCCGAGGTCTAGGTCCCACCCACTCCCCATCCGCCGGCTCCCCCGCACACGCGGGGATGGTCCATCCAGGGCCATACCCAGGCTTCCGCAGAGGTCGGCTCCCCCGCACACGCGGGGATGGTCCCGATGATCACCTTTTACGGATAGCAGCCGAGGTGGCTCCCCCGCACACGCGGGGATGGTCCCTGACAATTCGCCCGATAACAGTATGCGGGATGGGCTCCCCCGCACACGCGGGAATGGTCCCGAAATGGGCGAGCGGGCAAAGAACACATTGTTGGCTCCCCCGCACACGCGGGGATGGTCCCTCGACCTCTGCACCGACACGCCAGTTCTTGAAGGCTCCCCCGCACACGCGGGGATGGTCCCTGGCGGCAGCACCGGTTGCTCTCCGTCGAACGGGCTCCCCCGCACACGCGGGGATGGTCCCGCGCGGACGCCTGCCCAATGATTAGCGTCAGCGGCTCCCCCGCACACGCGGGGATGGTCCCCCAACGCGGGCCGTGACCTTAGCCAGGCCATCGGCTCCCCCGCACACGCGGGGATGGTCCCTCCCCATAGGCCCGATTGCAAATTTCGCTCTGGGCTCCCCCGCACACGCGGGGATGGTCCGATGGCCCCGGCCGCAATGGCGATTAGGCCGACGGCTCCCCCGCACACGCGGGGATGGTCCCGATCCTAGATGCCTTCATCGCGTGGGGCATCAGGCTCCCCCGCACACGCGGGGATGGTCCCAGATCGAGACGATCGACAAGGCGCAGACTGAAGGCTCCCCCGCACACGCGGGGATGGTCCCCCACACAAGCGACGCCAGTTTGACGACGCGACGGCTCCCCCGCACACGCGGGGATGGTCCCGGCTGACCAGCATGGCGATGGTCGCAGAGGCTGGCTCCCCCGCACACGCGGGGATGGTCCCACGCCTGTGCCCGGTCGGAGCGCTCAACTTCCGGCTCCCCCGCACACGCGGGGATGGTCCCATGGCTCAGCCTTCCACGACCGAGATTTCGTCGGCTCCCCCGCACACGCGGGGATGGTCCCCCGGCCTGCTTTCTATAGAGGGCGACGTTATTGGCTCCCCCGCACACGCGGGGATGGTCCCGGCACCGCTGCCCGGCTTGACGTGCGAGTGTCGGCTCCCCCGCACACGCGGGGATGGTCCCGGATCACCTCCTTCCGACTGAATGGCAGACGGGGCTCCCCCGCACACGCGGGGATGGTCCCAACACGCGCTTCGTCGACGGCTATTTCACGGGGGCTCCCCCGCACACGCGGGGATGGTCCCTATCGACTGGCCTCGTATCGAGCTCGAATACTGGCTCCCCCGCACACGCGGGGATGGTCCCGTGTCGCGGTCGAGCCGCTGGACCAGCCTACCGGCTCCCTCGCACACGCGGGGATGGTCCCATGTAAGGCATGCTTACAAGTTCCTGAAGCCAGGCTCCCCCGCACACGCGGGGATGGTCCCACCCCTGCCCCTCTGATCGCATCCCGAGCCCCGGCTCCCCCGCACACGCGGGGATGGTCCCCAGTGGACGTTCCAGACGTCTTTCATGGTGCAGGCTCCCCCGCACACGCAGGGATGGTCCCCACCAATGGCCAAAGCCAAGCCCAGAACTGCCGGCTCCCCCGCACACGCGGGGATGGTCCCGCCGTATTGTCCCAATACAGCTTCTGACCCTGGGCTCCCCCGCACACGCGGGGATGGTCCCCCACCTTGGCCCACGAACCCGGCCGAGATGCCGGCTCCCCCGCACACGCGGGGATGGTCCCGCCGTATTGTCCCAATACAGCTTCTGACCCTGGGCTTCCCCGCACACGCGGGGATGGTCCCCCACCTTGGCCCACGAACCCGGCCGAGATGCCGGCTCCCCCGCACACGCGGGGATGGTGCCTCGCCAGTACGCTCGATCGGGATCGGCACGCACGCCCCCCCACGCGAAGGGGCAATCGGATATCGGCGCTTTGTTCGTGAAGATCGGACACGAATGGCACTACGGCTTTCCGCGGTCCGCGGAAATTTTAGATCGCCACCGGCCCAATCTTCGGTGCGACCCGGGGGGCGCTTGACGGTCGCCACGACATCCTGTGCCGAACGCCTGATGCGCAGGGCACGACCGACAGTCGCCCCTCACCGCGCACGCCGCCCGACCAGCCGTGCCCAGGCTCGCCGACGCGCGGCGGGGTCGAGGGTCGCGAAAATCCGCCGTTCCCGCGCCGAGAGAGCAGAAATTTGCCAGCCATAGGCCGCCATGCATGCCTCCATCGTCTCATCCGGCGCGGCGCCCTGTCCGCCATTGTCGAGCCGTGCAGCACCGTCCGGGCGCTCCGCGCCCGCCGCCGGACCGGTGGTGATGAGCCGACATCGCCGCAGATCGCGCTCGACCTCAGCCAGCGTGGCGCCCGGCCGGTTGTAGAAAGTCAGCGGCACCGGATCGGCCACCACGGCCGATCCCGCCCCCACCATCATCAGCAGGGCCGACGCGATCATGTCGTCGGCCCCGCCCGCCGCATCAGAAGGCCAGCTTCAGCCCGGCGCGATAGGACTGGTTGCGGACATCGTCGCGCCCGACCGTCGAGTCCGCCGCCAGCGAGACGGTGGCACGGCCCGAGCGATAGGCGATACCGGCGCTGATCTCACCCCAGTCGCTGTCCTGACGCGCTGTCAGGAACCGGGCCTGCGCCCGCGTGCCGCCAGCGAAACCGGCGTTGAAATAACCTGGCTGCCCCTCGAAATCATGGACGAAATAGGCCGCGGCGAAGGGGCGGAAGCCGCCTTCGGTCGCATCGACCTGAAGCCCTGCCCGCCCCTGCACACTCAGGAAACGATCGCGGCCGTACATCAGCGCCGGGCCGGTACCCGTTTCGCCGGTAGGCGTGAAGTCGATGCTGCTGGTGCGGATCGCCACGCGCGGACCAAAGCGGACCGCCCCGCTGCCCTTCATATAGCTTGCCCCCACCTCGCTCGACAGCGTCAGCGCGTTGTCGCGTGCCCGCAGGTCAAAGGGGGTGCCGACAAAATTGCCCTGCCGCCGGGTCGACGACTGGTACACGCCCGCGCCGAACTGCGCGTCGAGCGCCGGGCCGAGCGTACCGCCCAGACGTCCGTAGAGCGTACCCTGGATCAACTCGCCCTTGGCCGACTGGCCGAAGCGCTGGTCGCCATCGATGTCGGAATAGGACAGGCCGAAGCCTAGCGCGGCGGTATCCGACACCCGCGCCTCTACACCGCCGGCGATGTAGAAACCATCGAACGGGTCGCGGCCGCCGACCGTGCCGGGCATGGCCGCGCCCGATCCGTCGACATACCCCCCGGCGAGATAGGCCAAGACATTGTCGGGCAGCATGTTTTCGCGAACCATGCTGGTCGGCGTGTCGCTGACCGTCTGGGGACGGCCGGGTGCGGCGATGGCGTTGGCGGCGAATTCCAGCGGCTTGCCGATCATCGCAACCGTCCCGCCCGCAAAACCGTCCGGCGTCATGGCCGTAAGGCGATCGCGATAGAAACGCGCGATATTGTCGGTCGCGGTGGTGCCGATCGCGCGACGTGTCGTCTCGGCACGCGGCGCGATCGCTTCCAGCGCACCGCGGATCGTGCCGACGTCCTGAAGGTCGAGCAGGTCATAGGTGCCGCGCAGATTCGCATAGGCCGAGCGGTTGGCGTCGAGCAGCCGCGCATAGGCGGTCTGCACCGGCGTGGCCGCCACCACGCTGGCATAGGGCCTTGCCCCCACCGCCGCCGTCACCCGGCCCGCGGCATAGCTCAGCTCGGGATAGAGGATGGCGCTGAACGCGGTGGCGTTGGCGAAGCTGCCGGTGATGCCGTTGGACGCGGTGAGAATGGTGTAGCTGTCACCATAGCGCGGCACGCGGTTGACCGGTCGCAGGGTGAGCGTGCCACCGCCGAGCACGATGTTGCGCGCACTCAGTTGATCCGAGGTGCCGCTGGGGCCGATATCTGCCACGAGCTGGCTGCCAGAGGCGAGCGTGGCGGTCCCTGCGACGTTCAGCGTGCCGATCGCCCCGGTGCTGCCGGGCGAGACGATGCCACCAGTGCCTGCGGTCAGTGTGGCGACGGTACCATTGCCGGCGACGATGCCGCCCGCCACCGCCGTCACTGCCGATCGGGTCAGGCTACCGTCGACGGTCAACTGCCCCTGCTCGACGCGGGTCGGACCGCTATAGCTGTTGGCCGCAGTCAGGATCAGCTCGCCGCCGCCCCGCTTGACGAGGCCGCCGATATCGTTGGGGAAGCCCGCCAGCACCTCGGCCGAATAGCGATCGCGTGCATCGGTGATGGAATTGCTCCAGATGTCGATCGTGCCCGACGCCACCGTGACCTCGCGCGTGTCGCGCAACGCGGTCGGCCCCCGCAGCGCCACCGCCATCTGCGGCGCGCCCCAGCCCGAGCGCAGGTCGACGCCCGGCGTGTCGAGGTCCTTGGAACTGGACACAAGAATGTCGGAGATCAGCCCGGTGTTGTATTCGGGGAAATACTCCATCAGCAGCGCGGCGAAGCCGGAGATGTTGGGCGCCGCCATCGAGGTTCCGGTCAGCGAGGCATAACCGGGGCCGGTGAAGGTGATGTAGCGCTGAAGCTCGGCCGTGATGATGGCATTGGCCTGAGTCAGGACCGAGGAGGCGAAATCGCGTCCGACCAGCGCGACATTGCCAGGGATCGTCAGTATTTGGGCCAGGCGGCTGGTATAGCCGTCGGGATCGGGTGTCACGAACCGCGCACCATAAGCCAGCGAGATGCCGACCGCCTGCTGCGCCACCTTGGTCCGCTCGGCATCCTCGTCGAAGAAGCGCCCCGACGCCTTGGCCGCTTCACGCCGGTTGAGATAGTCGTTGAGCACGCCCAGCCAGGCGTTGACCGCCGCGTTCTGCAACTGGGCCAGCGTGGTCGCGGCATAGATGCCCGGATACATGGCACGGGTATATTTGGCGCGAATCGCGGCGCCGTCGATCGTGTAGGTCGCCGCCGAAGACACGACCGAACTGCCTGGCCCCGACACGCACCAGGTCGCGGTCTGGCCGCACAGGCTGGTGCTGGCGGCTGCCGTGCCGTTCGCGAGATAATTGGTGACGGACAGCCAGTTGGAGCGCAGCCGCAGGTCGTTGAGCGGCGTCACCGCATCGATGCTGGCATGGACGCCCGATCCGTTGCCCGCCGAAAAGACGACCAGCACGTCGTTTTTCAGGACCGGATCGTAAAAGCCGTCCAGCGTCTGCTGAAACGCCGCGCGCGCCTGTGACGGGGTCAGCGTATAGGGCTGGGTCGCGGTCGAACCCCAGCTGTTGTTGATGATCCGAACCCGCCCGGTATTGGCGAGCGCCGGTATATTCTCCTGCGCGGTCGCGACCATGACGTCGTCGAGGATCTGGTCGCGCCACCACAGAAAGTCGCCCGCTGAGAAATTGGTCGTCGCCGACAGGATGTTCGCGCCGAAGGCGTTGCCGAACATCACCCCGTCCGCCATCCGGTTGCCCGCCGCCGTGCCCGCGACATGGGTGCCATGGATTTCCCAGGGGCGTCGGGGGTTGACCATGCCGTCATTGCCATAGGTCGAGGGGATGGGCGTGCGCAGCCCCGAAATCTTGCCCGACCCGGCGAACAGCGGGTGGCTCATCACCACGCCGGCATCGTTAATCCCGATCGTCTGTCCCTTGCCCGACAGGCCCAGGACATAGGCATATTCCAGTCCGAGATAGCCCTTGGTGTAGTCGACCGTGAATTGCTTGTCCTGCCGCCAGGATGCCAGCGCCGCGTTATAATCCGCCGTCCGCTGGCCATTGGCCATCACATAGCCGCCTGTGGGCGCCGGCGGAACATATTGACTCTGCGCCGCAGCAGAACCGGCCTGAACAAGACCAAATGCAGCGATCGCCAACAACGATACGCGAGACACGCCAACCCCCACGATACTTCCCCCTTATCATCAACTTCTTGATCTTATGGGTGACAGGATGTTCATGATGCCTGGACGGTGTCAACTCCGATAACGGATCGACCTCCAAGACGAGTTGAGATTCCCGTTTCGCCTCTGACACGATGAAGGATAACGTAGCGGAAAGCGGACTGGGCCATCGTCGCGCTGCCGGTCCACCGGTCTCCGGGTCGGGCCGGGTCCGGTGATCGGTGAATCGCTCGATGATCGAGACCGGCAGCGCAAATATGCGGTGCGCGTCGGTCCTAGCCGGCGGAGATCACGAACCCGTAAGTCCGGCCTCTCCAGCTGAAGAAAGTCGTGCGCGTACTGCCGCCAGCGCATCGTCGCGGCGGCTTGCCAATTGCTCGGCCGACACCTTCGCCAGGTCGAAACGCAGCTCATGCATCGTCATGCCGGAGCGATAGCCTTCGGGCCAAACCGCCGTCTGCTCGAACCCGCAGCGCAGGAAAAAGGGCGCCACCCGGGGTGAAGTGTCGACCGTGACGTAGCGCGTCACCGGTCGGGCGTGGCGCGCGACATGGTGCAGCCGCTCGAACAGCAAGAGTCGGCCCAGCCCGCATCCATGGTACGCCTGCGCCGCCATGCCCCAATAGAGCAGCGCCTTGTTGTAATGCTCCCACACCTCATAACCGCCGAACGCTGCCGCCCGTCCGCCGATCGTAACGACGAAGGCGGGGCCGTCGGGCGCGTCCAGCGTCTCGATCAGCCATTCGCGGTCCCCCGCCCCGAAATAATCGGACAGGTTGCCGTCGAAGATCGCCAGCACGTCGGCGCGGTCGGCCTCATGATAGGGACGGACGGTGATGTCGCTCATAGCCATAGCGCCACCGTCTCGATGCTCACGCCTGCATCGCGGGTCCAGCAATGCGAGGCCTGCTCGTTGCCCCGCCGGGCGGTCGCTTCCTGCCCGTCGATCAGTCGTGTCTCGATCGTCTCCGCCGCGATCCGGCGGGGATCGCCGATCAGCTTGGCGTGGGCTTCCTTGATCGTCCAGCGCCGCAACCACGCACGCGACGGATCGGGGGCAGCGCGCACGTCTCGCGCCTCCGGCGGGGTCAGCATGTCCCAGAGCGGCGGCGCATCGTCGATCGTCTCGCGGTCCACCGCTATGGGGTGCCGCGCCGCCGCGATCAGGCACGCCCCGCCCCGCCCGGCGATGCCGAGATACCAGCCCGGGGGAGACGCGACCTGTGGCGCCCCCATGGCACTTCGCGCCAGCCGGACCGGACCACCCGCCAGCCGCGCGACCAGCGCCTCCGCCAGCGGAGCCCTTCGCCCCCGCCCCGGATCCTCGGTGCGCCAGACCATGGGCGAGGCGCCGTTCCAGTCCAGCCGGTCGAGCGGCGCGTCATGCCAGACCGGGGTCATTCGCCGGTCACGATCCGCGCCGGGCTGCCCTCCCAGTTGGTGCCGTCGGGCAGCGTCTCGCCCTTCATCACCACCGACAGGTCGCCCAGCTGCGCATCGGCCCCGATCTCGGCATCATAGAGCACGATGGCGAGCGATCCGATCGTCGCCCGGTCGCCGACCTTGATCGCACCGACCTTCATCACCCGATCCTCGAACAGATGCGTCTGAAGCCCGGCATAGTCGTTGAGCGCGACGTCATCGCCGATCGTCACCAGATCATGTTCGGTCAGGTCGGTCGTGTCGATATAGCAGCGCTTGCCGACCCTGGCCCCCATCGCGCGCAGGTACAGCCCGATCCACGGCGTCCCCCGCAACGGCTCCAGCAGGTTGGCGACCACCAGATTTTCATAGGTCGCCGTCACCAGCTCGGTCCGCCAGACGAAAGTGCTCCACAAGGGTGCGGTCGTCGCCCTGTACCGCCCCACCACCAACCATTTCAGCGCCAGCACGAAGACGCCGCAGGCAAGGCAGAAGGCCATGTAAAGAAACGGGAAGGTGGTGACGATGACAAGCCCGCCACGCTCCAGATCATCAAGATCGCCCACCACGGACAAGAGCGCGCTGAAGAACACCAGGAAGGCGGTCAGCGACAGGGTGGTGCGGATCGCCTCGATCGACAGGCGGGTGGCGATCAGCCCGCGCGACGGATTGAAGCGTGCCCCCTCGTCGAACATCGTCGCCACCTGCCGCACGGGCAGCTTGATCGCGGGCGAGCCGAACCAGGTGCTGCCCGCCTCGGTCGCCAGCGCCGGGTTTTCGGGCGGCTTGGACAGGACGCCGATCAGGACCTCGTCGCCGATCTGCGCGCCGCTGGGTAGCAGCGCGGAATTGCCAATGAAGCTGCGGCGGCCGATCTTCGTATGCGCCAGCTCGATCGTGCCATGGCCGATCTTGGCCGCGCCGAAGATGACCGAGTCCGCGATGAAGCTCTCCGGCCCGATCTCGACCAGATCGGGGACGATCGCACTGGCGGTCGAAATCTCCGCCCGCCGCCCGACCTTCACGCCCAGTGCGCGGTACCAGGGGATGACATAGAGCGTGGCGAAGATCGGGTGCAGCAGCCTGAGCGCCAGGTCGTTGATCTGCCGCACCATCCAGTAACGGACATAGAACCAGCTATCCAGGCGATAGACGCCCGGCGTCACGCGGCCCAGGATCAGCCGCTTGGCGAGCACCGTCAGCACGCACATCATCACGATATAGGTCGCGGCGAGCAGCGGCGAGACGAGCATATAGCCATAGCCGGTCGTCGCCCAGTCCAGCTCGATCAGCGCGATCAGGCCCGGCGCGATCGGCAGGATGGCGATGATCGGCAGCAGCAGCGCGCCGATGAAGATCGCGATCGATGGTCCGGCCCGCCTGCCGGTCGTAATGGCCTCGCCTGGCTCGACCATCCGGTCGAAGGCGGCGGGCGATCCGGTCCAGCGTTGCCGCGCAGGGATCACCGTCTCGGCCGGAAGTGCGGCCATGTCGTCGAGGATCGCGTCATCCTCCAGCGCGGAATTGCGGCCAACCACCGACTGTCCGCCGACGAACGCCCGGTTGCCTAGCGTCACCGTGCCCAGCCGCAGCAGGCCACGCTCGACCGAGCTGGTCGCCATCACCGCCTGGTCGCTGACAATCGCATCATCCCCGCAGGCGAACAGGTCGGCAGTGTCGATGACGCCATTGCCGATATAGGCCCGCTTGCCGATCTTCGCGCCCAGCATCCGGTAATAGCCCCGGATCATCGGCGTGCCCGCCAGATAGGGGGTCGCCGTCACCGCGATAATCCGCCGCACCAGCCACCAGCGGAAATAGGTGCCGCCCCATAGCGGATAGTCGCCCGCCTTGAACCGCCCCGCGATCAGCCATTTCGCCGCGATCGAGAACAGCATCGAGGCGACCGGCACTATGGTAAAGAACAGCGCACTCAGGATCAGCGCGTCGATGCGCGGCATCCGCCCGGCCAGATGGGTATAGGCGACGTAGGGGAAGAACCATTGCAACCCGGCAATGGTATAGACGGGCAGCAGCGCGACCGTCTGCGCGGCGACGCACAGCCAGCGCTTCCATTCGGGAACCCGGTGGAAGCTTTCCTCGGTCTGGACCGCAACCGCCGCCGCGCCGCCGATCCGGGCGGCCAGCGCACGGATGGTCGGCGCGGCATAAAGATCCTCCAGCGACAGGCCCTGAAGCCCCGACACCTTGCGCGCCGCCGAGACGAGGCGTGCCGCCTTGAGCGAGTGACCGCCCAAATCCTCGAACAGGTCGTCCGTCACCGACACCGGCTGCGGCGCGAACGCCTCGGCCCAGATGGCGTGGAGCTTTTCCTCCATCGGCGTGGCGGGCGTCGCGATCGTGCGACCGGTGTCGACGGTGATTTCCGGCTTTACCAGTGCCTTGCGGTCAACTTTTCCCGATGCCGGCAAAGTCGGCAGCGCGGCCAATTGCTGATAGGCGGCGGGACGCATGTAATTGGGCAGGCGTTCGGTGACGCGGGCCTTGATGTCGGCGATGTCGATCGTCTCGCCCGACCGCGCGACCAGGAAGGCGGCGAGAAATTCGGAACCATCGGCATCGGTGAACAAGTGGACCACGGCCTGCGCGACGCCCGGCGCCTCGCCGATCACCGCCTCGATCTCGGCCAGTTCGACGCGGAAACCGCGAATCTTCACCTGGGTGTCGATACGCCCGACGAAATCGATGTCGCCCGCCGCGTCCAGCCGAACGAGATCGCCCGAGCGATAGATTCGCTCCGGCGCGCCCGACACGGTGTCGAACGGGGTCATGGTGAATTTCTCGGCAGTCAGGTCGGGGCGGTTGACGTAACCGACGCCAACACCGGGGCCGCCGATGACCAGTTCGCCCTCCTGCCCCGCCCCGACCGGTTGCAACTGCTCGTCGACGATCCAGGCGGTATAGCCCGGCAGCGGCTTGCCGATGGTGATGCGCTTGCCCGGCTGCACCTCGGTCCAGGTCGCCGTCACCGAGGTTTCGGTCGGGCCATAGGTGTTGAGCAGCCGCAGCCCCGGTCGCGCCAGACGACGCGGCAGGTCGGCGGGGCACGCCTCCCCGCCCATGTTGATCAGGCGCAGGGTCGGTACGGGATGCTCGACCAGCGCGATCAGCGAGGGCACGACATGCCAGATCGTCGTCTTCTCCGCCGCCAGCGCAATGGCGACATCGGGACCGCTCGCCGCCAGCGCCTCCGCCGCGACAAGCAATTTCGCGCCGACGAAGAACGCGCTCCACATCGTCTCGACCGACATGTCGAAGGCCAGGCTGAACCCACCGAACACCACGTCGCTCGGCTCCAGCGCCAGGATCGCACTTTCGGAACGAACCAGGTGACAGGCATTGGCATGGGTGATCATCACCCCCTTGGGCCGCCCGGTCGTGCCCGAGGTATAGATGATATAGGCCAGATCCTGCGGGTCCGATCCCGTCACGTCGCGGCCCAGCGGCGCGGCCGGTTCGGCGGCCAGATCGCCGAGTTCGGCATCCAGGCACAGCGTCCTGCCCGGTATCTCGCCCGCCCGCGCGGAGGTGGTGATGGTCAGCGCCGCACCGCTATCCTCGATGATGTAGGCGATCCGGTCCTGCGGATAGCCCCAGTCGACGGGGACATAGGCCGCGCCCGCCCGCAGCACGCCCAGGATCGCCATATACTGGTCCAGCCCGCGCGGAAGGCACAGGACGACGCGGTCGCCCTTCCCCACGCCCAGCGCGCGCAGCCGGTGCGCCATCGACAGGCTGCGCCGCGCGAGCATGTCATAGGTCCAGGATGTCGGTCGGCTATATTCCTCGCCCGCGCCGACCAGCTTGGCCGCCACCGCAGCCCCATGGTCGCGCACGGTCGCGTCGAACAACTCGTGCAGCAACTCGTCACGGGCATAGGGACGCCCCGGCCGCAGCGCAGGCGCCGGGGCGATCGAGGCATGGATGCTCGGTGCGAGGGGGGCTTCGGTATCTCCGAGCATCAACAGGCTTTCTTCTCACGCAAGAATAGGAACGGGACGGCTCAGCTGCGCCGGATCAGCGCCCGCGACAGTCGCCGATCCTCCAGCGAATAGTAAAGCCAGATACCATCCTCCGCGACCACGACCGAGGCGGCAAAGGCGATGTCGGTCGCGCCGCGATCATCGGCGGGCGGCGGCAGGATCAGCGGCTCGATCCCACGCGCGACGACGCGGGTATAATGCTCGTCGAACGCGACCCAGCCGATCCGCCAGCGCGCATCCCGTGTCGCGCCGTTATAGAACATGACCGGACACGCCTTGTCGTCGGTCAGCAGCGGGCCGGTCGACAGATGCCAGTCGTCCCAGCTGTCCTCACGCGGCATGAAGGGCGTCGGCTGCTCGGTCCACGGCCCCGCGACATCCTCACCGATCGCCAGGCCGATGCGGGAAGCGTCGTCGGCGGCATATTCGTAGAACAGCCGCCAGCGCCCGTCCGCCGTGCGGTCGACCGTCGCCTCCTTGGTATTGCCCTCCGACTTGGAGGACGCCAGCGCAACGCCACTCTTTTCCAGCCGGTCGAGCGATGGCCCGGCGGCATAGGACAGCTCGCCATGCGCGTGATCGGCCAGCACGCCCGAATAATAGACGATATAGCCTTGGTCGGTGCGCACCACCGTCGGGTCCTCGACCCCGCCGGCGTCATGCTCGCCCGGCCCCGGCGCGATCGAGGGCGTGTCGAGCATGGTGAAATGCCGCCCGTCCTCGCTCCACCCCGCCCAGATCACGCCGGTATCGGTCAGCGTCTCGCCCGGTCGCACCACCGCACGAACCATCATGCCCCAGCGGCCGTCCGCCTCGCGCCAGACATAGGGGCTCATCAGGTCGCGCGCCATCAGTCCGGGCGGCCCGGCGAGCGTCACGTCCTCGATCCGCTTGACGTTGAAGTCCGGGTCGAGCGGCGCGTCGGCCACCCGGTCCTTGCGATGCGGATCGGCGATCCGGCTGTCCACGTCAGACCCGTTCATGCCCCGAGCGCCTGCATCAGCGACAGGCCGCCATCGATGACGATCCGCGCGCCGGTGATGTAACGTGCCTTGTCCGAGGCGAGGAAGACGGCGAGGTCCGCCACCTCCGAGGCGTTGCCCGCGCGACCGATCGGAATGTTCTTTTCCAGGCTGGCGCGGTACGCCGGATCGGTCTGCGCCTTGGCGTTCATCGGGGTCAGGATCATGCCCGGCTCGATGGCGTTAACGCGGATGCCGCGCGGCGCCTCCTCGATGGCGAGCGTGTCGACCAGGTTGGTCAGCCCGCCCTTGGCCGCGCAATAATCCGCGCCCCCGGCCCGCATCGCATAGGCGTGGATCGACGAGATCTGCAGGATCGTCGCGTCGCCCTTTGCCTCACCGCGCCCGGTCAGGAACCGGCGTGAGGTCAGGAAGGCGCCGGTCAGGTCGGTGTCGAGCATCCGCTGCCACTGGGCCAGCGTCATGTCGCGCACCGTCACGCCCGACATGTTGAGCCCAGCCGAATTGACCAGCACATCGGCCGGACCCCATTGCGCTTCGACCGTGCCAAAGGCCTGATCGACCGAGCCTTCGTCATCGACCGCGACCTGCACCGTCATCGCCTCGCCGCCCGCCTGGCGAACGGCCCCGGCGGTCACATCGGCGGCGACCTGATCGCTGTGGAACAGGACTGCGACCCTGGCCCCGGTCGCGCCGAATGCCTCGGCACAGGCCGCGCCTATTCCCGACTCCGCTCCCGTCACGATCACCGTCTGCGATGCCACCGGCTTGCTCCTTTCATGGATGAAAGCCGGTAACGATTCTTATCCTGGATCGTTGCTGAACGACAACGACATTACCGATCCGTCATTCGTCGCTGTGCGCGCGTTCATGATGTCCGCTCATCGCCGCGCCCGCATCGGGGGCGAAGCGACGGTTCCAGATAACCGCCGAGGTGGAGATGGCCGCAACGACCAGGAACGCCGCCGAAAAGCTGTCGAGCGTCGGCCCGCCCTTCCCCTCGATCAGCGAGCCCAGCTCCAGCACGGTCGCGGCGGTGCAAATGCCCAGCGACAGGGTGAGTTGCTGAAAGGTGGCATAAAAGCTGGTCGCCGCGCTCATCCGGTCCTTATCGACATCGGCATAGGCGATGGCGTTGAATCCGGTGAATTGAAAGGAGGTGAAGAAGCCGGATAGCGCCAGGATGAAGGTGATGACCGCGATCGACCAGTCGGGGCGGAACAGCGCGCAGGTGGCGTACCCTGCGCCGCTGACCAGTCCTGACACGATCAGGCTGCGACGAAAGCCCCAGCGGCGCAGCACGCGCGGGGCCAGCGCCTTCATCGCCAGCGCGCCCACCGCCCCCGCCATGGTGATCGTCCCCGTCTTGGCGGCGGTGAGGCCGAAACCGAGCTGAAACATCAGCGGCAGCAGAAAGGGCTGCGCGCCCTGCGTGATCCGAGTCAGCGAACCGCCGATTACCGAGAGGCGAAAGGTCGGCACTTGCATCAGCGTGGGATCGAGGATCGGGTCGGTCGTGTGCCGTGCGTGGCGGATATAGAGCCATCCGAAGACCGCCCCGACGATCAGCAGGACCAGCGCGACCCAGCCGGTGCCGGGGCGGCTCGCCAGCTCGAACCCGAACAACAGACAGCCGAGCGATACGCCCGACAGAAGGAAACCCGATACGTCGAACCGCGCCCGCGCATCGCCGCGCACCTCGGGCACCAGCATCCAGGCCCCCACCATGCCGATGACGCCGATCGGAATGTTGAGATAGAAGATCCAGCGCCAGTCGAGCCAGGTCACGATGAACCCGCCCAGCGGCGGCCCCAGGATCGGCCCGATCAGCGCGGGCATGACCAGCCAGGACAGTGCCTGAACCATGTCCTCCTTGGCGACGCTGCGCAGCAGGACCAGCCGCCCGACCGGGACCATCATGGCGCCGCCAATCCCTTGCAGGAAGCGCGCCGCCACCAAAGTCGGCAGCGATCCCGACTGGGCGCACAGGATCGAGCCGAGCAGAAACACCCCGATCGCCGAGCAGAAGACGGTGCGCGACCCGAACTTGTCGGCCAGCGTCCCGCTGGCGGGAATGAACAGCGCCAGCGCCAGCAGATAGCTGGTCAGCGCCAGACTGAGGCTGGTGGCGGGCGTGGCGAGGTCGCGTGCCATGGTGGGCAGCGCGACGGTCAGCACGGTGCCATCCAGTTGCTGCATGAACAGCGCCGAGGCGACGACCAGCGCGATGACGCGGTAGCCGCGGGTCTGCACCGGCTCGTCCGACCGGGGGGTTCCGCTGGTCACCGCCTCGACACCGGGGGCCAGGCCGTCATTCACATCCGCACTCATCGAGGCCAGGTTACGCCGTCGCCACCGCATGTCGTTCCATTCGTTCATCACGCATCCGCAATCCCCTAGAACGCGATAGCCGCCCAAGCGATCAAGACCCGTGACGAACTTTTGCCAGCGCCGATCGGCATTCCCCCCTGTCTGATGGGATGATGGTATGAAGAGGTTGCGCTAGCGCGCCCCAAACTTCCCTTCCCCCGCCCCCCACACCTCGCTACGCAACCCACATGATACGGCTCGGCTGGCTCACCTTGGGATGCCTGTTCGTCGCGCTTGGCGTGATCGGGGCGATCCTGCCGTTGATGCCGACGACGATCTTCCTGATCCTGGCGGCGGGCTGTTTCGCGCGGTCTTCGCCCCGGCTGGAGACATGGCTGCTCGACCATCCGCGCTTCGGCCCCAGCTTGCGGGCCTGGCGACAGCATGGCGCGATCGGGCGTCGAGGCAAGGCGATGGCGTGCGGCGGAATGACGCTGGGCTATGGCATGTTCCTGATCGGCGCCAACCCGCATTGGCCATTGGCGCTCCTCGTCGCCGCCGCCATGGCAGGATGCGCCGCCTTTGTCCTGACCCGGCCGACCGCCTGATCCGGCTTGCGCGCGCCATATACGAACCGTATATGCTTTATATATGGGTATCGTAAAAATCGACGACCAGCTGCATGAAGAGGTCCGCCGCGCCAGCACCGTCATGTGCCGCTCGATCAACGCGCAAGCCGAATTCTGGATAAAGATGGGCATGTTGGCCGAGGCCAATCCCACGCTCAGCTTCCACGACATCATCAAGGCGCAGATGGCCGCAGCGGAATTGCCTTTGCCCCAGCCGCTGGTTGCCTGACATGGTCAAGACGGCCGATGACCTGGCGCTGATGCGCGTCTCCGGACGGTTGCTCGCGCAGGTGTTCGAGATGCTCGACGGGGTGGCGCTCAGCGGCTTGTCGACGCTGGCGATCAATGACCTCGTCGAGCGCTATATCACCCACGATCTGTCCGCGCGCCCGGCGAGCAAGGGGCAGTACGGCTTTGCCTATGTGCTTAACAGCTCGATCAACCAAGTCGTCTGCCACGGCGTGCCGAGCGCCGAGGACGTGGTGAAGGACGGCGATATCGTCAATCTCGACATCACGCTGGAGAAGAACGGCTTCATCACGGATTCGAGCAAGACCTATACGATCGGCGAGGTGTCGCCGGGTGCGAAGCGGCTGGTCCGCGTGACGCAGGAAGCTATGTGGAAGGGCATTCGCCAGGTGCGCCCCGGCGCCCGGCTGGGCGACATCGGTGCCGCCATCGAAAAACACGCCAAGGCGAACGGCTATTCGGTCGTCCGCGATTATTGCGGCCACGGCATCGGGCGCGAGATGCACGAGGCGCCCGATGTGCTGCACTTCGGGCGGCCGGGCACCGGCGCGGTGCTGCGCGAGGGCATGACCTTCACCATCGAGCCGATGATAAACCAGGGCACCCGCAAGGTTTCGACCAGCGACGATGGCTGGACGGTCGTGACCGATGACGGAAAGCTCTCGGCGCAGTTCGAGCATACGGTCGCAGTGACGAAGACCGGGGTCGAGGTGCTGACCCTGCGGACGGGCGAGACGATGGGCTGACCCACGATCCTCCCCGGCACGGGGAGGTGGCAGCGCGGAGCGCTGACGGAGGGGGCGGGCGCTGGATACGTCCTTTGTGGCACGCCCCCTCCACCATCCTTTGGATGGTCCCTCTCCCCGTACCGGGGGAGGATTTTTCAGCCCTCCACCCGCAACCGATACCCCACGCCCAGTTCGTTCGCGATCACGCTCCCGACCGGCTGCGGCGCTTCCAGCTTCTGGCGCAAGTTGCGCACGACGATGCGCAGGTAATCGATGCGCGGGTCCTCGTCCCCGCCCCAGGCGGCGTCGATGATCCTGTCGTGGGTGACTACTCGGCCGCGATGGCGCGCCAGCATCGCCAGCACGTCATATTCCTTGCGGGTGAGATGCTGCGCCTCGCCGCCACGCGTCACGACCCGTCGGTCGAGGTCGATCGCCAGATCGCCGGTCCGCACCACCGAAGGCACCGCCTCCGCCGCGCGGGCGTGCCGCAGCGCCACGCGCAGCCGGGCCAGCAATTCCTCACTGTCGAACGGCTTGGTGACATAATCGTCCGCCCCCAGGTCGAGCGCCGCGACCTTTTCCTCGGTCGCCTCGCGCGCCGAGACGACCAGGATCACCCGCTCGCCCGCTCGAAGCAGCGGGATCAGGCTCAATCCGTCGCGATCGGGCAACCCCAGGTCGAGCAGCACCGCATCGGGATGGTCCGCCGCCGCCCGCGCCAGCGCCTCGCGCCCGTCGCGGGCCTCGACCACCAGATGCCCCGCCTGTTCCAGCGTGTTGCGCAGCAGGCGGCGGATTGCGACTTCGTCGTCCACCACCAGGATCGTCGCGGGCATCAGGCCATTCCCTCCGGCGCGCCATCGCGCATGATGTGGTCGCGCGGGAAGCAGAGCGCGAACGCCGCGCCCGTACCATCCTCGCGATTGCCCGCCTCTACGCTCAGACCCATGGCCTCGGCAAAGGCCTTGACGATGGCGAGGCCCAGGCCGGTGCCGCCCGCCACCCGGTCGGAGCCCTCCAGCCGCCGGAACGTCTCGAACACCTCCGCCTCGCGGCCCGGCGGCAGGCCGGGGCCGTGGTCCAGCACCGAGAGACGAAGCGTGCCGTGGCGATGCCGGCCCTTGATCACGATCTCGGTCCCTGGATCACCATAGCGCCCGGCATTGTCGAGCAGGTTGAGCAGGCAATGGTGCAATAGTTGCGGATCGGCGCGGACCAGAGGCAGGTCGGGCGGCACGTCGAGCCGCACCGAATGCCCCTCCAGCGCGCGGCGGGCGTCATGCGCTGCGCCGGTCACCGCATCGCTGAGATCAATGGGCTCGATCTTCAGCTTCAGCGCCCCCGCCTCGACCCGCGCCATATCGAGCAGGTTGGCGACGAAACGATTGAGCCGCACCGCCTCCCCCTCGATCGTCGCAATCAGCTCGGGCGTCGCCCCCTGCCGCAGTTGCGCGGCGGCGGCCATCACGGCGGTCAGCGGCGTGCGCAGGTCATGGCTGACCGAGGACAGCAGCGCCGCGCGGAGCCGATCGCGGGTGCGCACCGCGTCCACATCACGCACCTCCGCCTCCAACCGAAGCCGTTCTAGGATCAACGCGGCTTGGTCGATCAGCCCGGTCAGCAGCGGCAGGCGATCGGCACGCACCGGCTCGCTCCCTGCGTCCTTCGCCAGGCCCAGTACCGCGAGTGTCCGGTTTCCGGCCTTCAGCGGCTGAAACAGCCATTCGGACGCGGCCAGCGTCGCCGACCCCTTGCCCGCCGGCGCCCCGGTGTCGAACGCCCAGTGCGCGGCGGCCATCTCCATCGTCTCCAGCCGATAGTCCGGCCGGGTCGCCGCCTGTACCGCCAGCCCAGCGGGCGACGGAGCCAGCAGAACCGCCTGCACCTCGAACAGCCGCGCGATATCCTCGCAGATCACGCGCGACGCCTCGGCCGGATCGGCAAGTCCGCTCAAGCGGTGAAGGAACCCCGCGAGCGTCGCATTGTCGCGCGCACTCGCTGCCGCAAGGTCCGCCTGCGCGCGCACTCGCGAGGTCAACTGGCTGGTCGCGACGGCGACTCCCAGCAGGACGAAGATCGAGATGACGTTTTCGGGATTGCTGACGCTCAGCGTGCCGACCGGCGGCAGGAAGAAGAAGTTGTACGCCAGGCTCGACGCGATCCCCGCGAACAGGCCGGTGCGCAGGCCGTACAGGCTCGCCGCCGCCATGACGGGCAGCAGATAGAGCAAAGCGACATTGCCCAGGTTCAGGATATGGAACAGCGCGCTGGCCAGCCCGGTTACGCCCGTAACCCCCACCAGCGTCAGGGCATAGCCGGTCGGCGAGCCCCATTGCCCGCGCCGCTTGACACGCTCCCGCTCGGCCGGAGCCTCGCCGACCGGCAGGACATGGACGGTGACACCCGGCGTTTCGCGCACCAGCCGGTCGACGACCGAGCCGTGGCGCAGCTCGAACCAGCGCGAGCGTTTGGCCTTGCCAACGACCAGTTGTGTGGCGCGCGCATCGGTCAGGAAGGCGCGGATGCCCTCGACCACGCTCGGCGCGGGCACCGTCGCGACCGCCGCGCCCAGTTGGGTCGCGAGCGTCATCGTCGCCGCCAGCCGCCGATGCTGCGCCTCGCCCAGCGTCGCGGTCCGGGGCGTTTCGATAAATAGCGCGGTCCAGGGCGCGCGCAGCGCGTCGGCGGTGCGCTTGGCGGCGCGGACCAGTTCGTCGGCGCCCGGCAATTCGCTGACCGCGACGACCAGCCGCTCACCCGCCGCCCATTGCCCGCCGACGCCAAGCGACCGGACATGGTCGAGCATCTGCGCATCGACCGCCTGCGCCGCGCGCCTGAGTGCCAGTTCGCGCAACGCCGACAGGTTGGACTTGGAAAAGAAGTGAGACAGCGCCCGCGTCGCTTCCTGCGGCAGATAGACCTTGCCCGCCTTCAACCGCTCGATCAGCTCGTCGGGCGGGATGTCGACCACCTCGATCTCGGCGGCCTCCAGGATGCGGTCGGGCACCGTCTCGCGCACGCGGACGCGGGTGAAGCTGGCGACGACGTCGTTCAGGCTTTCGACGTGCTGGATGTTGACGGTGGAATAGACGTCGATCCCGGCCGCCAGCAGCTCCTCGACATCCTGATAGCGTTTGGGGTGGCGGCTGCCCGGCGCGTTGGTGTGCGCCAGTTCGTCGACCAGCGCGAGGCGGGGTGCGCGGGCAAGCACCGCATCGATGTCCATCTCGTGCAGCGTCCGCCCCTCATAGGGGACGGCGCGGCGGGGCATAACCTCCTGCCCCCGGACCAGCGCCTCGGTCTCGACCCGACCGTGGGTTTCGACGACCGCGACGACGACATCGACACCGTCGCGGCGGCGGGCCGCGCCCTCGGACAGCATCTCGAACGTCTTGCCGACGCCGGGCGCGGCCCCGAGGAAGATTTTCAGGCGGCCGCGCCCCTCGCGCTCGGCAGCGCGCAGCAGGGCGTCGGGATCGGGGCGCGGCTCGCCTGCCGTCATCGCTTGGACGCAGCGTCCAGCGCGCGGTTGAGGGCGAGGACGTTGACATGGGGGTCGCCCAGCACCGAGTCTTCGGTATGCGCGACGACCAAGGCGCGAACCTTCTCGACGCCCAAGCCCCGGACGCGTGCGATACGCGCCGCCTGCGCCAGTGCGGCTTCGGGCGACAGATCGGGGTCTAGGCCCGAGCCGCTGGCGGTAACGAGATCGGCGGGTATCGGCCCGATCACGCCCTCGGCACGACGCTTGGCGACATCGGCCTTCACCCGGTCGACCAAAGCCAGCGACGTCGGCCCCAGGTTCGAGCCCGACGAGGCCAGCCCGTCATAACCCTTGCCCGCCGCCGAGGGACGCGTCTGGAAATAGCGGTCGCTGACGAAGGCCTGTCCGACGACCTCGGAGCCGATCACCCGGTTGCCGACATGCACTAAGCTGCCATTGGCCTGATGTGGGAAGATGGCCTGTCCGATGCCGGTCATGGCCAGAGGATAGACCAATCCGAGCAGGATCGCGAACAGGATCGTCATGACGATCGCGGGCCGAAATGCGGAGGTAATGTCCGTGTTCATGATGCTTCCTTCCTTTAGCCCCTCCCCTTCAGGGGTGGGGTTGGGGGGTGGGTCGCCGCCGCAAACGAAACGCTTGGGGAAAGGCCCCACCCCAACCCCTCCCCTGAAGGGGAGGGGCGATTATCCTCAACTCACGCCAGTCCGAGGCCACCGACCACAAGGTCGATGATCTTGATGCCGACGAACGGCGCGATCAGGCCGCCCAGACCGTAAACGGCGAGATTGCGCGCCAGCAGCGGCCCCGCCCCCATCGGCTTGTAGGCGACGCCCTTCAGCGCCAGTGGCACGAGAAGCGGAATGATGAGCGCGTTGAAGATGATGGCGCTCAGGATCGCCGATTGCGGCGTTGCCAGACCCATGACGTTCAGCACGCCAAGGCCCGGATAGAGCGCCACGAACATCGCCGGGATGATCGCGAAATACTTCGCCACGTCATTGGCGACCGAGAAGGTCGTCAGCGCCCCGCGCGTCATCAGCAACTGCTTGCCCAGACCAACGACCTCGATCAGCTTGGTCGGATCGCTGTCCAGATCGACCATATTGCCCGCCTCGCGCGCGGCTTGGGTGCCGGTGTTCATCGCAACGCCGACATCCGCCTGCGCCAGCGCGGGCGCGTCGTTGGTGCCGTCGCCACACATCGCGACCAGCTTGCCGCCCTGCTGTTCCTTGCGGATCAGCGCCAGCTTGTCCTCCGGCGTCGCCTGGGCGAGGAAGTCGTCGACGCCCGCTTCGGCAGCGATGGCCGCAGCGGTCAGGGGGTTGTCGCCAGTGATCATCACCGTGCGGATGCCCATGCGCCGCAGCTCGCCGAAGCGTTCGCGGATGCCCGCCTTGACCACGTCCTTCAGGAAGATGGCGCCGAGCAGGCGACCATTTTCCGCCACCGCCAGCGGCGTGCCACCGGCGCGCGCAATCTCGTCGGTGATGCGGCGCAACTGGGTTGCCGCCGCCGTCTCGCCTACGCCCGGATGGGCGCGAAGGATCGAGTCGACCGCACCCTTCTGGATCAGCCGATCGCCGAGCCTCACGCCCGAGATACGGGTCTGCGCGGTGAAGGGAATGATCTCGGCGTCCGCGGGCAGGCTGGCGATCGAGACCTTGAACTGCTCGCGCGCCAGGACGACGATCGAGCGGCCTTCGGGGGTCTCGTCGGCTAGGCTCGCCATCAGCGCCGCCTCGGCCAGCGCGTCGACATCGGAGCCACCTATGCTGCGAAACTCGCTCGCCTGACGATCGCCGATGGTGATGGTCCCCGTCTTGTCGAGCAGCAACACGTCGACGTCGCCCGCCGCCTCGACCGCGCGGCCCGACTTGGCGAGCACGTTGAAGCGGACCAGACGGTCCATGCCCGCGATGCCGATCGCCGACAGCAGGGCCGCGATGGTCGTCGGGATCAGGGTAATGAGCAACGCCGCCAGGATCGCCACCGGAATGCTGCCGCCCGCGAAAGAAGCGAAGCCCGGAATGGTGCCGACCGCGATCAGGAAGATGATGGTCAGCCCGACGAGCAATATGGTCAGCGCCACCTCGTTCGGTGTCTTCTGCCGCTCGGCGCCCTCAACCAGCGCGATCATGCGGTCGAGGAAGCCCTGGCCCGGATTGACCGTTACCTTGACGCGGATCTCGTCGGAGATGACGCGGGTGCCCGCCGTCACCGCCGAACGGTCGCCGCCCGCCTCGCGGATAACGGGTGCGCTCTCGCCGGTGATCGCGGCTTCGTTGACGGATGCAACACCGGCGACGACTTCACCGTCCGACGGGATCAGGTCGCCGGTCTCGACCAGCACCACATCGCCGATCTTCAGGGCGCTGGCGGGGACATTCTCCCAATCCTGGCCCGCTCCCTTCAGCCGCTTGGCGGTCAGTTCGGCCTTGGCGGCACGAAGCGAGGCCGCCTGCGCCTTGCCACGCCCTTCGGCCAGCGCCTCGGCGAATGTACCAAACAACACGGTCAGCCACAGCCAGACGACCAGTTGCAGCTTGAAGCCGGTGGTCAGCCCGTCCTGCCCGACGACGAGCAAAACGGTCAGCAGCGCGGCGACCACGGCGGTCACGAACATCACCGGGTTGCGGATCAGCTCGCGGGGATTCAGTTTGACGAACGAGGCCTTGATCGCGGGGAGCACCAGCTCGGCGGTGAACAGGCTCTTGGTAGGGGAATGGGCCATGACAGGCGCTCCCGATCAGAAGAGTTGACCGCGGATCATCGCAAGATGATCGGCGATGGGACCAAGGGCGAGGCTCGGCAGGAAGGTCAGGCCGCCCAGCACGAGCACGATGCCGACGAGCAGACCGACCCACAGCACACCCGTGGTCGGGAAGGACCCGGCGGAGGCGGGAACATGCTTCTTCGCGGCGAGACTTCCGGCAATGGCGAGCATCGGCACGATGATGAAGAAGCGGCCCACCCACATGGCGACGCCCAGCAAGCCGTCATACCAGGGGGTCGAAGCGGTCAGGCCCCCAAAGGCCGAGCCGTTGTTCGCCACAGCACTGGTGAAGGCATAAAGGATTTCGCCGAACCCATGCGGCCCCTTGTTGAGCGGCCCGGCCAGCCCCTGCCCCGTCACGCACGACAGCGCGGTCAGGCCCAGGATGAACAGCGGCAGCACGGCGATGGCGAGGACGGCGAGCTTGACCTCGCGGGCTTCGATCTTCTTGCCGACATATTCCGGCGTGCGGCCGACCATCAGGCCCGCCACGAAGACCGCGAGGATGGCGAACAGCAGGAACCCGTAGATGCCAGCGCCGACGCCGCCGATCACGACCTCGCCCAGCTGCATGTTGAACAGCGGGATCATGCCGCCCAGCGCGGTAAAGCTGTCGTGCATCGCATTGACCGCACCGCATGATGCCGCCGTGGTGACGGCCGCGAACAGCGCTGAGGCGGCGACGCCGAAGCGGACCTCCTTGCCCTCCATGTTGCCGCCCGCCACGCCCAGCTGGTGCAGCACGGGGTTGCCCGCCGCTTCGGCCCAATAGGCCACGCTGACGCCGCCCAGGAACAGCAGGATCATCGCGGCCAGGATCGCCCAGCCCTGGCGCGTATTGCCGACCGCCTTGCCGAAGCACCAGGTCAGGCCGAAGCCGATCGTGAAGATGGACAGCATCTGGACCAGGTTGGTCAGCGCCGTCGGGTTCTCGAATGGATGCGCGCTGTTGGCGTTGAAGAAGCCGCCGCCATTGGTGCCGAGCATCTTGATCGCTTCCTGGCTCGCCACCGGGCCGAGCAGGATCGACTGGCGCACGCCCTCCAGCGTATCGATATTGACGACGCCCGCCATCGTCTGCGGCACGCCGCTGGCGATCAGGAAGACGG
This sequence comes from Sphingomonas zeae, assembly GCF_014197135.1. GTDB lineage: Bacteria > Pseudomonadota > Alphaproteobacteria > Sphingomonadales > Sphingomonadaceae > Sphingomonas > Sphingomonas zeae. The sequence continues at coordinate 84,934 of NZ_JACIFA010000011.1, forward strand.
TGTAGACGACGCAGATCGGCAGCAGCAGGTACAGGGTGATGCGCGTTACATCGGCCCAGAAATTGCCGAGATTCTTCGTCTCGCGCCCGGCAAACCCACGAAACAGCGCAAAGGCCAGCGCGATGCCGGTCGCTGCCGACAGGAAATTGTGGATGGTCAGGCCGAGCATCTGGCTGAGGTTCGACATGGTCGACTCGCCGCCATAGCTTTGCCAGTTGGTGTTGGTCGTAAAGCTGATCGCGGTGTTGAACGCCAAATGCGGAGTCAGCCCCGCCAACCCCTGCGGATTGCCCGGCAGGAAGAATTGCAGGCGCAGTACCGCATAGGTGAAGACCATCAACGCGACGTTGAAGGCCAGCATATGCAGCGCGTAACGCCGCCAGCCCTGCTGGGCGTCGGGGTCGATGCCCGACAATTTGTAGAAGCCGCGCTCGACAGGACCGAGCACGACATGCAGGGGCGTGCGCCGCCCCTCGTAAAGAGCGAACAGCCACGCGCCGACCGGCTTGGTCAGCGCGAGCAGGATCGCGATGAAGCCCAATATCAAGGCCCATCCTTGAAGCGTCATGGTGCCGCCCCCTTCAGAAACGTTCTGGGCGGATCAACACCGCCACCAGATAGACGAGAAGGCCGAGCGCGGTCAGCGCCGCCAGCCAGAGGTCGAGGGTCATGCTCTCGCCCCCCTCACGCGTGGTCGCACAGGCGGGCATAGGCGAGCGTCGCCGCCACCAGCCCAGCCATGACCAGCAACCAGATCAGATCGTCCATGGCTTATGCTCCTCAGAAACCGGCGGTGAGGGAGACGAGCAGCGTGCTGCCCGCGATATTGCCGTTGCCGTCCTGTCCCTTGCTGAAGCTCGGGCGCAGATAGGCGGCCTTGCGGTCGGAAATGCTGGTATCGACCCAGGCGACGCCCAGCGTCAGATTGTGCCAGCTGGTGTCCGCACCCAGCGACCAGTCCCAATAGTCGCCGGTCGGCGTCGGCGCGGTGGCGTTGGGGCCGAGGCCGTCCATGCCCCAGCTATGGCCGATATGCGCCTTGGCGGTGAACGGCGTGCCCGCAATCGCGGCCGCCCCGTCGCCCCAGAGATAGAGGTTGTCGCTCTTGGCGCCGGGATGGTCATAGACACCGGCGGCGGCGCTGGTGCCGTTATTGTACCACTTGCCGATCGCCTGCTGCCGGGGCGCATAGGCGACACCGGCGGTCAACGAGACCGGGCCGGTCGTGCCCGACAGCTTCGCATAGGGCTCGGCATAGTCGGTCTTGTTCGCGCCGCCCGGATACATGTACCAGGTCAGCCCGACATCGAGCGTGCCGGTCGGGCTGATCCTGGTCTTGTAACCACCGATCAGGTCCAGCTCCATGTTCGCGCCGCCGAAGGTCCCCCACCCCGCCAGGTTCGAGCCCCAGACGCCGACATAGGCGCCGCTTTCGTGCGCCACGGTCAGGCCACCCTGGATCGCCATATGCTCGTCCGATTGCGAAATGCCGCGCAGGCGATAGTCGGATGCGATGGCGACCGAACCGCTGACGGTCACGGGCGGCGGCGCGGTTTCGGCGGTTTGAGCGGATGCGGCTGCGGGAAACACGAACAGCGCCGCAGCGGCGCTCAACTTCATGGTCTTCATATCTGCCCCTATGGACAGGCCGCCACGAGTGAGTTGGGCGACCTCCAGGGCCGAGCAATTAGGCCTGTGCGCCATAGCAATTCGAGAGCGATCCCCCGCTTTCGCATATAGACGACGTATAGTTCGCCTCGATCCTCCCCGGCACTGGGAGGGGGACCGCCGCGCAGCGGTGGTGGAGGGGGATCGCCGCCGGCGACGTCCTATGATGAAGCCCCCTCCACCAGCTTCGCTGGTCCCCCTCCCCGTGCCGGGGAGGATTGTGTGCGTCACCAAAACGTCAACCATCTCGGCCATGGCGAGCCGATGGTCACAGTCTCCCGCCGCTCCCTTCTCTCCGCCGGCGCCGCCCTCGCCGGTTCCGCCGCCCTGCCCCCGGCCATCGCTCGCGCCGCCGCGATCGCCCCCGACCGGCATACCGGCACGATCCGCGACGTCGAGCATGTCGTCATCCTGATGCAGGAAAATCGTGGTTTCGATCACTATTTCTGCACGATGCCCGGGGTGCGCGGCTTCGGCGACCGCTTCCCCATTCCGGTGGCATCCTCAGACGGAGCCTCACGTACTGTCTGGCAACAGCTCGACCGCAAGGCCGAGGGCGGCCCGCGTCTCGTCTCGCCCTTCCACCTCGACACCGACAAAGAGTTCGCCCTGATGCGCATGCAGGGCACGCCGCACACTTGGCCCGACGCGCAGGCTGCCTGGGACGAAGGCCGCATGGCCCACTGGCCCGAGGCGAAGCACCAGCGCGCCATGGGCTACTATGCCCGCGCCGACCTGCCCTTCCAGTTCGCGCTGGCCGAGGCCTTCACCATCTGCGACGCCTATCACTGCGCGGTGCAGACGGGGACCAACACCAACCGCCTGTTCCTGTGGAGCGGCACCAATGATCCCACGGGCCAGGCGGGCGGTCCGGCGATCGGCAATTCGCATGACAGCTTGGTTGAGAATGGCGGCGCGGCCGATCCCTATCGCTGGACCACCACCCCTGAGCGGATGCAGGCGGCGGGCATCGACTGGCGCATCTATCAGGACATGGCGGACAATTTTACCGACAACCCGCTGGTCGGCTTTCATGCCTATCGCGAGGCGCATCACGGGCGCGGAGATCCCGAACTGATGGACCGGGCACTAACCACACGCGGACTGGACGTGTTGAAGGCCGATGTGCTGGCCGGACGGCTGCCGCAGGTGTCCTATGTCATCGCCACCGCCGCCGGGTCGGAGCATCCCAACCCCTCCAGCCCGGCGCAGGGCGCGGCCTATACCGCTGAACTGCTCGATGCGCTGACCGCCGATCCCAAGGTCTGGGCGCGAACCGTGCTGTTCGTGATGTTCGATGAGAATGACGGCTTTTTCGACCACGTCCCCCCGCCCGCCCCGCCGTCCCGTGGGGCCGATGGCAAACCGCTCGGCAGATCGACGGTCGATCTGGCGGGCGAATATCATGACGTGCCATCGACCGGCGACGCGGAAGCCGACACGCCCGCCTATCGCGGACGCCCCTATGGCCTCGGCCCGCGCGTGCCCATGTATGTCGTGTCGCCCTGGAGCCGGGGCGGCTGGGTCAATTCGGAAACGTTCGACCATACCAGCGTCATCCGCTTCCTGGAGGCGCGCTTCGGCTTTCACGAGCCCAACATCTCTGCCTGGCGGCGTGCGATATGCGGTGACTTGACCAGCGCGTTCGACTTTGCCGCGAGCGACGCCGCCACGCCCAGCCTGCCCGATCCCCACGCCCAAGCGATCCGCGCCGCCGCGATCAAGGGACAGGTCAGCCCGCAGGCTCCCGCCTCGTCGGGAGCGCCCCGACAGGAACCCGGCATCCGCCGCGCCCGTCCCCTGCCGTACCGGCTGGAGGTGCAGCGGATCGCCGATCCCCAAGGGGTTCGCCTGCGCTTCCGCGCGGAGGGAGCCGGTGCCGTTTTTCATGTCTATGACCGTCAGGCGCTCGAGCGGACGCCGCGCCGTTACTCGCTGGCTGCGGGCACGCAGATCGAGGATGTCTGGCTGTCCGATCCGACGACTGGCCACGACCTGTGGGCGCTCGGCCCGAACGGCTTTCACCGCCACTTCGCGGCGCACATGGACATTCCCGAGGTGCAGAACTCGGTCAATGCCGACGGGCTGGTCCTGACCGTCCCGCCCGGCCTGCATGACCTGTCGATCGTGCGCCTCGAACCGGGCAAGGCCGTGCCCTTGCCCCGTCCGCTCAAGCCCGGCCGCCATCGCTGGTCGCTGGACGATGCGCTCGGCTGGTACGATGTGACGCTGACCCGCGCGAGCGACCCGCGCTATCGCTTGCGGCTGGCCGGACGGCATGATCGACCGTCCCGTCCGACGGTGAGCGATCCGTTTCGCGCCGGATAGCGTTCCCCCTTCCCCACCCACGGCGCCAGCGATAGGGTAGCCAATACGCAAAACAGTTTGCTTAATAGGGGGGATGTTTCATGCGGGGCAAAGCGCGCGCCACGGTGTCCGGTCGTCACTGGCGGTGGGCCTGCGCCGCCTCCGCGCTGCTCGCGGCCGTCGCGCCCCTGGCCCTGTCGGCCGATCCGTTAGGCACCGTCGAGCGTAACGGCGCGCTCGTCTCGGTCGAGCCCTACGCCCCCGGCATCGTCCGCGTCACCATCGCCACCGACCGTGCCGAGGCGGAGGCCAAGCCCGGCTATGGCCTGATCGCCAAGCGTGATGCCACAGGCTGGTCCCACCGCACGGATGCGAGCGGCGACATCTTCGCCTCGTCCGGCCTGACCGTGACCGTCGCTGCGCAACCCTGGCCCAAGCCGCCCAGCCAGATGGAGCGATACTTCGCGCCTTCGCTTCCGCCCGTGTCGATCAGCTTCGCCGGGCCGGAGGGCAAGCCGCTGACCCGGATGAACGGCTGGGAAAAGGCGCCGCACACCGTCTCGGACGAAAAGACCTTCCGTGTCGGTGCCAACTTCGCCGACACGCTCGACACGCATTATTATGGGCTGGGCCAGTATCAGGACGGGGTGCTCGACCTTCGCGGGCGGACGATCGATTGCCGCCACGATTATGACCGCCCCGGCGGCGAGTCGGTCTGCGTGCCGTTCATGGTGACCGACAAGGGTTATGCGATCCTGTGGGACAACCCGTCCGCAACCACCGTCTCGCCGGGCCTGCTGAACGCGACCAGATTCGCCTCGAACGTCGGCGAGCGGGTGTCGTTCTTCGTGATCGCGGGGCGCACGACCGACGAGCTCTACGCCGGTTATGCTCGCCTGACCGGGGCGACGCCGCTGCCGCCCAAGGCCGCCTTCGGCTTGATCCAGAGCAAGGCACGCTACGAGACGCAAGGCCAACTGACCGAGATCGCCGACGGCTATCGCAAGCGCGGCCTGCCGCTCGACATCATGGTGCTCGACTGGTTCTACTGGACGCGGATGGGGCAGCTCGACATCGACCGCACGGCCTTTCCCGATCCGGCGGGCATGAATGCGCATCTCAAGTCGATGGGGATGCAGAGCATCATCAGCATCTGGCCGCGCTTCGAGCGCGAGAGCCGGTGGTTCGACACGCTAGCCGCCAAGGGCTGGCTGATGAAGGACAAGGACGGCAATCCGGTCGATGGCCTGCCGATCCGCTCCGACCGGGCGGGCGCGCTGATCGACAGCACCAACCCGGAGGCGCGCGCCTGGTTCTGGGACAGGATCCGCGACAACATCTTTTCCCAGGGCTTCGACTACGCCTGGTTGGACGAGACCGAGCCTGATCTGGTGCCCGAAGGGCATTTCTTTTCGATCGGCTCGGGCGATCGTTACCGCAACGTCTATCCGCTGCTTCATACCTCCAGCGTGGCGGAGGGCTCTGCGCGCGACCGGCCGGACAAGCGCAACCTCATCCTGTGCCGCGCCGCCTATCTGGGTACCCAGGCCAATGGCTGCCTGTTCTGGTCGTCGGACGTGCAGTCCAACTGGGAAGCGCTGCGCCGTCAGGTGCCCGCGGGCCTGGGCATGACCGCCAGCGGCATCGCGTACTGGTCGAGCGACACGGGCGGCTGGCAATGGCCCAATGGGCCGGAAGCGCAGCATCCGGTGCTGGTCGATCCAGCGGGCGCGACCGCGATGGCGCCATCGTACCGCGATTACCCGGAGCTGTTCGTCCGCTGGTTCCAGTATAATGCCTTCACGCCGACGCTGCGTATCCATGGCCAGCGGCCGGGCACCGCGCTGTGGGACTATGGCACCGCCGCCGAGCCGATCCTGGCGAGCGCGCTGCGGCTGCGTTACGCGTTGATGCCCTATCTCTATGCGTTGGGGCGGCAGACGAGCCAGACCGGCGCGCCCTTCATGCGCGCGCTGTTCATGGACTTTCCGAACGATCCGGCGGTGAAGGATCTGGGAGACGAATATATGTTCGGCCCCGCCTTCCTGGTCGCGCCCGTCACCGAACAGGGGCAGACCAAGCGCCGCGTCTATCTGCCTGGCGGAACCGACTGGTATGACTGGTGGACCGACAAGCGCTATACGGGTGGTCAGTGGATCGAGGCGGCGGCACCGATCGACCATATTCCGCTGTTCGTGCGGGCGGGCTCGATCGTGCCGATGGGCGTGGTCATGCCGAGCACCGCCGCCACCCAAAATCTGGAAAGCATCCGCGTCTATCCCGGCCGCGACACCAGCTTCACGCTCTATGACGATGACGGCACGACCAATGCCTATCGCAAGACGGGCGGGCGCAGCGCGACGCTGCGTTGGGACGACAAGGCGCGGCGCCTGGCCGCGAGCGGCCGACTGCCTACGGGACAGTCGCCCGAACCGCTCGTCAAGATCATCGGCCAGTAAGAACAAAGCCCGGCTCCCTGCGGGGGTCGGGCTTTTCTTAAGCCGCCGAATACAATCGTTTTTGCGAAAGGACCGGACAGTCCGGCCGAAAGAGAAGGAGAAGGATCATGATCGGATTTGTGGCCCTGCTGATTGCGGCCCTGCCATTGGGAGGCGCCGGCCAGGCCGCCCCCGGCGCGGCGGCCCAGCCCAGCATCTTCGACAAGGCAGTCAACGCGCCCGGCATTGGCTGGGCGCCCTACGGCCCAAATCAGAGCGCCAAGCAGGTTCCCGCCCCCGACGTTCCGGGCGGCAATGCCGTGCAGATCAAGATCAGCAAGGCGGGCGCCAATCCCTGGGACAGCGGGGCTGCCTATCCTACGATCAAGCCGATCGCGGCGGGCGACACCATGCTGGTCATGGTCTTTCTGCGCGCACCGAACGCGACCGAAGCCGCGCCAGTGACCATCCCCGTCGGCGCAGGCGGCTCCGAACCGCCCTACACGCCCATCGCCTCCGAGCCGGTGCAGGTCGGCCCGACTTGGAAGCGCTATTATGTCTCGGGCGTCGCCAACCAAGCCTATGCGGCGGGCAAAGCGAACATCACCGTGCAACTGGCGGGTGCCAAGCAGGTGATCGAGGTCGGGCCGGCCTTCCTGATCGACCTGGGACCGGGGTTCGACCTGTCGAAGCTGCCGCATAACTGAGCGGTTCTGCCGCCCATTTTTCCAGCAACGAAAAACCGCCCGCCTCCGAATAGGAAGCGGGCGGTTTTTTTGCGTCCGTCAGCCCGGCCGAACCCCGAACGGTTCGGCCGGAAAACCGGATCAGAAGGTGCCGCGGATCGCGAACGAGAAGCGGCGGTCGTTGACGATGTACGAGCGCGGCGCGGTGGCGGTCGAACCGCTGATATAGGCCTGCTCGGTCTTGATGACCTGATTGGCCAGGTTCACGCCCTGCACGCCGATCTTGAGGTACTTGTTCAGGTTGATGAACGCCGATGCGTCCAGCTGCCCGCCCGCATCCTGATAGATGGAGGTGTAGGGGAAGATCACGTCCGCCGGGGTCAGCAGATACTTGGAGCGCCAGTTATAGGCGGCCCGCAGTGAGATCGGCCCCTTTTCGTAGAACAAGGCCGCATTGACCGTGTGCTTCGACAGCCCCTCCAGCGGCAGATTGCCCGGCTTGATGTTCGACGTGCTGACCGGGGTGCCACCGTTCAGGAACGAGTTCGGCAGGCCTGAGCTCTCGATGAAGGTGTAGCTGCCACTGGCGCCTAGGCCGCTGAGCAGACCCGGCAGGAAGTCGAAGGTCTGCTGATACGCAACCTCGGCGCCCTTGATCTTGCCGGTGCCGTCGTAGTTCGCCGGGCCACGGACCAACACCGACTGGGTGATGCCGTTGCTGGTGATCGAGCGGTTGGTGACCGACTGGTAGAAGAAGTTCTTCACCGACTTGTAGAAGACGTCGACCGACAGCTGACCGACGCGCGCGAAATACCATTCGACCGTCGCATCGAACTGCCACGCGGTCGCGGGCTTCAGATAGGGGTTGCCCGCCGTCGCCGTGATCTGGCCGCTGTTGGTGTCGAAACCCAGCTGCAGGAAGTTGCGGATGTTCGCAAAGTCCGGACGGGTCATGACCTTCGACGCCGCCAGACGCAGCACCACGTCGCGACCAACGCCGAACTTCAGGTTCGCGCTGGGCAGGAAGTAATGATACTGATTGCGGGCGGTATCGGGCGTCGTGATGCCGGTCGAGAACTGCTGGATCGCATTATAGCCGGCCTGGCCCAGCTGACAAATGCCTGCGGGCACCGCGACCAGCGGCACGCCGTTCTGGAGCACGGGCTGACCATTCTGGGTCACCGGCTGCGGCGCGCAACGGGTGCCGAAGGGATCGCTCGTGCCGGTCTGCTGCTGCGTCGGTGCGCCGATCGACCCGGCCGAGGTCAGGTCGGTCAGGACGTAGCGAACGCCGATATTGCCGCTCATCCGCACATTGCCGAACAGGTTGCCCGGCGTGGCGAAATTCAGCTGGCCGTACAGGTTCTTGTCCTGCTGCGACACGTCCTGGATTTCCGACGGCAGGTACGGCGTACCTGCGACCACGCCCGCACGCTGCGCCAGCGGTGCCCAGGTGGTGGCGGTCGAACCGTTGGCGGTTTGCCAAAGATTGCCGATCGACTGCAGATACGCCGCCGACTGCTGGTAATTCCCGCTCAGGTTGCCGGTGTAGTAATAGGCCGACGGCGCGCCATTGGTCGCGCCACGGAAGAAGTTCGGGAAGGTGTACAGCTCGGTCTGACCGGGCGCCTGCGCGAACGACACCGGGTTCGAACCCGACCACACTTCCGACAGCGCACCCCAGTTATAGGTGGTGTAGCGGACCTGCGACGAACGGTCGGCATAACGCGCGCCGAACTTGGCATGGGTGAAGAAGCCGCCATCGTCGAACTTATAGTCGACATCCGCCTTGAACGCATATTCGCGGCCCACGCTGTCTTCCAGGTGGTCCATCGCCGCGCGCCAGAACTGGACGTTGCGGTTGGCGAAGTACTGCGCGTCGGTCTGCTGGTTCAGCGTCGGGTTGGGCGTGGCCCAGCTCGCCTGCAGCGTCGAGGGCTTGTGCGGAATGACGACCGGCAGGTTGCCCGACAGGTCGAGTTCCGAGTCCGCGAAGGTCGAACCGAACACGCGGAAATCGGTGCTCGTCTTCTTGGCGCGGGTATAGTCGCCGTCCAGGTTGACCGACCAGTGATCGTCAAGCTGGGTCTTCAGGTTCAAGCCGAAGTCGGTGACGGTGTTCTCGTCACGGGTCATGCCACGCGCCAGCGACTGCTGCGTACCGCCGGTAGGAACCCAGCAGGTCGCGTTGCCACTGCACGACGCGCGATAGCCGTTGCCCGGCGCGGTGATGTAGCCCGACTGGAACAGGCCGCCCCCGTCGTACACATAGTTCTTGGTCGTGCCGGTGGGGCACTGCGCGATCGTCGAGTTGGCGGGACCGGCGTTGTTCTGGACGCAGCCGATCGGATAGGTGTTGTATTCCGACAGATCGGGAGCGGTCTCGAAGGTGCGCTCCGAGGTGTTGTTGACCGTGTGGGTGCGCAGGAACTGCGCGGTCAGGACAGTGCGCTCGTCCGTGCTCTGCCATTGGCCGGCCAGCGCGATACCGTCGCGCTTGCGGTCGAATTCCTGCGTCGCGAACTGGCCGCCAATGGGTGCGTAGCGCAACGATGCCGGATCAAGGAATCCATCCGCGCCCGGCGTGCTGGCCGCGGCGCACGCAAAGCCGGTCGTACCGCCCACGGGCAGCGTGGTCTGATCGGCCGTTCCCGGCAGCGGGTTGCGGCAGTTCTGTGCCGTGGTCGAATTGGCCGCCAGTGCCAGCGTGTTATCGCGGGTCTGGATGTTCGTGATGCGGATGCTGTCCGCGCGGCTCTGGACGCGCGAGTACGAGATGTTGCCGAGCAGGCCGAAGCGGCCGATGCCCGTATCCCAGGTGTCGCTGACGAACAGCGAACCCGTCGGCGACCACTTTTTCTTGAAGTCGCCGTAATTGCCCTCGGCGGTGAAGCCCAGGTGGAAGCCCTTGTTGTCGAACGGCTTGCGGGTGTTCAGGTTGACCGTACCGGCCAGGCCGCCCTCGATCAGTTCGGCCGTGGCGTTCTTGTACACCTCGACCGAGCCTAGCAGCTCGGCGGGGACGTCGGAGAAGTTGATCGCCTGGCCGCCGATACCGGCCGAGAACGTGTCGCGGCCGTTGAACTCGGAGCGGACAAAGGTCAGACCACGCACCGCGACGCCCGAGCCTTCGACCGAGAAGTGGTCGGGGTCGTTGGCGGCGGCGAAGCGGCTGATCGACACGCCGGGAACGCGCTGGAGCGCTTCGGTGACCGAGCGATCGGGCAGCGCGCCAATGTCGCTGGCGGTGATCGCGTCGACGACGGTGTCGGAGTTGCGCTTGATGTTCTGCGCATTCGCCAGGCTCTGGCGGATGCCGGTGACAACGATATCGTTGCCGCCGCCGCCTTCCTCACCAGCGGGCGGCTGGGCACCGGCGGCCTCGACGCTGGCGCTGGTGCGCGGCGTGGCCGAACCGGCCGTTCCCTGGCCCGCGACCGCACCGGTTGGCGAATTGGCGCTCTGGTCCGCGTCGCTGGCCGTCTGCGCGAAAGCGGGCGTGGTCAGCGCGGCGATGCACAAAGCACCGGCGGACGCGCCGAGCAGGAGTCGATTAAAACGATTGGCATTGGCAGTGAGCGGCGCAGCGCTGCGCATAATGGTCATCCCCCCCTTTTCGCGCGCCCCATTGGCGTCACGCAGTTAGGTCGCGATCGTGCCTGTCGACACGTTTCACAGACTGTTGATTGCGCTACCAGCTACAATTCGACAAGATGTTTAACTTAAAAAATGTCCGATCCGGGACAAGGTGCGACATTCCTGCCACGCTCGCCTTTCGGTGGATTGCGGCGGGGCCGGGCACGCGGCATGAAATGACGAATTGGGCCGAAATCACCGGGCCGGGGGTGGATGACGAAAGTGACAAACGACGTGGTGCGGGTCGTCATCGTGGGCGGCGGTACGGCGGGCTGGATGGCCGGCGCCGCGCTGACTCGTCTTCTTTCGAATCAATGCAAGGTCCGTCTGATCGAGTCCGAAGCGATCGGTGTGGTCGGCGTCGGCGAAGCCACGCTGCCGCATATCCGTGCCTTTAATGAACGGCTCGGCATTCCCGAGGCCGAGTTCATGGCGCGCACCCGTGCCACCTTCAAACTGGGCATCGAGTTTCGCGATTGGGGCCGAATCGGGGACAGCTATATTCACCCCTTTGGTACGTTCGGTCGCGGCACGGGGGCGATCGATTTTCATCACTATTGGTCGCGGTTGGCGCGGGAGGGGAAGGACCTGCCGCCGCTCGACCAGCTGTCCTATGCCTGCACGCTGGCGCGCGAGGCGCGGTTCGAGCATCCCGATCATGCCCGAGGCGGCCTCAGTTCGACCTTCGGCTATGCCTATCAATTCGATGCGCTGCTGTTCGCGCCCTATCTGCGCAGCCTGGCCGAGGATGCAGGCGCGGTCCGGACCGAGGGCATGGTCGTCGATGTCGCGCGTGATGGCGAAAACGGGCTGATCCGCGCGGTCACGCTGGCGGACGGCGAACGGGTCGAGGGCGACCTGTTCATCGACTGCTCGGGCTTTCGCTCGCTGCTGCTCGGCCAGACGCTGGGCGAACCGTTCGAGGACTGGTCGAAATGGCTGCCGACCGACCGCGCCGTGGCGATGCCGTGCCGGACCGAAACCGCCGTCACGCCTTATACCAGCGCGATCGCGATGCCCGCCGGGTGGCGCTGGCGCATCCCGCTCCAGCATCGCACCGGCAATGGCTATGTCTATGCCAGCGACTTCATCACCGATGCCGCGGCCGCCCGCGCGCTGGAGGATGCGGTCGAGGGCGAGAAGCTGGCCGAGCCGCGCCTGCTGCGCTTCAAGGCGGGGCGGCGTCGGCGCAGCTGGGTCGGCAACTGCGTGGCCATAGGGCTGGCCAGCGGGTTCCTCGAACCGCTCGAATCGACCAGCATCTATCTGGTGCAACAGGCGATCACCGCGCTGATCGAGCTGTTCCCCAGCCGTCAGATGGAAGCGTCCGACCGCGACGAATTCAACCGGATCATCGATCTGGAATATGACCGGATCCGCGACTTCCTGATCCTGCATTACCACGCCACTTCGCGCGACGATTCGCCCTTCTGGAACTATGTCCGCACCATGCCGATCCCGGACAGTCTGGCGGAAAAGCTGGAGCTGTGGCGCAGGCGCGGACGGGTGGTGAAGTATCGCGAAGGCGTCTTCCTCGATGCCAGTTGGATCGCGGTCTATCTGGGCCAGGGCGTCCTGCCCGAAGGCTGGGACCCCCGCGCCGATGTCGCTGGGACCCATGATCTGCTCCACGCCGTTGCGGCCCTGCGTGCCGAAATTGCCGCCGATGTCGCTTTGCGCCCCGATCACCGCACGTTTCTGGAACGCTATTGCCCGATGGTGGCGGCGGCATGAGCGCGCCCATTCGCCATGTGCTGGTCGCCGGAAGCGGGCTGACCGCTTGGTGTGCCGCCGCCGCGCTCAAGCGCCGCGCACCGTTCCTGGAGGTGACGCTGCTCGCCACGCCGCCAGCGCGCGACGCGCTGGCCGACCGGATCAGCTGCACCCTGCCCTCGCTGCCCGGTTTCCAGGCCGATCTGGGCATCGGCGAGGACGACGGGGTCACGCGCGCCGGCGCAGGCTATCGGCTGGGCACGCGTTTTTCCGGCTGGGCGGACGGGCTGCCCGATTATGTCCATGCCTATGGCGGCTATGGCCATGCGATCGGCCCGGCGGCGTTCCACCTCCACTGGGTCCGCGCCGTACAAGAGGGCCGCGCAGCGCCGTTCGACGCCTATTGCCCGGCCGCGCAACTCGCACGCATAGGCGGCTTCGTTCCCCCCTCCCCGGGCACGCCGTTTGCCGGCCATGAATATGGCCTTACGCTCGATCTCGCCCGCCATGTCGCGATGATGCGCGCTTTTGCGCTGCATGTCGGGGTGCGTGAAACATCGGGATCGGTTGCCCGGGTAGAGGTTAACGACCAAGGCCGTGTGACCGCTACCGCATTGCAGCATGGGCCGGTGCTGACGGCGGACCTCTATATCGATGCCACCGGACCCGCTGCGCTGCTGCGCGGCAGCATCGATAATGTGTGGCAGGACTGGCACGACTGGCTGCCCTGCGATCGCGTGCTGCTGGGCACGCAGGTCTCGGGCGAAGGAGCGCCCGTGCTGACGCCCGTGACCGCCCATGGCGCGGGCTGGCACTGGTCGAGCGGCGAGCAGGTCGGCATCGCCTATAGCATCGCCCATCTGTCCGATGCCGACGCCGCCACCATGCTGGCCCGCGACGGGACCATGGTCGATGCGCCGATCGCCATCCGCCCCGGCACCCGGACGCAAGCCTGGCGCGGCAACTGCATCGCGATCGGCGACGCCGCGACGCAGATCGAGCCGTTGGAATGGTGTAATCTGCATCTGGCGCTTAGTGCGATCGATCGGCTCGTCACCATGTTGCCCGACACCGCCATGGCCGAGGTCGAGGCCGCCGATTTCAACCGCCAGACGCTGGCCGAGGCGGAGCGGGTGCGCGACTTCCTTGCCGCGCATTACCGCACCGCGCGCCGTCCCGAGCCGATGTGGCAGACTGTGGCGCAAGCCGAGCCTCCCGCGACGCTGGCACACACGCTGGACCAGTTCGGCGAGCGCGGCCGCCTGCCCTTTTACGAGGAAGAAACCTTCACCCGCGACGGCTGGGCCGCGATCCTGCTGGGCCAGGGATATCTGCCCCGCCGGATCGACCCACTGGTCCATGGTATCCCGGTGGCCGAGGCGGACGCTGCCATGGCGCGGATGACCGACGCGATCGCCGCCGCCCTTCCCCATGTTCCGGCCCATGCGCAGTGGCGTGCGGCCCAGATGAGGCGCCTTGCCCGATGACACCTTCCCCTGACCATCAGATCCGCCGGGTCGTCATCGTCGGCGGCGGCACCGCCGGATGGATGGCGGCAGCCGCTTTCGCCCGGCTGCTGAACAATGGCTATACGCATGTCACGCTGGTCGAATCCGAGGAGATCGGCACGGTCGGTGTCGGTGAGGCAACGATCCCGCCGATCATCACCTTCAACCAGATGCTCGGGCTGGACGAGAATGACTTCCTCGCCAAAACCGGCGGCACGTTCAAGCTGGGCATCGAATTCGTCGACTGGGGCGACAAGGGCGAACGCTATTTCCACCCGTTCGGCCGCCATGCCCAGGATTTGCAGGGCGTGCATTTCCACCAGCTTTATTTGCGCGAACGCAGCCGCCGCGCGCTGCCCGACATTGCCGAATGGTCGATGAGCGCGGTCGCGGCGCGGGCGGGCAAGTTCGGCCGCGCAAAGCCCGATGCCCGCTCGCCGATCCGCGAGTTGTTCTACGCCTTCCATTTCGATGCCTCGCTCTATGCCCGCTATTTGCGCGGCTATGCCGAACGCGGCGGGGTGACGCGGATCGAGGGGCGGATCGACGCAGTGAACCTGCGTCCCGAGGACGGCTATGTCGAGGCGGTGACGCTGAGCGATGGGCGGCGGATCGAAGGCGATCTGTTCATTGACTGCTCGGGCTTTCGCGGCCTGCTGATCGAGGAGGCGCTGGAAACGGGCTATGAAAGCTATGCCCGGTGGCTGCCTTGCGACCGTGCGGTCGCGGCCCCTTGCGCGCTGCCCGAGCCGACCGAACCCGATCCGTTCACCCGCGCCACCGCGCGCGACGCTGGGTGGCAATGGCGCATTCCGCTTCAGCACCGGATGGGCAATGGCCTGGTCTATTGCAGCGACTATCTCGATGCCGAGGCGGCCGAGGCGCAGTTGCTGGGGAGCCTGGAAGGTGAGTTGCTCGGCGATCCTCGGCACTTGCGTTTCACCGCCGGGCGGCGGCGCGAAAGCTGGAACCGCAATGTCGTCGCGCTCGGCCTGTCGAGCGGATTTTTGGAGCCGCTGGAATCGACCAGCATCCACCTCGTCCAGGCGGCGCTTCAGCGGCTGATCGCGCTGTTCCCCGACAAGCGCTTCGACCCCACTGAGCGCGACGAGTTCAACCGCCAGATGCGCGACCTGTACGAGGATGTGCGCGACTTCATCATCCTGCATTACAAGGCCACGCGGCGCGACGACACGCCCTTCTGGAACCGGGTGCGCACGATGGAGGTGCCCGACAGCCTAGCGCGCAAGATGGCGCTGTGGTCGGGCAAGGGACGGCTGTTCCGCGAAGGCTATGACCTGTTCAGCAACCCCAGCTGGGTCGCCGTCTGCCTGGGCCAAGGCCTGATGCCCGAACGCTGGGAGCCCGCCGTCGACGCGCTCGATGAGGATCTGGTCGCGCAGGCGCTGGAACAGATGCGGGCCGGTTATGCCGACACCGCCATGCGAATGCCCAGCCATGGCGATTTCCTGCGCATGACCGCCCCCTCCCCGCTAGCCCCCGCCATGGCGGCGCCTAGCGGCAGCGACAGTTTCGACTTCATTCATGCTGGCAACAGCGCGCAGACCAAGGGACCGTTGCTGTGAAACGCGTGGTTCTTCCCCTGTTCGCGCTGGTGGCGACGGGCGCGAGCGAGACGCCTGGGCCGCATCTCAATCAGATCGGGTTCCGGCCCGACACCGCCAAGCGCGCCATCGTTGCCGGTGAAGATACGCCTCTGCCCTGGCAATTGCTCGATGAACGGGGCCGCACCGTGGCCGAGGGGAAAAGCACAATTTTCGGCCCCGACGCCGCGTCGGGTGATCGCGTGCAGCAGATCGACTTCGGCGCGTTCCGCACGCCTGGGACCTATCGGCTGAAGGTCGATGGGCGTTCCAGCCATCCGTTCATCATCGCGGCCGATGTCTACCAACCGCTATCGCACGCCTCGCTCAACTTCTTCTATCAGCAGCGTGCCGGGGTGGCGATCGATGCGCGGTTCGCCGGGGGCGCGCAATGGGCGCGCGCGGCGGGGCATGTCCATGAGGTCGTGACCTGCTTCAAGGGCGTCGATCTGGCGGGGACCGACTGGCCGGGCTGTCCCTATACGCTGGACGTGACCGGCGGCTGGTATGACGCGGGCGACCAGGGCAAATATGTCGTCAATGGCGGCATCGCTTTGTGGACGCTGCAAAATCTCTATGAGATCGATACGGGTTCGCTTCCCTTCCCGGATGGCAGCGCCGCGCTGCCCGAGGCCGGGAACGGGATCAACGACCTGCTCGACGAGACGCGCTTCGAAATGCGGTTCCTGCTCGCGATGCAGGTGCCCGACGGCCAGACCATGGCCCTGCCGCTCGGACGGCAAGGTCGTGGGCCGTTGCGCCTGACGCCGGTGGACGCATCGGGCATGGCGCATCACAAGATCGCCGATCGCCACTGGACCAAGCTGCCCACCGCGCCCGCCGACGATCGCGAGGAACGGCTGCTCTTCCCGCCCAGCACAGCGGCGACGCTGAACCTGGCCGCCACCGCCGCGCAATGTGCGCGCATCTGGCGCGGGATCGACAATGCCTTCGCCAAACGCTGCCTGATCGCGGCGGGCAAGGCGTATCGCGCGGCCCGGCGCAACCCCGACGTCTATGCCGCGCAAGGATTCGACGGCAGCGGCGGTTACGGTGACGGCGAACTGTCCGACGAACTTTATTGGGCCACCGCCGAGCTTTATGCTGCGACCGGAATGCCCGAGCTGGCCGAGGCGCTGCACAAGATGCCGCTGCACGCCGCCGCGCTGACCGGCGAACCGAGCTGGGGCAGCGTCGCCGCTTTGGGCACGATCACGCTGGCGACTGCGACCGGCGTCACGCCCGCCGAGCGGGCGGCGGCGCGTGCCAAGCTGATCGCGCTCGCCGATCGGTTTCTCGCCGAGGAAACGCGGTCGGGCTATCACATCCCTTATGCCTCGACCGCTTATCATTGGGGGTCGAACAGCGGGATATTGGGCCGCGGGCAGATTCTGGCGCTGGCGGCGCGCTTCACCGGCGAGGCCCGCTACCGCGACGGCGCGGTCGACGCGATGGACTATGTGCTGGGCCGCAACCCGCTCGACCAGAGCTATGTCAGCGGCTTCGGGTGGAAGCCGATGCGGAACCCCCATCACCGTTTCTGGGCGCATCAATTCGATGCGAAAATGCCCGGCCCGCCGCCCGGCGTGCTGAGCGGCGGCGCCAACAGCACCAGCTTTCCCGAACCCGCCTCCGCGCCGATGAAAGGGCATTGCGTCGGCCAGCGTTGCTGGATCGATGACGCGCGCGCCTATGCGCATAACGAAGTCGCGATCAACTGGAATGCGCCGCTGGTTTGGCTGGCCACCGATCTGACCCGACCGCTGAACGCCAATCCCTGAAGGCCGCTGCGGCCCCTGTTCACCCGAATATCGTCACGAACATTCTACAAAAGGACAAGAGATGGATCGTCGTAATTTCATGAAGACCGGTGTGGCGATGAGCGGTGCCGCGCTTGCCACCGGAGGCAGCACGCTGGCCGCCGCACGCGCCGCCGCGCAAGGTTCGGACCTGAGCTTTCCGAAGGACTTCCTCTGGGGTTGCGCCACCGCCGCCTATCAGATCGAGGGCGCGGTGAAGGAAGACGGGCGCGGCCAGACCAACTGGGACGTGTTCTCGCACACGCCGGGCAAGGTCGCGAACGGCGATACCGGCGACGTCGCCTGCGACAGCTATCATCGGTACAAGGACGATATCGCGCTTCTTCAGAATCTGGGCGTGAAGGCGTATCGCATGTCGATCGCCTGGTCGCGCATCTTCCCCGAGGGGCGCGGCAAGCCCAACCAGAAGGGCATCGACTATTATAACCGCGTCATTGACGCGCTGCTGGCGGCGGGCATCCAGCCCAACGTCACCATGTTCCACTGGGATCTGCCGCAGGCGCTGCCCGGCGGCTGGCAGAACCGCGACACCGCCAAGGCCTTCGCCGACTATGCGGGTTTCATGGCGGGCAAGCTATCCGACCGCGTCCACCGTTTCATGACGGTCAACGAACTGCGTTGCTTCACCGATCTGGGCCATATGGTCGGCACCCATGCGCCGGGCCTGAAGCTTCCTCAGGGTCAGGTGAACCAGGTCCGCCATCACGGCTGCCTCGCTCACGGCCTGGGCGTCCAGGCGATCCGCGCCAATGCCAAGGCCGGCACCGAGGTGGGCATCGCCGACAACGCCAATATCTATGTCCCGGTCATCGAGACGCCCGAGCATATCGAGGCGACGAAGAAGGCGATGCGCGACGACAATGCCATGTTCCTGACCGCGGTCATGGAGGGCAAATATCTCGACAGCTATCTGTCGGCCGCGGGCCAGGACGCGCCCAAGGTGCAGGCGGGCGACATGGCCGCGATCGGCAGCCCACTCGATTTCGTGGCGCTCAATATCTACACGCCGACCTTCGTGAAGGCGAACGCCAACGACCCGCGCGGCTACACCCCCCTGCCCCATCTGCCCCAGTCGCCGCGCATGGCCTCTCCCTGGCTATATGTCGGGCCAGAAGCCGCCTATTGGGGCGTGCGCGCGGTCAGCGAGTTGTGGAAGCCCAAGGCCATCTACATCTCGGAAAACGGCACCTCGGCCGACGACCCCCTCAACAGCGCAGGGACGGTCGATGACGGCGACCGGATCATGTACCTGCGCAACTATCTGGGCCAGTTCCGCCGCGCGGCGGCCGAGGGATACCCGCTCAAGGGCTATTTCCTGTGGAGCCTGATGGACAACTTCGAATGGGCCGACGGCTATGGCAAGCGGTTCGGCATCCATTATGTCGACTTCGCCACCCAGAAGCGCACGCCCAAGCTGAGCGCCCAGTGGTATAAGGAACTGATCCGCCGCAACGCGCTGGTCTGATTTCAAACCCAGGCGAAACAGAAACCCCGCCGGTCATTGGACCGGCGGGGTTTTTTGTGCGCTGGACCCTCGGCGGCCCGCCGATCGGTCAGAAGCGGAAGCGCACCCCCAGGCCATAATAGCGGCCCTCGTCACGCACGTCGCGGGGGTAGGACAGGCCGTTGCCATAGCTGCGATAGTTGTTGAACGGCTTGGCCAGCAGATTGGCCGCGTCGAACGCGATCGTGATCTCCTTGGTCAGGTTATAGTTGAAGCCGAAGTCGAGCCGCTGGATGCGGGTCGTGCCTTCGCCATTGTAGAAACCGTCGCCGTTGATGAAGTTGCCGTTCAGGAATGCATCGCGATTGTTGAACGACAGGCGGGTCGACACGTCGCCCTTCTCGTAGAAGAGCGCGACATTATACGTCCACTTCGACAGGCCGGTGATCGGCACGAACGGCGGCGGGGTAGTGCCACCGGCCGAGGCGAACAGGTTGGCCGGGTAACGCTGCTTGCCTTCCAGATAAGTCACGTTTGCCTGCACGCCGAAGCCGCTCCACAGGCCCGGCAGGAAGTCGAAGAAGGTCTGGCCGCCGACTTCCACGCCCTTGATCCGGCCCTTGCCCGCATTTTCCGGCCGGTTGATTTCGATCAGGCCGTAAAAGGGATCGATGGTGCGGTTGACGTAGTTGCTGATGAAGCCGTCGAGATCGCGATAGAACACGGCGGCGGTCAGCGAGGCGGTCGGCGAGAAATAATATTCGACCGTGGCGTCATAGTTGGTCGAGGTCAGCGGGCGCAGGTCCGGGTTGCCGCCGCTGCCATAGGCGTTGGGCCGCGTGTTCAGGCCCGCCGGGAAGCGCGGGTCGAGCGGCTGGTTCGGGATGACCGCCTGGGTATTCTGCTCGATATTCAGTGCCGGGTTCAGCTGGCCGAACTCCGGCTTGGTCCGCGTCTTGGTAAAGCCGAAGCGGATCTGCAGCTTGTCGTCGGGCCGGATACGCAGCGATGCGTTGGGCAGGATGTCGACATAATTGGCGCGGGTGGTGCGCACCTCGCTGCGACGGACGCCGTCGAACAGCACCGTCGAGATGCCGCGATATTCGCCCACCGTGTTGACGACCCGCGTGCCGAGCATACCATCGAACCGGACCGAGCCGATGTTGAACTCATATTTGGCCTGCCCGTAAAAGGCATAGGTCTGTTCGGTCGCATAGAAGGCGGCCAAGGGGTCCAGCTGGACATTGGGCGATGCAAAGCGGTTCAGCGCGTCGCGATAGCCCTGATCGGCCGGATTGGCCGCGACCAGCCGCTGGAGCGCGTTGAAAGCATATTCGCGAAGCTGCGGCGCATTGCCCGCGATGCCGTCCCGCGACGGCATCAGCCAGCTGGTAAAGCCCTGATTGCCGCGGAACGCGTTCTGGGTCAGCCCCAGCTGGCCCGCCGGGACGTCGGCCAGCGGGATTGCGAGCGGCTCGGTGTAGGCATAGCGGTTGCCGCGCTTCAGCGACGCATCGCGGTCGGTCCAGCGGATGCCCATTTGCAGCTTGGGGAATAGCGACAGGTCGGTTTCCAGGTCCAGGTCGGTGCGCCACTGCCACCCCTTGCCCTGCACGCGGTAGGTCGCTTCATAATAACCGCGCCAGATATAGTTGGCCGGATTGGTGTTGTCGAAGCCGGGTAGGTCGAACGACACGCCGTTATCGACGAAGAAATTGACGTTGGCGACCGGCGCCTTGGAAAAGGCGGTGTCGAAGCTCCACTCGTCCGAGCCATATTCCGAGTTGGTATAGGCCAGATCGGTCGACAGATGCGCGCGACCGATATCCCACTTCGCGCCGCCTGCCGCCTGATAGGTGTTGGTATAGCCCTTGGCGGTGCTGCGATACGCCTCGGGACGATAACCGCCGGTCTTGGTCAGGCTCTGCACCTGAAGCGGCTCGCCGGGGCGCAGCACGACGTCGCTCAGCGTCGGATTGTTGTCGAGCAGCGGAACGCGGAACCAGTCGTTTGCGATCTCGCCGCGATAGCCCTGGTAAAGGAAGTCGTAATAGAGCTCGAGATTGTGCGCCGGGCGCCACTGGACGCTGGCGTTGACCGCCGGACGCCAGCGCTTGCCGCTGTCGTTATAGACGCCGACCGCAGTCGGGATCTGGAAGTTGCGACCGACCGAGGTGGGCAGCACGGTCGTGCCCGCAGTCGGGCTGTTCGTGTTGCCTTCGCCCCAGCGGACCGCATTGCGATACTGCGCCTGGGTATAGGAGGCATTGAGGAGCCAGCCGATCTCACCGATTGCGGTGTCGGCGCGCTGGCTGATGAGCAGATTGCCCATCGGGTCGAACTTCTTCGACTGGTCGTTATAGGTGCCGCGCAGGCCGCCCGCGATCGTGAAGCCCTTTTCGAAATCAAACGGACGGCGCGTCCGCACGTTGATCAGCCCCGCCAGTCCCGGCTCCAGCAGGTCGGCGGTGCCGGACTTGTAGATTTCCAGGCCCGCCAGCGCGCCCGCCGGGAAATCCTGGAGCGCGACGCGGCGGTTCTCGGCGGTGAAGATGTCGCGGCCGTTAAAAGTCGTCGCCACGTCGGGCAGGCCACGCACCAGCACCTGATTCACTTCGTCGCTGTAGCGGCTGACCTGAACACCGGTCACGCGGGCCAGCGATTCCGCGGCCGTGTTATCAGGCAATTTGCCGATGTCCTGCGCCACGATGGCGTCAAGGATCGCGTCGGAATTGCGCTTGATCGCCTGCGCCGACCCCAGACTGGCGCGAAAGCCGGTGACGACGATGTCGCGCGGATCCGCATCTTGGTCGGGCAGGCCGGTGGTCGAGGCCTGAACCGGGCTGCGATCCGGCACTTCGGCGACTTCCTGGCCGATGCCGGCGGCGGTCTGCGCCTCGATCGGAGCGTTGGGGTCGGCGGCTCCAGCCTTTTGCGGCGTCGTTGCCGTCTGGGCTATGGCGGGCGCGGCCAACAGCACCCATGGCGCAACCGACAGCAAAAGGACGTGATGCTTCATCAGATTTCCCCTCCGACCGGCCCGAGCTTTCGGTGCCGTCTGGGTTATTTGTCTGACTATCACGGATCGACGTCAAGAGAGACATGACGAAATAATGACGCTTTCGCCATGCCGTGGATTTTTGGTCACACCCGCATTTATGGCGCCGCAATAATGTTAGCGTAAACAAAAATCCAATTTCGTTGCATTTCAAGCAGTAACGCCCTGCTGCGCTGCCACCGACATGGATCGCCACTTGTCGGTCTTAATCGGACGCCGTGTCGGAAATGCGCGGGTTCGTCCGATTAGGCTAATGGGGTCACAGGAAATTTCGAGTACGTCAAACCTGACAGATGATCAGCCCATTTGCGAATCGTCGCCTGGGACGAACGCCGTCTTCCTGGCGGCTTAATCGGCGCGCTATCCGGTGGTTGCGATGGCGTCATGAGCATGGTGGATCGATCTTCGCGACCGTCACGGTCGTGCCGACCAGCCCCGGCGAACAGGATATATCCCTGAAGCCGTCAAAGGACCGCTCCAAATGCCGCGTGCGGAACCGTGGGCGTAACTCATAGAACTGATGGGGATCGCCTTCAGGAATCAGCACGGCGTAACGCGATCATGCCAGTTGATGCAGGGCCGCATCCCCACGCACTGCCATATGGTAGAATTATCAGTGGCATGATGAGCCAAATGTATTGTCCGACATCTAAAAGCATGAGCGGCATGTCGGACTGCGCGTCATCGGGCTATTTCGCCCTATATTGGTGGCATTCCAACCAACCAAAGCTGCACCCGATGCGACTGAAACCCTCAGCACGGGTCGATTGGCTCGGCCCTATTCCACAAAGCAAAGGCCAGCGTCTCAACATGCGAGACGCTGGCCTCTACTTTCACGGAACGGGACGCGTGGCGTCGTGCCCGCAGTTCCGGATCGTCAGAACCGGAAATTCGCGCCGAAGCGGAACGTCCGACCGACCGCGCCGATCTGCGTATAGGTCGGGTTGTAGTTCGTCGCGGCGTAATTGCCCGCGTTCAGCGGCGCCTTGGCATCGGTCAGGTTGATGACGTTCGCGTAGAAGGTGAACTTGTCGTTGACCTTGACGCTGCCCGTCAGGTCGACGTCGATGAAGCGCCGGACATGGCAATTGAAGTTGGGATCGCTGCCCTGATAGGTGTTGCCGCCGTTGCAATCCATGGTGCCAAACTGGTCGAACCCGACCGCCTTATAGCCCGACACATAATAGGTGGTCGCAGTCAGCGAGTAGGGACCATAATCGACGCTGTTCTGCCAGTTGCCGCGCCACTGCGGCGTGCCGGCGCCCGACGACGTCACGTAAGGCGACTGGGTGCCGACAAAGTCGGTATAGGGCTGGTCCGCGCTTGGCTTGAACAGATAGTGCAGGATGTAGGTCGCCTCGGCGCGGCTGGTAAACCGCAGGTCATCGCGATGTAGTTGCACCTGCGCCGACACATCGATGCCGGACGTCTTGAGCGCCGCCGCATTGGCGAAGGGCGAATTGACGAACAGCGCGCGCAGCGGCGCGTTGGGGAAGGCAGGGTCGATCACGTCGGGCGTCACCGAATAGCCTGCCGGCATCGTGCCGTTGCCGTAGAAGGCCGCCAGCGCCTGGTTCGACAGCGGGCCGCCGCTGATCACGTCGGTCTTCTTGATGTTGTAATAGTCGGCGGTGAAGCTCAGCCAGGGCGTCGGCTGGACGACCGCGCCCGCCGTGAAGCTCTGCGACAATTCGGGCTTGATGTTGGGATTGCCGACCGTGTTGAAACCGATCGAATAGCTCTGGTTGTACGCGCTGCCGCCGGTGCAGTTGCTGCCCGACGCGGTCGCGCCGTGCTGAACCTGAACCGAACATGGCGCCTTGGACGAGGTAAAGCCGATAACCGAGCCCGAGGTCTCCGCGAAGCTCGGCGCGCGGAAGCCCTTGGAGAAGGTGCCGCGCAGGGCAAGCTGCTTGAACGGCATGAACTTGACGCCGATCTTGGGCGAAAAGCGATTATAGCCTTCCTGATAATGGTCGTAGCGGCCCGACCCGTCGATCTCGAGGCTGGTCAGAATCGGCGCATTGATTTCGAAATAGCCCGATTCCACCGTGCGGTGGCCGATGGCCGAGAACTGGTTGAGCCCCAGCGTCGTCAGGTTCGGATTCTGATTGGGATCGTTCTGAGCCTCGTAGCGGAACGAACCGCCGACGCCGACCTGGAGCGGCCCGCCCGGCAACTGCACCACTTCCTTGGTGATGACGCCCTGGATCATATCCAAATCGGTCGTCGCCTGGGTGTGGACCGTTGGCGACAGCGCGCTGCGGACGGCAGCGCTGTTCTGCGTCGGATCGACGAAATTGTACGTACCGTTGTTGATCGCGTTGGTCAGTGCGGCAAGGTTCAGATAGCCGTTCTGCGTCATGTCGAGCCAGCTATGCGCGATCGTGCCCGACACCGAATAGGTCCAGCCATTGCCGAACGCGCCGTCTATTCCGGCGGCGGCACGCAGGACATGGTTCTTGTAGTCCGACGAGGCAGGGATATCCCCGAACAGATAGCGGATCATCGCAGGCTGGCCCGACGCCGCGTAGGGATTGTTCGGGTTCAGCTGTCCATTGGCGAGGATGGCGGGCAGGATGATGTTCTGCGTGTTGATCGGGTTGATCGACCGGATATTGGCCGGGCCACCCGCCGCCAGAACCTCGTTCTGGTAATAGGAGGCCATGAGATAGGCCTGGGTCTGGTCATTGACCTGCACCGTCGCATGGCCCGTGACGCCGAAGCGGGTCTGCTCGGGCGCAATCTGGCCGTAATCGGCAACGGTGTTCTGAGTGCAGCCGCTGCCCAATGCTCCGCTGACCGGCAAGGTGGTACCGGTGCAGCCATTGGGGTTCAGAATCTGGAATGGCCCGGTTGCCGCGCCCGATCCCGACAGGATGTTGCCCGGCGTCATCTGGGTCGTCGGGGCAACCAGCGCGCTGGTCGTCGAACCCGGCACGACCGAACCGGCTTGGTTGTTGTCGCCGCCGATCCGGGTCAGATCGGCGGTGTTGAACGGAAAGCCGCGATTGCGCGACCAGATCGGGTCGTCATGCTGATACTCGCCGCTGATATAGACGTTGAAGCCACGCTCCTTGAGCTTGCCGGTGCCCAGCGTCAGGGTCGCGCGCTGCTCGCCACCGTCGCCGCGCTGGGTAACGCCACCTTCCAGCGTGCCCGCGACACCGGTGATCTCCTTCTTCATGATGATGTTGACGACGCCACCGATCGCGTCGGCGCCATAGCTGGACGAGGCGCCGTCCTTCAGCACCTCGACCCGGTCGACGATCGCGTCGGGTATGGTGTTCAGGTCGACGAACGAACGCTGACCGTCATCCGACAGCGGGTAATTCGCGGTGCGCATTCCGTCGATCAGCGTCAGGGTGGAGTTGACGGTCAGCCCACGCAGAGACACCGCCGACGAACCGGCACCGAAGCCATTGGCGAAGGCGGTCGGGATCGACCCGCTGCTGTCCGCGGAGATCGAGCGGACGGCATCCGAGACATTGTTGATACCCGCCTTTTTCAGCGTGTCGGCCGACAAAATGGTCACCGGCGAGGGGGTTTCGGTATCGGTACGACGGAACAGCGTGCCCGTGACGACGATGTCCTTCCCGTTCGTATCGGCGGAATCCGTGCTCGTCTTTGGAGCCGCCGAACTTTGGGCTGGGCTGCCATTGTCCTGCGCTGCGGCAGGACTGGCGATCAGCAGGCCGCCCATCAGCGCGACAGGTAGAATGGCGGACGCGGCGGTTTCCCGCAACAAGGCTGCGCGGATGACGGACGCACTGGTCATAACTCGATACTCCACCCTTTTCCGTGGCCGGACGGCCAGGCAATTCATAGGGGCGGACTTGTATTGGTGACCCATTTTCGATGTAAATGACGCTAATATTTCACGTTTCAAAAGTCGCGCCGATGTTGCGTCACTGCCACGGAATATGAAAAATATGTCAGTTGTTGAACGCTACTTTGCAAACGGCAAATCTTGGATTTATCAGGCACCCCCGTCATATTTTTACAGATATGAATATGGTCCTGTCATCCGGTTCATAAACTGACCATCTTTGCGGCCGTGGTGAACTGACTTCGTGCGCGAGAACGCCAAGAGCTTTCTGTTGTCCTGGGCAGCCGTCCTTCCTCCGCGAAAAAGACTGGGCCTCGACGGGCAACGCTCATGACGTCCGCGCCCGCCGCATCGATATCATTGAGGCGCAGCAGGCAACCCAGACGCGTCGGATCGAAGAGCGCACCGTGGTTCGCGTTGCGGGAGAGGATAAGCGGTACGGACAACCGCCTGCGTTCGCCCTATCTCAGGATGTTCTTCGACGGGGTCCGCGCGAGGACCAACAAAATCCTCATCTCTGGATCACCGTCAGCGCACGAAAACGGCCCTGCCGATAGTTTTCCCGCCGAAAAAGGAGCGATGCTCCCGTTTTGACCGGAAATGGTGCACCCAATCGGACGAAACTGGGCACTTAGATTGCTGGGAAATTTCGATCCGGCGGCGTTGATACAAACTGCGTTATTTGTCTGGGCGGATGAATAACCGTGCGTGGACGCCCCGTCGGATGCAAGGGGGTGTTTGGAAGATCTGATCGCGCGGGTTCGGGTGCTTCCGTGTGTCCGGCCTGTTCATGCAGTCATCATCACGGCTTCTGGCCTGTATGGTGATCGCGGATCGGGTCCATACCGCAATTGCGCGCTCAAGGCGCTTGGTCATTTGCCTGGTTTTCTCGACCCTGTCTTCTGACCGTTGCCCCACATCTCTCTAGGGTCAGGACTCGTTGATCAAAGCCAGAAGATGATGGTGGCAGCGAGGGCGACGGCGGAGAAGAAGGCGGTTGGGCACCGATCGTAGCGGG
>NZ_JACIFA010000012.1 GCF_014197135.1 Sphingomonas zeae
CACGCACCTTGAATGCGCAGGTAACCGCCAAGCCGCCGCCCGCATGTCCCTTCATCTCAATCACAATGTCAAAGAGCCCGACAACAAATACCGGCAACACTCCATAACCCCGTTCCCAGGGCCTCAAGTGCGCCGATCTGTCGTAGCTGCAAACGGCGATCTAGGCGACCACCGCTGCGGTGAAACCCCTCTAGGCGGGGTCACCGCGGCGGTCAACAACATTTTTCATACCAATGCCTTTTTTGTTGCGCACGAACGTAACATTCCTTCCCTACACCTCTTCACTCTCCGCTGCCGACCGCTGCCCGTAATGGCGCGCCAGCATGGCGCAGGCGATGAGCTGGATCTGGTGGAACAGCATGACCGGCAGCAGGATCACACCGACCTGCGCCGCCGGGAACAACACCCCCGCCATGGGAACGCCGGATGCGAGGCTCTTCTTCGATCCGCAGAATTGCAGGACGATCGCGTCCTCGGGCGACAGCCGCATCACGCGGGCGATCATATAGGTCGCCGCTAGGATCACCCCGAGCAGCAACAGGCATAGCAGGAACAACCGCCCCAGGTCGCCCGGCGAGACGCGGGTCCACAGCCCCTCGACCACTGCGGCGCCGAACGCCGTGTAGACGACGAGCAGGATCGAACCGCGATCGACGACGGTCAACAGGCTCTTATGCCGCCCTACAAAGCCGCCGATCCATGGCCGCAGCAGATGGCCCGCGACGAACGGCGCGAGCAGTTGCAACAGGATGCCTTCTACCGAGGCCAGCGACACCCCTGCCCCGCCCTCTACCTTCATCAGCAACGCGACCAGCGCTGGCGTGACAAGAATGCCAAGCAGGTTGGAAAAAGACGCGCTGCAAATCGCCGCCGCGACATTGCCGCGCGCGATCGCGGTGAAGGCGATGGAGGACTGCACCGTCGACGGTAGCAGCGTCAGGAACAGGATGCCCATCGCCAAGGAGGGGTCCACGCCCGGCAGCCTCGCCATGCCCAATCCCAGTAGAGGAAAAAGGATGAAGGTCGATGCCAGCACTGCCAGGTGCAATGGCCAGTTGCGCAGGCCCGTCCAGATCGCCTCGCGCGAGAGCTTTGCGCCGTGCAGGAAGAAGAGCAGCACGATACCCGCTTCGGCCATATACCCCGCGAAAACGGCAAAGCCGCCCCGGGCGGGCAAAACAGTCGCGACCGTTACCGTCGCCAGCAGGCTGAGGATGAAGGGTTCGAAGACGGAAAACAGGCGCTGGATCATGGGCGCTCCCCGGCTGACGCGCTCCGCACCAATTGAGGCTTCGCCGAAACGCCGTGAAAGCCGCCAGATAGGCAAATCGGGACAGCGACGCTACCCTTTGCAAGGAGATCGATAGCGGAAAGCGGGGGAAGCGCCGAATCGCTCAACCCCCACCCGATCGTCCAGCCGGTGCCGGTCTTTCCGGCGGCGTCCGCTCCCGATTGTCTATTCTGTTTGTGTGGTGGCTGACGATGCATCCTCGTCCTAGGGGAGGTCAGGGCCAAAAAAAGGCCGGTCTTGCGACCGGCCGGAAAGTTTTTAGGAGAGGATGCCTGAAAGGCCCGATCCTTGTGCACCGCAGCACCGGCCGAGGCAATTGCAACATCGGCAATGATGATTGCACACAATGCAATTGGGAGCGTTAACAGGTTTCGCGTGCGCTTGGTTTCATAAGGGGAGCCGCATAATGGCAGGATAGCCCCATCCATCTGGCCCAAGGGGTCTTGCCGAACGCATCGAAGCTGCCGAGATGACCCAAATGACAACGCTCAAGGATGCCGAATGACCACCAATCCGCTGCTCGCCGATACAGACCTGCCTGACTTCGCCGCGATCCGCCCCGAGCATCTGGTGCCCGCCGTCGAGCACATGATCGCCGACGCGCGCGCTGCTGCCGACCGGATCGGCGGATCGAATGCCAGCGACTTTGCCGATGTCGTGCTGGCCAGCGAGCGCGCAGGGTTCGCGATTTCGCGGGGCTGGTCGCCCGCCGGGCACCTCCATTCGGTCGCCGACACCCCCGAGCTGCGCACCGCCTATGCCGAGGCGCAGGCGATGCTGGCCGAATATGGCATGGAGGCGGGCCAGGATCCGCGCCTGTTCGCGGCCTTCAACCGGGTCGATCTGGCGCCCCTGAGCCAGACCGAGGCGCGGACGGTCGAATTGGCGCGACGGGATTTCGCCCTGTCGGGCGTCGGGCTGGATGACCAAGCCAAGACGCAGTTCCGCAAGATCGGCGTCGAACTGAACCGGCTGAGCACCGAATTCAGCAATGCCGTGCTCGATTCCACCGAAGCCTGGAGCGAGCATGTCACCGATGAAGCGCTGCTGTCGGGACTGACCGACAATGCGAAGGCGATCCTTGCCTCCTATGCCGCCGAAAAGGAACTGGACGGCTGGCTGGTGACATTGCGCGAACCGAGCGTTCAGGCGATCCTGACGCAGGCGGACAATCGCGACCTGCGCGCCCGGGTCGCCAAGGCATATGCCACCCGCGCCTCCGACCAGGCGCACGATACCAGCCATGACAATAGCGCAAGGATCGACCGCATTCTGGCGCTACGCCACGAGGCGGCCCGGCTGCTTGGTTTCAAGGACGCCGCCGCACGGTCGGTCGAAACCAAGATGGCACAATCGGCGGACGAAGCGCTGGCCTTTCTGTCCGATCTCGCGGTCCGTGCCCGCCCCTTGGCGGAACGCGAACTGGCCGAGGCGAGCGCCTATGCCGCCGAGACGTTCGGGATCGACAAGCTGGAGCCCTGGGACCTAGGTTATGTCGCCGAGCATATGCGTCGCGAACGCTTCGGCGTCGATCGCGAAGCGATCCGGGCCTATTTCCCCCTGCCCCGCGTCATGGAAGGTACGATCGCACTGATCGAACGACTCTACGGCATTCGTCTGGTCGAACGGACGGGCGTGTCTGTGTGGAATGAAGATGTCCGCTATTATGACGTACAGGACAAGAACGGCGACATTGTCGCTGGCGTCTATTGTGACTTTCATGCGCGTGCGGGCAAGCGGGGCGGCGCGTGGATGGACGTGTGCCGCCCGCGCTTCCGCGACGCCGACCGCTATCATCGCCCGGTCGCCTATCTGACCTGCAACTTTCCGCCTGCGACGGGCGACACCCCCGCCCTGTTGGCGCATGGGGATGTCGTGACGCTGCTGCATGAGTTCGGCCATGTGCTGCACCATCTGCTGACTGAGGTCGACCTGCCCTCGATCGGTGGCATTTCGGGCGTCGAATGGGACGCGGTCGAGCTGCCGAGCCAGTTCATGGAGAATTTCGCCTGGGACCGCGACACACTGACCGCGCTGTCCGCGCATGTCCAAACGGGCGAGCCGCTGCCCGACGATCTGTTCGCCAAGATGCTGGCGGCGCGGCGCTTCCAGGCGGGGTTGTTCCTGCTCCGCCAGATCGAGTTCGCGACCTTCGACCTGCGGCTGCACCGCGATTACGACCCGGCGCAGGGCGGCCGGGTGATGGACGTACTGAACAGCGTGCGCGACGAGGTGGCGGTGATTCGTCCGCCCGAATGGAATCGTTTCCCGCACAGCTTCGCCCACATCTTCGCCGGCGGCTATGCGGCGGGCTATTACAGCTATCTCTGGGCCGAGCTGCTGTCGGCGGATGCCTTTGCCGCCTTTGCCGAGGAAGGCCAGGCGGCGGGCGACCGGTTCCGTCGCGAAGTGCTGGCGCGCGGCGCGAGTCGCCCGGCGGCCGAGAATTTCCGCGCCTTTCGCGGTCGCCCGCCGGAGCCGGACGCGCTGCTGCGCCATCACGGTCTGGCCGCCTGAAACAGGGACCGGGGTCCAGCATGGCGCCCCCGGTTTCGTTCCCACGGCATACGCTGCATCAATAAAAAAAGTCGTTCCGCCACGGGTTCTTAACCCTCTTTGCCTATAGCCTAGCGCATGGAGGATATGCCGTGAGCGGATCGGAACATATTGATTTTGAGCAGCGGCTAGCCGCGTTTAACTACAATGCCGGAAGCTTTTCGACCTTCCCGACGATCAAGCGGGCTATCGAACGTCATGCGCCGGCCGCGCTGACGGCACTGTATCGGCATATCGCCAACACCGTGCAGATACGCGATCTTTTCGCGTCCCCGGCACGAATGGACCATGCCCGCGACAAGCAGATGGAACATTGGCGCAAGCTGTTCTCCGGCCCGCTGGATGGCGATTATGCCGCCTCGTCGACCCATATCGGGCTGGTCCATGCGCGGATCGGGCTCGCACCGACCTGGTACATCAGCGGCTATGCCCGGATGCTGGAGCATGTCCTGCCCAAGCTGATCCTGGGGCGGCTGCTCTGGCCGTTCGGCGCCGCCCGTCGCGCGCGAGCCGCCAGTGCGCTGGTCAAGGCGTCGCTGATCGATATGGACATCGCACTCGCCGCCTATTTCGAGGCCGAGCAGGCCGGTCGTCGCGCGGTGATCGAGCGCTGCGGGGCAGTGTTCGACCGGATGGCGAAGGGGGACCTGACCGCCTCGCTGGACGGATTGCCCACCGAATATCAGGCGCTGACCGACAGTTTCGAGGCGATGCGGACACAGATGTGCGCCACGTTGGGCGTCGTAACCCAATCGGGCGAGCAGATCCGCGTCGGCTCGGGCGATATTCGCCAGGCGTCTGACGACCTGTCCGATCGTACCAGGCAGCAGGCGGCCTCGCTGGAGGAAACCGCCGCCGCGATGCAACAGATCACCTCCACGGTCCGCCAGACGGCCGACGGTGCCACGCGCGCCAATCGGATTGTCGGCGAGGCCCGGCAGGAGGCCGAAGAATCGGGTCAGATCGTCCGCCGCGCCGTCGAGGCGATGGGCGGGATCGAACGCGCCTCGGCCGAAATCAGCGAGATCATCACCGTCATCGACGGCATCTCGTTCCAGACCAACCTGCTCGCGCTGAACGCAGGCGTCGAGGCGGCGCGCGCAGGCGAAGCCGGCAAGGGTTTCGCGGTCGTCGCCAGCGAGGTCCGCGCCCTGGCGCAACGATCGGCGGAGGCGGCCAAGGACGTCAAGACGCGCATCCTTTCTTCCTCGAACCAGATCGGCGCGGGTGTCGAACTGGTCAACGAGGCGGGCGAAGCCCTTCAGCGGATCATCGGCCGGATCGGCGAGATCAGCAATCAGGTGTCGCAGATCGCCGCCTCGGCCAGCCAGCAGTCGATCGGCCTGCAACAGGTCAACACCGCCGTCGCCGAGATGGACGGCGTCACCCAATGCAACTCCGCCATGGTCGAACAGGCCAGCGAGGCGGCCCGTACCCTGGCCCAGGAGGCCGAGACGCTGGCCCGCGAGGTTGCGCGCTTCCGCCTGAGCGATGTGACGGGCGATCCGCGCAATCCGGTCCACCAGATGCAACGGCGACTGGCGGCGGCCTGATCCCTATCCCCCAGGGCAAACTAGGCTCCGGCGAAAGCCGGGGCCTTTTTTTTGGGAGAGTGCCGTTGTTAACAGGGCCATGGCCCCTCCCCCCACCGGGACGAAT
Organism: Sphingomonas zeae; assembly: GCF_014197135.1. GTDB lineage: Bacteria > Pseudomonadota > Alphaproteobacteria > Sphingomonadales > Sphingomonadaceae > Sphingomonas > Sphingomonas zeae. Next base: position 5,507 of record NZ_JACIFA010000012.1, read on the forward strand.
TCACGATGTCATGCGCGGCGCGCTTCGAACGCCGAAAACCGCCCATGGGAAGACCCGGGCGGCGAAGGCATCAGCGATATCCAAGGGGTGGTGGAGCCGAGGGGGATCGAACCCCTGACCTCTGCAATGCCATTGCAGCGCTCTCCCAGCTGAGCTACGGCCCCATCGATTTCGGTACGAGCCCGGCGGGATGCGGACTGGCCCGTCAGCGCATTGGAAAATGCGGCTGTTCCGGCGGAATGGTGGAGCCGAGGGGGATCGAACCCCTGACCTCTGCAATGCCATTGCAGCGCTCTCCCAGCTGAGCTACGGCCCCGTTCCGCTGTGGAGGCAGCCCACTAGCGGGGCCGCCGTGGCTCGGCAAGCACTTTTTTCAAGCACCCGCCGAGCCCTTCGGACACCTTAGTGTTCGTCGTCCTCGCTGGACGTTTCGACGCCCAGATCGTCGTCGCCGCCCAGATCGACTTCATCGTCGGGCGAGGGCTCTTCGTCCTCACCGGTGATGTCCAGATCCTCGTCGTCGCCGCCCGCCAGATCGCTGTCGGCTTCCTTGTTCTCGGGCTTGGCCTGCTCGAACGGCAGGGGCTGCTTCGACTTCAGGATGGGCTCGGGCTCCCACTGCGTCCCGCAATTGATGCAGGTGACGGGGTCGTCCTTTTCGAGGTCGTAGAAGCGCGTCGCGCATTTCGGGCACGTACGCTTCGTGCCCCATTCCGGCTTGATCATGCCGTTCATACCTTTCGGATTGGGTTTTCCGCCGGAGCGAAAAGTGGGCGCGCCTTGCCACAGCGCAAGCCCCCTGTCAAAAGCCCGCGCCATCTATGGCCCACACCCTTCCCCAACCTCGCACCGTGCGAGCCGCCGCCGCCCTTCGCGGTACCATCGCCGTTCCGGGCGACAAATCGATCAGCCACCGCTCGCTGATGCTCTCCGCTCTCGCGGTCGGTGAAAGCCGGGTCCAGGGCCTGCTGGAGGGCGAGGACGTGCTCGCCACCGCCGCCGCGATGCGCGCGATGGGTGCCGACATCGTGCGCCAGGATGACGGTGTGTGGGTGATCCACGGCGTCGGCGTCGGCGGGCTGCTCCAGCCGGAGACCGCACTCGACATGGGCAATTCAGGCACCTCGACGCGTCTGCTCATGGGCCTGGTCGCCAGCCATCCGATCACCACGACCTTCATCGGCGACGCCTCGCTGTCCAAGCGCCCGATGGGCCGCGTCATCGAACCGCTGTCGCAAATGGGCGCGCAGTTCCAGGATACGCCCGGCGGCCGCCTGCCGCTGATGGTCCGGGGGATCAGCCCGGCGGTGCCGATCCGCTACACCCTGCCCGTCGCCTCGGCACAGGTGAAGTCGGCGATCCTGCTGGCGGGTCTCAACACGCCGGGCCAGACGACGGTGATCGAGCCCATCGCGACCCGCGACCATAGCGAGCGAATGCTGGCGGGTTTCGGCGCCAAGCTGACCGTCACCCCTTCCCCCGAAGGCCGGATCATCACGATCAGCGGGGAAGCCGAGTTGCAGCCGCAGAATATTGTCGTACCCGGCGATCCGTCCTCGGCCGCCTTCTGGCTGGTCGCGGGCTCGGTCGTGCCGGGCGCCGACGTGACGATCACCAATGTCGGCATGAACCCGACCCGCACCGGCATCATCGCCGCGCTCAAGATGATGGGCGCCGACATAACCGAGCTTGATTCGCGTATCGTCGGCGGCGAGCCGGTTGCCGATCTACGGGTCCGCCATGCGCCCCTGTCGGCGATCGAGGTGCCCCCCGAACTGACGCCGAGCATGATCGACGAATATCCGGTGCTGTTCGTGGCCGCCGCCTTTGCGACCGGCACGACCATCGCGCGCGGCGCGGAGGAGCTGCGCGTCAAGGAGTCGGACCGCATCACCGCCATGGCCGAGGCGCTGGGCGCGTGCGGCGTCGCTTGCGAGGAATTTGAGGACGGCATGGCCGTCACCGGCACCGGCGGCGATCCGATCCCCGGCGGCGCAACCATCGCGACGCAGCTCGACCACCGCATCGCCATGAGCATGACGATCGCAGCTCTCAACGCCCGCAATCCCATCACACTGGATGACGCCGCGCCCGTCGCGACCAGCTATCCTGTCTTCTTCGACACGCTGGAGAAGCTGGGAGCCTTCGCATGATCATTGCCGTCGACGGCCCCGCCGCCAGCGGCAAGGGCACCATCGCCCGTGCGCTCGCCAAGCACTACGGCCTGCCGCATCTCGACACCGGGCTGCTGTATCGCGCGGTGGCGGCGACGGTGCGCAATATGCATCTGGACCCGACCCGGGAAGCCGATGCGGTCGCCGCGTGCAGTTTCGACGACAGTCTGCTCGCCGATCCGGCCCTGCGCGACGACGAGACGGGCAAGCTCGCCTCGGTCGTCTCGGCGCATCCGCTGGTCCGGTCCGCGCTCCTCCAGCGGCAAAAGCGTTTCGCGCAGCAACCCGGCGGCGCGATCCTCGACGGACGCGACATCGGCACGGTGATCGCCCCGGACGCCGACGCCAAGCTGTTTGTGAAAGCCAGTCCGCAGGTCCGCGCACGGCGGCGGCATAACGAGTTGGCGGCGAATGGCTCGACCGCGACATTCGAGCAGGTGCTGGCCGACATCCGCGCCCGCGACGAACGCGACAGCGGTCGGGCGACCGCCCCCCTCACCCAGGCAGCGGATGCGGCGGCGCTGGACACATCCAGCCTGACGATCGAAGCCGCCGTCGCCCGCGCGATCCAGTTCGTCGACGCGCAGGTCGCGGCGAAGGGGAGTCTCTGATATTCCTCCCTTCTAAGGGGAAGTGGCGCGCGGAGCGCGACGGAGGGGTGTAGGCCTCTCGATAGCGGGACACCCCTCCACCAGCTTCGCTGGTCCCCCTCCCCTTACAGGGGCGGAAGATGCCAGTCCCTCACCTTGCGCAAAACCCCATTTTCCGCTAAGGCGCTCCCGCTCGCGGACTCTGTTCCGCGGAGAGGCTGACGCCGGGTCTTGCCCTTGGCGTCCTTTCCGCATTTGTCGCGGACCGCCGCTTTTCCGTGTTTCAGCCACATCTTCGGGCTTGGTGGCGTCGGCATGGGGTCGGCGCGGCCATCGTCGAAGGTTTCGGGAATGCCCCGGACCGGAGGCGGAAAACTATCAGGAACCTAACCCTTTTATGGCAACCAACCCCCAGCCCACGCGCGACGATTTCGCGGCGATGCTCGATGACATGTTCGGCGGTGCCGACAGCTTCGAGGGTCGCGTCGTGCATGGCACCGTCACCGCGATCGAAAACGACATGGCCGTCATCGACGTCGGTCTGAAGTCGGAAGGCCGTGTGCCCCTCCGCGAATTCGCTGCCCCCGGCCAGAAGGCCGACCTGAAGGTCGGTGACGAGGTCGAGGTCTATGTCGACCGCGTCGAGAACATGCACGGCGAAGCGATGCTCAGCCGCGATCGCGCCCGCCGCGAAGCCGCCTGGGACAAGCTGGAACTCGAATTCTCGAAGTCGGCCCGCGTCGAAGGCGTGATCTTCGGCCGCGTGAAGGGTGGCTTCACCGTCGACCTGAACGGCGCCGTGGCGTTCCTGCCCGGCTCGCAGGTTGATATCCGCCCCGTCCGCGACGTCACCCCGCTGATGGATATCCCGCAGCCGTTCCAGATCCTGAAGATGGACCGCAAGCGCGGCAACATCGTCGTGTCGCGTCGCGCGGTCCTGGAAGAAACCCGCGCCGAGCAGCGTTCGGGCCTGATCCAGAGCCTGGCCGAGGGTCAGATCATCGACGGCGTCGTCAAGAACATCACCGACTATGGTGCGTTCGTCGACCTGGGCGGCATCGACGGCCTGCTGCACGTCACCGACCTGTCGTACAAGCGCGTCAATCATCCGTCGGAGATGATCGCGATCGGCGACACCGTGAAGGTGCAGATCATCCGCATCAACAAGGACACGCAGCGCATCTCGCTCGGCATGAAGCAGCTCGAGAGCGATCCGTGGGATGGTGCCGGTTCCAAGTATCCGGTCGGCGCCAAGCTGTCGGGCCGCGTCACGAACATCACCGAATATGGTGCGTTCGTCGAGCTCGAGCCGGGCATCGAAGGGCTGGTCCACGTGTCGGAAATGTCCTGGACCAAGAAGAACGTCCATCCGGGCAAGATCGTGTCGACCTCGCAGGAAGTCGATGTCGTGGTCCTGGAAGTCGATCAGGAAAAGCGCCGCATCAGCCTCGGCCTCAAGCAGGCTCAGGCCAATCCGTGGGAAGCGTTCGCCGCTGCCCATCCGATCGGCTCGACCGTCGAGGGCGAAGTCAAGAACGCGACCGAGTTCGGCCTGTTCATCGGCCTGGACAACGATGTCGACGGCATGGTCCACATGTCGGACATCGCCTGGGGCGTGTCGGGTGAGGATGCCCTCAACCTGCACCGCAAGGGCGAAGTCGTTCAGGCCGTGGTTCTGGACATCGACCCCGAGAAGGAGCGTATCTCGCTCGGCATGAAGCAGCTCGAGCGCGGCGGCCCCGTCGCTGGCGGCGTGGCTGCGGCTGGCGATCGCCTGAACAAGAACCAGGTCGTCACCGTGACCGTCCTCGAAGTCCGCGATGCGGGCCTCGAAGTCCAGGCGGGCGACGATGGCGCGACCGGCTTCATCAAGCGCACCGATCTGGGTCGCGACCGTGACGAGCAGCGCCCCGAGCGCTTCCAGGTCGGCCAGAAGTTCGACGCGATGGTCACCGGCTTCGATCGTTCGAAGAAGCCGACCTTCTCGGTCAAGGCGATGCAGATCGCCGAAGAGAAGCAGGCGGTGGCTCAGTACGGTTCGTCCGACTCGGGCGCCTCGCTGGGCGATATTCTGGGCGAAGCGCTGAAGGCGCGCACTCAGAAGTAAGTCACTGGACCGGGACACGTTTTCACGAAACGTGTCCCGGTTTCGGGCAAACGACACGGCGACGCACTTTATCGTATAATAAAAATACTTTCAGCAGCGAGAAACACAGGTTAGGAGCGGCTGGTCTGAAGCTTAGGACTAGACGATGATCCGTTCGGAACTGGTGCAGAAAATTGGTCAGCGTAATCCGGGTCTGAACCCGCGCGAGGTTGAGCTGATCGTCACGATTTTCTTCGACGAAATCACCAAGCGGTTGGCGGGCGACGGTCGTGTCGAACTCCGCGGCTTTGGCGCCTTTTCGACCCGCTCGCGCGGTGCTCGCACCGGCCGCAACCCGCGCACCGGCGAAACCGTCGATGTCTGCGCCAAGCGCGTCCCCTATTTCAAACCCGGCAAGGAAATGCGTGCGCGCCTGAACGTCGAAGCCGACTGATCCGGCCTGCGCCACCGGGCGCTGTGAACACGGCGATTCTGGCTTTCCGGCCGCTGTACCCTTGACCTTCGCGGCAACCTCGTATCTTCGTGAGCGGGTGCGCGGACGTGGCGAAACCGGTAGACGCTGCCGACTTAAAATCGGCTTCCCCTGGAGTGCGGGTTCGAGTCCCGCCGTCCGCACCATCACGATGGGCGCCGCCCTGCTGGCGGCGACTGCATGTGAGCGTCGAACCGATCACGGCGCGGTGATTGTCAGCACGATACCCTCCGCCATCGCCTCAACCCGGGCGGCCGTGCCGGCCCCGACCGATAGCGATACGTCGCACCGTGTCCTGCGCGACGCACTGGCGCAGGGATTGGTCCGGTTCGATGCCAACGGCCAGATCGAGCCGGGTTTGGCGGAACGCTGGATCGTCATCGACGAGGGAGGCAGCTTCATCTTCCGCCTGCGCGAGGCCAAGTGGAATGACGGCTCCCCCGTCACCGCCGAGCAGGTCGTGCCGATCCTGCGTCATTTGGTGTCGCCGCGTTCGGGCAATCCGCTGGCACCCTTCCTGACCGCGATCGACGAGATCGTCGTGATGACCCCGCAGGTGATCGAGATCCGCCTCTCGCGTCCCCGCCCCGACCTGCTCAAGCTGTTCGCCCAGCCCGAAATGGCGATCATCGACCGGGGGCGTCGTGGCACCGGGCCGTTCCGCATCGTCCGGACCGGACCGCCCCCGCTGTTGCGCCCCATCCCCGATCCCCGTCGCGCCGAGCCCGAGGGCGACGCCACGCCCGAGCCGGAGCAGGATGTCCGTCTGATCGCCGAAAGCCCGGCGCGCGCCATTCTCCGTTTCGCGCAAGGGCAGTCCGACCTGGTGCTGGGCGGTCGGTTCGAGACGTGGCCGCTGCTCAATTCCGTCCCGATCAGCCAAGCTGCGATCCGGATCGATCCGGCGGCCGGACTTTTCGGCCTGGGCATCGTCAACCGCGATGGTTTCCTGGGTGACGCCGCCAATCGTCAAGCGCTATCCGCCGCGTTCGACCGCGCCGCGATGCTGGCGGCGGTCGCGCCCAATTGGGAAGCAGCCGATCGCCTGCTACCCGACGCGCTCGATTCGGATGCGCCACCGCAAATTCCTGGCTGGGCGCTGCTCAATCTGAATGAGCGGCGCAGCGGCGCGCGCGCGCGTGTCGCCGCCTGGGGCCAGCCGGTGCGGCTGCGCATCGCCATGCCGCAGGGGCCAGGTGCGAATCTGCTTTACGGCCAGATCGGCGCAACCTTACTCGCGGTGGGCATCACGCCGGAACGGGTGGCGATCTCCGCTCCCGCCGATTTGCGCCTGATCGACGCGGTCGCTCCCTATGACAGCGCTCGCTGGTATCTCGCCACCGCCTGTGCGCCCTGCGGCGAGGCGGCGATGGCCGCAATCGAACAGGCCCGGCTTGCCCCCACGCTGGCGGGGCGGAGCGCAGCGATCGCGGCGGCGGATGCCGCGGTGAATGCCGACGCGCCCTTCATCTCGCTCGCGCGTCCGCTGCGCTGGTCGCTTGCCACGGCCCGACTGCGTCAGTTCCAGACCAATGCCCGGGCCTGGCATCCATTGAACCGATTGCGCGCCGACACCAATTGAGTCGCATGGCCAAAGCATCCCGTATCGATCCCACCACTTTCGACGCGCTTCCCCTGGGCAAGGGCATCGCGGCGAGCCGCCAGCGGATCGAGGCGATCGAGCGGCTGCTGGAGCGGGTCGTCGTCGTGCCCGGCATCAACCGGCCGATCGGGCTGGACGTGATGCTGGGCTTGGTGCCCATCGTCGGCGACATCGCCGCCGCCGCGCTGGGCAGCTACATCATCTGGGAAGCGCGCAACCTGGGCCTATCCCGATTGCAGATGGCGCGGATGATGGGCAATGTCGGCTTTGATGCGCTGCTGGGGCTGGTGCCGCTGGTCGGCGATGCCGCGGATATTCTGTTCCGCTCGAACACCCGCAACCTGCGGATTATCCGCAAGCATCTGGACAAGCATCACCCCTCCAGCGTGGTACTGGAGGGGTAAGCCCGGTCAGCGGGACCCGCGCCAGATTTTCAGCGACGCATTGGATGACAATCCGCCCTGATGCGCCGGGCAGCGAGCCGGCCGGAACGCCTTGTTCAGGCAGATCCAGATTTCGTCCAGCCAGCCTTCGCGCGTCGCGGTGACGCGCATCATGTCGGCGGTCATGCCCCGGTTGGCCGCCGCAAAGGCGGTTGCGAGATCACCCGCCGTCAGCAAATTCCGCCGCGACAACCCGTCCATGTCTGGGAAGCGCAAGCCATAATAGAGCGCGTTCGAACGCTCGAAATAGCTCGCCGGGCTGTACCGCGCCATGCAGGTGCCGTGCTTGGCCCATTCATGCTGCATAAGCTGCGCCGAGGGGGTGGCACAGATGTGGCGGCGGACCACTGCCCGCGGGAGAATGGCGGTTGGGCGGCAATATTGCGGCCAGTCCTTGCCCACGCCATCCGGCCACAACCCATGCAGCGTAAAGCCGAAACGATTGGCCCCGCCGCACTGAAAGCTGCTGTCCCCCTTCGCATCGCGGCAATATTGCGGGCTCCAGGTGATGGCCAGCGTATAGCCACCGATCGGCAGTATGCGGGTCGGCTGGCTCTGGCTGGGCAGATCGGGGCGGATCGACTGCGGGCCGCTCGGCGCGGTGCATTGCAGCGTTTGTGCCGACAGAATTTGCGGCACGGCGAGCAGCGCCAGGCCGATAACGACGTGTTTCATGCTTCGCTCACCTCCGCCATCGCGCGATACCAGGCCAGGGCGTTGGGTCGCATCAACATCACCACCGCGACCAGCGACGCGGCCGCCTGCACTGCGGTCAACACGCCGAACACCCCCTCGGCCAGCGCACCCACCGACACCTGATAAAGAAACCCGAGCAGGTTCAGGATCGTCAGCACGACCAACAGCCCCAGCCCGATCCGGCTGGCGAACCGGGTGGTCAACAGCGTGCCGAGCAGGAACAAGCCGATCAACAGGCCATTGGCGATGAAAGCGATTGCCACCCCCGCCTGCGCGACCGTGTCGCCCCAGCCGATGACCGCCAGCACCACCAGCAGCAGGATGGCGAAGAGCGATAGCCGCTCACCCAATATCACCGACTTCGGTCGCACGATCTTTCCTCCCAAGCGCGCCTCAGGCGGCCGCGAAATCCAGTCCGATATCGGCCGCCGGGGCCGATTGGGTCAAGCGCCCCACGCTGACATAGGTGACGCCCGATTCCGCGATGGCACGAATGGTATCAAGCCGGACGCCCCCAGACGCCTCGGTGGGCACCCGCCCCGCGACCAGCGCGACCCCCTCGGCCAATTGCGTCGGGTTCATATTGTCGAGCAGCAAATGAGTTGCCCCCGCCGCCAGCGCGGGTTCGATCTGGTCGAGTGCGTCGACCTCGACGATGATCCGCGCGATCCCGGCCGCCTTGGCCGCCGTGACGGCCGGGCCGATGCCGCCCGCGACCGCGACATGATTGTCCTTGATCATCGCTGCGTCCCACAGACCCATGCGATGGTTCTGCGCGCCGCCCATGCGGGTGGCGTATTTCTCGACCAGACGAAGGCCGGGAATGGTCTTGCGCGTATCGAGCAACGTCGCGCCCGTGCCCGCTATCGCCGCGACATAGGCCGAGGTCATCGTCGCGATACCCGACAGATGCTGGACGGTGTTCAGCGCAGACCGCTCGGCGGTCAGCATCGCGCGCGCCTTGCCGGACAGGCGGAGCAGTTCGGTGCCCGCCGGAACGCTCGTGCCGTCCTCGACCAACCGTTCGATCACGACCTCTGGGTCGAGATGCCGGAAGAACGCCTCGGCAAGGGGCAGCCCGGCGACGGTGATCGCGTCGCGGCTGGCCATGGTGCCGATGAAGCGCGCATCCTCCGGGATGACCGCCGCCGACGTGATGTCGCCGCCCGGCCCCAGATCCTCGGCCAGCGTCGCCTGCACGAAGCCGTTGAGGTCGAACCCTTCTATCACGCCTTCAGTCACTGGCGCGGACCCAGATCGCCCTTGCCGACCGTCCCGCTGGCGAGCGTCAGCATCGCGTCAAGGCTCTTCTTGGCCTGGAGCCGCAGGCCTTCCTCGATCTCGACGCGCGGCGTCAGGTCGCGCAGCGCGAGGTACAGCTTCTCCATGGTGTTGAGCGCCATATAGGGGCAGATATTGCAGTTGCAGTTGCCGTCCGCGCCGGGCGCGCCGATGAAAGTCTTGCCCGGCATCGCCTTTTGCATCTGGTGGATGATGTGCGGCTCGGTCGCGACGATCAGCGTGTCGCCGGGAACCGTTTGCGCAAACTCCAGGATACCACGTGTCGAACCGACATAATCCGCATGATCCAGAATGACGGCGGGGCATTCGGGATGTGCGGCGATCGGCGCGTCCGGGTGCTGGGCGCGCAGCTTGAGGAGTTCGGTTTCGCTGAACGCCTCATGCACGATGCACACGCCCGGCCAGAGCAGCATGTCGCGGCCCGTCTTGCGCGCAAGGTAGCCGCCCAGATTGCGGTCGGGGCCGAAGATGATCTTCTGCGCAGGGTCGATCTGCGCCAGGATCTGCTCCGCCGAGGAGGACGTGACGATGATGTCGGACAGCGCCTTCACCTCGGTCGAGCAGTTGATATAGGTCAGCGCGATGTGATCCGGGTGCTGCGCGCGGAACTCGGCGAATTGGTCGGGCGGGCAGCTGTCCTCCAGACTGCACCCGGCCGCCATGTCGGGCAACACGACGATCTTTTCCGGCGACAGGATCTTCGCCGTCTCGGCCATGAAGCGCACGCCGCAAAAGGCGATGACGTCCGCGTCGGTCGCCTGCGCCTTGCGGCTGAGGTCCAGGCTGTCGCCGACGAAATCGGCCAGATCCTGAATCTCGGGCTTCTGATAATAATGGGCGAGGATGACGGCGTTACGTTCCTTGCGGAGCCGGTCGATCTCGGCGCGCAGGTCGAGGCCCGTCAGATTCGTCTGGATGGTCATGGCATTCCCCCTAGGCGCTGCGTCGTGCGCCGACAATCGGGCACATCAACCGGCGTTGCTCAGAACCTCTTGCACCGTGCGTGTCGTATCCCAGCGTTCGTCGCTGGACGGCTCGTCGGAAAAGCGGACCTTGACGCTGGCCTCCACGCCCGCCGCGCGCAGCGGCATGGCGAAGCTGCGCTCGACCGCGCGCCGGGTCGCATCGCGCGCCAGCTTCATCGGCGCAGGTGCACGGGCCTGTCGCATCAGCTCGACCTGCCCCGCAGTGCGGTTGGCGGCGTCGAGCCTTTGTTCGGCATCGGTAAAGGTCGTAAGCAGGCCGCCCGAGCCATATTCGCGGATCGCCGACAAATCGACCTGCGGCCCGTCAATCTCGACCGGCGGCAACGTTACCGACAGGACGCGGGTCGTCGCATCCCAGCGGACATCCTGTTGCCGCAGCTTGCCCAGATCAACCTCATAGCGGACCATGCCTGGCATGATGAGCGTCCGCTCGGTCGAAAAGCCCAGTTGCGACTGGCGCGAGGTGACGACCGCGACATAACGCGCGGCGAAGGCCGACAGCCGGTTCTGTTCGCGCAGGCCGTCCAGGCTGGCGCGGGCAATCGTCGTCGGATCGGGGGTCAGGCGATCGGCGACATAGCGCTGGATACCCCATATCGCGATCAGCCCCGCCAGGATCAGCAGGACAAGCGCTCCCGCCACCTTCGTCAGGAACAGGCCGACGCCGCCGCGCGCCCGAGCCTGGGGTTGCGGCGGCGTTTCGATAGGCGGGGTCACGCCGCGGTCGTCCATGATTCTCCTTCCTCGCGGACGAGCCCGCGGTTCCGAAGGTCATAAAGATGCGCCAGCACCGATCGTTCCGCTGCCGGAATCAATTTGGGGTTCAGCCCGACATACATGCGCGTGGTCATCGCCGCGATGGACTGCGCCTCACTGGCCAGCAGCCGTAAGATCTGCCCCTCGCGCTGTTTGCGATGGCCCAACATCCCGCGCACCAGCCGCTGTGGATTGTCCACCGCCTCGCCGTGACCGGGATAATAGACGCGGTCATCGCGCTCCATCAGCTTTTCCAGGCTCGCCATATAGGCGGCCATGTCGCCGTCCGGCGGCGAGACGATACTGGTAGACCAGCCCATGACATGATCGCCCGAAAACAGGGCCTTGGTTTCGGGCAGTTCGAAGGCCAGATGGTTGGACGTATGCCCCGGCGTGGCGATCGCGCCCAGCGTCCAGCCGTCGCCGCCCACCGCCTCGCCCTCTGCCAATATCCGGTCGGGGGCATAGTCGCGATCGAACGCAGCGTCGGACCGGCCGCCGTCATAATCCGGCGCAAAGGGCGCGGCACCGACGACCGGCGCGCCCGTCAGGCGGGCAAGGGGACGGCTGGCCGGGCTATGATCGCGATGGTGATGGGTGATGAGGATCGCCACCACCGTTCGCCCGGCGATCGCGCGGGTCAGCGCCTCGATATGGGCGGGATCATCGGGGCCGGGATCGATCACCGCGACGTCGCGATCACCTACGACATGGCTCTGCGTGCCCGTATAGGTGAAGGGCGAGGCATTGGGGGCGAGCACGCGGGTGACCAGCGGCTCAAGCAGGATCGGAATGCCGGTCGGGTGCTCAGCCATTGCCAGTCATGTGGGCAAGCCGCCGACAAAGAGCAACCCCCGTACCCGTCGGACGAGCACGAGGGTTGAGTTGGGGTAAAATCGGTACGACCTCAGTCGCGGTCGCGATTTGCCATTTCGGCCTTCAGCTCGGCGGTCGCTTCGGCCAGACCCTTCAGGGCTTCGCGGCGCGCATCTTCGGACAGGTTGCGGTCGCGGTCGATCGAGGCGCGCGCGCTCTCGATGCTGGCCAGCGCGATCTGCATGTTCACCTGCGCCGTGCGCTGGGCACCGAGCGCGGCGAGCGAGGCCTGGCGGGCGGAATGCTCGATCCGGTCGGTGCAGATGACCGTAACCTGCCGCCGGGTCTTACCGTCGATGGTCGTATAGCTGGTACGGGTATCGCTGCTGCCCGTCCCGCAGCTGCGCGACTGGATCATCGGGATCGGCGGCATGGGGACCATCGGGGGGACCATCGGGACCATGCCGTTGCCGCCGACAAACTTGACCTTATGCCCATTGCCCAGGGTGACGACGCGGACCCGGGGCACGGCCGGAGCCTGGGGGGCGGCGGGCGGTTCGGCGGCCTGTGAAACGGTTGGAGCGGCGGGAACAGCGGGCGTCGCCGGAGCCGTCGCGGCGACCGCAGCCACTGGCTTGGCTGGCGCGGTCGGAGCAGTCGGCTCGGACGCCGCCACGGGCGAATTGGGCACTTCAGGCTCTGTCTGGGCGACGGCGGGCAGGACCGCGACGGTGCTGGTCAGGTCGACGCCCAATGTCCGCTCGACCTTCTTCGTCAGGGCCGCCGCCGCCGGCGTACCCGAGGCGGTCGCCCCCAGCCCCGCCAACACGAGCAGTGATACGGTCGCGCCCCCCATTGCCAGCTGGCGACGCGATGTCGGAGAAGTGGTCAACATCTTCAGCCTCCCTTTCAGATCATCGATGGTATGCAGGTGACAGGCGCCCGACAGGGCGCGGCCATGCGCGGCCTTCACGATGGCGCAGGCATAGACATGCCGATCGGCGCGGCTGCGCCCTTTCAGGACGCGAGCGTCATTGGCCAGTTCCTGGTCGGCACGGAACGCGTGGAAGGCCCGCCACGCCACGGGATTGAACCAGTGGAGCGCCAGCACCGCGAGCGCGATCCAGTTGGCGATCAGGTCGCCACGGGCATGGTGGCCCAGCTCATGCGCCAGCGCCAGGTCGCGCTCGTCGGCATCGTAACGCTCGGCGAAATCGCGCGGGAAGGCGACATAACGGCGCCAGATCCCGAAGGCGAGCGGCCCCGGCGCACCGTCGCTGGCGACGACGCGAACCCCCGCGATCGCATCCAGCGCCTCGGCCGTTGCGAGCAGGCGCGCGCGGAACCGCCAGTGACGCAGTAGCTGGAAACCGAGAAAGCCCGCTGCCCCAACGATCCAGAGCAGCGCCACGCCCTGCTCCACCATCGGCCACAGGCTCGGCTCCGCGAGCGTCGCGGGCATCTGTTCCGCCATCGGCATCACGACATAGGTGGCAATGCTTTGGCTCGCGGCGGCGAGCGGCGGGGTCGCCTGCTCCGACAGGCCGCGCGGCAGCGGCGGCAGGATCAGGCGAAGCAGCGGCAACGCCCAGAGCGCATAGGCGATCTGCGGTCCAAAAGCCTGGCGGACATGGCGGCGAACCAGCAGGACCAGCGCCATCAGCAGTGTCGAGGCGATCATCGCCTCCACCGCCCAGCCGAGTTGCGCGCCGCTCACGCCTTCAGCTCCTTGAGCAGCGCCTCGATCTCCGAAATGTCCTGCGCGGTAAGTTCGTCACGCTCGGCCAGATGCGCGACCAGCGGGGTCAGGCGGCCGCCAAAGAGCCGGTCGATCAGGCGGCGGGACTCGCCCACCACATAATCGTCGCGCGCGACCAGCGGACGGTACAGGTAACGCCGCCCCTGCTCCTCATGCGCGATGGCGCTCTTCGCGAGCAGGCGGCCGAGCAGCGTCTTGACGGTGTTGGTGCTCCAGCCGCGTTCCGGGTCGACCCGCTCCGCGACATCCTGCGCGGTCAAGGGAGCCTCCTCCCACAGGACCTCCATCACGGCATGTTCGGCATCGCTGATACGCTCGGCCATCGACTCGCCCTCTTATTGATTACAAGCGTAATCCTATTACGATTACAGGCGTAGTCAATAGGGCGATTTCGATCCTCCCCGGCACGGGGAGGTGGCATCGCGTCAGCGATGACGGAGGGGGGCATCCACACAGGACTCGCCAGCGGCGATCCCCCTCCACTAGCTTCGCTGCCCCCCCGTGCCGGGGAGGATAGAAAAAGGGCCGGATTTTCATCCGGCCCTCCGTAGCATCACGCGGTCTTCACATCCTGGACCAGCTCAGCCAGCTCTCCGCTTTCGTACATCTCCATCATGATGTCCGACCCACCGACGAACTCGCCCTTCACATAGAGCTGGGGGATGGTCGGCCAGTCCGAATAGGCCTTGATGCCCTGGCGGATGCCCTGGTCCTGAAGCACGTCGACGCTCTCGAACGGCACGTCCAGATGGTTCAGGATCGCCACCGCGCGGCTGGAAAAGCCGCATTGCGGGAAGAGCGGCGTCCCCTTCATGAACAGCAGGACGGCATTGTCCTTCACCAGCGCGTCGATCCGCGCATTCACATCATCGGTCATATCATTCGTCCTCAGGGAAACGGGTCAGGCGGCCGTAACCGCGGTGGTCAGTTGCAGCGCATGAAGCTCGCCCCCCATGCGTCCGCCGAGGGCGGCATAGACGGCACGGGTGCGCGCGACACGGCTCATGCCTGCAAAGCTGGCGGCGGTGACGTGTGCGGCATAGTGATCGCCGTCCCCGGCCAGATCGGTGATCTGGACATCAGCGTCAGGAATGGCGGCGCGGATCATCGCAGCGATATCGTCGGCGGCCATCGGCATGGTCAGCGGCTCTCCATCAATTGGCGGCGCGCCTCGACCTGCTTCTCGTCAAGGGCGCGGCGGACTTCGGCCTCGTCCACGTTGATCCCGGCGGCGGTCAGGTCGCCGAGCAGCTTGCGAATGACATCCTCATCGCCCGCCTCCTCGAAATCGGCCTGCACCACCGCCTTCGCATAGGCGTCGGTTTCGGCGGGCGTCAGCTTCATCCGCTCGGCCGCCCATTGCGCGACCAGCCGGTTGCGCCGCGCCGTGATGCGGAACAGCATGTCGTGGTCAGCCACGAATTTGGCCTCGAAGCCCTTTCTGCGTTCGTCGAAACTGGTCATCCGTCCGCCATCCCCCAACCCATATAGGCAATCCAAACACGTGCCCGAGATAGGAGCCGGCGCGCCCGCGCGCAACCGATGTACCGATCGGGTGTCGCGAGATGCCCCACGGAAACATTCCGGCTGTGAAATGGTGGGAACGCGCACCCCTTTCGGTGCGTAATTGTCATGAGAACCAAAGCGGGATGGCCTCGGGAACTCCTGGGCCGTCACCGATAGTCTAGGAGAGTGTCATGCCTACCCCCCGCCCGATGCCACCGGATCGTCTACATGACCCGATGCTGGGCATCGTCAACGGCCTGATCGGATCGCTCGCGATGTGGGCGGTCATTGCCGGGATCGTCGTCATCGCGTCCTGATCGCTCCGCTCCAACGCGGCGCGTCCGGCTCGGCTCAAGCGGTTCCGGCTGTGGTCGCGTCCAATCGCTGCCGCCCGGCGATCCAGGGCCGCCCCTCGGCCATCTCGCCCTCGAAACTGCCGATCGCCTCGTCCCGAGCCAGGGTCAGACCGACTTCGTCCAGCCCCTTCATCAGGCATTCGCGACGAAACGGGTCCAACTCGAAGGCGAACCGATCCTGAAACGGCGTGGTGACGGTCATCGTCTCCAGATCGACCGTGATGGGCTGGTCCTTTGCCACCTCGATCAGTCGGTCGACCGCCTCCTGCGGCAGGACCACCGGGACGATGCCATTCTTGAAGGCATTGCCCGAAAAGATGTCGGAAAAGCTGGGCGCGATCACCGCCTGGATGCCCATGTCCGCCAGCGCCCACGCCGCGTGCTCGCGACTGGAGCCGCAGCCGAAATTGTCGCCCGCGATCAGGATCGGCGCGCCTGCATAGGCGGGATCGTCAAAGATGTTGCCCGGCTGCGCCCGCACCGTCTCGAACGCACCGCGCCCAAGGCCGGCACGGGTGATCGTCTTCAGCCAATGCGCCGGGATGATGACATCCGTGTCGATATTCTTGGCACCCCAAGGGTAAGCGGTGCCCGAGACGGTCGTAACCGGGTTCATTCCATCATCCCTGCCTTCCAAAAGCGTCCGCGTCAGCCGGCGCGCTGCGGACGCTGCTCGGCCACGGCGGGGCGCGAGGCGACCCCTGCGGCGTAGGCGGCCGCGCCGCATAGAACGGCGCCGGTGACGAGCATGACCAATACGTGCTTCATAATGCGTGTCCCCAATTGTCCCTATGAGATGCCTTCACGACTGAAATCGTGGACTTTCAACTCTCTAACGTCGAAAAGGCGCCCGGTCACGGCCGCTGCGGCCGCCATGGCGGGGGACAGCAGATGAGTGCGCGCGCCCGGACCCTGCCGCCCGACAAAATTGCGGTTCGACGTCGAAGCACAGCGCTCGCCCGCGGGGACCTTGTCGGGGTTCATCGCCAGGCACATCGAGCAGCCCGGCTCGCGCCACTCGAAGCCCGCCTGCACGAACACGCGGTCCAGCCCCTCGGCCTCGGCCTGACGCTTGACCAGGCCGGAGCCAGGCACGACCAACGCCCGCACGCCGTCGGCAACCTTGCGGTCGCGCGCCACGGCGGCGGCGGCGCGCAGATCCTCGATCCGGCTGTTGGTGCAGCTGCCGATGAAGACATGCTGGACATCGATGTCCTGCATCGCGGTGCCGGGGGTCAGCCCCATATAATCCAGCGACTTGCGCGCCGCTTCGCGCTTCGACGGATCGGTGAAGCTGTCGGGATCGGGCACGACGCCGGTGATCGGCACCACGTCCTCGGGGCTGGTGCCCCAGGTCAGGTTGGGCGCGATGTCGGTGGCGTCGAGCGTCACCACCTTGTCGTACACCGCGCCCGGATCGGTCGGCAGCGTCCGCCACCAGGCGACCGCCTTCTCCCAGTCCTCACCCTTGGGCGCCATGGGACGCCCCTTCAAATAGGCGAAGGTCGTCTCGTCCGGCGCGATCAGCCCGGCCCGCGCGCCGCCCTCGATCGACATGTTGGCGATGGTCAGGCGACCTTCCACCGACAGATTGCGGATGACGCTGCCGGTAAATTCGATGACATGGCTGGTACCGCCCGCCGCACCGATCTTGCCGATGATCGCCAGAACCACGTCCTTGGCCGATACGCCGTGACCCAGCGTGCCGTCGACGCGGACCTCCATCGTCTTGGAGGGCGAGAGCAGCAGCGTCTGGGTCGCCAGCACATGCTCGACCTCGGACGTGCCGATGCCGAAGGCCAGCGCGCCCAGCGCCCCGTGCGCCGAGGTATGGCTGTCGCCGCAGACGAGCGTGGTGCCCGGCAGGGTAAAGCCCTGCTCCGGCCCGACGACATGGACGATGCCCTGCGCCGCCGCCGTCGCATCGATATAATCGACGCCGAACTCGGCGGTGTTGCGGCGAAGCGCTTCCAGTTGCTGCGCACTTTCCGGGTCGGCGATGGGCAGCAATTGGCCGTTGGCGTCCGTACGCGGCGTCGTCGGCAGGTTATGATCGGGAACCGCCAGCGTCAGCTCCGGACGCCGCACCTTGCGCCCCGCCGCGCGGAGCCCCTCGAACGCCTGCGGGCTCGTCACCTCATGGACGAGGTGTCGGTCGATATAGATGAGACAGGTGCCATCGGGCCGCCGTTCGACAACGTGCGCGGCCCAGATCTTCTCGTACAGCGTCTGGGGTCGTTGGGCCATGATGGGGGCGCTGTTATCCGAAAAGGCGCGCGACGCAAAGGTCGGGCGCAATGTTATTTCGCTTGAGTGGCGCATTTGTCATGTAGGCGAGCGATGTGCGTGGCCTTCGACTTCGCTCAGGCTGAACGGAAGTTGGGCAAGCCACCTCCCCCACGCCGTTCGCCCCCCTCACCCCTTGGCACGAAAATCCTCCGTCACCCGGCCACACTCGGCCAGCTCGATTTCATGCGCCGGGTCGCGCCACGTCTCGGCCAATGCCTGTGCCTCCCAATCGAGCATCGCCGGATGCGCCAGGACCGCCTCGACCCAGGCCGCCCCCGGTGCGCCTACATCGATGCCATAGGTCCGCACCCGGAACGCCACCGGCGCGTAGAAGGCGTCCACCGCCGAAAACCGATCCCCCGCCAGCCAAGGCCCGCCGAAGTGCGAAAGCCCCTCGCCCCACAGTTCCGCCAGCCGCGCGACGTCGCGGTCCAGCCGAACCGATGGCGGCTTCGCATCCGCCCGCACGCCGACACTCATCGTTCGCTCGGAGCGCAGCGCAGCAAAGCCGCCATGCATTTCCGCCACCGCGCACATCGCCCAGGCGCGCGCCGCCTCGTCCTCCGGCCAGACGCCCGGATGTCGCTCTGCCAGATACAGCGCGATGCCCAGCGAATCCCACACCGTCCGCTCGCCGTCGAGCAGCACCGGCACCTGCCCCGTCGGCGAAAAGGCCCGGAACGATTCGTAATTCTCCGCCGCCGCGAACGGCTCGATCCGATCGGTGAAGGCGATCCCCGATGCCTTCATCAGCAGCCAGGGGCGCAGCGACCAGCTCGAATAATTCCGGTTCGCGGTGACGAGCGTATAGGCCATCAGCGTTCGAACTTGGCCGTCGTCTTGGCTGCCACCTCATCGGCGGTGACGCCCGGCGCGCATTCGATCAGGCGGAAGGCGCTGTCGTGATCGGGCCGCTGGAACACCGCCAGATCGGTGACGATCATGTCGACCACGTTGCGCCCGGTCAGCGGCAGGGTGCATTCGGGGATGAACTTCGGGCTGCCGTCCTTGGCGTTGTGCTCCATGACGACGATGATCTTCTTGACGCCCGCGACCAGGTCCATCGCGCCGCCCATGCCCTTGATCATCTTGCCGGGGATCATCCAGTTGGCGATGTCGCCGCCCTCGGACACCTCCATCGCGCCGAGCACCGTCAGGTCGATATGCCCGCCCCGGATCATCGCGAAGCTGTCGGCTGACGAGAAATAGACCGAGTGCGGCAGCTCGCTGATCGTCTGCTTGCCTGCGTTGATGAGGTCGGGATCGACTTCGTCGTCATAAGGAAACGGCCCGATGCCCAGCATCCCGTTTTCGGATTGTAGCGTAACCTCAACCCCTTGCGGAATATGATTGGCAACGAGTGTCGGGATGCCGATGCCGAGATTGACGTAGAAGCCGTCCTTCAATTCCTTGGCGGCACGGGCGGCCATTTCGTCGCGGGTCCAGGCCATGGTTACTCTCCTGTCGGATGCCACCGCCGGTCGGCGGGGAAGATGTCGTCGGGGCTGCCCTTCAGCGCCTTGCCGTAAACGGGGTTCGGGAAGACGAACCAGCCGCGTCCCCACAGCGCCGCGATGCGCGGGCCATCGGCACGGGTGCGACGCTGCGCCACGGTAGCAGATGTGTTGAACAACTCGCTGAAATCGCCCAGCTGGTCGCCGCCCATTGCGATCACGCAGTAACGCTGCGCAATCTGCCAGCGGCGCGGGTCCTTGTTGTCGCCACTCCCCGTGTCGGGGCGCACGAACAGCGTGTCGCCATGCACCGCCGGGCCGAGCCCCGCCGCCTCGATCACGCGCGCCGACCCGGCGGGATCGTCGCGGTTGGTGTTGAAGATCACCGTCACACCCATCGCCCGCAGATCGGCGATCGCTGCCGCCGCACCGGGCGTGGGCAGCACGGCATGGCCGTCGCTCTGTTCCCAGGCGCGCCAGCGACTGGGGAAGTCGCGGTCGGGGCGGCCGGTCAGGTCGTCATATTCGAAGCCGAGATTCTGGAGGACCGTCTCGTCGACGTCGAAAACCGCCGCCGGACGCTTGCCCGCGCAAGGCACGAAGCGCGGGCTTTCGAGGCTCGCGCCTTGCGCCAGCACGACGCTGTCGGGCTGGGGGCGGCGTACCCGGTCGGCGGCATAGGTGACGAGCGCGTTCCAGGCCTGGCGAGAGATCGCGTCGGCCTCGGCCGAGCCGTAGAGATATTGCATGCCCGCCAGCTTGGGATTGATGGCGGCCGGAGGAGGCGCGGACGTGCCGTTGTTGCCGACCGCGACGACGCAGCCGGACAGGGTCAGGGCGGTGGCGAGTGCGGCGCCCAGCCTCGGGCCGGGTCGCCCTCCCCCAGCCCCTCCCGCTTGCGGGAGGGGAGAGGTATTGCAGATGTCGTCTTGCTTCAACATGCGTTTACGCCCCCAAGGTTTGCCAAGCACGCTCCCCCTCCCGCAGGCGGGAGGGGGTCGGGGGGAGGGCTGGCGCTCTCCGCATCCCCGCCCCCAAGAATCAGGCCCGCTCGCGAACCGTGCGGAACTCGATCTTCCTTTCGTACGGCGCACCGACGATCATCCGCTTCACATAGATGCCGGGCAGATGAATCTGGTCGGGATCGAGGCTGCCGACCGGTACCACTTCCTCCACCTCGGCCACGCAGATGCGGCCCGCGGTCGCCATCGGCTGGTTGAAGTTGCGCGCTGTCTTGCGAAAGATCAGGTTCCCGGCCTCATCGGCCTTCCACCCCTTGATGATCGACAGGTCGGCGCGGATGCCGCGTTCGAGGATATAATCCTCCCCGTCGAACTGCTTCACTTCCTTGCCCTCGGCAACCTTCGTACCGACGCCGGTCTTGGTATAGAAACCGGGAATGCCCGCGCCCCCGGCCCGGCAGCGTTCGGCCAGCGTGCCCTGCGGACAGAACTCGACCTCCAACTCGCCCGACAGATATTGCCGCTCGAACTCCTTGTTCTCGCCGACATAGGAGGAGATCATTTTCCTGACCTGGTGCGAGCGCAGCAGCTTGCCCAGCCCGACGCCATCGATCCCGGCATTGTTGCTGGCGATGGTCAGGTCCTTGACCCCGGCGGCCTCGATCGCATCGATCAGGCGCTCGGGGATACCGCACAGGCCGAATCCACCGGCGCAGATCGTCATGCCGTCATGGAGCAGGCCATCGAGCGCGGTAGCCGCGTCGGGATAAAGCTTCTGCATGGGCGTCCTCCCTAGATTTGCATGAGCGTTAGGCGGAGGCGTGGAGCCGG
This sequence comes from Sphingomonas zeae, assembly GCF_014197135.1. Lineage (GTDB taxonomy): Bacteria > Pseudomonadota > Alphaproteobacteria > Sphingomonadales > Sphingomonadaceae > Sphingomonas > Sphingomonas zeae. Next base: position 26,609 of record NZ_JACIFA010000012.1, read on the forward strand.
GTCAACCCGGCGTTTGCCCTTTGAAAGGAACCGCGGCTAGGCTGTGGCCCATGACCACGAAAACCGGCGGACGCCTGCTTGTCGATGCGCTTCTCGAACAGGGGTGCGACCGTATCTTCACCGTGCCGGGGGAGAGTTTCCTGGCGGTGCTCGACGCGCTGCACGACACGCCCGCCATCGACCTGGTGACGTGCCGACAAGAGGGCGGCGTGACCTTCATGGCCTGTGCCGACGGCAAGCTGACCGGGCGACCGGGCATCGCCTTCGTCACCCGCGGGCCAGGCGCGACCAACGCCGCGATCGGCGTGCATGTCGCGCGCCAGGATTCGCAGCCGATGATCCTGTTCATCGGCGATGTCGACCGGGGCACTCGCGACCGCGAAGCCTTTCAGGAGGTCGATTTCCAGGCGATGTTCGCGCCGCTCGCCAAATGGACCGCGCGAATCGATGATGCCGCGCGAATCCCGGAATATGTCGCCCGCGCCTATGCCATGGCGATGAGCGGACGGCCGGGGCCGGTGGTACTGGCGCTGCCCGAAGACATGCTGTGCGACATGGTCGAGGGCACCCCCCGCCCCCGGATCGAAAGGCCTGCGCAGGACGTATCGATCATCGATGCGCTGACCGTTCATGACATGATCGGCAAGGCGGAGCGTCCGGTGGCGATCATCGGCGGCGCGCATTGGGACGCGGACACCATCGCACTGGTCGAAAAATGGGGCGAAGCCGCGGGTGTGCCGCTGGTCGCCGCGTTCCGGCGGCAGGATGCGGTTTCCGCGACTTGCCCGGTCTATGCAGGCAATCTGGGCTATGGCCCTAACCCGGCCCTCGTCGCCCGCGTGCGTCATGCCGATCTGCTGATCGTAATGGGTGCACGTCTGGGGGAAGCGACGACCGATGGATACACCGTCATTACGCCCGACCATCCCGGCCAGACGCTGATCCACGTTCATCCCGATCCCGACGAACTTCATAGCGTCTATCGGACGGATCTGGCGCTCTGCTGCGACGTGGCGGAGGCCGTCGCCATGCTGGAGCTGATGGCGACCGAACGCGGCCGGCCACACCCCTCGGGCGCGCAAGCGCATGGCGAATATCTTGCCTGGTCCGAGCCGTCCCCCCGCGACGGCGTGACGTTGGATCTGGGACAATGCGTCGAAGCGATGCGCCAGACGCTGCCCGCCACGACGATCCTCTGCAATGGTGCCGGCAATTATTCGGGATGGTGGCACCGTTATTGGCGCTACGAACCGGGGTGCCAACTTGCCCCGACCTGCGGCGCGATGGGCTATGGCGTGCCCGCCGCCACCGCCGCCGCCCTGCGCCATCCCAATCGCATGGTCGTCGCGCTGGCGGGCGACGGATGCTTCCTGATGAACGGACAGGAACTGGCCACCGCCGTCCAGCACGGCGCATCGATGCTGGTGATCGTGATCGACAATGGCGGCTATGGCACGATTCGGATGCATCAGGAGCGGGAATATCCAGGCCGGGTGGCAGGGACCGCGCTTTCTAACCCCGATTTTGCCGCCCTCGCCCGCGCCTATGGCTGCTGGAGCGAGACGGTGACGCGTACCGAGGATTTCGCCCCCGCCCTATCCCGCGCCATGGCGGAGACGGGGGTAAAACTGTTGCATCTGAAGACGGACATAGAGGTCATCACCCCCGCCACGACCCTGTCGCGAATCGCGGTACGCTAAGTCTTCCCCAGGAGGGCGAATATCGCAGACACATCGACCGCGCCGATCGCCCAAATAGCGCTACCATAGCCAAAGCGATGATGCTGCCCATTGACGCAAGGCAAAAGAAAACCGCCCCGGCATAACCGGGGCGGCGAGGTCGTTGCTGATTGCTTTAGTCAGAGAACGACTAGCATGTTCAGATGTTGTCGCCAAGGGCACCCTTGACCGAACCCTTCAGCTGCTGGCCCTTGCCCTCGACTTGCTGGGCCTGTCCTTCCGCTTTCATGTCGGCGTCGCGGTTGTGATCACCCAAGGCTTCCTTGGCCTTGCCAACCATTTCGTTGACGTTGCCCTTGATCTTGTCGGTCAGCTCACCCATTGAGGCCTCCATTTACTGGGGATTGAAAAATCCCGTTGAACACTCGGAAACACAACGGTTTGTTACGCGGCAAGTTCCGTGAAATTAAAGTCAGATGAGCCCGGCCAGCGGGCTCGACGGGTCGGCGTAGCGCCGCATTCCCATGCGCCCGGCGCGATACGCCATTCGGCCCGCCTCGACCCCCGCCTTCATCGCGCGGGCCATCAGCACCGGGTCCTTGGCCTCGGCAATAGCGGTGTTCATCAGCACGCCGTCACAGCCCAGCTCCATCGCGACGGCCGCTTCCGACGCGGTGCCGACGCCCGCATCGACCAGCACCGGCACCTTGGCGCCCTCGACGATCAGGCGGATCGTCACCTTGTTCTGGATGCCCAAGCCCGATCCGATCGGGGCACCGAGCGGCATGATCGCGACCGCGCCGACATCCTCCAGCCGCTTGGCGGCGATTGGGTCGTCGACGCAATAGACCATCGGCTTGAAGCCTTCCTTGGCCAGGATTTCGGTGGCGCGCAGCGTCTCATACATATCCGGGTAAAGGGTCTTCGCCTCACCCAGTACCTCCAGCTTGACCAGTTCCCAGCCGCCCGCCTCGCGCGCCAGACGCAGCGTGCGGATCGCATCCTCGGCGGTGAAGCAGCCTGCCGTGTTGGGCAGATAGGTGATCTTCTTGGGATCGATATAGTCGGTCAGCATCGGCGCATTGCGATCCGACACATTGACGCGGCGGACCGCGACCGTGACGATCTCCGCCCCGGCCGCCTCGACCGCCGCCGCGTTCTGCGCAAAGTCCTTATATTTGCCGGTGCCGACGATCAGGCGCGAACGGAAACGCCGCCCCGCCACTTCCCACGAATCGTCGTCCGAGACCGCCACCGCATGGTCGCCGCCGCCGACAAAATGAACGATCTCGATCTCATCGCCATCCTCGACCTGCACCTGCGCCAGCGTCGAGCGCGGCACGACCTCAAGATTGCGCTCGACCGCCACCTTTTCGGGCACCAGCCCCAGCTGGCTCGCCAGATCAGCGAGCGACAGCCCGGCCGCGACGCGCTTGTGCTCGCCATTCACGGTGATGGTCACGGTTCCGTCGGTATGGGGCATATGCGTGTCACTTACCATGCAGTCGCCACCCAATCTCGACGCGGGACGGGGTTAGCGGTTAAGGAAGGCCCTCGATCTAGGCCCGGCCACCCCGAGCCGCAACCATGGGAGTGCCGATGCCCGCGACCGTTTACGTCCTCAACGGGCCGAACCTGAACCTGCTGGGTATGCGCGAGCCGCATATCTATGGTCATGATACGCTGGACGATATTGCGGGGATGCTCGAGGATCGCGCGCGGGAGCTCGACCTGGAGATCGACATGCGCCAGTCCAACCATGAAGGCCATCTGATCGACTGGTTGCACGAGGCCCAGGCTTACGAAGCGAAAGCCGTGCTGCTCAATGCCGGGGGTTTTACCCACACCTCGATTGCGATTCACGACGCGATCAAGTCGGTGACGACCCCGGTGATCGAGGTTCATCTATCCAACCCTCATGCACGGGAGCCCTTCCGCCATGAGAGTTTCATCGGGCGTGCCGCAAAAGGCACAATCGCCGGTTTTGGCGCGCAATCCTATCTGCTCGCGCTTGAAGCCGCCGCCCGGTTCTGACAGGAGCGCGTTCCATGACCGAAAAGACTGAACAAGCCATGAAGGTCGATGTCGACCTCGTCCGTCAGCTCGCCGAGCTGCTCGACGCCACCGCCCTGACCGAGATCGAGGTCGAGCATGGCGACCGCAAAATCCGCGTCGCGCGCAAGGCGGCTCCCGCCGCACCGATGGCCTATGCCCCGGCGCCCGCCGCTGCCGCACCCGCCCCGGTGGCGGCCGCGCCGATCGCGGCTGCCCTGCCTGCGGAAGCTGCTACGCCTGCCGTATCGGCCAACGCCGTGAAGTCGCCGATGGTCGGCACCGTCTATCTGTCGGCCGAGCCGGGTGCCAAGCCCTTCGCCTCGATCGGCCAGAAGGTCGCCGCCGGCGACACGCTGCTGATCGTAGAGGCTATGAAGGTGATGAACCCGATCACCGCGACGGCGGCGGGCACCGTCACTGCCGTCCTGGTCGAGAACGGCCAGCCGGTCGAGTTCGACCAGCCCCTGGTCGTCGTCGAGTAATCCGCCTTGGCGCAGATCAAGAAACTCCTGATCGCCAATCGCGGTGAGATCGCGCTTCGCATCCACCGTGCCTGTCACGAGATGGGAATCGAAACCGTCGCCGTGCATTCCACGGCCGACGCCGATGCCATGCATGTGCGCCTCGCCGACCAGGCGGTGTGCATCGGCCCGCCCGCGGCCGGTGACAGCTATCTCAACATCCCGAACATCATCTCCGCCGCGGAGATTTCGGGCGCGGATGCCATCCACCCCGGCTACGGTTTCCTCTCGGAGAACGCCAAGTTCGCCGAGATCGTCGAGGCGCACGGTCTGATCTTCGTCGGCCCGAAGCCCGAGCATATCCGGATCATGGGCGACAAGGTGGAGGCCAAGCGCACCGCCGGTGCGCTCGGACTGCCGCTGGTGCCCGGTTCCGCCGGTGCGATTTCGGATATCGAGGAGGCCAAGGCGCTGGCCGCCGAGATCGGCTATCCAGTGCTCATCAAGGCGGCATCGGGCGGCGGCGGTCGCGGCATGAAGGTCGTGCCCTCCGAGGACCAGCTCGAAACGTTGATGCAGCAGGCGGGTTCGGAAGCGAAGGCCGCGTTCGGCGATGCCACCGTCTACATGGAAAAATATCTGGGCAACCCCCGGCATATCGAGTTCCAGGTGTTCGGTGACGGCAATGGCCAGGCGATCCATCTGGGCGAGCGCGACTGCTCGCTCCAGCGCCGCCACCAGAAGGTGCTGGAGGAAGCCCCCTCGCCGATCATCACGGCCGAGGAGCGTTCGCGCATGGGCGGCGTGGTCGCCAAGGCGATGGCCGATATGGGCTATCGCGGTGCGGGCACGATCGAATTCCTGTGGGAAGACGGCGAGTTCTATTTCATCGAGATGAACACCCGCCTTCAGGTCGAGCATCCCGTTACCGAGATGATTACCGGCCTGGACCTGGTGCGCGAGCAGATCCGCATCGCCGAGGGTCACCCGCTGACCCTGCGTCAGGAGGATGTGCAGTTCCGGGGTCATGCCATCGAGTGCCGCATCAACGCGGAAGACCCGCGCACCTTCGCCCCCTCGCCGGGCACGGTGAAGATGTATCACGCACCGGGTGGGATGCATGTCCGCGTCGATAGCGGGCTCTACCAGGGCTATAAGGTCCCGCCTTATTACGACAGCATGATCGCCAAGCTGATCGTGTACGGCACGACCCGCGAAGGCGCATTGCGCCGTCTGCGTCGCGCGCTGGAAGAGTTCGTGATCGAGGGGATGAAGACCACCATCCCGCTCCATCAGTCGCTGCTCGATGACCCGGAGTTCCTTAAGGGCGACTACACGATCAAATGGCTGGAGGAATGGCTGGCCAAGCAGGGCGCGTAAACCGCCCTGCTCCCTGATCGGGATGGACATAAAAGGCCTCCTCCCCAGCCGGGAGGGGGCTTTTATGTGCCCGGAAGCGGGGATTACCCCTCCACATTCCTGCCTGCCCATGGCACAAGCATCGGCGATGAAGGCGACGATCCTCCACAACCCGCGCTGCTCCAAATCGCGCGAGGCGCTGGCCCTGCTGACCGACGCGGGTGCCGACGTGACGGTGATCGAATATCTCAAGACACCGCCAAGCGCCGCGGAACTGGCGCGGATCTACGCGAAGGGCGGCCTGTCCCCGCGCGACGGCCTGCGCAGGGCGGAGGCAGATGCCAAGGCGCTGTCCGGCGCGGATGACACGACGGTTCTCGACGCGATGGCGGCCAACCCCATCCTTATTGAGCGGCCGCTGATCGAAACCGACAAGGGCGTGGTCATCGGCCGTCCACCCGAAGCCGTTCGCAGCATCCTGTGACCGCTGCCCAAAAATCAGGCAAGGGCCAGGCATTTGCCCATTTTCAAGGCGCAAATCTGACGATTTTCTTACCCTTTGACGAGGGAATAGCAATTGGCACGATCCATGCGACGCGCATGGTCGGGCGAGGGTTCGAACACCATCGGGGACAGTCAGGCTCGTGAAAAAGATTGAGGCGATCATCAAGCCCTTCAAGCTCGATGAGGTGAAGGAAGCGCTGCACGAAATCGGCGTGTCCGGCATCACCGTCACCGAGGCCAAGGGTTTCGGCCGCCAGAAGGGACATACCGAGCTGTATCGTGGCGCCGAATATGTCGTCGACTTCCTGCCCAAGGTGAAGCTGGAAGTGGTGGTCGAGGACGGTCTGGCCGAGCGCGTGGTGGAGGCGATCGCCGCCGCCGCGCAGACGGGCCGCATCGGCGACGGCAAGATTTTCGTCATCCCGGTCGAGACGGCGTTGCGCATCCGCACGGGCGAACGCGACGACGCGGCGATCTAAGGCACTCCACCCTCTACGTCATCGGGCCGACATCCGGCCCGATTAAAGGTTTTTCACCGGCCCCGGTCATCTCCGGGTGTCGGATCTAAGCAGAGAGAGAACGACACATGGCGAATACGGCCAGCGACATCCTGAAGAAGATCAAGGACGAGGAGATCGAGTGGATCGACCTGCGTTTCACCGATCCCAAGGGCAAGTGGCAGCACCTGACCATGGTCGCGTCGATCCTGGGTGAAGACGAATTGACCGACGGCCTGATGTTCGACGGCTCGTCGATCGAGGGCTGGAAGGCGATCAACGAGTCGGACATGGTCCTCAAGCCCGACCTCGACGCCGTCTACACCGATCCGTTCTCGGCCACCCCGATGCTGATCGTGTTCTGCGACATCGTCGAGCCGTCGACCGGCGAACTTTATGCCCGCGATCCGCGCTCGACCGCCAAGCGCGCCGAGGCGTTCGTGAAGACCACCGGCATCGGCGACACCGTCTATGTCGGACCGGAAGCCGAATTCTTCATGTTCGACGACGTGCAGTTCGACACCAACTATTCGTCATCCTATTTCAAGATCGACGATGTTGAGTTGCCCACCAATACCGGCCGTGAGTATGAAGGCGGCAATCTGGGCCACCGCCCGCGCGCCAAGGGCGGCTATTTCCCCGTCGCGCCGGTCGACTCGGCCGTCGACATCCGCGGCGAGATGGTGTCGACCATGCTCGAAATGGGCCTGCCCTGCGACAAGCACCACCACGAGGTTGCCGCCGCGCAGCACGAGCTGGGCCTGACCTTCGGCACGCTGACCCAGACCGCCGACCGCATGCAGATCTACAAATATGTCGTGCATCAGGTCGCCCATGCTTACGGCAAGACCGCGACCTTCATGCCCAAGCCGATCAAGGAAGATAACGGCTCGGGCATGCACACCCACTTCTCGATCTGGGAAGGCAAGACCCCGCTGTTCGCCGGCAACGGCTATGCTGGCCTGTCGGAAACCTGCCTGTACTTCATCGGCGGCATCATCAAGCATGCCAAGGCGGTGAACGCCTTCACCAATCCGACCACCAACTCGTACAAGCGTCTGGTGCCGGGTTACGAAGCGCCGGTGCTGCTCGCTTACTCGGCGCGCAACCGCTCGGCCTCGTGCCGCATTCCCTACGGCACCGGCCCGAAGTCGAAGCGCGTCGAAGTGCGCTTCCCCGACGCGCTGGCGAACCCCTATCTCGCCTATGCGGCGCTGCTGATGGCGGGTCTGGACGGTATCCAGAACAAGATCCATCCGGGCGAGGCGATGGACAAGAACCTGTACGACCTGCCGCCCGCCGAACTGGCCCAGGTCCCGACCGTCTGCGGTAGCTTGCGCGAAGCGCTCGACTCACTGGCCGCCGACCACGACTTCCTGCTGAAGGGCGACGTGTTCACCAAGGACCAGATTGAGAGCTATATCGAGCTGAAGATGAGCGAAGTGATGCGCTGGGAAATGACCCCCAGCCCGGTCGAATACGACATGTATTACAGCGGCTGATCCAGCCACTGACCGATGTCACTACGGGGAAAGGGGCCGCAAGGCCCCTTTCTTTTTGGGAGGAGTGTAAAGGTGCTTTTCAGCTTCGGCTTTTCCGCCCCGATCGACATGTTGAGCTGGGTCGTCGCCCTCATGCTCGGCGCCAAGCTGATCGCCACGCTGGTGCTGCTTCTGGTGGGTAGAGATGTCAGGGATCGGCCCGGATGGGGACCGATATTGTGGTGGGTCACCAAGCTGACGCCCATCGTCGCGATCCCCTGCGCCATTGCCATCGCCCTGCTGCAACGACAATTCGACGCAGCTTTGCTCTTCGGTGCCATGGCTCTGTTCGTCGCCATAGCCGTACCGCTGAAGGTCAGGCAGCGACAAGCGCGCATTGCGCGGGGGACTCGTTAAGCGAACAGCCTAAAACCATAATTCAGGTCATACGCGGCTCGCCCACCTCGTAGACGACCAGCCGACGCTCGCAGATACCCAGTTCCGGCCAAGCAGCCCGCCACTCGGCGATGTGCGGCGAGGCGAAATGGCGGTCCAGCGCGGACTGATCGACCCACATTTCTTTCACATGGATGAGGCCGGGTTCGAGCACGTCTTCCGCATAGCCATAGTCCAGGCATCCCGGCTCGGCGCGGCTGGCCTCGACCATGCGCTGCATGACCGGACGGGCGGCGTCCAGATTTTCCGGCGGCAGGCGCACGGTGCCGACGATCAGCAGCACGTCATTGCGCTACCGCCAACCGCTTGGCCGACAGGATCTTGATCGGCGCGGCCAGCATCTCGCCCTTGAACGGCCCCTTGGCGGGGTCGGCGGGCTGGTCGAGGATCTTGTGGATCACGTCCATCCCCTCGACGACATGGCCGAAGGCGGCATAGCCCAGATTGTCGCCGGGCTTGGACGGATCGGCGTCGAGCGAGGGCTGGTCGCCGACCATGATGGTGAAGTCGCCGCGCGCCGATCCGGGGGCCAGCCGCGCGATCGAGATGGTGCCATCCGTGTGCTTGATGCCGGTCTTGGTCGTCGGCTCATGCGCGATCGGGGGCAGGATGCGTTTGGGTTCGTTCTGGATGCCAAACTGGACGAAGCCGAAATCGGGCGCGACGCGGACCGTACGGTAGAAGGTCACGCCGTCCAGCCGATGCTGGTCGACATAGCGCAAGAAATTGCCGGTGGTGATCGGCGCATGGGTGCGGTCGAGGTCGAGCACCACGGGTCCGAGACTCGTCTGCATCGCGACGCGGACCATGACGGGCTTTGGGGCTTCGGTGGTCGTCGGCGCCGGCGGAGTTGCGGGAACGGTCTGGGCGGCCAGCAGGGCGACGGACAGGAGCGCGATCATCTTGGTCTCCGGGGGGCAGGAATTTGGCGGCAGGTTAGCGAGGTTTCGGGGCGAGGTGTATCCCTTGCCATGACCTCACGGAATAAGAACCGTGCTTCCTACCGTCTCCCCCGCCTCGATCGCACGGTGTGCCTCTGCTGCATCGGTCAACGCGAACGTCTGTCCGATCTCCGGCGTGATCGCGCCCTTCTCCAGCATCGCGAAGACCCGTGCGATCAGGCTGCGCTTTTCCTGCGCCGTCACGGCATAGTCGAACAAGGTCGGCCGGGTGACGAACAGCGATCCCTTGGCGGCGAGGATGCCCAGATTGACGCCATCCACCGCGCCCGAGGCATTGCCGAAGCTGACGACCAGCCCGCGCCGCGCCGTGCTGTTCAGCGACGCTTCCCAGGTCGCCTTGCCGACCCCGTCAATCACCACCGGCACGCCCGCGCCGCCGGTGATCTCGCGTACGCGGGCGGCGACATCCTCGGTCCGGTTGAGGATGACGTGATCGGCCCCGGCCGTGCGCGCCTTCTCCGCCTTGGCCTCGGACCCGACGGTCGCGATCACCGTCGCACCGATCGCCTTGAGCCAGCCGACCGCGAGGTGCCCCACCCCGCCCGCCGCCGCATGGACCAGAACGGTCCAGCCCGTCTGCACCTTCGCGCAATCCTCGATCAGGAAAGCGGTCGTCGCGCCTTTCAGCAGGATCGCCGCCGCCGTCTGGTCATCGACATGATCGGGCAGCGGCACTAGCAGATCTGCCGCGACGTTGCGCGCCGTGGCATAGGCGCCGCGCGCCGGGCCGAACACGCCAACCCGGTCGCCGACCTTACAGTCGGTCACGCCCTCGCCCACCGCCTCGACCACGCCCGCCGCTTCCGAGCCCAGCTTGCCGGGCAGCTCGATCGGGTACAGCCCGCTGCGGTGATAGGTGTCGATATAGTTCAGGCCGACCGCATGATGCCGCATCCGCACCTCACCCTTGGCGGGCGGCGGCAGTTGCTCGTCACGCCACTGGATGACCTCTGGCCCGCCGGTGCGGTCGATAAAGGCGGTCTTTTCCATGGCTCTACTCCAGTTCGCGTTCGCGCGGGCCAACGCCTCAATAGTCCTTGGATATCCGCACATTCACATTCTGCCGCCCCAAGGTCGAGATGCTGGACAACAGCGACAGCCAACGCGTCACCTGGAACTCGATCTGGGTCGCGGAATAGCCCTGCCCGTCGGTGATGATCTCGGCATAGAAGCGCCGGGTGATGTATTTGCCTGCCGCGACCGAGGTGGCCCGCCCGATCTGAACGTCGGCGGGGAGCACGCGAAGCCGGTCCAGTCCCGCTGCCCGCCGCACCGCGTTGATCGGGTTCAGCCCACCCCCGCCATCCTGAAGCGCGGCAACGGCGGCGGCCAGTTGCAACGCCTCGGGCGCGGACAGGCTGGCGATCGATGTACCGAACAGCAGACGCGATAGCAGTTCGTCATTGGGCAGAGCGGGCGTGCTGGAAAAGCCGATCTCGGGCTTCAGCGCGGTGCCGGTGACGCGGATCGTGGCGCTCAGCCCCTGCACATTCGCGTTGGCGGCGATGTCGAGCGCGGGGTTGGCGGGCACCTCTCCGCCGAAGCGGATGATGCCGCGCGCCAGATCGAACTCGCGGCCCGCAAATTCGTAATCGCCGCGGATCAGAGTCGCCTGGCCGGTGATCGCAGGATTGTCGGGCGTGCCGCCGATCTTCAGGTCGGCCGACCATTCGCTGTTCAGCCCCAGGCCGGACACGATCAGGCCGTTGGGCGCATGCGCCTTCACCGCCAGCGTCCAGGGCTTGCGCGGAACATCGTCCTCCTCGCCGCCGCCGGGGATATTGATCTCGCGGATGTTGAGCTGCGGCACGGCGGTCGCCGCCGAGGCCCGGCCGAGGCGATAGCGGCTGCGGTTGAGCACCACATCGCCGCCGATCGTGCCGCCCGCGCCATCGGAATGGAAAGTCAGCGGCCCCGTCACGGTCGCACCAATATCGTCGCGCGCGATCATCACCGCGTTGCTGGCGTTGAGCGACAGGTCGAGCCCGACGCCCTTGGCGGCGGCGAAGTCGAACTGGCCGGTGCCGCTGACCCGGCCATCCTTGCCCGCCTGTGCGACGAAGCGGTCGATGACCAGCCGCGATCCGCCGAACCGGCCGGTTGCCTGCACATCGGTCAGAACGGTGCCGGTCGTGGCACTCTCGATCCGCGCGCCGACGGCTTTTACCGCACCCCGGATGACCGGCTGGCTCAGCGATCCGGTCACGTCCGCGCCGATCGCGACGGGGCCGGACAGATCGAACATCTCGACGCTGGTCAGTCGCCACAGCGTGTCGGCAGGCCCGGCATAACGCAGCTGCGCGATCAGCCGCCCCGCCTGCATCCGGCTGGCCCAGTCCGCCGCGCCGCCTGGAACGATCAGCGCCTGGCCGCGCCCGATGATCTTGCCCCCCGACGCCATCACCGCGCGAACGCCCAGCCGGTCGGCGGACAGCACGCCCGCCACGCCCATGTCGATCGGGCGAGAGGTCAGGACCAGACCCGCACGGGTCAGCCCCCTTATGGTCAGGTCCGCCTTACCGGTCGGCGCGCCCGTCGCCTGCCGGATGGTGAGCGTGCCGGTCGCGGTGCCCCCCAGCCCCAACCCCGGATAGCCGATGTCGAGCACGGCCAGCGGCATCCGTGTCAGGCTGGCCTGTATCTCCGTTGCGTCGGGATCGAACCGGCCCGCCAGCTTCGCCTCGCCGCCCGCAAAGCTCAACCGGGTCGGCGCCAGAACCCAACCATCGCCGTCACGGGTGATGATCGCAGGCGACAGCAATTGCAGCGGCCGCCGGTCGAGCGTGCCTTGCGCGGTGGTCGAGAAACGATCGGGCGAAACCTGCGTCACGGTCTGGATCGAAAAGGCCCGACCCCGCGATCCCGAGATGCCGACCCGAACCTCGCCGGTGCCGCCGCGCATCCGGGCGGTGCCGTTCATCTGCGCGATGTGGAGCGCGCCGCGCCGCAGCCCTTGCGCATTCGCCGTCCCCTCGATCGAGGCCCCGGCGGGATCGAGCAGCGCGACCAGGTCGACCCGGCCCTGTCGGACGGTGACGCCCGAAATCTGCGCCTGCCGCGCGGCCAGGTGCGCCTCGATCCGCTGGACCTCACCGACCGGGCGGAACAGCAGCTCGCCCGACAGGCCGCCGCCGCCCACGTCCAGCCGCCCGGCAAAGCTCCCCTGCACGACGTTGAGCGCGCCGGTCGCGCGCGCGCCTGCCACCAGCAGCGGCTGGATCTGGATCACCGCATCCTGCCCGCGCGGCAACAGGATCGCGCCGCTTGCCTGGAACGGCCCCAGCCGCGAGCCGCCTGCCGCGCGGAAGGCAAAACCCTGATCGGTCGGGTCGAGATGCGCGCGCACATCGCTCAGCCCCATCGCCGCATTGGGCGAGGCGAGCAGCAGGTCGAGCGTTGGCTTGTCGATCCGCCCGTCGAGCACCATCTGGACCGGGCCATAACTGCGCTGCCGCCCGCCGCCGACGAAATGGAAAGTGCCGTCGCGCCGTCGGATCGCTTCGCCGGTCAGGCGGATGTCGGGACCGGTCAGGACCAGGTGGTGGAAGTGGAAGACGCCGTCCGTCCCCCGCTCCAGGTCGGTGGTCAGATGCGGCAATCCTCCCGCGAGCGAGCGCAGAAACGCATTGTCGAGCCGCCGGACCTGCGCTTCACCCCGCCCGACGACACGCGTGCCATGGCCGTTTGGACCTGGCACCGCAGTCAGCCGCGACTTTACATCGACGATGCCGAGACCTGGAATGAGGTAGCGCTGGAGCGCGCCGTCCAGCCCGACGTCATAACGCCCATTGGTCAGGTCGATGCGCAGGTTGAGCCGCCCCGCCAGCTTGTCGGAGCGCAGCACCAGCCCCTGCCCCATAATCTCACGCGGGGTGATACGCAGATCACCCGCCGCCGACAGCCGGTGCAAGATACCACCCGCCGCCTCGCCCACACCTGTCACGCGCGTCGCGGTGAAGCGCACGGGCAAGGTCAGCGGCCAGCCGCCCCGCAACCGTCCCTTGCCTGCTGCGACCGCCTGCTCGAACCCCGTCCGATCGAAGGCGAAGCGGGTCGCCGCCAGTTTATAGTCGAACGCCGCCCGGTCGAACGCGCCGTTCAGCCGCAGCGTCATGGCGATCGCCTGTCCGCTCATATTGCGGAACAGCGCCTCGGGCCGCAGCAGGCGGACGTCGACGCGCAGCCCCTCGAACCGGTTTGCACCCAGATCGACCACGCCGCGCGTTCGCACCCGCAGCGCGGGCGAGCGCAGCACCAGCGCGCCGTCCAGCCGCCGCGCGGCGAAGTCCGCTTGACCCGCGACGATGACCCGCGGCGCGGTCAGCCGCTGGAGGCGTCCGCGCAGCACCAGCGAGGGCGCCACCTGTCCCGACAGCGCATAGCGCCCCGCGCGCGCCGACAGACGCAGATCGACCGCCCGCTGCCCGCCGATCCGGCCGTTCGCCAGGCCATCCCAGCGCGACCAACGCCCTACCCCCGCGACGCTGAGCGAAACGGGTGCGCGGACGCCCACCGCCTTGGCGAGCACGCCGTCGCTTCCGCCCTGCGCCTCCACCGCCAGGTCGAAACGATCGTGATCGGGCCGGGCATCCAGGCGCAGGTGCAGCCGATCGGTTCCCGCAACCGCGCCATCAAGCGCGATGACCGCCCGACCGTCACGAATGTCCGCACGCCCGTCGACCTTCGCCACCCGTTCGCGGCCCAGCACGCGTGGGGCGAAGACCAGGCGATCGAGCCGCAGCCGGTCAATGCGGATGTCAAAATCGGGCAGGATCGGGGTCTGCCGCCCGGTCCGCCGGGTGTGGGGGACATGAAAGAGCGTCGCCCTCGCCGCCTCGACCCGCCGAATGTCGAGCGTGCCGCGTGCCCAGTTCCACGGGCGCCAGTCCAGCCGTGCCTGCGGCACCTGTACGAGCAGCCCGTCCAGGTCGTAGACGCGCAGATCGACCAGCCGCATATCGGAGTAAAGCGAGCCGTCGATCCGCCCGACCGAGAAGCGCAGGCCGGTGTCGGTGCGGATGGTCGCGATCCGATCCGCGACCCAGCGATGGCCGATCGACGTGTCGACGACACCCAAGGCGGCCAGCACGATGCCGATCAGCGCCGCCACCGCGATCGCGATCACCCGTCCCCAACGGAAACGCGGCCGGGCGGGCGGCGGGGTTTCCGTCTCGTAGCTCAAAAGGCCTGTCCCAGCGAGACATAGACCGCCACGCGGCTATCCCCCTTTTGCGGGTTTAGCGGCGTGCCGACATCCAGGCGGATCGGCCCGAAATTGGAATAATAGCGCACGCCCAGCCCGGTGCCGAACCGCAGGCCGGTCAGGCGCGGCAGCGGCGAGGTGGAGATGTTGCCTGCATCCAGAAAGGGCACGACGCCGAAATGGCCGAACGCCTTGACCCGCGCCTCGATCGAAAATTCCGCAAGGCTGCGCCCGCCGATCGGATCGTTGTTGGCGTCGCGCGGACCGATCGCCTGGAAACCATAGCCGCGCACCGAGGCGCCGCCGCCCGCATAGAAACGCCGCGACGGCGCAATCTGGTCGCGCGGCGCGCCCAGGATCGTCCCCAGCCGCGTCCGCGCCGCCAGCACCACCCGGTCGCCAAAGGGATGGTAGAGGCTGGCGTCGACCTGCGTCCGGGTATAGCCGAACACGCTGCCCTGCAGCGACACTTCGGGGCTGATCCGCCCGCCCAGCCGGAAGCCGCGCGTCGGATTCAGCAGATCGTCCGAGCCGTCGTAATTCAGGCTGGTCGGCAGGGCGCCGATGAAGAAGGTGCGACGGCGCGGCTGGCCGGTACTCTCGATCACGTCGCGCTCGTCCGAGGTCAGCAGCTCCGCGCCCAGCGACCAGGTCCAGGTCTTCTGGAAGAAGATGTTCGTCTGGCGCTCCAGCCCGCCCGATAGCGACAACGTCTTGGCCTCATAAGCGTCGCGCAGGATATGCGCGGCCGAGAATTGCGCGGTCAGTACCCGGTCGCGGCCCTGGAAATTGTTGCGACGAAAGACGATCGCGCCCAGCTGCTCGCGAGTGCCGAGCACGCTGCGGAGGGTCAGCGCGCCTTCGGGCGGAAACAGATTGCGGTCGGTCCAGTTGATCGTCGCGCTCGCCCCCTCGCCGGTGCCGTAACCCAGCTCGCCCGCGATGGTGTGCGGCGGCGCGGGCTCCAGCGCAACGGCGATGTTCACCGTCTCGGGCGTATCGCCGGGCACCGGCTTGACCTCGACCGACGAGACGAGCCCGGTCTGCACCAGCGCGCGGCGAAGATCGTCCGGCCCGGCGGAATCATAGGGCTGGCCGGGCGAGAACCGGGCGATCTCCTGCACATGCTTGGCGTCGAACAACTTATCGTTCGCCATGACGATCCGACCATAGCGGCGCGACGAGCCAGGATCGACCGACAGGTCCAGCGTCGCGGTGCGCGCGGCACGGTCGACCACGATCTGCGGATCGCCGACCTTGGCGAAGGGAAAGCCCTCCTCGCCCACCACGCTCTTCAACCGCGCCTCGCCTGCGACGATATTGTCGGCATCGACCGGATCACCCGGCTTGATCCCGAACGCCTTTTCCAAAGGCGCGGCCTTGTCCCCTGCCGCCTTCACCCCGTTGAGCGTCACGCCCGCAAAGCGATAGAGATTGCCGGGTACCGCCTCCAGAACGACCATCGGCTGGTCGCCCGGCTCGATACGGGTCGTTACCTGCGCGTCATAATAGCCAGCCCCGCGCAGCAGGTTGGTCAGCAGGGCGGAATCTTCGCGTGCCCGGCGGTCGAGCTGTGCGGCGTTGGCGGGCTCGCCGTCATTGGCGTCGAGGGTGGAGAGTTGCTCGAAACGCTGGCGGACCAGATCGCCCGTGCCATCGATTCCCTCGATCCGCCAGCGATAGCGCCGCTCGGCCGCGGCATCGACGGTCGCGGTCATCGTCGCCACCGGATCGCCCGGCGCCGTCGCCAGATCGGGCCAGGCGACACCGATCTCGGGCAAGGGCGCCAGCGGAGCCGACGGGTCGAGCATGGTCGGATCGTCGGGCACTTCGCTGCCCGCTATGGTCTGCGTTGACGGTGGCGGAGCGGGGTTTGCGATCTGCGCAGCCGCAACGGCGGGCCAGCCCGCGCCGCCAAGACCCATTGCCAAGCATATGATGGCGGCCGAGCGGCGCGGCCGCCCGACGCGGACCATCATGCGCCAATCCCTAGCCGCGCGCACGCGTCAGCGACACCCCCAAGCGCCATCATCTGGACAGATTTGCCGATCCGATCGTCGCGAAGCATCGCAGGGTCGACAGGCACCCCGTTCAATGGACGGTGCCGGCCGCCTCGTTGCAAGAGAGCAGGTCGATCAGCCGCTCGATCTGACGCCAGCGGCAGAAATGGATGTGATTGCCCAGATCGCGACTGCGGTCGGCGCGCGCCGCGGCCTCGCTGCCCGCTGCCTGGCCATAGGTTTCCATCATCTCGGCCGCATCCGCCACGTCTCGATCGTTCAAAAATGGTGTAACATAGGCGTCGCGAAAATCGCGCATGGAAACTCCTCGAAGCCGCGCCGTGAAACCGGAGCCTCCCCTAAGCCGGGGTTATGAACTTAGCCACCCCCTTCCATGGTTAACCCGTTTTCGACCATAGACGGCTGGTCTCGCCGTTCGGCCCATGGCAGGACAGCCGCCATGATCGAGCCCAAACGCCAGCGCCCGCCCCAGTCGTCCGTTCATGCGGGCGGCATCTTCATCGCGCTGGGCGTGATCGGCGGCATCCTGGCGGGGCTGGCGACCGGCGAAGTCACCATGGGGGTACTAATCGGGCTGGCGATCGGGATCGTCGTGGCCCTGCTGATTTGGTGGCGGGGCCGATAGGAGACATTTTTCCCCTCGCCGGCGAGGAACATGCCACTCAGCTCGGCAGCCGCATCTGCCACACTACGCGCCCGATCACCGCGATCGGCTCGTCCGGCACCGGCGGCGCGGCAGGATTGTCGCTGGTGACGACTAGACCCCGCTCCCCCTTCCGCACCCGCTTGACCATCAGCGCCCCCCCGATCCGGATCACATAAAGCCCGCCCAGCGCGCCGGGTCGGATGTCGCGTTCATCGACCACCAGATGATCGCCCTCCAGCAAGCCCGGCGCCATCGAATCGCCGCGAACCCGGATCACCGAAGCCGCTCCCTCGCTCAAGCCCAACCGCCGGGCCAGGCCGCGATCGATGGCCTCGACGCCGATCATCACCTCGTCATCGACCGTTGCGCCCGGCCCCGCCGAGGCCGCGACCGCCAGCCGGGGCACCAGCATCGGCCCCATGGCGGGCAGAGCCCCCAGCCGCGTCTCGGGCACGCCGAAAAATTCGGCCAGCTGCCGCCGGTCGGCCTCGGCCAGGACGCGCGGCGTACCGCGTTGCACGAACTGCTGAAGATAGGCGTCGTTGCGCCCGAGCATCCGCGAGAGCGCCGCCAGACTCACCCCTGCCTTCGCGGCCAGCCCTTGTATCGCCGCCCTGATCTCCATGTCCGCCATGATCCGAATATAGGCATAGGATTTTTCCTAGACAAGTTGGAAATCAGAACAGATCATGAACATCAGCCTGAGAATCGGACTTTTGGGAGAACGTCCATGGAATTGCTGGGAGCAATCGATCGCTATTTGAAAACCACTCACATGCCTGAGACGAAGTTCGGGCGGCTGGCGGTCAATGACCCGCGGCTGGTCGGCGATTTGCGACGTGGGCGAGAGCCGGGTCCGGAAATGATCGCACGCGTCACCGCCTTCATCAAAGGACAGCACGCATGACCGCCTTTGTCCGGATCGACCACGCTTTGGCGTCGCGCACCGTGCTCCGCCATCGCCCCGCCGATCGCGGGGAACGGCTCGCCCGTGCGCTGGTCGCCCATGCGGCGCGGATGGGATGCACGGTACGATTGAGCGTGACCATGGTGGAACCCTGGTGCTCGGCGACCTTCAGCGGATCGGTGATCGTTCTGGCGCTGGACGCTTCCCCCGGCCCCGCTTCGTCCAATTGGCTTGCCAACCTGCCCGAGGCGGACATTCCGCTCGGCCGCGACCTGATCGCGGATATCGCGGTGGAGCCAGACGGAACGAGGCAACGCCTGCGCGTCCTGCTCTGTCTGGACGCGGCAGGCGGATGACAGACGCATGAATTTTTCCTTGATATGTTGTAACAACACTGTAGTCGGCATGGCACCACAACCCGGAGCCTTTCCTTGTTCAAGCCCGCCCTATTGTCCGGTCTGTCCGCCACCGTGCTCGCCAGCCTGCTCGCCGCCCCCGCCGCTGCGCAGACTGCCAGTTCCACCCCGGCCAATCGGGCGCGCGAGATCGTGGTGACGGCGCCGGTCCAGCAGTCGGAGGCCGATGTGCTGTCGGGTACCTCGATCGTCACCGGCCAGGAATTGGAACGCTCGATCCGCCCGACCATCGGCGAGACGCTGGCCCGCCAGCCCGGCGTGTCGGCCACGTCCTTCGGCCCCAATGCCTCGCGTCCGGTGCTGCGTGGCTTCCAGGGCGAGCGTATCCGCGTGCTGACCGATGGCATCGGCTCGATCGACGTGTCGAACACCAGCGTCGACCATGCCGTCGTCATCAACCCGCTGCTCGCCGAGCGGGTCGAGGTGCTGCGCGGCCCCTCCGCGCTGCTGTTCGGATCGTCGGCGGTGGGCGGCGTGGTCAACGTCATCGACACGCGCATCCCCCGCTCGGTGCCGGAAAAGGGCTATCGCCTGTCGGGCATGGCAACCTATGGCTCGGCCGCGACCGAACGCTCGGTGGCGGGTGCGACCGATGTGGCGGTGGGCAAGCAGTTCGTGCTGCACGCCGATGGCTCCTATTTGAAGACCGACGATCTGAAGATCGGTGGCTATGTCCTCAGCCCGCGCGCGCGCGCCGAGGCGCAGGCGTCGGCGGCGCAGGCCCCCAATGACCCGCTCGACTTCGGCGCCATCGCGAATCTTCGCGGCCGCCTGCCCAATACCGCCAGCGAGACCTGGACGGCGGGTCTGGGCGGCGCGCTCATCACCGACACCGGCTCGCTGGGCATCGCCTACAGCCATTATGACAGCCTGTACGGCGTGCCGGTTCGCTACACCCTGACGCCGGGCGGCGAGGAGCCGGAGGCCCCGCGCCTCAGCCTGGTCCAGAACCGCCTCGACCTGCGCGGCGAGATCGAAACGGGCGGCGGCTTCCTCGACCGTATCCGGCTGCGCGCGGGCGCGGCACAATATCGCCATTACGAACTGGAAGAGGATGGCGGCATCGGCACCGCCTTCTACAACAAGGGGATCGAAAGCCGCCTGGAGCTGGTTCAGACCAAGCGGAACGGCTGGCAGGGCGCATCCGGTGTCCAGTTCTTCAACCGCGACTTCGACGTGCGCGGGGACGAGGCGTTCCTGCCGCGCAACAACACCGCGCAGATTGGCCTTTTCACGCTGCAGCAACTGGATCGCGGTGCGTTCAAGATGGAGGCGGGTGCGCGCTATGAGCACACCTCGCTGACCGCGCGCACCGCCGTCGGCGACGATCGCTTCTTCCGCGGGAAGCGCAGCTTCGACGCCTTTTCCGGCTCGATCGGCGCCAGCTATGGCTTCGCCCCCGACTGGCGGGCGGGCCTGAACCTGTCGCGCACCGAACGTGCGCCCTCGGCCGAGGAGCTGTTCGCCAACGGCCCCCATGCCGGGACCGAGGCCTATGAGCTGGGCAATCCGAACTTCAAGAAGGAGTCGAGCTGGGGGATCGAGGCCACGGTCCACGGACATGGCGACGGCTACAGCTTCGATGCGTCGGCCTATTACAACCGCTTCTCCAACTATATCTATGACGCGCTGGTCCAGCAGGGTTGGTGTGTCGCCGCCGCCGCGCCGTCGGGCCGCGATGTCGACCTCCCCTGCTTCCAGTACGCCCAGGCCGACGCGCGTTATTACGGCATCGAGGCGGAGGGTTCGCTGCGGCTCGCCACGATCGGGAGCTATGCGATCAACGCCGACCTGCTGGGCGATTACGTCCATGCCCAGATCATCGGCACCGGCCCCGCGCCGCGCATCCCGCCGCTGCGCCTGCTCGGCGGACTGGAAGCGCAGTCGGAGAGCGTCAACGCCCGCGTCGAGGTGGAGCGCAGCTTTAAACAGAGCCGCGTGCTGGGTCTGGAAACCCCGACCGACGGCTTTACGCTGGTCAACGCCTCCGTCCAGCTGAAGCCCTGGGGCACACGGAACCCGACGACGCTGACCCTGTCGGCAAACAACATCTTCGATGTCGATGCCCGCCGCCATGCCAGCGTATTGAAGGACTTCGCGCCGCTGGCCGGTCGCGATCTGCGCGCGACGCTCAGCTTCAAGCTGTAAGCCGCTCGGTGCGGGGCCGGGGGTGGACAAAACCCCCGGCCTTCGAAAGAAGCGGGGACATAAGGAGAGAAGCCAATGTCCCCGATGGGCAAGTTCGACTGGGCGGACCCGTTCCTGCTCGACGACCAGCTGACCGATGACGAGCGGATGATCCGCGACACCGCGCGCGCCTATGCCGACGACCGGCTGGCCCCGCGCATCATCGACGCCTTTGCGCAGGAACATACCGACCCGGACATCTTCCGCGAGATGGGCGCATTGGGCCTGCTCGGCCCCACCATTCCCGAGGAGTTTGGCGGCGTCGGTGCATCCTATGTCGCCTATGGTCTGATCGCGCGCGAGGTGGAGCGGATCGACAGCGGATACCGCTCGATGATGAGCGTGCAGTCCAGCCTCGTCATGTATCCGATCCATGGTTACGGCTCGGACGAACAGAAGCATCGCTATCTGCCCAAGCTGGCAAGCGGCGAGTGGATCGGCTGTTTCGGGCTGACCGAACCCGATGCGGGCTCCGATCCCGGTGGAATGCGGACGACCGCGCGTAAGGTGGAGGGCGGCTATGTCCTGTCGGGGTCCAAAACCTGGATCTCCAATTCGCCGATCGCCGATGTGTTCGTGATCTGGGCCAAGTCCGACGCACATGGTGGCGCGATCCGGGGCTTCGTGCTGGAAAAGGGCATGAAGGGCCTGTCTGCGCCCAAGATCGAGAACAAACTGTCCCTGCGTGCCTCGATCACCGGCATGGTCATGATGGACGAGGTTGCGGTCGGCGAAGACGCACTGCTGCCGCATGTCGAGGGGCTGAAGGGGCCGTTCGGCTGCCTCAACCGCGCCCGTTACGGGATTAGCTGGGGCGCAATGGGCGCGGCGGAATTCTGCTTCCACGCCGCGCGGGCCTATGGGCTGGATCGCAAGCAGTTCGGACGACCGCTGGCGGCGACGCAGCTCTACCAGAAAAAGCTCGCCGATATGGAGACCGAGATCGCACTCGGACTCCAGGCGAGCTTGCGCGTCGGGCGACTGATGGACGAGGGCCGGTTCGCGCCTGAGATGATATCGATCGTCAAGCGCAACAATGTCGGTAAGGCGCTCGATATCGCCCGCACCGCGCGCGACATGCATGGCGGCAACGGCATTTCGGGTGAGTATCAGGTGATGCGCCACCTGATGAACCTGGAGACGGTCAACACCTATGAAGGCGCGCATGACGTTCACGCGCTGATCCTGGGCCGCGCCATCACCGGGATCGCGGCGTTTTGATGGCTGCTCAAATCCTGCCCCTCCCCAAGCACAGCTTGGGGAGGATTTGACGATGACCAAACCTGCTCCCCTGGCCGGCCTGAAGGTCGTCGAACTCGCCCGCATCCTGGCGGGTCCCTGGGCGGGGCAGGTGCTGGCCGATCTCGGCGCAGAAGTCGTCAAGGTCGAAAGCCCCGAGGGCGACGACACGCGGCGCTGGGGACCGCCCTTCATCCCCAACCCGGACGGCACGCAGGACGCCGCCTATTTCCACGCGGCCAATCGCGGCAAATCCTCGGTCATCGCCGACTTCGCCACGCCCGAGGGACAGGCAAAGGTCCGTGCGCTGATCGCCGAGGCCGATGTCGTCATCGAGAATTTCAAGCTGGGCGGCCTGGCCCGCTATGGCCTGGATTACGAAAGCCTGTCGGCTACAAATTCGCGCCTGATCTATTGCTCGATCACCGGCTTCGGGCAGGACGGCCCCTATGCGCCGCGCGCCGGGTATGACTTCATCGTACAGGGCATGAGCGGCATCATGGACCTGACCGGCGAGCCCGGCGGTGCGCCGCAGAAGATCGGCGTGGCGTTGGCCGACATCATGACCGGGCTGTATGCCGTGATCGCGATCCAGGCGGCGCTCCACATGCGGACGCGGACCGGGCGCGGGCAATGGATCGACATGGCGCTGCTCGACACGATGACGGGGGTGCTCGCCAATCAGGCGATGAACTATCTCGCCTCGGGCGTGACGCCGACCCGGCTGGGCAATGCGCACCCCAATATCGTGCCCTATGCCGCCTTTCCGGCGAGCGATGGCTGGTTCATCCTGGCGGTGGGCAATGACGCTCAGTTCCGCCGCTTTGCGCAGGTGGTCGGGATCGATGGCGAGGATCCGCGCTATGCCACCAATGCGCTGCGGTGCGAACATCGCGCGGCGCTGACCCCCGTGATCGAAGCTGCCACCGCCCGCTGGCTGCGCGACGACTTGCTCGCCGCGCTGGAGGCCGCTGGCGTACCAGCGGGGCCGATCAACACGGTAGAACAGGCATTTGCCGACCCGCAGATAGTCGCGCGGGGGCTGGCGATCCATCCGGAGCGCCCCGATGGCTCGACCGTACCCGGCGTCCGCGCCCCGATCCGCTTTTCCGACGCCGACCTGATGCTAGACCGCGCCGCCCCAATGCTAGGGCAGGATACGCACCCGCGATGACCAGCTTCACCGTCAACAATCAGCCCGTCCGCTATCGCCTGCCGCCCGACACGCCGCTGCTCTGGGCGCTGCGCGATGCGTCGAACCTGACCGGCACCAAATATGGCTGCGGCACCGGGGATTGCGGCGCGTGCACGGTCGACATAGACGGGCGCGCGGTCCGAAGCTGCCAGGTACCGATCGGCCGGATCGAGGGGAGCGTCGTCACCACCATCGAGGGGCTGTCGCGCGACCGCTCGCATCCGGTCCAGCAGGCCTTCCTGGCGGCCAATGTCGGTCAGTGCGGCTATTGCATCCCGGGCATGGTGATGGCGGCCGCCGCGCTGATCCACCACAACCCCGATCCGTCCGAGGCACTGATCCGCACGGCGATCACCAACCTGTGCCGCTGCGGCATCTATCCGCGCCTGATCGAAGCCATCCAGCGAGCCGCCCGCGCGGCCCGCGGCGAGGAAACCATTCCCGCCGCACCGATGCCCGGCACCGATCCGGCCGATGCCGCCCGCGTCGTTCCTGCGCTGGTGCCCGGCGCAATGCGGGAAGAATGACGCGCCCGCCACGATTCTTTCCCGTTGCTGACAGGCCAGTTCAGCCTCCGCTCAACGCCGGCTTGGCAGAAGCCGTCTTATGATCGGGGTCGGCTCGTGCGCCGGCACATGGGGTGACAGGTGATGAACAGGCGGTGGATGGCGGCTCTGCTGGCGGCGAGTGCAGTGGTGGCGGGGACGATGCCGGCAGAAGCGCGTACGCAGCAGATGCGGATGGACGAAGGCCCGCGCGCCCGGCCCGGGGGCGGTCCCGCTGGTCGGTTGGAGCGCAGCGAGGGGCGGCCGGTCTTCCATGACCGTGAGTCCTTCCCCGAAAATCGACCGGCCTTCCGCCCGGACCATGCCGAAGCCCCGCGTCCACCAGCCCGGGCGCCGCGCTTCGAACCCTCGCCCGCGCCGCCGCGCGACGAGGGCATTCGTAGCAATTGGCGCAACCGGCCCGAGCCGTCCCCCGCCCCCCTCGGTCAGCCGCGCGACGGGAACGATCGTGGCGGCTGGCGCAATCGGCCGGAGCCCTCACCGCCCCCCGCGCCGGATCGCGTCGGGTCCAGTGGCGTCCGCGTCGAACGCCAGGACTGGGGTCCGGATCGCCGCCAGCAATGGCAAGACCGGGACCGGCGCTGGCGCGACGACGAGCGTCGCCAGCGCGAGGATCGCGACCGCTGGCGGC
Organism: Sphingomonas zeae; assembly: GCF_014197135.1. Taxonomy (GTDB): domain Bacteria; phylum Pseudomonadota; class Alphaproteobacteria; order Sphingomonadales; family Sphingomonadaceae; genus Sphingomonas; species Sphingomonas zeae. The sequence goes on from NZ_JACIFA010000012.1 coordinate 51,074, forward strand.
GCAGCTTCGGTGACTGGCGCGACCATAACGACCAGGCCTATGGCTTTGCCGAGCGTCGCGCCTGGGCCGACCAGTGGAACCGCAGCTGGCGACGTGACCGGCGTTACGACTGGATGGGCTGGCGCTCGCTCAATCGGGGCGCTTATCATCTGCCGCGCTATTATGGGCCGAATGGTGGCTATGGCTATCAGCGCTTTTCGAGCGGTGTGATCCTGGAGCCGATGTTCTTCGGCCGGACATACTGGCTGGACGACCCTTACGCCTATCGCCTGCCACCCGCTTATGGGCCGTATCGCTGGGTCCGCTATTACAACGACGCCGTGCTGGTCGACCTGCGCAGCGGGTTGGTCGTCGACATCGTGTACGACATCTTCTGGTGATCGGGGCGGGAGGCGCGCGCGAGGGTCCCTCCCCCCTTGTCTTTGTCCGCGCATCGTCGCACATCGCCTGCCATGTCGTTCTTCCAAAGGAAGCCGAAGGGCCATCCCGCCGCCTCTCCGTTGCGCGCCCGTTTCGGAGTTACCGTCGCCGAGCGTCTCGATGCCAATCCGGCCGTGACCCGTGTGGCGACCGATACGGCACAGATCTATTATCAGCCCGACTTTTTGACGGCCGACCAATGCGGTGCGCTGATGGCGATGATCGACGCCAATCGCCGTCCCTCGACCTTGTTGTCGGACCGGCCCGATTATGGCTTCCGCACATCGGAAAGCTGCGACATGGCGCGCTGGTCGCCCGATGTGCAGCCGATCGACGAATCGATCGCCGCCCTTCTGGGCATCGCGCCCGAACAGGGGGAGACGATGCAGGGACAGCGTTATGCTCCCGGTCAGCAGTTCCGCGCTCATCATGACTATTTCCATGAAAGCGAAAGCTATTGGGAAAAGGTGCGCGTGCACGGCGGACAGCGGACCTGGACCGCGATGATCTATCTCAACGACGTGCCCGAAGGCGGCGCGACCTGGTTCCCCCAGGCTGGCATCCGCGTGGCGCCCCGCCAGGGCCTTCTGCTCGCCTGGAACAACATGAAGCTCGACGGCAGTCCCAACGAGATGACCCTGCACGAGGGGATGCCCGTGGTCGAGGGCACCAAATATGTCATCACCAAATGGTTTCGCGAGGGCAACTGGGTCAGCTGATCCGGCGCCCTTGTCGCGACTCCGCGGTCCATGGCATGGCGTTCGCGTGACGTTCCATTGCTTTCAGTTTCGCCCATGACACAAGTCCTCGGCGTCGCCCAGTCGATCCTGGGGCAGCCCTGGCGCTGGCGCGCGCTCGCCGCCGATGCGCGCGACGGCCTGGGCCATGACGATCTGGTCGCCCAGCTGCTGCTGGCCCGAGGGTGCCCGCCGGACGAGGTCGAGGCACATCGCACCCCGTCGATCCGGGGCTTCATGCCCGATCCGTCGATCTTCCGCGACATGGATCGCGCCGCCGCCCGCCTCGCTGATGCGGTGATCGCGGGGGAATCGGTCGCGATCTTCGGCGATTACGATGTGGATGGCGCGACCTCGGCGGCCGTGATGGTGCGCCTGCTCCGCGACCTGGGGCTGTCCCCGCGCGCCTATATCCCAGATCGGCTGGCCGAGGGGTACGGCCCGACCGAGGCGGCGCTGCTGCGGCTTCAGGCGGAGGGCGCGAACCTGATCGTCACCGTCGATTGCGGCGCGCAGGCGTTCGAGCCGCTTGCGGCGGCCGAGGCGGCGGGCATCGAGATACTCGTCGTCGACCATCACAAATGCGCGACCGAACTGCCGCGCGCCCATGCCGTGGTGAATCCCAACCGCCTGGACGAAGCCGAAGGCGCGGCGCATGGCCATCTGGCGGCGGTGGGCGTCTGCTTCCTGCTCGGTGCCGCGCTGATCCGCACCTTGCGGATGCGCGGCTTCTTCGCGGACCGGGCCGAGCCGCGCCTGCTCGACCTGCTGGACCTGGTGGCGCTCGGCACGGTGGCGGACGTCGCTCCGCTACGTGGGCTCAACCGCGCCTTTGTCGCGCAGGGGCTGAAGGTCATGGCGCAGAGGCGCAATATCGGCCTTGCAGCACTGACCGAAGCCGCCCGGCTGACCCGCGCGCCGACCTGTTCGGACTTGGGCTTTGCGCTGGGGCCGCGGATCAATGCAGGCGGCCGCGTCGGCCGTGCCGATCTGGGTGTGCGACTGCTGACCACCAACGATCCCGCAGAGGCGCGCGCGATCGCCGAGGAGCTCAACCATTTCAACGATGAGCGCCGCGCGATCGAGGCCGGCGTGCAGGCCACGGCCGAGACCGCCATCGACCGCAATCGACAAGTGGCGGTCGTTTCCGGCGAAGGTTGGCATCCCGGCGTCATCGGCATCGTCGCCGGGCGGCTGAAGGAAAAACTCGACCGCCCGGCCATCGTCATCGCTATCGACGAGCATGGGTTGGGCAAGGGTTCGGGCCGCTCGATCGCGGGTGTCGACCTGGGCGCGGCGATCTTGGCGGCCAAGGAACATGGTCTGCTGATCGCGGGCGGCGGTCACGCCATGGCAGCGGGCCTGACGATCGAGGCGCACCGCATCGCCGAGTTCGCCGACTTTCTGGAGGAGCGGCTGGCCGATACGGTCGTGCGCGCCAGTGCGGGCCGCGCGCTGCTGGTCGATGCGGTGCTGGCGCCCGGCGGGGTCAATCCCGGCCTGGTCGGCGCAATGGAGGCGGGCGGCCCCTATGGCATGGGCTGGCCCGCCCCGCGCATCGCCGCCGGGCCGTTCCGCGTGATCCGTGCCGATCTGGTCGGCACGCATCACGTCCGGGCGATCGTGGCGGGTGCCGATGGCCGGAGCCTGAAGGCCATGGCCTTCCGCCAGGCCGACACGGCGCTCGGCCAGGCGCTGCTGGGCGCAGGAAGCACCCGCCGCCTGTGGCTGGCGGGCCGTGCCAAGGTCGATGACTGGTCGGGCCGCGACGTCGCCGAGCTCCATGTCGAGGATGCCGCCTGGGCCGATTAAAAAAAGCCCTTGACCGATTCCCCACCCTCCCTTAGAGGCCCCTCCACGCCTTTCGGGGCCCCTTCGTCTAGCGGTTAGGACGCGGCCCTTTCACGGCTGAAACACGGGTTCGATTCCCGTAGGGGTCACCATTTGGTGCAAAATCAAGCACTTAGCGTGCTCTTACTGACAGGCTGGTTCCCACAAGAATCGCCACCAGTTCCCCCAAAGCTCAAAATCTTGCCGCTGGTCACACGCTCCAATGCACCTTCGGCAATGACCAGCACGCGCGCTCGCTTGCCATAATGCCTGACGGTTTCCGGCGTCATGCCGAGGATTGCGCCTACCTCCGTATCGCTCAGGCCCAATTCGAGCAGATAGCAGCACGCATTTTTGCGCAGGCCGTGGAAGGTGTAGAGCAACTGCCTATCGTCATCCACGTAGCCTAGCTTATGCATCAGCCGACGCAGCCGCTCTTGAATGCGATCGGGGCCGCTAAACGGCTTGCCGGACCGATCATATAACAGCGTCGTCGCCTTCTTGGGCATACTGGCGATAGCTGCCGTCCATAGCGGGTGCATCGGTATGGCCACCGCAACGTCGGTCTTCTGCTGGCCGTGGATCTGCATGATGCGACCATCGTGCCAGCTATGCGCCATGCGGATGCAGTCACTCAGGCGCTGACCACCGCATAGGCCGGTGATGATTGCCAACTGCAGCATCGGATCGGCATCTCTCAGCGCAGCTTCCTGCACCTCGGCTGGCCAAGGCTCATGCTCGCCAATCTCCAAGAGGGGTATGCCTGCGGCCGGGTTGGTCGCTATCCAGTCATATTCGACGGCCTGCGTCAGCATGGCCTTCAGGACGGCCATCAAATTGTTGGCCTTGCCCGGCTTGTCGGCATACCGATCGCGGAGCTTGTAGCAGTGGAACGGCCTCATTGAGCGAACGGGACGCGCACCGATCGTCTCTTCGATCAGCGCGACATAATACAGCTTGTTGCGCCTGGTGCTGTCCGCCAGCTTGGAGGTCGTCAGGCGCTTACGGTGCTCAACCGCCAGCGCAGCAAATGTGCCCGCGACCGGATCGCTGCGAACGGCACTGGCACCATTCGCCTTCGCCAAGGCCTCGGCAAAGCCGGGGCTGCTCGGGTCTGGCAACTTGACGTAGTGGTCCTTCCACTTGCCATCCACCTTCACCTTGAAGCGGCGATAGGTCTGGCCTTTTTTCTGGACGACGCCCGGAATCAAAAGTCTGCCCATCCGTCGTTGGATGCGCCTAGGCCGCTTTTCGCGTCAACCCAGGCGTCCAGAATACGGGTATCCCATAGCGGAATTTTACCATTGTGGTCGGAAGGGGCGGGCACTTGTCCGGCCAGCCTCTGCGACCGGAAAGCTGTCCGGCTGCGTCCGATATACGACGCAGCCTGTTCCTCCCCGACTAGGCGAGGCGTCAGAGCAACCCTACCCATCCCTCCCTCCCTTCAACTTCTCGCGCACCTCAGGCCCTTCCCCCGCCATCTGCACGCAGCGCCCGCCTGTGCAGTATTCGGTGGCGACTAATGGCGTGCCGGGGCGGATCACACGATATCCGTCCGCACCCACACGCCTCTCGCTCATCGCGAAACCGGAGGCGGTCATGCGGCGGCCCTCCCATAGATGGCAGCCAACGCCGCTTCCGTGCGCAGGATCGCCTTGCCTATGGCTTCGGGGATTTGCGGGATGACCGCGTCGCCGAACGCTTCGACGATGAGGCTGGCCGCAGACTGCCCTTTGCCATCGCCGACATCAACGCGCGTCCCAGCCAGCCTGGCGGATAGCCCATCATCCAGCCGTAAGTGGTCGGCAAGGTGGCCGAGGGACCAGTCAGGCCCGCTTCGGTGAGCATCGCCGCGATCTGGCGAGCGTAGGCCCATTTGTCTGGCGCCCTGCCCGTCTGCGCTCCGTCCAGCACCGCGTCCATCGTCGGCGATTTCCGCTTGTCGTACGCTGGCGACCATGCATCCATCCGCTTGTCCCGCTTGGTCGGGGTTGGGAGTGTTTCGGCCATCAGGAAGTGCACGACCTCGCCCATGTTCGGAGTCCGATCGAAGTCGTCCTGGTCCGTTGTCATCCGCCCCTTCTGCCGTCTTAGCACCGAGCCCCGTGGGGCGGGATTGGCCGTTGGCGTCCCCAGCATCGCCACCTGCAACTGATGGCGCGCCGATCCCATCCGGCCCGTGTCGCCGTGCCCCCCCGCCTTCATGTCCGACGCGCGCGGCGTGCTCAGCGGTGGATTGCCGATCAGATCCCAGCCCTCGCACGATGGCCATTTCTGCATGGACGGGTGATGCAAATTCCCGGTTGCTGTTGGGGTGTGCAACCTGTGCAAGGTCGCACCCGATGAGCCAGCAGCGGGGTCGCTCGTGATTTGCTCCGACGTCGCCAGCACGAACCACGACCGGCCAGCAGGCGTAGCTGATTGCCTCCAGTGCAGCGATGACGGCGTCAGCGCCCCGAGTTCGGAGATTAGAGCTGTTCTCAAGAGCGAACCAACGAGGACGGACCTCTCCGATGATGCGGATGGCTTCGAAGTAGAGGCCCGAGCGCTCCCCTTCGACGCCGCGGCCTTTGGTGTTGGCGCTGCTGATGTCTTGGCAGGGAGGGGAGCCGACGACGATGGACGGAAGCCGTCCAAGATCAGCGAGAAGTCGGTTTGCCGTAAGGGTGCGGACATCGTCGTAAACCTTCACGCCTGGATTGTTTTCGGAATAGAGCGCGCGCCGCCACGCTTCGACCTCGCAGGCAGCGGTCGTTGTGAAACCGGCGCGGTGCATACCAAGGGACCAGCCCCCGGCGGCCGCGCTGAACAGGTCGAGCACCTCCCTCACTTCCGCCCCTCCCCGTGCGAGAGGGCGGAGAGAGCGGAGAGCGTCAATTCGATCCGGCTAATTTCTTCCAGATGCGCCCATCGAATGCCGAACGTTTCCATGGCATTGGATCGCGCCGTTCGTAGTGCGGAATTGATCTGCTCTCGCGTATACACCTCCCCCGCCGGGACCGCATCGACAGCGGGCGCGGGGGTGGCGAGAGTCGCAACGACGCCTGTTTCGTCGTCAATGATCCCAGCATCGATAAGCAGGCGGTGAAGGGTGGCGGAAACATCCCCTTCCCATTCCTCGCTGCCCTCGACCACCTGCCACTCGGCAAGCCCCAGCTTTTCAGCGAGCCGGTTGAACACGAAATCAACGGCGTCATCTGCGCTATAACCGTTATCGATCTCCCCCGCATCGCCCGCGCGGCTGTCGAGGGCGGCGAGGATGCGACGGGCTATGTCCTGCGCGTAACCGATATCAAGAAAATGAGGGAGAGCGACAATTTCCTCTGCCGCCTCGCGCACAGCATCCGGCGTCTGTCGGGTGGTCATGCTACACCTCGCATTTCAGCCCGGCGCTGTTCGCCAAGGGCAAAGCGTGCGTCACCGATGCTCGGGCGGCGGTCGTAAACCGCCATCGCGAAGCAGCACGGCTGACACCAACGGAAGGTCTCGAGGCCTTCGTCACCGCGCTCGGTAAGCACTCGGTTGCGGGTGCCCGGCTCGCATGGTCCGGCGCAGGTGTGGCAGGTCCCACCGCCCCGGTTCGTGACCATCTTATCGGAAAGCGCCACCTCGCCATTGCCGAAGTCTCCCGCGAACGGATCATCGGCAAGGCAATCGGCTTCCCATCGGAACGGCTTACGCATTGCTCGCTCCCCCATCGCTGGCGTGAGAGGCGGGGGTGCCGATGCAGTGCGTCGGCACCCATTCGAGGGCGTCTTCCGGCTCTACTGCCCAATAGCGGTCGCCGTGATCGCTTTCCGCATATTGCGACATCGCGGCATTGACGCCGTCCGTGACGATGTAGACCTCCCATAGCACGGCAGTCTCAATCGGTTGCCACCCCTCCCCCTGGCGGATCGCGTCTGCGGAGAGGGCGTTCTCCCCCCACTTATCGGTGGGCAGCAACTTCGCGCTATCGGGTATTTGGTCAGCCACGGGCGGCCTCCTGCGGATCGGCGGCGCCCGGGGCGGCTTTGCCGTCGGCATCCTCGTCGTCTTCGTCACGCTCCGGCTTCCGCAGGTACACGCGCTCGTACATGGCATCCGTTGCCTTGACCTCGCGGAACGTGGTGACATCGGCGGCGAAGACGCCCTCACCTGCGAAATTCCACCCCTCATCAAAGCAGATGCAGTCGAATGTCAGTGTCGGAAATGCGGCGATCAGCGCTTCGAAGACCGGAGTGGGGAAATTCCAGGCCGTCTCGAACTTGATGGTCAGCGGTTCCTCTGCGGCCAGGCTGAAGGCATACGCACCCCACTTCGTGCCCCAATTCGCTATCGACCACGGATACCAGCTTACAAAGCCCGTCTCAGTCAGCGCCTGCATGCGGGCCTTGCCTGCTTCCTCCCACCTCGGATGCTTCTCCAGGAACGCGCCCGCCACGGCGGATATTGACGCATCAGCGCACAGACCCGCCTGTGCACGAATCCAAGCGATGCGGGCGGCATAAAGTCCGTAGGTGGCGAACGGCGCACCACGCTCCCCTCGAGCCGTGATCATCGCCATGCCCTCTTCGGCGGCAGTCGAATCCTCCGCTCGGCGCAATACCTCCGGCATGGGGATGATCGCGTCGAAATCGAACGTCGTGTACGGCTGGGGCTTGCGGTCGGCGCGCCACCACTCCTCCGGTTCCTCCATCTTCGTGACGATCATCTGCTCACGAAAGCGAGCAACGTCAGCGGCGGGGCCGGTGATCACGCACCGGGACGTTACATGGTTAGGCATTGGAGATCGGAGCCTCATTCCAGAGGGAAGCTTTCACGTCGAAGGGCGCGCGGCGGCGGCCGGTGACGGTGACGAAGCCTGGGCGGTCGGACTGCTGGCGCGCGCGGCGCAGGCTCAGCGTGTGACCGGGGGCGATGGTGACGGAGCGATAGACGGAGGGCATCAGCGCGACACCAAGGCATAGACGACGAGGATCAGTGCTACGACGAAGGTGGCAAGCGCCCCGACACCGATCCCGGCATTGACCCGCGCCCACTGCTCCATGCGGCGGTTAATTTCGGCATTGCGACGCCGGGCCTCAGCATATTGACGCTCGAAATCGGACATCACTGGACCTCTGCGGTTGGCTGGGCACCGGCCTCATCGGTGCGCAGCGTGGAGCCAGCCTGATCGGCCGAGGCGGCAATGGTGACGGGAAAGAGGATGGCGATGATCCGGCCCCAGTTGGGCGCCAGCGAGCCGACGATGGTCTGCATCGCGACACCGCCCGCGAAGACGAATGCGGCGATCTGCAGGGTCTCAGCCAAGGGTGACGGGGTCATCGGATGGGCCTCCGAGTGGTGGAAAAGACAGGGCGCGCGCCGGAGCCGCCAGCGCCCAAAATGCGGGCCTGCGAGAAGCCGTCCTCGGGCTGCGATGGGCGCCGGATCGGGTGGTGCCCCCAGCCATTGGCGAAGACGATCTTGGGCTGGCCGTCGGGCGCGATGACCTTCACCTTGCCGCCGGCCATCCGCTTGATGATCGGGCAGTCGAAGGCGAAGACGGCGGGCAGCGACCCCACCGGGCTCCACACCTCGGCATTCACCGCTTGGCGCCGGACCTCCATCGCCTCGCAGGTCAGCGGGTCCAGTCCACGCTGCAAGATCGCGGCGGCCTGCTGGGTCGTCCAGCGTTCGCCACCCGACTGTATGCCGTCGCGGTCATCGTAACGGACGATATTGCCGTACCATGGCGTGCGGATTGAGGGCGCGACCTGGCGGACGGACGGCTGCCGTCCGATCGGCGGGAGATTGGGATCAGCCAAGGCTCGCCTCCACATACCGGAGGGCGGCGCTGACGGACGCGGCGGCATCGACAGCCTCCTTCGCTATGCGGCGGCGGAGCACATATTCGACGCGCGCTTCCTCGGCGGCCTTCTCCGCGCGGCCCAGTTCCTCGCGAAGCTCAGCGATCACGGCGTTGGCCGCCGGCGACGTTTCGCGCCCGCGCGCCCGGCGGGTCAGTGCCTCAACCGTCTCGACCAGCCGCATCAGTGCATAGGCCGAGCCAATCTTCATCTTGTCCGCCTGGTCGTGGAGGGTGGCAAAGATGTCACCCCGCTCTGCCGCCATCGCCCCAAGCTTCTGATATTGCATGGGATCGGTGGACGCCGACAGGATCATGGGGCTGAGCTGGCGGTAGCGCGCCACCTTCCAGCGCAAGCCGTGGAAGACCTGGTCGAAATCGGGGTCGATCTCGGCGAGCTTCACAGGGCTGGGACGGCGTGCGGCGGTCATCACGCACCCCACGGATCGGCCAGATTCAGGCGGTGAGGCGACTTGCGGTATAGGCCCTGGGCGATCGCCATCAGGTCGACGTTGTTCTTCGCCTCGAAAGACTTCTCTCCGCGGTGGCTTTCACGGTGACAGGCCGCGCACAGCGGCACGGTGTACGCATCGCTCGGCTTGATGCTGACGCCGGAATTGGCGGCGCGGCGCACATGGGCGGCTTCGATCTTATTGGCCTCGTCGCCGCGCGTACCGCAGACTGCGCACACATGGCCCCGTATCCACTGGAGGTGCTGACGGCAGCGCAGTCCGGCATCCGCCTTGGCGGACTTCATCGGCTTACGCTGGGGAAGCGATGACCGAAGCATCAGCCGCGCGCCATCAGGTGCAGCATGTCGACCTGCTTCGAGACCGACAGCGCTTGGTACCGTGCCCGCAGCGCCGCCAGCGTCATCTGCCGGCGATCATCGTTCCTATGCTGGGGAATGCCCGCGATGCAGGACATAGCGATCTCCTCGACCGCTTCGCTCGCATCAGGCGGCGATCAGCGGTGAGGAGGATGTACGCTTATAATGTACACCCGTCAACAGGCTGAACACATTGAGTGTACGTTTTTTGTATGCGCCTCCGCAAAAAGCCCCGAAAAAGGGGTAAACCATCCGGCCATTTTTCCATGGGTCGCGGACAGGGGAAAGCAGGCTCTCAGTCGTCTTCTTCGTCGGGTATTTCTTCTGACCCATGGAATCCAATTATGCGATAACTCACTACGCGACCGGCAACCCGTGACACCTTCACGTCTACAAAGTATATCCGCTTGTACGGGTTGTCGTGCCCAGCGAGCATCTCAGATTTTAGCCCGGCGAACTCATCTTCGAAAAATACAGGCCGATGCTTAGGGTCTATCTCTTCAATAATCGCTTTGTCCGGGCTCCGGGCACCGGCTGTCCGGGCGGCATCCGCATCCATGCCGTACAGGATCATTGGCGTCCTCTGAACGACCTCGAGAGCCTCAGCCTCAAGCAGTGCCTTCATCTCCAACGCGTTAGCTTGAATAAGCTTTGCATCTTCCTGCGTCACATGCACCACTGGTTGGTAAACAGGTGCATTGTATATATGGATTGTCTGAGTCCCTCCGCTCTGCGCGGACGGAGCAACGATATTAGCAACGTCAGAGCAATCTTTTATAGTAATACCAACCGGCTCAGGTTTCTTTTTAAACTTATCAATTAAGCCTTTAAGGGCGGTCGCGAATTTCAAAACCGGCGCTGAGTAAACCATGACCGGGGCAACAAGTGTGCCGAGCGTAGAAAGGTCGGGAAGTAGGCCGATATCAATCGAGCCAGGCTTCACGCTAGAGACAAGTAGCTTAGCGTCTTTCGCCGACGTCAGACCCTCGGCGGTTGCAAAAACCTCGAATTGGTGGCCAATCGCGCCGAGGCATCGTAGCATGACGCCAAGCTCGATTGGTATCTCTGGCTCGAGATGAAGCTGGAATGGCGGATGGTCCATGACATCCTGACTGTACCCCATTCCACCCCCCACTTGATCCAACAAATTGAATAGGCTGCAAACTCAATGCCGCTTGATCGACCCCACGACCCGCCCGTGGATGATAATGTCGGCCCGATTCACGATTTGATTTTCCACGTCGGGGTTGTCGCTGATGACCAGCACCTTCTCGGTATCGATCGCGCGCAAGCGCTTCACAGCGCCCAAGCCAAATAGCCAGATTGCCCAGATGCGATCCTGGGCATTCAAGCTCGCCTGGTTCACGTCGACAAAAAGCAGGTCGCGATCATGAAGCGTCGGCTGCATGCTATCGCCGATGCCATCTACGATGCGTAGGCGATCAGGGGGCGTCACCGTCATGCTGCGAAGGAAGCCCAAGTCGAACTCAAAGGCCTCGCTTTCAATATAGCTATCGTCGAGATCCCTCCCCGGCCCCATTGAATATGACAGGTCGAGCCGGGCCACAGGGGCGGTTTCTCCACCATCAACCGAGCGTACTGATGGCTGATCCGGCGCTTTATCAATACGTGTGGCCCGCTGTTCGGCGCCCCTGCCTTCAAACGAGATACCTGTCAGGGCGATAACTTCGTCACGCGTGATCGGCGGATCCCCCTTCCCGACCAACGCCGACGCCAGACGATCCGCGACTTCTACCGGTAGCCGCTTATCATAGGCGGGATCGAGGTAGCGTTGCACACCTGACCCATGGTTGTACCCTGCGGCAACAGCAAGGTCACGAACAGAGAGGCCAGATCGCAAGCGCAGGCGCGCTACAGCCGCCCCAGTAGATTCGTTATTTGACACATCTTCATTATCCAGCGACGTACGTACACAATCCACGTTGACAGATGTACGCTCCAAGTGTACACACATGACATGGGCATCCGATCTGTCATCACTCGCTTCGGCGGCATTCGGCCAATGGCCGAGAAGCTGGGTCATCGCTCGCATACCACTGTGCAAGGCTGGTGGGATCGGGATGTCATCCCGGCGCAGCGCCAGCGCGAGGTGCTGGACGAGGCGAAGCGACGCAAGATCAAGGTTAGCGCTGAGGATTTGATCGCGACGCCGCCCGTCGCTTCCGCGCAGGCAGCGGCATAGATGCGCGATCCCGAGCCCTTCGACTTCCTTGTGAAGTGCTTCATCGCGCTGTTGCTGCTGTTTGCAACGCTCGCGCTGATCGACATCCGCAATGACATTCGCCGCGCGCCTCGGTGCTCGGCCAGCACTAAGGTAGCAGCATAATGGCCTGCCACCCCGAGCAGCCGTTCACGCCCGAGCAGGAAGCGCGCATCCGGGAGATCGTCGCAGGCTTCGCCGGATCCGGCAGCGCCTCTTGCGGTGAAGCCTGCGAGATGATCCGTCAGATTGCTGAGGTCGATCTCACGCCTGCTCCAGCCCAGCATCCCTTGCCAAGGTCGTCCGCCAGAGCAGTATCTTCTCCTTATCAACCGGGAGAAAATCTTCGTTCTCAAGAATCTGGAGAGTGTCATGCATGACCTTCAGAGCTTGAGGGTTCACAATTCCCTGCTTTGCCAGCGTCGGCATCAATCGCGTCAGCCAAAATGTCGTGAAGGTCAGCACCTGGTAATTGAAATCCTGCCGTTTCGCGAGCGCGGTGGGGTCTTCGCCGAGCATCATTTACCTCTTCGTGCGTGTGTAGGATCTCGCACGATAGCCGAAGGCCGGAGCGCGTCCAGTGCTCCGGCTGGAGGGCGCTGACATGGCCTGCGCTGCCTGCCAGTCCGTGACCTGCGGCCATTCCGATCCGGTCTATGCCGGTATCCATCCTCTCCCTGCGGCTGCCGCCTCCGTACTCCCATGCTCTGGCGGCAGCACCTTCACCGGCGGCGGCGCACTCCCGGCCGCCGCCGGTGACATTGTCGACCAGCGCGCGGGCTTTCGCGATGCGGACGGCGCGCGGTGCGGTGGAAAGGCAATCACTGTTCATGCCGGATCGTATGGCCGTTGCGACACCGCAACGTCATCCGGAAAGGCTGACGACATTTCCGCTGAGGGAAATCAATGACTCCCGAGAAAATCGACCTGAAGCGCGCGACGCAGGAGATGGTCAAGGGCGTCGGCGGCCTAGAGGCGGCGGCGGGTTTCTGCCGCGTCGGCAAGTCGGTGCTCGGCGATAACCAGTCCGTGTCTCGGCCCGAGAGCTTCATCGCGATTGACGTCGTCGCGGACCTGGAGCCGCTGGCGCGCGAGCGGTCTGGCTGGCCGCATGTCACCCGCGCCCTATGCAAGCAGATGGGCGGCGTTTTCGTGGCAGTGCCCGAGGGCCGCGCGACCGGCGCAAACCTGATGGGCCTGCTTGCACGCAAGGTGAAGGAAGGGGCCGATGTCTCGTCCGGGCTTTGCGAGGCGCTGCGCGATGGCGTGGTCGAGCCGGCGGAGGCCCGCAAGGTGCGGTCGGAGATCATGGAATTGATGGAATTGCTTGCCGCGATGGACGCCGAGTTGGCGTCGATCGAGCAAGACGGATGAGGACCAATCAGCCGGTCTGACCCGGCTCTGGAGTGACGACGATGACGATTGCCAATGACGACGCGGGAGCGGCTGGCGCTGCTTTCGCGACCGAAGAATTGCGTCTTGCGATGGTGCAGCCTGCGGCGGCGGTGATCGTCTCCGGCGGGCAGGCGTACCGTTTCTTGCCGATCAGCGATCCCGCCCAAGCGGTGATCCCTCTGTTCGAGGTGGCAGCGTAATGGCCGACCACATCGACATGGCGAATGAGGTTGCCGAGGCCGAAGCCGCACGGGGCATTGCGGCAGCCCAGTCCGCCAATCACCCGGTCGGCATTGAGGGCGAGTGCGACCAATGCGGCGACCACTTCACCCGTTTGGTGAAGGACCACCTGGGATACCGCTGCGGCTATTGCCGTGACGGTCGGCGGAAGCCGCGCTGATGGCCCGCGATCCCTCTATCGCTCGCATGGACAAGCTGGCCGAATTGATGGCGGACGGCTGCCCGACGCTGACGGACGCCGCCTATCGGATGCGGATGCCGGTGCAGCAGGTCGAGCGGCTGTGGAAGCTGATCCGGCAGGGCCTGGGGGATCAGGCGCGATGAGCACCGGCAGCATTGTCCGAGCGGCTCCATATGAGCGCGCTGCCGACGACTGGTATGTCGAGCCCCAGTGGTGCGTCGAGCAGCTGGCGGACGCGATCGCATTCGAGCATCGCACCATTATCTGGGACCCGTGCTGTGGGCGTGGGACGATCCCCGACGCATTCCGGTCCAAGGGCTATGTGGCCTACGGCAGCGACATCGTTGACCGCGGCTGCGCGCACTTCCTGGGCGCCTATGACGTGCTTGGTCCGTCGCTCCCAGGGGCGCTCGCCGGTTTCTCAGATGTGTCGGCGGTAACGAACCCGCCGTTCAAGATCGCCGAGGCGATCGCACGCCAGCTGCTGGCCAAGCCGCTCCGCCGCGTCGCGATCCTCCAGCAACTGTCGTTCCTCGCCAGCCAGGGGCGGCAATCGCTCTTCACCGACTTTCCCCCCAGTGACGTGCTGGTGCTCTCGCAGCGCCCATCCATGCCGCCTGGCCACATGATCGCCGATCTGGGCGATCGGGCCTTTCGCGGCGGCACGACGGACTTCTGCTGGATCGTGTGGACCCGTCCGCATGACCGCGAGACCCGTACCCGCTGGCTCCCCATCACCACGAAGGAATCATAACCATGGCAGACGATTTCGACACCTCTGGCAACGTGACCGCCGAGGAACTGCGCCTCCTGATCGAGCGCGCTGAGCGCCTGGAGGAAGAGAAGAAGGGCATCAGCGACGACATCAAGGATGTGTTCGCCGAGGCGAAGGCGCGTGGGTACGACCCGAAGCAGATCCGCAAGATCATGGTCATCCGCAAGAAGCGCCGCGAGGAATACCAGGAGGAGGAAGCCATCCTCCACACCTACATGACCGCGCTGGGCATGATCTGATGCTCGGGTCGCTGCTCTCCGTCTTCCGCCAGGCCCCCGTTGACCGCCTCGCCCCGCTGCGCGCCGACCTCGACGCGGCGTTGGCGGAACGTCGGATGCAGCGGCCCACCTCCCCCCGCTTGGAGACGCGTCGGTTCGAACTGGCGCGTCCCAAGGTCGAAGAACTGCGGCGCTCGCTCGCCGATCAGCAGGTGACATTCTGATGGACGACCATGCGCAGCATTCGCGCGGGCCGAGTGCTCGGCGGCTGGCATTGCAGCGGGCCTGCCCGACCTGCGGCGCCCTACCCCGTCATCCGTGCATCGGATCGCGCGGTAAAGCGCGCGTATCTGTCCACGCCGACCGCTTGGCCCAGGCACGGGGGCAGCGACCCGCGTGACGCTCCTGACCGGCTTTGATCTGTGTCGCGCCGCCGTCGCGGTCGAGGCTATCAGCGCGCCTGAGCAGAGCGTGCTGATGGTGCTCGCTATCATGGCCGACAAGCAGGCGCAGTGCTGGCCCAGCATTGCGGGATTGGTAAGCCGGACGAAGCTGTCCGAACGGTCTGTGCAGAATGCGGTGAAGGCGCTGGCTGAAGCTGGGCATCTCACGCGCAAGGAGCGCCCAGGTCACGGCGTCGTCTACACCGTACACCCCCGCACGGTGTGCGCCCCCGCACAGGCTGCACCCCCGCAGGAGATGCGCCCCGCAGGAGATGCGGCAACCCCCGCAGGTGGTGCACCCAAACAGCCAAGAACCACCAAACCTACGAAGGCTTCGCCTTCTTCGGTACCGCGAGCAGAGCGTGCCACGAAAGTCCCGGCGGACTTCTGGCCAGCGCCCGCCGCCGCCTCCCTCACCGCCAAGGCTATGGCCGATTGGCCGCCTGGCGAGATCGAGGAGCAGGTCGAGCACTTCATCGACCTGCACACGACGAAGGGGACAACCAGCCTCGACTGGCAAGCCTCCTGGAGAACCTGGGTCAAGAACTGGAAACGCTTCAATGGCAACCGACCTCGCAACCACCGCAATCCCGACGAGCTCCAAAACCCTATGGTGCGGGCTCTACGAAACGCCGAAGCTCGAGAAGCTCGTAAAGGAAGCGCCGTCGTTCAGCCACGTCTGCTCTCCTGACGAGCGGGCCGCGCTGGTCGCGCTGGTGCCGCAGTACGAGGCGTCGCTGTCGCCAGCGTCCCGGCAGGGCTGCCGCCGCGCGATCGCCAAGCTCGCCATGGCCTATCCGTCGGCGAAGGTCAGCGACATTGAGGCGGAAGCCCGGCTGGAGATTTACGCCGATGCGCTCGACGACGTGCCCGGTGATGTGCTCGCCGCGGCCTGCGCCGCCGCGCTGCGCGAAAGCCGGTTCTTCCCTACCCCGGCCGAAATCCGCGAGCGGTGCGGCATGCTCGCCCGGCGGAAGTGGGAGCTGTCCAAAATCCGCGCGCTGGTCGCTACGCATGACCGCATGTGGCGCCCCGATCCGGCACCGCTGAGCGCGAAGGAAGCCGCCGAGGTCTCGGAGATCGCGGCGCGGTTCAAGACCGATGACCAGACGGCGGAGGCCAAGGCAGCATGACCGTCGAGCGCTTCACCTTCGAGGTCGACCGCGAGAAGATGTTCGACATGGTCGCGGCCGTGGGCGACGGCGGCTCGACTATCGGCCTCCGGATTGCAGGCGTGCTGTTGGCAGGCCAGCCGGATTGGCGGGATGTCGTCGGCCTGACCTATTACGGGGTGACCTTCATCCCCGATCCCTCGGAGGGTTCGGGATCGTGACGTGGCGCGCAATACGGGCACCCCGCCACCGTTTGAAACGGTCGACATATGCTTCCGTAACAAGGTCGTCGTGCGGGGGATCAGCCCCAAGCGGTGGCGGTGGACGCTCAATGACCCCGCGTACCCACCGAATTACGACTTCGACATCATCGACTGGCAGCTGACCGCAAAGGGGTGAGCACCAGGCGGTGTTTATGGTATGTTCTCAACAGATTGGCAGGGCGGATTTTATGGGGCGCAGCAAGGGTAAATTGAGCAAGGGGCAGCCTCGGGGCAGCCGGTCGGCATCGGGGCGCAAGCGTGATCGAACGCCTGTTTTGCTGATGCCGTGCGAGGGCATCCAGCGCCGCCGCGCTCTGTATGGCCTCCCAGCGAATGACGTGGGCGAGGTGGACGCCAAGGCCCGCCAGGATCGTGGGCGCAAGGCAGAGACGGACACCTGCGACGCGATCGGCCGGGCCTATTGCGCCGGGCTGCTCGGGACTGGTCGGCAGGCCGAGGACAGGCTGAACGCAGCACGCCGTATCGCCGCCGCCTATTGGTTCGCATACGGCTTCACGACACCTGACAGCCTCGCGCGCTTCCAGCCCCAGCACGGTAAACTGCCGTCCGACCCCGAGCGCGACGCCCTGCGCGAGGCGTCGCTGACCCGGTCGCTGGAACTGATCAACGCGCAGGGGCGACACATCAGGAACGCGTTCGACCAGCTGGTCATTGATCCCAACCCAGACTGCGGCCCGGCCTGGCTGGACGCGATCGTCGTGGCCCACCGCGCCAAGCGGCAGGCTCAAGCCAGCCAGTACCAGCAGTTGGAGCGCGCGCTCGACGGACTTGATTTGATCGCTTGACGTTCCCGTTTATTTCTGGCAGGCAGTCATGGTGCACGTTGTGCGCTCGGAGTGATCGAGAGCCGCGCCCCTTGGGGTAGCGGCTCTTGCCGTATCTGGGGCGGAGGCTGGCATGTGACGAAGCGTCTTCGCGGACGCGCTGCCGTAGAGCAGCGCCGCCGCCGCCTCGCCGATGAACCCCTTTGCCGTCTCTGTGCCGAGCGTGGGGTCATCACCCCCTCGACCGTCCCCGATCACATCAAGCCCCTCGCATTGGGCGGGCTCGACATCGACACCAATATCCGATGCCTGTGTGATCGGTGCCACCGCATGGTGACCGCCGAGCAATTCGGGAAGACCCGGTCGAAGGGCATGGGCGGGTGCGACGCGACCGGCCTGCCGACCGACCCGACCCACCCCTGGGCGGCCGCCCTCGGGCGGGCCTGACCCCTCGACCCGGCCGACCCCCGCCACCCCCGCCCCGACCCCGGCGCCGCCACCCCCTGGGGGGGGGGCGGGTCAAAAGTCTGGGGCGATCGTGCTGGAAACCGACGGTCCCTCTTCTTTCATCGCTAATACAGGATTTGCTCCATGACCCGGCGCCAGCGCATCGACAGCGCGGCGGGGGCGGTGGCGACGATGGCCGCAGCCGCGCGCGACCTGTCACCGCCGGTGCATCTCAAGATCCGGAAAGGCGACCTCCCGTTCTGGGATGCCGTCATCGCGGAGAAGCCGAAATCGGAATGGACCGATTCCGACCTCGTCGTCGCGGCCAACCTCGCCCGCGCCATGGCCGACGCGGAGCGCGTCGCGGGCTATGCGGTGGTTGGCGGCGGCAACGTCAACGCGAAGAAGCTGCTGGACACGATCGACGTCAGTGACAAGCTCGCGCGCCGCATCGTGACCCTCCGCCGCGCGCTGGGCTTGGATAACCGAGCCAAGAACGGCGAGCAGCGCGACGTGAACAAGCGGCGCGAGCACGCCAACGATATCGAATCTGGTCACAACCCGCTTGCGGGCGATGGGGACAGCCTCCTGGCGAGGCCTGCCGGTAGCGCGTGACGCGCGGCGAGCGGGTCATCGCCTTCATCCATCGGTATTGCCTGGTCCCCGAAAGCAAGCTGGTCGGAAAGCCGATGCGGCTGGAGGAATTCCAGCAGCGCTTCATCCTCGATGTCTATGACAACCCGGTGGGCACGACGGAGGGTATCCTCTCCATCGCTCGGAAGAACGGCAAGTCCGGTTTGATCGCCGCGATCCTGTTGGCCCACATCGCGGGGCCCGAGGCGCGGCTGAACAGCCAGATCGTCAGCGGCGCCCGCTCGCGTGAGCAGGCCGCGCTCGTGTTCAACCTCGCGGCCAAGATGGTCGCCATGTCGCCGGACCTGTCCCGGCTGATCCGCATCGTGCCATCGGGCAAGCGCCTGATCGGCCTGGCGCTGAATGTCGAATACAAGGCACTGGCTGCGGAGGGCTCGACCTCGCACGGCCTGTCGCCGGTGCTCGCCATCCTCGACGAGCTTGGCCAGGTTCGCGGCGATCACGACGACTTCGTCGAGGCGATCGAGACGGCCAGCGGCGCATACGATGACGCGCTTCGCCTGATCATCTCGACCCAGGCGCCGACCGACGCCGACATGCTCAGCGTCAAAATCGACGATGCGCGGCGGTCCGGTGATCCGAAGATCATCTGCCACGTCTATGAGGCTCCGGCCGATTGCGACGTGCTCGACCCGGAAGCCCACCGCGCCGCCAATCCGGCGCTGGGCACCTTCCGGTCACAGGCTGAACTGCTCGCGGCTGCCGAGAAGGCGTCCCGCATGCCGTCGGCGGAGAACGGCTTCCGGAACCTGTATCTTAACCAGCGGGTCAACCGGTTCTCGCCGTTCATCGCTCCCGGCGTCTGGCTGGCCTGCAATGGCGAGGTCGACGACGACGCGTTCTTTAAAGGGCTGGTCTTCGGCGGCCTCGACCTAGCCGAGACGACCGACCTTTGCGCGTTCGTGCTGGTCGCGTTCTGGATGGGCAAGTGGCACGTTAAGGCGTGGTTCTGGAAGCCTGAGGCCACGGTGCTCGATCACGCGAAGCGCGATCGCGTGCCGTATGACCGCTGGGTCAAGGACGGGCTGATCGAGACGACGCCCGGCGTCGCGGTTGACTATGAGCTCGTCGCCACCAAAATCGGCCAGATCACGGACGGCATGAACATCGGCCGCATCGGGTTCGACCGGTATCGGTTCAAGACACTCGAGGCCCAGATGGGGAAGCTGGGGATCACCCTCCCCTTTGAGCCCTTCGGCCAAGGCCACGTCAGCATGGCACCGGCCATGGACACCACAGAGATTGCGTTCCTCAACGGCCAGGTCGCCCATGGCGCCAACCCGGTGATGACGATGTGCGCAGCCAACGCCGTGGTCGAGAAGAACGCGGCGGGCGATCGGAAGCTGAACAAGGCGAAATCGACCGGCCGCATCGACGGCATGGTCGCTCTCGTGATGGCGATGGGAGTGGCGGCGATGCAGACCAACGACGCCACGAACGCCGACGACTGGATCGCGAGCCTTTCGTGAGCAGTCGGCGCACCTTTACCGTCGAGTACGATAGCGGGCTTGCCGAAGCCGAGCGCGCGATCGCCGGTGCCCATAAAGATATCCTGCCCTGGCGCGGCGGTCAGATGTCGACCGAGAACGGCGACAACTTCGTCCGCAATCAGGTGACCGTCGCGGAGGTGCAGGACTGGCGCGCCGCTAGCGGACGCAACGCTCTGGGTCTTTCCGCCGTCTGGGCGTGCGTCAACCTGTTGGCAGGGACGATCGCCAGCCTTCCGCTCGTCGTCTATCGCACATCGCGCGATGGTATCCGGTCGGTTGCCCGGGATCATGCGCTGTACCGCGTGCTGCACGACAGCCCCAACTATGACGACACGGCCACCGACTTCTGGGAATTCGCCGTCGCCGGGCTGGAGCTGCAGGGCAATGCCTACGCGCGTATCAGCAAGACGGCTACCGGCGGAATCGGCTCGCTCGTGCCGCTCCGCCCCGATACGGTTACGTCGCGTCGCCTGCCGGGCGGCGAGATCGAATATTCCTATTCGGCTAACGGTAAAAAGTTCACCGTCCCCGGGTCGCAGATGCTGCACATCCGCGGACCGCTGGGCAATTCGCTCTCCGGTGCCTCAACCTTGGCAGTTTGCCGGGGTTCGTTCGATGCGGCGGTGTCCACCGATGCTGCCGCAGCTTCAATTTTTGCCAATGGCGTTCGTCCCTCCGGCATCCTGTCGGCAGGCGAGAATGTCGCCCTGACCAAAGAGCAGCGGGAGACACTGGAAACGCTGCTGACGGACAAGTTCGCGGGGGCATTGAAGGCGGGGCGGCCCATGCTGCTCGACCGGGGAATGAAGTGGCAGCAGCTGGACCTCAATCCCGAGGATGCCCAGATGCTCGAAAGCCGCCGCTTCGGCGTTGAGGAAATCTGCCGGATCTTCGGCGTGCCGCCTCACATGGTCGGCCATACCGAGAACAGCACGTCATGGGGCACCGGGCTGGAGCAGCAGACGCTCGGCTTCGTGAAGTTCTCCCTCCGGCGCCGTCTCAAGCGGATCGAGCAGGCGCTCGAAAAGCAGCTGCTGACCGATCGCGACCGCGCCGAGGGCATCACCATCGAGTTTAACCTGGAAGGCCTGTTACGCGGCGACAGCGCGGGCCGCGCCAGCTTCTATCAGTCCGGCCTCAACAACGGCTGGATGACCATCAACGAGGTACGCCGACTGGAGAACCTGCCCCCGGTGCCGGGTGGGGATGAGCCGCGCATGCAGTCGCAGAACGTGCCGATTACCGCGACCGGTCAGCCGGTGAAGGAGTGACCATGCAGACCTTCGATTTCCCCCTGGAAGTGAAGGACGTCGGCGAAGACGGCCAGATCGAGGGCTTCGCAGCGGCGTATAACAATGTCGACCACGGCGGGGACATCATCCTGCCCGGTGCATTCGCCAAGACGCTGCGCGGCCGCAAGTCCCTCCCCATGCTGCTCTATCACGACGGTCGCCGCCCGGTCGGCGTGTGGAATGCCTTTGAGGACAGCGACCGCGGACTGAAGATCAAGGGCCGCATCACCACCGTGACGGCAGATGGGGCCGAGGCGCTGGCGCTGGTTCGCGACGGCGCGCTGGCCGGGCTGTCCATCGGCTATCGCTCGATCAAGGAACGCTACACCGACACGGCACGCGAGCTGATCGAACTGTCCCTGCTGGAAACCTCGCTGGTCGCGGTTCCGATGAACGACCGCGCGCAGGTGACCAAGGTCAAGCACATCGCAGGCGAAGGCAAGCTGCCGTCCCTCCCAGACTTCGAAGAGTTCCTGCGTGAGGCAGGCTTTTCGCGGACTCAGGCCACGGCAATCGCCGGTAAAGGCCTGTCGCATCTGCTCCGGGGTGAGCCCGGCGATGCACCCGGTGTCGACTTCCTGTCGGCGCTTTCGGCGGCCCTCGCCGCCTAGCTCACCTGACAACCTGGAGAATACCATGCGCAAGCATATGATGCTGGTCGCGGCGGCCTCGCTGCTCGGCCCGATGACCTCGATCGAGCGCGCCCGCGGGCGCTATATGCGTGGCCCCGAAGGCCACCCCGAGACCAAGACGGCTGCCCAGCTGGCGGACGAAACCAAGACGCTGGTCGAGCGCAAGTTCGACGAGGTGAAGGCGATCGCCGAACGCGCGCTCGGCATGGCCGAGAAGGGCGAGAAGATGTCGCCCGAGGACAAGGCCAAGGCCGACGAGGCGCTGACGACCGCGAACGAGGTGAAGGGCGCCCTCGCCACGCTCGAGCAGAAGATCGCGCGCCAGGCGGAACAGGAGCAGGTCCACGCGTCGGCAGGCGAGCGCTTCGTCAATGACGAGCAGTTCAAGAGCTTCGCCGGTCAGACCCGCCCGCGCGGGCGCATCATCGTCGACGTGAAGGACATCACGTCGCTGACGACCGATGCCGCTGGTTCGGCCGGTGCGCTCGTCAACTCGGATCGCCGCGGCCTGCAGGTCGAGCTGCCGCAGCGCCGCCTCACTATCCGCTCGCTGTTGCTGCCCGGCAACACCACGAGCAACCAGATCGAATACGAGCGCGAGAAGCTGTTCACCAACAACGCCGCGCCGGTCGCCGAAGGCACGCTGAAGCCCCAGTCGGAGCTGCAGTTCGAAGACGCGACCGCCAATGTCCGCACCATCGCCCACTGGATGCGCACCTCGGTGCAGATCCTGGCCGATGCGGCGGGTTTGCAGTCGATCATCGATCAGCGTCTGCGCTATGGCCTGGCCTATGCCGAGGAGCAGCAGCTGCTCAACGGTTCGGGCACCGGGCAGAACCTGCTCGGCCTCGTCACCGCCGCCACCGCCTATGCGGCGCCGGGCAGCCTTACCGCGACCTCGCAGGTCGACATCATCCGTCTCATGATCCTGCAGGCGGCGCTGGCGGAATATCCGCCCAACGGCATCGTGCTGAACCCGATCGATTGGGCCGCGATCGAGATGCAGAAGGACGGCCAGGGCCGTTATCTGATCGGCAATCCGCAGGGCACGCTGTCGCCGACCCTCTGGGGTCTGCCGGTCGTCGCCACCCAGGCGATGGGCGTCGACAAGGCGTTGGTCGGTGCGTTCAATCTCGCCGCCCAGATCTTCGACCGTCAGGATGCCACGGTCGATGTCTCGACCGAAGATCAGGACAACTTCGTCAAGAACAAGGTCACGATCCGCGCTGAGGAACGCCTCGCCATGGCGATCTATCGCCCGCAGGCGATCGTTTACGGCGATCTGGGCCGCGTCGCCTGATGATCTCGGGGGTGGCACATCGCCGCCCCCGTTTTCGCGAACGCCGCGAGCGGCGCTCCCGAAAGCGAAGGAGTAACACCATGAAGGTACAGGCCATTCTGACCAAGCCGCTCGATGGGCAGCCCGAGGGCACGTCGGTCGAATACGAAGAGGCCGACTTCGACCAGCTGAAGGCAATGGGCGCGGTTCGCCTCGCTGCCGACAAGCCCGCCCCGGCTCCAGCCCCGGTGTCAACCCCCGCCCCTGCGGCAGGCCAGCGTCGGGCGCGCGCGTAATCCTGTGCGCGTCTTCGTCATCACCCCTCCCGAGCCGGTCATCAGCTGGCAGGACGTAGACGCGCATCTGAAGCTGGACGGTGATGTCGAGCAGGCCGCGCTGGTCGAGGCGCACATCGCTGCGGCCACCGGCCATATTGACGGCCCCGACGGCTGGCTGGGCCGCGCGATCGGCGTCCAGACCCTCGAAGCGCGCTGCGACACCCTCACCTGCGGCAGCTGCATCCGCCTTCCCTTCCCTCCGGTCATCGAGCTGGTCAGTGTGTCGTATCTCGATGCCACCGGCGTCGAGCAGATGGCCGACTTGGAAGACTTCGAGGTCATGGGGCGCGACCTGGTCGCATCCGGTGCCGAATGGCCCTGGCTTGGCGGATCGACGCGGCGCGAGGCCGTCCGCATCCGCTACCGCGCCGGGTATGAGACCATCCCCGCCCCCATCAAGGCAGCGATCCTGCTGATGGTCGGCGACCTATACCGCAACCGGGAGACGGTCAGCGCGGGCGCGATGACGCAGGTGCCGATGTCGACCACCGTCGAGAACCTGCTGTCCCCGTTCCGGGTCTTTGGCTGATGGACGCCGGTGCCATGGATCGCCGGGTCACGCTGCTGCGCGCCGGAACGGTCACCGATGATTATGGCGACGAGGTCGACGGCTTCGCGCCGCTTGCCACCGTCTGGGCATCGGTGAAGCCGTCACCCGGTACCGAGCGCCTCGCCAGCGCCGAGAACGCGGCCACCGCACCGACCGTCATCACCATCCGCTATTCCCGCAAGGTCGCCGACCTCAATCCGCGCGACCGCATCGAATATCCCGTCGGCTCCGGCCGTCAGTTCGACATCAAGAGCGTGGTCGAGATCGGGCGGCGTGAAGGTCTCCAGATCGCCGCCATCGGGCGGGCCGACGGATGACCGTGCGGGTCAAGGTCGAGGGCCTGCGCGACCTCGATCGGGCGCTCGGTCAGTTGAAACCCGCGCTTGCGAAGGGTGTGCTCCGGCGTGTCGCGGTTAAGGCACTGCAGCCGTTCGATAAGGCGTGGCGGGAAAAGGCCCCACACCTGACCGGTAATCTGGAAGACTCGGGCGGCGTCGGCACCAAGCTGACGCGTCGCCAGGCGCAGATGAACCGGCGGCGTGAGGATCGCGACACCGTCGAGGTGTTCGCAGGTCCGAACGACCCGGCAGCCGTGCCAGAGGAATTCGGGTGGGAGAATGGGCGGGCTCAACCCTTCGTTCGCCCCGCTTGGGATGAGACCAAGCACGAGGCGCTCGAAATCGTGAAGCGGGAGCTTGGCCCCGAGATCACGCGCACGGCCGAACGCGCCGCACGCCGCGCAGCAGGAGGTCGCCGATGAGCATGACGGCCGACCTTCGCGACCGGCTGAAAGCGGCAAAGGTCGCGGGCGGGCGTGTGTTTCGTGACGAGGCTACCCAGGGGGCAGCCCTGCCCTACGTCATCCTGCTGACCGCCTCCGATCCGCGTCCATCGACCTATGACGGGCGGCAGGCGTTGCGCGAAACGCGCGTGCAGTTTGATGTTTATGCCGCCAGCCGTGGCGATGCGGATGCCGTCGCGGACGCTCTGATCGCTGAAGCCGAACCGGCAGGCGCCGTCGGGCAGACCCGCTTTTCGCGGTCGTTCGTCAACAGCTCGCGAAACCGTTCCGACAAGCCCGCCAGCGGCGGGACCACCTTCATCACCTCGCTCGACCTCATGGTCTGGCATCAACCGGCCGTATAGGAGGGCCACCACCCATGTCTGATGCAATGATCGGGTTCGGTACCCGTTTCTTCATGGCGGCCACGGCGGGCGCCACGCCGCTGACCAAGCTGGCCGAAGTGACCAGCGTCGGTTTCCCGAACGAACAGGTCGCCGAGGTCGAGGTCACGCATTACGAGAGCCCGAACCGCACCCGCGAGTTCATTCCAGGCCTCAACGATGCGGGCGAGATCACGATCGAGCTGAACTGGGTTCCCGGGTCGGACACCGACGCGCTGATCCAGGTAGCAAAATCCGATGGCAAGGTCCGCACCATGCGGATCGTCACCCCGGCCGATGACGATGCCCAAATGTACACGTTCCCCGGTTTCGTCCGCGGCTATGAGCGCACCGCGCCCATGGATGACAAGATGACCGCGACCGTGACCATCCGTGTCGCAGGTGCGGTCGTCCAGGCCGCCGCGACGGCCGATCCCAAGGTGGTCGCATAATGGCGACGCCGATCGGAGGCGTGCGCTTCGAGGCGGGCGGGCGCACGCGCTCGCTCCGCTTCACCACCAACGCGCTGTGCATGGCCGAAGAGGCGTTGGACAAGCGGGTCATCGAGATCGCCACTGAACTCGAAATGGGCGTCGGCGTCCGCACGCTGCGCACTCTGTTCTGGGCGGGCGGCGACGACCAGCAGGCAACCATGGCCCAAGTCGGCGACCTGATCGACGAGATCGGCGTGCGCAAGGCGACCGAGCTGGCGCTTGATGCGTTCGCAGCGGCCTTCCCGGTCACGGAGGGCAAGGGCGGCGGCGAGGCAAACCCTCAGTAGGCGGCGGCTGGCTGGAGGCTATGTCGGAGTGGTGCTCGCTTGGGCATGACCCCGACAGCTTCTGGCGCAGGACGCCGCGCGAGGTGCGCGCGGTGCTCAAGGGTGATATCGCGCGACTGAAGCGGGAACGGGAAGACGCCGTCATCGCCGCCCGTTGGGCCGGGCTGTTCGCCCAGGCCGATCCGAAACATCACGACCGTCTGCTGAAGGACATCCTCGCAGACCGAAAGGCTCCGCGCCTGCCCATGTCGGGCAAGCAGATCGGGGCGGCCATGCGCGTGTTCGCCGCAAGAGGGGGGTAGCCTATGCCATCGGCAGTTATCGGCGCCCTCCGGGTGTCCCTTGGCCTCGATAGCGCGGAGTTCCGCGCCGGTGCCGCGCGCGCCCAGTCAGCGGCGAACAATCTTGCCGGTCGAATCCAGCGGTCGTTTACCGGCATCGCGAATAGCGGCCGCGCGCTCGGTGGAGTGCTGGCAAACCTGTCCGGTCCCCTCGCACTGCTCACTGGTGCCGGCGGCGTCGCCGGACTCGTCGCGATCGCCGACGAAGCGAAGTCGATCACGTCGCAGCTGAAGCTCGCGACCGCTCAGACTGGCAGCTTTATCAAAGCCCAGGAAGATGTCGCCCGCATCGCCTCCGCCACGCGCGGCGGCTTGGCTGAGACTGCTAGCCTCTATGGCAATTTCGTCCGCGCCACGAATGAGATGGGTAAGACCCAAGGCGATGCGGCGCGCGCGACCGAGACGTTCGCCAAAGCGCTGAAGATCGGCGGCGCTGATGCCAATGCAGCCGCTTCGGCCACCCTCCAGTTCGGCCAGGCTCTGGCCTCGGGGGTGCTGCGCGGAGACGAGTTCAATTCCATCATGGAGGCCAGCCCCCGCATCGCGCGGTTGCTCGCCGATAGCTTGGGTATCCCCATCGGCCAACTGCGCAACATGGCGCAGGAAGGCAAGCTGACTAGCGACGTGCTGTTCAACGCGCTGACCAACCGCAAATTCACGGATGGCCTCGACGCCGAATTCCAGCAGCTGCCGGTGACTTTCGGCGAAGCGATGACGCTGGTCCATAACGCCGCGATCGCAACGTTCGGCGCCTTCGACGATGGTGGCCAATTCTCGACTGCGCTCGCCAACTTTATCGGCCGCGGTGCAGACGGTTTCTCCAGTCTGGCCGAAGCTGCAGCGGCCGAGGGCATCCATATCCGCTCAACCTTCGAGGGTTTGTCGGATGCCTTCTCGCCGCTGCTCTCCGGCGCGCAGAGTGCATTTGCAGGGGTACGGCAGGAAGCCGACTATACCCGCACGAGCATCATCAGCATCCTGAAGGCGTTTGATGACCTCAGGAATCTGTATGTCGATGCGCAGAACTTTGGCAGCCGGATCGAGAACAGCATCAAGGGCGGGCTGAACCGCGCCCAGCGGCGCGCGGGTGCCGGACCAAGCGCAGATGTCGCTATGACGCCGATTCTTGCGCGTTCCAACACCGCCCAGACCTTCGCCGTCAGCCAACGGCGATCGGCCGCGCGCCTCCGCATGGATCGCGCTGCGCGCCGCCTGGAGGCCGATGGCTACATCGTGCCCCGCAACCCCGACGGGACAGTGAACGAAGCGGGCATCCGGCGTCGCGAACGCCCGGCGCCGCGTGTGTCGACACCCGCCCCGGCAAAGCCCAGCGGCGAAAAGAAGGGTGGTCGCGGGCGCAGCCCGGAGGCGGCACAGGCAAAGCAGGAGCGCGAAGCCAAGCGCCTCGCCGAAAAGGAGGTGCGGGATCAGCGTCGGTTCGAAGCGGACGAGGCATCGGAGCGGGATGCCCAGCTTCGAGCTCGTGCCGACCTCACCGTTGAGGCACGGGATCGCCTGGCCGTCGAAAAGCAACTGCGCGACAATGAGACTGCGGCACGCCTTCGTGCGATCGAGACCGATAAGGATCTGACCGACGAGCAGAAGGCCCGCCTTTCCGCATTGGTAAAGGGCACGGCGGCGCTTGAGGAAGAAGCTGCTCAGCGTCGCGCGCAGCAGGACCAGCAGCGCCAGGATCTGGAGCGGATCACCGCGGCGAACGACAATCAGCAGGATATCCTGTCCGCGCAGTCGTCGCTGGCGCGCACGTCGAAGGAACGGGCTGCGCTCGAGCTTCAGATCCTAGACCTCCAGTTCAAGCAGCAACGCGCCGTGCAAGAAGCGGTGATCGCCAGCGTTACGGCAACCGAGCAGGAAAAGGCCATCGCCCTCGATCGTCTCGCCACGCTCGACAAGCTGGAGGCGCTGAGCCGGATCCAGGTCGAACGACAGAATGCCGGGCCACTTGCTCGGTATCTCGATACCATCCCGAAAACCGGTGCTGAAATGAACGAGGCGGTGGAGGGCATCGCGACCAACGGCCTCGACAAGCTGATCGACGGTATTGCTTCGGCGCGTGGCAATTTTGAGAGCTTGGCCGATGTAGTCAGCAATGTCGCGGACGAGATCATTTCGTCCCTACTTCGGATCGGCATGCAGAAGGGCATCGCCGCCCTATTCGGTTCGCTGTTCCCTTCCTCGAACGCCAATATCAGCATCAGCAAGCTATTCGGCACCGGGGCAGCAGGCTCTGCCGGATCGGCGGGCGGCACCGTGTCGCTGCCGAATCTATCCGGCGCGCGTGCGAGCGGCGGGCCGGTCATCGGCGGGCGCAGCTACCTTGTCGGAGAACTGGGGCCTGAAATCTTCACCGCTCCGCACACCGGCAAGGTGATCGCCAATGATGCGATCGGCTCGGCCCCGCCTCGCTTCATCATCGAGCCCAGCCCATGGTTCGACGTGCGCGCGGCGGGTGCGGCTGAACCTTCCGTGCAGGCCATGGGCGTTCGCGCCGCGGCTGGGGGCAGCGAGATGGCGGCGCGCAACGCGGCCACGGCGCAGCGGCGAAGGATCACGCGATGAGCATCGCGCTTCCGCTCAGTCCGTCCCCCTCGTCCAGCACGCCCAGCTATCTCGACTATGGGGGCACACTCAGGCCGATCTTCGGCGGGGCCATGCAGAAGCTGACCCGACTCGGTGACCGGTTCGCGATCGAGGTCACCCTCCCTCCGCTGCCATATGCCGAGACCGGTATGCTCTGGATCGCCCGCCTCATTCGCGCGCAGCGCGATGGGGCGATCTTCCCATGGCCGCAGCCCGATTTCGACACCGGCGCGCCCGGAAGCCCCGTCGTGAACGGATCGGGGCAGTCCGGCTCGGCAATCAATCTGCGCGGTCTGGCCAACGGCTACACCGTCAAGGAAGGCCAGTTCTTCTCGATCATCCACGGTGGGCGCCGGTATCTTGAACAGGCAGCGGCCACGGCGACTGTCGCGAACGGTCAGCTGTCGTTGCCGATCACGCCCATGCTCCGGATCAGTCCGCAGAATGGCGCGGTCGTCGAGATCGCCAAGCCAATGATCGAGGGCCTCCTCGATGGCGATGCGCGCAGCTGGAGCGTCGACCTGGCGCGCACGGTCGGCCTGACCTTCACCATCACGGAGATGAAATGAGCCAGCTGACCCCGGCCCTGGATACAGCGCTGAAGTCAGACGCGCCGCTTGTATTCGGCGCCGTCGCGATCGACCTCCCTGGACAATCGGTGAACCTTCTCGACGGCGCTGGCACGCTGGCCTTTGGCGGGCGGACTTTCGTCGGGCATGACGAGACGTTCGGCACCATCTCGTCGGTTGAGGATTTGACCGACGGTGTCGGCGATAGCGCCCCGGCGTTCCAGCTGACGCTCCTACCCTCTGACGACGCGGCGGCGGCGTTCCTTGCATCGCCGACGATGCAGGGGGCACCAGTCATGGTCTGGCTGGGCGCGGTTGACCGGGTGACCGGTCGGACCATTCCCGATCCGCACCTCGTCTTCCTCGGTGAACTGGATGTGCCGACCCTCCATTCCGAAGATCACGCGCGCCGTCTCGATTACGAGATCGTCTCGGTATTCGAGCGGCTGTTCGAAGATGACCAGAGCGTTCGGCTATCCGCCGGTCACCACCGCAGCATCTTCCCAAACGAAGCGGGTATGGATTTTGTCACCGGCGTCGCCGAGACGATCTATTGGGGTGTCCCTGGAGTCCAAGGCGCGGTGGCAACGTATTCTGGCGGCGGCGGTGATTATGGCGGGGCCTATCAATGACCAATGATCCCTTCATTCTCCGGGCCAACGCGGCGCAGGCAACGCTCGACCAGTGGAAGGCTCGACCGATGCGGCTGGGTACCTCCGACTGCGTGCGGATGACCGCCTCACATCTGCGCCGCTTGGGCCACAAGGTGAAGCTGCCCGCATCTGGATCCTATAGATCGGTCCGCAGCGCGCTGAAGGCGCTGGACGAGCGTGGATATTCCAGTCTCGCCGATGCGCTGGACGCCATGGGCCTGGAACGCATCGCCCCGGCATCTGCGATCGTGGGCGATGTCCTGATGCTCCCCGCCGAGGACAAGCTGGGAGCATTGGTCGTGGCCCTCGGCAACGGGCGAGTCGTTGGGTATCACGAAGAAGCGATCGGCGCGGCCGTGCTCCAGCCCGTCAAATATGTCACCGCCTGGCGCGCAATATGATCAGCACAGACGGTCCCAAGCCTTATCCATTTCACCTGCGGGCATCTGTTCTTCAACGGCGGTGACGTTGCCCGATATGAACCGTTGGCGGCCAGTCATGCCGCCGAAGCCATTCCTGCTATTTACATAACCGCACGTCACCGGTGCCCCCGACGTCCAACCGGTCCGCACCGCTTCAAACTTTGCAGAATCTGGGTCTTTTAGCATTGCGCGGACCTCGCGCTGTGCCGTCGCTTGATTGGCGTACAACTGTGTCCCCGGCTTAGGACGCGCGGTCTTAGACGCTGTTGGCGATGGTGTCGGCGCAGGCTGTTCAGTGCCACCTCGAGCGAACACGATCAGCGCTAGAATTGCCGCTCCGACAATCAGGACAGTTTTGCCGTGGCCTTGGTCTCCAGTCGATCCGGCCTCGCTCATTATAGGCAGTCCCGTGCTGGGCCGCTGATTGGTCCGACTACCCCCGGTCGCCCTGCAACGCTTTGCAGAGTGACGGTCCGTCGATCCCCACGATCAACTACGTCGAACACGTCCATCACGGTCTTTATTCCAGTCACTCGCGAAGACAGCGTGACAGAAACCCCGTTCGCTATTGGTTCTTTCCCGACCTCAAGCCCTTTGCCTGCGAATGCGAGCGCTATGCACCCTGCGATATCGTTGACAGCGCGCTGACTATCCGAAGTCTGGGCAACGTGACGACCGCGAATATCGCCTGATGTTGCGCAGCCAGCCAACGTCATGGCGGCCAATATAGCAATAGCTGCAGCCCGCATCTTGGCCTCTCCCGAAAGGACTTTCGATTGTCGAAAGTATTAAAAACGGCGGCTATTGTAGTCGGTGCCGTTGCCCTTGTCGCGTCTGGAATTGGCGCTGCGGCGGGAGCAGGCGCATTCGGTAGCTTGGCGCTCGGCACTATGTCCGCTGGGACTGCAGCGACACTGTCGACAGTAGCGACGGTCGCGACCATCGCCTCGGCGGCAGCAGGCGTGCTTTCGCTTGCCGCAGGTCTGACCGCGCGAAAACCGACATCTGAATCGACCGGATCGCAAACCAGCTTCTCGGCGAATCCCGACGCAGGCGCGCCACTTCTCCTCGGACGCACCGGGACCGCTGGCGATATCGTCGCGCGCTTCGGGTGGGACACTCGCGACGCGGGCGACAATGACCGTCAGGCGTTCGTGTCAGTGCTGTCCTTGGGGCCTGTCGCTGCGATCGAGGGCCAGACGGTCGATCGTTCGCCAGTGTCGTACAGTAATGGCGCCGCGCTTGGCGCGTTCGCCGGGTTCATGTGGTCGATGACGCAGCTCGGCGCGCTGGCTAGTCCGCTGCTCGGCTTCGGTGCTGGCGCGGGCACCCCGCCCGGCTGGTCAACGCAGCATGGCCTGTCCGGCAAGGCGGCGGCGACTTGGACGCTTCGCTTCGATACCAAGGCCAAGCTGTATCAGAACGGCGTACCCGCTCCGATGTGGACCGTGCGCGGCATCCTGGCATACGATCCGCGCAAGGACAGCACGTACCCCGGCGGCAATGGCCCGCACCGCATGGCCGACCCGGCCGACACGGCAGCCTATGATGCCGCGACCGCGACTTGGGAGTGGACCGAAGACCCCTACCTGCTCGGTCTTCGCTGGGCGCACGGGTTCTGGCAGCGCGACCCGCGCGACCCAAACAGCGAGTATCAGCGGGTGATGGGCATCGGTGCGCCGTGGGGCGCGATCGATGTGGCATCCTTCGTCGAGGGGGCGAACGTCTCCCAGGCCAATGGCTGGACCTGCGGCGGCGTCGTTTATTCGGGCGACGGCAAGTGGGACACGATGAAGAAGATCCTGCAGGCCGGAATGGGCGAGCCTGTCGCGCTGGGCGCGCGGATCAGCTGCTTCGTCAACGCGCCGAAGGTCAGCCTCGCCTCGATCACCATCGATGACGTCGTCGGCCCGGCCAGCGTCGCCGCCACCCAGCCGCGCCGCGACCGGATCAATACCATCACGCCGAGTTTCCGCCTGGAAGCGAATAACTGGCAGCATCTGCCCGGCGCGCCGATCAGCGTGCCCGAGCATGTGGCGGAGGACGGCGGCAAGCGCGCCCGCGCGCAAGATTATTGGCTGATCCAGAACACGAAGCAGGTCGGCACCGCTGTCCGCTACGATATCGAGAATGCCAGAGAGTTCGGGCCGATCACCCTGCCCGTCAAGCTGCACTGGATGGGATACAAGCCCGGCGATTGCGTGACGGCGGTGCTGCCCGAGCTGGGTCTCAACGCGCGGCCGATCCTGCTCCTCAACCGCACGCTCGGCGCCGCGTCGGGCATCGTGACCCTGTCAGCGCGGTCGGAGACGGCCGCCAAGCACGCGTTCGCGCTGGGTCAGACCGCGACGCCCCCGCCCAGCCCGGGCGTCAGTGGGCCGCCCATCGTGCCGGTACCCGCGCAGAACGCCTGGGCGATCACCGCGACCAGTCTAATCTCGCAAGCGCAGACCGTCCCGGCTTTGGTTGTGACCGGCGCTGTCGATGCCAGCACCGCCGACGCGGTGGTCATCGAATACCGGCCGTTCGTGTCCGGCCAGGGGTCGGGCGCGGGCTGGGCCTCGGCGGGCATCTGGTCCGTCGGCGCCAGCCGTGCCGAGATCACCAGCGT
This sequence comes from Sphingomonas zeae, assembly GCF_014197135.1. Classification (GTDB taxonomy): domain Bacteria; phylum Pseudomonadota; class Alphaproteobacteria; order Sphingomonadales; family Sphingomonadaceae; genus Sphingomonas; species Sphingomonas zeae. The sequence continues at coordinate 84,177 of NZ_JACIFA010000012.1, forward strand.
GCGCAGCGGGACCGCCTATGAGGTCGCGATCTCCTACCAGCGCAATGGCGTGACCGGCGGACGCCGGATCATCGGCCCGGTCGTCACGGCCGGTCCGGCCGTCGACTTCGACGCCGTCACCGGTCCGAACAAGCCGCAGAATGGTGCCACGGTCGGCGGCACCATTGGCGTCGACATCAAGAACCCGGTCGGAGAAATCCTCGCCCCGGTCGACGTGCTGAATAGTGCGCTAGTGCTACGCCCAGACGGGGCGCTGGTCGCCACCATCGGCGACACCACCCGCCCCCTGGGCAAACTGAACCTGATCGACTTGGGCGCCGCAAACGAAATGGCTCGCCGCCAGCTGGAAAGCGATCTGGCGTCGCTGTCCGCTGCCGTTGCGCAATTGGCCACCGGGCAGGCTATCGTACAGAACGTCTTTCGCGATGCCGGGTTGTTCACCGATCCGGATTCAGGCGTGGCCAAGCTGTTCGCGATCGAAAGCCGGGCTGAACAGATCAACAACCTGTCTGTGACGCTTAACGCGGCGCTGGCGACGATCGACCTCAAGGCGACGGTCAATTATGTCGACCAGGCCATCTTGCAGGCGAAGCTCGACGGCAGCGACGTAGACCTGTCTTCGATCTTTGTCCGGCTGACCTCGGCAGAGACGAGCATCTCCGGCCTTCAGGCGTCGATCCAGTTGAAGGCCGACGCAACCGTCGTCACTGGCCTTCAGGGGTCGGTCACGTCCATAAATCAGTCGCTCGATGCGTTGAACGCGCTGGTGTCGACCAAGGCCAGCCAGACAGTGGTGGACGGCATGGGCGCACGGCTGACACTAGCCGAACAGACCCTGAACGCCTTCGACGGGGCTTCTATCTCCACCACCGTCACCGCTAGCCGTCGTGCACCGGCTGACAGCGACGTTGCAGGCGCTAACAACATCCTCGCGGCGTTGAACGGGTGGGACGCAGGTAATATGGCGCTGGCCGCAGTTGCTGCCGCAAAGACCGAGCTGACCGCTAAAACGGACAGCAACACCAGCGCCATCGCTTCGCTGTCACTGCAGATTGGCTTGCAGATCGGCGCGGCCAGTGCGCAGGTCAGTGCCGAGCAGGCGGCGCGGATCAGCGGCGACCAGGCGATTGCCAGCGACCTCGCGACCTACAAGGTTTCGGTCGGCAATTCGCTCGCGTCAGTAAATAACGCACTCCTCGTGCAGGCCGACAAGCTCACCTCCATGGCGGGCCGCCTCGACAATTACGACGCGTCGCTCGGTACGCTGTCGGGTCGTATCAGCGATGAGCATTGGGCATGGGTTGCCGGTGACCAGGCGGGGGCACAGGCCCTGTCGTCGTACAAGGCGCAGACCGACAATGCGCTCGCTCAGGCGAACCAGCGGATCGGCACGGTATCGGACAACCTCTCGACGGTCAGCAGCAGCGTCACCAGCCTATCGACCACCGTGGGAGGGCATACCTCGACGCTCACCGCCTATGGCCAGTCAATCAACGGGCTGGCTCTCCGGTGGGGTGTCGAGTTCAACGCCAACGGTGCGGTGACGGGCTTCGCGCTGAACAACGCCTCCGGTCGTACCGATGCTGTCTTCGTCGTCGACAACTTCAAGATCGCCAAAGCCGGCACATCTGGCGGCACGGTGGTCTTCTCTATCGCCGACGATGGCGCGGTTGAAATGCCGAACGTCCGGGTCAAGAAGATCGCGGCGGGTGTGGTCGACACCGACCAGATCGTTGGCAACGCGCTCTCTACCACCGTCACCGATGTCCAGTCCGTCACCGATGTGAGCGCCGACGGTGCGCAGGCGAGCGGCACGACTCTGATCAACAGCACCGGGGGCGTGCTCCGGATCGATGTCTGCGCTCAGGCGACCCGGACCGCGACCGGCGCTCAGCCGCTGCGTATGCAGCTTTTCCGGTCGGACGGCACTGCAGTGTCGGGTCTCTACAAATCTCCCTCGCAGGCCGAGTCTGCCCCCGTGACCTTCTTCGTGATCGAGCGCCTCGCGCCCGGTCAGCGCGGGTATTACGTCGTCTATTCGGTCGACAGCGGCAGCGGAGGCAGCCGGTACAACGTCACCCACACGCTCGCGATCACCGAGCTCAAGCGCTAAATCAGGAGCATCAATATGGCATGGTATCGCGCCGGTACGGTTGCGGTGACGAACGGTTCTGCCGTGATCGCCGGTTCAGGCACCGCATGGGTCAACAATGTTCAGATCGGTCATGCGATCAATCTGCCGGATGGGCGCGCATATGAGGTGCTGTCTGTCGACAGCAACACCCAGATTACGCTGGGCTCCCCCTATTTGGGGGTTGCCGCTACTGGGCAGGCCTACAGTGTGCAGCCCAATCAGGGATTTGCGCAGGCGGCCGCGGCCAAGCTGACCGACTTTCTGTCCCAGATCAGCGGGTGGATTTCCGGTGCGCTGTCTGGTCGATTTGGGGATGGCACCTCGGGCGTGCCCGGGATCAGCTTCGCGGTGGACCAAGATACGGGCCTGTATCGCGGTGGCGCCAACGTCCTCGGCTTCTCTGTAGGCGGCGTGGGCCGTGCTGCCTTGGCGCCCGACAAGATGACCGTCAACGAGCTACTGGAGATTGGCGGCCCCTCGGCCGGTTTGAACCTCTCCAATCCTCAGGCGGCATGGACCATCACGGCGCCGGCCAATGCGAATGCGTTGGCGATCGTCGACAGGCAGACGAGCAGTGAAAGGGCTCGCTTCGACGCGGCTGGCAACCTCCTAGTCGGCGCGACGTCGGCGTCGAACCACGTCATATCGCGTGGCACCAGCGAGGGCGACCTCATCATGCAGGTGCAAGGCAAGGCCCATCCCGGCGTCGCCTTTTTCTCGGCCGCATCCGGTTCGGCAAACAGTTCGGCCTGCGCGTTCGCTTTGAACAAGAACGCCCAGACCAACCGATCCATCAATGCAGCCGGGACGATCAACGGCAGCGGCGCTGACTACGCCGAATATATGCTGAAGGCGGCGGGTTGCGGGATCATCGCCAAGGGCGATGTCTGCGGTGTCGATCGCGAAGGGAAGCTCACGCGGACTTGGGCCGATGCGATCAGCTTCGTGGTGAAGTCGACCGATCCTACGCTGGTCGGGGGTGACACCTGGGCGGCCCACCTCCCGCCTCGGCCGGAGCAGGGCGAGGATGAAGCCGCAGCGACTTTCGCTTCCCGCCTGACCGAGTGGGAGACCGCGTTAGAGCAAGCACGCCTCTGCGTCGATCGCATCGCCTTTTGCGGTCAGGTGCCCTGCAACGTCAGCAGCGATTTCGAGGTGGGCGATTACATCGTCGCTGCCGCCAGCGGCGCGGGCATCAAGGCCGTCGCCGTGAAGCCCGACGACATCACTTTCCCCGAGTACATGCGCCGCATCGGTAAGGTTTGGGCGATCCGTGAAGGTCGCGCGTGGATCGACGTCCAGCACGGCTGAGCAGGGCGCAGCCGTTTTATCGGTGCTCCGCCACCCAATGCTTCAGTGCGTCGTCGATCCGCGTTTGCCACCCGGGTCCCGTTGCCTCGAAATAGTCCAGCACTTCCTGCGATAGGCGCAACGTCTTCTGAACCTTCTTCGGCTTCTTTTGTGGCCCGCGGCCTCTGGCGAGGGCCGGGAACACCTCCGAGAACGGGCGGGCGGACGCCAACTGTTCGTCGGTGAGTTCAGGGGTGTCGGACACCGCATCCATGTCCGCCTGCGTATAGGGCTTGTTCATCGGATCAGCTTCCTTTCCTTGTTGCTCGCGGGCCGGGCGGAGATAATGGAAAGCCCTTCGGAGCCGAGCGTCGCGAAGATCACCGTGATGACGCCGTTGCATTCTCCGATCGCGAAGTAGCGGCCGTTCTTCGCTTCTCCGACCAGCGCCGTCAGGAAGAACCCTTCGCCGATATCAGCAAAATCGATCCCGTGCTTCACGAGATTGGCTTGCCGTTTCGGTTCGTCCCATACGATGACCATGCCTTTTTGTAGTTACAGAGAGCGTATCGGTCAACGTATTTCGTAACTACAAAAAGGAAGAGTCATGGCCATCGACAGGACCGTGAAATGACGGCGCTTGCCCATATCATCAGCGTCGTGGCGATTTGGACGCTGATGCTGTTCGGGGTCCGGTTCGCGGTGTCGGCCGGGCACTGGCTCGTGCCATGTGCCGGGGCGCTTTGGCGCCTGGCGCGGTGCCGAGGTCCCGATCGGAGCGAATGCCGTGCCCATTTCCGCGCGGCTATTGATCAGCTGCACGTCGACCTGATCATCGCGATTAAGACCCCTTGGTCTGCAACCCTGCTTTTCGCGGGATCGGTGCTGATCGGCCTGGGCTATTTCTTCGGGTCGGCCGGCGACGCCGCGCGGCTCGTATCAACGCGGCCGGACCACTGGATTCCCTTCGATGTCGTCACCGACTGCATCGCCTCCGTGCTGGCCACGACGGGCATGAGCTTCGTCCTAGCGGCCTTTTCCCGACATCGGACTGCCAGCTTCCTGGTCAGCGGCGTCCTGATCCTGACCGGCCTTGGGATAGGAGTGGTGACGCTGTGAAAGACTGGCAGTTCTACGCACTGGCGGCCTTCGCGGTCGCAGCGGGGCAAGTGCTGAAGATCGGCCGGAAGATAGAAGCGGGCAAGGTGGTAACGTGGCGCGATATCGCGGTGCTGTGCACGATGCTGCCCGCCTTCGGCGCGATCGGCGGAGCGATCGCCATCCACTTCCATGGGCCGGTCTGGTCGGTGCTGCTGGCCGGGACCTGTGCGGGCTGGACCGGGATCGGCACGATCCGGGTGGCCATCAAGGTCCTGCAATGGGCATTGCCCGAGCCGATTGCCAAGATCCTGCGGGATTTCCTTGGCGACAAGGAGCAGCCCGAGGGCTGAACAGGTCGCAGAACCCGCCATGTGGGAGAACAGGCGAGCCCTGCGTGCGTCATAATAGCGGGGCCTGACCGCCCCGTATCCAACAAAGGACATTGATGTGACCGAACCGAAGTGGCTCTCCGCCGCGCGGGCGAAGCTTGGCGTGCACGAAGCGCCCGGCCCCGCGAACAATCAGACCATCATGGGCTGGGCCAAGTCCCTGCCGATCAAGGTCCTCGGCATCGCCTTCAATGGAGATGCGACCCCTTGGTGTGGGCTATTCGCGGCGAAGTGCGTCGCCGAGGCGGGCCTGACGCCGCCCCCTATCGCGATCCGGGCGAAGGCTTGGGCGACCTGGGGCAAGCCGCTCGTCGCGTCGGCGCTGGCACCAGGCGCCGTGCTGGTCTTCGAGCGTGCGGGAGGCGGTCATGTCGGCTTCTATGTCGGCGAGGACGACACGGCCTATCGCGTGCTCGGCGGGAATCAGTCGGACGCCGTGACGGTCACTCGCATCGCCAAGGATCGGTGCATCGCGCGCCGGTGGCCCGCTGACCTTCCGGTGATCGGCAAGCCGGTGCGGCTGTCCGCAGCTGGACTGCCTCTGTCGAAGAACGAGGCATGAAAGTCGTCGCCCTCCTGGTCCGCTTCTGGCCTGCACTTGTCGTGCTGGCGATGGGTATCTGGGTGGCCCGGCTAGACCATCTTCGCGCCGACTATAGGCAGACGCTGACCAACGAACGTGCGGCTCAGACCGAGGCAATCGCCGCGGGGGAGCGAGCGCGCCTCGCCGACCAAGTGCGCTTCGCCCAGCAGCAAGCCGCCGCGACCCAGACCTATGCCGCCACGCTGGCCGCCCGCCAGCCCCTCATCATCCACTCGAAAGACACGGTGACACGCTATGCGCAGACTGATGCTGGTCGCGCTCTGTGTCGCGCCCCTGACCGGGTGCGCGACATCGACGCGCTCGATGCCCTACTCGCCCGAGATCCCGCCGCCCCCGGCAGCAGCGGGGGAGCCGTGCCGGCCGACGGCACAGCACCGCCAGCCGGACGGTAGCGCCAGCGCGGCCGACGATGACGCGACGATTCGCGATGGCCGCTTTGATCTGGCCGACTGTGACGCCAAGCGCCGCATGCTCTGGGACGCCTGGCCCCGCCGCTGATTTTCCACCTGAAAGGACTGACCTATGAGGACCCTCCTATGGGTGGGCGCGGCCGCGCTCGCCTGTCTCTCGTCGAGCGCGGCCGCGCAGACCTACCCCAAAATCATCGCCCCCTCGACGATCGTCCCGCCCTCCGGCGTCGCCTATTCGGACGCCGATGGGTCGACGAAGGTGGCGTCCCCCGCCACGCCCCTGCCTGTCACTGCGGTCGCGCGGACCGAGGCGGTGCAGCTTATCGCCGCAAGCTCGTCGACCGGGACGCAGACCCTATTTGGCGGAAGCTATGCCTTCGCCCAAAGCTGCATCAATTATAACGGCCAGTCGATCACCCTGCGCTATCGCGGCCCCGATGGGGCGACCATGCAAACCGCCGCCACGAAGACGGCGACGGATGTCTCGCTGGTCGCTGTCCCCGCAGGCGCGGTGATGGATGCCACGGTTCCTTCGGCCGCCATCGGCTGCAATGCTTCCATGACGAGGATCCCGCAATGAAGATGACCCGCCGCGCGCTGATCGCCGCTTCCTGCCTGTCACTGGCCGCCGGTGCAGCCGCCCAGACGATCGTCATTGGCGGTCAGACCGGCTTTCGCGACCTGACGATTCGCTCGACTTATTCGATCCCGATCACGTCGACCGGCAGTTTCACCAATATCGCGCGCTGGGCCGAGAGCCGTCGCGGGCGGCTGTGGCTGCGCAATCCTGCCGGATCGCCGGGCAGCATTAAAGTCGGCACCAAGGCGGGCACCCAGAATAAGGCGCTCGACAGCTATTCGACGACCGCGCTCTACACTCTAGCCCCCGGCGAGGAGGTCTATGAGGAGAATGGCGGGCTCGCCTGGCTGGCTTGGTCGGCCGATACCACGGCACCGGCCGATCTCACGCTGGTCATTGAGGTCGAATGTCTGGTCGCACCCGCGACCGCAGCGACCACGACGGTCAAGCGCGCCGTCACGACGTCAGGCCGTAAGCAATTCAGCGTCGCAAATCCGACCACCTATGCCGATGCCGGGCTGATCGGTCCAAGCAAGGACGGCTCGCTGATCTTCCGGCGCAAGGCGGGAGCATCTGGCACGCTGGGATGGGCATCCGCTGCGGCCTTCGCGGCCGATCCGGTCAATGTCGTCTGGACCTATTGTGACAATGCCGTCGCGCCGAATGATGCGTCGGCGGGTTCGGGCATCGTCAGCGTTTTCGAGACGGAAGACGGCGAACTCCTCATCGGCCTCATTTCGTCGGGCTCTTTCGGATCGATCCGCAAGTCGTCGGGCTGGTCCGCAAATCGCCAGACCGCGACCTTTACTCAGGTGCTGTCGATCGGTGGGACCAAGCCCGATCAGGAATACAGCCTCCATCAGTGGGCGGCGCGCGGCGCGACGGTGTGGGCCGCGGAAAGCGGGCCGCAGACAGCCGGTGGATCGGGCAATGTGTCCACGGACAATGGCAGGGCGGTGCGGCTGTGGCGATCTGACGATAATGGCAACGGCTCAAGCTGGGTGGTGGATCTTGATATCCGCGATTTCGCCGCGTCTCAGGGTGTGCCCTACCCGGCTGGTGTGCATCTCCATGGCTATGCCTATGACGCCGTCGCGAAGCGCCTGTGGGTCTGCTATGGCGACGACACGGGCCAAGGCGACGATATTGCCGGACTGGCGAATGCGCAGGTCATCTATAAGGATGATGGCACGACGACCTGGCAGAAGATGGCGCTTCCCCTGAATTGGAAAGCTCCATCGTCGACCGTCAATTCCAATCAGTACATCACCGCCGCGCCTTTGGCCGACGTGGTCGTCTTCACCGCCGATGTGTCCAAGCCTATCGCCCCCTTCGCAATGCGCCGGTCGACCGGGACGATGGAGCTCTTAGGCTCAACCGATCAGCCAGGCCTCAATGGCCGCGTCACCCGAACGGGCGGCGTCGTGGTGATGCCTGGGCTCGTGACCGGCCGCGCGGCGGGGACATACAAGGCCAAAGCCATGCTTTCGATGGACGAGCTGTCCTATAATGAGGTGTCGGTGCCTCACACCTTGTCGGCGTCGGGAGCGTCCGGGGCGAAATGGGGCATGGTCGCTGGGAGCAAGATCATCCTCCAGCTGGGCGGTAATGGCGCGGGCTTCGTGGTGGCCGATCTGGCGTATAGCTGATCGGCGACGGGGGCGGCAGCGTATCGCCGCCCTCACCCCGTTGACCTTCGTTCTCTTTCTGTTCCATCATGACCAGCGCAACGAATCGCTGGAACCTGGACATGATGCAGCACGACCCCCGGCTGCGCGCTGCCGCGCGCGCCATCTATGACGCATGCTATCCGACCGAGGAATGGAGCGAGCTTTCCTTCGCCGAGGCGGAGAAATATGCGACCGTCCAGTATCGACAGGCGGTAGACGGCGCACTGGCAGCGCGGGCAATCTTGGCGGCGGCTGGCGAGCAGCTGGCCCTTCCCGTGGCGTGACCCCCGACCAGCGAGCGCGGATCGTCTTCATGGGGCTGGTCGCGCCGATCATCGCGGCGGCGACCGCTAAGCCGGTGGAGTGACGGAGGGTTGACCCACGCTTCCGAGCGTGCGATTCTTAGTGTGCAACCACAGAGGTTTCGCGTCGCTCTGACGCTAAGCCGTCCCCGCTCTGCTTCGGCATCGGGCTTTGCAGAGGGTGGCGCTACGGTGTCACCCTCAACCTTTAGGCGGATCGTACAAACCGGCAGCCTTGTCCCGCTCGAAATAGATCGCGCTTCGCTCCGACACAACGCGCTCGGTCTGGAGCGGCAAGAAGCAGCCATGGCCCTGATACATGAACAGCGTCCGACCGGTGCATCCTGGCGTGCGGCACGATGGACGGCGATCGATCAGGCAGAAGTCGCGGCCCACCTTGTCGATCAACGCCGGTATATCGACGTCGACGCACGCCCCGCACCTCGGGCATAGCGCGCGGACCAGTTTGCCGTCGTCCGCCATATTCCCGAGCGTCTCCACCCACGTCGGGAACATCTCGCCATTCTTGTACACCGCGACTCGCCTCCTCGTGGCGAGGCATGTTCGCTATTCGTTCGGTGTACGAAAGGGCAACATGTAACGATTTCTTACACGTTGTCGCGACGTGTCAACGAAACGCGGTTTTCTTTATACGTCGCTCACCTTCACCACCTTCCACCCCGCGTCCTCGATCGCGCGGAGGGCGGCGGTGGCGTGACCCGACCATTCACCGCGCGTCAGCATATCGACGCGCGGGTCATGCCATTGGCGATCGTCTACCATGCCATGCATACGAACCGCCACAGCCTCGATCAGCGGGTTATCGGTCATGCGACGGTATCCTCTTTAATGCAGCTTGGCAGTCATGTTGAGTGGCTTCCGCGCGAGCCATGTGGGTGCCGCAGTATTGGCATTCGATCATATCAATGACCGGCCCTGTCTGTATGGGGCAGTCACAACGCCCTCTGACGAACGTCGAGCCGCAATCGCGGCAATACATTTGAATGGCTCCCATCACTCCCCTCCCCCATGCGCGCGGACGCGAAGCCTACGGGCTGTCGTCATCCGCATGGGCTTACCATGGGTCCAGTCTTGAGCGCGGTGCGTCTCTGACCTGCCATCGTGGCCGTAGTAGATGACCTTTGTGCCAGCCGCGTTGGACGATATGGCGGCGGCATCTTCGTCAGGCTCGAACAGCGCGATCTCGACCAGCACGTCTACCTCGTTGCTGCTCTCTTTCAGCTTTTCCACGCGATCGGCGAGCGCAAGCAGCTTATTCATGGCCCTGGCTCCTGATGGCGGTCTCAATCTCGGTTGCAGCAATTCCCCGTCCAGTAATGACCGCGACCGCTTCGTCATCTTCGTGCCAGCGCAACAGATCGGCGTCAGTCTTCTCGGCATAGGCGCGGACTATCCCCGCCTCCCGCATGATCTTCGCGTCGGTGTTGGTCATGGCTCCACCTTCTTCTGAATGGTAAAGCGCAAGGTGGTGATATCGTAACCACGCGCTTCCAGTTCCTCGACCAGCGATGGCCGCTCTTCATAATTGAGAGACGGGAAAGCCGGAGCCATCCGGCGCTCAGTGAACGCGTGCATAAACGTCCGAGCGTCTGACTTGTCCGCCCCCTTCCCGCCCCAAGCGGCACATATGTCAGGATCATCATGTCGGCTCGGTCGGCCATAAGCGATCTTCACCTCACCCGGCTTTGCGATCGGTATGCGGAACCGCTTACCGCTCATCGCCGCCTCCGAGGGCTTTGCGGGCTGACATGGCGCGTTCGAAAATATCCGGCTTCCGCTTCGGCTCGGTGCGGCGCAGCTTGGCGATCTGCTCTGGATACCAGCGATCAGCGGTGTTGCCGTTCCACGATGCTATCGCGTAGCGGTCATGCACCTCCTTGATAACAACCGTATACACGGCATCGCGGCTCATGGTGGTATTGCCCATCTTCACGCGACGCACCTGAAACAGCCGGTCACCTGGCTTGATGGTGGAGAACGCGACCATTTACTTAGCCTCCAATGCTGATTTTGCGGGGGCTGGCGGCAACGGCATCCAGTGGGTGGGCACGTCAGCGCCAATACCGCCCATCTCGTCTGTCTCGTTTGGAATATAGCGCTCGGTCAGCCAGACGCCCCAAGGTTCATACCAACGGGCAAGCTCGACACATGACCACGGCTCCCGAAGCCAAAGCATGATCCGCGTACCGTCTCTCGGGGCATCCTTCGCATCCCGCCACCCCGCCTCCCTCAGCCGCGCGTTTTCCTGCGTGAGGGTTTCGAGGGTGGTGGCGGCTTCGGTTGTCGTCTCATAAACGGATGGGCACGCCTGCTTAGGCGTTGGCCCCCCACGAGTTCGCCAAGCCGCAATCAGTCGCAGCCGCTCGGTCAGGTCGGTCATGCTGCTTGCTCCGGGTAGCGGGCGGGGGCTGGCAATGTCGTGGGCTGTGGCGCACCTAGAGCGGCCGCGATTGCGCGAGCTTGGAACAGCGCCTTCACCCGCGTTAGCTCGCTAATTATCTGCGTGTTGTTCATTTTGCCGACCTTTCCGCCATGAGCGCAAAAGCGATTGCGGTGATTGCTGTGTCGACACGAACGGAGGCAGAGGCGCTTGGCACGCCTTGCTCGACATAAGTGGCGAAGACAGGTGGATAGCTTTCGGTTGGCTCTCGCATCGCGCCGGCAAGGTAGCCGCGCGCTTCGGCAATGATCGCTTCTAGATCGGTCGGTTTTGCCATGTGATCATACCTGTGGGGACAAGTGCAGCCAGAAGGCCCGTAGACCGCTGAGCCGATGCATTTCGGTGGATGCGCGCCGGTGCCGCACATCAGAAATCGCCGGTTTTTGGAGCGAGGCCATGCCGGATTCCGCACCGGGTACAGATGCATTCACCATACTGATCGAACGTAATCTTTGGCAGAGAAGCGCGGCCGCCGGGATGCCAGCTACCAAGCGCGCGCCGGACCTCATTGCGCCAGCCGGTCAGTGCCTGAGTAATTACGGTCTGCTCGCCAGCGCCAAGGCTGCTACGCGTACAGATGAAGCTGGTGAGGTTGGCCTCGGTCAATTCCAAGGCCTCCCGCATCCGCTGCTTGTGAGAGGTATCGCTCATGCTGCCTCCTTTGCAAGGAGAAAGGCGATCGCCTCGTCAGCCATGAAACGGAGACGAGGGCGGATCATGTCTTCCGTCCAACCCGCTGCCTTCAGCATGTCGATACCAGCCTGAACCAGCGTCCGAACCTTGGCGATGTCGTTGGCGGTGTAGGTCACTGCTTGTCTCCGTTACGTATAGACGTTATATAGCGTATATACGATGGCAGCAAGGGGAAAAGTATGTTGTACGTCATGGGCGGAGACGAGGGGCCGCTCAAAATAGGTCGCGCCTTGCGGCCCAAATCTCGGCTTCACTCCGTGCAAACGGGGTCGCCACGGCTAATTCGGCTGTTGTTCGAAGCGCAGGCTCCTGATGGCCTTGACGCGGAGGCAGAAGCGTTGGCGCACATGGCGTTGCGAGAGTCCTGGGTTTCGGGAGAATGGTTTGCCGTTCCACTTGACACCGCGCGCTCCGCTATCAACGAGGCCATCCATGCTGCGGCGCGAGGTGAAAGGGCGTTCGGGAAATCCATGGGCAGGAAGCCACTTGGCGGAACAGGCGAGAAAACGGTGATGGTGCCGATGCGTTGGGCACCGGCTTTATTAGCGCGCGTCGATGAAGCGCGTGGCGACCGTGATCGCGCAGCGTGGATACGTGAGGCCGTGGCTGAAAAACTCGACCGCGAATCGGGCGATCAACGCTAAGTCAGGTTCCCACAAGACGCGTAACGCTATGGAATCACACGACAAGAACGAACAGTGAATTGTGGGAAGAGCCACTGAAAACACACAGGAATTTGTGTTCACGGCTGAAACACGGGTTCGATTCCCGTAGGGGTCACCAGCTTCGCTCGGAAGCGCGGAAATCCAGGATTTACGCCAGCTTCACCGTCCGCAGGTATAGAGGACGGGTATAGAAGCGCATGGTGCAGATGATCACCCCCTGGAAGCATCCACAGACCGGGATCTACTATCTCTACAAGGAGCTGCCGCCCCATCTTCGCTCAGAAATGGGCAAGCGCCAGATCCGCCGATCGCTCAAGACCCGCGACCCCGCCGAGGCCAAGCGGCTGTTCGTCCTGGCGCACGCCGAGCTCGAGCAGGAGATGGCCGCCGCCGAGGCGCGCGTCGCTGCCCAGAAGCTCGCCGACGAGATCTCTCCCGAGCGGGCCAGGGTGATCGTCGACGAGTTCATCCGAACCAGACACGCTAGTGGAAGTTGGGCACGCTGGCCCACGCTGGGCCTCGTCTACTGGCTCGAGGAGGCGGCCCGCTTCGCTCTTGGCGTCGACATCCCTGTTGCGATGCTTCCTGCTGACGACAGCGCGGAGGAGCTGATCAAGAAGCGCGGCCACCCTCTGCCAGGCGACGGCTGGCTGGCGATCGTGCGGCAGACCTCGCCATCGGATTGGCTGAAGGCGAGCCGGACGGTGCTCGACGAGGTCAAGGACCAGGACCCGCCGGTGGCGCAGATCCCCGCCAATCACCTCCTGATCATGCAGGCGTGGAACGCGCGCGTGCGCGAGGACAACGATCGCCTGCGCTCGGACATCGATGCGCCTCGCCGGACGGCGTCGAAGCCGCGTCTGCGTCCGGACCTGCGCTTTCGCGAGCTGCTGACCCTCTGGAAGGAGGAGAAGAAGCCTCGAGCACAGTCGTGTTCCGAGGTCGAGCGCGCGACGGAGGACCTGATCGACTATCTCGGCGACATACCCGTCGAGACGCTAACCTCCGACATGCTGATGGACTATCGCGACGAGGCCAGGAAGCTGCCGGCGAGCATGCCGCGGGCCGATCGCGCCCTGCCCTTCAACGAGCGGCTTGCCAAGCACGAGCACAGCGATACGCCCCGGGTCAGCGCGACGACATTGAAGAAGCGGATCGGGTCCATCCAGGCGCTGATCGGCTTTGCGCACCAGCAGCGCTGGATCACGCACAACGTCGGCACCGGCGTCCGGATCATCGGCTTCAGCCGGGCGGCCCGCGGCCGACGCAGCTTCATGCCCGGCGAGCTGGCGCAGCTGTTCTCCAGCGACCTGTTCGTACGCCCCGACCTGCTGCTACGCCGACGCACGGCGGTCAGCGACGTCACGCTCTACTGGTTGTTTCTGCTCGGGCTGACATCCGGTGCCCGGCTCGAGGAAGTCGGGCAGGCGCGCGTCGCCGACGTGAAGCTCGATGGCCAGATCATGTACATCGACATCGACGACGTGGCGGCCGACACGGCTGACGCCAGCCTTCCCGACAAATCTGTGAAAACGCAGGGGTCGCGCCGGATCGTTCCGCTTCATGGTCACGTCCTCGCACTCGGCTTCGGCCGCTATGTCGATGCGCTGAAGAAGGCCGGCATCGATCTGCTCTTCCCCGATCTGCGCCCGAACCCGTTCGGCAAGCTGACCAAGGAAGCGAGCCGTCGTCTCAACCGCCACATCAACGCGGTGGTGAGCACCGACGAGCGGCTCGTCTTCCATTCGCTCCGCCACCGCTTCAAGGACGAGGGACGCAGCGTCGACGTCCAGGAACGCGTCCTCGACCAGCTCTGCGGCCACGTGCCCGCGACCGTCGGCGGCCGCTACGGCGAGGGAGCGGACATCGCGGCGCTGAAGCGCGCTCTCGACCGGCTTCAATTCGACTCCGTCGACTGGGAACGTCTGCGGGCTGCGGCAAATGTCGTGAAATGGCCCGTCGTGGCGAACGAGATCGTGACGCGTGCGAGAGCCGCCGGAGATCGGGCATGACCGAAGATGACGATCGCGACGAGTTGAGCGTCTACCTCGTGTTCACGCAGCCCGATGACGAGCTCGTCCAGGCCGCGCGAAGCCTGGCGGGCGCGGGCGCAGCGCTTATCGCCTATGCGGCCGGCTTCTGCGGAACTGCGGACCTCGTCATGCAGGACGGGCAGCCGTTCAGGATCGAGGTCATTGCTACCTCGCTTCCCATGGACGGCGTCGTGTACATACGCGCTCTGGACGGTGACGAGCCGATCGCGAGCATCGAACGGCGCTTCCTGGCGCCATAGCTGGGACTTGCTTGGGGATCTGCCGTCTCTCGGCACGGCAGACCCCAATGTGACATGTCCCGAGCCCGATGCTATCGCCATCCCTCATGGCTAATACCTATCACGAATTTTAATTCGAACACGGCTGAGCGTACGACCAGTTTACACCACCCTTTGCGTAAACAGCAGCCGGCACGTTCCTATCTGTAAAAAAATATCAGTAGCAGGGCAGAAATCTGCCGAAGACAGTGGCTCCCGTGAGCCGGCCGGTTCCAGCGCCCTCGGGCGTGCGGTGTCGCATCCGCAGGCGAATCACGGGACTACGATACGCTGAACATCTGACCACCCACTCTTCGAACGGGCGGCCGGCGTCGGCGGCAACGGAACCCCCGCGCATCAAGCCGGCCCCGCCCGCACGGAGAGCCATATCATGAAGAATGCAAAGCCCATCGCCATTCACCTCGACCGCCTCGCCGCCGCCCTTGCGGAGCAGGGTATCGACCTGAAGCGCTCGCAACTGCTCGAGGTAGCGGCCGCCGCCTTCGGTCACCGGTCCTCCAACGAGACCTCGAAGCTGTCGGAAGTCGGCGCCCTCACGCCTCCCAGTGCCCAGCCGATCGGCCAGCTGGATCTCGGCTCGGACAGCGTCGTGCTGGTGCGCGACGCAGCGACCGACATGCCCTATGCGATTGCCCGGTCGTTCCTGGACGGCATCGAGGATGACCGCACGAAGCACTTCGCACCCACTCCGTATGGTGGCCTGGCGGATCTGAGGCGCGTGACCGTCAGCGAGATTCCGCTGCTGACGCGTCCCCTTCAACCCGCACCGAGCGAGTCAAACGAAGACTGGCGCGCCGTCATCCAGACGGGCTACGGCTTCCACGGCCACACCTTCTTCTGCGAGAGCACGGCCGCGGACCTCGCGATCGAGATCGCGTCCTGGTGCGTCGAGCACTGGAACGATGCGCAGACGCATGGCCAGAAGGTGCCGACCGCCGAACAGCGCAAGCGCCTGAGCGACCTCGAGGTCATCCAGATCTACTTCGAGGCCATGGCCGGACGCGAATGTCTCCTCATGGAGGAATACGAGAGCCTGACCGACATCATCGAGGGACTGCGCAGCGGGATCGCCGAGGAGTCCGCTCCGCGCCCGGACACGCGCCCCTCTCTCTCCGCTTCCGTCCGCGACGGACGGTTCCGTGCCTATCCGAGGACAAGCCAGCCGTCCGAGATGCCCGAGGAACAGGACTATCTCTCCTCGCATGATACGCTCGAGGAGGCGATCGCGGCCTGCGAGGCGCATCGCGCCGAGTACCAGGACGCGGCGGTCGCCGACCATGTCGCGCGCAAGTACTGGCGTGCATCGTGCGCCTGGAAGCCCCGCGACATGCCGGAGCTGGCGGTTTCCGGGGACCCTGACATCACCACCTTCCACCTCGACGCCAAGGACCTTCTCCAGGGCGAACTCGCCGACGAGCTGCGTCGCATCGGCGACATGCTGGACGACGGGTATAATCAGGGGGAGACGAGGAATCGCGGCTGGTGGTGGCTGAACTTCAGCTGAGCAGCCCCCACCGGGTGGTCCGGGTAGATAGTTAGTGCATTGTCGTCTCCGCCGCCATTGCCGGGCGCAGGTGGAGCGAAGCGGAACCGG
>NZ_JACIFA010000013.1 GCF_014197135.1 Sphingomonas zeae
CACGAACCGGTCGATCGAGCGCAGCAGATGGTCCGCCGGCACGTGCCGCTCCAGGCTGAAGCTGTAGAACAGCGCCTCCTGCGCGACCGTCCGCTCGCCCATCATCGGCCCGTCTCCGCTTACTTGCCGAAGATTGAATCAAACCATCAGCGCGACTGCAAGCGAGCCTTTTTCAACACAATCGGGCGTTTTCCCAACCACCCCCGTTATCGGCGCGCACCCTCATCCGCCCGCCCCATCGCGAAGGTATGCGACAGGCCGTGGTATAGCTTCTCGCGGCAGACGAACTGGCTCACCCCGTCGGCGATGAAGGCCGCCGCGAACATCGGCAGCATCAGGCCACGGCTGGCGGTCGTCTCCGACAGGATGATGACGGCGGTCAGCGGCGCGCGGACGACGCCTGCAAAGTAACCGACCATGCCCAGGATCACGACCGCCGAGGCGGGCGAATCGACGAAGATCGACCGGAGTAGATTGCCGATCCCCGCCCCGACCGACAGTGACGGCGCGAAGATGCCGCCGGGAAGGCCCGCCACGGCGGTGGCCAGCGTCGCCAGGAACTTGGCCGGTCCGTACCAGAGCGGCGCATCGACCCCGACGATCATCGCCCGTGCCGCGCCGTAGCCGGTACCCCAGGTCAGCCCGGTACCCACACCCAGCCCCGCGACGACCAGCCCGCACAGCCCGGCGAACAGGACGGGCCGCGCCTTGCTCCACTGGGTCACGCGATTGGTGCCCGTCGCCATCATCAGCATCAGCCGGGCAAAGCCGCCGCCCGCCAACCCGCCGACGATGCCTGCGACCGGCGCGACGATCAGCGCGGTCACGATCGGCATATGCGCACCGATCAGCCCGAAATAGACATAATCGCCCTGCGCCGACTGCGCGACCATGCCCGCGATCGCGATGGCGGCGATGACCAGCAGCGTGACCTTCTGCTCATAGGCCGAGGCCAGTTCCTCGATGGCGAAGAGCAGCCCGGCCAGCGGCGTGTTGAACGCCGCCGCGACCCCCGCCGCGCCGCCCGCGATCAGCACCGCGCCGCGCAAGGGCACGCCCAGGATACGATGGGTCAGCCCCATGATCGCAGCCGCGATCTGCACCGTCGGCCCCTCGCGCCCGACCGACGCGCCACCCAGCACCGCCGCCAGCGTCAGCCCGGCCTTGGCGGCCACGGTGCGGATCGACACCAGCCCGCCGGTAGCACGTTCGGGATCGGCCTGCGCCGCCATCACCTGCGGAATGCCCGAGCCACGCGCGAGCGGCGCGAATCGCCGCGTGAACCAGACCAGGCCTGCGAACAGCAGCGGGGTCACGACCAGCGGCGCCCAATGATAGCGGACGGAGAAATGGTGGAACATCTCGCCCGCCATATCCGACGCCTCGGCAAAGACCGTCGCGGCCAGCCCGATCGCCACCGCGCCGATCAGGATCGCCAGCCTGGTGCGGAACTTGACCGATCCCGGCCCTTGCGCACGGAGCAGCGCGCGGTAGCGCGCAGGCGTCCATTTCCGGAATGCCTGTAGGGGCGGACTCTGATCGGCCATATCCCGCCCCTACACCGTTATCGCACCCGAAAACCAGCCGGACCCGGACCATCGCCGCATAGCCGATCAGGGCAGCGGCACCGTGTCCTTCGCCGGCGCCTTGCCTGCCCCGGTTTTCGCCGACCCTCCCCTGTCCGGCACGACGATCCGCCCGATCATCCGCGCGCCCTTTTCATCGCGCTTCAGTTCGATATCGACGCTTTCCACCGTCTCGTCCCGCCGTCCGAAATTGCGGAACAGATGCGCGGTCAGGATGGTCGCGCCATTGGGGTCGATCCGGTCCGGGGCGTAGACATTGGCCTGCACGGTGTAGGTGCCCGGCGGCGCGGCGCGGATCATATATTCCTCCGGCCCGTAACCGCGCGTCATGTCCTGCGACAGCCGCCCGCCGATCGCGGTGCGATTGTTGCTGTAGATCGCCCGTTCGCGCGTCGGTTCGTCGACCCACAAATCCATGTCCGACGCATCGGTGGTCCAGTCGATGACGACGCGCACATCGACGTCGAGCAGCATGACCAAGCGGGGGTCCATCTCCACCTTCCCGCCCAGCTTATGCAGGCGCGGCAGCAAGGCATTGGCCTCGTTGAGCGCGATCAGGTCGATACCCCCCCACTGGTCCGCCTTGGGACTGGTGGCGATGCCATAGAGCAGGGTGATCGCGCGGGTCAGATCGGCCTTCGCCTGCCCGGGACGTGCGGCGGCCCGGCGCGCGAGCGTCAGCGCGAGCAGGCGGCGCGGCTGCGGCCGATCGGGGTCGAGCACCGCCTGCCGCTCGCGCAACTCCACCGCGCGGTCCCAGTCGCCATACCGCTCCAGCCGATCGGCGACCATGCCCAAAGTCGTGTCGTCGGCGGTGGGCAGGTCCAGCGCCGACAAGACCATCTCGCGCGCCTCCGCCAGCCGGTCCCGCTTGGCGAGCCAGGCGGCGGTGTCGAGATAGAAGATCGGCAAGGCCCCATGCCGCGCCTCCACCTCGCGGAAGCGCTCGGCGAAGTCGGCTGGCTTGCCGTCATATAGCTCCAGATAGGGGCGATCGGGCTGCCAGGCGTCGATCTGCACCGAGGGGACAGTGGGGTTCGCGGACTGACGGCTTCCCGTCACCGAGATGTCGCCGGTCGCCGGGTTGACGCGCGGCGCCGGGGGTGCAGGGGAAGCCACAGGTGCCGACACGACCGGGGGCGGAGTCACGACCGTCGTCGGAGGAGGTGGTGGCGGCGGCGGAGGAGGAGGTGGTGGTGCCATCATCGCGGCAGGCGCAGTGGGTGCGCCCGGCGCGGTCGTCCGGTCGAAGCTACGCGAAGTTGCAATCCGCTTGGGCCGGGCGGTGGGGGCGAACTTCGTCTTCCACCACGCAACCTCGTCCTGCCATTCCAGGAGCAGCGTGTTGAAATGGCGCTGCGCGATACGGGCGTCGTTCGCCTCCATCGCCTTGCGCGCCCGAGCATAGTCGTCGCGCCATTCGGCGGGCAGGGTCGCGGGTGGATCGACCTTGGCGGTCAGGTAATCGCCGACGCTCTCCAGCACGAGGAAGGACAGGCTGGGGCTGGCGATGCCATAGCGGCGGCTGAGCGCCACATAGGCGTCACGCTGCTCGGTCGCCCCCAGCGTCGCCAGCGCGTCTTGCGCCAGAAGCGCGCCGGGGCCGTCAAAGGCGGCAGCTTCGCCATCTATCGCGCGGACCACTTCCTGTCCCGCACCCAGCCGGATCTTTACCGGACCGAAGCCAGGCGCGCGGACCAGCACCGTCCAGCGCCCTTGCGGCGCCGCCAGGGACACGAAGGGCAAGGGTCGGTCGTCGCGGTCGGTGACGGCGATCACCCCCGGCGCGTCCGCCTGCAACTGCGCCAGCGCCGCCGCCGGATCGTCGCCCAGCGAAATCAGCCGCCCGCCATGCCCCCGCGCCAGATGGCCTAGCCAGGCGCGATCATCGCTGCCTGCGCTGCTGACCACATCGAGCGGGCAGTGCGGCGTGATCGCAGCGTCGCGGTCGATCGTTGCGCGCCCATCGGTGAAGATCAGGCAACGATCGGCGGGGCCGCCCTGCGACAGCGGCGCAAAGCTCGTCGCGCCGCGATAGTCGAGCGCGCCCAGCCAAGCGGCGGCCTCATCGGCCGTGGCGGCGATCTTGGTCTGGGCGCCGCTGCTGTTGAAGGCGACCAATTCGACTTTGGCGGGATGCCAGCGATCGATGACCGCGCGGACCAGAGCGATCTCGCGGAGCCTGTCCGCCCCCAGATGTGAGCGCGAACGGTCCCAATAGATGCGCAGATGCGACGGAAGCGCCCGTCCGCCCGTACCGGCCGGCAGTTCGCCGCCGAGTTCCACGTCACGCTCGCCATTATGGTGGGTGCTGGCGATCAGATCGGCGACGCGGCCGGGTGTGATCGCCAGCGCCCCCGAAAGGGGCGTGTTCTTGGCACTCGCCGCGCCCTGCCAGCCATGGCCGTCCGCCGTCATCGCCAATGGCGTCTTGCCCAGCGTTATCATGGGCGGGGCGGCGGTCCCGCTCGCATGGACACGGATCGACCAGTCCGCGACCGCCGCGTCGAAGCCGAGCGGCAGGCGCCAACCTCCCGCGCCGACCGGCGCTACGAAGCGAACCCGGATCGTCCGCCCGCCGCCCGGCCAGATCGGAAAGACGCGGGTTGAAAAGACATTGTCCGCGCTGACCTCGGCCAAACCGGGATCGACCCGCCGGCGAACGCGTGCTTCATAGACCGCCTTGGCGCGCGGGCGATCGACCAGCACGCCGTCGACCATCTGCCCGCCGACATCCAGTGCATAGCCGGTGACGACCGCGCCCTCGGGCAGGGTCAGGCGGAAATCGCCCTCCAACTGCTCGGCCTCGGGATTGGCGAAGGCGGCGGTGGCAGTCGTTTCGACGACGCTGCCACGCTGTTCGACCGACAGGTCCAGCCGCCGGAGCGACAGGTTGCGCTCATGCGCCGCATCGCGGATGCCGCCCGCATGGGCGCTCAGAACGGGATTGGCGGTCTGCGCCAACGCCCCCTGCCCTATGAAGAGGGCCAGCCCCAGCGCCACGAGTCCACGCCACCGTGCCAGCATCTTGCCCCCTCCCGATTGCACGGAGGCTAGCCTGCCGCCCGGCCCCGGACAAGCTAATCCAGCGAATAGTCGGTGATGGCAGGGACGAAGCGGGCATTGTGCAGCTGCCGCAACCGCTCGACCTGCGCCAGCGAGGCGGTCAGGACCGCGGCCAGGGCGAGGCGATCGGCACGGTGAAGCGCGATCAGCTCGGCATCGGGCAGCGCCTGCACCGCGGCCTCGTCGATGGTGTAGAGCCCGGCCAAGTCATGCCGGCCGCCATCTGCCTTCGACAGCGAAAGCGGCAGCGGGCGGATCAGCCTATGCCTCGCCCAGCTATCGGCCATTTCCTGAGCCGCCGCGACATCCGCCACCAGCCGCTCCAGCGCAGGGGCGATGTCGCCTGACAGAGCGGCGGGCCGGTCCTCGTCGAACAATGGCTCTCCCACTCCGCCCAAACTGGGATCGGCCGGATCGATGGCGAGGCCCGCCGCCCCGGTTGGATCGAGACGGAACCCGCCGAGCAGCACCGCGCGCGGCACATAGGTGGCCTGAAACCCACCCCCGAACACGAACAGATTGGCGGGCTCGACCAAGCTCATCAGCGCGACGAGGTCGAACCGCCCGGTCTGGCCGTCCTTGACGAGACACAAGGGCATGTCGGCTGCGGCGACGGCGATTTCCGACAGGCCCAATCGTGTGAAACGGCGCGCGGCTCCGGCGGCATGGCGATTGTAGCGCAGGTCGCGATGCGCGGTCGGGGAGAGCGGAGTGATGCCGGTCATACCCGTTGCAGACCATGTTCGCGGATCGCGTGCAACAGGTCGCGGTGGCGCGGCGCGCGGGTGCGCAGCTCGTCTTTCGCCCGCTGCATCCGGGTGACGAAACGCTGCGCCAGTCCCGCCTCGGGGGCGGACGGGTCGATACGCGGCTGACGGCTGTCGAACCCCATGCCGTGCAGGATGTATTGATAGCTGGGCCAGGAAAAGACCTCGCGCGCATGGTCGAAATCCTGCGGGCCGGGCGAATGGTACCGCCACATTGCCAGCCGCTCCGCAAGGCCATCGGGGATCGAGGATGCCGCGACATTGTCGCGCCAGAAATCCGTGTCGGTCCTCTTGGTCAGCACATAATGCAGCTTCAGAAACTCGATGATCCGCATCCAGTGATGGGTGAAGGTCGCGTTGAACTGCCGCGCCATCACGTCCATCGCCGCCCGGTTGCGCGGCAGGCGGTCGGCGATCGCGTCCATGGACGCCTCGATCAGCATCAGCGCGGAGGCCTCCAGCGGTTCGAGGAACCCGGCGGACAGGCCGACCGCGACGCAGTTGTTCTGCCAGAAGCGCGCGCGATGCCCTGCCTCGATGCTGATGCGGCGCGCGGACAGCCCCTGGGCGGCGGTGCCGACATGGCGGCGCAGCGCCGCCTCGGCTGCATCGTCGCTGATATGCGCGCTGCTATAGACATGCCCCACGCCGCGCCGGCTCCACAGCCCGATGTCCCAGATCCAGCCCGAACCTTGCGCGGTCGACACGGTATGGCAGGTGATCGGCGCGTCCTCGTCGTCATAGGGCACCTGGAGGGCGATCGCCCGGTCCGCGAACAGCACGTCGCCGCAGCGGCGAAACGGCACATCATAGATGCCACCGATCAACCGCGCGGCAAAGCCGGTGCAGTCGACGAACAGGTCGCCGGCCACGCTGCGGCCATCGGCTAGCTCCAGATGCACGATGTCGCCATGATCGGTCATCCGCGGACGCAGCACATCGCCCAGGACATGTTCGATCCCCAGCGTGCCGACACCATGGTCGCGCAGCATCGTCGCGAACTTGCCCGCGTCCAGATGATAGGCGTAATTCGCATGGCCCGCATATTCGGGCATCACGATGGTCTTGGGACCCAACCCCGCATCGCACAGCATCGCCTGGTAATCGACCCAGTCGGCGAAAGCGGCGTCGCCTTCGCCCCGGTGCAGCCAATATGGCGCCAGATCAATCTCGGTCGCGCCCGCAGGGGGATTGAGCGGATGGTAATAGCCGTCCTGTGGCGTCCCGTCGGTCCAACCGACGAAACGCGCGCCCTGTTTGAACGCCGCGTCGCACGACCGGATGAAGTCGGTCTCGGCGATACCGATCTTGGCCAGCGTGTTGCGCATCGTCGGCCAGGTCCCCTCGCCGACCCCGACCGTCGGCACGTTGCGCGATTCGATCAGCGTGACCCGCACGCCGGCCCCGGTGCGCCGCACCTGCGCGGCCAGACGACAAGCCGCGATCCAGCCCGCCGAACCGCCGCCGACCACGACCACGCGCTTCTCTTCCGTGTCGGCCACCCCCGTCTCGACCACCTGATCCTCTCCCGCTCGCTTGCCCCCTTCTATACCGAAAGTTCCGGCGCAGAGGAGAATTTGCCCGCCCTTGTACTTGTCAGACATAGGATATAACAAGGCGTCATAAGTGCCGACCAAGAAGCACGCAGCACAGGTTTCATAGGGGAGAGCTATGTCACAAACGACCAGAAATCCGAAAATTAATGTTCGCTACGCCGCTCAGGGGCTAGCCAGCGCACTTGTCGCACTTATCGCGGCAACGCCTGCACTGGCGCAGAGCCAGACGCCGCCGGCCGACCAGACCGCGACGCTTCCCAGCCAGAGCGAGGCCGATGGCACCTCCGCCGATATCGTCGTCACCGGCATCCGTCGCAGCATCGAATCGGCCGCCGCGATCAAGCGCGACGCGGCCGGGATCCTCGATGCCATTTCGTCCGAAGATCTGGGCAAGTTCCCCGACGCCAATGTCGCGGAGTCGCTGCAACGCATTCCGGGCGTCGCGATCGATCGCAGCAACGGCGAAGGCGCGTCGGTCAGCGTGCGCGGCCTGGGTCCCGCGTTCAACACGGTGCTGTTCAACGGACGCAGCTTTGCCTCGGACAATTACAACCGCGCCTTTTCCTTCGACCTGATCCCGGCCGAACTCATCAGCGGCGCGCAGGTCTATAAGAGCTCGCAGGCCTCGCTTCAGGGCGGCGGCATCGGCGCGACGATCAACGTCCAGACGCCCCGCCCGCTGGCGTTGAAGGAGTTCAAGGGCGTCTTCACCGGCAAGGCGCTGTACGAGGGTAACAGCAAGAAGGTCACACCGCAGCTGTTCGGCCTGCTCAGCGACACCTTCGCCGACGGCAAGCTGGGGCTGCTCGCCTCGATCTCCTACCAGAAACGTATCGCCTCGATCCGCGCGATCAACACCGATGGCTATATTCCGGGCACCTCGGTCGGACCCAATAACGCGCCCCTCTATACCAACGTCTATTCGCCCCGGAACCAGGACGTGAACCAGACGCGCGACGACCGCACCCGCCTGGGCGCCACGCTGGTCGCGCAATATGCGCCGACCGACGAACTGACCTTCACCGTCGACGGCCTGTACAACCGCTTCAAGAGCGACACGACGACGCGCGGGCTGGGCAGCTGGTTCGAACCGACGAGCTTTACCGCGGCAGGTATCGACGCGAACCGCACCGTGACGTCGCTGACCACCAACGGCAATGCCGACTTCATCGCCTCGGGCGGCGTGCGCGAGACGACGACCTATGAGGCCGGGTTCAACGCCGAATGGCGGCCCGCCGACAATGTCCGCATGGTCTTCGACGCCACCTATTCGCAGGCCAAGAATGCGGGCGGCGGCAAGTCCTATTTCACCGTCATCGGCGTGCCGACCCAATATTCCTTCAACGCCGCGCAAGGCGACGGCATCCCGTCGACCTCGGGCTATGCGGGCGGCGTGCTGACCAATCCGGCGCTGGGTCGCACCCATATCGCCGGGCGCAGCGGCAACGACGTGACCGAAAAGGTCCAGGAATATCGCTGGAATACCGAGTGGAAACCGGGCTGGGACATCGTCTCGGCGTTGCGCTTCGGCCTGACCGGCACCTCGCGCGATAAGCGCAACGTTCCCTTCTCGTCCGATCCCAATATCGGCTGCCTCTATTGCGGCTATCCGACGCTGGCCGATCCGTCGCTGCTCTCGCCCTTTACCCTGGGATCGCTGGGGCAAAAGGGCGGCAGCGTCCCGACCACCTTCCTGACCTATGACCCGCAGGCCTATTTCAACTTCCTGACCAGCACGGCCGCGACCACGGCGCTCGACCGCGCGCGGGGCCAGCCGGTGGGAACGACGGCGGCGATCTTCGCCCGCACCAACGGCTATGCCGTGACCGAGCAACCCTCGGCCCAGGTCCGTGAAAAAGTCTTTGCCAGCTATGCCGATGTCGATCTGGAGGGCACGGTCGCCGGGCTCCCCTGGTTCATCAATGTCGGTGGCCGGTACGAATATACCGAACTGGTCTCGGCCGGTCAGCAATTGCAGCTGACCGATCTGTTGCCGGTGCCCGGCGACCCGACGACCTATACCGGCGTCTTCGCCAACAACCGCGCCGCGGTATCGGTCAACCGGCGTTCGTCCTACAGCAATTTCCTGCCCAATCTGAACGCCAAGCTCAACCTGACGCCCAAGCTTCAGGCGCGCTTCGCCGCCTACAAGACGCTGACACGGCCGGCGATCGGTGATCTGGCGCCCAGCCTCGACATCGGCACGCTGCGCCCCGCCACGCTGACCGCCAGCGGTGGCAACCCGGCGCTCAAGCCCTATCGCGCGACCAATTTCGACCTGTCGCTCGAATGGTATCCGACCGCAACCACCACATTGTCGGCGGCGGTGTTCCACAAAAAGGTCGACGACTTCATCGTCCAGAGCTTTGGCGAGGAGCTGTTCACCATCGCCAATGCGGGCAATCTGCCCGTCGGTGGGCTGATCGTCGGGCCGAATACCGCGAAGTTCAGCGTCCGACGCCCGCGCAATGCCCAGTCGCTGACGATCAAGGGGCTGGAGCTCAACCTCGTCCATACGCTCGACTGGCTGCCGGGCGTGCTCAGCGGCTTCGGCGTGCAGGCGAACGCGACCTTCGTGACCACCAACCGCGAATTCGACGTCAGCCAGGTCGGCCAGTCCTTCGCGGCCGAGGGCATCGGCAATTCGCAGAACGCGACCCTGTTCTACGAGAAGTTCGGCGTATCGGCGCGCATCGCCTATAATCGGCGCGAACGCTTCCTTCAGCAATTGGCGGGCGGCCCCGGCAACGAACCCGTGTTCGTGCGCGATTATGGCCAGTTCGACGGCAGCGTGGCGGTCAACGTCACCCCCTTCGCCCAGGTCTTTGTCGAGGGCACCAACCTGTTCAACGCGAAATATTTCGCAACCGGACGGTTCGACAACCAGTTGCTCCGCTACCAGAATTTCGGGCCGCGCTATGATGCGGGCGTCCGTTTCTCGTTCTGATGACGGCAAGCGGTGCGGGAGGGCCTTGGCGTTCCTGCACCGCAACCCATCCAGCCCTGCCAAACGCAAACGATAATTCCCTTTCTTCGAGCCCTTGGATCGGCCACCATCATCGACGAATACCGAATCTCATATAGGAAACTGGAGGGCGGATGGCGGTCGATCTGACGCGGCGAGGCGTATTGGGTGCGGGGGCATTTGCCGTGGCGGCGGGAGGGCTGGGCGCCCTGCCCCTGCGGGCGCAAGCCATGACAGCCGACGACTCCCACCGCCTCTGGTTCGATACGCCCGCGACGCGCTGGGTCGACGGATTGCCGGTCGGCAACGGGCGGCTGGGCGCGATGGTGCGGGGTGGCACCGACCGCGAGATCCTATCACTGAACGAAGACAGTTTGTGGTCGGGCTATCCCGTCGCCGACACCAAACCGGATGCCCAAGGCGAACTGGCAGGCGTGCGGCAGGCTGCGCTGGCGGGCGATTATCACACCGCCGATGAGCGGGCGAAGCACCTGCAAGGCCCCTTTTCCAACAGCTATGCGCCGATCGGCGACCTGGTGATCGCGCTGCCGGGCAATGGCGCGGTGAGCGACTATCGCCGCGAACTCGATCTCGACCAGGCGATGGCCAGCGTCTCCTACACCGTGGGGGCGACCCGCTACCGCCGCGAGGTTTTCGTGTCGCATCCCGCGCAACTGGTCGTGGTCCGGCTGACCGCGCAAGGCGGGGCGATCGACGCCGACCTGTCGCTGGCGACGCTGTTGCGCGGATCGGCGCGGGCGGAGGGCAACCGGCTGATCCTGCACGGCAAGGCGCCGGCCTATGCCGCGCCCAACTATCATTCGGTCGCCGATCCAATCCGCTATGACGAGGCAGCCGGGCGCGGCATGATGTTCGCCGCCGTCGCGGAGGTGACGAACGACGGGGGGCGCATCGCCGTGTCGGGCGACCGGATCACGATTCGCGGCGCGCGGAGCATCGAAGTCCGCCTCAACGCCGCCACCGGCTTTCGCGGCTTCGACCAGTCCCCCGATCTGCCGATCGACGCGATCGAGGCCAAGGCGATGACCGCCCTCTCGGCAGCGCGGGGGACGGGCTATGCGACCTTGCGCGCGGCCCATGTCGCGGACCACCAGAAGCTCTATCGCCGTGCCGCGCTGAAACTCGCGGGCGGCGCGGCCGGTACGACGGCCGAACGCCGCGCGGGCAATGAACGGGCGAGCGATCCAGGGCTGGCCGCGCTGCTGTTCCATTTCGGCCGATACCTGCTGATCGCCAGTTCGCGTGCGGGGACTCAGCCCGCCAATCTCCAGGGCATCTGGAACGCCGAGGTGCGCCCGCCCTGGAGCAGCAACCACACCACCAACATCAATACCGAGATGAACTATTGGCCCGCCGAGGTCGCCAATCTCGCCGACTGCCACACCCCGCTGTTCGACTGGGTCGAGCGGGTGGCGGTACGCGGGGCACGGGTTGCGCAAAGCTATTACGGGATGCCGGGTTGGTGCCTGCATCACAATAGCGACCTCTGGGCGATGGCCAATCCGGTCGGCGAAGGCAGCGCCGCGCCGATCTGGGCCAACTGGCCGATGGGCGGACCTTGGCTGATGCAGCATCTCTGGCAGCATTATGCGTTCAGCGGCGACCTGAATTTCCTGCGCGAACGGGCTTGGCCGCTGATGCGCGGGGCCGCCGAGTTCTGCGCGGCGTGGCTGGTCGCGGGGCCGGACGGACGTCTGACCACCGCGCCGTCCATCTCGCCCGAGAACGAGTTTCTCGCCCCCGACGGCAAGCCTGCGTCCATCAGCGCCGGCTGCACCATGGACCTGGCGCTGATCCGCGAGCTGTTCGCCAACTGCATTGCCGCCAGTGCGCTGCTGAAGACCGATGCGGCTTTCGCAGTCAAGTTGCACGGACTGGTCGAGCGGCTGGAACCCTATCGCATCGGCCGCCATGGCCAGTTGCAGGAATGGTCGCGCGACTTTGTCGAGGCCGAGCCGGGCCACCGCCACATCTCGCATCTCTATCCCCTTTATCCCGGCGACGAGTTTACGCCCCGCCGCACGCCCAAATGGGCCAGGGCGGTGGCGACATCGATGCAGCGGCGCGAGGATAATGGCGGCGCGCAGACCGGATGGAGCCGCGCCTGGGCCACATGCATCTGGGCGCGCATGGGGGATGCGGAGCGCTCCGGCCGATCGATCGACGCCTTTTTCAAGGGCAGCACGCTCGACAATCTGTTCGACACCCATCCGTCGAACAAGGGGCCGATCTTTCAGATCGACGGCAATTTCGGGATCACCGCCGCCATCGCCGAGATGCTGCTGCAAAGCCATGACGGCGCGATCGCTCTGCTGCCCGCCCTCCCCCCGGCCTGGCGCGATGGCAGCGTCCACGGCCTGCGCGCGCGCGGCGGCGTGACCGTCGATCTGCGCTGGGCGGCGGGGCAGCTCGAACAGGCCGAGCTGTTATCGGCGCTGGGCGGCGAGGTGATCGTCCGGCTCCCGGCCGGTCGCCGGGTCCGCGCGGCAAGCCGCAGCGGCCAGGCCGTGGCGATCCGCGCGACGGCGGACGGAATCCGGATCGCCACCCGCACGGGGGACCGGATCAGGCTGACCATCGGGGCCGCCTGACCGCGCCCCCCTATTGGCGGCGGAACTGCCAGCGGTCGAAGTCGAACAGTCCGTCGCCATCGCCGTGGAAGACCAGGAACAGGTCGTGCACGCCGGTCGCGCCGGTGACGGCAGTCGTCTGCGTCACCCAGTCCTGGCCTTCGCCGCCGGTCAGGGCCAGCGTGCCGATCTGCGGCCCGTCGACCCGGTCGAGATGGAGTGCGATCGTCGGACGACCGCGCACCCGCGCCACGCTGGCGGCAAAGCTGGCGGCCCCGCGTCCGAAGTCGACGCCACCGATCTTGATGTAACTGCGATCGGCGACGCGGGTGACATGCACGCCGCCGTCCGCCGCGCTCGCGGTCGTGACGCCCGGCGCCCAGCGATAGGGCCGATCACGGTCGCGACCGATGCGCGAGGTCCAGGCGATCGTCTCCGCCTCCACCCAGCGATAGGGATCGAGCGGGGCGATCTGCGCCACACCCTCGTCATTCCACCAGGACAAGCGCGGAATGGTGCCGTCCGGATTGTAGCGGAACTCGCGCAACGTCACCGAGCGCCGCTCGTGATGGATGGGGGTCAGCGCGAAGTTGAGTTCATAGTGGAAGCCGAACACATAGGAATGACCCTTATAGTCGATGATGCCGGGATGGTTGCCGGTCGACGCGGCATTGGGGTCCATGACCGGTCCCTTGTGCACCCAGGGTCCGGTGGCCCGGTCGCTCATCGCATAGCCGATCCCCTCCGGGCAGCAGCTGGAGGCATAGGCCATGTAGTAATGGGGGCCGCGCTTATAGAACCAGGGGCCTTCCTGATAGTCGATCGGCTTGGCGACCTTGACGATCTCGCCCGAGAAGCTGGTCATGTCGCGGTTCAGCCTGACGTACCACAGGTCGGGATTGCCCCAGTAGAGATAGGCCTGGCCGTCGTCGTCGATCGCGACCGTGGGATCGATCGCACCGAACCGCGCGGGGATCAGCGGCTTGCCGATCGGATCGCGGAACGGCCCCTCCGGCCGATCGGCGACCGCGACCCCGATTACCGTATCGGGCTTCCCCGCCACGCGGACGGGCGCGTAGAGATAGAATTTGCCGTCGCGCGCGATCACCTGCGGTGCCCAGGCGCCATTGTCCTGCTCGGCCCAGGCGAAGGTCTTGAGCGAGGCGGGCGAGCCCCGGTCCGTCCAGTTGACCATGTCGGTCGAGCTGTAGAGCCGCCAGTCCCGCATGTCGAACCCGCCCGCGTCGTCCTCGTCATGGCCGGTATAGAGATAGACGACACCGTCATGGACCAGCGGCGCGGGGTCGGCGGTGAAGCGCGTCTGGATGATCGGATTGTCCGCGCCCGCGCTCATGGGCATCAGGGTCGTGGTCAGTCCGACCACCACGCCCCATATCGATCGCCATTTTCCCAGCATATCCCCCTTACCCCTGAATACCGGGCGGGGCGCATCGTTACGTCCCGCCCGCCGGTCGCTCAGAACCGGAAGCGCACGCCCGCCGACAACAGGCTCGCCTCCCAACGGATGTCACGCGGATAGCGCGGGTCCTTCACATAGCTGTGATAGGGCGTCTGCAGCAAATTGGTCGCATCCACGGTCAGCGTGACATTGCTGTTCAGATTATAGCTGGCCGACAGGTCGAGCCGCCCCACCGCGCCGGAATAGACGGTGGTGAACACGCCCGGCGCACCGAAGCCGTCCACATTGGCGCTGCGGTAATTATAGGCCAGGCGCACGCTCGCTGGCCCCAGTTCGTACAGGCCGATCAGGTTGAAGCTGTACTTCGACACGCCGGGCAAGGTGTTGCGCCCGCCGGTGAAATTGGCGGCCGAGGGCAATACCTGCTCGCCATCGATATACGTGAAGTTCGCCTGTGCTCCCAAGCCGCGCAGCGCGCCGGGCAGGAAGTCGAAGAAGGTGGTGCCGGCCACCTCGATGCCCTTGATCGTGCCCGACCCGGCATTGGACGGGCGATAGACCAGGATGTCGCCGAATGGCTGGACATTGACGATCTGCGGCAGCGAATTGATGAAGCCGTTGATCTTGCGATAGAAACCAGCGACCGACACCGACCCGGTGCGCGAGAAATAATATTCCAGCGACGCGTCGTAATTGTCCGACCGGATCGGTTGCAGGTTCGGATTGCCGCCATTGCCGGTGTAGGAAATGTTACCCCCGACGGTCCCCTGCGACACGGTCAGCGTCGGATTGATCTGGTTGAAACCGGGCCGCGACAACGCCTGGGTCCGCGACAGGCGCAGCTTCAGCCGGTCGGTAAAGTGCAGCTGCGCGCTGATATTGGGCAGGATGTCGGTATATTGGGTCGAGGAGTCGATCGGGACCAGCACGGTGCCGTTCGCGGTCGGCAGCTGGTTGGTGCCGTTCAGCTTGTTGCGGGTCAGGATCACCCGCGCGCCGATCACGCCATCGACGGGAATGCCGATGTTGAAGGCGTAATTGACCTGCGCATAGGCGGTATAGACCTGCTCGCGCGCCTGGAAGGCGTTGAGCGGGTTGAGATTGGGCTGCTCCGGCGCCCAGGCGGCCTGGGTCGCGGCATCCGCGCCCGAGCGGACCAGCGCCTGGCGGATATAGTCGCGCACGCTGTTGAGCTGTTGGTTGAACAGGAAAGCGTTGGGCGCGAACCAGCTGCGGAACTGCTGCACGTCGTCACCCCGGAAGCCCGGTTGGACCATGCCGCCCTGGGATACCGTCGGCACCTTGTCGATCGTGTCCTTCAGGCTGGCGAGCGAGGCATAACGGTCGCCGTAGACCGAGCTGGCGCTGCGATCACCGTAGCGCAGCCCGAACTGGAATTTCGGGAACAGCGATGAATCCGTGTCCAGTACGACATTGCCCTGCCACTGCCACTGGTCGCCCGCCGACCGGCTGCGATTCTCCAGCAAACCGCGCATGTAGAAGCTGTTCGGATTGGTGAAATCGACGCCGCTCGGCACGAAGTTGACGCTGCCCTGATCGTTCAGCTTGACCGCCAGCGACAGCGGCGTGGCCACCTGGGTCTGGAACTGGCCCCAATTCCCGCTGGCGATCGACTTGGTATAGGCCAGGTCGGTGGTGAAGACCGCGTTGCCCGTCTCCCATTTCGCGCCGAGCGCACCCTGGAAAGTGTCGGTGCGGCTGGTGCCGAACTCCTTGGACGGTCCGTTGACCAGCCCCAGATCGACGTCGAACGACTGGAGCGTGGTGCCGTCCTGGGTCAGCACCGCGTTGCGGATCGTCGGCGGGTTGCCGCCATTGGGATTGGACTGAATCGGGATGCCGAAAAAGTCATTGGCGACGCGGTCGCGATAGCCCTGATACAGGCCGTCGAGATAGATCATCAGATTGTCGGCGGGCTTCCACTGGATCGATCCGTTGACCGAGGGACGCTGGCGGTTGCCGCGCCGGTAATAGAGGCCGATATCCTGCGGGAAGGTGAAGTCGCGGCCGACCGAGGCGGGCAGGATCTGCTGGTTGGCGGGGACATTGTCCTGAAAGCCCTGATAGCGGATCGAGTTCAGATAACGGGTCTGGGTGAAGGAGGCGTTGATGAGCGCGCCGATCTCACCGATCCCGGTCTGCCAGCGGTCGCTGACCAGCAGGCTGCCGATCGGATCCGCTTTCCGCGATTCCGTATTATAGACGCCGCGCGCCGC
The DNA here is from genome assembly GCF_014197135.1 of Sphingomonas zeae. Lineage (GTDB taxonomy): Bacteria > Pseudomonadota > Alphaproteobacteria > Sphingomonadales > Sphingomonadaceae > Sphingomonas > Sphingomonas zeae. The sequence continues at coordinate 16,189 of NZ_JACIFA010000013.1, forward strand.
GCCCGCGATCTGGAAGCCCTTGAAGTCGAACGGGCGACGCAGGCCGACGTCGATCAGGCCCGCAATGCCGCCCTCTAGATTCTCGGCGGTCGTCGCCTTATAGACCTCGACCCGCGACAGCGCCTGGGCGGGGAAGTCCTGAATCTGGACCGAGCGGCCATCGGCGGTGAAGATTTCGCGGCCTTGCACGGTCGTCTGGACATTGGGCAGGCCACGGATCAGCACGCCGTTCGCTTCGTCGGCATAGCGCGTCACCTGCACACCGGTGACGCGCGCGATCGCCTCGGCGGCGTTGTTGTCGGGGAATTTGCCGATATCCTCGGCGACCAGCGCATCGACGATCGCGTCGGAATTGCGCTTGATGTTCTGCGCGCTGCTCAGGCTCTGGCGGATGCCGGTGACGACGATATCGGAGGTGCTCGTTGCGCTTGGATCGGCGGGCGCGGGCGTGGTTCCGGCCTGCGCCTGATCCTGGGGCGGCGTCGTGTCCTGCGCCTGGGCGGGCGCAGCCAGCGCGACCGCCATCAACGTCGAAACCGAAGCGAGCAGCGTGCCGATCTTATGCTGTTTCATGGAAACCCCTCCTTTTTTGAAAACGTTTACGGTCGATGGTTGCAAAATGCCTGAAGCAGCCCGTCTTTACGGGTCTGCGCTCAGGGCAAGGGTGTGATGGCGATCCGGTCGATATTGGGTGCGTAGCGCGAGCGGAGCTGGACGCCCGGCCAGGTTTGCGACGCATAGGTGCGGCCGTCCCAGTTGGGCTGCTCCTCCCCTGCGATGCGGATGGTGTTGGCGCCTGCCTTCAGGACCACCGGCACGGTGATTTCCCACCAGTTGTTGGCGTTGAAGCTGTGCGGCGCGCTGACCAGCATCGGCGCGGCCCCGTTGACAGAGATACGCGCGATCCGGGCGAGCGGATCGGGGTTGTAGTGCGTGGCCTTGGCCTGTTCCTCGTTCGAGAAGCGCAGGGTCAGCGCATAGGTCCCGGCGCGCGGCACCGTCACCTTGGGGAAGGTCAGCGTGTTGCCGTTGCCCGGCGCGCCGCCGATGTCGAACACCGCCCGACCGCCGCTCGCCCGCGAGGCCGCACCGATCCGCGCGGTCCCGGCAACCTGGGCATCCTCTGCCTCGTAGAGATAAGGCGCTGGGCCGTTCTCGCGCGCGACCGACAGACCGCTCAGGCGCGGTGAACCGGCCGAAGGGGTCAGCACCACCTTGTTGATCCCGCCCAGCAGGAACGCCCGGCCCGCCGTCGCGTCGCGGCCATTGACCGTCATCCGCACCGAACCGCCCGTCACTCCGGGCGTCAGGCGCGCCACGCCGTCCTGCGAGCCATAGACCCAGAAGGTCGCGCGGCTTCCGCGTGGCAGGGTCATCGCCCCACCGCTAGGCGCAGCTCCCTTCACCACCGCATCCTGCACGTCATAGTGCGTGGCGGTCGCGGCGGGATCAGCGGCGGTCAGGGTGATCCGGTCAACCATCGCATTGCCCTGCGTCCGCCCTTTGCCGTCGAGGCTGCGGGTCGCCAGCGTCAGGACATGGCGGCCACGCGTCAGATGGACGACCGTATCGACATGATCGAGCACGGCGGGCTTATAGCCCAGCGGCAGCAACAGCTCGCCCGCCGCCTTGCCGTCGATCCGCAGGAAGACGTTGGTCGCGCCCTGTGGCTCGACCAGCGGGTCCTTGTTGAAGCTGTTGGCCAGCACGCTCAGGTCGTAGCGGCCGTCGCGCGGCACATCGACCGCGAAGTCCAGCGCGGCGTCGGCTCCGGTCTTGAACCCCTCGACCAGATAGCCGTTCGAGACGTGGAAGCGGTCGACATGGTCGGGCGAACCCTCCGGCCCGCGTACGGCCAGCCCCTGGCCCTGACGGGTCGCCTTCTCCGCTTCGTAATCCTGCCGCCAGCGCGGCGTGACGGCGGCGGGACGCACACCCTGGCCCGGGGATAGGACCAGCTCATAGGCCGCTTCCTCGCGCAGCGCGGGCCAGCCGTCGCGGCCGAAGGTCAGGTTGACCTGGCCTTCCTTCACCGGCACCACGCGGTCGCCGATCACCTCTGGCGGCGCGGAGTCGCCCAACTGCCCGGTCCAACCGATCTGGCGTACCCGAACGCGCACCGTCGGCCCGAAATCGGCGGGGATATGGGTCAGGGCGACGGTCGCATCGCCCGACTTGCCACCGAACAGCAGCCGCATCTGATCGCGCGCCGGGTCAAGCGTCGCCACGCCCTGCAAGGTATAGCTCTGGTCGGGATGCGGCGGGGTGACGGCCAGCGTATGGCCGCTCATCGTGGCATAGGCGTTGAGCAGCCACCATTGCCCGTTGCCACGATTGGCCTGGACGGCGGAGTCGCTGAGATTGCCGTCGATATTCCAATAGGCGATGTCCGCATCGACCTTGGAATCCTCGATCGCCGCGACCCACTGCACCATCTGGCCGGGGACCGAGGTGTGGTAGTTATAGGCATATTCGTTGATGTTGACCGGCAGGTGGCGGCCCTGCCACTTGGTCCCGGCGAACAGCTTATCCTCCCATTCGCGGTATTTGCGCACGCTGGTCCGCACCGCCGCCGGGTTGCTGAGTTCGTGCCAGGTCACCACGTCGGGCATGGTGTCGGCGGCGATGGCGTGGCGCAGGAAGCCCTCGACCTCCGGGTAGAGGATGCTGGTGTTCGGCCCCGCAATCCGCGCGCCGGGCAGTTCCTGGCGGATCATCCGCACCGCGCGGTCCCAGGCGTCGTTGAACGCGGTCGGGTCCTTCTGCCAGCGCACATTGTTGCAGCTCTTCGGCCCCTCGGCGAACATGTTGCCGTCGGGCTCGTTGAAGGGGACGAAGACGATCCGGTCGCGATAACGCGGCGCCATGCCCTTCACCTGCCGCACCTGCGCGCGCAGTTTTTCGATGTAATTCGTCACCGACTGCGCGCAGTCCCCGGTCTTCCAGTCATAGGGGAATTCGCGGTTGATGTCGGTCATGTAGATATAGGTGTCACCGCCCGACGCATCGGTCAGCAGCGTCGACACCTCCAGCGCGTCGGCGCCGGGATGCTGCGGCCCGTCCTGCGCTTTGGTCGACACGGTGCGCAGCCCGATACCCTCGATCAGATTGGGATGCGGCAGCCGCGCATCGTAGAGACCATAGAGCGTGCCCGAGGCGCCGCCATGGAAAGCGCCCGTATCGCTGGCGAGATCGACCGTCATCCGCTCCTGCGCGAGCGCGGGCATCGCGACCGAGCCTAGCAGCGCGGCGAAAAAAAGCGGGACGGATTGGAAAGACTGGGCCATCAGGGGTTCCGGGATAAGAGTCATGCCGTGCGCGCGGCGGTCATGAGCGCGATGGTGTCGCGGTTCAGGATCAGGCGCGAAATCGCAAAGGCCAGCGCCAGGTGCATCAGGCCGGGGATGATGGTCGACAACATGCGGATGCCGGTCAGCGACAGCGGCGTCTGGTTGCCCGCCCCCGCCTTGTACGACACGATGACCAGCACCCCGCTGATAAGCGCGCCCGCTACCGCCCAGGCCAGCTTCACGAAGAACTGGTTGAAGGCAAAGCTCATGCCCGACGAACGCATTCCCAGCTTCCACTCGCCATATTGGTCGGCCAGCTGGATGAGCGTGAAGTGCAGCGGCAGGGTACAGCCCAGCACGATGCAGCACAGCCCGACCAGCACCAGCCACAGCGTCGGATAGTCGCCGGGCACGAAGAAGGCGGCTAAGTGCCCCGCGACCAGGATCAGGTTCACCCAGATGTAGATGCTGCGCACGTCATAGCGCCGGGTAAAGGCCTGCACCACGATCGAGCCGAGGAAACCGCCCGCCGTCGCGGTGCCGAAGAACAGCGCCTGATAGGTCGTGTCGCCTTTCAGCACATAGGTGATGAAATACAGCGCCGCGCCGCCCTTGGTATTGAAGATCGCGATCAGCAACAGCGTCATCAGGAAGGTCCAGCGCAGCTGGTCGTTCTTCAGCGTGTTGGCGATGGCGAGCTTCAGCGGCACCTCGGCGGTGTCGGCGGCGACCACCCGCTCACGCACGAACAGGAAGCAGATCAGGAACATGATGACGGCCGCCGCGCTCAGGATCGCCACCCCGTCGCGATAGCCGCGCGCGATATCCGCGCCACCCAGATGGCGCACCAGGATCGGCAAACCCACCGAGACACAGAAGGACGCGACCGCGACCATCGCGAAGCGCACCGACTGGCACGACACGCCCTCGCGCTCGCTGTCGGTCATCCGGGTGATGAGCGCGCAATAGGGCACGTTGTTGAGCGAATAGGAGAGCGCGAGCAGGAAATAGGTGACCGCGGCATAGGCGACCTTGCCGTCATAGCTGAAATCGGGCGCCTGGAAGGTCAGGAAGCAGCTGAGCCCCACCGGAATCGCGGTCCAGAGCAGATAGGGGCGGAACCGTCCCCAGCGGGTCGAGGTACGGTCGGCCATGATCCCGATCAGCGGATCGGACACCGCGTCGAAGATACGCAGCGACAGGAACAGCACGCCGACGATCCCCGGCGCCAGCCCGAAGACATCGGTATAATAGAAGGTCAGGAAATTGGCGATCAGTCCGGTGACGATCGTCCCGCCCGCATCGCCGAAGCCGTAACAGATTTTCTCGCCGAACGGGATGCGGGCGGCCGGGACGTCGTCCCGCGGCCTTTCTTCCCAATCCTCGGCGTTCGCCGCCGTCGATGTCGCCATGTCCATCTCCCTTATTCCCGGCCCGCCTTTTGACGGTTCCGTTCCATTTGCTGTGCCGCGTTCACTCGCCTTCGAAGGCCTGGGCCACCCCGGCGCCGTCGCGGATGAAGACCGGGATCCGCTCGACCGGGGCGTTGCAGGCCAGGTCGCCGCCGCCCTCGATCCGTTCGCCGGTCCAGGCATCGCACCAGATGCCCTGGGGCAGATAGACGCTGCGCTCGCTCACGCCCGCATCGGTCACGGGGGCGACCAGCAGGTCGGGGCCGAACATATATTGATCGTCCACCGCCCAGCAGCGTGGATCGTCCGGATAGTCGTAGAACATCGGCCGCATCAGCGGATCGCCCTGTTCATGCGCGGCCCGCATCAGCCCCGCGACATAGGGACGCAACCGTTCGCGCAACGCGGCATAGCGGCGCAGAATGGCGAAGACCGACTCGCCGAAGCTCCACAATTCATTCCCCGCCCCCGTATCGCACTGGGCAACGCCGTCGCGGAACGGCTCGGCCGGCGGGGTAATGGGGTCGCGGTGGCCGTGCATCCGCAGGATGGGGGTGAAGACCGCCCATTGGAACCAGCGGATCATCAGTTCGTGAAAAGCCGGATCCTCGACATGACCGCCATGGAAGCCGCCTATATCAGTCGTCCACCAGGGAATGCCCGCCATCCCCATGTTCAGTCCGGCGCTCAACTGATTGCGCATCGCCTCGAACGAGCTGTGGATATCCCCCGACCAGACCAGCGCTCCATAGCGCTGGCTGCCCGCCCAGGCGCAGCGGATCAGGCTGACGATCTCGTTCTCGCCCTCCGCGTGTAGACCTTCGTAAAAGGCCTGGGCGTAATGCAGGGGATAGGCGTTGCCGATCTCCAGCACACTGCCGCCATGATAGCGGTAATTGTCAAAATCATAGGCGCTATATTCCGGCTCGGCCTCGTCCAGCCAGAACAGCGCGACGCCCTTGTCGCGGTAGTTGCGCTTCGCCCGGTCCCACAGAAAGGCACGCGCGCCGGGATGGGTGACATCAATGAAGCGGGTATTGCCCAGAAATTCCTGCTGCACGTCCAGTCCGCGCCGACTGCGCACGAGATAGCCCTTCTCGGCCATCTCCGGATAATTTTCCGAACGATGGTCGACCGTCGGCCAGACCGAGACGAGCAGCTCGGTGCCCATCGCCTTCAGCTCGGCGGTCATCGCAGCCGGATCGGGCCATTCGCGTTCGTCGAACCGCCAGTCGCCCTGCACCGGCCAGTGGAAGAAGTCTGCGACGATCACCGCCAGCGGAATGCCGCGATCACGATAGTCGCGCGCTACCGCCAGCAATTCCTCTTGCATCCGGTAGCGCAGCTTGCTCTGCCATAGCCCCAGGGCATAGTCGGGCATCATCGGCACCGTGCCCGTGACCCGGGCATAGTTGCGCAGGATGTCGGCGGGCGTATCGGCCGCAGTGATCCAGTAATCAATCTCGCGCGCGACCTCCGCGGTCCAGGTCGCGCCATTGGCGGCGAAATGCACCGCGCCCACGGCGGGCATGTTCCACAACAGGCCATAGCCATGGCTGGACACGACGAAGGGCACGCTCGCCTGGGAATTGCGCTGCGCCAGTTCCAGCGTGCATCCCGCCAGATCGAGATGGGGCTGCTGATACTGGCCCATGCCATAGAGCCGCTCGTCCGCCTTGCCCTCGAACCGGACGGTGATGCGCGCAGTCTCGCCGGTCATCGGCCGGAACTCGCGTCCCGCCAGCCCCAGCGCGCTGATCATGCGCACCTCCTCGGTGCCGACGGTCCAGAATTTGCTGATCGTATCGCGCTGCCGCCATTTTTCCTCGAGCAGCAGTTCGCCTTTCGCGTTCAGAAAGCGGACGCGGCCTTGCAGATCGACCTCGGCCGTGATGCGGCCATGGGTGATTCGCGCGGTCGCGCCGTCGCGGGTGACGATCGGCGCGACCTCCGCGACAGCGCCGTCGTCCAGGAGCGCCCCGGGCCGTCCTCCGCGATCGGGAAAGGGCGATGCGCGCAGGCGCAAGCCGTCCGGCCCATGCGCCTCGATCCGCAACCAGTCCCCATTATAGGTCCACGCGATTGCACGGCTTTCCAGAATAAGCGTGTCCAAAACTGCCCGATCCTCTCAACGCCATTCTGCGACGGCCGTAAACGTTTACGGTTTTCGCGCCCTTCGGTGCGTGTGTCAATGAGCTTGTGTGCAGGAACCGGCATGGGGGACTTGTGCGAAACGTGTTGCGACGCGATCACAGACGCATGGACATAAGGGAACTTGCCCGCCACCTGGGGTTGTCGATCGGCACGGTGTCGCGTGCGCTCAACGATCGCAAGGACGTTAGTCCGGTGACCCGCCAGCGGGTGGTCGAGGCGGCGGCCAAACATGGTTATATCCCCAATCAGTCGGGGCGCACGCTGCGCAGCGGCCGAACGGGCACGGTCGGTTTCATGCTGACGCTGGAACATGACAGCGCGATTCATGGCGATCCCTTTTTCATGGCATTGCTCGAAGGATTGCAGAACGGTCTGAGCGAGCGCGACCTGGACCTGGTCGTCTTGCTGGCGCGCAAGGGCGAGGACGCGCTGACCTTCTTGCGGCGGCACGTCTCACGCGGGACGGTCGATGGCTGGGTGCTGTCGGGGACGCAATATGACGATCCGCGCATCCCCTTCCTGCTCGATCGCAACATCCCGTTCGTCGCGCTGGGGCGGAGCGCGATCGACCGCGATTACGCCTGGATCGATTTGGATTTCGAAGGCGTCATGGCCGATGCGATGACCTTGCTGACCAAAGCGGGGCATCGCCGCATCGGACTGGTCGCGCCGCCCGCGACGATCAACAACAGCCACATCGTCGTCGAGCGCTATCGCTATGCGCTGACACGGGCGGGAATTCCCTTCGACGCCGCGCTTATCCATCACGGCGAAACCGACGAGAGCGACGGCGAGGCGACGGCGAGCGAACTGATGGCGCTGGCCGATCGACCGACCGCGCTGCTGCTGATGGGCGAAACCGCGCCGGTGGGCGCCTATCGCGCGCTCCGTCGCCTAGGGCTGGAGCCGGGCCGCGACGTCGCGGTGATCGGCCTGCGCGACAACCCCGCCTGTCGTGCGCTGTCGCCGGACCTGACCTGCTTCTCGCTCGAACTGGGCGACCTGGGACTCGCGCTGGCGCGCGGACTGGTCGCGATGCTGCCCGGCCATTCACCCGCTGCGGGGCCATCGGTCCAGACGCTCTGGAGCATGTCGCTGCGCCTCGGGCAGAGCCATCTGACACAAGATCGAGGCTCAGCGGTCGTCCCGAGCATGTGAGGGCAATGGCGGGACTGCTCACCAACAGACGGAGCGAACGACCAGGGCGCCGACAGGATCGGCAGCACCGCCGTTCGAGCGCGCCTTTATTGGCCGGTGTAAAATGAGGCCCGGCAAACCGCCACGCTTGGCCAATCGCGCGGTGGCTCACCTAAACTTCATGCCACGGCCGAGAAGAACGGTCGTCCCTTGAGCTTTTCATGACTGCCGGCCAGGTCCGTGACTATATCGGTGGCCGCTCTGCTGGATGATCTGCCCAAGGCGCAATGGCTGCTCGGCGAACGCGGCTGCGACGCCGCTTGATTCAGAGATGCCCTCCAGGCCCAGGGCATCCCGTCACAACGAGCCGGTCAGATACGACAAGCGCCGCTATCGGCGATGCCCGACCGCTTTCTTCTGCCTGCGATCACCGAGCCCTGACCTTATGACGCGTCGAAACAGCCTAGGCCTGCGGCAACAACCTCGTAGACACTCTTGGCGTAGAGTTTCTCGACATCGCTCCCCTTCCAATAATCGCCAAAGACATAGAAGTGGGCGACCCGACGGGACACGAAGTTTTCACATGCGCCAGCCAGAATAAAATAGAAGTGCATCGGGTCTATTTCCCGAAAACTTCCCTCGGCCACGCCTTGGCGCAGCAGCGTCTTGTGGAAATCGGCGACGGGCTTTACGAAAATGTCGCTGACATAACGCGCGCGCTGCTCGTCGCCTGACACGATCAGCATGTTGATCAGGCTATTGATATACGGCGCCTGGACATAGGCGGCGACAAGGCCCTCGACGTGCAGCTTGAGCTTGCGCGGAGCGGGCGCATCGAGTTTTTCGAGTTTTGCCAGCTGTTCAACCGCGCGCTGGGTACCGCGCTCGACAATCGCCAGCAATAGCCCATCCCTGCCGCCGAAGTGGTATTGAATGAGCGTCGGGCTGACGCCCGCACGCGCCGCAACCTCGATCAGCGAGAAATCAAGCGTGTCGCGCTCGCTCATCAGGTCACCCGCGGCGTTCAGCAACTTGTCGCGCGTTGCCTCTTTCTGAGCCTGACGGGCGTTTATGCGCAAAGTGGGCGCCAAGCGTGTCCTCATTCATATGCTGCGGGAGCGTCGATCCGTCGGAAAGTCGCCCCCGCGCGCCTTCACCTAGCACTTCTCAGCATATTTCGACGCTTCGATCCAGCGGCCGTGGAAGCCCGGCGGCACGCGTCGTGGCAGCTTGACCCGCGCGACTGGCCCCTGGGCGAAGTGCTGCGCATCGGTGACCCACAATTCTGACGTGCCGCGTTCGCTGTCGGTCACGAAATTCAGGATATAGCCCTCATCCTCGTCGGTCGCCCCCATTTTCGGGGCGAAGCATGGTTCGTAGCCGTAGCAGGCTTCGGGGAACAGGACGTCTTGGCGGCTGTAATCGTCCAGATCATATCTCGCTATGCCCTTCGCCCGCAGCGTGGGCGCATCGCCGTCGACCAGTGCCAGATAACCGACGTGCTGACGACGCGCCATATACCGGTCGTTGACCCGCGGGAATTCCGCCAGGGCATCATCGACGTCGCGTTCCGTCACTGCGCCGGTCGCGGTATTGATCCGCCATTCGTGCAGATAGCTGTCGAAGCGATGCTCGCCATCCACCAGCGGACGGTCACCACGGTGCTTGCCTTCGGCATCGACATCGGTCGCTTCGTGCGTGCGTACGCCCAGCAGAACGAAATCGTCGCCGTCGTCATAGGCACACATCACATGCCACATATAACATGGCTCGGCCTCGAACCAGCGCACCGGCGCATCGAGGTCAGCCCGCGACAGCAACCCGATCCGCGACGGCATCGGCGTCATCTTGAAGCCGAGCGCCGGCGCGTCCTCGCGCAGATCCACCGCCAAGGGAAAATCAAAAACGCAGACGTATTTGCCGCTGATCGCCATGTCGTGCTGCACGCGCGGCCCGGGCAGGTCGATATCGACCGTGCGGGCGATCCGGCCGTCGTCGGTGGCGACGCCCACGGACAGATAGGGCCGCTTGGTGCCCCAGGAGATGAAGTACATCTCGCCGGTGTTGGGATCGAGCTTGGCATGCGAGGTCATGCCGCGATCGAGCGTGCCGGCATAGTCGAATGTGCCAACCGTCTCGAGCGAGGGGAGTGAAATCTCATAGGGAACCCCACCTTCCCACCACAGCGCCAGCAGCCGGCCACCATGCCAGATGAGGTCAGTATTGGCGGTGTTCTTGTGGCGCTTGCCAAGGCCCGGCAGGGCGAGGCTGCCGACATAGGTCGCGCGCCCTGCCGCGCGATCCTCCTTCAGTCCCGCCGTTTCGATAAAGCGGTTGCGATAGGTCGCGCGGCCGTTGCGGATCTCGACGCTGTGCACCATGCCGTCGCCATCGAACCAGCTGTGCCCGGCCCCCGGATCGAACGCCGGATTGGGCATATTCTGTACGAAGATCCCGTCGAGATCGGTCGGCAACCGGCCGTCGACCGGCAGGTCCGCCGCGACGCGTTCGTCGGGCACGGGGGCATAGAGGCCGGAAAGATATTCGCGGCCTGTCGCCACTTCGGTTTCACGGATGATCGTTGCCATGATGACGTCTTCTCCCATCATATCGATGAAGTGGAATGTCGCGGCGCCTATTTTTGCGCCGGCATGAGGATGCTGCGACCCGTGGTCGCCTGATTGTGCGCGTGCGCCAGATGGTGCATCGCAAAGACCGCGTCGGTCGCGCTGCGCTTGCCTTGCAGATCGTCGACGACGTTCATCGCCTGCTTGGCTAGCGATACGGCGAAGCGGCTCCTGGCCTTGATCATATCGGCGATCCGCCTCGCCTCGCCGAGTAACTCGTCGCGCGCCACGATCCGGTTGACCATGCCTAGCGCATACGCCCGCTGCGCCGTCATGCGTTCGCCCAATAGCAGGAACTCGCGTGCGACCCGCGGCGGCAGTTCGAAGGCGTGGGCGAAGTATTCGACGCCGGGAACGCCCAAGCTGACCGTGTTGTCCATGAAATAGGCGTCGTCGGACGCCACGATCAGGTCGCAGACCCACGCCAGCATCAGACCGGCTGAAATGCAGGCGCCCTGGACCAGTGCGATGGTCGGTTTTGGCAGGGCGCGCCAGCGCCGGCACAGGCCAAGATACACCTCCTGCTCGGCGACATATTGCCGTTCCACGCCGGTCAGCGCGCCATGATCGTACCAGGTCGTGCGCGGCGCCACGTCGCGCGTCCAGGTGCGCAGGTCGCCGCTGGCGGTGTCGTGCCCGGCGGAAAAGTGCTTGCCCGCGCCGCGCAGCGCAATCGCCACGACGTCGGGATCGTCGACCGCGCGGCGGAAACAGTCGTCTAGCGCATACAGCAGATCGAACGACTGTGCGTTGGCGGCGGCGGGACGATTGAGCGTCACCAGCGCCAGGCCATCCTCAACCGCATAGGTCACCAATAGGTCGTCGGCTGAGCGGGGCGAGGCGGGATCAGTATCCATGCGCGTGTTCCCTTCGATCACCGACCAACATAGGCGGGTGCCTGCCGCACAAGAAACGCCGGGATGGCGGTACGCGCGTCCTCGGTGTCAGCCAGACGCACCATCGCGTCCTGCTCCTCGGCCAGATGCTCGGAATAGCCACGGCCAAGGCCGGTCAGCATCAGGCGGCGGATTTCGCCGAAAGCGCGGGTCGGGCCGCGGGCGAGCTCAAGCGCGATCGCCTCCCCACGCGCCGACAAATCGTCCGCATCGACCACCTCGGACACGAGCCCGGCCGACAGAGCAGCCGCCGCATCCCAGGATTGCCCGAGCAGCGAGAATGTCTGGAATGCCCGCACGCCGATCAGACGGGGGAGCAGCCACGTCAAGCCGCCGTCGGAGGAAAAGCCGACCTTTGGATAGGCATAGGCGAACGTCGCCCCGCGGCTGGCAATCGCGATATCGCTGAGCCCGACCAACGCCAGGCCAGCACCCGCGGCGGCCCCCTGCACCAAAGTCACCACCGGGATCGACAGGCGGGCCATCGCCGCGCACGCGCCATGGAAGTCGTCAACCAGCGCGTCGATTGCGGGCGCCAGCGGTGACAGTTGGGCAAATTCGGCCAGGTCGCCCCCAACGCAGAACGCGCGCCCCTGGGACACCAGCAGCAGGCACCGCAGGCTATCGTTCTGCTCGACCGTTTCGAACGCCTCCCGCAATGCCTTGCCGGTCCGCGCGCCCAGCGCATTGCCTGCGGCGGGGCGCGCCAGCGTGAGACGCGCGATAGGCCCATCCATACTGAGATGAATAACGGGAGATTCCGACTCGTTCATGATCCGCTCCTATCGTTATGCCGACACAATCTCATTGACTGATCGATCAGTCAATGAGATTGTACCGGAGAATGTTGGTGGAGGAGAATTCGATGTCGAGTGGTGGATGCCTTTGCGGGAGCGTTCGCTACGCGTTCGAAGGCCGGCCGAAGTTCACCGGCGTGTGTCATTGTGCGCATTGCCAGAAACAGTCGGGCAGCGCGTTTTCGGTCAACTTGGGCGTGAGCGAGGCCAAGCTGACCGTCATGGGCGAGGTCGCCGAATATCAGGACACGGCGGAGAGTGGCGCGACATTGTTCCGCCGCTTTTGCGCGCGATGTGGATCGCCCCTGTTCTCGGTCAGTTCGTCGGCACCCGGCCTCGTGTACATCAAGGCGGGCACACTGGACGACACGTCGACGGTTCAGCCCGGCATGCATGTGTGGACGGCATCGAAGCAGGCGTGGGTCGGCATCGAGGCGGACGCCCTGCAATTCCAGCAGCAGCCGAGCGCAGGATGACGATGCAGAACCCGGCAGTGGCCATGCCGGTCCCGCCCCCGCTTGACCCGCCCCCGCTGGACCCGCCCCCGCCAGGTCCGGCGTCCGACTGCCCTGTGACGCGGTATCTCGGCCGGTCGCCGGTCGAGGCGGCAATGGGCTTCAGCGTCACGCATTGCGACCATATCACGCGTCTGGAGCAGCCTTGGCGACCGCACCTGTGCGAACCCGGATCGCGACGGCTGGATTGTGGCGCGCTGATCATCGCGGCCGACCACGCGATGGGGCATCATATTAGCCGCAGCACGCCCACGCCCGGAGCCGCGACGACGCTCAACCTGCGCCTCGACTGGCATGCCGATCTTTCACCATACGCTGGATTGAGCGTGGTGCCGCGGGTCGTCCTGCTGCACGCCGGTGTCGCGACCGCCACCGCCGACATTCGCGCGCTGGATGACGGCGGACTGGTGGCGACCGCCACCGGCGCGTTTCTGGTCGGGCGGTTTCCGGGCAACCGCACCAGCGCGGATGTCGGTGCGCCGCTGGACCTTCCACCGGTGCGATCCACTGCAGACCTGCCCGATTTCGCCGCCTTTCTGGGCTGCGTCACCGAAGAGGAGCGCCTGCATCTGCCGCCCTCGCCCGATTTCGTCGGCATGCGCCACGTCGGTGCGTTTCATGGCGGGATCAGCGGCGCGCTGGCCGAATATGCCACCCGGCCGCTGATCGACGCCTGGCGGGGCGATAGCCCGCTGCGTCGGGTCAGCTTCGAGATACGCTATCTCAAACCGTGCTTCGTCTCCGATGCCCTGACCTGCCGCGCCGCCATCCTGCGCCAAGGCCGAACGATGTGCGTGGCGGCGACCGATCTGTGGCAGAGGGGCGCGCCCGACGCGCCGAACGTCACTGCGGTCAGCACATGCGTCCGGGCGGATACATAACGGCCCCGCCCAGATGTCCCGCCTGACGATCGCGCCCGGCATGTCACGGCGCCGCGCCAGCCCGGACGCGGCATAGAGCGATGCGGCCCCTGCCCCCCTTCTCCAACGGCCGAACAGGAGCCCCGATAACGGCCCCAAACATCGAACCTGGCCGCCCAAACGGTGCGATGCGAACGGCAAGGATGATGGCGATCGCAGCGTCGATGCTGCTGGCGGTGTCGCCTGGCGTGGCGCTGGCGCAGGACGCCACCAGTATCGTCGCGTTCGATCCCGTGTCTGGCCTGCCGGTATTGCCTGACCTGGCCTATCGCGCCGACACGGCGTCTATCGCGCTGATCGTCCTGCTGGCCGGGGGCCTCGGCCTCCTCGGCTTCGCGGTTCGCGAGGCGATCCGCTACAAACACATCCTCCCGGTCACGATCGTACTCGGCAGCGTGATGCTGGTCGTGCCGGAAGTCTATGTCGACGTGCTCGGCGGCATTTACTGGCCTTGGGCGCCTGGTCACGTCGCCTTCACCATCATGGGGCGACCGATGACGTGGTTCACCGTCACCGTATGGTTCTCGGCCGGGTCGATCGGCTGCCTTGGCAGCTATGCCCTGTTCCTGCGCAACGTCAGCACGAAGGTTTTGTGGATCGCGCTCGGGGTGAACGCGCTGCTCAATGTGGCGATGGAGGAAGTGCTGCTGAACATCCCCGGCCTGTACATGTACTACGGCCGCCAGCCGCTGGTCCTGCTCACCAAGCTGCCCTTCTGGTGGGTGGGGGTGAATGGTGGCGGCATGTTCGCGGCGTCCGCGCTGCTGTATCGCTATCGCGCGCACCTGCGCGGCGTACGCGCGCTGGCACCGTTCGCGGTCATCCCGACCGTCTACCTTGCCATGTTCGGCTTCGTCGCGATGCCGGCGACGATCGTCGTCAACGGCCGCTTTTCCTGGGCGGTCACCCAGACCGGCGGCCTCGTGACGCTGGTGCTATGCACGGTGGGCGCGATGTTGGTGATGCACCTCGTTCTGCAACGCAATCCTTTCGACCCGAGCGGGCACAGCCCCGCGCCGACCGGAACAACGTCGCGACCGTAACGGTCAAAGAATAGCCTGCTATTTGGGGTCCGGCTTGGCAATCAGCCAAGCCCGCAGCGCGGCGATATGGTCGGCGTTGATACCGGACTGCGCGAAATAGGGTTCGACCCCACCACAGCGCGCCGCGATCGCACCGAACGTGGCCTGCAGATACGCACGCTCGACTCCCAGCAGCGCGTCGAGCGCATCGTCCGCCACGGCATAGCCGTATCGCGCTTCGACCCGCGCGGCGATTGCCCGCTTCATCTCCGCAAAGCCGGAGGCATGGCGCGACGCGAGATAATCCGCCTCGATGTCCGCCATGTCCGCCCCGACCATGCGCAGGATCAGCGCACACAGGATACCCGTCCTGTCCTTTCCCGCGCTGCAGTGGATCAGCGTGACGCCGGGCGTCGCGGCAATGCGCTCCACTGCCGCAGCGAACAGCGACCGGTACAGTGGATCGAACGGCAATTCGGCATACAGGGTGTGGTAGAAGTCGTCGACGCTGTCCACGGTCAGCGATCCCGCGCGCAGCAGTTCGAGATGCGGCGATTCGCGCGTGCGGTCGCCGTCATGCGACAGGATGCGATCCGCCATTTCCGCTGGCCAGTCGGACAGGTCGGTCGCGCGTTCGCCAGCGTAGCGCAGATCGACGACCGTCGCGAACGCCTTTCCCAGAACCAGCGAGCGCGCGGCCGGCGTGAGGCCACCGAAATGGCCCGACCGGTATAACCGGTCGCCGCGCATCCGGCCGCCGTCGACCGCCATGTCGCCGACGGACCGGAAATTGATCAGACCATCCGTCATCGTCGCACCATGCTCCGGGTAGGTTGAGTTCCCTGGCCGGGTTGAGCTCATAACCCGGCTGGACTCAGCGCCGGACCGCGCTCAGGCGGCCGCGGCGGGCTGCGGCTTGCGGCGGACCAGCGTCTGCGGATAGGTGTATTCGAGCACGCCGGCGACGCCCCCCTCCACGCCGATCCCCGAACTCTTCTGACCACCAAAGGGCGCGAAGGGCGACAGATACTGATCGTGGTTGATGAACACCGTGCCTGTGTTCAGCCGACGCGCGACCGCAATCGCGGCGTCCTCGTCGGACGACCAGACCGATCCCGCCAGCCCATATTCGCAGTCGTTGGCGCGCGCGATCACCTCGTCGACCGAGTCGTAGCGCAGCAGCGGCAAAACCGGCCCGAACTGCTCCTCCGCCACGACGCGCGCATTCTCGGGCGGGTTGTCGATCAACGTGATCGGCACGAAATAGCCCGGACCCTCGATATCCTCGCCACCGACGATGAACGTCAGGCCTCGCTCGCGCGCATCGGCGATGATGCTCTTGACGCGTTCGTACTGCGGCCTGTTGTTGATCGGGCCGAGCCGCGTGCCCTTCACCGCACCGTTCCCGACCGTCATCCGGCGGGCGTAGTCGGCCATCGCGTCACGGATCGGTTCGTAAACGTCGGTGTGGATATACAGGCGCTTGGTCGCGATACAAATCTGGCCGTTGTTGCCGAATGCCGACCAGAACAGCTTTTCGGCGACGGTATCGACATCGACATCCGGCAGAACGATCGCGGCGTCGTTGCCGCCCAGCTCCAGCGTCAGCCGCTTCAGCGAGGACGCGGCATTTTCCATTAGCTTCTTGCCGATCGCGGTTGAGCCGGTGAAGCTGATCTTGTCGACGCCGGGATGCGCGGTCAGCCACGGACCGACCTCGTCTGCGCCCGATACGACGTTCAGCACGCCTGGCGGCAGCAGGTCGCGAGTCAACTCGCCCAGCTTCAGCGCGGTCAGCGGCGTGAACGGCGAGGGTTTCAGCACCATCGTATTGCCCGCAAGCAAGGCGGGTCCGATCTTGAAGCCCGACAACAGCATCGGAAAATTCCATGGCACGATCGCCGCAACGACGCCGATCGGCACGTAATGCGTCTCGACGATCCGTTCCGGACCGTCCTCGGCGACCTCCACGGGGATATCGATCGTGCTCTGCGCCTTGAGCAGCTGGCCCAGGCTGCCCACCTCGATCCGCGCTTCGAACAGCGGCTTGCCCTGCTCGCTGGTCAGCAACTGCGCGAGCGGTTCCAGATTGTCGAGCACGGTCTGGCCCAGCTCACGGACCAGTCGGCGGCGCGTCTCGATCGGCGTTGCCGCCCACGAGCCGAACGCCGCCCGCGCGCTCTGGACGGCCTGGTCCACCTCGTCACGGCTGCATGCCGGCGCCTGTGCGATCAGTTCCTCGGTGGCCGGGTTCAGCACGTCAATCGTGGCGCCGCCCGCGACGGCGCGGCCGTCGATGGTCATGGTATAGGTGGTATTCGTCATGTCGTGCTCCTGCATGTCGCAACGTCGAAGGCTTCAGGCACCGACCCAGATCGGTGCTCGTTTCTCGATGAAGGCGCGCGGTCCTTCGGCGAAATCCTGGGTGCGATAATTGCGGTCGGCGGCCGCGCGGCTGAGCGCGAACAGCTCCGCCTCGGTCAGATCGTCTGCGCGCCGAGCGACGGCCAAGCTTTCCGCCACCGCCAGCGGCGCATTGGCCGCGACACGCTCTGCAACCGCAACCGCTTTGTAAAAGGCTTCGCCGGATGGAGTCAGGTGGTTGACCAACCCCGCGGCATGCGCGCGCGTTGCCGTCACCGCCTCGCCCGTCGCGATCATCTCCAGCGCCAACCCGCGTGGCACGCGCCGTGGCAGCCGGGCCAGCCCGCCCGCCGCAGCAATCAGCGCCCGCTGCACCTCGGGCAGACCAAAGGTCGCGTTGGTGGAGGCCACGATCATGTCGCACGCCAGTGCGATTTCCAGACCGCCCGCCAGCGCCGGCGCCTCGACGCAGGCGATCCAGAACTTGGTGCGCGGCGCCTGCACGAAGCCGGCGAAGCCACCGCGTTCGGTATAGAGCTGATCGCGCTGGCCCGCAGCGATGGCCTTGAGGTCGGCGCCCGCGCAAAAGGCGCGCGTTCCCGCCGCACTCAAAACAACCGCGACGACGCTATCATCCGCCTCCAGCGCCGCGACCGCCGCTTCCAGTTCGATCGCGAGGCGCGGCGATACGGCATTCGCCTGCGCCGGCCGGTTGAGTGTGACGCGTGCGACATGCGCGCCTTCGCGCGACACGAGGATTTCCCCGTCCGGTCCTGTCGCCCGATCCGTCATGCGAACCGCCATGTCGGGATGCCGTCGCCCCCGGTCGACACGCGGCCGGGTCGGCCGATCGGGTAATCTGCGTCATCCTCCAGCATGGCGATCTCCTGCTCGTCCACCCGCGCGAGCGTGCGGGCCTTGCCCTGATCCGTCCGCGCGACGACCACGCCGCGCCGTGCGCCTTTACGGTCGTGCACTACGGTGAACGTTTCCAGCGTGGCGGCTCCGTCGGGACGATCGTCGAACCGCGGCACCGCGCCATAGCGTGTGGCGACATCGGCCATCACCGATCCCTCGTCCCCGACCCACGGCACCTCCGCAGGCCGGCTCGACAGCACCAGCGTCGCATGCTTGGTCATGAACCCGCCCTGCCCATAGAGCAGCCCGATGCCCGGCATATCCTGTAGCGCGCGCACCATCGCCGCTGCGGCATGGGTCATGTAATTGTTGAGCGGCGCGCCGAAGAAAGTGAGCCCGCCGGTCACCGTGCACGGATACAGGTCGTCCAGCGCGAGGCGCCGACGCGACGCCTTGGGCACGACCGGGAAGCAGGAATACAGCTCGACGTGATCGAACCCGTGCGGCGCGATTGTGAGCGCGGCGTCGAGCACCGCATCGCGGGCGACACATCCGGCATAACTGTCACGCAACAGATAATCGTCGGGCTCCTTGGCGTGATGCCCACCTTGGACGAAGGCGAGCCGACCATCGTCCAGGCCGAGTTCGCGCGCGGTCGCCAGCGACATCACGACCAGCGCGCCGCCCATATTCACGCCGATATTGGCGACCATCCGTTTGCGATAGGGCCAGGCGATGATCCGGTTATCGGGTCCCGCCGTCGCGATCTCATCCGCCGAATACGACCGGCCGTCCCACGAATGAGGATTGCGCGCCGCGACCGTAGACATGCGCGCCCACAATGCCGCACTCTCACGCAGTGCCGTATCGGGTCGCTGACACCATCCGTGTGCGGTCGCGTTGTCGTACAGGGGGTAGACGGTTACGGGGAGATGCGCGCCGATCGCCTTGGCCAGCGGGTGGGCGGTGTCCTGCCCGCGTATTGACGGCGCCGCGATCGCGGGCGGCGGGGTCCAGTCCAGCGCGACATCGCGGGCCGCCGCCCGCCCCGCCGAAAGGTGCGCCTCGCCCCCGCAGATGACGGCGATGTCGGATTCGCCACGCGCGATCCGCGCTGCGGCCGCGTGTACGAAGCGGACCGGCGTCTCGCCGCCCACTGCGCCATAATGGCGACGCGCCGGCCATATCCCCAACCGGATGCACAATTGGTCCGCCGGCGCGGCATAGGGCCAGCTGATCAGGTTGACGACGTCGATCGAATCGACACGCCCCAGCACCTCGCCATGCAACCCGTTCACCGCGCGGCGCAGCGCGGCCTCCATCAGGGCCAGCGGCTCCAACGCGTCCGTCAAATCGGTCGGTCGGTCGACCGCCTCGCCGATCGCGGCGATCACCGGCGTGCGGGCGGGATCGATCATGCGGCCGACCGCGCGACGGGCGTCGCTTGCGGCATGTCCCGTTCCGTCATGTTCAAGCTCGCCAGAACCTCGTCGGTATGCTCGCCGAGCAACGGGGCGTGCCCCGGATCGGGCATCGCCACCCCGAAACGCACCGGCGGCTGCATTGCATGATAGCCGCCTTCACTGGGATGCGCGGTCCGGCGGAAGAAGCCGGTGGCGGAGAGGTGCGGATCGTCCTTGATAGTGGCGATGTCGCGCACCGGCATCGCCGGGATCGACGCCGCGACGAACAGCTCCTGCAACGTGGCGGTGGAATGCGCAGGCGTCAGTTCGGCCAGCCTATGGTACAGGACGTCGGCATTCTCGACGCGCAACGCCGGCGTGGCGACCCGCGGATCGTCCAGAAAGGCGGCATCGCCGAGTAAGGTCAGTACCTTCACCCAATTCTCGTCACCATAGGGCACGATGCTGAGATAGCCATCGCTGGTACGGAACGGCTGGCGGAAAGGCTCGAGCTGGCGGCGATAACCGACCGGACCGCACGCGGGTTCGAACGTGCCGCCAGCTAGGTGCTCCTCCAGCAGGAACTGGGTGAACGTCTCGAACATCGGGACTTCGACGAACTGCCCCTCCTGCGTGCGCAGGCGGTGGATGAAGGCGGCGAGCACCGCATAGGCCGCGTACAGGCCCGCGACCTTGTCGACGATCGTACTGGGCGTATAGCGCGGGACGGGATTGCCATCGACCTTGCCGGGCAAGCTCGCCAGCCCCGACGCAGCCTGGATCACGTCGTCATAGGCGGGCAGGTCGGCATAGGGGCCGCCGCTGCCGTAGCCAGTGCAATGGACGTAGATCAGGTCCCGCTTGACCGCGGTCAGGGCGTCATAACCGAAGCCGAGCCGCTCGATCGCCTTGCCACGGACATTGTGGATGAAGACGTCGCTGCCGGCGATCAGCCGCCGCATCGCCTCTGCGTCGCGATCCTGCTTCAGGTCGAGCACCACCGACTTCTTGCCGCGGTTCAGCGTCATGTGCGCTGCGCCCATGCCATAGGTCCTGGCATAAGCACCCGATCGACGCATCAGGTCGCCTTGCGGGGTTTCGACCTTGATCACCGTCGCGCCCATGTCGGCAAGGATCTGCGTACAGAACGGGCCGAAGATAATCGACGTCATGTCGATGACCTTGAGACCTTCCAGCATTCGCGGCACGCCGGTCGACATGGTGTTGAACTCCATGGGGGACACTCGGCGCGGTGTACGATGGGGACGGGCCGCCCGTCCAAGTCGCAACCCGCATCCGATCAGACGAAAATCGTCTAGGTGCCGCGGACCAACAGTCGGCGGATGGCCGAACGCTCGTCGTCGGCGCGCGCCACCAGCCACAGCGTCGTGGGTTCGGGGCCGATCAGCGGGCGCAGCCCGGGCTGGGGCGGTTGCCGCGCCACCCCGAAGAACGAGGGGATCGTTGCTTGCCCGCCGACGGTCGGCTTGAGCGGACGGCCGTCGAAACCGGTCGCGACGAGTTCGACGATGCCTTGCAACGGCGCGAACGTCTGGTCGTACAACTGGGGGTTCACCCCGCGCGGAAAGACGGCGATCGCCCGTCCGGACAAGTCGCCAGGCGCGATCGGCGCGCTGCCGAACAGCGGATCGCCGGCCACGAATTGCAAATAGCGTTGCAGCGTATCGACCGCCACCATCGCCAGCCCGGTGGAATCGAAGGGCGCGGTCGCGAAGGCGGCATCAATGTCGCCATGGCGCACCCGATCGATCAGATGCGGCGACCAGCCCACCTCCATCTCAACCGACAGCGACGGCAGATGCGCGGACAGCATCGTCAGCATGTCGCCGACCGCAGCGATCCGGCCGCTATAGGGCGGTGCGCCCACCCGCAGCCGGTTTACCACGGCGCCGCGGATCATCGCCACCTCGTTCAGCAGCGCCTTTTCCGTCGCCACCAGCCGTCGCGCATGGTCGAACATCCGCACGCCAGCGTCGGTCAGCTCCAGGCGTCGCCCGATGCGCCGGAACAGCGCGAATCCCAGGCGGTCCTCCAGCCCCTTCATCCGCTGCGACAGCCACGGCTGCGCGATGCCGAGCCGCGCGGCGGCGGCGGTAACGGTGCCTTCCTCCGCTACGACCGCGAAGTGCAGCAGCTCGCGCAGGTCAAGCCGCACGGTTGATCCCCGCGCGCCCTGCTCCGGCCTGCGTCCCGCGCCGCACGGCCTCAGTCCGTGATCGAGGCCACATGGCGTGCCTCGGCCAGCGCCTCGCGCAGCGCGGCGCGGCGCACTTTGCCGGCGGCATTGCGCGGCAGCAGATCGGTAACGTGGAGCACGCGCGGCAATTTGTAGCGGGCCAGCCGTCCGTCAAGCCATTCGTGAATCGCCGCCAGCGTCAGCGTCGCACCCGATCGCGGTACGACACAGGCCGTCACCACCTGCCCCCAATGAGGATGGTCGAGCCCGATGACCGCGACATCGGCGATGTCGTCATGCAACGCCAGCAGCCGCTCGACCTCGACCGGATAGATGTTCTCGCCGCCAGAGATGATGAGGTCGCCCAGCCGATCGAGCAGGAACAGATGGCCGGTATCATCCTGATAGCCGATGTCGCCGGTGTGCATCCAGCCATCGGCGGTATAGGCATCAGTGGTGGCGGCGGGATTGTGCCAATAGCCGGCGAACGTCGTCGGCGAGCGCAGCTGGACCTCGCCCTTGAACCCGGCAGGCAGGACGCGGCCGCTCGGATCCGCAATGCGGACCTCGGTGCCCGGGATGGCCCGGCCCACGGAGGCGCGCAGCACTTCGGGATCGTCGCATCGCTGTTCCAGCACGCAAATGTTGCCGCCCGCTTCAGTCATGCCGTAGCAATGGACGAAGCGGCAACGCAGGTGGCGGTCGGCGAGCGCCTGCAGGTCCGGCGTGATCGGGCTGCCGCCGTACATCAGCGTTTCCAGACAGCGAAGGTCGGCGGTCGCCACCGCAGGCAGTTCCAAAACGATCCGCAGCGCGGCGGGCACCAGGAAGATGCGGGTGACGCGATGCGCGCCGATCGCATGCAGGATTCCCGGCGCATCGAAGGCAGGCAGCAGGACGATGGTGGCACCGACAGCCAGCGCCTCCAGCGCGATACCGCAGCCCGAGACGTGGAACATCGGCATTGCGACCAGCACGACATCCTGCGCCCGCGTACCGATCCACCAGCGCGCCGGATCGGCACCCAACCGCGCGACATGGATTGAATAGCGTTCGTTGGTGATGACCACGCCCTTGGGGAAACCAGTGGTGCCTGATGTGTACAATTGGACAAAACCGGCGGCCGGGTCGTAGGGGGGCAGGCTTGCCGCCCCCTGCCCCGCTGCCGCCTGCGCCGCGGCCCAGCCTGTCAGCGTCGCCAGACCGTCTGACAGGATCACGCCGGCTGGCCCCGTTCCGGCACCCGTACCGCCGGGGACATGATGCGGCGCGAACTCCGGTTCGACGAACAGCCATTGCGCCTCGCTGTCGGCGAGCACGAAAGCGATTTCCTGCGCCGACAACCGCCAGTTCACCGGCACCAGGCAAGTGCCCGTGCGCATCGCGGCGAGCAGGAGCACCAAACAGGAATCGCTGTTCCGGCCGAGGTAGGCGATGCGTGTTCCCGGCGTCGTAACGCGAGCGATCGCGCAGGCAACCTGATCGGCCAGCCGGTCGAGATCGCCGTAGCTAAGTATCCTGCCTCCGAAATGGACCGCAGCGCGCGCGGAATCGCACCGCGCCACCGCGACCACCGCAGCGTCGACCGCGTTCGCTGCATTCGCAGCTCGCCACGGAGCTTCGTCCGCCGGGTGCATCACGCGAAGAACCTGTCGAGCGCGCGATGGTCGTCGATCGTCGCGCGGCACCTGGCCAGCTTGTTCAGGAACATCTGCGTGCCGCGGTCGGTGCTGAGCACGGCGTTCATCCCGATGACGACGTTCTGCAACCCGATGAACGTGCCGAACAGGAAGTCGTCGACGCATTGGTCGTACGAATAGTCCCGCACTCCTAGTTCACATAACCGCGCGTGATAGGCGCCCAGCGCTTCGTCCTGTACCGCGCGGCGCGTCTCGGTGGGCACGCTACACCCCAGGAACAGACCGGTGTCCCGCCCGGGATGCGCGGTGGCGAACGTCTGCCAGTCGAGCACGACACTGTGCCCGCCGTCGAACAGCATGTTGTCGAGGCGATAGTCGCTGTGCGTCAGCGCAGCGGGGCGGCCGGCGGCGCAGCTCCAGTCGGGATAATGCGGCGCGAAACGTTCGATCACCGTCATGTCTTCGGCGGTGAACAGCGCCTGGTGCCGCTCCTTCAGCCGCGCGACGGCGCGCGCCATATTGCCCGCCAGCACGGGCTTGAGCTCGGCGGATATTGGCTTCAGCCAGCCATCGCGCAGCAGGTCGCTGTTCCACAGCGGCGCGTGCAGCCCGGCAAGGCCGGCCATGCATTCGATCGCCTGCGCGCGCGTGCAGCCCGTGAACTCGTCACCGGCGACGCTGTCGGGGAAATCCTCCAGCAGCAGCGAGAATTCGTCCTCCTCGTCGCTCAGCCAGGTGGCATAGGCGCGCGGTGTGCGGATCGGCAGGTCGCTGGCGAATTGCGCGTAGAAGCGCACCTCGGCACCGTAGAAGCCGGGTCGTCCCGCAATGCCGAAGCCGCGCTTGCCCAGTTGCCGGCTCGCGGGGCTGTCGCCGGTGCATTTGAAAACGACGCTGCGCGGGGTCCCCGGTGCGGGATCCACATGGCGAAGCGCAAGGCGATAGGTGTTGCCCATCAGCCCCGACCCCAGCGGCGTCGCATCGAAGCCGGTCAGGGTCACATCGTGCCCAGCCGCGTTCAGCCGCCGTTCGATCCAGCCGGCGTCCACCGCCGCGATCGAGTGCGGCGTGTTGTCGCGGTCGATATGACGGTGGACGCCATCCAGAGCGCGGGTCAGCAGCGTTTCGTGCGCCATGGGATCAGCGCCAATTGGCATCTTGCAACCCCAGATCCGGCCATGCGCCGGTGATTTCGGTGTTGAGAATGCCCCAACCCGTGCCCCCGGTGACCGGATCAGACACCCGGATCAGGATGTCGCGCAGCTGGTGTACCGCCTCGCACGCTGCGGGATCGCCGGTATCGGGCAGCATGTCCCCTTCCACATGCAGCGCACCGCGCGCCTCGCCGTGATAATGGCCGCCATAGCCATTGTAGAGCCCCATGCCGAGGCACACCCGCGACTGACCGGCGATCTCGATATGGATCGGCCGCTCGCTGCCGTCGCGCAGGACGAGGAGCATATGCCCGCCCAGCGGCTCGCGCGTTGCGGGGTCGTAGCGCAGGTCGAAGCGGGTTTCGCGCACGTGCTGCACCCCGCCTGAAGGGCCGGGCGCGAAGATCTTGCTTTCATTGACGATCTGCGATCCGCGCGCGCTATGGGTCTCCCAGCAGAACATGTGCAGGCGATACGGCTGGCCGTCCGGCAGCGTCAGCACGCACGGCGACCAGATCAGTCGATATTGCAGCCCGACGGGCATCCGGCCGCGGTCCGGCGTTTCCGGCGATGCGGGACCGGTATTCTGCTTGATCCCCCAACTGTGGTCGCGAAAGCCGAACCCGCCTGGCGCCTCGATCGCAATCCTCCGGCCTTCGACCTCGACCCAGCCGGTCGCCTCGGTGCACAGGACGTAGCGCATGTCCTCCTGCACCGTGCGATAGCCGCGCGTCACGACGGAGCGATCCTCCTGCCACGGCCGGTCGATCACCCGCTGGGTGATGTCGAAGCTGATCGGCTGATGCTCGGTCGGCTCCAGGATCGCACGGGTGGCTTTGAGCGGCTCCACCACCTCGAGGCGGAACGGGCCGACCGCCATGTCCATCGGCCGCGGCGCCAGCCGGCGGCTGAACCGCACGTTGCGCTGCGTGCGCCCGATCGCAATGCCCGCGAACCCGTCCATCACGTTACGGTTGACGTATTTGCCAAGGCCCCAATGCAGCGCAAACCCGTCGTCCTTCGCGATGACGCAGCCATAGGCGCGCTCGGTCCAGGCGGGGTCGGATGTCGCGACATTGGCGAACGTCTCGGTCGTCTGGTGGCAGAAGAGCTCGTCCGCCTCAGTCAGTTGCCCTACGGATTTTTCCAATCGGCCTCTCCTTTTCAGCGACGATAGCGCGGCGCGCCCGTACCAAACCCGCCTAAAGGCGGGGGATCAGCCTCTTCGTACCGAATTAACCCGCTGACCTACGGAGAGGAATGATCGATGCACAATCAGGTCCCGCCCCCGGGCGATTACAATGCGCTGACGCTCAACGTGCCGCTCTGCGAGGCGGTCGAACGTGCCGGTGCGGGATGGGCGATGGATCGCATGGCCGCGCTCGGCGCGATCGTCGGCAGCCGCGAGGCGCGTCACCATGCCGTACGCACTGACAGCCATCCGCCGGTCTTGCACCGCTATGATGCCGCCGGCGAACGGATCAACCAGATCGAGCGCGATCCGTCGTGGCACTGGCTGGTAGACCGCACGCTTGATTTCGATCTTCACGGCCTGACCGTGCGGCACGGCCTCTCCAATACCCATGCGGCGCGCGCGGCGATGATCCTGCTGTGGGGCGAGGTCAGCCTGCCGACGATCTGCCCGGTGTCGGCCAATTACGCGATGGTTCCCGCTTTATCGGTCGAGCCGGCGATCCAGCGGCAATGGCTGGAGGCGCTGACCACCACCGATCGCGGCAAGCTGGCATTCGCCGGCGCGTCGATGACCGAAAGGCAGGGTGGATCGGACATCCGCCAGACCGCGACCGTCGCGACGCCACAAGCCGACGGATCGTACGTGCTCGATGGCGACAAATGGTTCGTGACCTGTCCGTGGGCCGACCTGTTCCTGGTCCTCGCGCGAGCGCCTGGCGGCCTCACCTGCTTCCTCGCTGATGCCCGCCAAGGCGGCTTTTTTACGGAGCGGCTCAAGGACAAGCTCGGCTGGCACGGGCTCGGCGTCGGCGAGGTGCAGCTGCGCGGCGTTGCAGCGCAACGGGTCGGCGAGGAAGGGCGCGGGGTCGGCGCGATCATGCGAATGATCACCTATACCCGGCTCGACGTGCTGCTGGAAAACTGTGCATCGATTCGCACCGGCACGCTGCGCGCGATCCATTACGCGCGCCACCGCACGACGTTCGGTCGCCGGCTGGTTGATCAGCCGCTGATGACCAACGTGCTGACCGATCTGGCGCTGGAATCGGAGGCGGCGACCGCGGCGGGGATGCGGGTCGCGCAAAGCTATGACGTGCCGGACTCGCAATACGGCCGCATCGCGCTAACTCTGATGAAATACTGGGTTTCCAAGCGCGCGGCGCCGCACGCGGCCGAAGCGCTCGAGTGCCTGGGCGGCAACGGCTATGTCGAGGCGTCCGGCATGCCGCGGCTGTTGCGCGATTCCGTCGTCGGATCGGTGTGGGAAGGGTCCGGCAACATAGCCGCGCTCGACGTGCTGCGCGCGATCCGGTCCGGCGGCAGCGCCTTCGACGCCTTCCGTGACGAATGCTGCAAGGCGCGCGGCGGCAACAGGTCACTCGACAGCGAACTGGATGACGTGTTCGACGATGCGGTGGCCTGGGCCGCTTCGGAAGATGCGGAATGGACCGCGCGGCTGATGGTCGAACGACTGGCATTGGTGTTGCAGGCCAGCCTGCTGATGCAGACCGCGCCGAACGCGGTCGCCGACGCCTTCTGCCATGCGCGCTTGGCCAACCGCGGCGCGACCTATGGACGTGTGCCGCTGTCCAGCTTCGCAACCGAAATCCTGGATCGCGCGCTACCCGCCTGACGCAGGTTACGCCCCCGCCATACGCGCGATGGCGGCGGTGCGCGACTTGACGTCCAGTTTCTGGAAGACGTTGCGCAGATGCCATTTCACGGTAACCTCGGACACGCCCATCCGCCCGCCGATCTCGTGATTGGACAGCCCGCCGGCGACCAGCGCCATGATGTCGCGCTCCTTGCGCGTCAGGCCGGCGATCGGCGGAATGGCAGCTGGCGATCCGGGCATTCGGCCGCGCGCGACGGGCAACGGCCCTGCGGCGCCGCTGATCAGCGCAGTGACCAGCCCGGCCTGCGCGGCGGTAAAGCCCGGCCGCGTCACCTGTTCGTGCAGCATCTCGGCGATCGGCAGCAGCATTGCGCGCTCGTCGCGGATCAGCTGGTGCAGCTGCACGCCTCCGATCCCCGCCTCGCACTGCCAGAACAGCCGGCAGGCCGCGTCGCGATTGCCGTCCGCGATGGCGGCACCGACGCGGATCAGCATCGCCTCCGTCCAGCGGCGGGCGCGGCCTGCGATCTGCGTGCGTTGCACGATCGGCTGCGCGATCGCAAGCGCCTCGCGCGGGTTGCCCAGCGCCAGTAACAGCCGGGCACTGGTAAAGCGCAGATCCTCGTCGAAGCGCCGGCCGAACTGCACCTTGCCGCTGACGGTGCGGATCTGCTCCAATTCGTCCCGCAGCATCGGCAACCGGCTGCGATCGCCGGCCTGCAGCGTCAGTTGGATCGCCGCCACTCGCAGCATGTAGCGGCTGCGATCGCCCGACCGGCGGCCGGCGATCCGGGCGGCCCGGTCAAGCAGGCCGAGCGCGCCGTCGAGTCCATCCATGCCCAGCACGCATCGCCCCGCAGTCGACCAACCGAGCACCATCGTGTCCGATGTCGCGTGGCGCGACGACAGGTCGATGCTGCCGCTGACGAGTTCGGTCGCTGCGGCGGTATGGCCGAGCAGTCGTTCGCAGGCCGCCAGCATGATGCTGACGGTATGGCGCACCAGCCCGCGCACCGCCGGCTCCTGCAGGGTCGACAGGAGCGTCCGCTTCGCCGCATCCAGGTTGCCGCGCTCGAGGTGCAGGAACACCCAGTACATCGCGCTCCACGCGCCTAGAAAGGGCGAACGCGCCGCGACGCTGGCGCTCGTCGCCCGCTCCAGCGCCTGCTGCATGTCGGCCAGCCGAAGATCGGCCAGATGCGAGGCAGCAAGCGCGTTCGCGATGGTCGCCCGTTGCAGCGCCGACCCATGGTCGCCCTCCAGCCAGTAATCCGCGCCGGTGCGCACCGCGCGCAGATCGTCGCGGCCGAAATCGGCCAAGAAGTCCTCGAACTTCACGTGATCCGCGCGAATGCCCTTTGCGCCGCTCTGTTCGCGCAAAAAGGTCCCGCGGATCAGGTCATGCGCGGGGCCGCTCTGCGGCACGTTGGCCAACCCGTTGTACAGGCTGTCGCCATCGTCCTGCACCAGCAGTACGTCGCCGAAGCGTGCAAAGATCTCGTCCGACTTCGCGTCGAGCAGGTCCGCGGCCTGGTCGGGCGCGCCCGCCAGGATGTAGCTTTGCGCCGCCCTCGGCCAGTCGGTGCGGTCGCGAAAGACGTCGCCCGCCCGGGAAAATGCCGCCCTCTGGTCGGCGGGGCAATCACGCCGCCCGCGCGCGATCAGATATTCGACGAACAGCGGGTTGGGTCGTGGTGGCGGGCCGCCGGGCTTTTGCGTGCCCAGAAATGGGCAGGCGCGGATCGCCTCCTGCAGCGTCGCCGGTCCAGCATCCCCATGGATCGCCCCGACCAGCGCATCGTCGAGCGGCCATATCGGCGCGGTCAATGTGATGAACCGCTGCAGCTCGGGACGCAGCGGCGCCATCACCTGTTCGCCAAAATAGCTGACAAACTCGCGCGCATCGCCATGCATCCAGCGCGCTGCGGCCTCCAACCCGTGACCATCGCGCAGCACGTTGCGGATCAGCTGCCAGGCGCCGATCCAGCCTTCCGAGCGCCGCATCAGCATACGAAAAGCCGGCGACATCATTTCCGCCATGTCGAGTCGCAGCATCGCTGCCGCCTCGACATGAGTGAGGTTCAGATCGGCCATGCCATATTCGGCCATCCGTCCGCGCATCCGCAGCCCGCTGAGCGGGGAGTCCAGCATCCGGCTGCACGACAAGATCAGACGCGGCGATCGGGCGAGCACGTCATGCTCGGCGCGTAGCAGCATCCGCTCCAGCACCGGCAGCGGCAGCAAATCGGCATCGTGCACCACAATCAGCGCCGGCTCGCCCTCCGCCCCGCCCAAGGCCCCGCCCCATGTATCGTCCGCGACGAGCGCCTCGATCTCCGCCGCCCGCGCCGCCCCCCCACGTACCATCCGCACTTGCCGTACCGTTGCGGCACGGGCGGCGATGTCGTCGAGCACCCACGTCTTGCCAGAGGCGACCGGCGCGAACAGCAGCACCAGCGGCACGCGTGCGCTGTCGCGCAGCATGCGGTCCGCAACGGAGCGTAAACCGGGTCCTAGCTCCATGGATTCCCATCCCGCCTAAAGGAGGGGTTTTTAATGCCGATCCGGCCGTAAGGCAATCCAAGCGGCAATGCACGACCGCACGGAAAAGGTAGAGACGCGGGATGGGGATATATCGTTCGCCTTGGCTTGACGAAGAGCTTGATCAGTGGCGCGAGTCGGTGCGTAGCTTCTGCGAAGACACGCTGGCCCCGAACGAGGGTCGCTTCAACGCGCAGGGCTTCGTCGATCGCGACGTCTGGCGGCAGGCGGGCGAGATCGGCATTTTGGGCGCCGATATTCCGGCCGATCTAGGCGGCGTCGGCGGGCATTTTGGATTTAGCGCGATTGCGGCAGAGGAAATGGCGCGGGTCGGCGCCAATTCGTTCCGCGTCGCGGTGGCCATCCACGTGATCGCCGCGCATTACCTTGCGCATTACGGATCGGACGAGCAGCGGCGGCAGTGGCTGCCGGGGCTGTGCGACGGGTCGAAGCTGGCCGGCGTGGCAATGAGCGAACCGGGTGGGGGATCGGACCTGCAGGGCATGAAGACGCGGGCGGTGCTGTCCGACGGACAATATGCCGTGTCCGGGTCGAAGATCTTCATCACCAACGGATCACAGGCCGACCTGCTGGTCGTCGCGGCGAAGACCAATCCGGAGGCGCGTGCGCGCGGCATTTCGATGATGCTGCTCGACACCAGCCTGCCCGGCTTCAGCGTCGGGCGGCGGCTGGAAAAGGTCGGCCTTCATGCGTCCGACACATGCGAGCTGTTCTTCGACAATTGCCTCGTGCAGGCGGATGCGCTGCTCGGCAAGGAAGAAGGGCTGGGCTTCATCCAAATGATGGAGCAGCTCGCGTACGAACGGGTCATTGCGGCGGTCGGCTGCGTCGCCAACATGGAACAGGCCTATGTCCTCGCGCGGGACTATGCGGCGGAGCGGCGCGCATTCGGCAAGGCGCTGACCGAGATGCAGCACGTGCGCTTCGAGCTCGCCGACATCAAGACCGACGTCCTGGCCGCACGCACTTTCCTGGATCACATCATCACCCAGATGATCTCGGGCAGCGTCGATGCCGAACTCGCCTCGATGGGCAAATACTGGACCAGCGAAAAGCTGGGGCAGGTCGCCGATCGCTGCGTTCAGATCTTCGGCGGCTATGGCTACATGACAGAATATCCTGTCGCCCGGCTGTACGCCGACGCCCGCGTCGAGCGGATCTACGGCGGCACAACCGAAATCATGAAGGAGATCATCAGCCGGACGCTCTGAGCGTCTGGCCCGACCATTCGGCTCGGCCCAGAATGACTGCCGGTCGGGCGGCAACACACGACCGGCCGGCACCCGCCGACCGCAAAACAAAAAAAATATGGAGGGGATTATCATGCAAGTCTTTCGGACCGTTCGCGCACGTTATGTCCTGATGTCGACCGTTGCCGCGCTCGCGACTATGGGGGCCAGCGCCGCTTATGCGCAGGACACCGCGCCGCCCGCCGCATCGGCGACACCCGACCAAGCCACCGCTGCCCCGACGACCACGTCTGCGTCGCCCCAGGATGCCACGCCGGCCGCAGACGTCGCCACGGGCGACATCGTGGTCACCGCGAACCGCCGTGCCCAGTCGCTCAGCACGGTTGGCATGTCGGTCTCGTCGCTCGACGGGAGTATGCTGTTGGAGCGGGGCGTGGTGAGCGCGTCCGATCTGCAGAAGACGGTGCCCGGCTTCTCGGCCGCCGACACCGGCCTCAACGTGCCTGTCTATTCTATTCGCGGCGTCGGCTTCAACGATTCCAGCCTCGCGTCCAACTCCACCGTGGCCATATCGGTGGACGAGGTTCCGCTGCCCTATAGCGCGATGACGCAAGGGGCGGTGCTCGATCTGCAGCGTATCGAGGTGCTGAAGGGGCCGCAGGGCACGCTGTACGGGCAGAATGCAACGGGCGGGGCGATCAACTATATCGCCAACGCGCCGACCGACACCTTCGCCATGGGGGGACAGGTCGGCTTCGGGCGGTTCAACACCGGCACCGGCGAAATGTACGTCAGCGGCCCGTTATCCAACACGGTGAAGGCGCGCGTCGCCGTCAACGGCACGCTGGGCGGCGATTGGCAGAGAAGCTTCACGCGCGACGCAGGCTTGGGACAGGCGGCCAAAGGATCGGGGCGCATCCTGCTCAACTGGACACCGACCGACCGGCTGACGCTGGATTTCAATGCGAACGGGTGGATCGATCGGTCGGACACCCAGGCCAGCCAGCTGGTTGCCTTCCGCGCACAGACGCCGTCGAGCATCCCGCTGCTGCCCGACGTCTTCTCGTCACCGCTGACGCCCGACAATGCCCGCGCGGCCGACTGGAACCCGCTGCGCGACTATGCGCGCGACGACAATTTCTACCAGCTTTCCCTGAAGGCGAACTATGACATGGGCGGCAATGTCGATCTGACGTCGATCACCGCCTATTCGCATTACGATACCCACGCCTTCAACGATCGCGACGGCATGGTTCCGATCAATTACGAATACACCACCGACGGCAACATCAAGTCGATCTATCAGGAACTGCGTCTTTCAGGTCGACAGCCCGGCCTGAATTGGAGCGTCGGCGGCAATTACCGCAAGGATACGGTGTTCGACCAGCAGGACAACGACCTGACCCGCGCGACCAATTCCTATGCCGCGGGTACGAAGTTCAACATCGCGCGTGTGTTCAGCGATCAGGACATCAAGACCTGGGCCGTGTTCGGCGATGGCGAACTGGACATCGTGCGCTCGCTGTCGATCGTCGCGGGCGTGCGTTATACCCGCGACACCCGCGATTTCGCCGGCGCGTCGTGCGACAATGGTGCGGGCGACACGTCGGCGCTCTACACGATCCTGTCTCGCGTCTTCCGCGCCCGCGCCGGGTTGGCGCCGCTGCCGGCGATCGCACCGGGCCAGTGCGTCACGCTGTCCACCGGAACCTTCGTGCCCGGCATCGTCCGCAACCGCCTGAGCGAGGACAATGTCGCCTTCCGCGCAGGGATCAATTTCAAGCCGGTCGAAGGCTCGCTGCTCTACGCCAGCTTCTCGCGCGGGTATAAGGCGGGGTCCTTCCCCACGCTCGGCGCAGCCTTCGCGATCGGCTATGATGCGGCGACGCAGGAGCGGGTCGATGCGATCGAGGCGGGCTTCAAGACGGCGCTGTTCGATCGGCGCATCCGGTTGAACGGCGCGGTGTTCCATTACGATTATCGCGACAAGCAGCTGCGCGGCCGAATTCTCGATCCCGTCGTCGGCAACCTGTCCCGGCTGGTCAACATCCCCAGATCGACCATACGCGGCTTCGAGCTGGAGGCGACGGCACGCCCCGTCAACGGCCTGACGCTGAACGGCGCCGTGTCGTATCTGAAGACCGAGGTGAAGGAATTCATTGGCATCAACCTGTTGTCGCAGACGGAAAACTTCGCAGGCCAGACGCTGCCGTACACGCCGCCCTGGTCGGTCAACGCCGGTACCCAGTATGAATGGGGCGTCAGCGCACGGCTGAAGGCCTTCATCGGCGCCGACTACACCTATCGTAGCCGCACCTCGGGATTCCTGGGCCGTGACCCGGACGTCGACATCAAGGCCTATTCGACCGTCGATGCGCGCATCGGCATCGCCGATGCCGGCGACCGCTGGAAGCTGACCGCGTGGAGTAATAACCTGACCAATACCTATTACTGGACCTCGGCCATGCGCACTGGCGACACGATGAATCGCTATGCAGCCCGGCCAGTGACCTATGGCCTGCTCTTCGGCTTCACATACTGACCTGCTGGAAGGAACGTTCATGACCGGCATGCAACCCTGGCTGAACACCGTGGACGCGGCCTATTGGACGCTGCCCGACGATCACAGCCATGGCCTGGACCTGTTCTTCGCTGCGCTGGCGAAGAACAAGGACGGCGTCGCGGTGCGCTATCTGGCGGAAACGCTCAGCTACGGCGACCTCGACCGGATGAGTTCCGGCCTGGCGAGCGATCTGGTCGCGCGGGGCTTCCGCCCCGGCGACCGCCTTGCGGCCTATATGCAGAACGTGCCCGAATATCCCATCGCATTGCTCGCGGCGTGGAAGGCAGGCGGGGTGTTCGTGCCGGTAAACCCGATGTACCGGCTGCGCGAGCTATCGATTATCCTGGCCGATGCGCGCCCTGCCGCCATCCTTCTGGAACCGGCGCTCTATGACGACGTGCTGCGTGTGGTGTCCGCCGATCTGCGGCCGTCCATCATCTATCTTACGTCGAGCGATGCGCCCGCCTTCGCAGCAGTACCGACGCCCGCGGTAGACGATCATGGGTTCAAGGATGATGCGGGCGCCACGCCGATCGCGTCAGTCACCGCCCGCCCGCCGACGCTGGATAGCGTCACCCGCACGCAGCCAGGCGATCCCGCCTTCCTCGTCTATACGTCAGGGACGACAGGCGTGCCGAAAGCAGCCGTCATCTCGCACGCCGCGGTCGGCCGCGGATCGGCCTATGCCGCGCGGGCCTATGAACTGTATCCTGGAGACACCATCCTCGCGCTCGCACCGCTGTTCCACATGATCGGGCTGATGAGCACGATGATGACCAGCTTCTACCTGGCGGGCACGATGGTGCTGACCTATCGGTTCGAACCGAACGCGATCCTCGCCGCCATTCGCGACACGAAGCCGGCGTTCACCGCCGCGGCACCAACCGCCTATATCGCGCTGATCGAGGCGAACCAGGACGCCGACCTGTTCCACAGCTTCCGGTCGCTTGCAATAGGCGGGGCACCCGTCCCGCCTACGATCATCACCCGGATCAAGGCGCATTTCGGCGTCGTCGCTCAGAACGGCTATGGCATGACCGAAACGGGCGGCGCGGTCATCATCGCCCCCACCGGATTGCGCGACGAGACGCCGATCGACCCCAATAGCGGGGCGCTGGCGATCGGCCTGCCTCTGCCCGGCGTCCACGCCTGGATCGCCGACGAGGACCGCCGGCCGCTGCCCCCTGGCGCGATCGGCGAAATCGTCATCGACACGCCCACCAACATGATCGCCTATTGGAACAAGCCCGACGCCACCGCAGAGACGTTCGTGGACGGCGGGCTGCTGACCGGCGACGTCGGCTTCATGGACGAGCGTGGCTGGTTCTACCTGGTCGATCGCAAAAAGGACATGATCGTCGCTGCGGGGTTCAAGGTGTGGCCGCGCGAAGTGGAAGATGTGCTCTACATGCACCCAGAGGTAAGGGAGGTCGCCGTGGTCGGCGTTCCCGATCCCTATCGCGGCGAAACGATTCGCGCGGTAATCGTCGCCCGCTCGGCCGATCTGTCGGCGGAGGAGGTACGCCAGCACTGCCGCACGCATCTCGCGGCCTACAAGATCCCACGCGACATCCTTTTCGTGACGGCGCTGCAAAAGACCGTGTCGGGCAAGATCATGCGTACCGCCGCACGCGACCTGCCGTCCGTCGATGACGCGCTCGGGCAGTCGGCGGCATGAACCCGTTCGACGTCTCCGGCCGGCGCATCCTCGTCACCGGCGCCTCCAGCGGGTTCGGCCGGCATTTCGCGACGATGCTGGCGGGACACGGCGCGACCATCATCGCTGCGGCCCGCCGGGTCGACGCGCTCGACAGTCTCGTGGCCGACATCGCAGCGTGCGGCGGGCAGGCGCAAGCGATGCGGCTGGACGTGACCGACGCCGCCTCGATCCGCGCCGCCCTCGATGGGGCGGGCGCGATCGACGTCCTGATCAACAATGCCGGCATCACCAACAGCAAGCCGGTGCTCGACCAAAGCGAGGCGGACGTTGACGCGATCCTCGATACCAATCTGAAAGGCGCGATACACGTCGCCATCGAGGCGGCGCGGCGGATGCGCGATGCGGGCACCCCCGGCGCGATCGTCAACATCGCCTCGATCCTGGGGGTGCGCCAGGGCGGCCACGTCACCCCTTATGCCGTGTCGAAGGCCGGCGTGATCCAGATGACCCGGCAACTCGCGCTCGAACTGGCGCGCTACGGAATTCGAGTGAACGCGATCGCGCCGGGCTATTTTGAGACCGAGCTCAACAGCGCTTTCTTCGACAGCCCGGCGGGCGCGGCCTTGGTGAAGCGCATCCCGCAGCGGCGGCTCGGCCGGCTGACCGACCTCGACGGCCCGCTGCTGCTACTCGTGTCGGATGCATCGGCCCACATGACCGGATCGGTCGTGACCGTCGACGGCGGGCATCTCGTCGGCTCGCTATAGGATAACGTGATGGTCCAGAAGGTTTATGACAGCGCTGGCGCGGCGCTCGACGGCATGGTGCGCGACGGCATGACGATCGTGGCGGGCGGGTTCGGGCTGTGCGGCATTCCCGAAACGCTGATCGACGCCCTCGTGCGCAGCGGCGTGCGTGATCTGACCATCGTGTCCAACAATGCAGGCGTCGATGATTTCGGCCTCGGCCGGCTGCTGCGCACGCGCCAGGTTCGCAAGATGATCTCGTCTTATGTCGGCGAAAACAGGGAGTTCGAGCGTCAGTATCTCGCTGGCGACCTGGAGATCGAGTTTTCGCCCCAGGGCACTCTTGCCGAACGCATGCGCGCGGGCGGCGCGGGCATCCCCGCCTTCTTCACCCGCACCGGCGTCGGCACGCAGATCGCGATCGGCAAGCCGACTGCCGACTTCGATGGGGATCTCTATGTAATGGAACGCGGAATCGTCGCCGACCTGGCGATCGTCAAGGCGTGGAAGGCCGATCCGTACGGCAATCTCGTCTATCGAAAATCGGCGCGCAACTTCAATCCGATGGCCGCAACCTGCGGCCGCGTGACGATCGCCGAAGTCGAGCAGCTGGTCGATCCCGGCGCAATCGACCCCGACCACGTCCACACCCCCGGCGTATTCGTCCAGCGATTGATCCGCGCCACCTGCAACGAAAAGCGGATCGAGCAACGCACCACAAGGAGCGCGCACGCGGCATGAGCTGGACACGCGATCAAATGGCCGCCCGCGCCGCGCAAGAGCTGCGCGACGGCTATTACGTCAACCTGGGGATCGGCATTCCGACGCTGGTCGCCAACCACGTCGCCCCCGACATCGACATCACGCTGCAATCCGAAAACGGCATCCTGGGCTTGGGTGCGTTTCCGACTGAAGCCGAGGTGGACCCGGACATCATCAATGCCGGCAAGCAAACGGTCACCGAACTCGACCGGACCAGCTATGTCTCGTCCGCCGACAGCTTCGGGATGATCCGCGGCGGCCATATCCAGCTGTCGGTGCTGGGCGCGATGGAGGTCGCGGAGAATGGCGATCTTGCCAACTGGATGGTGCCGGGCAAGATGGTGAAAGGCCCCGGTGGAGCGATGGATCTGGTCGCAGGCGTGCGGCGAATCATCGTGCTGATGGACCATCTCGACAAGGCGGGCAGCCCCAAGTTTCGCCGCGCCTGCACGCTGCCGCTGACCGGTACTAATGTCGTGGACATGGTCATCACCAACCTGGCCGTGTTCGAACGGCCGGACCGCGCGTCGCCCTTCCGCCTGATCGAACGCGCGCCCGGCGTGACGCTCGACCGGGTGCGCGATGCGACCGAAGCCCATTTCGAGGTATCGCCCGCATGATCCCTTTCGTTTCCGACCGCGCCACCGCGATCGCCGACCGTGTCGAGGCGTTCGTGCGCGATATCGTGATCCCGTTCGAACAGGACGTGCGGTTTGAGGTTCACGGCCATGGCCCCCCCGCCGAACTGGTCGCTGAGCTGCGTGCGCGCGCGCGCGAGGCCGGCGTGCTCACCCCGCACATCCTCGCCGACGGCACGCATTTGTCGCAGCGCGAGACGGCGGTGGTGCTGATCGCGTCAGGATTGTCCCCGCTCGGTCCGGTCGCGGTCAACACGATGGCACCGGACGAGGGCAACATGTTCCTGCTCGGGCATGTCGCCAATGACGAGCAGAAACGCCGCTTCCTCGCCCCGTTGGTGGACGGCAGCGCGCGCTCCGCCTTCTTCATGACCGAGCCGGCGGTTGAGGGCGGCGCCGGGTCCGATCCTTCGATGATGCAGACGCGCTGCGTGCGCGACGGCGACGATTGGGTGATCGACGGGCACAAGACCTTCATCACCGGTGCGCTGGGCGCGCGCGTCGGCATCGTCATGGCGCGGACCCCCGAAGAGGGGGCGGGCCAGGCCTGCCTGTTCCTCGTCGACCTGCCCGATCCGGCGATCCGCATCGAGCGCGTGCTCGACACGATCGACAGCTCGATGCCCGGCGGCCATTCGCTCATCGCCATCGATGGTCTGCGCGTGCCGGCATCGCAAATGCTGGGCGAGGTCGGCGACGGATTCCGGCTTGCACAGGTCCGCCTCAGCCCCGCGCGCCTGTCGCACTGCATGCGCTGGCTCGGCGCGGCGATCCGCGCCCAGGAGATCGCGACCGAGTACGCCTGCCGCCGCCGCGCCTTCGGCACGCTGCTGATCGACCATGAGGGCGTCGGCTTCATGCTGGCGGAGAACCGCATCGACCTGCAACAGTCCGCGCTGATGATCGACTGGTGTGCGGGCGTGCTCGACAGCGGCTCGCTCGGCACCACCGAAAGCTCGATGGCGAAGGTCGCGGTGTCGGAAGCGGTCAGCCGCATCGCCGACAAATGCGTGCAGGTGATGGGCGGGACCGGCGTGTCGGGCGATACGGTCGTGGAGCAGGTCTATCGCGAGGTGCGCGCCTTCCGCATCTACGACGGGCCGACCGAGGTGCACAAATGGTCGCTCGCCAAGAAAATCAAACGCGAACGCCTGTCCAGGAACCATCCATGAGCGCGGATGACAATGTGGGCGTGACCGCGGTCCGCGCCGGCTTCGCGATCGACGAGGATGCGCTCGGCCGGTGGATGTCGGCCCATGTCTCGGATTTTGCCGGGCCGATCGTGGTCGAGCAGTTCCGCGGCGGGCAGTCCAACCCGACCTATCGCATCACAACCGGCAACGGCCGATATGTCCTGCGCCGCAAGCCGCCCGGCCCGATCTTGAAGGGCGCACATGCGATCGAGCGTGAGGCGCAGGTCTTGCAGGCGTTGGCCGGAACCGGGGTCCCCGTGCCGCAGGTGCATGGCTTGTGCGCCGACCCGGCGGTGATTGGATCGCCCTTCTACGTCATGTCCTTGGTCGAGGGACGCATTTTCTGGGACGCAACCATCCCCGGCGTCGCCGCGGACGAGCGTGCCGCGCTGTTCGACGCGATGAACCAGACGCTCGCACAGTTGCACATGGTCGACATCGATGCCGCCGGGCTGACCGATTTTGGACGACCCGGCAATTATTTCGAACGGCAGGTGCGCCGCTGGTCGCAGCAATATGCCGAGGATATCGACGCCGGACGCGACGCCGACATGGACCGGGTGATCGACTGGCTGCAGAAAAACATCCCCGACGATGACGGACGCGTCGCGCTGACCCATGGCGACTTCCGCATCGACAACATGATCTTTCACCCCAGCGAACCGCGCGTGCTAGCGGTACTCGACTGGGAATTGTCGACGCTGGGGCATCCGGGTGCCGATTTCGCCTATCACGCGATGATGTACCACATGCCGCCCGACATCGTCGCGGGGCTGGGCGGCCACAACCTTGCCGGAACCGGCATCCCGAGCGAGCAGGACTATGTCGCGGCCTATTGCCGGCGCAGCGGGCTCGACGGCCTGCCCGACTATCCCTTCTACCGCGCCTTTGTCGTGTTCCGACTCGCAGCAATCTTCCACGGCATCAAGGGGCGCGTAATCCGGGGCACCGCCGCCTCCGCGCAAGCGCAGGAACGCGCGCGCGCCCTGCCCCGGCTGACCGCGCTGGCATGGCAACAGGTTCGCGCGGCCGCTGGCGACGGCGTCTGACCCCTTCTCGAACACAGGACACGACATGGAACCCATCTACATCCTATCCGGCGTACGCACCGCGATCGGCGACTTCGGCGGAAGCCTGAAGGACTTTTCACCCGCCGATCTCGGCGCGCTCGTCATCGCCGAGGCGGTGCGGCGTGCCGGCATTGACAGCGCGGACGTCGATCATGTCGTGATCGGCAACGTCATCCCTACCGTGCCCAAGGATGCCTATGTCGCGCGGATCGCGGCGGTGCGCGCCGGTATCCCGGTCGCGGCCCCCGCGCTGACGCTCAACCGGCTGTGCGGATCGGGGCTGCAGGCGATCATCTCTGCCGCGCAGATGATCGCGCTCGGCGATGCCGATCTGGCGGTCGCCGGAGGCGCGGAAGTGATGAGCCGCGCGCCGCATGTCGTCCCCGCGCTGCGCTGGGGACAGAAGATGGGGCCGGCCACGATGATCGACGCGATGGTCGAGGTGCTGAGCGATCCGTTCGAAGACATCCACATGGGCGTCACCGCCGAGAATGTCGCGACCCGCTTCGGTGTCGATCGCGCGGCGCAGGACGCGCTGGCGGTCGAAAGCCACCGCCGCGCCGCACAGGCGCAGCAGGAAGGCCGTTTCGACAGCCAGATCGTCCCCATCGAGGTGCGCGAGAAGGGCGGGACGCGCACCTTCGATCGTGACGAGCACGTCCGCGGCAACACTACGCCTACCGATCTTGCCGGGCTGAAGACGGTGTTCAAGAAGGACGGCACCGTCACCGCGGGCAATGCCAGCGGTATCAACGATGCCGCCGCCGCACTCGTCCTGGCGTCTGCCGCGGCGGTCGCCGACTGGGGTCTGACGCCGCTCGCGCGCATTGTCGGCTGGGGCTTTGCCGGTGTCGACCCGGCCATCATGGGCATCGGTCCGGTTCATGCCGTTCCCGCGGCGCTGGCGAAGGCGGGCCTATCGCTCGACCAGATCGACGTCATCGAATCCAACGAGGCGTTCGCGGCGCAGGCGTGCGCAGTGGCGACCGCACTCGGCTTTGATCCCGCCCGTACCAACCCCAATGGCTCGGGCATCAGTCTGGGCCATCCGATCGGCGCGACCGGGGCGATCCTGACCGTCAAGGCCATTTACGAGCTACAGCGGACCGGCGGCCGCTACGCGCTCATCACCATGTGCATCGGTGGTGGCCAGGGCATCGCGCTCGTGGTGGAACTCGTGGCGCCCGCCACGGCGGCATGATCGGTCACGCGGCGCGGTGCTTGGCCACGGTACCCCGCCGCGTCAGGCCGGGCGTGCGTCCAGCACCGCCTGCGCGCCCGTTATGAAGACGTCGATGCTGAACGCGATCTGTTCGTCGCCATAGGTGTCGTACCCATGGTTCAGGATGCGCACCAGATTGGCGAACTTGCTGGCATCCAATCGCTCCAGCGCCTCGCGCAACGCCCGCGGGCGCGGGCGTTCGTC
Organism: Sphingomonas zeae; assembly: GCF_014197135.1. Classification (GTDB taxonomy): domain Bacteria; phylum Pseudomonadota; class Alphaproteobacteria; order Sphingomonadales; family Sphingomonadaceae; genus Sphingomonas; species Sphingomonas zeae. The sequence continues at coordinate 57,194 of NZ_JACIFA010000013.1, forward strand.
TGCGCCTTCCGCCTGCATGACGTCGCGCGCGTGCCCCAGACATAGCGTCGACAGCATCGTAACCAGCCGGACCGCGGCTTCGTCGGCGAACCCTGCCTCGAAGAAGCGCGCGAACAGGCTTTCGGACGCCTCGAGCGACCATGTCGTCAATGGTTCCTCGAACCACAGATGCTCCGACAAGGTACCCAGCGACAGCGCGCTCTCGACGAAGCGCCTGGCATAGATGCGTGACGCCGCGCGCCAATCCTCGGCCGCGCGGACCGCGTCCGGCGAGAATTGATCCGCGAACGCCTTGTGCGCGAGAATGGTGAGCAGCGCTTGCCGGTCCTTCACGTAATAGTTCAGCGCTTTCCGATCGACGTTCAGCGCGGCGGCAAGGCGCTGCATCGTCAGCGTCTCGCTGTCGAGCGCCTGCGCGGCGCGGACGATCTGATCGAGGTCGAGGCCCGCCCGTTGGCCGCGTGCGCGGGCATTGTGGCGCGTCGTCATGGATGTGCATCGCCTGTCATGAATGGTCGCCGCCTCCTGTCTCACCCGCCGACCAAAGCCAAGCCCAGATCTGCCAGACGACATTGTCACCCGCCGCGATGCTCGCTTGACACGACGCCCCATAAGGCAAATATTCCCGCGCGGGAATAAGAGAGGATCCTCCCATGACAGCGCAAGCGCAGACTGATCTCCGCACCAGCAGCAACGGCGTCAGCCGCGAAAAGCTTTTGGGTCCGGCGGCGCGATGGCGTCGCCATGGCGAGCCGAGGTTGGCCGGGTCCGCTCCCGGCGTCGACGACGGGGTATTCGGCCCCGGATCGATCGCGTGGGAAGTGTTGCTGCATCCGGCGACCATCGTCTTCCAGTCCGCTACGCAATTCATCCTGCAACTGACCTACAAGCCTGTCTTCGCCGGCGTGCGCGATCACGACCCGATCTCGAAGAAGGCGCGGCTCGGCAAGCTGACGATGTTCGACGCCTTCGAGCGGGGACAGCGTAATTCGGGCATTCATGCGCCGATGTGGTTGGGCGACACCGATACGGCGAACCGCGTCGCCGGGCATCTCATCCGCATTCACGAGAAAGTGAAGGGCGACATTATTGACATCGGCGCGCCCGAGCTCGGAGGCTATGAGGCCAATTCGCCGCGCGATTCGATGTGGGCCGCGCTTACCGAAATGCACACCATGTTGTGGGCCTATGAACGGCTCGCCTTTCGTGGGTTCGGCCTGCCCCGCCGCCTGCCCGATCAGGTGCGTGACGACTATATCCGTCTAGTCAAGAACTACTGCCGGCTGTTCCCGCATGAGGAGCGCGACCTGCCCGGATCGATGGCGGAGTTGGAGGCTCTCTACGCCCGCGACGCCGATCTGTTCGGGGGTACCAAGACGCTGACGATCATCCCTGAAACGGGCCAGGATTTCCTCAAGCTCTGGCACGATTCGGTCCTTCAGAACTACGATCCGTCTCAGTTCCGGGTGAAGGTGCAGCTCTTCTTCCAGAACAAGCTACTCAAATTGCCCGCGCTGGCGGCTGTTTCGGGCCGGACGCGGCGCAATGCGGGGATTTCGCCGGCCAAGGAACGGGCCATCCTGCTCGCCCGGTGGCTGCTGCTGCCGATGATCTGGGCGGTCCAGCAGGGGCCGATCGAACGCTACTTCATGCGGATGATGTGGGGACCCGATGGCGTGAAGCTGGTCATGGAAGCGCGCAAGCTGCACGCCCAGGCCAAAAAGCGCGCCCGCGCGGCACAAGCGGGCTGATCGCGCCGTCATCCGGCGAGACGCGCCCAAAGCCCCGGAAGCGACGCCGGGACTTGAATGTTCGTGCCCGTGAGCAGGCGAAGCTCACGCGGTACCACACGCTTAAAGCCAGACTTGTCATCCGAGCTAGACGATGCAGCGCCTCATCAAGCCGATGACGATGGTGACAAGCAAAGCCGCGGACGAGCGGACGTGTTTACGCGGACAACGGAAGGAACAACAGTCGCGGCCGTGTCGAGATCATCTTCGGCCGTCTCAATTATTGGCGCCGCATCGCGACCGCTACAATCGCTGCCGGCCGTTTTCTTCTCAGCCGTGACGCTCGCCGCCGCCGTCATCTTGTGGTTGTGATCCACGAGCCGTGACCTTAAGCTGCTCGCAGCCGGGGACAAGCCTGCCAAGATCGCCAAACTACCACAGCTTGGGCTCTCGACCTTCTACCGCCATTGTCCCGCTGGCGCTCACTCTCCCGATCGAGGATCGTTGCTCGGGAATGCGGAAGACGTCCCCAAGCCCGTTGCTCGCACCAACGGAGAAGCAAGCATAGTTCTGCTTGCGGGGTGCTATGCGCCTTTCTATCAGCATTAGGTCGCGAAAAACGGCGCTTGCGGAGGTTCACGCTTCCAGAGGCCGCAGACACGTCCGCCGCGCTTCGCGCAGCGGGCCAGCGTAATCCGAGAACGTCCGCCGGCATCGTGAGATGTCGCAACGGAAGGGGAGCGCGCATATGCAGAAGACGATCGGCATCATCGGTGCGGGACTGGGCGGCCTGACGCTCGCCAGTGTCCTCCATCGTCACGGAATTGGGACGACCATCTACGAGGGCGAACCTTCGGCGACTGCCCGATGGCAGGGCGGTCTGCTCGACATGCATAAGAACAGCGGCCAGCCAGCGCTGGAGGCAGCAGGTCTGTACGATGCCTTTTTGAAGCTTGTCCGTCTTGGCGAAGATGCCAAGCGCGTGGTGGACAGCAATGGCTTCATCCTGTTCGACGCACCGGGAAGCGCAGCGTCCACGCGCCCGGAGGTCGAGCGCGGCGAGCTGCGCACGTTGCTGATGGGCTCGCTTCCCGCCCAGGCCATTCGCTGGAGCCACAAGGCCGTGTCGTTCTTTCCGCTCGGAAACGGTCGCCATCGCATCGCCTTTGCCGATGGCACCTCCGAAACGGTCGATATGCTGGTCGGCGCGGACGGTGCCTGGTCCAAGGTTCGGCCGCTCGTCTCTGAAGCGAGGCCGATCTACTCCGGCACCTGCTTCATCGAGATCGCATTGACCGGGAGGGATCCGGCCGACGCGGCCAGTATCGTAGCGATAGGTAACGGCACGATGATGGCGCTAGCACCGGGCAAGGGTATCATCGCGCACCGCCATGCAGACGGCAGCGTGACGGGTTATGTCGCGCTCAACAAGCCGGAGGCATGGGTCCGTTCGGTGGATTTCGATAACGTGCCGGCGGGTCTGTCCTTCCTCGCGCAACAGTTCGTGGGCTGGACGCCTCACCTCACCCATCTCATCACTAACAGCATCGCCGCGCCGACGATCCGCCCCATCTATGCGCTCACACCCGGGGTGAAGTGGTCGAGGATAACTGGCGTGACGCTGATTGGCGATGCGGCGCACCTCATGTCGCCTTTCGCGGGGGAGGGTGCCAACCTCGCGATGTTCGATGGCGCCGAGTTAGCTCAAGCGATCATAAATCATGGCAATGATCATGAAGCCGCCCTTTCTGCCTACGAGGCGGCGCTGTTCCCACGCAGCAGGGATATCGCGCGACTGTCAGACGACAACCTGTCGCTGTTCTTCGGTGATGGCACCCCCCACAGCGTGGCCGAGATGTTCAGGACGCTTGTCCCGCCAGGCCCGTGACAGGCGTCCCGTATCCGTCCCGATTGGGAAGGTTGAACGGGAAAGTCCGGTCAACCTCCGTCGTCCTGAGGCGTCAGACGAGGCCGCTTTCCCCAAATCCGTTCCCGATTGCGATTTCCCGAAACCATGTGTTGAACATGGAGTAAGGGGGCTGTTGCGGCATCCCGAAAAAGACGGTCCGATGTGTCGAGTCCATCTGCCTAACGGCTAGCACCGGATCGGAAGCGAACTAGCGCCTGCGGCTGAAAGGCCCACAGCGCGAAGCCGCCATTCTGCAGGCGCGCTCGCTTCCCCGGTTTCGGCCGCCGGTTCCATGTTGGCATTTGCTGATCCCCTGAGCAGAAATGCTCTCTCCATTCGCAAGTCACCCAAGTCGCCAACGCCTTGGCGAGGGCGGCGTTCGCCCAAGGCGGGCAGCACCTTGAGGGCGCGTGTCGCCACCTCCTCCTCACCCGAACCCGTGCGGTGATTGGCGCAAAGCTGGCTCGAACCAGTTTTTCTACGGACGGGGCGGCAGATCATCGTCCGACACCACCTCTTTGCAGACAATTCGTTCAGGGTCAGAAAGATCGCGTTTAGAACCTCTATCGCAGTGCCAGCCGCATGGGATGTCGAGCGCGACCTACTACGCGGGGAAGGCGAAGTTCGGCGGCTTGGAGGTATCCGACGCAAAGCGGCTGACGGCGAAAAATGGCGGGCCTTTTGAAGCGGACGTGCGCCCGTCCCTCCACCTTTGTCACAGAGGTTCATCCCAGCCCCGCTTTTCCCGGCCGAGTGAAGGCTCAAGAAAAACGCCCAACGTCGGTATGGAGCGGCAAGTTGGCCATGGTGATCATGGGCGGCGATGCGTGCCATATCGATTTCGGCCAGCTGTCCGGGCGTGTAACCCTCCGGCAAAGTCAGGTCAGAGGGCTGCGTCACCCGGATCAATCCTGACGTCCGGCCCAGCCTTCGCCGCGCAATACCCCTTGATGAAGGAGAGATGGTCCGGGATCAGCTGCAACTGCTGTGAAAGCTGTTGATTCAGGCCGTCGAAGGAATCGCGCAGGGCTTGCGGACTGAGCAATCCTGGAATGCGATGATGGGCTTTCGGGACAAGTCCCTGCCCCAGCATGACCGAAACCCAGGAATCGATCTTGAACAGATCGTCCTGTCCCTGCCAGGCCCCGGCGCTTTCGATGAACAGTGCCATGCGTTCAGCCAGCGTCTCGGGCACGGACATGGTAGATCGACGTTGCCAGAATGCCGAGTCTGTCCGCCCGGTCTGCGCGTAATGCAGGATGATGAAGTCGCGGATATGCTCCCATTCGTGACGCGACTGGACGTTGAACCGTGCCCGCAGGGCTGCGCAATCCTGGCCTTGAAAGGGGAACCCCTGGATCAGGCGCATCACCGCGATCATGACCAGATGGATACTGGTCGACTCCAGCGGCTCGATGAACCCGGCCGCCAGTCCCAGCGCCACGCAATTGGAACTCCAGGCCCGCCGACGCATCCCCGCGCGGAATTGCAGGGCGCGCGGCTCGAACAGCGGTGTCCCCTCGATTCCGCCAAGCAACGTCGCGGTCGCCTCGTCCTCGCTCATGTCGGTCGAGGAATAGACCAGCCCGTTGCCCACCCGCGTCTGAAGCGGAATGCGCCAGCGCCAGCCCGCCCGGTGCGCGATGGCGCGGGTATAGGGAACCGGAGACGAGACGGCTTCGGTCTGGACCGCCAGCGCGCGGTCGCAGGCCAGCCATTCGCTCCAATCCTCGAAGCCTGTCTCCAGCGCGCCCTCGATCAGCAATGCGCGAAAGCCGGTGCAGTCGAGGAACAGATCCCCCTCGATCCGGCTGCCCGATGCCAGATGCAACGCCGCGATGTCGCCGCCCTCACCGTGGCGCTCGATCTTGGTGATGCGCCCCTCGATCCGGCGCACTCCGGCCGGTTCCGCGATACCGCGCAGGAAGCGGGCATAGGCGGTGGCATCGAGATGATAGGCATAGGCCAGTGTGCCGGCCTCGTCCCGCCCGAACCGGTTCGCCTCGGCCGCTCGCGTCTCCAGCGAATGGTCGGTATACGCACCGCCGAACCCGTGACGCCTGGCCTCCAGCCAGAAATGCTGGAAATCGGCGATCGCCACCGACCGCCCGACCGTTCCGAACGGGTGGAAATAGCGTGCCCCATCCGCTCCCCAATTCTCGAACGCGATGCCCAGCTTGAAGGTCGCCTGGGTCGCCCTCATGAACGCGGCCTCGTCGATGCCGAGAAAGGCATGGAAGCTGCGCGCGGTCGGGATGGTGGACTCCCCGACGCCGACCGTGCCGATCTCGTCGGATTCGATCAGCGTGACATCGACCAGCGGCCCCAGCTGCCGCACCAGCGCCGTTGCCGCGAGCCACCCTGCGGTCCCGCCCCCGGCGATGACGACGCGGGTTGGCGGATAGGGATCGCTCATCGGTTCAGCCTTTGCAGAAGATAGGCGCGAAGCCGCCGCGCCATCGCCTCGTCGAGCGGGGAGAGCGGGCCGCGCGATGCAGGCGGCAGATGGGCGACGACCGCTTCGCCGTCACCGAAGATATAATGGTCGAAGACCGCCCGCCAGGCGTGCTTCTCCGCCGCCGGTCGGTCGCGCAGCGACAGCATCGCATGCATCACACTATCCATCGGCGTGTCGAGATAGTCCGGCGCCGCGTTCCACCAATAATTGACGAGGATGTTGAACACCTCCAGCGCCTCGACATGGTGCCACCACAGCGCCGGATAGACCAACAGGTCGCCGGGTTCGAGTTCGGCCACCAAGGCCTGGGCCATGGCATCGGCAAAACGGGGATAGCGATCGAGATCGGGCCGGGCGAAGTCGACCATGCTGACCACCTGTCCGCCCGGCGTCGGGGCAAGCGGACCGGGATAGAGATTGCCGATCTGATCCGGGGGAAACAGGGTGAAGCGGCGCCGACCGACGGCGCAGATCGCCGCATTGTTCGCCATGTCATAATGCGCCGACGCGGTGGTCCGGTTGCCGATCCAGATACTGGCCAGCGGCGGATGACGGTCGAACAGCCCGTCAGACGGAACCAGGTCATTCTCGCGGCGAAAACCCGGCAGATAGGCGTCGAGATCGGTCGATCCCATATAGAGCGCAGGCGCATCCCCCGGCCCGTGGGCGTCGTCCAGCAGCCGCGCCATGAACGCGCGCAGGGGCAGGGTCTGCGTCTGGAAATTCAGCCCCGTGACCGTCTCGTCATAGTGAAAACGTCCGCGTATCGCCGCGTCGCCCACATAGCCGGTCACCGGTCGTCCACGATCGAAGCGCAGCAGATAGTCGGCAGCCGCGCGGGCGGAAACCTGCCCTGCACGGACCAGCGGCCAATGCGCGGCATAGCCCCGCAGGATGACCGGCTCGTTGCGCTCGACGAGCGAAGCCAGGTCGGGCGCCCCCGTTTTCGTCAGTTCGCAGGCATGACGCGCGGCGGGCAGGCGGTCAGCCATGCGGGTCCCGGCTTAGCTTGCGGTCGATCAGATGGCGGAGATTGCCCAGCGAGGACGCGATCCAGAACGCGGGGCGCAGATAGTCGCGCGCATGGAGATCGCCCAAGGCCCCGGCCTCCAGTCCCGCCAGCCGCGCGGTGTCGATCGTCAGGCAATCCGGCACATTGTACCGCCGCCCCTCGTCCAGATCGAGTTGCAGGACGGCGGGCGTCAGCAGGTCGAGCGCGGCCCAGGCCTCGTACATGGCCTGCTCGGTCTGCACGCCCTCATAAATGCGTTGCAGCATGGCCGAGACATGGTCGAGCAGCGGCGCGTTGCCGCCATGCTCGCGAAAGACGGGAAAGCCGTCGGCGGTCAGTCGCGGATGCTCGGGGTCGATGAAGACCATGGGCTCGCCCATAGGGTCGTGACCGATCGAAAACGGCCCGCGCGCACGGGTCGCCGGGATGTAGCGCGCCTCCCATCGATCGCCCGTCAGGAACAGGTTTTCGTCCGCGTCGAGACCCAGAAGGATGGTCGCATAGAGCGCCCCGCCCTCGTCCCGCCGCAGCAGAATGGCGTATTCGCGTTGAAGCTCCTCGAACTCAGCAGGGAATACGCGGGTCTGGTTGATCGCATCGCCGAAGCGCGCATTGTGACCGATCGCGACCCGAAGGTCGCGATGGTCGATATTGTTGAGCAGGACAGGTGCAGCCATGATCGCCCCATGTACCCGGAAGACCGCGGAGGAGACAGCGGCCTTCCGAGTTTTGCGAGATCAGAAGCGATACCGCGCGCCGACCAGATAGCGGGCGGAACCTTCGGCCAGATACCAGGTGTTCATGCGGTCGCGACCATAGGTCTGGACACCCTCCTCGGTCAGGTTGATCGCCTCGAAGCCGAGCGCGAAGCGCGGCGTCAGGTCGAAGCTCATCGACAGGTCGAGCTGGCCATAGGGCGCGGTGAAGACCGGATTGCGATCGCCGCCACGGTTGATGTCGCTCAGGAACTTGTCGCGCCAGTTATAGGACAGGCGCATCGAAATGCCGTTCTTGTCGTAGATCAGCGTGGCATTGGCGGTGTCCGACAGGCCGACCAGCGCGAAGGTGTTCACGCTGGGGTCGGCGGCGATGTCGATGCCGATATTGCCGCGAACGAGCGTATAGCTGGCTGCGACGCCGAAGCCTGTCTCGCCCAGGAAATACTGGCCCGCCAGCTCGACGCCATAGATATGCGCGTCGCGGTTGTTGATCGGCGTGTTCACCGCAAAGTTGAACAGCGGATCGCTGGCATTCGGGCTGATGTCGACCTGGCTGAGGATCGAGTCGACGAAGCCCTGGTTCAGCGCCCGGCTCTGGGTGTTGTAATTGGCCGCGAACTGCGCATTCGCCGCCGCGACATTGCCGTTATTCTGCTGAAGCAGCGCGGTATAGGTGAACAGGTTGACGTCGGTGATGTCCGCCCCGAACGTGTTGGCCAACTGCTGGCGCGCCGTGCCCGACCGCGTGCCCGCCTGCCCCGACGTCGCGTCGCGCAGACCGAACAGATTGCGGTTCACGACCGTATTGCCGATGAAATTGTGCACCCGCTTGTCGAAGAAGCCCGCCGACAGGAAGACGTCCTTGCGCGGATACCATTCGACGGACAGGTCGATATTGTCGGACGACAGCGGCAGCAGACCGGTATTGTTGGACGAGCCCGTCGCGATGCCACCGATCGCGGTCGGCCGCCCAGGCGCGCCGACGCCGGTCGAGGCGAACAGATTGCCGTAAGGCGCGCGCGAGATCGTCTTGCTGTACGAGGCGCGGGCGAACAGATTGTCCAACACCTCGATCTTGGCGTCCACGGCGGGCAGCCAGTTGCTATAGGAACCGCGCGCCGAAATCGCCTGCTGGTCCGTACTGTTCTGGACGACGAAGTCGTTGTCCGCCGTCCACACGATCGCCAGCGGCACGGGTTGCAGCGACACCGCGCGCACCTTGGTATTCTCGTAGCGCAGGCCCGCCACGATTTGCGCATTGCGGCCGAACACCTGCCCGTTCCAGCTGCCCTGGAGATAGCCCGACCAGATATTCTCGCGCACCGAATTGTCGCTGTTCGCGTCGATATTGTTGCGATGATCGACGCCGTCGTTCGTCACGCCGGAATAATAGTTGAACAGCGTGTTGTAGAGCTTGGTCGCATCCTCGGTGCGGAAGGCGATCTGGGTATTCGGATCGGCGTTCGGGTTGTTATGCTCGAACTTGCAGGTGTTGCAGAACTGGAAAACCTGCCCGGGTGCCAGCCGCGCGACGTCGGGCGGCAGCGAATTGCCCCAGTCGCCCAGCACCTGACGCGTGTTGAACTGGGTCTGGCGGGTCGTGGTGGTGCGATAATCGGCACCGGCATCGAACCGGATCTGGTCGGTGAATTCCCAGGCGGCATCGGCGCGCAGCTCGCGGATTCGCTGTGTCTGATTCGAAGCGAATTGGCGCTGCACCGCGCTCGCCAGATCGCCGACGTCCAGCACACCGTTATTGTTGCCCTTGATGAAGGGCTGTCCGGTCGGGGTCGTGCTCTGCGTGCCGTCGTTGATCGCCAGCGTCTGCTGCGGGAAGCCTTTATCGGTCCAGCGCAGCGTATGGCCGGTCACGACCGGCGCATTGATCGCGACGGTGGTCGAGGTCTGGCCGTTGGGATTGTCGGGCAGGCTCTGCGCCTCGCCGATATGACCGTCGATCGACAGGGTGAAACGGTCGCTCGGCTTCCACTCGATGTTGCCGCCGACGTCGTAGAGCCTGTTCTTCTGCGCGCGATAGGCCTGCTCAAACGCCGCATCCTTCACGCCGTTGATCGTCTCCGCCAGGAACTCGGTGGTGGCGATGCCGTTGCTCGCGTCGTCGAACGTCACCTCGCTGAACGGGCGGTTGAACCAGTTGGACTGGCTCGACCGGCGCTCCGACTGACGCAGCTGGGCATAGAGGCCATCGGCGGTGAAGGTCAGCGTGTCGGTCGGGCGGAATTGCAGGATCGCCTGACCGTTGATCCGCTCGCGGCTGGCCTCGGAGAAGTGATAGCGGAAGTCGTTGGGCACCGACACCAGCGGGTTGCCGGTCGGGCGGTTGTTGATCTTGGTCGCACCGTTCACGAAGCCGTTGGACGGGTTCAGGAAGTCGTTGAGCGAGCGGATATTCCAATTGTCCGGCGCGACGCTCGCAAAGCTGAAATTGCGCTTCTGATAGCTGCCGAACAGCGACACGCCGACGCGCTTCTCGCTGTCCGTCCAGCTGACGGTGCCCGACGCCTCGGGCGTGACGCGTGCGCCGCAGTCGATGCAGTCGGCCGAGCTGTTGTCATAGCTGCCCTTGACGCCCAACGACCCGACCAGCCCGGTATCGGAATTGTCGAGCGGCCGGCGGCTGACCACGTTGACCGTGGCGCCAATGCCGCCCGACGGGATCGCCGCGCGCCCGGTTTTGTAGACCTCCAGCGTCTTCACCCCTTCCGAGGCGAGGTTCGAGAAGTCGAACGAGCGGCCGAAGCCGCCTGCGCCGTCACCGCCCTGGTCGCCGCCGACCGCGACGATGTTGGACGTCGCCAGCTGGCGGCCGTTCAGCGTGACGAGGTTATATTGCGCACCGAAACCGCGGACCGTGACCGTCGAGCCTTCGCCGTTGCGCCGATCGATCGAAACGCCGGTGATGCGCTGCAGCGACTCGGCGAGGTTGGTATTGGCGAACTTGCCGATATCCTCCGCGCTGATCGCGTCGACGACGCCGTTCGAATCGCGCTTGATGGCGATCGAGCGCTCCAGTGAGGCGCGAACGCCGGTGACAACGATGTCGTCGGGTGTGGTTTCGGGCTGGGGATTGGTCGGGCTTGCCTCACCCGCCGGGGGTGTTTGACTACTGGTATCAGCCTGGGGCGTACCCTGTTGCGGGTCGCTCGGCGCGGTCTGCGCCTGGCCCTGCGACGCGAGCAGCAATCCCGCCGTCAGGCTCAATACCGATGTCGAGCGCACGAGCACGCGCGCAAGCGTCTTCCCCTTCATCCCACCTCTCCCATTGCGGCTTTTTTGCGCCGCCTGTTCGCCGAGTATTTCGGCTAATCATTTTTTTTATAGTTTATTGCTATACCGACCGACATCGGTGTCAATTAAAATGCCATGGCGGCGTGGCGCCCGATCAATCAACCGGGCGACTGTGCTCCCGCCGCCACACTCACCTCTTGGCTCGCGACCGGGCTCTGCGCATCGGTCGCCAGCGTCAGGCGATAGCGGCCGGGCGCGGTCGCCCACCCGCTGCCTGCGGTCCAGCGGGCCAGGATCCGGGGATCGGCAGAGATCGCCACCTGTTTCGTCTCGCCCGGCGCGAGTTCGACCCGCTGGAAACCGGCCAGGCGCAAGGGTCCCTGCCCCGTCCCCGTGACGTAAAGCTGCGGCACGACCACGCCCGGGCGCTTGCCGGTATTGGTCACGGCGACCTCGACCGCCGGAGTCGCACCACCCTTGAACCGGGCGCTGCCGAAGCGGAAACGCGTGTAGCTGAGGCCATAGCCGAACGGATAGAGCGGCCGGTCGCCGCGTGCGGCGTACCAGCGATAGCCGACATTGCTCCCTTCCGAATAATCGACCGGGAACGGGGCGAGATTGCCGGTGTCGACGACCCCCGCGTTGCTCGAGGCATCGGTCAGCGCGGTCACGCCGGCGGGCAGCACCGCACTCGGCCGGGGCAGTTGTGCGGCACGGATCGGAAAGCTGATCGGCAGACGGCCCGAGGCGTCGACCTTACCGACCAGGACGCGTGCGATCGCTTCGCCTCCGCGCTGGCCGGGATACCAGGCCTGGACAATCCCCGCGACCTGATCGGCCCAGGGCATCAGGACCGGCCCGCCCGTCTCCAGCACGACGACGCTACGCGGGTTGGCCTTCGCGACCGCCGCGATCAGCGCATCCTGATTATCCGGCAGCGACAGCGAAGTCGCGTCCTGCGCTTCGGTCTGCCACTGGGTCGCGAACACGATCGCGATGTCGGCCCCCTTGGCCGCCGCCGCCGCCGCCGCGGGATCGCGTCCATCGACGAAGGTGACCTGCGCGCCGGGGACCTGCGCCTGCATCGCCCGCAGCGGCGAGGAGGCATGATAGGTGATCCGCGCAAACGAGGCCGCCGCTCCCTTGGTCAGCGGAATTTCGATCGGCGCCCCGCCGACCGAGCGAACCTGGCTCGACCCGCCGCCCGACAATACGCCGACATCGGCATGGCCGCCGATCAGCACGATCCGCCGCGCTGTCGCTGTCAGCGGCAGGACGTTGCGGTCGTTCTTCAACAACACGATTCCCGCCTCCGCCGCGCGCTGCGCGACATCGGCATGGGCGGCATAGTCGATCGCCTGTGCGGTCGTGGGTGTCGGATCGTCGTACAGGCCGCTGGCGATGACGCCGGTGAGGATGCGCGTGACCATCTCGTCCAGCCGCGCCTCCGACACGCGACCACTGGCAACCGCATCGGCCAGCGGCTTGCCGAAATAGATTTGCTTGTCGAGTTCCTGTCCCGATTCCTGGTCCAGCCCGGCCAGCGCGGCCTTCTCCGTCGAATGGACGCCGCCCCAGTCGCTCATCACAAATCCGGGATAGCGCCATTCGTCGCGCAGGACCTGCGTCAGCAGGAAGCGGTTCTCGCAGGAATAGTCGCCATTGACCTTGTTATAGGCGCACATGACCGATCCGGGGCGTCCCCCGTCGATGGCGATCTTGAACGCCAGCAGATCGCTTTCGCGCAGCGCCTTCTCGTCGATGCGCGCGTCCAGGATGTTGCGGCCGGTTTCCTGCGCGTTCAGCGCATAATGTTTGACCGTGGACACGATATGCCGGGACTCGACGCCGCGGATCGACTCGCCCGCCATGATCCCGGCCAGCAGCGGGTCTTCGCCCAGATATTCGAAATTCCGCCCGTTCCACGCATCGCGTGTCAGGTTGACGCCGCCTGCCAGCAACACGTTGAAGGTCTTGGCGCGCGCCTCCGCCCCGATCATCGCGCCCCCGGCATAGGCGATGGCCGGATCGAAACTGGCCGCCGTCGCCAGGCTGGAGGGCAACGCCGTCGCGGTGTCGCCCTTGCGCTGTTCGACCTGATTGGCGACGCCCAAGCTCGCATCGCTTTCGCGCAGCGTCGGGATACCAAGGCGCGGCACGCCGGGCACATAGCCGGCCGAGGGTATCATGTCGGCATGGCGTTCCTTGGTCATCGGCGGAAACAGGCCGTGGACATAGGCCAGCTTTTCCGCATGGGTCATCGCCTTGACCAGGGCGCGGGCGCGGTCGACCGCCGGAATGGTCTTGTCTTGCCATGCGCCCTCGCTTGCGTGCGGCTGCGACAGGGCCTGCTGCGCCGACGTGGCGACCGGCGCGGCCCCCGCAAGAAGCGCGACGATAAGGGCGTGACGATAGGACATGGCGGCGCTCCGAACAGGGGGTTCGGAAAACCGGGTCAAGGCACATCGGGCGACGCCATGCACCGGCGCGCACCGTCAACGTGATGATCCTCTCCCGGTCTTCCCGTTTTCAGCGTCTGTTGTCCGCAAGACTGACAACGATGTCAACGATCAATCATCCCTGCCCGCCTCAGCGGCCCTCAGCGCCCCATAATTGCGCTTTGCACCCGATTGCATAAGGCGACGGCATGTGGGACGATTTTGGAATCGCCCCGCGCCTTACATCGGCCTGGCCGATCCGCCATGCCGCTTTTTGTCTTTCGACCGGATGTTTCCATGAAGGCGCTTACCATCAAGGACGTGGCCCGACAGGCCGGAGTTTCCCCCAAGACCGTTTCCCGCGTCATCAACGGCGAAGCGCATGTCCGCCCGGCCGTCCGCGAGGCCGTGGCGCGTGTCGTGGCGGAGATGAACTACCAGCCGAATGCCTTTGCCCGCAGCCTGTCGAGCGCGCGCTCCTTTCTGATCGGCCTGTTCTTCGACGATCCGGCCTGCAGCTATGCCAATGACGTGCTGCTCGGCGCGCTCGACCGCGCGCGATCGCTGGGCCGCCACGTCGTCATCGAAACCGTGGCGCTCGATCGCCCGGACTGGCAGGCACGGCTGGAGGAAAGCCTGATCGGATTGAAACTGGGCGGTGCGATCCTGACGCCGCCGATCTGCGACTGCGAGGAACTGATCGTCATTTTCGAGCGGCATGGCGTGCCGTTGGTACGGATCGCGCCGGGTAACGATGTCGATCGCACGCCCCATGTCAGGATTGACGACCGCGCGGCGGCGCGCACCATGGCAGAGCATCTGATCCATCTGGGCCACCGTGACATCGCTTTCATCAAGGGCAACCCGACCCATCATGCGGCCCATCGCCGTTGGCTCGGATTCCAGGACGCTTTGCATGCCGCCGATATGGCGCTCGATGAGCGACAGGTGTTCCAGGGGGACTTCACCTTCCGATCCGGCATCGTCGCGGCCGAAGCGCTGCTCGATGGCGCGCGGCCACCAAGCGCCATCTTCGCGAGCAATGACGAGATGGCCCTGGGCGTGCTGGTGGCTGCGATGCGGGCACAGATCGCCGTACCGCAGAAATTGTCCATTGCGGGGTTCGACGATGCCCAACTGGCCCGCATGGCCTGGCCACAGCTGACGACCATCCGGCAACCCAATAGCGAGATGGCGGCTGCGGCCGTCAGCCTGCTGGCGGAGCGCAACGCCGTGCCCGATGGCGCGGTATCGTCGATCGAACTTCCCTATGAACTGATGGTCAGGGCGAGTTCCTTCTGTTCGTGACGGCGCAGCGCGAACGCCAATACCGGAAGATAGCACAGGCCCGGCAGAAGCAAGGCCGGGATGAGGCCCAAGCGATCGGCCAATAGTCCGGTCAGCAGCGGGATGATGGCGCCCCCCACTACCGCAACGCAGAGAACCATTCCCCCGACGGGTGCGCGATCGGCCTGTGGGGGAAGCGCGATGACGTAGATCGTCGGATACATGATCGAATTGAACAAGCCGATCGACAGCAGGGCACCGGCGGCGAGTAAACCATGTCCCATCATCGCGATCAGCACCAGACCCGTGGCGCTCGCGGCGGCGCAGGCCAGCAGGCGTGCCGGGGATATATGCCGAAGCATGGCGGCGCCCGCGAACCGCCCGATCATCGCCCCACCCCAGTAAAGGGCAACCGACCGCGCGGCGATGACGGGTTGCCACGCCCCCGCATGCGGCGTCATCAGGAAGTCGGTCAGCAATGCGCCGATCGTCACCTCAGCCCCCACATAGGCGAAGATGGCCACGGCACCGCCCTGCAGCCGCCGATCATGCAGAGCCGAACGCCATCCACCGCTCAGGCTGGCGCCGGCATCCGGGCCAAGCCTGGACAACAGGTTTCTGTTTCGCAGAAAGGCAGAGGCCAAAGCGGCCAGCACCACGGCCGCAAAGCCGAAGGAAAGCGCGGACAGGTTTGAACCCGTTTGCTCCCCGGGCGCGGTTGAGATCAGGGTCGTCGCGCCGACGAGCGGTCCGACCACGGTACCCAACGAGTTAAAACCTTGCAGCAGATTCATCCGCACCGCCGCGCGACGGGGATCGCCAACCACCGTCATCACATTGTTGCCGGCTATCTGCAGAAAGGTTGCCCCTGTCGCGATACAGGTGAGCGACATCAGCACGCCCGGATACTGCCGGCTACCCAGACCGGCGATCAGCAACGCGCAACCGATCGCCATGACGGCAAGGCCGACGGCGCTTGCTCGCATATATCCGCGCCGCGCGACGAAAGCCGCCACTGGCACAGCGAACACGAGATAGCTTGAGAACGAGGCGAACTGTATCGCCCCGGCCTCCGCGTAATTCAGCCCCCACGCCAATCGCACCCGGGGAACCAGCAGGCTTACCGACGACGCCACGAAACCGCCAATGAAGAAGACACCGAGAGAAAGTCGGAATAGTCGCGCTGCGATCTGCTCATGCGCGGCGCCGGAGGGCATGGGGTGGCTCATCGTCCGACGCTATCAGCGCATGGGGCCTGTTCACCAGTCATGACAGAGCACGGGTGACCCAAAAACGGGGTGAGAACCGTGCCAGCGTGACAGCTACTGGTCGCCGATATCGTCGGCATTGGACCCGAACAGATGGTGCAGCTCAAGTCGCGCGACCGCCAGCAGCCACGTCAGACCGCCGAGAACCATATCAAAAGCGGGGCATGAATGTGGGCACGAAATCCGAATTTCACATTTCTTGCAGTGAAATCAACGATATCTGGCGGAGCGGGAGGAATCTTAATTCCCCAGCCAAATACCTGCTTGTGAACAATAATCTTTGAAGAATCGGTAGATCACCCCGCATTTCTCCCCACACCCTATATGGGATCATGTGACGCGATGTGAGCTTTCCGCCGATACGGTGAGTCGCGATGCGGTGAGAAGGGCACCATACCCGATAGCTGCTTTCTGCACGCCGCGGAACTCGGTGGAGATCACGTCGCGCCGATCGCGCCAGCCATTGGTCCTGCGCAGAAAGCGTAGATTAGGTGAACAGGTCGGGGCCGGTGGAACCGTCAGGCGGGGTCTTCCCAAGGATTGAGGACCGGGACGCCGGTTGAAAGGAAGTCGGCGACACCACAATTCGTCACATGAGCCGCCATTTGCCGTCCTTTGTTCGCTTTTCAATTTCTCTAACTTGTCCGTGCCGATTCCCTGCTGCGTCCGGCCTATTTCATAGGTCGTATAATGGTGGCTGCCGCGGTCCACAGTGGCTATCAAGGCTGAAAGGTATCAATCAGGATCGGCATGGCACGGGCAGCGAAGAAGATTGCGGGCGGAGATTTGGGTTTTGAGGCGGAGCTCTTCCGTGCGGCCGACAAGTTACGCGGCAACATGGAGCCCTCGGACTACAAGCATGTCGTGCTCGGCCTGATTTTCCTGAAGCACATATCCGAGGGGTTCGAGGCGAAGCATGCCGAGCTCCTCGCCGAGTATCCCGAAGGCGCCGAGGACGAGGACGAATACCGTGCCGACAACATCTTCTGGGTGCCCAAGGGGGCGCGCTGGTCCCACCTGCAGGCGAGCGCGAAGCAGCCCGGCATCGGCAAGATCATCGACGACGCCATGCTGGAGATCGAGAAGGTCAATCCGGGGCTGAAGGGCGTTCTGCCCAAGGATTACGCCCGCCCCGGCCTGAACGCGGTGATGCTCGGCGAGCTGATCGACCTGATCTCCGGCATCGGCTTCAAGGACGCCAGCAACGCGTCCCGCGACCTGCTGGGCCGGGTCTACGAATATTTCCTCGGCCAGTTCGCGGGCAGCGAAGGCAAGCGTGGCGGTGAGTTCTACACCCCGCGCTCGGTTGTCCGGACGATGGTCGAGATGCTCGAACCGTATAAGGGCCGCGTGTATGATCCGTGCTGCGGCAGCGGCGGCATGTTCGTTCAGTCGGAGAAATTCGTCGAGAGCCACGGCGGTCGTATCGGCGACATTGCGATCTACGGTCAGGAATCGAACCACACGACGTGGCGGCTGGCCATGATGAACCTGGCGGTGCGCGGCATCGACGCCGATATCCGCTGGAACAGCGAGGGCAGCTTCCACAAGGACGAACTGCCCGACCTCCGCGCCGATTACGTGCTCGCCAACCCGCCGTTCAATATCTCTGACTGGGGCGGCGACCGGATCAAGCAGGATGCGCGGTGGCAGTTCGGTCCGCCGCCCGCCAGTAACGCCAACTTCGCCTGGCTCCAGCACATCCTGCACCATCTGGCGCCCACCGGCACCGCCGGTGTCATCCTGGCCAACGGGTCGATGTCCTCGACACAGAATGGCGAGGGTGACATCCGCCGGGCGATGGTGGATGGCGACGTGATCGACTGCATGATCGCGATGCCGGGCCAGCTCTTCTATTCGACCCAGATCCCGGTGTGCATCTGGTTCCTGGCGAAGGACAAGTCGAACGGCATTGGCCGTAACAAGAAGCTGCGCGACCGGCGCGGCGAGATCCTGTTCATCGACGCGCGCAAACTTGGCCACATGGTGGACCGCACACGGCGCGAGTTCAGCGATGCCGACATCGCGAAGATCGCCGACACCTATCATGCCTGGCGCGAGGGGGAAGGCTATGCCGACGTCCCCGGTTTCGCCTGCGCGGCGCGGCATGACGTCATTGCCGGCCATGGCTATGTCCTCACCCCCGGCCGCTATGTCGGCGCCGAAGACGTTGAAGCGGACACAATTCCCTTCGCCAAACGCTTCGCCACGCTGCAGGCGACGCTGGAAGAGCAGTTCGCCGAAAGCGCGCGGCTGACCGACGTCATCCGTCAGAGGCTGGCCAGCGTGATTGTGCCCGACGATGCAGCAACGGATTTGACACGTTCGGCGGACGTGTAAAGAAAATCCGGTTTCCTTTACACGTCACTAGCGACGTGCGAAAAAATCGCACATTTCTTTCACGAGGCTGTCCGATGCTCAAGGCGAGCTACATCATCCCGGACCTGCCCCCTCCGGGGGTGCAGGAAACGGCGGCAGTGCTGCGCGCGCTGACGCAGGCGCATCGGCATCTGGCGGAGTTGAAGGGCCGCGCCGCCGCGATCCCCAACCAGGGCATCCTGATCGACACGCTGGCGTTGCAGGAAGCCAAGGCCAGCTCGGAAATCGAGAACATCGTCACCACGCAAGACGAGCTGTTCCGGGCCAGCGTCTTTCCGGAAAACCCCTCGTCCGCCGATGCGAAGGAAGTCGCGCGCTATGCCGAAGCCCTGCGCGAGGGCTTCATGCAGCAGCGGCGACTGGGCGGCCTGCTGACGAACAACATGATCGTCACCATGTTTCAGATGCTGAAGCGCACCGATGAGACGTTCCGCAACACCCCCGGCACCGCGCTGAAGAACGACCAAACCGGCGAGATGGTCTATGTCCCCCCGCAGGACGGCGACGCCGTGCGCGCGCACATGGCCGCGCTGGAGCGATTCATCAACGAGGATGACGCCAGCGACCTCGATCCACTGGTGAAGATGGCGATCATCCACCACCAGTTCGAAAGTATCCACCCGTTCACCGATGGCAACGGCCGCGTCGGACGGATCATCAACATGCTGTACCTGACGCGCACCGGGCTGCTCGACGTGCCGGTGCTGTATCTCAGCCGCTGGATCACCGGGCGCAAGGGCGACTATTACCGGCTATTGCAGGCGGTGCGCGACACGCGCGGGTCGGCCGAAGCGTGGGAGGCATGGCTGCTCTACATGATCCACGGCGTCGCCCAGACGGCGAGGGACACGCTCGCGCTGATCGAGGGGATGCGGGTGCTAATGGCCGAATACAAACAGCGTATCCGGACCGAATACCCCAAGGTCTATTCGCAGGACCTGCTCAACAACCTGTTCCGCCATCCCTATACGCGGATCGAATATGTCGAGCAGGAACTGGGCGTGTCCCGACCGACCGCGACGAAATATCTCGACACGCTGGCGGCGGCGGGATTTCTGGACAAGCAGCGGATCGGACGGAATAATTACTATATGAACCAGCGGCTGGTGGCATTGTTTGTAGATGGGGCGGCGTGATGGAGGGATGGAGCACAAAGCGCCTTTGTGAAGTGGGCCGAATTGTTACTGGCAAGACGCCCCCGACTGCAATCAATGCGAACTATGGCGGAGACGTCCCATTCGTGACCCCGACCGACATGGATGGGCGACGAACGATTGACCGGACGCTACGAACCCTATCGCAAACCGGCGTTAGAACTATCGGCTCGTCCTATGTGCCTTCGTCGGCGGTGATTGTGTCGTGCATCGGATCAGACATGGGCAAGGCCGCCCTTGTCGATCGCCCATTCGTCTCCAATCAGCAGATCAACTCAATTATCGTCTCCCCTGACTACGACCGCAAATTCGTATATTATAACTTGGCGCACCGGAGAGATGAGATCAGATTCAAGGCTAGCGGCGCCGCTCAGCCGATCATGAACAAATCCGACTTCGGCAATCTGATGATCGACATCCCGATCCTCGGCGAACAGCGGGCCATCGCCGCCGTCCTCTCCGCCCTCGACGACAAGATCGAACTTAATCGGCGGATGAACGAGACGCTGGAGGCGAGCGCGCGGGCGTTGTTCCGGGACTGGTTCGTCGATTTCGGCCCCACCCGCGCCAAGGCCGAAGGTAGCCCCGCCTATCTCGCGCCCGATCTCTGGTCCCTCTTCCCCGACCGCCTCAATGACGATGGCGTGCCAAGAGGATGGGAGTGGTCCACCATCGGCGAGGAAGTCGAGGCAGTCGGCGGCTCCACACCTAGCACGAAAGATGCCGCGCTTTGGGACGGCGGCATCGCCTGGACCACCCCGAAGGATTTGTCTGACCTGGGTTCGCCATTCCTGTTGGACACAGCGCGAACAATCACTGAAGCCGGCCTTCGCACCATTTCGTCAGGGCTGCTGCCGGCTGGAACGGTCCTAATGTCGTCCCGCGCACCGGTCGGCTACCTTGCGATCGCCAGCGTGCCGCTAGCGGTCAATCAGGGCTATATCGCCATGAAGTGCACAGGTCGCGTCTCCAACTGGAACGCCTATCTTTGGGCGCACGAGAACATGGACGCCATTATCAGTAATGCAAACGGGTCAACCTTCCAAGAAATCAGCAAGAAGAACTTCCGTCCGCTCTCCATCCTCGTAGCCGACGATGCGACGCGATCCGCATTCGACCGCTTGGTCGGTCCGATGTTCGAGAGCATCACAGCGAACGTAATCGAGTCACGCACTTTAGCCGCCACCCGCGACGCGCTCCTCCCCAAGCTGATGTCCGGCGAAATCCGCGTCCGCGATGCCGAGGCGCTGGCGGCATGACGCGCACACCCGGCATCCCCGCCTGATGGCGAAGCTCACCGAATCCGTCGTAGAGGACGCAGCGCTCGCCTGGCTAGCCGAACAGGGCTGGCAGGTCGCCTATGGCATCGATGCCTCGCCCGACGGCAACGCGCCTGAGCGCACGGCGAACAGCGACGTGATCCTGACCGCGCGCCTGACCGCCGCGGTCGATCGGCTCAACCCGCATATTCCCGCCGACGCGCGCGCCGATGCAATCCGCAAGGTGCTTGCGGCCGAAATGCCGGGACAGGTCGAGGAGAATCGGCGGCTTCACCGGCTGATCGTGGAGGGGGTGCCGGTCGAGTATCGCGCGGCCGATGGCGTGATCCGCGGCGACCGGGTGCGGCTGGTCGATTTCACCGATCCGGCCGGTGGCCTCGACATGAACGACTGGCTGGCGATCAACCAGTTCACCGTCATCGAGCGCGGCCACACCCGTCGGCCCGACATCGTGCTGTTCCTGAACGGCCTGCCCATCGCGGTCATCGAGCTGAAAAATCCTGGCGACGAGAACGCCACCGTCACCGGCGCCTACAATCAGCTTCAGACTTATAAGAACGAGATCGGATCGCTGTTCCGCACCAACGCGCTGCTGATCGCGTCGGACGGGATGACTGCGCGGATCGGATCGCTGACCGCCGACCAGGAACGCTTCATGCCGTGGCGCACCGTCGATGGTGAGGAGATCGCGGCCAAGGGCTTGCCCGAGCTGGAGGTGATGATCGCGGGCGTGCTCGACCGGCAGCGCCTGCTGATGCTGATCCGCGACTTCACCGTGTTCGGCGACACCGGGCGCGGCATCGTCAAGATCGTCGCTGGCTATCACCAGTTCCACGCCGCCCAGCGCGCCGTCGCCGCGACGTTGCGCGCGGTGCCGGGTGCGTCGGCGGTGACGGCGATGCGGGAAAGCCCATTGCGCTACGGCTTGCCCGACGCCGCCGCGCATCCGCAAGGCGATCGCCGGATCGGCGTGATCTGGCACACGCAAGGGTCGGGCAAGAGCTTCCTGATGGCTTTCTACGCAGGGCTGCTGGTGCGCGAACCGGCGCTGGAGAACCCGACGATTGTCGTCATCACCGACCGCAACGACCTGGACGATCAACTGTTCGCCACCTTCTCGATGTGTTCGGACCTCATCCGCCAGACGCCGATCCAGATCGACAGCCGCGAGGACCTGATCGAACGGCTCGACCGGGCATCCGGCGGGGTGATCTTCACCACGATGCAGAAGTTCGCACCGCCGCCGGGGATCAGCGGCTATCCCGCGATCAGCGACCGCCGCAACGTCATCGTCATCGCCGACGAAGCGCACCGATCGCAATATGGCTTTCGCGCGCGGATCGACCGCAAGACCGGCGAGCTGGCCTATGGCTTCGCCAAATATCTGCGTGACGCGCTGCCCAACGCCTCGTTCATCGGATTTACCGGCACGCCGATCGAGAAGGATGACGTCAACACGCCCGCCGTGTTCGGCGACTATGTCGACGTGTACGACATTGCCCGCGCGGTCGAGGACGGCGCGACGGTGCCGATCTATTACGAGAGCCGGCTGGCCCGCATCGAGCTGCCGCCCGAGGAACTGCCGGTCATCGACGCCGAGATTGACGGTCTGACCGAAGACGAGGCGCTGAGCGAGCAGGAACGGCTGAAGCAGCGCTGGTCCGCGGTCGAGAAGCTGGTCGGATCGAAGAAGCGGCTGGAAATGGTCGCTGCGGATCTCGTTGCGCATCTGGAGGACCGGCTCGCGGCGATGGACGGCAAGGCAATGGTCGTCTGCATGAGCCGCCGGATCTGCGTCGCGCTCTACGACGCGATCGTGGCACTGCGACCCGAATGGCATAGCGACGACGACAAGACCGGTGTGGTGAAGGTCGTGATGACCGGCTCCGCGGCCGACATTCCCGCCTGGCAGCCGCACATCGGGAACAAGGCGCGCCGCGACCTGCTGGCCAAGCGCGCGAAAAACCCGGCCGATCCGCTGCGGCTGGTCATCGTGCGCGACATGTGGCTGACCGGATTCGATGCGCCGTCGATGCATACCATGTACATCGACAAGCCGATGCGCGGTCACGGCCTGATGCAGGCGATCGCGCGCGTGAACCGCGTGTTCCGCGACAAGCCGGCCGGTCTGGTGGTCGATTACATCGGCATCGCCCAGAATCTGAAGAAGGCGCTCGGCCAATACTCTGCTTCCGACGCCGCCAAGACGGGCATCAACGAGGCGGAGGCCGTCGCGTTGCTGCTCGAGAAGTTCGATGTGGTGCGAGCGATGTTCCATGGCTTCGACTGCATGCCCGGTATCTCCGGCACACCGGTCGCCCGTCTGAAATGCCTGGCAGAGGCGATCGAGTTCATCCTTGCTCGGCAGCATGAGGCGGCGGCGAAGGAGACGAACGACGAGGCCCGCAAGGCGGCGCATCGCCGTTTCCAGGACGCGGTCCTTGCGCTGACCAAGGCTTTCGCCCTGGCGGCCGCCAGCGACGAGGCGCGTGCGATCCGCGACGACATTGCTTTCTACCAGACGATCCGTGCCGCGCTTGCCAAGACCGGCGGTGGTGGTGGCACGACGAAAGATCGCGACTTCGCGGTCCAGCAGCTTATCGACCAGTCGGTCGTATCGACTGAGATCGTCGACATATTGCGCGCCGCAGGCCTCACCACGCCGGACATCTCGATCCTGTCCGACGACTTCCTCGCCGAGGTGAAGGCGATGGAGCGGCCGAACCTGGCGCTGGAGGCATTGAAGAAGCTGCTGGGCGATCAAATTCGCTCTCGCAGCCGCACCAATGCGGTCGAAAGCCGCCGCTATTCCGAACGCCTGACCGACGCCATCGCCCGCTATCACACCAACGCGGTCAGCACGGTCGAGGTGCTACAGACGCTGATCGACTTGGCCAAGCAGATCCGTGCCGAGCAGGCTCGCGGAGAGGCGGAAGGCCTGACCCCCGACGAGATCGCCTTCTACGACGCGCTTGCGGACAATGAGAGCGCCGTCGATATCATGGGTAACGACAGCCTGAAGGTGATCGCCGCTGAGTTGGTGAACACGCTAAGGGCGAGCGCGACGGTCGACTGGTCGCATCGCGAAAGCGCTCGCGCTCGCATGCGCGTGCTCGTGAAGCGGATCTTACGTAAGTACGGGTTTCCCCCAGACCTCCAGGATGTGGCTGTGCAGACGGTCATACAGCAGGCGGAACTGCTCGCCGAACGGTGGTGAACGCTAATCTACTTCGAACTGCCAGAAGCGGAGCACGATAGTTGCTCAAACATCGCGGATGGTATCTATGGTCAAAAGCCCGTCAGCTTGGACCCAGAAGACGACATTCAATCGCCTTTTTGTGCTCCCCAAGGTCAGGACTCGTTGATCACCGCCAGAAGAAGACGGTTGCAGCGAGGGCGAGGGCGGAGAAGAAGACGGTTGGGCACCGGTCGTAGCGGGTGGCGACGCGGCGCCAGTCTTTCAGGCGTCCAAACATGATCTCGATGCGGCTGCGGCGTCGGTAGCGGCGCTTGTCGTATCTGACCGGTTCGTTGCGGGATCGCCGGCCCGGGATGCAGGGCTCGATGCCCTTCGCCTGCAAGGCGTCCCTGAACCAGTCGGCGTCATAGCCGCGGTCGCCTAGCAGCCGCTGCGCCTTTGGTATGTCGTCGAGTAGCGCTGCCGCACCGGTGTAATCGCTGACCTGGCCAGCCGTCATGAAGAAGCTCAGCGGGCGACCGTTCGCGTCGGCGATGGCATGGAGCTTGGTGTTCATGCCGCCTTTGGTGCGACCAATCAGGCGGCCGAGGCCCCCTTTTTTACCCGCAGGCTCGATGCCGTGCGGTGCGCCTTGAGGTAGGTCGCGTCGATCATCGCCGTATTCGGCTCAGCATCCGCCGCTGCCAAGCCTTCCATCATTCGCGTGAACACGCCCGCCTCTCCCCAGCGCTTCCACCGATTATAGAGCGTCTTGGGCGGGCCGTAGACGGCTGGCGCATCGCGCCAACGCAACCCGTTGCGGTTGACGAACACGATGCCGCTCAACACCCGCCGGTCATCCACTCGAGGCTTGCTATGGCTCTTGGGAAAGAAAGGACGCAGCCGCTCCATCTGCGCGTCCGTCAGCCAAAACAGGTCGCTCATCACCAGTCTCTTTACGGAGCCTGAATCAGATCGCCGCCCTCACATCAATGGGTCCTGACCCTAGGGTTCAAACCGATTAACATCTTGAGGAGTGACGTTTTTCCTGATTCACTGGCGGATGGATCAGGAGAAGTGAGGAATGGCGCTGTACTGGTTGTCGGATGAAGCGTCGGCGGCGATTGAGCCGCATTTGCCTGGGAACCAGCCCGGCGCGCGGCGGGTAGACGACCGACGGGTAATCTCGGGCATCGTGCATGTGCTGAAGGTCAGCTGCCGCTGGTCCGACTGCCCTGCCGATTACGGGCCGTCGACGACGATCTACAACCGGTTCAACCGCTGGTCGCGCCGTGGCTTCTGGCTCCAGTTGCTCGTCGCGCTGGTGGATGCCGGCGTGGTCACTAGAAGTACTGCGATCGACAGCACCTACATCAAGGCGCAATGCGCAGCCTTCGGCGCAAAAGGGGGCGCCAGATCCAGGCGATCGGTCGCTCGCGCGGCGGATGGACGACCAAAATCCACGCACTCATCGATGTCATCGGCCATCCCTATGCCCTGATGCTAACGGCCGGCAATGTCAGCGACGTGAAGGCAGCGCCCGCCCTTCTCGAACGTGCTGGCCGGATGTGATACCTTCTTGATGACAAAGGCTACCATGCTGACCGGCTACGCCGCTCGCTACGTGACGCCGGAGCGGTTCCTGTCATTCCCGGCCGGCGCAACCGGAAGCGCGTCATCCGATACGACAAGGAGCGCTACCGCGGCCGCCACCTCATCGAAAACGCCTTCTGCCGTCTCAAGGACTTCCGCCGTGTCGCTACCCGCTACGACAAACTCGCCGCCAACTTACTCTCAGGCGTCGCCATCGCCACCGCGCTCGCCTTCTGGCTGTGATTGAGTCTCAGCCCTAACGAGGGTGATCGACCCATTTGCGGTTGCTTAAAATCTTCTGCCCGCTTCCCGACTTCGGACCTTCGTTCATGTGAATTGTCGCAGGCAGTCGTACTTCGATACCGATGCAAAGATGAGGGGCGAAGGCAAACGCCCCCGCCCCCCCCCTTTCGGCAACGTCGTTCGATCAGAACAGAATGTCGAAACCCAGTCGTACCGAACGCGGGTTCAGATAGCCGTAAGGCGTGCCGTAGAGCGGATCGGGCGTATATTCCGAACCCGACTTGGCATTTTCATGCTGCACGTAACGCTGCGTGATCGGCTGCGAATTGAAGACGTTAAAGGCATCAGCCCGCAGGACAAAGTTCTTGAAGCCCCATGATTCCGGCAACCGGTAGCGGAACGACAGATCGATCTGCTTGACCCATTGCGTTCGCAAGCCCGTGCTTCGCGGCGAGGGCTGCGTCATCGTATAGTTGCCGTTCGAATTGAGCGCCCCATATGCGCAGTAGAAGCTGGATGCGTTATAGCCAGCCGCATTGGGATCAGTCGGATGATAGCCCATGCAGCTAAGGCGCGTCGGCGACTGAAGCAGCA
The DNA here is from genome assembly GCF_014197135.1 of Sphingomonas zeae. Classification (GTDB taxonomy): domain Bacteria; phylum Pseudomonadota; class Alphaproteobacteria; order Sphingomonadales; family Sphingomonadaceae; genus Sphingomonas; species Sphingomonas zeae. The sequence continues at coordinate 83,685 of NZ_JACIFA010000013.1, forward strand.
CATTGGTACCGAACAGCAGATTGTCGGTGACGTGATAGCTGCCGAACGTCTTCAACACGAAGGTCCGGTCATTGGGCAGCAGGCCGGTCGAATAGTCGGTCAGACCCAGATAATCATAGTCCTGCGTCGAGCCCGCATCCGACTGGGTCCCGTTGCCCGCGTCGGATTTCACCGTGCCCTCGTAATTGCCGTAGGAGCGCGACACGGTGATCGAACCCTGCAGCGCCCAGATGCCGTCATCTGCCCGCTTCCAATCAAAGACCAGGGCCTCATATTGACGCTTGGGCTTGGGGAAGGCGAGACCGGTCAGCGTCACCGACTTGGTCGGGTCGACCCAGTCGCGGACGGTCTGCGACGAGCGACCGGGGTTCCAGATATAATAGGCGCTGTTGTTCTGGTAGAAATCGCACTGCGAAGCTGAGGCGTTTGCACCGCCGTTGCAATAATAGTTGGCGAGGAAGGGTGCAAAATCGGTATCCTCGGACACGCGACCCAGATTGCGATATGTCCCCGTCAGGCCGACGGAAAACAGCTCTGTCACCCGGAAATGTGCTCCCAGGACGAACTCGTCCTCATAGGTCGGCTTGGCCCCGACGGCCAGTTTCGCTGCTGCCGGATCCTGGACACCCGCACCATAGATCAGGCAGGTTGCAGCCCCGTTGATCGGATTGCCCGGCGCGGCCGAAATGTTCGTGGGACAAGCCGAACCATAGCCTGCTCCCGCCAGGTTGGTCAGCGCAGGACCGAAATTGATCAGGGGCAGACCGGTATTCGGGTTGACCGGGAAATTGGCTGCCGTGAATCCGGTCGGATAGGCGAAATATTCTCGGAAATAGAGGTCGCGACCGCGGAAGCCGAGATTCATTGCAGGCGGGATGAAGTAGCGGCCATAGCTGCCGTTGAAGCGGAATCGGGAGTCACCACCTGGCGTCCAGCTGAACCCGGCACGTGCCGCGATATTGTCCTTCAACGACAGATAGCGCTGTCCCGACAGATTATATTGCTGGAACTCGTCGTCGCGCACGCCCAGATTGATCGTCAGACCCCGCGCCGGTTCCCATGAATCCTGCACATAATAGGCGCGATCCTGGCCGGAGACGAATCCGCCCAAACGCTCATAGGTCAGCCGCGCACCGGTATTGCGGTAATCATAAGTGATCGGAAGGCCACCATTCAGCGTCGTGACCTTGGTTTCGTTGACGTCCTCATTGTCCAGCCCGAAGCGGATATGGTGGCGCCCCAGAGCCTCGAACCGAAGGTCGCCGTCGATCCGATAGAATTTGCGCTGCGTGTTGTTGATCGAATTTCCACTATAGGGCTGTGCCGAGATCACCTGCGGCAGACCGCCGGTCGTCGCGGTGCGGCGATCGATCACATAATAGGATCCGGTGTCCAGCGGCAACGTGTTGCTCGAGTCGCGGCTGATGCCGTAGGCGCCCGAAATCTGGAAGAAGTCGGTGATGCTGCCCGTGTACCGCCCGACCCAGTTCAGGCCGCCCTGCTTGTAATTCTGACTGCCGGTATATTTGCCCGGCGTGCCGCCGGTGAAACTGGAATTGGGCGTGAAGGTATAGCTGTCGGTGCGCGTCGTCTGGCGCGTATCGAACAGCGTGAATTCCAGATGCTGGGTCGGATTGACGTAGACGTCCAGCTTGCCGCCGTAAAAGGGATCCGTGCTGATCGTCCGCTGATAGTAATTGGAAAGCGGCGAGGCGCTTTTACCCACGACATCATTGGCCTGATACAGACCATATAGGAAAATGTGGTCCTTGATGATCGGACCGCCAGCTTCGATGCTCAGGGCTTGGGTGGCGGTATGCGCCAGTCGACCGATGGTCGACGGATTGGTGGCCGCGCCGATATTCGGGTTGCTCGATTGCAGCGCGGTCTCGTCGAAGTTGCCGTGGATCGCCATCATCGGGGTGTTCGTGCCCGACTTGGTCGTAGCGTTGATGACGCCGCCCGTCGCGCGGCCAAACTCGGCGGCATAACCAGCCGTTTGCACGTCGACCGTCTGATAGAAGTCGAACGGTACCCGCGCCGATCCGACATAAGTGTCCGGATTGGTGATGTTCAGGCCATTGATGTAATAGGCGTTCTCCGCCACCGACGATCCGCCGAGCGACGGTACGTTGCCAAAGCCGGGGGCGCCCGCGACTGCGCCGGGTGCCAGCAGCGCCAAGGCCGTTACCGATCGAGCGACCGGCAACTGCGCGGCGGTCGCAACCACATCGAGGTTGATGCCCGTCGTGGTCTTGGTGAAATCCTCACGCACACGCTGGCCAGTGACTACCACTTCATTGGCGGGGGCGTCCTTGGACACGACGGTCAGGGTGACCCGGTTTTCCTGCGCGGCAGCGACGGTGATCGTGTCCGTATGGGTCGCATAGTTGGCGCCTTCGGTCGTCACATCGTACAGACCCGGCACCAGTCCCACGGCCGAAAAGCCGCCACTGGCGGAGGATACGAAGGTGCGAACCTGATTCTGCGCCTTCGACCGTAAGGTCACGGTCACACCTGCTACCGGCTTGTTGGCGGTATCGATGACCGTGCCCGAGATCGCGCCCGTGGTGTAGTCCTGCGCCATCGCCGGTGCGGCGATCGCGACCGCACCGATGCCCGCACCCACCATCGCCAAGGCCTGCAAAGCCACACCCCCACGCAGAACCCTGCGCGAGAAACACCCTTGTTTCATCACGTTACCCCCTTGTGTGCCACCGCCCCCAAGCGGTTCGGCAACTGGTCATATTGGCGTCAAGCGACCGGGGAATATTTCAGCAACGTGACAGCCTCACTCAAATGACATTTGATACATAGATCAAGTTGAAGACGATAACGTGCAAGAAAGCCACACTGGCGTGCGAACAGGCATCATGTTGTTGCCTTTTTCGACATTTGGGCACGCCGGTTGCCCGTTATATGCACAAAAGCGATTTACCGTTTTATCTCGCCATCACGGTTATGGAGCCAATTTGCGGTCGCGTGAAACTGCAGTGATTACGCAAAACCGCTACTTTGATGAAGCTTTTGACATCCACGTGCCTAGCGACCTCCCGCCTTTCAGAATGGGGAGGTTCAGGACCAAATTGCTGGTGAGTCCGATCCGCCGAGGCAAACCTTGGCATGTCTGAGATAGGGAGCGCGCCGCCATAATGTTAATGCTCACAATGACCAGTCTGGAATGCGCCCTCTTGAACCAATGGGACCCACACCCGGTCATTCTGGGGAGGTATCGCGGCTCCCAGAAGCGGAAGTCTGTTCATGAGGCGCCCAATAACCCGCAGATCGCCGTTGGCGTGGATGAACGTATCCGGGCACCGATCAGATTGGAGGAGACAAGGATCGAGGCGGCAAACAGTCTGAAGGATTTCGTGCAAAAATCCAGGATGCACTCCGCGCCGGACAACGCTACGAAGTCGTCATCCCTCTCTTTCCGGATCGTCCTTGGCCACAGTACCGCCAGAACTGCTGCAAAGTTTGTCCGCCCCCGGCGGCGGGCAGGTCGCGCTCGTAATCGGTGCCGGCTGTTCGAGGGGCGCCCCGACGAGTATCCCGCTCGCCAGAGAGCTGTCGCAAGATGTCGAGCACCAAATGGTGCTGAACGGCCGCCTTCAGGCGAACCAATGCCAAGATCCCAGTGATCTGGCTGCATTGGCCACGCTCGTCTACCAGCTGTGCGGCAACAGCCAAGCCGAACTGGTCCAATGCTTCCCGATCAACCGAATGCGGCTTGCCAAGCCCAATCTCGGCTACAAGCTATTGGTGGCTCTGATGGCCGAAGGCGCCATCAGCTACGTCCTGTCACTGAACTTCGATCTCGCAGTTCAGAACGCCGCTGCCGAACTCGGTGTGGAGATCGCAACGGTGGCAACCGTGAACGAACCGGTGCCCATCCGCGCGGCGCTGGTTCAACTGCACGGGAACGCGAATAGCGCCCCCGACCAGCTCATCCTCCGGACGGAGGTCATGGACGGCGAGTGGATCGGTCACTGGCATCAGGTCGTGGCCCAGCAGGTCTTGGCGGCGCCGACCGTCCTCTTCGCCGGCCTCGGATCGGCGGCTCCCGTCCTCACGGCGACGATGGCAATGATCCAAGGCGCTCTGGGAGGTAACAAGGCCCTCTACCAGGCAGACGTCGTCCCCTTCACCCAGAGCGGTTTCGCTGCTCAACTCGGCATACCCGCGCAGCGCTACATACAGGGATCTTGGGACGCCGTGGTCACGAGGCTTGCGGAGCGCATCGCCGCTCGCCAGGTCGACGCGCTTTCCTATAATGGCCACGCCCTCCTGTCGGAGAACAATTACAACGAGGATGACCTCCAGCGGTTCGCCGGCATGGCTGCCAAGCTCGGTGGCCATTCGCTGCTTACGCTCGGCAAGATGCGCGCGTTCGCCGATCTGGACTGCGACAAGCTCTACCGGCCACACTCCAATCACGACGACGAATTCATCTCTGAGCCAATGCTCCGGCTGGTTCGCGCCGCCGAAAACTTTGGCCTCGATGCGGAACCCACACCCGCCGGCACCTGGACGCTGCGGCGAGACGGCCAGCCGGTCGCACAGCTCGTGCTTGCCTCTGGCCGTGGCGTTCGGCGCATGGCCGCCGTCGAGACGCGCGCCAAGACGATCTGCACCGCTATTGCCGACCATTCACCCATGGCGGTCGACATCGTGCTGATCGGGGGCTTGATCGACTCCGCCCCGGCCTTCGATCACATCGATCTCATCGCGGACGAAGAGCCGGACGACATCATCGGCGGCCTCGTCGGCCCGCTGCTGGTTTCGGCCAACGATCCTCACTACATCGACCGAATTGGAGGGCTGTTGAATGTCGCTTGACGGCTCCTCGCTCTCCGCCTCGTCGATGATCGCACTGGCTAACGAGACCCTTTCGCTCAACGGCTATCGCGTCGTGCGCGACATGACGGACATGAAGAGGCTCGGGGACCAGGCCCTGTTGGCCGAGGATGCCTACAGCGTGGTCTCCGTCGTGGCCTTCGAGACTTGGCAACAGCTCGCAAGGGACTGGTCCGAGGCTCAAGCTGACCTCGTCGACCTGCTGGCGCGCCGCCTCTCCCGCTCCGCCCCAAAGGCTTGGGACGGCTACCTCGTCCTCCTGTGCGCCGGGGAGCCCGCAGACTGCCTCGACGCGGACCGGATCGAGCGCGATACCTCCAGGGTGCGCAAGATCGTCGCGACGGGCGGCAGGCTCCGGACCAGCGCCGACGTCGCGCGCGTGTTAGATCTTCTGCTCCCGCTTGAGCTGCCGGGCGACCTAGCGGCCCTAGAGGATGTCCTCGACGCACTGCCGGAACTCATGGCCAAGACGGTTGATCGCGCCAAGCTGAAGATCGTCGTAGATGCGTACCGCGATGGCGAACCACCGCTGGAGCGGCTTCACGAAAACGGCGGCGGACGATGAGACTCAAGTCGATCACGATAGAGGGATTTAGGGCGTTCGGCCGTCAGGCGACGATCGATCTCGACGCCGACGTCATCCTGCTTCACGGGCCCAACGGCGTCGGCAAGACCTCGCTCTTGGACGCTATCCTCTGGGCGCTGGCCGGCACAATCGCACGTTTCTCGAACCGTGGCACGCCAGTCTCGATGTATGCACGCGAAGGGCGTGCGCGCGTCGAACTGACCATGACCGGCGAAGATGGCGACGTGGTTTTGACACGTGCGACGGACGGCGGGTCGGACGACTTCGTGCGGCTTCGGATCGGCAATGGGGATTACGAGCAGGCGGCTGCCGTGCAACAGCTCTGCAACCTGCTCCTCCCTCACTTAAAGGATCGGGCCGGCGCCCGGGACGCCCTGAACCGCGTGCTCACGCGCGGCGTCTACCTCCAACAGGATCTCGTCCGCCAGTTCATCGACGACGACAGCGCGGCGGAGCGTTTCGCCCTCGTCAGCGAGGTAATCGGCGCGGGTGCGGTGATCGAACTTCAGGCTGCCCTCGAGAAGAGCCGACGGTCCTGGTCGGCAAGTACCACCACGTTCCGCCGGGACGAGGTGGAACCGTTAGCGTTGCGGGTCGCGCAGATCGATGAACACATTACCCGCCTGTCCGACGGGAGCATCGTCGCAAGCGACGATGCGCGCCTGGCCTCGAGTGCACTCTTCCAGAGGGCAGTCGCGCTACTCGGGGAGGCCAGGTTCGGTCCCGACGGGGCGCCGACGACACCTGCCCGGCTGGACCGCTTCATCAAGACGCTGGAGGCCGAGCGCAGCAGGCTCGAACGCGATCTCAGCACGACCCGCAGCCTCGTCGAGCAGCTCCCCGAGCTCTCCATCGTCGATAAAGCCGATTTGGACGTCGAGAAGCTGCGTCGAGATGAGGCCGATCTCGTCGGGCAACTGGACGCCGCGGAGAAGGCCATCCGAACGGAAAACGCCCGGCTCGCCGTGGAACGTCAGGCGCAGGTCGAGGCAGCTGATCGCGCGCAACGCGCAGCGACCATGGCGAGGCTTGCCCTCAGGGACCTCGGCGATCACTGCCCCGTGTGCCAACAGACCCACGACGTCGAACATACGATCGCGCATCTGCACGCGCTGATCGAAGCCGTATCGGACGTCGCCCAGATCGGCGTTACCGACCGGCTAGCCCCACTGACCGAAGAGCGCGGCGCGGTCCAAGTCCTGCTGAACCTAGTTAGGGACGATCTGAGGCGCCTGGATAACGAAGTACGCGAGCGAGAGGCCCGGCGCTCCATAATGACGGCCCGACTTTCGGATCTCGGGATAGACGGCACCGGTAACGCCGCCACTGCTCTGCGCGAGCGCGCCGGCGCGATCGCAGAGACGCTTGAGATCATGGCCGGGCTCATCGCCGATGGCGAGCGCCTCTCCCTACAGGTTCTACGGCTGGGCGAGCAGCTCCAGCGCGAAGAACTCGCTGCGGAACGCGTGCAGCTCACTAGACGGCTGGATGCGGCGAACAGCCGGATTGCAGGCGAGGAAGCCACAAAGGTTCTTGCCGGCAAGATCATCGATGGCCTGCGCGACGCTTCGCTGGCGGTAACAGCCAGGCAGATCACCCAGATCGCGCCGCTGTTCCAGAGGATCTACAGCCGCATCGACCCGCATCCCACCTTCCGCGTGACGCAGATTGTCGCCGGAATGGAGCGTGGTCACGGCAAGCTGGACGTCGGCATCGCAGATCCCGACGCCGGCCCGCCCTCTCATGACGCCGGTCCGCTGCTGTCCAGCTCACAGATGAATTCATTCGCGGTGTCTCTCTTCCTCGCCATGAACCTCGCCCTCCCCAGCCTTCGGTTAGGCGTGACAATCCTCGACGACCCCCTTCAGAGCCTAGACTCGATCAACCTGCTAGGGCTTGTCGACGTCATGCGACGCTTCCGCGCCCACCGGCAGATCATCGTCTCCACGCACGAGGAGCGGCTCGTCGGCCTGCTACAGCGCAAGCTGCGGCCGATGCGACCAGACGAGCGCATGTTGACCATAGTCTTCGAGAGCTGGAGCCGCCAAGGTCCGGTCATGCGTACGATCGAAGCGGCGCAGGCGTCCGCCGAGAGCGTAATCGCCGCTTGAACCGGCAAAACTTACTACTACAGCGCCGCTTCTACTATTCTTCTTCAGACGGTTGAGCCAGCGCTACACCTCGGCGCAGATGACCGGCTCCGGCCGTATGCGTCTGAACGAACGACCGCTTATGCTAGGCCACGTGGACAAAGGGCAGCCACAGCGATGCTGAGGCGAGGCTGACGAATCCGATGTAGGAGTCGGCGGTTTTGTCGTAGCGGGTGGCGACGCGCCGCCAGTTCTTGAGCTTGTTGAACAAACGCTCGATGCGGTTGCGCCAACGATACTTCAGCCGGTCGTGCGGTGCGGGGTTGAACTGGCCCCCATTTCGACCGGACGGATTTGAGCCTAAGAAGGAGGCTTGGGGCTATCCCCTGAGCATAGGCTTATGTCCGTGTCCGAGATCATCACCGACGGCGGTCGTCGCCGTCACTG
>NZ_JACIFA010000014.1 GCF_014197135.1 Sphingomonas zeae
CCGGTTCCGCTTCGCTCCACCTGCGCCCGGCAATGGCGGCGGAGACGACAATGCACTAACTATCTACCCGGACCACCCGGTGGGGGCTGCTCAGCCCACGATGCCGGTTAAAGCGAGAGTGTCCGATTGGTCGTCTGGAGTCACTATCTTCCCCGGCTTTATGGTCGACCCGCCGACGCCGCGGCGTGGAGGACGGTTTCCAATCGATTGTTAACGCTGTTCGCTGTCGGTCTGATTGTCCAGCATGATTAGGGACAAAAGGCAGCCTTGCATATCCCGGGGTTCTGCTCAGCTGTACACCATGCCGAAAAAACTTTGGCGCAAGATTGCGACTAAACGCTGGTACCCCACAAAGTTCCACAACTTGCCATAGGTTAGTTCTATTGCGGAAAGTATCGAAACTGACGCCGGTTGCGCGGACCCCCTTGTCTTTTCCAGCGCCTGGTTTGCAAAGCTGTGCCGGTCCCACGGAGATAAAAGCGCTCACGCCCGGCAGATGACCCGGACATTTGGTAGGCCAGTTCCCCCGTCCGAAGAAGTTCATGAAGGATATGTCCATCGCATCTCGACCGGCTGCGATGGTTTCGAGCCCCTCAACGGGAGCAGGACCGCTCGCGTTGACTAAGCGCCGATGGCCGCCGAGCCACACGTCGACGACAGTGTGGACGTCGTCAGGTTTGGGTTCCTAGGCGTAAGCTGCAGCCAGCCGCGCGGGGAAGGCCATTGACGCACTGTGGATCGAGAGGACCCGGATACGGTCACTCGGAATGCCCGTCCTGCATACCGAAGAATTTCATTCGGTCATCTTGCATGATCGCAGCCCTCTGCGCGTACCGTTCCCCACCTGGCTTTGGAGATCACGTGGGAGACGACAGTCGCTCAACAGAGCGGACCCACGGGTCCATTTGATTTGGTGAAGCCACCGGCGGCTGTTCGGGCTGCAGGTTCGAAGCCCAGCGTGATGCGCAGTCCGGGTCGGGTACTGACGATATCCAACGACGCATCAAGGCGCGACGCGGCAGAACGGACGATGGCGAGGCCGAGGCCGCTCCCCTCGCTGTCGCGCGCGCTTGAAAGGCGGGTGAAGCGTTCGCCCAGACGGACGAGCTCGGCATCGGGCAGGCCAGGCCCGTCATCAGCCACCACGATCCTGGCTCCCTCCCCTTCTTCGCATGATATGGTCAGCATCACCTGGCCACCGCGACGATTATAGCGGATCGCATTGTCGAGCAGGTTGGATAGGATTTCGAATATCAGGGTGCGGTGGCTGACGATCACGATGTCAGCGGGCGCATCGAGATGGATTTCCACCCCCGCTTCGATCGCCTGCGCGATCCGGCGGTTAATGACGGCGACCGCCACCTCGCGCAGGTCGACCCGCTCGCGCGGTGGCGCGACGCCTGCCTCTTCCGCCCGGGCCAGCGCCAGCAGCTGCGTCACCAGATGCTCCAGCCGGTCGGCGGCGTCCGCGATCTCGCCCAGCGCGGTCGGGCTGCCACGCCGGGCCAGTGCGACCTGCACCTTCAGCACCGCCAGTGGCGTGCGCATCTGGTGCGAGGCATCGGCGGTAAAGCGCCGCATGCCCGCCGTGGCGCTGTCCAGCCGGGCGAGCAGATGATTGAACGCATCGGCAAGCGGGCGAAGCTCGACCGGCAGCGGCCCGGTATCGAGCGGCGACAGATCCGGCGTCGCGCGTGTGTCTCGCGCCGCAACCGCCTCGCGCAGCCCCGCGAGCGGCCGCAGGCTCCAGGCAAGCGCCGGGCGGATCAGCAGCATGGCGACGCCCACCAGCAGTAACTCGCCCAGCACCAGTGCGATCACCAGCCGCCGTTGCAGCGCACGGCGACCATCGAGCGTCTCAGCCACCTGCACGATGACCGGCGCGTCTATGCGCGGCAGCGCCCGACGTACCTCGGCGATGCGAATCTCCTGATCGCGGTAGCGCGCGAAACGAAAGCGCGGCGTGTCCAGCGCCAGTTCGGCGATGTTCGGCGCGGATAGATCGGCGTAGCCGGTCAGCAGCCGGCGCCCTACCGCGATCCGATAATAGACATTGTCGCGCTCGCTATTCTCCAGCATCCCGAAGGCGGCGGCGGGCAGGTCCAGTGTCACCTCGCCACGTTCCACCTGCACCGTCTCGGCCACCGCGCCCAGCGCGCCGCCGAGCACGCGGTCATTAGTACGGCGAACCACGTCCGCGATGAGCGTCGCCCCCGCCAACCCCAGCAGCACCGCGATCGCCAGCATCGGCGCGAGCATTGCCGCGAACAGCCGATTGCGCAGCGCCAGCGCGCCGCCACGCGGAGGCTTAATGGGCATCGAGCATATAGCCGACTCCGCGCACGGTGCGGATCGCCGGGCCGTCGGGGGCCAACTTGCCGCGCAGCCGCGTGATGTTCACCTCGATTGCGTTGGGGCCGACCGGCTCGTCATAGCCGAACACCTCGGATTGCAGCGTCTCGCGCGGCACGATCTGCCCGGCGCGGGTTGCTAGCGCGTCGAGCACCGCCCATTCCCGACGACGCAAGTCTAGTGTCCGCTCCCCCACCCGCGCCACGCCGCGCGATCGGTCGAGGACCAGCGCTCCGACCGCCAATTCGGGCGTGGGGTCGCCGCCGCGCCGCCGCCCCAGCGCCCGGATGCGCGCCTCCAGCTCTTCCGGCGCGAAGGGCTTTCGCAGATAATCGTCCGCGCCCAGGTCGAGCCCGCGCACCCGATCGTCCAGCGCATCGCGCGCGGTTAGCATCATCACCGGCACCCGGTTGCCCTGCCGCCGCAGCGTCTGAAGCACCGAAAAACCGTCGATATCCGGCAGCCCGACATCCAGGACGATGAGCGCATAGGCTTCGTCCGCCGCTACGATCAGCGCGTCCTCGCCGGTCGCGACATGATCGACCGCATGGCCCGCCGCGCGCAGCAGCGCGACAATCCCGCGTGCCAGCGCCGCATCATCCTCGACGATCAGAATCCGCATGGCGCGGCGCCTCCGTGAAAGGCGGATGACAGCTTGGGGGGATAATCCATGGCATTGAGCTTACCCGAACTCAGAGGCGGGAAGCGAGAGGACCTGAACGATGCGAATGGTAATTCTGTCGATGCTGATGCTGGGTGCCTTCGTGCCCGCTCGCGCCGATGCGCAGCGCCCGACCGGTTATCCCCGCTCCTATGACGCGCTGGTCGCCAATGCGCGCGGCGAGCGCATGGTGCGCATCTATGGCAATGCCGATACCGCCGCGATGCAGCCGCTGATCGCGGCCTTTCGCCGCACCTATCCGGGCGTCCAGGTGCGTTATGACGATCTGGAATCGCGCATCATCTATGATCGCGTCGTCGCCGAGGCGCGGGGCAAGACACCAGGGGCCGATCTGGTCTGGTCGTCGGCGATGGACCTCCAGGCCAAGCTGATCAACGACGGCTATGCGCAAGGCTATCTCAGCCCCGAAAAGCCCGCGCTCCCCGCCACGGCGGTGTGGAAGAATATGGGTTACGGCGTCACCGCCGAGCCGGTCGCCTTCGTCGTCAACCGCCGCCTGATCCCCGCCGGACAAGTGCCGCGCACGCATGAGGCGTTCGAGCGATTGCTCCGCATCCGTCGCGGCGCCCTGATGGGCAAGGTCGCCACCTATGACCCCGCCCGGTCCAATGTCGGCTATCTCTATCTGACCGAGGATCATGCCATCACCCGCGATACCCGTTCGCTGGTGCAGGCTATCGCGGCGACCCGGCCGATGCTCTCGCGCACGACCGAGCCCATGCTGGATGCGGTGTCGGCGGGGCGGATCGCCATCGCGTACAACGTGGTCGGCCCCTATGCGCTGACCCGTGCGATGCGCGACCCGAATATCCGGGTCGTTTTCCCGCGCGATTATACGATCATCGCCTCGCGCGTGGCCTTCATCGCCCGCGACGCGCGGCATCCGGCGGCGGCGCGGCTGTTCCTCGACTTCCTGCTGTCGCGCACGGGGCAGACGCTGCTCTCGAAGCAATGGCTGCTGCCGGTGCGCGCCGACGTCCGGGCACCGCGCCTGTCGCGCGAACAGCAGCGTCCGATCCGCGTCGGGCCGCAGCTTCTCGTCAATCTCGATACGATCAAGCGCCGCCGTTTCCTGGCCGACTGGTGCACCACTCTTGCTCAAGAGGTCCCCAAATGATGACCCCGATCCGAACCGCCACCGCGCTGGTCGCCCTGCTGGCCACCACCCCCGCGCTCGCCCAGACACCGACCAACGACGACCTCGCCACGCTGGTCCGCCAGCAGGCCGCCGAGATCGCCGCCTTGCGTGCCCGGCTCGACCGGCTGGAAGGCACGGCAGCCGCCGCTCCCGCTCCGATTGCCGCCACGCCCCCTGCTCGGACCACGCCGCCTGTGCCGCAACTGGCGCAAAACGACACCATCGGCCGTGATACCGTCACCCGCCCCTTCGCGCCGCAGCTGGTGCCCCCCGGCCCCGCCGAGCGCGACGTCGCACAGGCACGGCAGGCCAATGCGGCGGGCGTGACGACCGAATGGGGCGCGGGCCTGCCGGTCTTCCACTCGGCGGACGGCATCTACACCTTCAAGCCGCGCGGACGTATCCTAACCGATGTCAGTTCGACCTTGGGATCGCGCTATGACGGGCGCAACATCACGACGACCGGCATGCGCGCGCTGCGCCTGGGTCTGGAAGGCGGGGTCGGCACCCATTTCTTCTACCAGTTCGAGTCCGACTTCTCCGAGAACGAGGTCGATATCGTCACTGCGTTCATCGGCTGGCGCAACCGCATCCGGCCGGGTCTGGATTACGACCTTCGCGCCGGCCACCTGTTCAACGATCGCAGCTTCGAGGGCTCGACCGGCTCGGATTCGACGCCGTTCATGGAGCGCACCGTCGTATCCACCGCGATCATTCCGCAACGCGGCTTCTACGGCGTCGGCATCATGCCACGCCTGTTCTGGAAGACCGGCCACGCCTCGCTGACCCTGACCGGTGACCGGATCGACGGCAACCAGGCGACCAATGACAGCCGCACCGTGCTCGCCCGCGCGCACTGGAACCCAATCAAGAGCGACGATTCGGTCCTGCACATCGGCGCCTGGGGTTTCGACGAGGCGCTGTCCTCGGCCGCGACCACGCTGACCCGCAACACGGTGATCGGCGGCCGCTTTAACGGCGCGCTGCGCGTGTCGACCGGCGCGCTGCTCGGCGGGCGAAGCACCACCGGCTATGGAGCCGAGCTGGGCGGCTATGTCGGCCCGGTCTGGGTCATGGCCGAGGCTGGCGAGCGCCGCGCGCGCCTGACCGGCGGACGTCCCGACTTCCTGAGCAAGGCGTGGAGCCTGTCAGGCGGCTGGTTCGTCACCGGTGACCTGCCCCCCTATAACCCGCGTCTCGGCAGCTTCGGCCAGCCGCGCGTCCTGAAGCCGATCTTCGAGGGCGGGCCGGGCGCGATCGAGCTGACCGCGCGCTATGAGAATCTCGATTACACCAGTCTGCTGACCGGCGGGCGCGGCTGGGCCGCAACCGCAGGTGTTAATTGGTATCTCAACAGCTTCACCCGGCTTCAGTTTAACTGGGTCCATTGGGACACCGATAACCGCGCAGGCGCCTTTACCGGCCCCGACAGCGGCGAGACGATCGGTACCCGCATCGCCGTCACCTTCTAAACGCTCATTCCCCTTTTCGCGGAGCATCCTTCGATGGATCTTGCCCTCCTCGGCTTCCTGATGGTCGCCACCTTCATGACGCTTATCATGACGAAGCGGATGACCCCGCTGGTCGCGCTGATCGTCGTGCCCACCGCCTTCGCGCTGCTCGCCGGCTTCGCCTCCGGCCTCGGCGACATGATGATCGACGGTATCAAGAACCTTGCGCCGACCGGTGTGATGCTGCTGTTCGCCATCCTGTTCTTCTCGATCATGACCGATACCGGGTTGTTCGATCCGCTGGTCAACCGGCTGCTGCGCATCGTGCACGGCGATCCGATGGCAATCCTGATCGGGACGGTGGTGCTGTGCGCGATCGTCAGCCTCGATGGCGACGGGTCGACGACCTATATCATCACCATCGCCGCGCTGCTGCCGCTCTACAAGCGGTATGACATGAACCGGCTGTACCTGTGCTGCCTCCTCATGAGCACCAGCGGCATCATGAACCTGACGCCCTGGGGCGGGCCGACCGCGCGCGCGGCCAGCGCGCTGAAGCTCGATCCCGCGACGCTGTTCCTGCCGCTGATCCCCGGCATGATCGCGGGTCTCGCCTTCCTCGTCGGCCTGGCAATCTGGTTCGGCCGCAAGGAGCGTCGCCGCATCGGTCACGTAAAGGCGAACGAGCCCAGCGCCTTCACCGGCATGGCCGTGTCGCAATTTCCCGAGGCGCGCCGCCCGCACCTGCGCTGGTTCAACGGCGCACTGACCCTGACGCTGATCGCCGGGCTGGTGTCGGGCATTCTGCCGCTGTCGGTGCTGATGATGCTGGCCTTCGCGGTCGCCATGATCGTCAACTATCCGCAGGTCGCCGAACAGAAGGAGCGGATCGCCGCCCACGCGGGCAACGTCCTGTCGGTCGTCTCGCTGATCTTCGCCGCCGGTATCTTCACCGGCATCCTGTCGGGCACCGGCATGGTCGGGGCGATGAGTAAGGAGGTCGTCGGCTTCATCCCGCCGGTCCTGGGGCCGTACATGGCGCCGATCACCGCGATGCTCAGCCTGCCCTTCACCTTCTTCATTTCGAACGACGCCTTCTATTTCGGAATGCTGCCGATCCTGGCCGAGGCGGGCGCGCATTATGGCGTGTCGCCGATGGCGATCGCCCGCGCCTCGCTGATGGGCCAGCCGGTTCATTTGCTCAGCCCGCTGGTGCCGTCTACCTATCTGCTGGTCAGCTTGGCGGGGATCGACCTGGCCGATCATCAACGCTTCACGCTCGTCCCCGCCGCCGCGGTGTGCGGGGTCATGACGCTGGTCGGGATAGCGGTGCTCGCCTTCCCGCTGATGGGCTGATCCGATGGACATCTGGCAACACATCGTCGCCGACTTTTCCGCAATCGGCACCCCCGCCGCACTTGCCGCCTTTGCCCAGGTCGTCATGATCGACGTCCTGCTGGCCGCCGACAACGCCATCGTCGTCGGCGCGCTGGCGGCGGGGCTGCCCCCGGCGATGCGGCGCAAGGTGATCCTGGTCGGTGTCGTCGCCGCGCTGGTCCTGCGCATCGGTTTCGCGCTGGTCGTGACGCAGTTGCTCCAGATCGTCGGGCTGGTGCTGGCGGGCGGATTGCTGCTGGTCTGGGTCGCGTGGAAGATGTGGCGCGAGCTGCGCGGCGGCGCGGATGAGGACGATCCGCTCGCGCATCAGGCCCCGCGCCGCTTCTGGGCCGCCGCCTGGGCGGTCGCGGTGGCGGACGTGTCGATGAGCCTCGACAATGTCCTGGCGGTCGCGGGCGCGGCGCGCGACCATCCGGGCATCCTCGCCATCGGCCTGATCCTGTCGGTCGCCTTGATGGGTCTTGCCGCCAATGTGCTGGCGCGCGTGATCGAGCGTTATCGCTGGCTGGCCTATGTCGGGCTACTCGTCATCCTGTGGGTTGCAGGCAAGATGATTTGGGAAGGCCTGACCGACCCGGCGCGTGGCATCCTGACCCTGTTCGCCTGACGCCTCCGCTCAACCTCAATCTTCGGGAAACATTGCCATGATCCGCAACGCGCCGCCCCTCGTCCTGCTGCCTGCCATGGGGTGTGACGGACAGCTCTGGGCTCGGCAGGTGGTCGACCTCAGTGACATCACTCATCCGATGCTGGGCGACCTGACCGTCGACGATACGCTGGAGGCGATGGCCACGCGCGTGCTGGCCCATGCCCCGCCGCGCTTCACGGTCGCCGGGGTCAGCCTGGGGGGTTATGTCGCGCTGGAGATCATCCGGCAGGCGCCCGACCGGGTGCAGCGGGTGGCCCTGTTCGGCACCCGTGCCTCGATGCAGACTCGCCCGCGTACCGTCGCCGAGCAGGGACTGCTCGCGACCGCACCCCATGCCGACCCGACACTGACCCCAATCATCAGCGGCCCCGTCCAGGCGATGGCCGAGCGCGTTGGCGCAGCGGTCTTCGAGCGCCAGCAGCGGGCCATGCTCGCTCGGCCGGATATAAGCTCGGCTATCGCCGCAGTGCGCGTGCCAACGCTGGTGGCGGTCGGCGAGCATGACCGCATCTGCCTGCCTGCGGACGCACGCGAATTATCCGACCATATCCCCGGTTCGCAGTTCCATGAAATCCGTAACTGCGGGCATCTGGCCCCGCTCGAGCGCCCCGGCCAGGTCACCCAACTTTTGCGGGACTGGCTGCAAGGTTGAAAAAGACGAGAATGAGCAACAAGGGTTGCTCGGGAAATCTGCACAGCGGGGATAGGTGGATCGCCGATCTGACGGCGGCGATGCTGGCTGGCCGAGTTGGCGCAGCAGTATGATGCCCACCCCAACCTTACTAATCAATGGCGGTGACGGCGGCTGGACGGTGCGGCGGATGTGCTCGGGGCGGATCCGCCAACCCCTTTTCCGCTGCCGAACTTCCGCCGCTCGTTCATCACCGCGTTATTGCCGCTTTAGGAAGCAAGCTGTGCAAATCCGAGCTTCATGCCCGACACGGTGCGGACGGCTTCGGCGGGTTATGGTACGCGGTGAACTGCCACGCTATGTCGAACCGTAGATGCCGAACCGGGCTCCTCGTAATACAGAACAAGGATGGTAGCTAACGGTGCGGCGGTAAGGATTAACAGAAAAAGACCGATCAGCCAGTCGTTGGTGTCTAGCGGCTGCGAGAAACTGCCGCTGGGCTGCATCGACGGTTTAGGTCGCATCGCGTGCCGCCCGGCTTTCCTTGGGTGAACCGGGCGATCCGCAGCAGCCTGATGAGCGGACGGCTTGAAATGTAAGCGATCATAGGCGGCGCGTGCGTCCTTTCTTCCTAAAACGGCATACGCCTCATTGATCTCTTTCGCGCGAGCAGAAACGTCAACACCATGATTGGCATCGGGGTGATATTGACGGAGCAGCGCCTTCCACGCGGAGTGGATAGTGTCGCGACTTGCCGTCGAGGGCACCCCGAGAACGGCATAATAGTCGGGTGATAAAGCCATCCGGTTGTCACCTGTCGCTAAAACGCAAAAAACGAACGTCCACCTGGCGGGCGATCGCAATCGGGCCTTCTCGGCGATCCAAAGGGCGACTTTTGGCACTAACCGTCAGATGGCTACCGTTTCCATACGCAAATTTCGCGCTTTCGACAAAACTGCAATCGCCTCCGCGCACGAGGTGTTCATTCCGGGCATCTGGATCGGGTTGACGATGAACCGGTCTGGCTCTGACGTCGAGAGCTTGGCGATGTATTCCCAGGGTGTGAGCCCGCTGAGCGTCTTGAGCCGGCAGGCAAAGTTGTAGGCGGCCATGAAGTCGGCGAGGTGCGTCCGCGGTTGGTCGTGGCTGTCATAGTGGAAGCGTTTGACGGTCGCTTGCTGGATAGTCCGGTTCATTCGTTCGACCTAACCGTTGGTCCATGGGTGGGGCGGCTTCGTCAGTCGGTGCCCGATACCGTTTGCCTCGCAGATCATGTCGAAGCGCATCTGCCGCGACCAGGCGGTGTTGCGACTACGTGGCTGCTCAGCGAACTGAATGCGATTGTCCGTCAGGATGGTGTGGATGCTGTAAGGCACAGCTTTCAGCAGATGTTGTCGGGCGGTCGGCCTTGTCGTCCAGCGGCAGCACTGTGTTCTGCCGGAACGTCCCAACCATTGCCTCCTCGACCTCGGACAGGGTGGTGGAGAAAGGGCTTTTGACACGGTCTTCAAATCCTCGACGGTTGCCCGCGTGCGCCACTTCGCATCCGTCTTCACATGGATCCCCATCTCACGGCTCAGCGTACCGTCCGCCTCATTCGGCCTCGCCAATCGGCGTCATCCTGGACCCCATCATCTTTCCCTTGCCGTCAATGATACCTTTGGGTATCAATAATGGGGTTCGGCCTGAAAATGGTCGAGCGGAGAGGAATGCACAGAGCGATGGACGTCCCGTTCCAGTTCGCGCCCGTTGGGCGTGGCGATCAGCGAAGCCTGCTCAATCCGAACTACGGCATCAGCGGATCGTCGGGGAATGGGTCGTCCTCCAGATGAAGGAAACCCGATCCATGGTGGAACTATCGCGTGAAGCGAAGATCGAGATGTTGAGACGGATGCTTCGCATTCGTATTTTCGACGAGGTCGCTTCCGAGCTTCAGGCCAAGGGTGAAATACCAGGCCCGCTTCATACGTCGATCGGTCAGGAGGCCGAGGTGGTTGGCGCGTGCATGGCGCTGTCCCGGCAAGACTATATGACCGGCAATCATCGATCCCATGGGCATCCGATCGGCAAGGGCGCACCACTCGGACCGCTGATGGCTGAGTTGCTGGGTAAGGAAACGGGCGTTTGCAAGGGGCGCGGCGGTTCGATGCATCTTGCCGATTTTGCAATCGGAAGCCTTGGCGAATCCGGTATCGTCGGGGCGGGCATGCCGATTGCGACCGGTGCGGCCCTCAGCGCCAAGTTGCGCGGCACCGACCAAGTCGCCCTGACATTCTTCGGCGATGGCGCATCTAATACAGGGCCGTTTCACGAGTCGCTCAATCTGGCGGCAATCTGGAAGTTGCCCGTCATCTTCCTGTGCGAGAACAACGGGTACGCCGTGGTGACACGCGCCAGTGATATGGTCGCGGTGGAGAACATCGCCGACCGCGCGACTGCTTACGCCATCCCCGGGGAGGTCGTTGACGGGCAGAATGTACTGAGCGTCCACGAAGCGACATCGCGTGCCGTCAAGCGGGCGCAATCGGGCGCGGGGCCGACCCTCCTGGACGTCAGGACGTATCGCTACCGTGATCATGCCGAGTTCGGCAAGATGGGTGACTCAGTCGCATCTTATCGTTCCAAGGAAGAGGTCGAGGCGGCACGCAAGCGCGACCCCATCGAGATGTTTGCCAAGATCCTCATCGAAGGCGAAGTCCTCGACGAAGACGGTGTCGCGTCCGTCCGCGCGCAGGTCATAAGCGAAGTGGACGAGGCCGTAGATTTCGCCCGGGCGAGCGCATTTCCGGACGTTTCGACGGCGTTTGATTTTCTGTTCGTCGACGCCGTCGCCCCCCGGCACTGAAAGGACAACATTTCCATGTCATCCATCCTATCCGACGAAGTCCATCAGGATTCGAGCAACAGCACGGTCAAGCAGACCTTTCTCGAGGCAACGGTCGCGACGATCGTCGAGGAAATGCGAGCGGATCCAACGGTATTCACCATGGGTCAAGATATACGCGGTGGAGTTTACGGCGCCTATCCTCTCGCAGAGTTCGGCGAACGCGTCAGAAGCCTGCCAATCTCTGAGGCAGCAAATGTCGGCGCGGCAATTGGCTCCGCGATGACGGGCATGCGCCCCGTTCTGGACATGACCATCGCCACCTTCCTGTATTCCGCGATGGACCAGATCGTGAATCAAGCGGCAAAAAGCCGCTTTCTGTTTGGAGGCCAGGCCCGGCTCCCGCTCGTCATCCGATGCACGATGTTCTACGGATCATCGCAGGCCGCGCACCATAACGACCGGGCCTACGCCATGTTCATGCATGTGCCGGGCCTCAAGATTGTGGTGCCGAGTTCTCCTGTAAACGCGAAGGGCCTGATGCGGGCAGCAATCAGGTCGAACGATCCCGTCCTGGTGTTCGAGGATTCGACGCTGTGGGGAACACGCGGGGACGTGCCGGTCGATCCAGATTTCATTATACCGCTGGGCGAGGCCGAGATCCGGCAGCGGGGGTCGGACGTTACCGTCATCGGTATTGGCCAGAGCTTGCGTACGGTCGATCAGGCCCTCAAGCTTCTCGGCAAGGATGGCATCTCGATCGAAGTGATCGACCCCCGGAGCCTGTGCCCCTTCGATTGGAAAACGGTGCTCGCTTCGGTGGACAAGACGCGCCGTGTCGTCGTCGTCGATAACGGACCCATGACATGCGGCGTTGCTGGCGAAATTCTAGCCACCGTTGCCGAACATTTTCACGGCCGCCTGCTGGCCCCGCCAAAGCGCGTCACCGCACCCGACATGCACCTGGCGTTCAGCCCGCAGTTGGAGAAGGCGCTGCTGCCAAGCCGGGAAGCCGTGGCTGAAGCCATCAAATCAACGTTTGAATATCGCGGGAAGGAAATTTGAAGCCATGGCACGTATCGAAGTGAAAATGCCCCAGTGGGGCATGGGCATGAACGAAGGCACCGTCACGAAATGGCTGAAGTCCGTGGGTGACGATATCCAGGTCGGCGAGGAGATCGTCGAGGTGGAAGCCGCAAAGGCGAATGGTGCAGTCGAAGCATCGGACGCAGGCCGGCTGGTCGAGATCGTCGCGCAGGAGGGCGAAGAGATACCGGTCGGCGACGTTCTCTGCATCATCGAGAGCTAGTCCCATGGCAGAAGAGATCAGCCCCGCGCCAAGGGAAACAAAGCTGCGGGGGATGCGGGGTGCCATCGCTAGTGCGATGAGCGCAAGTCTCCAGTCCGCTCCACAGCTCACGCTGCATACCGAATTCGAGGTCGGCGCGATGCTGGCGCTGCGTAAGACGCTGAGCGAAAAGGTCAGCATCAATACGCTGATCCTGACGGCTGTCGCCCGCGTTCTTGCCCGGCGGCCCGACATCAATGCAACTCTCGAAAACGGTACCATCCAGCATCGGGATAGGGTCAATCTCGGCTTTGCGGTGGCATTGGACGCTGGGCTGGTGGTGCCGGTCCTGCGGGACGCCCAGGAATTGAGCGCGGGTGAACTCGGCACGCGTGTGGCTCACCTGACCGAGCAGGCGCGGTCGGGGTCTTTGAACTTCAAGGACATGACCGACGGGACGTTCTCAGTCACCAATCTTGGCAGCTTCGGGATCGATGCGTTCACGCCGATCATCAACCTACCCCAGGTCGCGATCCTGGGGATCGGGCGGGTGCGCGGCGAGGTCATGACCGCATCGCTGACGATCGATCATCGTGCGATCGACGGCGTTCCCGGCGCTACGTTTCTGGCCGAGGTGGGCCGGGAACTTGCTAGCCCAGCACTACTGCTCGCCACGCCAGCTATGACGTGAACTTTTACGGGTTTGCCGATGATCGAGAGGCGGCGCCGGGCTTCGTACCGGTGCCGTTCCGGCTGGCCGCATTCGTTGACAGCCGGATGACCCCCATGCCACTGCTGCGGAACATCGCGGCGGCCATACCAATGGCAGACGCCAAACACCTCCGCCGGCCGTACACCATGTACCCGAGGGCAAAGCACAGCAGGGGCCATCTATGGGTATGAATGAGCGCCGTCGCACGTCGGGCAGGCCTACGAAGGAAGACGCCGAACGTCTCGATGTCATGGTCCTGGCGGCAGCAAGAGCCGCGTTCCTCGAATACGGATTTCAGGCCGCTTCGATGAGCGAGATCGCCAACCGGATCGGTGCGGCGAAACCCACGATCTACAAGCGCTACAAAAGCAAGGAAGCGTTGCTGATGGCGATGATCGATGTGGAAGTGGCAAAGCTGGAACGCTTCGTCCGGGACGCCACGCTCGCATCCCGTCCTACTCTGGACGCACTGAGGGTCGCGGCCCAGCTTCTGTTCGACTACACGTCGGTCCCCGACGAATTGGCATTTCGCAAGCTGTTATACGGTGAGGCAGCCACAAAGCCTTTCATTGCAGACCAGATGTCGCAATGGCGATTGGTCCTGGAGGCGCCGCTCGTTGCCTTGGTGTCCCAGTGCCAAGAAGCAGGCGAGATCGGCAAGGAATTCGCTGCCGAATTTCTGACCGATATCCTTATCGACCTGATCGCGACCCCACTCGATCGGATCGCTCTTGAGCCATGCTTGCCTGAGCCAGCGCATCTGGCCCAGCTGTTTGAGGGCCGTTGGCGGGCGTTCGAACGCATCGCCCGCGCCTGAGCCGTCGATAGGGCAATGTCCTGCCCTTCTCTCCTGACTACGAAATAGAGCGGGTGGCAGCGCCTCGCCGCGCCTTGCCATCTTCCGGCGCGGCATCATCTCGCCATTTAATAATACTGCCGGGTTGCATTTTGCAGTGGCAGCGCTAGTATTCCTGTGACTCGACGAGCCCCGCCGCGACCGTCGAGCGATAGCTGGCCCTTGTTTGTACCGGGCCAGATATCCCGATGAAGCCGAAAACGGCATTGCGGAATTAGGAGAAGAGGCATGAAGGCATTGGTAAGCCGGGGTGCGGGAAACTTCGTTATCGAGGAGCGACCCGAGCCGAAGCCCGGCGCGGGCGACCTGCTGTTACGGCCCGCCTACACAGGCGTGTGCTTTTCTGACAAACATTGCTACGAAGGCTTGGTGGGCGCGGGCAGTTACGCCGACGGACTGGTGATAGGCCATGAGGTCAGCGCTATTGTCCAGGCTGTCGGAGACGGCGTTGCCGATTGGAAGCCGGGGGACTTGGTCTCGGTGGATCCCAGGCGATATTGCGGGGAATGCCCGCAATGTCGGGGCGGTGCCATGCTCCTGTGTGAGCAGGCGCCCAGCTTCATGGGTATCGGCAATGGTCCCGATGGCGCTTTTGCCGATCTTTTCGTGTCACCGGCATATACGTGCCACCAATTGCCGGATCATGTGGGCATGATGGAGGCCGCACTGGCCGAGGCGATGTCCTGCGCCACGCGAGCGGTTCGCCTATCGGGCTTTTCGGTCCATGACGACGTCGTCGTCTTCGGCGCTGAGGATTACGGCCTGTTCGCCGTGGAATGGCTCAAACGCGGCGGCGCGCGCCAGATCGTGGTTGTCGACCCCGAGGAGGTCCGTCGTCGGGCGGCGCTCGCCCTTGGCGCGACCGCGGTGGTCGATCCTGAAGTCGAGAATGTCGAAGCGGCTATCCGGGATCATATGCCGCGCGGCGCCGACGTGTCGTTTGTCTGCATGGAAGACTATGTCCCGGCCGCTCAGAATTACCTGCGGCACGCTTATAACGTGAGCCGTATCCAGGGAACTGTCGTGATTCTGCGTGCGTATGGCGCGGCACCGTTCGGGAATATCGACCCTTTGTCGCCGTGGCTGAAGGAATTGACGCTGCGACACTTCGGCTTCTTCTTCGGAAGCGAACCGCTGCGGGGCGGTTGGGCGCGCGGTGACTGGCAAGCGTCGCTGGAGGGAATGGCCGCCGGGATGAAAAGCTCGCCGCCACCCGGCACCATCATTGTCGATTGGGAAGACCTCCGCAGCAAGGAGGATGTCGACGAGTTATTCCGTGGGTTGCCGCATTCAGCGACGAAAGCGGTGGTCCGGATCGGCGGCGGCTAGGGCAGCGCCAGATGCCCGGCTGACGCCCAGGGCGGACTCATGACAGCAGAGCTGGGGGATGACCGCGACTAGCCGAACTCGTCGGACGGCGTCGCATCACTGTGGCTCGCACCCTGCCCGAGGATTCCGCTCTCGCCGCCGCATTTCAAAGGGCGACCGCCATAGCACTGATACCGGAACATCCATCCCGGGGGGATCAAGATGAGCTTGAAATCCAGTTCGCAATGCCATCAGGCCGTCATTACGGCGCGCCTACGCAAGCAGCAACGCCATCGCCTGTCATACGGCGGCATTCTTGCACTCGCCGCCTGTTGGGTGAGCGTCCCCGCCACCGCACAGCAGGCGCCGGTGCCTCCGGTTGCCGCAAATAGCCCGTCGACCGATGTGAAGGTCGGCGTCACCGACTTGGCCAATCAACCTCCCGCACCCACCGCGCCCCAAACTCCCCCGGCGATGACGCCGGAAATGCAGGCGAAGCTTGCCAAGGTGACCTTCGGACGGGACCCTGCCCTCTACCAGCATTTCGACAGGTGGCGGGAAAAAGGCGTTACGACCCAGTTTCCAGGGTCGATCGATTCATTGCTCGGCGATGTCGGGGGATTTCGCAGCTGGCTGTCCGACCGCGACATCAGCTTCGAGGGGCAGGTCGGCCCCAATGCAGTCTACAACATTCTCGACAACGCCAAGGGGCTTCCCCGCGCGTACAATGGTCAGACGTTTACGCTGCCCCCGGCGGGCCTCCTGCTAAAGGCGCAATTCGGGCTGAGCTCGGCCGGGTTGCCGAACTCCTACATCGGTCTCGGCGTATCAGCGATCGGTTGGACGAACTTTCCGCAGATCAACGGCAAATCCGGGTCCACGCAGCTTCTCAACGCCTATTATGCCCAAACGATCGGCGATCGTCTGCTCGTAAAGGCGGGCTATTTTCCGCTGCTCTTCGATTTCGCCGGCGTCTTCACGGGGGGGAATCCGGTTCTGGCCTCCGGACTTTCGGGCTTGATACCGGTGCAGGCGGGCATGACATTACCAAGCTCGGTGACGCCCGCGTTCGAGCTCTCCTATGACCTCAAGAACAATCTTTACATCAAGGGGGCCGTCCAGCGCAGCCTGAACCCCGCGGGGCTTGTTGCTGCAACCTATTCCAACCCCCATTCCATCAAATTCCTGGAGAATAGCACCGGAGCAAAGGTGCTGATGGTCGGGGAAGTCGGTTATAACCGCCCCGCCTCGATGGGGACGCGACGGCTCTGGTTACGCACCGGCTATATTTACAACACGTCGGATTACGCGGTTTTCGGGTCGACCGATAAATCCGACAATCAGGCCTTCTACATCCTCGGCGACTATCAGACCCTGCAGCCTGATCCCATGCTGCCTTATCGGGGGCTCTATCTTGGGGCGTCCGCACAGGTGGCGGCCGAAAACGTCAATGTCATTAGCCAGAATTACGAGTTGCGCGCCTATTGGTTGGGTCCGACGGATGCCCGACCGACCGATGCCATCAGTCTAACAGCGTCGTTCAACAAGTATAGCCAAGACGCGCGCAGGCAATTTTCCGGGGTCGGTGTTAGAACTGAAAGCAACCAGTTTTCCATCGGCGCAAATTACGCCTACCATATTCGACCCGGCCTCTACGCCACGCCAAGCATCGCATATATCGTGCACCCCTCGTTTACAGGAAAATATGCCGACGCCTTGAATGTTGGAATGATGGCGACGCTTCTATTCTGAAATAACCCGACAAGATCAGCATATGGCCGGATTTTACGCATGCAATCATTCCAATATTCTAGGAATTACCTTCTGTAGGGATTATCATTATGTCCAGAACATATGTCGTAACCGGAAGCGCGTCAGGAATAGGTCAGGCCACTACGAATCTGCTGGTGAAATTGGGTCACACGGTCATTGGCGTCGACCGCAGTCACGCCAATATCGTTGCCGATCTTAGTACAGCTGATGGCCGGAAGGAACTGGTGGATGCTGTTGCGAAACTGACAGATACCGTCGATGGCCTGATCTGCGCGGCGGGGCTGGGCCTGGACGCGCCGGTGACGGCACAGGTCAACTATTATGGAACGCTGGCCACGCTGATCGGCCTACGGCCATTTCTTGCGAATTCGGCGGCGCCCCGCGCGGTCGTGCTTGCGAGCGTCGCAGTTCTTTTCGATGCCGACGCCGATCTCCTTGGTGCCTTCGAAGGATATGATGAAGCGGCAGCCATTGTCCGGGCCGAAGCGATAACCGACCAACCAGGGGCCATTTACAGCACTTCGAAGCGAGCTGTCGCGCGGTGGGTTAAACGTCACGCACCGACGTCCGAATGGGCGGGCGCAGGGATCGCCCTGAATGCGATCGCTCCAGGCATGGTGATGACGCCAATGATCTCCGAGCAGATCAAGTTGCCGGAGGTCCGGCGCGCCATGCTGGAACGCGTACCGATGCCCCTCAACGGCATCGCCGAAGCCGACGATATCGCACGCGCCTTGGCGTGGTTCGCCGGTCCGGAGAACACCCATATCACTGGTCAGATCATCTACATCGACGGCGGGGCGGAAGCCTCGCTGCGTGGCGTCGGCACGCTGTAATCGCCATAACCTCAAGGAATGGATCAAGACATGACAGACAGGGCGATCAAGCCTTTTACCGTGAATGTCAGCGATGCAGAAATCGATGACCTGAAGTCGAGGATCAGGAACACGCGGTGGCTAGACGATTTCGAAAATGAATCGTGGAAATACGGCATGCCGCAAAGCTACCTTCGGGAACTTGCGGACTATTGGGTTACGGAATATGACTGGAGAAAGCACGAGGCCGAAATAAACTCCTACGATCATTTTCGCGTCGTTATCGATGACGTTCCGATCCACTTTATCTGGGTCAAAGCCAAAAAGCCTTCCAGTGGCGCACTGATCCTTACCCATGGTTGGCCATGGACGTTCTGGGATTATAAAGGCGTCATTCCGCTTTTGTCCGATCCGGAAGAGGGACCCGCATATGACCTCGTCATACCGTCTCTGCCCGGCTTCGGCTACTCATCGCCGCTATGCAAGACGGGCCTCAACCCCACAACCACCGCCGACCTGTGGGCAAAGCTCATGACCATGTTGGGTTATGACAAATTCGGCGCGGTAGGCGGGGACTGGGGCGCGTTCGTCACGGCCAATCTCAACCACGCCCATGCCGATCGACTTTATGGCGCTTATCTGTCGCTTTCGGCGATACCGGGACTGGATTTCAGCAAGCTGACAGCTGAGGATTATGACGGGCCGGGCGAAGAAGGCTGGTACGAGCGATGGACCGCACGTATGGCAACGGCCTATGCGCACAGCATGGTCAACTCGGCGGCGCCACAGACTATCGGCTACGCCTTGAATGACTCCCCGCTAGGCCTTGCATCCTGGATTGTCGAACGCCGCCGCCTGTGGAGCGACTGGGAGCATGATTTCGAGGAGGTCTTGTCGAAAGACGTGCTGCTGACGGGCGTGTCGATCTATTGGTACACCCAGACCGTGGGCACTGCTGCCCGTTTTTACGAAGAAGCGCATCTCCACCCCTTCAAGCCACGCCACGACAGCAAGACCTTGCCTGCGCCCACTGCGTTCGGCATCTTTCCGCGAGACCTTCTGCTCCTGCCCCGTAAGCTGGCCGAGCAGCATGCGAACGTCGCGCGGTGGACGGTCATGCCAAAGGGTGGTCATTTTGCACCATCGGAACAGCCCGAACTGTTGGCAGCCGATGTAAGGGCATTTTTCGCCGAACAGATGGGCTAATGTACGCGCCCTATCCCTAGCCCCACCGATGGTCAGGCCATATCGGTCATCGGTGGGGGGCGCACTTTGATCCTGCACCCGTTTCACCAAATGGAATCCAACGGTTGGAGAAACGAGTGCCCGATGCTCACTTCCGGTAGCAGCCTGCAAAGATCGCCAAACTGCTACCGGTCGACTTATCGTTGTTATATCGCCTCTGCCCGGCCACCGACCATCAGTTTAAACCCGCCTCGCTTTTCTTGTGCTCAGAACCTTCACCGCAATCGAAAATGCAGTGGCCGTCTCGATCGCGGTTGGTTTGCAGGTGAACTGCCCCCCCCATTTCGACCGGACGGATTTGAGTCCAGAAGGAGGTTTGGGGCTTTCCCCCTGAACATAGGCTTATGTCCGTGCCCGCTTCGGCACCATGCGCGCCACCCTCGCGCACCGGTGTTCAGCAACCGTTTGAACCCGTTTGGTGAAACGGGGACCAGATCATTTGGGTATCGCGCATCATTCGCCCCGATGAACCCTATCGGCTTTCGCCCGTTACGTTTCGACGCAATCTCAGGTATTTGGCCTTTTGCCATCGCCTGCGACATTGCCGGGAGAATGACCGCATGGCGACGATGACGCTGCCGGAACTGGCAAAGAAGATGGCCAAGCTCGATTTCGCGATGCTGGCGACGCAAGGGAGCTCCGGCGCAATGACCGCGCGGCCGATGAGCAACAATGGCGATGTCGACTATGATGGCGACAGTTATTTCTTCGCCTATGGCCAGTCGCGCAAGGTCGCCGAAATCCAGGCGCAGCCGCTGGTGACGCTCAGCTATACCGGCCCGGCCGGAATGCTCGGCGGGCCGCCGCTGTTCGTGGCAATTGAGGGCCACGCCTCGCTGATCGCGG
Source organism: Sphingomonas zeae (assembly GCF_014197135.1). Classification (GTDB taxonomy): domain Bacteria; phylum Pseudomonadota; class Alphaproteobacteria; order Sphingomonadales; family Sphingomonadaceae; genus Sphingomonas; species Sphingomonas zeae. The sequence continues at coordinate 19,969 of NZ_JACIFA010000014.1, forward strand.
ATCGCGCGCAGTTTGAGGCGCATTGGACCAAGGATCTGGACCGCTATTTCCCCGACGGGATCGATACGCCGGGCGTGGTGATGATCCGGATCCACGCCGAACGCATCCGCTATTGGAATGGCGATGACGAGGGCGAGATCGCCGCCTGAACCTCTTCCCTGTCGTGAAGGACTCGACATGACCGATATCGAAACCTCGCGTCGCGGCATTTTGGGCGGAGCCGCGCTGGGTCTGGCCGCCGGTGCGGCCCCTGGCGCCGCCCTGGCGCAATCGAGCGGCAGCGGCGTCCCCAGCCTGCGCGATCCGCGCTCCGCCTATACCCGCACCCCCTTTCCCGAGCAGCGCCAGCCCTGGCCCGCGCTCGCCAGCAAGATGACCCCGCGCCCCGATCATGGCGAGACAAGCTATCGCGGCTCGGGCAAGCTGACCGGACGCAAGGCATTGCTGACCGGCGGCGACAGCGGCATCGGGCGCGCCGCGGCCATCGCCTTTGCCCGTGAGGGCGCCGATGTCGCGATCAATTATCACCCCAGCGAGGAGCCCGACGCGCGTGAGGTCGCCGACCTGATCCGGCAGGCGGGGCGCAAGGCGGTGCTGCTGCCCGCCGACATCCGCACGCAAAAGGCCTGCGAGGAGGTGGTGCGCAAGGCGATCGCGCAGCTCGGCGGGCTCGACCTGCTGGTCAACAATGCCGCCTATCAGCAATCCAAGGCTGACATCTCCGAGATCAGCGACGAACAGTTCGTCCGCACCTATGAGACCAACGTCTTCCACGTCTTTCGCTTTTCCAAGGCGGCGATCCCGTCGATGCCGCCGGGATCGGTCATCATCAATACCATTTCCCAGAACAGCTATGACCCGGGCGAGGACCTGATCGACTATGCCTCGACCAAGGCGGCGATCCAGAATTTGACCCGCGGCATGGCCAAGCAGTTGGCCAAGAAGGGTATCCGCGTCAACGCCGTGTCGCCCGGCCCGGTCTGGACCCCGCTTCAGGTCGCGGGCGGGCAGTTGCCCGGCAAGATGCACGAGTTCGGCCAGGACACGTCGCTGGGCCGCGCGGGGCAACCCGCCGAACTGGCGTCGCTCTATGTCGCGCTGGCCTCGGGTGAAGCGACCTTCTCCACCGGCACCGCCGTCGGCGCACATGGAGGCACGGGCTTCCCATAAGCATCAAGGGGGGACGGCCGGGGATCATGACACCGAGTTCATGTTATGATCCTTGACTTGAGCGGCGCAACGGGTGCTCCATCGGGCATAGACTCCGGTTTTCAGGATCATCATGAAGCGCTTTGCCTTTGCCGTCGCCCTCCTCGCCTCCTCTGCCGCCATCGCCCAGACGGGTCTGTTGCCCGGCGTCGACAAGGCGCTGATCGACGACAGCGTCAAACCCGGCGACAATTTCAACGACTATGCCAATGGGACGTGGATCAAGACCGCGCAGATTCCGTCCGATCGTTCGTCGATCGGCGTCGGCCTGGATGTCTCGCTACGGGCAGAGGCGCGTACCGCCGCGATCATCAAGGGTGCGGCTTCGGCGAAGGGCGAACCGGGTAGCGACGAGCAGCGCATCGCCGATTACTATGCCGCCTATACCGATACCGCCGGGATCAAGGCGCGCGGGCTGAAGCCGATCCAGGGCGATCTGGCCGCCATTGCGGCGATCAAGGACAAACGCGACCTGTCGCGCGCGATCGGTGCGGCGATGCGGTCGGACACCGACCCCTTCAACAACAACAATTACGCCAGCACCAACGACCTGTTCGGCCTGTTCGTCAGCCAGGACATGAACCAGCCAACCCGCAACGTGCCGTATCTGATGCAGGGTGGGTTGGGCCTGCCCGACCGCGACTATTATCTGTCCGACAAGCCGGAAATGGCGGAGATACGCACCGCCTATCGCGCCTATCTGACCCAGCTGATGCAGCTGGCCGGACTGTCCGATCCCCAGGGCCGCGCCGACCGCGTCTTCGCGCTGGAGATGAAGATCGCCGCCGCGCAGACCGACATCATCGCCAGCCAGGATGCGCATAAGGGCAACAATCCCTGGACCCGTGCCGATTTCGACACCAAGGCGCCCGGCATCGACTGGAACGCTTTCTGGACAGCCTCGGGCGTGCCTGCCAGCCAGCGCGACTTCATCGCGTGGCAGCCGGACGCGATCACCAAGCTGTCGACACTGGTCGCCAGCGAGCCGCTGCAAAGCTGGCAGGACTGGCTGGCCTTCCACGCGATCAACCAGGTGACGGGTTCGCTGCCCAAGGCGATAGACGATGTATCCTTCGGCTTTTACGGCCGCACGTTGAACGGCACGCCCGCGCAGCAGCCGCGCGAGAAGCGGGGCATCTCCGCCGTCAACGGCGCGCTGGGCGAAGCGGTCGGGAAGATCTACGCCGCCCGCTATTTCCCGGCTTCGTCCAAGGTCGAAATCCAGAAGATGGTGAAGAACATCGTCGCCGCTTTCGACCGGCGCATCGCCGCGCTCGACTGGATGGCACCCGCGACCAAGAAGGAAGCGCGCGCCAAGCTGGCGGTGCTGAAGGTCGGCGTCGGTTATCCCGACCATTGGTGGAATTATCCGAAGTTCGAGGTCCGCGCCGACGATCCGGTCGGCAATGCCCAGCGCGCCAAGCTCGCCCTTTATCGCTATCACGTCGGCAAACTCGGCAAGCCGGTCGATCGCAGCGAATGGTGGATGACGCCGCAGACGGTGAACGCGGTCAACCTGCCGCTCCAGAACGCGCTGAACTTCCCCGCCGCGATCCTGGAGAGCCCCTATTTCGATCCGAAGTTCGACGCGGCCGCCAATTACGGCGCGATCGGATCGGTGATCGGGCATGAGATCAGCCACAGCTTCGACAATCTGGGGGCCGATTTCGACTCCACCGGGCGCCTGCACAATTGGTGGACGCCCGCCGACCTCAAGCGGTTCGAGGGCGCCGGTCAGGCCCTGGTCGCGCAATATAGCGCTTATGAGGCGCTACCCGGCCTCCACCTGAACGGCGAGCAGGAGCTGGGTGAGAATATCGCCGATGTCGCCGGGCTGACCGCCTCCTATGAAGCGTACAAGGCCTCGCTGGGCGGCAAGCCCGCGCCAGTCATCGACGGACTGAGCGGCGACCAGCGCTTCTTCCTGGCCTTTGCGCAGAGCTGGCGGACCAAGATGCGCGAGAAAGCGCTGCGGGCACGGATCGCGACCGATGTGCACGCCCCGGCGCCGTGGCGCGTGCTGACCGTGCGCAACCTCGACGCCTGGTACGGCCCGTTCAAGGTCCAGCCGGGTCAGAAGCTGTACCTGACGCCCGAACAGCGCGTCCACGTCTGGTAAGCGCCTGAGGTGGCCAATCTTCCCCTCTCCCCTCACCGAGGGGAGAGGGTTGCGCAGACTTGGTCTTTGCGAAAGCAAAGGCTTAGTCGGAGCTGGGTGAGGGGTGAGCGCTCGCCCAAGCGAGCGCGCGAGCCAAAGGCTCGCTCAACCCCTCACCCAAGCTGCGCTAGCCAGCAGAGCTGGCAAGCTTCGCTAACCCTCTCCCCTTTCCAGGGGAGAGGGAGTAAAAAACGCCAGCGCGATTACCATCCGTCATCGCCAAGCCAACCTTATCGCCCCCCAAGGAAGCCTTGCGCCCCAATTCCCAGCATCGGTGTAGAGATAGGAGCAACAAGGCTCATCTTGATAATAATAGGGGGAATGTACCTGTGCGCACGGCGCGATCCCTGCTGCTTGCCAGCTCCATGTTGCTGACGCCGCTGCTGGCGGCACCAGCTCTCGCCCAAGACACCACCGATGCATCCGCCGAGGCCGAACCGGCCGTCGCGACCGCGCAGAACGACATCGTCGTCACCGGCACCCGCGCCCAGGGGCGCAGCCGCCTTGACTCCGTCTCGCCGGTCGATGTGCTGAGCGGTCAGGCGCTGCGAGCACAGGGCACGACCGAGCTGGCCCAGGCGCTGTCGAGCGTCGCGCCCTCGATCGACTTCCCGCGTCAGGCGGCGGTCGACGGAACCGATGCGATCCGCCCGGCCACGCTGCGCGGCCTGTCGCCCGACCAGACGCTGGTGCTCATCAACGGCACCCGCGCGCATACCTCCGCGCTGCTCAACATCAACGGCTCGATCGGGCGCGGTGCCGCGGCGGCCGACTTGAACACCATCCCCACGGTCGCGCTCGACCGGGTCGAGGTGCTGCGCGACGGCGCTTCGGCGCAATATGGCTCGGACGCGATTGCGGGCGTGGTCAATCTGCGGCTGCGCGAGGCCCGCTCGGGCGGCGGGGCCAACGTGACCTTCGGGACCTTCGCCACCCAATATGACGCCGCGCGCACCTCGCGCTCTGTCCGGGACGGTGAATCCGTGTCGGTCAGCGGCTGGAAGGGCTTCGGCCTGGGCAGCGACGGCTTCCTCACCTTGTCGGGCGAATATGTCGCGCGCCAACCGACCAACCGCGCCGATATCGATCCGCGCGGCCCCGCGCCGCAGCGCATCCGCGCACGCTTCGGCGATCCGCAGATCGAGCAGGGCACGGTGTACCTCAACGCCGCGCTGCCGCTCGGCGACAGCGGCTGGACCGCCTATGCCAATGGTGGTTTCCAGCAGCGTGACAGCGAGAGCGCAGCCTTCCCGCGTGTCGCGGGCGCAAACAATGTGAATGCCGAAGCGGTGCGAGGCCTCTACCCCGACGGTTTCCTGCCGCTGATCGGCACGACTTCGCGCGACTATAACGCGACCGGCGGCGTGCGCGGCACGATCGGCGACTGGAATGCCGACCTGACCGTCAGCTATGGCCGCAACACGATCGATTTCGCGACGCTGAACTCGGCCAACTCGACCTATGGCAATGCGACGCTGCGCGACTTCGATGACGGTCGCCTGACCTATGACCAGCTCGTCACCGGGCTGGACCTGTCGCGCGAATATACGCTGGGTGCAGCGGTCTTCAACGTCGCGGCGGGGGCCGAATATCGGCGCGAAGGCTTCAAGATCAATGCGGGCCAGCCCGAAAGCTATAACCGCGCACCCGGCGCCGCCGCCAATCTGGCCTCGGGCGCGCAGGGCTTTGTCGGGTTCCGACCCGAGAACCAGGTCGACGCGCATCGCAGCAACGGCAGCCTGTATCTGGATGTCGAGGCCAAGCTGTGGGATCGCCTGACCCTGGGCGCGGCGGTGCGCGGCGAGAGCTATTCGGATTTCGGCGAAACCGCGACCGCCAAATTCTCGGCGCGTTATGATGTGGCACCCTGGCTGGCCTTCCGTGGCACGCTGTCGACCGGCTTCCGCGCGCCGTCACTGCAACAGCAATATTACACCTCGACCCAGACGCTGGTGACGAACGGCCAGATCCTGGAAACCGGCCTCTATCCGGTCAGCGACGACATTGCCCGGAAGCTGGGCGCGCTGCCGCTGGAGCCCGAAAAGTCGCGCAACTATTCGCTGGGCACCGTCGTGCGCTTCGGCGGGTTCAGCCTGACCGTCGACGGCTATCGTATCCGTATCCGCAACCAGATCGTGCTGTCGGAGAATATCCAATCCTCGGCCAGCCCGCAGGTCGCGGGCTTGCTGTCGCCGTTCGGCGTGCAGGCGGCGCGCTTCTTCATCAACGGCGTCCAGACCACGACCAAGGGCCTGGACATCGTCGCAGCCTATAACTGGCGCAGCGAGACGCTGGGCAGCTTCAACCTGAGCGCGGCGGCGAACATCAACGACCTGTCGGTCGACCGGGTGCCGACATCGACGGCCGCGCTGAACCCTGCGCCCAGCCTGTTCGCGCGCAACCGCATCCTGACCATCGAGCAGGGAACACCGCGCAACAAGATCGTGGGCTCGGTCGACTGGACCCGGCAGGCGGTGGGCGCGACGCTGCGCGCGGTCCATTATGGCGATGTGTTGCAACCCGGCTCGGTGGTCGCCAACGACCTCTATACCGGCCCGCGAACGATCGTCGATCTGGAAGGCCGTTACCGCTTCAACGACAATGTGTCGCTAGCGCTTGGGGCGTCGAACCTGTTCGACGTCTATCCCCGCACGACGCCCGCCGCGCTGAACAACAACGGCGTGACGGCCTTCCCCTACTACTCGCCCTTCGGCTTCAACGGACGGCAGCTTTACGGGCGGTTGAACCTGACCTGGTAATCACGAAGGGGGTGCCGTTCCGACAACGGCACCCCCTTTTGACTTAACGGGTCAGCTGCGCCTCAAACGCCTGCATCGTGCACAGCCCCACGACGCCCCGCGCCTTGCAGCCCGCGATTGGCAGCACCGCGACATAGGGGGCCTCCGCCGCCGGATCGGCCAGCTTGCGAAGCTGCTCGACCGTCTGCGCGCGATAGAGCGCACGGACATAGGCCTGTCCCTGCGCATCGACCAGTCGCTCCAGCACGATCGCCCCGCCCGGCGCGGGATCGTCTTCCGCCAGTCCCGGCACCTTCCAATGCAAATCGAGCAGCCCACCCAGGCTCGCGATATTGGTATCATGGCCCGAGATCATGGTCACGACCGGCCCCCGGTCCGTCTTCAGCCCCTGAGCGATCAACGGGGCAATCCCTGCCATATTGGCCTTGGCGACATAGCGCGGCCGAGCCAGCAGGCGAAATTCCTCGGCATGGAAGACGCCCAGCCGCTCGATATCGGCGGGCGTGGCGTGGCCCCAGCCGACCTCGGCCGTCGGCTTCCCCTCGGCATATTCCAGCAGCAGGATTTGCGCGGCGGTCGAGGCGCGGTCGACTGCGCCGGTCAGCTTGGGCCGCTTGTCCGGCTTGGCGGGCGCCAGGCCGGTCGGCTTCTGCCGCACGCCGCAGGTCGGCGCGGCGGGCGCGCAGAGGATTGCATCCAACCGCGCCAGTTCGGGTGCCAGCCGCTTGTCGAGCGCCGCAAGCCCCGCCTCGCCCCCTACCCCCGCCAGCACCGCCTCGCGTGCGTTGCCAGCATCGAAGGGCACGGCCCGCTCGTCGATCGGCGAGAAGATCGGGTCGGCCACATCCTGCGGTTTATGTTCGATCGCAACGGTGCAGCCCGGCGCCAGCGCCCCGGCATAAGCCTCGGCCGTGCGGATCGTGCGTTCATCGCTGTCGGCGACGATCCGGATCGCGGCACAACCCGAGCGCGGCAGCACGCCCGCCGCCGTCCAGATGCGACGGTCATAGCCGCCCAGCCGCTCCACGCCCACGCGCCCATGCGGGGTCAGATAGCCGGGCGCGACCGGCCAGCTCGGCCAGGGCTGGTTCGCGGTGCCCTCGGGCATGGGGGGCGATTTCGTCGGCGGGCGGACACCGTGCCGCATCAGCAGGACCACCCGGTCGAGCTTCAGCCCCGGCGGTGCGGCGGGCTCCTGTGCCGCTGCCGTTCCCGCCAGCAACAGGCCCAAGCCAGAGCCCCCCACAAGCCGCGCAAAACTTTTCATAAAATCCCCCCTCTCTCTTTCCCAGCGTCGGTAGGTCGGCTGGAAGTCAGGAAAGCGACACAGGCATGAACATTATGTGACAGTGCCAAGTCGCCCGCATCCCCGTTTGACGTGGGGACAGGCGCCGGTCATCCTGCGGGCATGACCAGTGTTTTCTCCCGTCGCGAAACCCTTGCAGGCATCACCGCCCTTTCCGCCACCGCCTCCGTCCGAGCGGGCACCCCCGCCAGTGATGCAGGGGCGCTGCTCGATCGCCTGGCTTGGCAGTTGCTCGAACTCTTGCCCGAGCGGGCGACCACGCTGGGGGTGGATACCGGCACCCATGCCGACCTGCGCCGCAGGCTGGAGGATCGCTCGCCCACCGGCATCTCGGCGCGCCAGCATTTCCTGACCGATGCGCTGAGACAGGTGGCGCAGGTGCCGCGCGCCGGGCTCGATCCCTCGACGCTGACCAGCCTTGCGGTGGTCGAAAGCGCGTTCCGGACTGCGCTCGACGGCATGGCGCTGCCATACGGGGTCGCGACCATCGGCGACTGGCGCAATACGCCCTATGCCGTCATCCAGAATGTCGGTGCATGGCTCGACGTGCCGCAGATGCTGGACGGCGACCAGCCGGTGCGCGACAAGACCGATGCGGAGGCCTATCTCGCGCGCCTCGCCGCCATGCCCGCGCAGCTGGACGGCGAGACGTTGCGCATCCGCCAGGCACGCGAGCAGGGGCTGGTGCCCCCGTCCTTCCTGCTCGACAAGACTATCAAGGGCATGGCCGCCACCATCGCCGAGGCCGCGAAGGCAGACGGCCCGCTGATCGGCCCACTCGCCCGCAAGACCAGCGCGATCCCGGGCGACTGGACGAATCGCGCTGCGCAGATCGTCCGGGCGGCGATCGTGCCCGCGCTTAAGCGGCAATTGGCCGAGTTGCAGGCCGAACGCGCGGTGGCGGTATCCGCGCCCGGCCTGAACGTCCGCCCCCACGGCCCCGAATGGTATGGCTGGGGCCTGCGCGCCGGGACCACGACGAAGCGCAGCGCCGCCGATCTCCACGCCATGGGCAAGGCAAGGCTCGCCGATCTCCAAGCCCAGATGGATGCGATCCTGCGCAAGCAAGGGTTGACCCAGGGCAGCGTCGCCGAGCGTGCCATCGCGTACCAGAAGCGGCCCGGCATCGGCTTTCCCGATGGCGATGAAGGACGGCGGCAGATCATCGCCTATATGCAGGGCCGGATCGATGCGATCCGCCCGCGCCTGCCCGATGCGTTCCGCCGTTTGGCGCGCGGCCATTTGGAAATCCGGCGTATGCCGCTGGCCCAGGAACCGGGCGCACCCGCCGCTTATGGCGGTCCCGGCACGATCGACGGCAGCGTACCGGGGAAAGTCTGGGTCAATTTGGGCGATCCGTCGATCCACAACCGCGTGACCATTCCCGACCTCGTCTATCATGAAGGGATTCCCGGTCATGTCTGGCAGGGCGAATATGCGCAGCGCCTGCCGCTGATCCGCTCCATCCTGGCGTTCAATGCCTATTCGGAAGGCTGGGCGCTCTATTCCGAACAGCTTGCCGACGAACTGGGCATGTACCGCGACGATCCCGCCGGTCGGCTGGGCTATCTGATGGGGCTGGCGTGGCGCGCGGTGCGGCTGATCGTCGATACCGGAATCCATGCGATCGGCTGGTCGCGCGATCAGGCGCTGGCCGAGTTCATCGCCGCCACCGGCCTGCCGCGCAGCAATGCCGAGAGCGAGGTGGATCGCTATTGCGCCTGGCCCGGCCAGGCCTGCGGCTACGAGGTCGGACGGGCCGAGATCGTATCGCAGCGGACCCGCGCCCAGAAGGCGCTCGGCCCCCGCTATGATCTGCGCGATTTCGACCAGGCGGTGGTCGATGGCGGCAACGTGCCGCTGAACGTCCTGGCCGAGAATGTGACCCGCTATATCGACGGCACGCGCTGAGCCGGGTCAGTCCTCGCCGAACAGCGCCCGCTGCGCCTTGTCCAGTTCCTCGGCATAGCGACGGCGGACATAGGGTTCGGACAACAGGCCCAGAACCGTCCGGTCCGCCTCGATCACCGCCATCTCATCGGCTCCGGCGGTGTCGAAGGCGCGCATGACCGCCTGCACATCGGTATCGGGCGACAGCGCCCGGTCCTGATGGATGGCGAGCGTCGCGATCGGCTCGGCCGGGTCGAGGCCGTCGACATAGGCGCGTGCGGTCTGGACGATCCCGGCATAATGGTCCTGGTCGTCGACCAGTACGACGCGGCTGGTCGAACCGAGGGGGAAGGCGCGGCGAAACTCGGCGATGCTCCACTTCGCGGGCGTGGCGCGATCGACCCGGCGCATCATCCTGCCCGCGGTCAGCGTGCGCATCCAGCCGACATCGCGCGCGCTTTTGATCGTCTCGCCGCGCAGATGAAGCCGCCAGGTCGAGAAGGAATAGCCAAACGTCTCGCGCACGATGGTCGTGGTGACGAGCGACGCCGCGATCGCGGCCCCCGCCAGCGAAAAGTCGTGCGTCGCCTCCAGAACCAGCATCGCCATGGTCATTGGCCCACCGACCACCGCCACCGCAAAGGCCGCCATACCGACCAGCGCGGCATTCCGCGGATCGACGACCGGCGATCCCGCTGCCCAACCGATCAGGTCGGCATAGATATGGCCGAGCAGGCTGCCGAGGAACAGCGAGGCGAAGAACAAGCCGCCGCGAAAGCCGAAGCCCAGCGATACGATCGAGGCGGCGCTCTTCATGACGAAAATCGCAGCCAGAAAGCTGAGCGGCAGAGCATATTCCAAGTCGAGATGCAGCGCGCCATGTCCCGCCGACAATACCTGCGGGCTCAGCCACGCGAGCGGGATCAACAGGAACCCGCCGACCACCGGCCGCCATGCCGCGCGAACCGGCAGGCGGCGGGTCAATGCTTCCATTTCGGCCACCGCACGCATCAGCGCGATGCCCAGCGCAGCGGCAACCGCACCCAGCCCGGCATAGACGATGTAGTGATGGGTCAGCACCAGCTCGCCTGCGACGGCGTTGAGCAGATAGGGCTGCGCCCCCAGCATCTGGGCGACGAGCACGCCGGTCAGCGTCGCGGCGGCGACGGGCGCGATGGCGGCAGGGGTATAGGCGCCGATGACGATCTCAAACGCGTAGAAGGCCCCCGCCAACGGCGCGCCGAACGCTCCCGCGATAGCCGCCCCCGTGCCCGCCCCGACCAGCACGCGCAGATCGCCGCGCCGTAGCCGGAGCCAGCCGCCGGTGATGGAGGCCAGTCCCGCGCCCAGCTGGGCATAGGCGGCCTCCAGTCCGACCGAAGCGCCAAAGCCGTTGGAGATGATGGTCTGCCCGGAAATCACCAGGCTGTCCGACCAGGACACGCGCCCGCCATGCAGCGCATTGGCCTCCACCGCGTCGACCAGTCGCCGCTTGCGCGCGCCCGTGACCCGCGAGAACAGGACCAGCACCAGTCCCCCCAGCGGCAAAGCGAGCAGCCCCCAAGCCGGAACTGCCGGGGTAGCGCTGAGCCGCTGATCACCGTCGAGGGCGAACAGCACACGGTGCAACCCCAGCGCGATCGCCCCCTGCGCGACGCTGAGCAATCCCGCCGCCGCCCCGATCGCGATGGCGAGCAGGACGAGACTGGCCTCGCTCGATCGGACCCGGTGGCGGAACCAGGATGGCGAGAGTCGGGGCAAAGACATGGCTACCGCTATGTCGGCAAATGGGCGAATTCGCCAGCGCCCTCGGCGGCTATCGTCCAACCGATCGCGATCAGGGCGCCCCGAGCGCCGCGCGGGCCGGGCCGCGCGGCGAGCGTCGGCGGCGGGGGGCCAGCCCCGTGGCGGACGGATCAATTTCCTTCGGCGTCGACCGTGAAGACGACCGGTCTGCCGCGCGACATCGGATCCCAGCCCGCCGCTATCGCAGAGCGTACGCACCGCGAGATGGTCGCGTCATCAAGCTGAAGCCTACCGCGCGGCAGCCCCTTCAAAAGCCGCTTCGGGGCGGGAAATTCGACCAGTGCCTCACGCTTGGCGTCCTGCTGGAGCAGGGAAATCGTCATTCCCTTCCACCCCTCGTCGTCCGACAGATGTGGCTCGCGCTGTAGGCGCCAGTCATAGGCGACGCCATCGACGTTCACGCTACCGGCCTGAATTTGGGACTTGGACATGGTCCGCCCCTAGCATGGTAATCGGACAGAGGCACTGGTCGCCATCGATCCGCTGGCGGGCGCGCGAACGGCCTCGACACGACCTCCGGACAGCGGCGGTATCGGATGGCCGACATCCTCCACCGATCATCGCCTAATCGAGGGTATAGAGATAGGCCGAGATCGATCGGGCCTCCGCCTCGCTCAGTCCCTGTTCCGGCATGGCGGTGCCGGGGCGCATCTGCCGGGGGTGCATCAGCCAGCGGATCATCGTCTCGGGATCGTTGGGCAAGCCGCCCGCAATGTGTCGGCGGGTCGCCATCTTCGACAATGGCGGCCCGACCATGCCGGATGCCCCGGTGATGCCAGGAATATCATGACAGCTTCCGCAGCCGCGCCGCGTGATGGCGGTGCGCCCGGCATCGACATGCCCGCCGGTGATGGCCTGGGCCTGGGTTCGGCTTCTGGCGCGGGCCTCGACATAAAGCGTCACGCCGCCGATGAAGGCGGCGAGCACCGCAAGGCCGATCAGCATGGCCAGCCAGGCCAGCGTCGGTGGGACAGAACGTCTAGCCATGGGCCGTCCTCAACAGACGTCGCATGACGATCAGCGCGGCCCCGGCATGAACCAGGCCGCCCGGAACCCACATCAGGAGTCCCGCCAATTGCTGATCCTCGGCGGGTGTCAGGCCCCAGGGGGCAAGGCCCAGCCTGGCATAGCCAGCATACCAGGGGCTGGTCGCGAAGGCCATCAAGGCCCCCAGCGCGCCCGAGACGATCGAGGTCGCGACCAAGCACAGCGCAGCGGTCCCGGCGGCCGTGTGACGGCCCAGCATCGCGCTCCAGAAGAACAGGGCGCTGACGAGGAACGACAGATGCTGCGCGGCGTGCCACCCGTCATGGGCGAGCGCCAGGTCGAACAGCGCGGGCGCGTGCCACAACCACAATGCCGCTGCCTGCACCAGCGTGGCGGTGAACGGCGCGGACAAGGTGCGCCATGGCACCGCCACGGCCGGCGACGCGACCAATCGACCGATCGCCCGCCGTCCCGCCGCCGGAAAGGCCCAGAGCATCACCGGCAGCGGCCGCGACAACACCAGCAACGGGGCGGCAACCAGCATGATCACCTCATGCTCGAACATATGCGCGGCAAAGGATCGCTCCCCCGCTTCGTGGAGGGGCGAGACCAGCGCGATGCCGAGGATCAGCCAGCCCGTGCCGAACAGACGCGCGTTCCGCCCCCATCGCTCCATGCCCTGCCCCGAACGCCTGGCCAGCCGCCGCCATCCGACCACGAAGAGCAGCAACGCGACGAGCAGCGGGACGATGATCCCGGGATCGAGCGTCCAGCCCGGCGGCTCATCATGCGGCTGTCCGGAGTCATGTGCCCAAGCCGGGGCGGCAAGGAGCGCGGGAACGACCGCACCGATCAGGCGACGCATGGCGGCACCCATAAGACAGCGAGCGTCTGAAACCCAATGGCGAGCGCGAAGAAGCCGGCCACCAGCATGGCCGACCGCGCAAGCCAGACATTTGAGAGCGAACTCCGCCGCGTCCGATACGGCCAGCCGAACCAAAGGGCGCCGAGGCAGACCGCGAGGCTGGCAGCCCCCCAGGCCACACCCAGCCCGGATCGCCCGCAATCGCTGTGCAACACCGCCGACAGACCCTGCTCGAACACGAACCAGGTGACAGGCGGCACCGCCAGGGCGGTCCAGGCGCGGGCGCCAAGCCTCATAGCGCCCGCGGCGCCCAATAGATCAGCGCATAAAGCGGCATCCAGGTCAGGACGACGAAGCTCCAGTAATTGGCATTGTCCTCCACATCCGAGAATTGGTCGTCGCCGATCTCATGAGTGAACAGCCAGACCGCCTGCACCGCGCATTCGGCCCATTCGGTCACGATATGCGTCGTGTGCAGAACCAGCAGCAACCACAACACCGAGCCATAGCCGTCACGATCCCACGACACGCCCAGATGCGCAAACTCGACCCCACGCAGCGCCATCAGGATCAGGCCGATCAGCACCATCCCAGCCACTCCCCAGCGCACCGCCGCCGCCTTCTTGGCGCGGGCGCAGCGCAGCACCCAGAGGTTCGGCACCGTGCTGAGCGCCAGCGCGGCGGTGAAGATGCCGCTCCACAAGAGCCCCGGCAGGGCGTCGCCCGCCGGCGGCCAGGTGGGGCTTTGCGTCATCAGATAGAGATAGGCTGCCGCCGCCAGCGCGAAGCCCGTCCCCTCAATCACCATGAAGCCGATATTGCCCCACCAGACCAGGTGCCGCGCGCCAATGGCACCCGACGGCAGGCTCGACACGTCCGCGACGACCTGGAATTCGCGGGGGGGCGTGGTCATGCGCCGCTCCTCCGCGGTCGCTGGGGCCAGAACCATCCGGTCAGGGCTGCGCCGATCGGCACCGCGCCGACCACAATGGCCCAGGGCGTGAAGATGCTGGCGATGAACATCGCGCTGACCGCCAGCGCCGACAGGAGCGGCCATATGGAGGGCGACGCGCTTTTCTGCCGATAGAGCGGATCGGCGTCGGTGACCGAGGTGATGAGGACCTCCCGCCGCGCGATCGCCACCCCGTCCGCGACACGCAGCGGACGACCGCCGTTCCACATTGGGGTCAGGCCGTCGACCATCGGCGTATAGGCCAGGTTCCACGAGGGCGCAGGCGCCTCGCCCGCCCATTCGAGCGTTGATCCGCCCCAGGGATCGCCGCCCGATGGCGCGCCCCGCCAATAGCTGACCAGCGCATTGGCGACAAACACCAGCCCGCCCGCCACCGCGACGACGCTGCCCAGGGTCGCGACCTGGTTCAGCCCCTCCCAGCCCATGCCCGCCGGATAGGTATAGACCCGGCGCGGCATTCCCATGAGGCCGAGCAGATGCATCGGGAAGAAACCCAGATTGAACCCGCCGACGATCAGCGCGAAGGCGATCCTCCCCCAGCGCTCCGACATCATCCGCCCCGTCGCCTTGGGGTACCAGTAGCAGAACGCGCCGAAGAGCGGGAACATTGCGCCGCCGACCAGCACATAATGGAAATGCGCCACGATGAAGTAGCTGTCGGTCAGCTGCAGATCGAGCGCCGCCGACGCCGTCATCACGCCCGATAGTCCGCCGATAACGAAGGTCGTGACGAACCCGATCACCCACAGCATCGGCGTCGCCAGCCAAGGCCGCCCGCTCCACATGGTCGCGATCCAGCAGAATATCTGGAGCCCTGCGGGCAGCGCGATCGCCATGCTGGCGGCCGTGTAGAAATTGTTGCCGAGGCGCGGAAGCCCGACCGCGAACATGTGGTGCACCCACAGACCAAAGGCGAGTGCACCGATCGACAGGATCGCCAGCACGATCACCGAATGGCCGAACAGCGGACGACGCGAAAACGTCTCGACGATCGCCGAGACGAAGCCGGTTGCGGGCACGAAGATGATGTACACCTCCGGATGGCCGAAAAACCAGAAAAGGTGCTGGAAGAGCAGTACGTCTCCGCCGCTGGCGGGCGAGAAGAAATGGGTGGAGACCAGCCGGTCGGCGATCAGCATCGACGTCACCAGCATGATCGCGGGCATCGACAGGATCGTCATGATCGACGCGACGAGCATGGCCCAAAGAAAGACGGGCATTCTGGCCAAAGTCATGCCGGGCGGGCGCATCTTCAGGATGGTCGCGGCGACGTTGACCGAAGCGGCGAGCGCGGCAACCTCGGTAAAGGTGATCATCTGCGCCCAGATGTCGGCCCGGTGGCCGGGCGCATAGGCCGGGCCGCTGAGCGGCGGATATTCGAACCAGCCGAGATCGGGGGTGATGTCCAGCGCATGGCTGATCCACAGCGTCAGCACCCCGCCCAGATACAGCCAGTAGCTGAAAGCCCCCAGCCGGGGAAAGGCCATGTTGCGTTGCCCCAGCATCAGCGGGACCAGCCATAGGGCCATGGCCTCCATCACCGGCACCGAGACAAGGAACAACATCGTCGACCCGTGCAGCGAGAAGCTTTCATTGTAGAGCTGCGGCCCCATCCGGACATTTTCGGGCGTCGACAGTTGCCACCGCATGTCGAGCGCCAGCATGCCTGCCAGGAACATCAACAGCAGCGCGGTTACGATATAGCGCGCCGCGATCCGCTTGTGATCGACCGTAGTCAGGAAACCCCATAGCCCCGGGGGATCGCGCCAGGTCAGCGACAGGCGGTCGAGCCGATCCTGATCGGGCCTCATTTCAGGCTCTCCATATAGGCGGCGAGCGCGTCGGCGTCAGGACCCGATAGGGGCACGGCCGGCATCGACGTGCCCGGCTTCAACGCCTGAGGCTGCGTGATCCATCCCTGCAGGTTGCCACGCGTCATGGTCAGCGTGCCCGCCGCGATCGACTTTCGCGACGCGAGATGTGTCAGGTCCGGCCCGACGCGCCCCGACGCCCCCGTTCCGCGAATGGCGTGGCAAACGGCGCAGGCGTTCGCGAATACCGCCGCGCCGCGCGAGGCCGGTGATGGGGCGGGCCGCGCCTGCTCCGTCAGCCAGGCCTCAAACGCAGCGACACTCTCCACCTTCACGTCGAGCGCCATATGGGCGTGCTGCGTCCCGCAAAACTCTGCGCATTGGCCGCGAAACCAGCCGACGCGACGGGGCGTCAGGTCGAGCACGTTGCGGCGGCCGGGGATCATGTCGAGCTTGCCCGCGACATTGGGCACCCAAAAGCTATGGATCACGTCTGCAGAGCCCAGAGCGACGCGCGTCGTCCGGTCCAGCGGCAGATGGAGTTCATTGGCGGTTTCGATCCATCGCCCGGTCGCGGGATCGCGATATTCGATCCGCCACCACCATTGATGCCCGGTGACGCGCACCATCATCGCGCCCTGCCTCCGCGAGGCGAATACGGCGCGGTCGGCCACGAAGCTGCCGACGATCAGGACGGTCAGGCCGATGACGATGACGATGGCTGCCCCCCAGAGACTGCGCTCCGGCACCTCTGCGGCCTGGCCCGCCGAACGGACGCGCCGCAGGCTCCAGCCCAGTCCGACGAGGACCAGCGCATAGATTCCGCCGCACACCGCCATCATGAGCAGGAACAGATTGTGCAACGCCGTCGCCTGATCGCCGCCGGGCGCCAGCGGCGACTGCACCCCCTGGCATCCGGCGAGCAAGAGCATGATAGCCACCACGCCGATCCGTGTCATTGCGGCCCCCGCCATGTCGCGGCTTGGGGTTCGGATCTTTGATCGAGCATCTGCCGCCGCCGTTTCTGAGGCGTGTGCCGCTCCAGGTCCCGTACATAGGCGGTCAATTGCCAGAGCTGTTCGTCGGGGATGCGCGTGGCGTAAGACCGATCGCCATGGCCATGTGCGATCGATGCGAAGACAGCTGGGAAGTCGGCCCCCCGCCGCAGCCCGTCGGCGAGGTCGCGTGTTCCGGGAGCGCCGTCGTGGTGGCAGCCGGCACAGCCATAATATTGAAAATATCGGCCGCCCTGCGCGATCTGCCACACATTGCCCTGGAACAGGGCGATGCGCGGGTCCTTCTTACCGACCGGCGCGGTTTGTGCCACGGTCGGTCCGATGTCACGCGCCTCCTTGCCGCACGCGCTGATCAGACAGGCCAAGACCATCACCCTCCCCGGCCGCCATTGCGCCACATGACCCTCCACCGCCTGGTCGGGCGACCCTAATCCGGATCGCGCCATGTGCCATAATCCATGTGAAGTGATGGCGGGGCCTATCCCTTTGAATCCGTTTATCTCTAAGGCAGCGCCCTAGCCGTATGGATGATCGAGCGAGTCGTCCCTTCGCCTTTCCTCATCGCCCCTGTGCTGATCTGTGATAGCCGGTTGATGCCCCGCCATTTCGGAACGACGCGATCTTGCCCCTGTTGTGTCTTCCAGCAGCAAGGAGCGAGCCATGAAAGCCGTCATATGGCATGACATCGGCGATATCCGCATACAGGAACCCACCGATGTGATCGGCGTGGAGGCGGAACATGCCCATGATGGTTCCGCCGCCGAACGGGCCGATAGCGATAAGGACGCGGATCAGCTCGACCAGATCGCTCCCGATTACCGAGACACCCCACCCTTCATGCCAGGAGACGCCCCGACTCAGGCGCTACGGTGGGCGGTAAAAGCCCTGGCCAAAGCGGGCACGCTGTCGATCATCGGCGTCTATCCGCCGGCGGCCGCCTGAGACAGGGATACCGCCTCATGAACCGCAAACGCGCCTTCCTGGTACTTACTGGCGTGCTGGCGGCTGTGTTCCTGCTGCTCGGTGGATTGTTCGTCTGTGCACCCGAAGCGGGGGCCGCTATTTACGGCGTGCCCGGTAACGATCGGAGCGCGCTGATCTATGTCCGCGCTGTCGCCATTCGCGATCTCGCATTGTCCGCCTATCTGATCGGGCTGGCTCGGGCCGAAAACATTCGGGCGTTGACGATCCTTTGCGCCGCAACGATCGTCATCCCTATCGGAGACATGGCGTTGCTGATGCTGTCAGGCACCGGCGGCGCCCCTCACTATTTTTTGCATATGAGCAGCCTGCTGTGCTTTGCGGCCACCGCGCTGTGGGGGCATCGCCTCACGAGGCGATAGATGGCAGAAAAGCTGATGCAAGACGGCTTCGTCGGGTTGCCGCGCCATGCGGCATCAGCGCGGCAAGGGAGGCGTGCCTGGAGCGCCCGGTTCAGAGACAATTTGCATTCATCTAGATAGATAGCTACCTATCTTCTTATATGTCTGATTCTCGAAGCCAGCTCGAACGCCGCTTGGCGACGGCGCTGATCCCCCTGGCGCGCAGCTACCGGCGGCATCTCGATCGAGCGTTGGCGGAGCTGTCACTTTCACACTCGTCCGCCCTCGCGGTGATGTTGCTAGGTCGCATGGAGGACGGCGTGCGCCAGGGCATGTTGGCGGAGCAGCTTGGCGTGGAAGGTCCATCGGTCGTACCGCTCGTCGACCAGATCGAACGGGCAGGACTGGCCGAGCGGCGCGCCGATGCGACCGACAAGCGCGCCAAGACGATCCACCTTACATCAGCCGGCCGCGCGCTCGCCGCACAGGCGGAGGTTCGCTCCACGGAAATCCGGGCTGCGCTCTTCGCCGGTGTCCCGGCCGGTGATCTGGCCATCGCGATCGGCGTGCTAGAGCGGCTTGGCCAGGCGATCGGCTCCTCCGAGACGGATTGAGCATATGCGCATCGGGGTGCGGGAGGCGGCGTTTTCCGTCAATTGCTTCGCGGCGGCGATGCTGGCGCTGGTCGTGTCGTTCCGGCTTGGGCTGGATCGGCCGTTCTGGGCGATGGCGACCGTATACATCACCAGCCAGCCGCTGAGCGGGGCGGTGCGCTCCAAGGCGGTGTTCCGCCTGATCGGCACCATCGTCGGGGCGAGCGCCACCGTGGTGCTCGTACCGTTGCTGGTCAACGCGCCGGTCTTGCTGTCGCTGGCGCTCGCGCTCTGGGTTGCGGGTTGCCAGTTCGTCTCGCTGCTCGACCGAACGCCCCGTTCCTACCTCTTCATGCTTGCCGGCTATACCGCCGCGATCGTCGGCTTTCCGAGCGTCACCCACCCGGAGGCGATTTTTCAGGTCGCCGTGCTCCGCGCGCAGGAGATCGGCATCGGCGTCACTTGCGCGGCCGTCATCCACGCCGTCTTCTGGCCGCGCAGCGTCACCACATTGCTACGGACGCGGCTTCAGGCTGTACTCGACGAGGCGGAAAGCTGGATTGCCGACTCGCTCGCCCCCGAGAAGCTGGCACGTACGGATGCCAAGCGACGCCGCCTCGCCGCCGACGTCACGGAACTGCATGTGATGGCCACGCATGTGCCGTTCGATACCGCGACGCAGCGGCCGACCAAAGCCGTGCTCGCGGCGCTGCAGGACCGGTTCGTACTGCTTATTCCCCTCGTGTCCGCCGTCGAGGACCGCATCCGCAGCGTTGCGGCAATAGACGCCATCCCTGCCCCCGTGGCTGCGCTGGTCGACGATGTCCGCCGCTGGTCCCGTGCGCCGGACAGCGCCACGCCGGCCGCCCTCGCCGCGCGCTGCGAGGCGCTGTCCGCCGACCAACCCATGCGGACTTGGGCAGACCTGCTGATCGTCAATCTGCTCGACCGCCTCGGTGAGTTGGTCACGGCGCTGGACACGACCCGGCATGTTGCCGCGCAGGTGACGGCGCCCGACGCGCCGATGCCGGAGCATGTCCGCTCCCTGCTGCGCGAGCGGCAGCGGCGGCCGCTTCACCGAGACTATGCCCTGGCGCTGTTATCCGCCGTCGCGACGGCGATCGCGATCCTGGGCTGCTGCGCCTTCTGGATCGTCACCTCCTGGCCGGAAGGGGCGGTCGCGGCGATGATCGCTGCGGTCGTATGCTGTTTCTTTGCGACGATGGACGATCCGGTTCCGGCCCAACGAGGATTCCTGATCTGGACCGCCGTGTCGCTGCCGCTGACGGCGCTTTACCTCTTCGCGCTTCTTCCGCTGGTGCACAGCTTTGAAATGCTGGCGCTGGTGCTGGCACCGGCGCTGCTGATTTCCGGCGCGCTGCTTGCGTTGCCGCATTGGTATGGCCGGATGATGCCAATGATCCTCGGCCTGGCGGGTGGCCTTGCATTGACCAACACCTTCTCCGCCGACGCGGTAGGTTTCTTCAATGGTGGCATCGCCCAGCTCATCGGGGTGGCGGCCGCGATCCTCGCAACCCGGCTCTTTCGCAGTCTCGGCGCCGGAACCGGCATTCGTCGGCTGCGTCGCGCGGGCTGGCGCGAACTCGCCGATCTCGCGTCCCGCCCATCCAGCCTCGCGATCGCGACGTGGAGGAGCCGGATGTTCGACCGGGTGGGACTGCTCGCCGCGCGCGTGGGCGATATCGACCGGGCGGATCGGGATGTCGGGATGGCGGCGTTGCGCGAATTGCGGGTGGGCATGAATGTGGCCCAGCTCGCACCCGAACGGGTCGGCGACACCCCGGAAATCGCGGCATTGCGGTCGGACATCGCAGCATATTTCCGCACCTGCGCCATCGAAGGGGCAGCGGTACCGGCCCCCACGCTGCGTGTACGGATCGATGCGGCCATCGCGTCCGCGATCGACCTGCCCATCTCGGAATCCCGATCGAACGAGCTCATCGCGCTGACCGGGCTGCGGCGGAACTTCTTTCCGCACGCGCCCGCCTGGGAAACGCAGAAGGAGGCGGCGTGATGGGAGAAGTCGATCTGGCCGGGGTTTACGTCCACCCGCTGCTGATCGCCGCCATTCTGGCGTTCGTTGCCGCGGAGGCCGTCGGCTGGCTGCTCGGACGCCTGCGCCTCTATCGCTTTGTCTGGCATCGCGGCCTGTTCGACGTGGCACTCATCATTCTCTTTTGGGCTGGCTTCGCCTCGCTCCTCAACGGCGGCAATGTCGCTGCCCTTTTCGGTTAGAAAAATGAACAAGACTGCATTTCTGCGCGTCGCCGTGACGCTGATGGTCGTGGTCCTTGCCGGTCTCGCGGGGCAACGCCTGTGGGCTCATTACGAGGAGGATCCATGGACCCGCGACGGGCGCGTCCGGGCCGATGTGGTCCAGGTGGCACCCGACGTGTCTGGGTTGATCACCAGGGTCCTTGTTCGCGACAATCAGCAGGTGGCCAGCGGCGCGCCGCTGTTCGAAGTCGACCGGCCACGGTACCAGCTGGCCGTGGCGCAGGCGCAGGCGGCCGTCGCGGCCCAGCAGGTGCAGCTCGCCCAGGCTCGGCGCGAGGCAAGGCGCAACCAGTCATTGGGCGATCTCGTTGCCGGAGAAGTTCGGGAACAGAGCCTGGCCAAAGTCGCCCAACTCGACGCGTCTCTGGCGCAAGCGCGGACCGCCCTGGACACCGCCCGCCTTAACCTCGCCCGGACGGTGGTTCGCGCGAGCGTGGCGGGGACAGTGACCAACCTGGACTTGCGCCCCGGCGACTACGCCACCGCTGGCCATCCGGAATTTGCGATCATCGACAGAAGCTCGCTCCATATCATCGGCTATTTCGAGGAAACGAAGCTGGCCCGTATCCATGTCGGCGATCCGGTGCAGGTGCGCCTGATGGGCGATGCGAGCATGATTGCAGGGCATGTCCAAAGCATCGCTGGCGGCATCGAGGACCGCGATCGCAATTCCGGCGCAAACCTGCTGGCCAATGTGAATCCGACCTTCAGCTGGGTCCGGCTCGCGCAGCGCATCCCCGTCCGCGTCGCCATCGATCGGTTGCCCGCCGGGACCGAGCTGGTGGTCGGCCGCACGGCGACCGTCGAGGTGCTGCCGCCAGCGAAGCCGAGCCATATGCCGGGAGCACGGGCATGACGCTCTACCGGCTTGTCCCTTCCATCATGGCGACACTGCTCGCGGGCTGCACCGTGGCGGGTCCCAATTATCATAGGCCCGCCACAGCCATCGCGGAACGTCCCAGTGCGACGGGTGCCTTTGTCAGCGGCACCGGCGCCGCGTTCACGCCCACCCCGCTGCCGGACCACTGGTGGAAGCTATACAGCGATCCGGCTCTCGACCGACTGGTCGAGGACGCACTCGCGCACAATACCGATCTGCGCATCGCCAGTGCTAACATCGCACGGGCGAACGCCGCGCTTGGTCTTGCCGAGGAAGCCCGCAAGCCGGGGACACAGCTCGAGGCCGCGCCCGGCTATGCCCAGCCATCGGCAGAGGAGCAATTGCGGCCCGGCGCCCCCCTCCCCTCCGCCTTGGTCTATTCGGTGGGGGCGGGCATTTCCTACCAAGTCGACCTTGCGGGGCAGGTCAGGCGCGCCGTCGAAGCGGCCGGGGCGGACGTCGCGGCGACCCAGGCGGCCTATGACGCGACCCGCGCCACCGTGGTGGCGGATACGACCCGCGCCTATCTGGATGCCTGCGCGGCTGGCCGGGAGATCGACGTCGCGCAGCAGGCGGTGGCGTTGCAATCGCGCACGACCACCCTGACGCAGCGGCTGATCCATGCCGGACGGGGCATCTCGCTGGACGCGACCAGGTCGCGGGCGCAGGAGGAACAGGTCCGCGCCACTTTGCCGAGCTTGCGTGGTGCCAGGCAGATCGCGCTGTTCCGTCTGGCGACGCTGACCGGTCGCCCGCCTGGCGAATTCGATCGTACAGTCGCGGCCTGTACGCATGAGCCCCATCTCGACCGGGCGATTCCGATCGGTGACGGCGCCGCCCTGCTGCGGCGACGTCCGGATGTGCGCCGCGCCGAGCTGGAACTGCACGCGGCCACGGCCAGGATCGGGGTCGCGGAGGCGGAACTCTATCCACGCATCGTCCTTGGGGCGTCGGCAGGATCGGCGGGCCTGCTGCGCAGTGCGTTGAGCAGCGACACCTATAAATTTTCGCTGGGTCCGCTGATCCGCTGGGAATTCCCCAACCGCGAGCGCGTGCGTGCGCGCATTGCCAGCGCTCAGGCGGACGCCGATGCCGCCTATGCGAAATTCGATGGGACGGTGCTCGGCGCCTTGCGCGAGACCGAAACCGCGCTGACCGTGTACGCACGTGACCTTGATCGCCGCACGGCACTGAACGCTGCCCGCGACCAGTCCGCCCGCGCAGCGAGCGATGCGGAGCGGCTGTTCAGGGCCGGGCGCACGGGCTTCCTGCCCGTCCTCGATGCACAGCGCACGCTGATCAATGCCGAACAGACATTGGCCGCTGCAGACAGCCGCCTGGCAGCGGATCAGGTACAGCTTTTCCTCGCCTTGGGAGGCGGCTGGCAGGCTTATTGATGCGACCCGTGGGGCAGATGAATACCGGCGAAGCAATCGACGATTTTCTTTTTTCGATGCCGTTTCGCCCTGTTTATGATCATCGCGGCGATGACATTCTCCGTTCGCACGAAGCCAGCCTTCACAGGCTTGGCTTGGTGCATGTCGATCTAATTCTTGTGCACGACATCGGGCGAAGGGCGCTCGGCGACCGTCAGTGGAAATATTGGAAGCACCTTACCAAAGGCGGCGGCCTCCGCGCCCTGAGCACGCTGCGCGACACTTGTTTTGCCAAGGGAACCCCGGTGTTGCTGGGTAGGCCATCCAATAGGGGCATTGCAATTTGCACTGGGCCATCCCGCCATATCCCATGTCGTCGCAGGCTTTCGCGGCCCCCATCGGGTCGGGCAAGGTGTCGACGCGATAGACCATCGCATTCCAGGCGATTTTGGGCAGAGCTACGCGACAGGCACCGAGCGGCTCGCGCCGGGGGGACGGCAAGGGGCTGTTTCGCGGACTGCCTGGCTGCCGTCCAAGATCACCGGTTCACGTTGCGGCCGATGACGTAAAGGCGCCTTGGCTATATGGTTTCCAATTTGATCCGGTGAAATCAAGCTGCGCCGGAGGCCAGTGCCGCCCTACCCCATGATAAGCCACCGATTTCGCGTCACCATCGAACCCGACCGCCAGCGAGTTCCACGGCGAGGCCAATCATAGCGAGTAGAAATAGACCCCGCGCTCCAGCGTGATGCGTCGGGACTAGACGTGGTCAGGCCCGGACAACCCATTGCCGACCATCTATCGTCCCCTTGCGGTTTCCCCGAACCAGTCACGCATTCATCGGAGAACGGCGAACATCGATGCGGGCCACAGGATAGCCGCGGACAGGCTTGACTCTTAAATCTACATATGTTGCTATGACTCATGGCTCGCAACAGACAACCTTCGAAGCAAATGCGCCTCGTTCTGGCAATCCTTGCGGAGCAGCGGGGCGAATGGCGTCATGGCTATGATCTGATGAAGGCGGCAGGGCTGCTGTCGGGCACATTATATCCTCTCCTGATGAGGATGACCGACAATGGGCTGGTCGAGGCGGAATGGCGCGAGCCTGCGCAGCAGGGGCGTCCGCCGCGCCATGTCTACCGATTGACCGCCGCGGGTTTCGCGCTGGCGATCGAGCTGACCCGTGAGAGCGCCCCTCTATCCGGCAAGGAGATGCTGGCATGACGATATTCCTGGCTCGGTTGCTCATGACGCTCGCATCGACGAGCATGGGTGATGACCGCCGCGACTGGTCGCTCGCAATGCAGGCGGAATATGAGGTTGCTGCAGCCGACGGGCAGGCGCTGTCCTTCGCATCCGGCTGCCTGGTTGCCGCCTGGCGAGAGCTGCTAGCGAGCCCACAGGGGCGCTTTACCCTGACTAACTACGCCGCAGCGCTCGGGATCATGCTGCCGATGGCTGCGCTACAGATCGGATGCGCGGTTTTCGGCCTGCCTTATCTCTATCCCGGCGAGCATGGCCTGCCCGGCGCGATGCTGGTCGGCGGCTCGCACGAAACATTGCTACGCAGCATCTATCTGGGCGCCGTTCCTACGCTGGCGCTGATCCAACTGATAACGGGGATCGGACATGTCCGGCTGGCGTGGCTGCTGGTGGAGCGCGATTGGCCCGGCGCGATACGGTGGGCTTTGTGGACGCTGGCCGGAGCGACCGCCCTCGTCATCTTCATGAGCGTGCTTTTCCTCGATGCCCAGCAAGCGTTGCTGCAAGCCGCGATTGTCGGCCTCGAGGTGGCCGCTATCGCGATCGGCATCACGCGACACGCCGAGATAGCGGCCGTACGTAACCCTACCGGCTGAACCCCTTCACTCGCATGATACCAAAGCCGACCTGCACATTCTCCGGGGACGTTCCTCGGGGCGGGCTGGCTCACGCCTAACCGAATCCGATTACTTCTCATCCCCGCGCCAGGACCTGGGCCTGGCCCCATCAAGGAGAGGTTGCATGTTCTATCTGCCTGTACGCCCACTGGCGCTCCTCCTGTCCGCGGCCATGAGCGTCGCTGCGCTTCATGGTGAAGCGATGGCACAGGCGACGGGTGTTTCCCCGCAGGGTGTCCCACCGTCGTCGTTCCTCGGGCGCTGGGAACTCGATCTGACCCGGATGCCCGACAGCTACGGCCCACCGCCCAAGCGCGTCGTTTACGATTTTCAGGTCCTTGCGAGCGGCAAGTGGCGCACCACCATCGATATTACCGCGCCCAACGACAGCGTGCGCCACATGATGGTGGAGTATAGGCCCGACGGTACGTTCGCGCCCGGCGGGGGCGACACCAGCGAGGCGGACAGCGCCGCGATCATGGTCCCGACGCCGAACGTGCTCGTCATGAACCTGGCTAAGAACAAGAGGCTGGGGTCCGTGCGCGTCTACACGGTGTCGGCCGATGGCAAGGAGATGATCGAATCCGCTGCCGCGATCAACCCGCTGGGGGAGCCGTTCGTCCGCAACTTCCACTATAAGCGCGTGCCCTGACGTTCGGATCGGCTGCGGCCGATCGCCCCAAGGTAGAGGCAAGGAGCCCACCGCCCGCCCAACGGCCGCGCGCGGCCCGCCCAGCTCACCGCCCGCCCGCGTGCCGACCACGCCACGGTCGTGGCCGCCCATCGCCCGGAGAAGGTTATGAAAATGCCCCTTTTGTCGCTTCCTCTATTGCTGTCCGCGTGCGCAACGGCGGGCGCCGTTGCCACATCGCCTCCAGACCTGATCGTCGCCTATCGGGATCTTGCGCTGGATACGACTGCGGGACGCGCTGAACTCGTCCGTCGCACCGAACGGGCCGTACGATATTTCTGCGCGGCGTATGACCCTGAGGACGAAACCGCGATATTCGACGTACGGCTGGCGAGCACCCGGCTTTGTCCTGGTGCTGCGGCGCGCATGTTAAGGAGAAAAATGCCTGCCTCGGTCCGCAGAGCCTATCGCGCAGGCGTCGAAGCTATTCAGAACCTTCCGCGCCCTCCGAAGCAATGACCCCACTCTCCCATCCATCGCGTTATTGACCATTGTCCTCATGGCCGCCGTCATCTTCTTGCCGTGATATACGCGTTCCTGGCCGTCGATTGAGCGAACTCACCGATCATCGCCGTCGTCGTTTTGATATTCATAGATCCGAGTCGCACCGGCCAGCCAGGCGACGACCTCGGCGCGAAAGCTGCCATAGGCGGCATTGGCGGCGGTCAGATTGAGGGAGAAGCGTTTCTCCAGAACGGGGTCTTCTTGCGTGAACAGCTCCGGTATCTCCTCGCGGGCCGGGCGTGTCATACCGTCCCCGTCCGCGATCCTGCCGAGGATGGCATGCGCCGCCTGCTCGTCTTCGGATGTCCAGCCGCTCGCGGTGGAGGCCTGCCGTGCCCGCAATTGGCAGATGGCCTGCATCATCTCGACAAGACCGGCTTGTCCCGTGGCGAGCGGCCAGGCCGCCGCTTCCGCGACCTGGCCGTAAGCCTGAACCTCGACATCCGTGTCGTCGCCCAGCAAGACCGCGGCACGGCGCAGGCGCCGCCAGACGGCGCCGTCCGCCTGCGCCTCGCGATGCGCGGCGAGCAGGCCGTCCATCACCTCGCGCACCGCCTCGGGCCATGGCTGGATCGCCGTCAGCATCCAACAGGCCAGACGGGTCGTGTCGTCGGTCCCGTCCGGAACGAAGACGGGATCCTTCACCTGCAAAGCGCGACGCAGCGTCGCCATCGCCAGAGAGGTCGGCGCGCCGCTCACTGCCCAACCCTGCCCCGCTCCAGCGCATCGTCGATCATCATCGCCAG
Source organism: Sphingomonas zeae (assembly GCF_014197135.1). Lineage (GTDB taxonomy): Bacteria > Pseudomonadota > Alphaproteobacteria > Sphingomonadales > Sphingomonadaceae > Sphingomonas > Sphingomonas zeae. The sequence goes on from NZ_JACIFA010000014.1 coordinate 47,042, forward strand.
CCGCGTCCGGGTAAGGCTGCCGACATGGCGATCGATCACCGTGTCGCCACGGCGCGTGACCAGCGTGGGCACGCCACGCACTGCAAACGCCTGAGCAAGCTCCGGTGATGCCTCAATGTCGATCCGGGCGACGACCAGGTCGTCGGCATAGACCTGCGCGATATCCTCGATTGCGGGCGCCATCGCCTTGCAGGGGCCGCACCACGTCGCGCTGAACACCAGAAGCTGGAGACGATCACGCGCTGCGGCGTCGATCGACGCCAGCGACGTGCCGGAATTAGACTGGATCATGGTCATGCTTATTCTCTTTTTTCGGTAAGGGGGCGGTCGATCGCTGAGAAGGGAGCGTGGTCAGGACGCGCCGCCGACCATCATCGCATCGATGCGGATCGTCGGCTGGCCGACGCCGACGTCCAGATACTGGCCATCCTTGCTGCAACTCGCGACGCCATCGTCGAGCGCGAGATCGTTGCCGACCATCGAGATCTGCTTCAGCGCTTCGTGGCCGACGCCGATCAGCGTCGCGCCCTCGACCGGCGCGGTGATGCGGCCATTCTCGATCAGCCAGGCCTGGGTGGTAGTGAAGTTGAACCGGCCGCTGACGATGTCGACCTGCCCGCCCCCGAATGCCGTGGCGTAGATGCCATCCTTGACGGAGGCGACCACGTCGGCGGGGGTGTGGTCGCCCGGCAACAGGAAAGTGTTGGTCATGCGCGGCATCGGCAGATGCGCATAGGATTGCCGTCGTCCGTTGCCGGTCGGGCGCGCGTTCATCAGCCCGGCATTGAGCCGGTCCTGCATCAGGCCGGCCAGGACGCCGTCTTCGATCAGCGTCGTCCGCATCGCCCCGGAACCCTCGTCGTCCACGCCCAGCGAGCCGATCAGGCCGGGCAGACCGCCATCATCGACCACGGTCACACCCGGCGCCGCGATCCGTTCGCCGATCCGCCCGGTGAAGGCCGACTGGTTCTTACGATGGTGATCGCCCTCCAGCCCGTGGCCGATCGCCTCGTGGAACAGCACACCGGGATAGCCGGGGCCGAGCACGACCGGCATCATGCCAGACGGCGCGGGCCGCGCGTCGAGGTTGGTGCAGGCCATCGCCACGGCCTGAACGACCAGCGCGTCGAGGCGTGCCTCGGTCACACCCTCAATGCCATGGCGCCCGCCCAGTCCCGTCTGGCCCTGGGCGCGGCGGCCGCCGCTCTCCGCGACCACGGTCACGAACAGCTGCATCGTGGGGCGCACGTCGCCCGCGATCCGACCATCGAGATCGGCGACCAGCATCGTCTGATCCATGATCCGCAGGAACCCGTCCACCCGCGCCACGCGCGGGTCGGCAGCGCGCGCCACCGCATCGATCCGCTCCAGCAACCCGATCCACGGCGCGGCGCTGCCCGGCATATTGAGCATGATCGGCGGATAAAGATCATGCACCGGCGGGGTGCCGGAGATCGGCACCGCGACCTCGCCGCCGCTGCCGCCATCGAGCGCGCGAACGGCATCGGCCAGCGTCGCGAGCGCAGCCGCGCTCATGTCAGCGGAATGCGCGAAGGCGACCTGTCCCCCGCGCGCCGCCCGCGCGCCAACGCCCTGCGTGATCTGATATGATCCTCCCGCGACGCGTCCGTCCTCCAACCGGAAGGTGCGCGAGCGTTTGGCCTCGAGGAACAGATCGGCGAGGTCCGTACCCGCGCTCGCCAATCTGCCAAGGGTGCGCGACAGGTCGAAGAGGTCGAGCCCCGCGGGACCAAAAATGCGCGCGGTGGCGGCGTCCGTCGTTATATTGGTGTTCATGCCGCTCCTCCGATCTGCATTGCGTCGATCAGGATCGAGCCTGTGGAAAAGGCGCCGCGCCGCTCGACATCGTCGCCGACCGCGACGATCCCGTTCAGCATGTCGCGTAAATTGCCGCCTACGGTGACATCGGCGACGGCGTGGACCGGGATTCCCTCCTCTACCCAAGTGCCCGCGACCGCATGGGTCCAGTTGCCCGTCACCGGATCGATCGCCCCGCCTTCGAGACGGCGGACGATCAGTCCCCGTCCCATGCGTTGACACAATTCGGCGAATGACCCCCGATCGGTTCGGCTGGTCAGCGTCAGGTTCCACGGGCCATCGGCATTGCCGGTCGAGCGCATGCCCAGCCGCCCGGCCGAGCGCGTGCCGAGGAACAGTCCCTTGACCGTTCCGGCGCTGAGGATCGCGCGGCGGCTGCCGGCGATGCCTTCCCGATCGAACCCGCCGCTGGCAACGCCGAACGGCTCGAACGGATCTTCGTGAAGGTCAAGGTGCGGCGCCGCGACCGTCCGGCCCAGCGCATCGGGCAGGAAGGTCGCACGCCGCTGCTGCGGATTGCCCGAAAGGGCGTTGACCAGGCTGCCGATCAGCGCCGTGGCGACACTCGCCTCGAACAACACTGGCGCCATCTGACCGGGGACCGCGCGCGCGCCGAGTTGACCCGTCGCCCGCGCCACGGCGCGATCCGCCAGCGCATGCGCGGACATCAGCCGGTCGAAGCGCCGGTCGAAGCTGTCGGCGCTGTCGTTGACTGCGCCATCCGCGTCGCGCGCCAGCGCAACCAGCCAGAGTCCGTGATGGGAGTAACTCTGACCGCGACAGAAGCCGGCGCTCGTCGCCAGCGCATGGACGCCCTCGCTGGAGGAGACGCCCGACGTCACCGTCTCGACCCTAACCCCCGGACGCGAAGCGGCGCGCAGCATTGCATCGCCCTCCATCGCCGTCGCGCGCAGGCTTGCGACGTCGCATCCCGACGGCGCATCGATTGGCGGCAACGGCGTGTCGACGGCCATATCGGCCAGCGCCGGCGGCAGAGCATCAGGATCCTCCCCGACCAGGGCGGCTATGGCATAGGCTTCTTCCACCGCCTCGGTGATCGCATGCTCATCGAGCGCCGCGGTGCTTGCCGTGCCCGCTCGCGCCCCGCGATAGACGGTGATGGTCAGTCCCTGCCCCGCATCGCGCAGCGCGGCGTCGGTGGCCCCGTCGCGCCCCGTCACCCGCACGCCCGCCTGGGCGCTGGCGGAAGCGACGGCATGATCCGCTCCGATCCGACGCGCGACCTCTATGGCCTGGGCGGCGACGTCCGCCATGCTGGCGACATCAGTGGCGAGCAGGCGGATCATGCGTGTGGCTCCAGCGGCACCGCCAGGGCGCGACCATCGGCGATCACCAGCGCATGGTCGTGATAGGCGTGCAACCGCTCGTCGTGGACGACGCTGATGATCGTGACCCCGGCCAGATGCCGGCCGAGCAGGTCGTGAAAATGCTGCGTGTTCGCTGGATCGAGCGCGCTCGTCGCCTCGTCCAGGATCAGCAGGTCCGGCTTTTGGAGCAGGATGCGCATCAGCGCGATCCGTTGCTGCTCGCCGGGCGATAGCTCCTCGGACCACATGCGCAGCGCGTGCATGTCGTCCGCTAAGTGCGAAAGATACATCGTGTCGAGCAGCGCGGCGATCACCGCATCGTCATGATCCTCCGGCGCGTCGGGGAAGCAGATCGCCGCCTTCAGCGTGCCGAGCGGAAGGTATAGACGCTGCGGCACGAACATCGTGGTGCTGCTGTCCGCCAGCGCCACCTGCCCTGTCCCATCGGGCCAAAGCCCCGCGAGCGCGCGCAGCAGCGTGCTCTTGCCCGCGCCCGACGGACCCCGGATCACCCAGCGCTCGCCCTGCCGCACTTGCCAGTCGCCGATCTCGACCAACGGTTCGCCGTGCGGTCGCCGGATGACGAGCCCTTGGGTCGCGACGGCGATCCCGGCGGCCGTACCCGCACCGGCGGAAATGCCTGCCGGCCGCTCGTGAGCGATCGCATCGTCCAACGCCTTGAGTCGGTTGAGGTACGAAATCTGGGTCGCCACCCGGGGATAAAGATGCACGAAGAAGCCGAGCTGCGGCACGAGCTGCTGAAAGGCGTCACGGCCACCCATCACCTGGCCGAACGTGATCGCGCCCGCAAAATAGCGCGGCACGAGGATGAACAGGGGGATGATGGAACCAAGCCGATCGTACAAACCGTTGGCGGCGTTCAACCCGATCATCGACCGAATGACCGAACGTGACGTGAGATAGACGTTCTGTACGGCAATACGCAGCGAAAAGCGCTCCGTTGGGACAGCATCGGCCAGCCCGATCTGCGGGGCATTGCGGCGCACGTGGATCAGGTTGGACCTCAGGTCCGCCTCACGATGCTGCCACCCCATCATCGCGCGGATATATGGCTTGCCCAGCAGGACCATGACGACGCTGCTCACCAGCACATAAAGCGTCGCGTAAACGATCGTCCCTCCGGGAATCGACACTTCCCGTCCAAACAGCGCGAAGCGGATCGGTGCGGAGGTTTCCAACAGGATCATGATCGACGAAGCTGCCGATACGAGGGAATAGACGAGGCTAGTCAGGATCGTCAGCGCGCCGGCATCTGGGTCGGCGACGAACCTGATGTCGTCGGCAATGCGCTGATCAGGATTGTCGATCATGCGCAATCGCTCGATCTCTGCATAGCGGTTCCGCGACAACCAGCGGTTCAGATAGGTTTCGGTCAGATGGATGCGCCAGCGCAGGCACAGCATCCGGCGGACGTACGGCTCGAAGACGACAAAGACCATCTGCAGTGCCAGGATGCCGATGAACGCGGTGAGCAGCGACGCGAACCCCGCGACATCGCGGTTTTCGATTCCGTCGAAAAATCGCTGCTGCCACCGGTTCATCATCACGAACAACCAAGCGCCCGCGAACTGAAACGCCATAAGGACGATCAGCGCCCCCCAAGCGAACTTCCAGTCCTTCGACGTCCAGTAATCGCGCAGCAAACCGAAGGCGTGCCGCCACCGCTCGGCCGCAGGCTGCGGACGGGCGAGGCCCGTTTCGCGACGGGATTCACCGGTGGGAACGGGCTGTGGCAGCATCGATCAAAGAGCCTTCATCAACGGAAACGATAGCCGACGGTCAGCCGCCAGGTGCGCGCTTCGCCGAGCGGGACATAGGTGGTGGCGATCGTCGGCTGGTAGTTCGACCGATCGAACAGGTTGCGCACGCCCAGGTTGAGGTCGAGCTTGCCGATGGTCAGGAAGCCGTTGAGGTCGGTCTGCACCGCAGGACCAATCCAGTATTTGCCGGCCATGTCGATCGCCGCGCTGGAGCGTCCATAGACGCCTGCGCCCAGCCCTGCGGTGATGTCATCGGCGATGCTGTGGCGATAGGAGGCGTAAGCACTATACTGGTCGCGCGGTTGCAGCACGACGGTGCTGCCTAGATTGCGGTTTCCCTGCGTCAGCAGCGAATAGTCCGTGCGCGTGAACGCACCGCTGATCGTCAGCCCCTTCAGCGGCTCGCCCTGGACACTGACATCCACGCCCTGCGCCAGCTGTGCCGGCAGATTGATGAAATAGTTCCGGTTGGTCGGGTCCGGAACCTTGTAGTTGCTCTGGCTGAGCCGGAACCACGACGCGTTCACCAACACGCGTTTGTCGAACAGATCGAGCTTGATCCCGGTTTCGGCATTGCGCGTGCGCGTGTCGGGCAACAGATGGAGTGCGCGGTCGAGCTGGAAGCTTGGAATGAAGCCATAGGCGAGTGAGCCATAGACCGACAGCGCGTCCGTTACCTCCACCACCGCGCCGAAGCTGGGGGTCGTCGCGCCGTTGGACGTGTATCTGTTAATGCGGTTCCGGTTGGTCCGGTAATCGCGGATGGTGGTCGTGCTGTCCGACGCGGTGTGACGCACGCTCGCCATCAGGGCGATCTTCCAATATTTCGCCAGATACTGCGCGTAATAGGCGGTCTGCTTGCCGACGACTTTGTTGGAGAAGCTGAAATTGGTAGCCAGCGGCGGCAGCGGAGGCTGTTTGGTGACGTAATCATATGGCTGCATGGTGCCGTCATTCGCACCATCCGCGGTGGTGTCGAAGTTGGTCGACATCCCGCCCATGATCAGCTTGTGCTCCACCGGGCCTGTCTTCAGCGCGACGCGAACGTAGCCGTCGACCGCGTTGTTGGCGCTGCGCTGATTCACGCCACTGCTGTCTACCAGCAGCAGCCCGGGCGCGAGTTGGACGAACGGCGAGTACTGGCTGAGGAAGAAGGTGGCGTCCTGATGCTGCCAATGGCCCACCACGGTCAGCCAACTGCCCAGTTCCTGCCGTGCCTGCAGGTCGTAGATCGTACTGGTCGTCTGCGAGAATTGGTTCCTGTCGCCGATCAGCGGCACGCCATCGGCAATCGGCACCGGCGCCTTCTTCGTCGTGTCATACAGCGTGTAGGGCACCATGCCGAAGATCTGGTTGCCGACGGTGATGCTGGCGATGATGTCGGTACCGTTCTTCTTGTAGCGGATGGAGGGCGCGAACAGATAATCTTCGTTGCCGCGATAGCCTCCGAAGTTCCGGTCGGCGGTCGCCGCAGTCGCGATGATGCGGGCGGTCACGCTGTCGTCGGCGGAGATCGAGCGGTTGGCATCGACCGTGCCGCGCACTGCGCCGAACGAGCCGATCTCGCTCGAGACGTACAACCGCTCGTCGGCGCTCGGCTTCTTAGTGACGATGTTGACCGTGCCACCCAGACTGTCGCCACCCAGCAAAATGGCGTCAGGGCCTTTCAGCACCTCCAGCCGCTCGACATTGGCAATCGGCTGCGTGCTGCCAGCGGCAAAGGTGCTGGTGGACGGGGTGGGCAGGCCGTTGACCGCGCCGCCCGTAGACAGTCCACGCACGGTATAACCTACCCCGCCCTGCACCGTCGCCGCGTTCACGGTCACGCCGCCCGCATTGCGCAACGCATCGGGCAGGCTTTGCGCCTGTTGCTCGGCGAGCAGCTTGGCGGAAAGCACCTGCACGTTGCGCGGCTGATCGCGTAGCGATTCGCCGGTTCGCGTCGAGGTGGTCGTGCTGCGTACCATGACGCTGGTTTCGGCCTCGTCGCGACGCGCAACGACGACGATGTCGTTGATGACCAGAATGTGGCCACTGGCCTCCCGAGTGACGGCCAGCCGCATGCCGCGCGTCGCCTGCCGGACTACGCTCAGCACATCGCGCGCCTCGCGCACCGGTGCGGCGGTCAGCCCGCGGATCGCATCGGGATCGGCGTCGATCGTTGCACCGGTCTGCTGACGGATCTGCGCCAGTGCATCCTCCAGCGGCATGGCGGGCAGCGAGATGCGCTGGCCCTGCGCCAGTGCGGCCTGGGGCACGGCCCAGGCGAGCATCGGCACCAAGGCAACGGCCGCGACCCGAATCCCCAAGTCTGCTCGACGACGAATCATGAATACCCCCCCTTCCCCGCGTCGCAGCTAAGCGCACCCATGCCCTTGCAGACACAGTGTCGGATGCGCGTCGCCCCCTGCGAGGCATCACAGCCATGACTAAAAGCCCCGCCAGCCGGCGGAACGGTCGATCGTCGTCGAACCTGGTCCGTCGACGGCTCATTCTGCGGTGTCGAGGCCGGTCGACGATTGTCACGGAGCCTTAGCTCCGGTGCGATCCTGTCCCTCGACGAGCCGAAACCTGCGCCCAACTCGAGGCATCATCAAATTGTAATTGGTTATGCCGCTATAATCCCAGATCGATGGGCTTGCCGATGCCGTCGGCACCGCGTTTCAGCTCGGCGACCAGCCAGCGGATGACTGGTTCCTTATCGCGATAGGGCTGCCACTGGGCGACGATCCTCGTCGACTGCTGACGAAACGCCAGATCGAGGATCACGACTGGCAGACACGCCGCCTGATGCTGCGCGAACCAGTTGCTCGTGGTGGCGATCAGGTCCGATCCGATCACCAGCGTTGGCAACATGGAATGCAGTCCGGTTCGTACCACGACGCGGCGACGCGCGAGCGGCGATTCGGCGTCGAAATCGCCCAGGATCGCGCGCTCCATGTCCTCATGCACGGCCGCATGCGGTGCGGCACAATATTCCGCCGCATCGACTCGGCGTCCCGCGAACGGGTGCGCCGCACACACCAGCGCCGCCGCCTGGTGATCGAGCAGCGCCGCGGTGCACAGATCCCGGTCGGCCATCGCCTCCGGCACGATGGCGACGTCGACGCCCGCATCGAACAGACGCCGGGCCGAGCCATGCGCGAATGGCACCATCTTCAATTCGACGCCCGGCGCCACGGCGCGCAGCCGCGGCACGATGCGACTAAAGAACATCAACTCGACGACTTCAGGCGCGGTCAGGGTGATGGTCTGCCGAGCTGTCGCGGGATCAAAGTCCAAAGTGAGGTTGAACGTATCGTCGACCTCACGCAGCAGCCGCCCGACCCGCTGACGGAGCGCCTCGCCCAATGCCGTCAGCTGCCGTCTCTCGGTAAACAGGACCAGCTCATCGCCGAAGTGCTCGCGCAGCTGGCGCAGCTTGACGCTCATCGCAGGCTGACTGATTGCGATCGAACGGGCTGCCGCGGTCAGGGACGGTGAATGAAGCAATGCGTCGAGCGAGTAGAGCAGGTTGATGTTTAGCCGACGCAGCCGGCTGCGGCCTTCGATCTGCGACGTCCGCTCGCCTGCCTCGTCCAACAATCCCCCCCATGCATCCGGCCTTCGGACATCAGCCATGTTCGCGCTTTTGACAAGGACCAACCGCAGACCGAGATTGCGGCTGAGTTGGGCATCGTGCCCCCGATGCTGCGCCGCTGGCCGGGCAAGCAGCAGGGGAGCCGGGCTTCGTCGAGCGGCTGATGCGTCCGCATCGTATTCGCGCGCTGGCCGGCCGCCGGTTCCGGCCCTGCACGACCATGTGCGAACGGAACTGCGGCTGGCGGCGCTGACGATGGCCACCCAGCGGCAACGACCAGTGCGCGGTCTCATCTGCCAATCCGGCCATGGGTCCCAATATGCGGCCAGTGCCGGTGGGCGACGCAGGCTGAAGCCAGGCAAGCCCTGGGTGGATATATCAAGGGCTACTATAATTGAAACCCCGTGCATTCGGCTATCGGCGATCTCTCCCCCAACAGGCCGGGCAGCGCATGAGGGGATAACCCAGCGTGTCCGCCAAAACGGGGGACGATGACCATGCACCGTCCCCAGCCGCGCGGACTCAGCGTGTATGGGCCTGAAAGAAAGACCAGATGACATCGGTCGCATCGATCGGTGCTGGGCCGGAGTCGCCACCGGCTGTCCCACCGCCACCAAACCGGACGAACCACGCCCGACCGCCAGTCGATCCGGGCCAGTCATGCCCACCCTGCGGCAGATCATAGAAAACGACCTCGGCATCATCGCGACAACCGCTGCTGCGCTCGGTCGTATACCCCTTCTGCTGCGTCACCACCGGCGCCCCGGTGCAGCCGTTCGCACCACGCCAGAAATCGACCGCATAGCGCACCGGCTTGAACGGGATCGTCTGCGCCCTAGCGACAAAGCCGGTTCGGCTCATCCCACCGGTGAAGCCGACGACCGCGTCCTGCTCGCCATGGATGACCAACATCGGCACCGGCGTGCGCGCGGCGCTTTCGTTGCCGAACATCGCGCCGGATACCACCGCCGCCGCCGCGATCCTGTCGCCCAGCGCGATGGCGACACGATGTGTCAGCATTCCCCCGTTCGAGAATCCCGTGATGTAGATGCGGCGCGGGTCGATCGCCGCCTTCCTTGACACGTCGTCGATTACCGCGCGGACGAAGGCGACATCGTCGACGCCCTTCGCCACCGCCTCACCGCAGCAACCGCTGGCGTTCCAGGTGCCCACCCTGTCGCTGCGCCCGATCCCCTTGGGCGCCGCGATCACCAGCCCGGCGGCGCGCGCCTTGTCCGCCCAACGCGGGATCATCGTGTCCGGGCTGCCGCCGCCGCCGTGCAGCACGATCACCAGCGGCACCGGCGCCGCGCCGCGATGGGCGTCGAGCAACAGGTAGCTGCGATCGAGCGCGCCGACCCGTATCGTCTGCGACACCGCGCCCGCCGCGCCGGTCTTGCCGGAGCGCGCCGCGCGTATCTCACGCAGTCGGTCCAGCAACCGGGGCTGCGCATCTGCCGCGCCGACGACCGTCGCGGCGATCAACGAAAAGGTCATGGCCGTTCCGAGCAATCGCATGGCATCTTTCCCCTTTTTCAGCATCCGATCAGACGATGTTACCATATAGTAACACCTTGTTCCTGTCCCGTGTATGAATATCTGTCGCATCATGGCCGGTACTTATGCTGAGATGATCGACGAGCACCGGATCAACCGGCGGGCGATGCTGCTGGGACAGGCTGCGGATGCGCTCGATGTGCACGGCTTGCGCAGCGTCACCATCGACGCGATCGCCGAACATGCGGGCGTCGCCAAGGTCGTGCTCTACCGCTATTTCAAGTCGAAGGACGGGCTGATCGATGCGGTGTTGGCCGAAATGGTCGAAGCGCTGCTGGGGGTCGACGCCATGCCGGTCGAAAGCTGGGGTGAGCGCCTGCCCCATACGCTGGCGCTGGCCCGGCAAAAGCGTGCGGCCTTGCGGGTGTTGCTGCGCCAGGCCCCCCATGACCCGCGCTTCGGGCGCCATGTCGACCATCTGCACGCTGTCCTCGCTGAGCGCACCATCTGCCGCATCCGCGCGGTGCTGGGCGAACCGGTGGCCATGGCCGGCGATCCGGCCATGTTGGCACAGATCGTGTCGAGCTTCCTGCTGGACGCCTATCTCACCTGGGTCGACGCAGGCGACCCGGCGCGCGACCAGGAGTTCCTCGACTGGCTCGTCGCGAGCATACGAGGGATGACGCTCCGGTGGTGGAAGGGATCGGACGAGTAGCGGCCACTTGCACGGCTATTACAATTTACCGCCATGGGCTTCTCGAAATGCGACCCGACGGGGAACGTCTTGGCCGTCTTGCTCGCCGTTCCCAGTCAGGAATGCTCTCATGCCCACCTCCGCCCCCTTGCGGTCATCAGGGTGATCATGGCCGCGCGGTTCGTACCTCGGTAACTCGTTCAACCATGGCGCGTTCTTCCGCGTGGGATCGGCTGGCGCACCGTCTTTGCCGGGACCGCCGGCGTGGGTGCGATCGCGATGTTGTGTGCGCGTCTTGCACGGCCGGCGCTTCCCGCGACCGGGGCGGCGACATGCGGGCCGGATTGCGCTCGCAGATGCGGGTGATGGACGCCGCGTCGGACGCGCCGAACCTCGCCTCCGTGATGAACATCGACGCGTTCAACCTGGGTAACGCCATCGGCGCGGCGCTAGGGCGGCGGGGTGATCGGGGCGGGGTTGGGTTTGCCGGCGGCATCGCTGGCAGGCGTGGCAATGGTGGCTTTGGCGCGGCTAATGTGTTGGCGCTGCGGCGTCAGCCAGACGTTCCGCGAGGCTTAGCATGCCCCTCATATATCCGCGGGCATGCCTCGCTCATACCAGCCTTGCGACCGCTTCACGATGGCGACAACCGACAGCATGACCGGCACCTCGACCAGCACACCGACGACCGTCGCCAACGCTGCGCCAGAGTTCAACCCAAACAGCGAGATTGCGGCGGCGACGGCCAGCTCGAAGAAGTTCGATGCGCCGATCAACGCCGCCGGAGCCGCCACGCACCACGCGACGCCGAACCGCCGCGACAGCCAATAGGCAAGGCCCGCATTGAGATAGACCTGGATGAGGATTGGCACTGCGAGCAAACCGATCACCAGCGGCTGCGCGACGATCGCCCCGCCCTGGAAGCCGAACAGCAGCACCAGCGTCGCCAGCAGCGATACCAACGACACCGGACCGAGGCGGCCGAGCAGTCGATCAAGCGCGATCTCTCCCCCTTGGGCCAGCACGACGCGCCGCACGACCTGCGCTACCACCACCGGGACGATGATATAGAGCACGACCGAGATCAGGAGCGTGTCCCACGGCACCGTCACCGAGGCGACGCCGAGCAGCAGGCCGACCAGCGGCGCGAACAGGAACACCATGATGACGTCGTTCAACGCAACCTGGCTGAGCGTATAGGTCGGCTCGCCGTCGCACAGGTTCGACCAGACGAACACCATCGCGGTACAGGGCGCGGCGGCCAGCAGGATCAGGCCCGCAATATAGGATGATCCTTCCCCGGCGGGCAGCAGCGGCGCGAACAGCCAGCCGATGAACAGCGCCCCCAGTGCCGCCATCGAAAAGGGCTTTACCGCCCAGTTGATGAACAGCGTGACCCCCACGCCCTTCCAGTGCTGGCGGACCGATCCGAGCGCGCCGAAGTCGATCTTGAGCAGCATGGGTACGATCATCAGCCAGATCAGGACCGCGACGATCAGGTTGACACGTGCGACCTCGGCAGCGGCAACGCGCGCGAACAGGCCGGGCAGCAGATGCCCCAGGCCGATGCCAGCTACGATGCAAAGCCCGACCCAGAGCGAAAGATAGCGCTCGAACCGCCCCATGGCAGGGCGCGGCGGCGCGGCCCCGGTGACAATGCTCGACATGATTCAGCTTACCCGCTGACCGGCGGCATTCACGACCTGCTCGCCATCTTCCTTGGCAAACGCCCCTTGCTGGGCGACCGGAAGCAGATCGAGCACGGCTTCGGATGGACGGCACAGCTTCACGCCCAAGGGCGACACGACGAGCGGCCGGTTGATGAGGATCGGATGCGCCATCATCGCATCTACCAGCGCCGCATCGGACAGCGACGTGTCGCCCAGACCCAGCTGGGCATAGGGCGTGTCCTTCTCGCGGAGCAGATCGCGCGGCGTCATATCGGCACGGGCGATCAGTTGCACCAGCAGCGCACGCGAGGGCGGCGACTTCAGATACTCGACGACATGCGGCTCGATGCCCGCATTGCGAATCATCGCCAGCGCATTGCGCGACGTCCCGCATTCGGGATTGTGATAGATGACGACATCGACGGCCACGGCCGGTCCTTTCAGCAGCAAGGGGTAAGTTCGGCGACCAGCGGCGCACACAGCTCGGCACGGCCGCCGCAGCAATCCTTGACGAGGAACAGGGTCAGCGCGCGCAGCCCATCCAGATCGGCGCGGTAGACGATTGAGCGGCTGTGGCGCTCGGAGCGGACAAGACCGGCGCGGGCGAGGATCCCCAGATGCGCCGACATGGTGTTCTGCGGCACGTCGAGACGCCGGGCGATCTCCCCTGCCGCTAGACCGGCTGGTTCGTGACCGACCAGCAGGCGAAACACGTCAAGCCGTGTTCCCTGGGCGAGAGCGCCAAGCGCAGAGACAGCCGAATCGTTATCCATATATCCAGCATAGCAGATATGTTGGTCGGCAGCAGGGTGCGTTTCACGTCACGAGAGAAATTCGGAGGGTCGTTACGACCCGCAGATCGGCAAAGCGCTTCGCTGCCTCGACCGGCTTGCCGTGCATCCACTCCTCGGGATACCGGGACCGCTCGATATCGCCCGTAGGATATCTCGTTAGCGGGCGGGGCGCAGCTGGTGATGGCGGTGGCAAGGACACCGCCACTTCGATCGGCTGCACAAATGTGCGCAACGGCTGCTCCGCATGAGCGTAAACGTCGCGATCGGTCGGATAGAGGGCGAGTTCGACCACCCAACGTAGACGGTCATCGATCGCGAAACCGGCCGCCGCAAGGTGTCAGTCGATCTCTTGCCGGCGGATCGACTGACACCTTGCTCTAGCGCAGCGAGACGACGGTTTGCAGATCGGCGATACGCTGCGCGTTCCAGCCTTCCGCGTCGAGCGTCTGCTCGTCGGGCTCGAATGACATGTGCCCACCCTGCGAGGTCAGCGCTGGAGATAGCCCACAAAGGCCCGACCCGTGGGCAGATGATGCTCGCCATCGGAGGACGTCGCGCGCTGTTCGGCGCAAACCTCGGCCAGACGCTCTTCTTACGAGGACCTTATGGAACGAAGAATGAACCCCGCGCCACCAGAAGATGTGGCCGCAGCGATAGGCATGCTGGAGCGAGGCAAGGACGTGCTTTCCTCCGCACACCCCATTGGCACAGTCGACTGTACACACCGGGGCATCGGGACCGGGGTTAGCCAGTTCGATCAACAACTCGGATGCAAATTGGCTGGGGCGGCAGGATTCGAACCTGCGTATGACGGTACCAAAAACCGTTGCCTTACCGCTTGGCGACGCCCCAGTGGAGAGGCGCGCCTTATACCCGGCGCGCCGTTCTTGAAAAGCCCCTATTCCGGGGAAAATCGTCAGCCCAAGCGGCGCATCCAGCCGTGCGGGTCGGGGGCTTGGCCGCGCTGGATCGATACCAGCTGTTCGCGCAAGGACATGGTCAGCTGGCCCGGGCCGCCGCTGCCGATGGTGAAGCGGCCCGCAGGTTCCGCGACGCTGCCGATCGGGGTGACGACGGCGGCGGTGCCGCAGGCGAAGGCCTCGACCAGGCGACCGCTGGCAGCGTCGGCGCGCCACTGGTCGATCGCATAGGGCTCCTCACGCACGGTCAGGCCTTGGGCGCGCGCGATGGTGAGGATCGAATCGCGGGTGATGCCGGGCAGGATCGTGCCGGTCAGCGGCGGCGTCACGAGCGATCCGTCGTCGAACACGAAGAAGACGTTCATGCCGCCGAGTTCCTCCACCCAGCGGCGCTCGACCGCGTCGAGGAAGACCACCTGGTCGCAGCCATTGGCGATCGCTTCCTTCTGCGCCAGCAAGCTGGCGGCATAATTGCCACCGCATTTGGCCGCGCCCGTGCCGCCGGGGGCCGCGCGGGTATAGCCCTGGCTCACCCAGATCGAGACCGCAGGCGCACCACCCTTGAAATAGGCGCCGACCGACGAGGCGATGACCATATAGAGATATTCGGCCGAGGGCTTCACCCCCAGGAACACCTCGCTGGCGAACATGAAGGGACGCAGATACAGCGCGCCACCATCCTGTTCGGGAATCCAGTCACGCTCGACCTCGACAAGCCGCTCGACCGATTCCAGGAAGAGGTTTTCAGGCAGCTCGGGCATCGCCATGCGCCGCGCCGAGTCTTGGAAGCGGCGGGCATTCGCCTCGGGCCGGAACAGCGCGGCGCCGCCATCGGCCAGGCGATAAGCCTTCATGCCCTCGAAAATTTCCTGCGCATAATGCAGGACCGAAGCGGCCGGATCGAGCTGAAGCGGCGCGCGCGCGGTGATCTGCGCATCGTGCCAGCCCTTTTCGTCGCTATAGCGGATCAGCGCCATGTGATCGGTGAACACCCGGCCGAATCCCGGATCGACCAGACGCGCCGCCCGTTCGCTCGCCGCGACCGGGGCCGCAGAGGGATCAAACCGAAACGTCAGGGCTTGGGGCACTTCCATCGTCATCTCTCTGTTTTGGGTTGCCGTGGCCTAGGGCGTGTGAGTAGACGGGTCAACATGGCTGCCTCGAACCAGTCCGCATCGGCACAGTTTCTCCGCGAACCAGAGCTCCGCAGGGGTATGGAATTGCTGTACTTCGGCAATAGCCATCTTGTGCGCTCCATCGATCGCGGTCTCGCCGCGCAGGGGTTGGGCCGTGCCCATCACCGCGCGCTCTATTTCATTGCCCGCAAGCCCGACATGACGGTCAGCGAGTTGCTGTCACTGCTCGCCATCACCAAACAGTCGCTGGGCCGTGTGCTCAACGAGCTGGCGACGCGCGACCTGCTCGAAACGCGTCCGGGCGATCGCGACCGGCGCCAACGGCTTCTCCGGCTGACACCGGCGGGGGCGGCGATGGAGGCCGAATTGTTCGACGCGCTGCGCGAAAAGCTGTCCAAGGCCTATGCGCGGGCCGGGCAGCAGGCGGTGACGGGGTTCTGGACCGTGCTGGAGGGGTTCATCCCGGAGAATGAACGCGCCCGGATCGAGGATTTGCGGTCCAACGACGGCTGACTTTTGTCCGCGCGAAGACGCTACGGCGCGAAGAGAAAGAATTTTTGCGCGCCAAGGCTAAAGGAACACGGAGCTACGCTCGTCGCCCCTCTGCGCGTCCGGACGGACCACGATCTTCTTCGCGGCTTCGCGCAAACGCAAATTCAGCGTCGCGCGGCGGCCGCCATTTCGCGATTGCGCCGTTCGGAAGCGGTCAGCGTTTCGGCCATGAGCCGCTTGAGCGCATCATCCGCATCCAGCACGTTCAGCCCTTCGCGGGTGGAACCGCCAGGGCTGGCGACCCGATCCGCCAACACGGCGGGCGGAGCATCCGCTCCGATCGCCATCGCCCCTGCCCCGTCGACCGTGGCCAGCGCCAGTTGCTGCGCCAGTTCAGGTGCCAGCCCCAGCCCGACCCCGGCCTGGGCCAGCGCGTCGATGAAGCGGAACACGAAAGCAGGCCCGCATCCCGCCAGCGCGGTGACGGCGTCGAAGCGCGCCTCGTCGTCCACCCAAGGGGCAAGGCCCAGTGGGCGGGCCAGCGCCTCGGCGGCATCGCGGACGGCCGCATCGGTGGAACGGGTGTAGAGCGCCGTCACCCCCTGCCCGATCGCGACCGGCAAATTGGGCATCATCCGCACGACCGCGCCGGCCGGAATACGACTGGCCAGCGCCTGTTCCTCGACCCCGGCCAGGATCGACAATAGGATTGCGGGGTTAAGATGCGCCAAAGTCGGTGCGATGTCGTCGAGCTGCTGCGGCTTGAACCCCAGCATCAGGATTGCAGGCGTCTCATCGACCGGCAGCGCGGTCAGCGAGCGGACGCCATCGGGCGCGCGCGTACCGCTTCGAGTAACGACCGTGACTTGCACGGGGTCCAGCCCTTCGGCCAGCCAGCGGCGGAGCATCGCGCCCGCCATGTTGCCGCATCCGATCAGCCAGATCGGCCCGGAAGGAAAACTCACGCTTCGCCCTGGGTTTCGATCAGCGCGGCGGCCAGCGCCTCGCGTGGCGTCTTGCCACCCCACAGAACGAACTGGAATACCGGGTAGAAGCGCTCGCACTCCTCGATCGCCGATTCGACCAGCAATTCGGTCGCAGAGAGCGAGATGGTGCCATCCTCGCCGCCATCGACCATCGCGGCGTGACGATAGAGCAGGATACCGCTGTTGGACCATAGCTCGAAATGGCCGATCCAAAGCTGTTCGTTGACCAGCGCCAGCGCCTCATAGATGCTGGCGCGGCGGTCTTCGGTTACCTTGATATCAGGAAAAGCCAGGAACTGTAGGACGCTGTCGTCATCCCGCCACAGCGCGCGAAGCTCATAGCTCGCCCAACTTCCCTTGACCGTCGCGACGATCTCCTCGTCGTGGCGTTCATGCTCCCACCCATGGGCGGCGAAATACGCCTCCAGCATGTCGATGGGGGCCGATTCTTCGGCTTCATGATCGGTCGATTCAAGCATCACAGGCCCTTGCGAACAAACCCAGACCGACGCAGGTTGCACCGCGCGGGGCCGGGCGGCAAGCCGCCAGATGCCGAAATCTGTGGATAGCTGTCCGACCACGCGGGCCGAACAGGCTCCATTCAGATATCAGGACGATCAGGATTCCGCCCCGGTTGTGGTCCCGCCCAGCCGCGCTTCCAGCGCGTCCAGGCGCGCCTTCAACGCATCTGCTTCGTCGCGCGCGGCGACGGCCATCGCCTTGGCAACCTCGAACTCTTCGCGGCTGACAAAGTCGAGCCCACCGATCCACTCGCGCGCGCGAGACCGGGCGCTGGCCTCCGCCTCACGGCCCATGCCCGCCACGGTTCCCGCCAGACCGTTCATCACCTTGGCGAAATCGTCGAACAGCTTGTTGTCGGCCTGCATATCAAATCCCCAAAATCGTTTCAGAGCATTTGGGAGGTCTGCGCCCCCGGCACAAGCCTTTCCGCATCCGGATTGAGCTGTCCGATCCGCCAGTTGAGCACGCCGGCAAAGGACAGCCACACCAAATAGGGTAGCATCAGCCATGCCGCGCCCTTGCGGATCCGAGAAAAGACGACGGTGGTGGCGATCGACAACAGCAGGATGGCAATGATGACGAACAGCGCCAGGCCGACCTTATGGGCACCGAAGAACAAGGGGGTCCAGGCAAGATTGAGCACGAACTGGCCGACGAACAACCCGATCGCCGCGCCGCGCCCCTTGGCCCCACGCGCATGGACGATCATCGCCAGCGCCAATCCGATCAGGATATAGAGCGTCGTCCAGGCCACCGGAAACACCCAGCCCGGCGGGGTCAGCTCCGGCTTGGCGAGCGCACGATACCAGCCATTGTCGGCTCCCGACGGAACCGAGCGACCCGAGCCGAAGCCCAGCAGCAGGATCAGCGGAACGATCACGATCGCCCAGCGCAGGAATGACATGCGCAACTGCCCTTTCGACGCGATCGTCCCCACTCGTTCCTCTTTCGCCATGATGCCCGTCGATCTGCCCCACTGCTCGAAGACAGTAAACGGAAAGGTCAACGTTGTTTGCCCCTTTCCCGTTCAAATTCGGGATGCGGCCACCAAAAACTCGATATTTCCCTCTGGCCCGGTGATCGGGCTCTGCGTCACGCCCGCCACCTGCCAGCCGCTGTCGGTCAACCATGCGTCCACCTGGTCGCAGACGCGTCGGTGCACCGCCGGATCACGGACCACGCCGCCCTTGCCCACTTCCTCGCGCCCGGCCTCGAACTGCGGCTTGATGAGCGCGAGCAGCCGTGCGCCGGGTTTGGCGAAGCGCATGGGGCGTTCCAGCACCTTGGCCAGTCCGATGAAGCTGGCGTCGCAGACGATGATGTCGACCGGTTCGGGGATATGCGCCTCGGTCAGGATGCGCGCGCTGGTCTGTTCATGGACGATGACGCGCGGGTCCTGGCGGAGCGACCAGGCGAGCTGGTTGGTGCCGCTGTCGACCGCATAGACGCGAGCGGCGCCCTTTTGCAGCAGCACGTCGGTAAAGCCGCCGGTCGAACTGCCGACATCGATCGCGACCGCGTTCGTGACGTCCCAGCCGAAATGCTCCAGCCCATGCGCCAGCTTGATCCCGCCGCGCGACACCCAGGGATGATCGCGCCCGCGCACATCGAGCTCGGCGTCTTCGGCAAGTTGCTGACCGGGCTTGGCGATCTTCGTTTCTCCCGAAAAGACGAGGCCGGCCATCACCAGGGCCTGCGCGCGGGACCGCGATTCCACGAGTCCGCGATCCACGAGCATCTGGTCGACACGCTGTTTGGCCATCCCTCGGCCCTACCCGCCGCCTCCGCCCGTCGCAAGCCACCATCCGCCGAGCGCATCGCCTATTGCCTATTAGATTGGTAGGAATATGTTGAGGTCATGGAGCGGGAGTCGGTCGGGCGTCGCGTCCGCCTCGCGACCCTCTCCGCTATCGAGGAGATGCCATATGGGTTCGTTCGCATCCTATGAGGCCCGCAAGCCAACGGTCCTCACCGTCCCCGGTCTCGGCGGTTCGGGCCGCTCGCACTGGCAATCGCTGTGGGAAGAGGCGCGGCCCGACACGGTCCGTGTCGAACTCGGCATGTGGTCGACCCCGCATCGCAACGCCTGGGTCACACGGCTGGACCAGGCGATCCGGCAGGCGCAGGCGCCGGTGATCCTGGCGGCGCATTCGCTCGGCTGTCTGGCCGTCGCGTGGTGGGCGGAGCTGTCGCCGCAACCCTATGGCTGGCCGGTGGCAGGCGCGCTGTTGGTCGCCCCGGCCGATGTCGACCGGCCTGATGCGCCCGAGGCTTTAAAGGCATTCGCGCCTTCGCCGCGCACGCCCCTGCCCTTCCCGTCCATTCTGGTCGCCAGCCAGGACGATCCGTGGATCTCGATCGACCGCGCGCACAGCCTGGCGGTCGATTGGGGCAGCCATTTCGTCGATGCCGGGCCGCAAGGGCATATCAACGCGGCGAGCGGTCTCGGCTGGTGGCAGGAGGGGCAGGAACTGCTCGGCCGGGTGATCGCGGCGAGCGGGACGGACCGGCCGTCGCCATCAGGCCCGCTGTCGCCCAGCGAAGCAAGGGCCGTACTGGCGGTCAATGCGACCGACGCGGCGCAGGCGCATTATCTGGGGCGGTGAGGCAAGCGGGGTTCGCGGCGAATGTCGAGGCGTGCGCTTCGACTTCGCTCAGCGCGAACGGGGTTCAGGCTGAACGGGCCTGATGGTTTTCCCCGGCCTCGGTCGCTTCCCGCTCCGCCTTCGCCGCCGCCGTGGCGGCCTTCATCCGCCGCCACATGCGGACGTTCACCCCGACCATCATGACCACCGCCAGCGTCGTGAAGACGATGACGGCGGTCCAGCCACGGATCACGCGCGCGCGCCTTCGGTGACGTGGCTGCTGTTGTGGCGCAGCGCCTTCAGCACCGTGTCGACGATCGCGTCGGCGTCCAGCCCGGCCTCGGCATATTGCACCTCGGGCTTGTCCTGATCCTGGAAGAGATCGGGCAGCCGCATGGTGCGCAGCTTGAGGCCGCCATCAATCAGCCCCTCGTCCGACGCCATGGTCAGGACATGCGCACCCAGGCCACCGATCGCATTCTCCTCGATCGTCACCGCCACCTCATGGGTGGTCAGCATTCGACGGATCAGCGCCTCGTCGAGCGGCTTGGCGAAGCGCAGGTCGGCGACCGAAGTCGACAGCCCCTTGGCCTCCAGCGTATCGGCGGCACGCAGCGCCTCGGCCAGGCGGGTGCCGAGCGAGAGGATCGCGACCTTCTTGCCTTCGCGCACGACGCGCCCCTTGCCGATCTCCAGCAGTTGCGGCGTCTCGGGCAGCGCGACGCCGACGCCGTTGCCGCGCGGATAGCGCACCGCAATCGGCCCGGAGTCATGGTTGACGCAGGTATGGACCATATGGACCAGTTCGGCCTCGTCGGCGGCGGCCATCACCACCATGTTGGGCAGGCTGGCAAGATAGGTGACGTCGAACGAGCCCGCATGGGTCGCCCCGTCCGCACCGACCAGGCCCGCCCGATCGATCGCGAAGCGGACCGGCAGGTTCTGGATCGCGACGTCATGCACCACCTGGTCATAGGCGCGCTGGAGGAAGGTCGAATAGATCGCGCAGAAGGGCCGCATACCCTGCGCCGCCAGACCGGCGGCAAAGGTGACGGCATGTTGCTCGGCGATGCCGACGTCGAAGAAACGCGCCGGATGGGCCTTGGCGAATTTGTCGAGCCCGGTTCCCGATGGCATGGCGGCGGTAATGGCGCAGATGCGCGGATCGCTTTCCGCCTCCTTCGCCAGCGTTTCGCCAAAGACATTCTGATAGGCGGGTGGCCCCGGAGGCGCCTTGGCCTGCGCGCCGGTGATGACGTCGAACTTCTGGACGCCATGATATTTGTCCGCCGCCGCCTCGGCCGGGGCATAGCCCTTGCCCTTCTTGGTGACGACATGGATCAGGATCGGCCCCTGCTCGGCGTCGCGGACATTCTCGAGCACCGGGATCAGATGGTCGAGATTATGCCCATCGATCGGGCCGACATAATAAAAGCCGAGCTCCTCGAACAGCGTGCCCCCCATGGTCATGCCGCGCGCAAACTCGTCGGTCTTCTGCGCCGCCTTCTGGATCGGGCGCGGGAAGCGCCGGGCCAGCTTCTTGAGCACATCGCGCACGCCCAGAAATTCGCGGCTGGACACCATGCGCGACAGATAGGCCGACAGGCCGCCCACCGGCGGTGCGATCGACATGTCGTTGTCGTTGAGGATGACGATCAGGCGATTGCCCGCCTGTTCCGCATTGTTCATCGCCTCATAGGCCATGCCTGCGGACATCGCGCCGTCGCCGATCACCGCGATGCCCTTGCCCGGCGTGCCCGCCAGCTTGTTGGCGACCGCGAAGCCGAGTGCCGCAGAAATCGACGTCGAGCTGTGTGCCGCGCCGAAGGGGTCGTATTCACTTTCCGAACGCTTGGTGAAGCCCGACAGGCCGCCGCCCTGCCGGATGGTGCGGATGCGGTCGCGCCGCCCGGTCAGGATCTTGTGCGGATAGCATTGATGCCCGACGTCCCAGATCAGCCGGTCGTCGGGCGTGTTGAAGACATAGTGGAGCGCGACCGTCAACTCGACGACACCAAGCCCGGAGCCCAGATGGCCGCCGGTGGTGCCGACGGCCGAGATCGTCTCGGTCCGCAATTCATCGGCGAGCTGCCGCAATTGCTCGGGGGCCAGGCGACGCAGGTCGTCGGGATTGTGGACCGTGTCGAGCAGCGGGGTCTGAGGAATGTCTGCCATCCGACCGGCTTATCGCAGCTAATCGGTGGTGTCGATTGCAACTGTTCGACCCGACGTCATTGACGTCTGCGTAAAAATGTCCCGAAGAAGCGCGATGTTTAACTTTCGCTGGGCCGACACCGCCGACATTCCCGCCATCGCCCTATTGATGGACCGGGCGATTTCCGTACTGCAAAAGGGCTTTCTTTCTGCTGCCGAGATCACGGCCAGCCGTTCGGTCATGGGCCTGGATACACAGCTGATCGCCGACGGCACCTATTTGCTGGCCGAGCAGGACGGGCGGCTGGCGGGCAGCGGCGGATGGAGCGCGCGAGCTACGCTTATGGCGGTGACCATAGCCACGCCTTGCGCGACGCGGCGCTGCTCGACCCTGCCAAGGACCCCGCCCGCATCAGGGCCATGTATGTCGACCCGGATTTCGCGCGACAGGGACCGGGCCGCGCCATTCTTACGCGGTGCGAAGCGGCAGCCCGGGCAGCGGGCTTCGCGTCGGTCGAGATGATGGCGACCCTGGCGGGCGAGCCGCTTTACCGCGCCTGCGGCTATACCCCGATCGAATCGATCCGATCCGCACCCGTCGACGGTGTGCACGTCCCCCTGATCCGGATGGGCAAGCCACTTTAACCGGGCAGCTGCGTCCTCAAGCGAGGGAAGACCTCTTCGATCGGCTTGGTGTCGGGCAGGATATAGACATAGCCGCCCTTGCGACGGAATGTCGGCCGCAACTGCCGCGCATAAAATGCCTGGGGGACGTTGATACAGCCAAAGGTGATGCGGTTGTCGTCCGGTGTCGGCGACAGCATCCGCTCGCGGCGCTTCTCGCGCGCGCCCGCATCCTTCGGGATCGGATGCAGCGCCACCGATGTCGTATAATCGACCCACAGCACCCGCTGCCCCGCCACCGGAAGGCCGAACTTGGCCAGATACCGTCCGGCGGGCGTGGTCTTTTCGGCCGGACCCAGCGACGCCAGCGTCTTGGTGCCGACACCGGGGCTCGCCTCGTCGCCCGGCATGATGCCGATCAGGACCGGCACCGCCGCCTGCTGCGTGCCGTCGGGCGCGAACAGGAACAGGGTCGCGTTGACCTTGTCGACCACCGCCCAGGGCAGGCCGCGATTGTCATGCATTCCGGAAACCCACCCGATCACGCGCTGCGCCGCCGGGGACGGGGTCAGGACCGGCTCGGGCGCGACGACGGGCGCGGGTTTTGCCTTGGCTTTGGATTTGGATGGAGCCTTGCGGATGGTCTTGGGCGGCGCGGGGGGGCGCGCATCGGCGACCACAGGGACCATCAGGGCAAGGCCCGCCAGCGACAGGATCAGGGGCTTCATCGGGGCAGGCATGTCATCGGTGCAAAATACTCAGGCAAAAGGCCGGCCCCTCCCCCGGCGAGGGGAAGAGACCGGCACGTCATTCAGCGAATATCGCCGTTCAGGCCGCTGCCATCAGTGGCGAGGACGCCGCGCAGGCTTCTGTTCCTGCACGGTCAGACGCTGTTCCACACCATCGACGCGACCGCCCAGCTGGTCGAGCCTTTGGCCATTTTGCTGCGCCTGGCCCGACGCGGCCTGCGCCTCGGCCAGCGCCGCCTTGGCGGTGCCGTCGGTTTGCTGGAGCCGCGATTCGAGCGAATCGACGCGCTGGCTTACCGGGGCGATTTGCTCCCGTACAAAGGATTTCGTCGCACAGCCGCCAAGACTGACGGCACCCGCCAGCGCTACCACGGCCAGGAGAGATTTAGATGCATAAGCCGACATAACAGTTCATCCAGTCGTTAACCAACCGCAACAACGAAGCCGAGCGGAAAAAGTTCGACAATCCTGTTTCTGTTCGGCCGTGCTGGTTTTTCGGCCAAGCGTTTACTGTAACACTATTTGGGCGCAGGCCTATTGTGTTAAGATGCCGTTCAGGCTTCAGCGTTTGCGAGCCGCCCCCTTGGCAAACGGATCGCGTGGAATACCGTCTGCCCCATCATCCGAACGGGTCCCTTTGATCGGCTCAGCCTTTCGAGCCGAGACGCAGTCGCGCAGCGCGGCTATCGCCGCTCCGCTGCCCGCCAGCGACAGACGCTCGACCGGTACGTCTCCCCGTGCAATGTTCAGCGTCTGCGACCGGGCGAGATAGGTCGGGAAGGGCTTTTCGAAGCTGGTGACGAAACCCTGCTTGTCATCCGACGAAAGGCCGACCGCGAAATGCTTCGGATAGCCGCCATTGGTCAGCTTGAAGTCAAGCGCGAGCCGCTCCCTGGGCTTGATCGACCAATTGGCGTTCAGCACCGTCAGATGGTTCGATCCGTCGCGGTCGAGCCCGAGTAGCAGCGTCGTGTCGCCGGGCCGGTCATAGATACGCGTCAGGAAGCACCCGCCGCCATCCTCGCTGATCGCCAGCGTCCAGTCCCCGACCTTGCGCGGCAGCGTGTCCTTTTCAGCGGCCGCAGCCCCGGTCGACGCTTGCATGGCGGCCAGACACAGCGACGAAAGCGCAAACGGGATACGTGACAACTTCATAGACTTCTTCCTCCGCCTGCGACCCTATCCGCCCCGGCGGCGATTGGCCAAGCCTTAGGCGTGTCGTGACATCGCCATCCCCCGCCATGCTGGCGAGGTCGGGAAGGTCCTACGCCATTCGCTCGCGCACTACCCGCTCCAACACGTCGAGCGGCATCGCACCCAGCGTCAGGACGCGGTGGAATGCCTTGGGGTCCCATTTCGCCCCCGCCTTGGCCTTCGCCTCGTCGCGCAGGCGTGTCCAGACGGTGTGACCAATCTTGTAACTACAGGCCTGTCCAGGCCAGACGGTGTAGCGGTCGATCTCCCCCTGGCTGCGGCCGCGCGCGATGCCGGTCGTGGCGATCAGATAGTCGGTCGCCTTCTCGCGGCTCCAGCGTTTGGCGTGCATGCCCGAATCGACGACGAGGCGCGTGGCCCGGAACAGCAGCGACTGCAGATAGCCGACTTGGCCCAGAGGATTGCTCTCATACATCCCCATCTCGTCGGCCAGCTGTTCCGAATACAGCGCCCATCCCTCCGAATAGCCTGAATAGAAGCCGCGCCGACGGATCAGCGGAATGTCCTGGCTCTCCAGCGCCGACATGACCTGAAGGTGATGGCCGGGCACCGCTTCATGATAGGTCAGCGTCGCCAGGCCGAATTTGGGCCGGTCGAACGTATCGCGCAGATTGATGAAATAAATGGCAGGCCGCGCGCCGTCGAGCGAGGCGGATTGGTAATAGCCGCCCGGCGCGCCCGCCTGGATCGCTTCGGGCACGCGGCGGATTTCGACCGGCGCCTTGGGCAGCACCGCAAATTGTTCGGGCAGACGGCGGGTCATCGCGGCGACCTGTGCGCGCAGTTGTTCGAGCAACGCCTCGCGTCCCGCATCGGTGTTGGGATAAAGCTGGTCCGGCCGTCGATTGAGCGCGACGAGCCGCTCGCCGACGCTGCCCTGCGCCATACCTTGCGCCTTCAATATGCCGTCGATCCGCGCGCCGATCTCTGCCACCTGCGCCAGCCCGAGCCGGTGGATCTCATCGCCGGTCATCTCGGTCGTGGTCGCGGCGGCCGCGGCGGCGGTGTAATAGGCCTCTCCGTCCGGCAACCGCCAGACGCCCGCGTCATGGACCGCCCGGCCCCGCAATTCGGTGACCAGCGCCCGCTGCCGGTCGAGCGCGGGGAAGACCCGCTCGGCCATCAGGCGCGCGACCCGCTGGGCGCGTTCCGGGGGCAGATTGGCGCCTTTCAACTTGGCGGCAAGGTCGATTGCAGGACCGGTCGCCTCCGGCGCCTTGTCGCGCACCGCCGCCAGCTGTTTAAGCGTGGTGTCGAGGATATAGTCGGGGGCAAAGACGCCCTTGCCGGCATCTTCGCGCTGGCGCTCGGTCTCGGCATCGATCGCCGGGCCGAACGCCTCGACCCGCGCGACATAGGCGTCGGCGTCGGTGGCGTCGGTGATCCGATGCTGTCCTTCCAGAAAGTCGGGTACGTCGCGATACGCGCCCGACAACTGGCTCAATACATAAGGGGCATAGCGGCCCGCGCTCGACCCATAGGAAAAGCGTTCACCCGCGATCACTCGGTCCAGCCCATAGGCGAGGATGTCGTAATCGAGCCGCGCGCCCTGCCCCAGGGCCTCGCGCGGAATGGTCGCAAGCAGCGCGCGCTCCCGCTTCGCCCGGGCAAACTCGCGCCGCTCGCCTGCCCGCGAGACATCGCCCAGCCGGGCCTTCAGATGCGCACGCGGCCCAGTGTCGAGCCCGAGCGAGGTCGCCTGCTCCGGACTGTCCTCGAGCCGCGCATAGAAGAAGCGATCCAGCATCGCCCGCAATTCCGCATCGCGTGCCCCTGCGCCTTGCGCGACCTTGGCCCAGGACGGCGTGGCGGCCGTCGCCGCAACAAGGCTGGCGGAGGCGAGGAACTGGCGACGCTGCATGAACACTCCCGACGTCATCTCATGATGGACTTTCACGCTAAGCCGTTGATCCGGGCCTGCAAAGCGATTTGTCGATCGGCGCGCGCATACCCTTCTGCACGGTTTCTGCACCGATATCGCGCGTGAAACGCGCCGGACCGACCGGCGTCCCTCCACCGATGCCGTCCATAGCGGCCCGATCGAGGGAGACCGGCATGAACGGCAAGACATCAGGATCATTCACCTTTGGTTTCAAGCTGATCGGCGCCGCCGCGTTGATCGGTTTGGCGCACATATTCTTCTATGGCGAAGAGCCGGGCTGGACGCTGGGCGGCTTCGCGCTGGCTTGGATCGTCATCCTGCTACTCACTCGGCGCGATCTGCGCGACAGCCGGTCGGCACGGGGGGCGCTGGCCATGGCAACGCTGTTCGGATCGTTGCTGGTCGACGATCCCGGCCCGCTCAAGGCGCTGATGGTCCTGATCGCGATCGGCATGGCGACGCTGCTGCCGCTGCGCCGCTATGACGATGCGATCCACGCAGCGGGGCGGCTGCTCGTCCACGGAGCGCTCAGCCTGGTCGCGCCGCTTCGCGATGCGGCGCGACTGTCCCGGATCAGGAGAGGTCGCAGCGGGCCGAAGCTGGCGGCGGTCGCCGCGATGCTGGTCGTGCCCGTGGGCGGGAGCGCGCTGTTCCTCGCCTTGTTCGCGCAGGCCAATCCGCTGATCGACGACGCCTTTGCCGCCATCCGCATTCCCGATTTGTCCGCCCTGCTGTACCGGCTGCTGTTCTCGCTGCCCTTCCTGCTGCTCATCTGGTCCAGCCTGCGGCCACGAAAGACCCTGCTAGCCCCCGGATCGGTGACGTGGGACGCCGCCCCCCTGCTCCCCCGGCTGGCGCGCGCGACGCTGATCCTGTCGCTCGTCACCTTCAACCTGATCTTCGCGGTGCAAAACGGACTCGACATCGCCTTTCTGTGGAGCGGTGCGCCGCTGCCCCAGGGGATGACGCTGGCGGACTATGCCCATCGCGGCGCCTATGCCCTGATCGTGACCGCACTGCTGGCGGGCGGCTTCGTCCTCTATGCCGCCGAATCGGAAGATGCGGTGCTGCGCCGGCTTATCACCATTTGGGTTGCACAGAATGTCCTGCTGATCGCCTCCAGCATCCTCCGGACCATCGACTATATCGCTGTCTATTCGCTGACCCCGTGGCGGATCGCGGCGCTGGCCTGGATGGGGCTGGTCGCGGTCGGACTGGTGCTGATCCTTTGGCGGATGTGGCGCGGGCGGTCGGCGCGCTGGCTGGTCAACGCCAATGCGCTGGCGGCGGGCGTCGTGCTGACCGCCGGATGCGCGAGCGACCTGGGAGCGATCGCGGCAAGCTGGAACGTTGCTCATGCCCGCAGCGCCGCCGATATCGACCTGTGCCATCTGGAACGCACGGGGCCATCGGCCCTGCTACCGCTGATCGCCTTGGAGCGTCGCGCCGCCGATCCTGCCCTGCGCGAACGGATCGGCTATGTGATCGACATCGTTGCGGCCGACCTGATACGTGCCCAGGCCGACTGGCATAGCTGGACCTGGCAGGGCGCGCGGCGCCTGGCCGCGGCGCAAAGCCGGATTGGAACGCAGGTCCGGTCGCGACAGCAGCGCCGATGCGGCGGCGAAGCTTTCCTGCCCCAAGCTGCCCCCAACCCGTTGACGGAAGCGCCCCGGCCGTGATCCTGTGTCCCATGCCCCGCACGATCCTGGTCGCCGATGACGACCCCAATATCCGGCAACTGCTCGTCTTCGCGCTCGGCAAGGCGGGGCTCGACACGATCGAGGCGGGCGACGGAGAGGCCGCCCTCGCCGAGGTTGCCGCGCACCATCCGGACCTCGTCGTACTGGACATCAACATGCCGCGCATGGACGGACTGGAGGTCTGTCGCCGCCTGCGCAGCCAGGGCGAGACGCCGATCCTGTTCCTGTCGTCGCGCGATGACGAGATCGACCGGGTGCTGGGGATCGAACTGGGCGCGGACGATTATGTCGTGAAGCCCTTTTCCCCGCGCGAGGTGGTGGCGCGGGTCATGGCGATCCTGCGCCGTACCCATGCCCATCCACCGAGCGTGGAAAATGCCGGGACGGCGATCCGCCACGCCGCTCTCAGCCTCGACATCGAAGGGTGGCAGGCCCGCTGGGCGGAAATCGCGGTGCCGCTGACCGTCACCGAATTTTCGATCCTGCGCACCTTGGCAGTCATGCCGGGCAAGGTGTTCAGCCGCGACGCGATCATCGATCGGCTGCACGGACCGGGCTTTGCCGTGACCGACCGGACGATCGACAGTCATATCCGCAACCTGCGCGCCAAATTTGCCGAACATGGCGGCACCGACGTGATCGAGACGCGCGCCGGGATCGGCTATCGGCTGGGGGCGTGCACCGGCGAGGCGGCGTGATCGCTATCCTGAAAGAATGGCTCAAGCGCCGCTGGCCGCGCCTGAGCTTACGCACCTATCTGTTCGCCAGCTTCTTCCTGGTCGCCGCCTTGCCGGGCGTGGGAGCGGTGGGCCTGCGCGTCTATGAGAACACGCTGGTCCGCCAGACCGAGGCCGAGCTGGTCGCCCAGGGAGCCGCGCTCGCCGCCAGCGCTGCGGCCCTGTGGCCGGATGCGCCGCCGGGGCGGGGCGTGATCCATAGGCCCGACCAGGCGTCGGGGCCTTATGGCATGGCGGCGATCACCGCGGTCGACCTCAGCGCCACGCCGATCCTACCCGAACGTCCCCTGCCCCGCGCGGCGCCGACCGCCATCGGCGACGCGCAGGACGCCGCCATACGGCTAGCCCCCGTCCTCGCGGCCACGCGGCAAGCGACACTGGCCTCGATCATCCTGCTCGATCGGGACGGGCGGATCGTAAGCGGCTCGGTCCGACGGGGCAGCTATGCCGCGCTGCCCGAGGTCGCCGCCGCGCTGACCGGCACTCCGCGCACCGTGCTTCGCCGCGATGGGCGGTACAAGGCGATCTACCGCTTCGACTGGCTATCACGGGCGGCGGCCACGCGGGTCCATTACGCCCGACCGATCCTGGTGAACGGCCGGGTGGTCGGTGTGCTGCTGCTGTCGCGCTCGGCGCGGTCGCTGTTCGTCGGGCTGTACCAGGACTGGGGCAAGATCGCCATCGGCGTGCTGGCGATCCTGGGCACGCTGATCATGCTGTCGGGCCTATTGTCGCGCGGTATCGCCCGACCGATCGAGGAATTGCAGGGCGCCGCGCGCGATGTCGCCGCCGGGCGCGGTACGGTTCCCGCCATACCGGCGACGGCCGCAATCGAAATCCAGGATCTGTATCGCGACTTCGCCGCCATGGCGCAGGCGATCGAGGCGCGTTCCCTCTACCTGCGTAACTTTGCCCATGCGGTCAGCCACGAGTTCAAGACGCCGTTGACCGGCATTCGCGGCGCAATCGAGCTGTTGCAGGATCATGGGGCGGCAATGTCGGCGGAGGAACGCGACCGCTTCCTCGCCAATGCCGATGCCGATGCAGGGCGGCTGACGCTGCTCGTCTCGCGGCTGCTCGATCTCGCGCGGGCCGACATGACCGTCGCGGCAGTGGAAGGGTCCTGCGACGTGGTCGCCACCGCCCACAAGCTCGCCGATGCGCACCGAAGCCGCCGCATCGCCATTCGGGTGGAGGCGGAAACACCCACCATCGCTGCCCAGATCGCGCCTGAGACGCTGGAGGCGGTGCTGACCACCCTGATCGAAAACGGTGTCCAGGCGGGCGCGGATGCGATCACCCTGTATGTCGAGGCGGGCGATCCCATCGTCGTCACCGTTGCGGACAATGGCGGCGGCATCCCGCCCGGCGACCGGGCCCGGATATTCGAGCCCTTCTTTACCTCGCGCCGAACGAGCGGCGGCACCGGCCTTGGCCTATCGATCGCCCGCGCGCTGCTGGCGGGATCGGGAGGCACGCTGACGCTGGCCGAGGCGGTGCAGGGAACCGCGATGCGACTAACCCTGCCGCCCGTTCAGCGATAACGGCCCATCACGACCTTCAGCACGACTGGCCGGTCGATCAGGTTGATGCCGTAATCCGTCTGATCGCCATTCCACATCCGATCCATCACCCAGCGGCCGTCCGTGAAATGCCCCTGCTCGACCCGCACGATCATCGCCTTGGGGTCGGGGGTCGCAGATTCGAAACGGACGCGGACATGGTCGCCGGTCATCAGGAACGCGTCGCGCGACAACTGGACGACCGCGACGCCGCCGACCGGCTCGGCCTTCCACGGCGCAGGCTCGGCCTTGAGCCAGCTCCAGCTCTTCTCGCCAAACTGCCACTGGCCGAACTCCGCGCGGATACGCCAGTCGCCCAGCACGGTTTCCCGGTCGCTGCCGTCATCGGGCCTGGCGGTGCCCCAACTCGGATGCTCGAACGCCGCCTGCGCCCAGTCGCGCATCACGCTCTCGACCGCGCCATAAGGCCGGGCGAAAGCGTCAAGCGTGGGGTCGTCCAGCGCCTTGGCCCCCAGCGGATAGTTGAAGAAGCCCGTGTCATCCATGCCGAACGGCGCAAAGCCGATCGCCCCGCGCCCCAGCGCCTCATAGAAATAACGCGCGAACTCGCGGGCATTGCCGATCTCGGGCACGAGCAGCGGATTGTCAGGCCGGGCATAGGCGTTCAGGTACGCCACCACATTGGCGCTCGCCCGGTCATAAATATCGGGCGCCTCGGCATCGATCGAGGGCGCGGCGACCTTCCAGATGTCGAGCACGTCCTGCTGCGGCCCACCGCTCGCGACGCCGTCGGGGTCAGGCACGTTGGACGGCCCCGCGAGCGCCGCATTGACGTACATCGGCAACGGCTTCACGGCCTTGCCCGCCGCAGCGATCTCATCGATGTAGCGCGCGGTGTACCAGGTGTTGAACGCGCGGTCGGCCTGCGCGCCGAAGACCGCCGCCCAAGTGCCGCGCGGCTTGCCGAGCCTGCGGGTCAGCGCCTCGGGCACGGCTGCGTCGAACAGCTTTTGCGCCGCCGCCGAATAGTCGCGTGGGTTGCGATAGCTGCCGACCTCATTCTCCGGCTGGACCATGATGACCGTGTTCTGCGGATCATGCTCCTTGAGGTACGTCATCAACCGCACGAAGGCGCGCTTGTCCGCCTCCAGCGTGGTGCGCGCCATCGGGGTCAGCGCGTAATGATCCTTGCCGTCGCGCGTCTTCATCCGGGGAAAGCGGCGATTGTCGAGCTTGACCCAGTCGGGGGTATAGCCGGGCGAGGTGTTCTTCCAGGTCGCGAACCAGAGCAGCACAACGCGTTTGTCATGCGCGCGCGCCTGATCGAGCAGCGTCTGGACGAACGAGAAGTCGAACCGCCCCTCCTCCGGCTCGATCTGTTGCCAGGCGACAGGAATTTCGATGGTATTGGCATGGATGCGGTCGAGCATCGGCCACAGCTGCGGCAGCGCGGCGACGTAGTTGCTGCTATTGTTGACCTGCGCGCCCAGCATCAGAAAGGGCCGACCATCGACGATCAGCGCGTGGCGGCCGCCCTTGCTGACGATCTGCGGCACCGTCGTCGGCTGGGCAGGCAGCGGGCTCGCCAGCCCGAGCGCCATGACCGCCCATCCCGTTCCCCGCATGACATCTCCCCCGCGCCTTCCTTACGTCATCCTACCCGTGCACAGGATCGAAGCATACATCAACGGGCGACGTCGCGTTCGATCATCAGGCCGATGGCGGCAATCCGCTCGACGTCTTCATAGCCGGGCTGGTCAAGGTCCTCGCTGAAGATATCAGGGTCGAGCTCGACATAGCGCATCGTCAGTCCCCGTTGGGGTAGGCAGCGACGCAGTTCCTCCAGCAACACGTCGCGCCCGCCGACGATCGACGCGCCGGTGTGCAGGACCAATCGCCCGCCCGGCGTCAGCAGGCCAACGCCCTGCACCACCCAGTCGAGCGAGAGCCGCGCGCCATACAGGTCGCCGCCATCGCGATAAGCGCGGCGATCGGTGTCGATCATGAAGGGCGGATGGGTGACGATCAGGTCGAACTGTCGCTCGATCGCCTTCGGCTCGCGCGCCTCGACGGTGTCATGGGTGATCCCGGCCTGTTCGGCATTGATGCTTGCCAGGAACAGCGCCTTGGGGTTGATGTCCGCCAGCGTCAGCTGCGCTTCCGCCAGTGCGCTCGCCGCCGAAATGCCGCCCACTCCGGCCCCGGCGCCATAATCCAGAACGGTGCGAGCACCAGGCTTCACCTGCTCCGCGATCCAGCGCGCGAACCGATAACTGTCGGGGCCGAGGAACACCGCATCCGCCTGCGTCGTGGGATAGGCGGAATGGAGAAAAAGCCGTGGCCCCACCCGCGACACCCGCAGCGTGGGCATCCAGCGATCCGCCGATACGGGCTCGATCGCCCCGGCGGCTTTCAGCGCGTCGAACATCTCCGGGTCGATCACGTCGCGGGCGAAAGCCAGGCCCCAGCCCAGCACATCGCGTAAATTCCCTGCGGCCTGCCGATCGGGGCGCTTGACGACGCGCGCATGGGTCGCAGGCGTCGCTGTCACGAACTGATATTCCCGATCCTCCAACAGCCGGAGCAGCCCAAGCAGTGCGGGACGACGCGCAGCGTCGTACCAGCCCTCCCGGCCGTGCGACAGAACCTGGTCAAAAGCCTGCTTCAACATACTGATCCCGAGCCATTTTCCTTATAGAATCATATGAATGAGCAGCAAATCGGGTTCCCGCTTCTGATCTGGATCGAGAAGCTTTGTGAAGGGCCGCGCACGCTCCACAAGTTCGCACTTAACTCAGGATGTTTTGGCCCGCGACCAAATGGGCTTACGTGCGTTACGCAAGGGACAAGTCAGCCAGCGGTGCCGGGGCCAGCACACCCCGTCACTCGCAACCGGGATAGCATCCGGCGGCCGAACAGGGGTCTGGACAGGGTGCAAGGGAGCCGGGACATTGGCGGACAGCATTGAATTTACCGTGTCGCGACGCGGCATGATCGTCGGGGGCGCGGCCACCGCGATGGCAGCCTCGGCCCCGGCCGAGGCACAGACCAGGAAGAGCACCATGCCCGCCGACCCTCCCGCCATGCCCGTCACGCTGAAGGTCAACGGCAAGGCGCACGCGCTGTCGCTGGACCCGCGCACCACGCTGCTGGACACGCTGCGCGAACATCTCCACCTGACCGGAACCAAGAAGGGTTGCGACCACGGGCAGTGCGGGGCGTGCACCGTGCTGGTCAACGGACAGCGGATCAACAGCTGCCTCAGCCTGGCGCTTCAGCATGACGGCGACAGCATCACCACGATCGAGGGGCTCGGCACGCCCGACAAGCTGCACCCCATGCAGGCCGCGTTTGTCCGTCATGACGGTTATCAGTGCGGCTATTGCACGCCGGGCCAGATTTGCTCGGCGGTGGCGGTGCTCGACGAGATCAAGCGCGGCGTGCCCAGCCATGTCCAGGCCGACCTTAACGCTCGGCCGCAAGCCTCCGGCATCGAGATGCGCGAGCGGATGAGCGGCAATATCTGCCGCTGCGGCGCCTATTCCAACATCGCCGACGCTATGGCCGAAGTTGCGGGAGCCAAGGCATGAAGCCCTTCACCTATGAGCGCGCGCGCGACGCGGTCGCAGCCGCGCGTGCGGCGACCCGGCCCGGCGCGAAGTTCCTGGCGGGCGGCACCAACCTGCTCGACCTCATGAAGATCGAGGTCGAGACGCCGACCCACCTGATCGACGTGCAGGATCTGAAGCTCGACCGGATCGAGAAGACTAGGGAAGGCGGCCTGCGCATCGGCGCGTTCGTCACCAACACCGCACTTGCCGCCGACGAGCGCGTGCGACGCGATTACGGCGTCCTCTCCCGTGCCATCGTGGCGGGGGCGAGCGGTCAGTTGCGCAACAAGGCGACCACGGCGGGCAATCTGCTCCAACGGACTCGCTGCCCCTATTTCTACGACACCAATATGGCCTGCAACAAGCGCAAGCCCGGCAGCGGGTGCAGCGCGATCGGCGGCTATTCACGACAACTCGCCGTCGTGGGGTCGAGCGACCATTGCATCGCCACCAACCCCAGCGACATGAACGTCGCGATGCGGGTGCTGGACGCGGTCGTCGAGACGGTGAACCCGGAAGGGCGGACCCGCGCCATTCCGATTGCCGCTTTCCATCGCCTGCCCGGCAACACGCCGCATATCGAGACAACGCTGGAGCCGGGCGAACTCATTACCGCCGTCACCCTGCCCCGCCCCGTCGGCGGCACCCATGTCTATGAAAAGGTGCGCGACCGGGCGTCCTATGCCTTTGCGCTCGTCTCGGTGGCGGCGGTCGTTCAGAAGGACGGCTCGGGCCGCGTTGCGGTCGGTGGCGTCGCGCACAAGCCCTGGCGGGTCGAGGCGGCGGAGGCTGCGATGCCGAATGGCGCCAAGGCAGTGACGGCGACGTTGCTCGCCGATGCCCGCCCTACCCGAGACAATGAATTCAAGGTGCCGCTCGTCGAACGGACGCTGGCGGCAGCCATCAGCCAGGCGAGGACCGCATGAAATTCACCGAACCAGCCGGCGCCAACCCCATCGACCGCATGACCGTGGTGGGTCGTCCGCAGGACCGTATCGACGGCCCGCGCAAGACCACCGGTACCGCGCCTTATGCCTATGAACGCCATGCCGAGGCTCCCAACGCCGCCTATGGCTGGATCATCGGCGCGGCGATCGCCAAGGGGCGTATCCGGTCGATGAACCTCGACGATGCACGCGGCGCGCCGGGCGTGCTGGGCATCGTTACCGCCGTCGAGGCGGGCAAACTGAACAAGGGCGATTTCAACACGGTCAAGCTGCTCGGCGGGCCGGAGGTCGACCATTATCATCAGGCGGTCGCCATCGTCGTTGCCGAGAGCTTCGAGCAGGCGCGTGCCGCCGCCGGGCTGGTAAGGATCGATTATGACCGCGCCAAAGGCCAATATGACCTGGCAGAAGGGCTGAAGACCGCGCCCTTGACCGGGGGCGATAGCAACGAGGGCAGCAAGGCCCCCGCCGCCGACCGAACCGGCAAGTTCGAAAGCGCGTTCAACGCGGCGCCGGTCCAGCTCGACGCGACCTACACCACGCCCGACCATAGCCATGCGATGATGGAGCCCTTCGCCTCTCTGGCGATCTGGGACGGCGACCAACTGACCGTCTGGACCTCCAACCAGATGATCGCCTGGGGACGCGGGGATCTCGCCAAGACGCTGGGAATGCCCAAGGAAAACGTTCGGCTCATCTCGCCCTATGTCGGCGGTGGTTTCGGGGGTAAGCTGTTCCTGCGCGCCGATGCCGTCATGGCGGCGCTGGGCGCGAAGGCGGTGGGGCGGCCGGTCAAGATCGCGATGCAGCGGCCGTTGATGGCCAACAACGCCACGCACCGCCCCGCGACCGTGCAACGTATCCGCATCGGCGCGAGCAAGGACGGGACGATCCAGGCGATCGCGCACGAAAGCGGATCAGGCGATCAGCCCGGCGGCGGCCCCGAGACGGCGGTGAACCAGACCAAGCTGCTCTATGCGGGACCCAACCGTCTGACTGCGATGCGGCTGGCGGTGCTGAACCTGCCCGAGGGCAATGCGATGCGCGCGCCGGGCGAAGCCCCGGGGATGATGGCGCTGGAAATCGCGATGGACGAGACGGCCGAAAAGCTGGGCATGGACCCCATCGCCTTTCGCGTGAAGAACGACACCCAGGTCGATCCCGAAAAGCCCGATCGCCATTTCTCGCAACGCCAGCTCGTCCGCTGCCTGGAAGAGGGGGCGCAACGTTTCGGTTGGGCGCAGCGCAATGCCAAGCCCGCACAAGTTCGCGACGGTCGCTGGCTGGTCGGCATGGGCGTCGCCGCCGCCTTCCGCAATCACATCAACATGAAGTCGGGCGCGCGGGTCACGTTGAACAAGGACGGCCGGGTCGTGGTCGAGACCGACATGACCGATATCGGCACCGGCAGCTATACGATCATCGCGCAGACCGCCGCCGAGATGATGGGCGTGCCAATGGGTGCGGTCGATGTCCGGCTGGGCGACAGCGACTATCCGGTGTCGGCGGGATCGGGCGGCCAGTTCGGCGCGGCCAATGCGACGGCGGGTGTCTATGCCGCCTGCGTCAAGCTGCGCGAAGCAGTGGCGCAGCGGCTGGGCTTCAACTCGGCCGATCTCACCTTTGCGGATGGCCAGGTGACGGGCGGCAACCGATCGGTGAGCCTGCGCGACGCCGCCGCCTCCGGCCCGCTGACCGCCGAAGACCGGATCGAGTTCGGCGATCTGGGCAAGACCTATCAGCTATCGACCTTCGGCGCGCATTTCGTGGAGGTCGGGGTCGATGCCTATACCGGCGTCACGCGCCTCCGCCGGATGCTCGCAGTCTGCGCGGCGGGGCGTATCCTGAACCCCAAGGCGGCGCGCAGCCAGGTGATCGGGGCGATGACCATGGGGGTCGGCTCGGCGTTGATGGAGGAGCTGGCGGTCGACAAGCGGTTCGGATTCTTCGTCAATCATGACCTGGCGGGCTATGAAGTGCCGGTCCATGCCGACATCCCGCATCAGGAGGTGATCTTCCTGGAGGAAGCCGATGACAAGGCCAATCCGATGAAAGCCAAGGGCGTGGGCGAGCTCGGCCTGTGCGGCGTCGGCGCGGCGGTGGCGAATGCGGTCTATAACGCGACGGGCGTGCGCATCCGCGATTATCCGCTGACGCTCGAAAAGCATCTCGATCGGCTGCCCGCCATCGCCTGAGTCCCGCTCTCCCCCTTCCCCCGGCTTCGCGCCTGACGACGTGGCGGCCGGGGTTAATTTGCCATGGGCGTAGCGGAATCCACAGGACTTCCTGAAAATCCTGTTGCAAGACAGGGCTCTTGTGGCGCTGGCCGAACCAGAGCGCTTGGGCATTTAGGGGTGGGGTGCCGATGAACGACGCGATCGACAGTTTCTGGAAGACCTTTGGCGGCATCCTGTCGCCGCATGGTCCGGCCAGCGTCGGGGCCGCCGCGACCTATGCGCCCGGCGATTATAGCATCCATTTCTTCCTGCAGCTGGCCGTGATCCTGTTCGCCTGCCGCATCGTCAGCTGGGCGGGCCAGCGTTTCCTGGGCCAGCCCCCGGTAGTAGGCGAGATGATTGCCGGGGTCGTGCTGGGTCCGTCATTGCTCGGCCTGTTCCTTCCCGAATGGCAGAGTGCGATCTTTCCCAAGGAAACCCGCAATGTCCTCTATGCCGGGGCGCAGCTCGGCGTCGCTCTCTACATGTTTCTGGTGGGGCTGACCCTCAGGCTCGACCATTTCCGGTCCAAGGCGCGCAGCGCGATGGCGGTGTCGGCGTCAGGCGTCATCGCACCATTCCTGATCGCGGCGGCCATCACGCCGCTGCTGTTGCAGGTGCCCGGCCTGTTCACCGCCGGGATCAGCCGGACCAATGCCACGCTGTTCATGGGCGCGTGCATCGCGCTGACCGCCTTTCCGATGCTCGCCCGGATCATCAATGAGCGGGGACTGGCCGATAGTCCGCTCGGCACATTGTCGCTGGCCGCCGGAGCGTTCGACGACGCCGCCTCATGGTGCGTGCTGGCGATCGTGCTGGCGACCTTTGGCGGGGGCAGCGGCGTGGCGATCCTGGCGATCGGCGGCGCGTTCCTCTATGTCGGCTTCCTCATCCTCTGCGGTCGCCGCCTGCTCGCGCCGCTCGGCCGCGCGGTCGAAGCGCGGGGCGAGATGAGCACGACGGTGCTCGCGATCACGTTGATGGCCTTCTGCCTGTCCGCCTTCATCATGGACGCGATCGGGGTTCACGGCATATTCGGAGGCTTCATCCTGGGCGTGTTCATGCCCCGGGGCCTGTTCGTCAGCGAGTTGAAGAAGAAGGTCGAGCCGCTGGCGGTCGTTCTGCTGCTGCCGATGTTCTTTACCTATTCGGGGCTGAACACGCGGATGGACATGGTCAATTCGGCTTCCCTGCTGCTCATCGCGCTCGGCATTCTGGCCGCCTCGATCGCCGCCAAGTTCGGCGCCTGCTACCTCGCCGCGCGGGCGTGTGGGGAGGATAACCGCACCGCCATGGGGATTGGCGCCCTGATGAACTCGCGCGGCCTGATGGAACTCATCATCATCAATATCGGGCTGCAAAAGGGCATTATCGGCCCCACCCTGTTCTCGATGCTGGTGCTGATGGCGATCGTCACCACAATGATGGCGAGCCCCCTGTTCGAATATGTCTATGGCCGCAAGGCGCGGGTCCTGGGTGAGATGGAAACATTGAACGGCGCCGCGGCCTGATTCCATGGTCGGGCCGGGCGGCCCGATCACCGACACATCCATCATGAGCATGAAATGGGCGGCGCAGACGGCAGAAGCGGTCCGCGCCGTTCCCGTGTTTGCCATCGGCACAGCATGTGAGCGTTATACAGCAATCCCTCTTCCACGCCGCCACGGTCAGAACCCCGGCCCGCGCTCCGGAAAGTTGATGCAAGACAAAGCCTAATTTTTTCGTTGTTTAATCCGAAAAGCTGGCACAAATTGGCGCCAAGGCGAAAGCGGAAACCGCTTCGCCCCGCGTTCCGGACATGACGTCGGCCCGACCCAGCTCGCCGCCATGTCCTTCGTCAAAAATGATAGCGCTATCTATTAGGAGGAGGGGTTATGCTGAAACATATGGGTGTCATCTTATTGGCATCGGCGAGCATCATGGCGGCGGCGTGCGCCGCACAGGCCCAAACGGCCGCGAACGGCACCGCATCGATTCTGGCCGTCACCCCGGCCGAGACGCTCGAGCGTCAGGGCCTGACCGTGATGGTCGACCAGAATCAGTTCAGCCCGATCTTTTTTGACGAGAAGAACGCCGGCATCCAGATCGTCCTTCATGGGGAGCGAATTGCGACCGATGGCGCGGTGCGGCTCAATCGCACGCCCGAACAATGGGATCCCGTCCCCGCCTTTGTCAGCCGGACGCGCGGGGCCGAGCCCAATCAAGTCGTGGTACGTTCCACCTATAAAGACCAGAATCTCAGCTACCGCGTGAAGGTCACGGCGGAGGGCGACGGCTTTCGCATCGCGGTTGATCTCGACCAGCCGCTGCCCGCCGCGCTGGCGGGTAAGGCCGGGTTCAACCTCGATTTCCTGCCGACCAGCTATTTCGGCAAGACCTATCTGATGGACGCCGCGCCCGGCCTGTTCCCGCGCCACGCGACAGGCCCGATGGCCAAGGACGGATCAGGCGATCCGGTGCCGCTGGCCTCGGGCGGCAAGTCGATCACCCTGTCGCCCGAAGACCCGTTGACCCGGGTGACCATCACGTCGGATGCGGGCGCGCTGGAGCTGTATGACGCGCGCAACCGAGCGCAGAATGGCTGGTTCGTCGTCCGCTCGCTGATCGCGGCCGGCGCCAAGGAGAATGCGGTCGTCTGGCATGTCCACCCCAATGTCGTGAAGGACTGGGTGCGTGCGCCGGTCGTCTCGTTCAACCAGGCGGGCTATACACCGGGTCGCGCCAAGATCGCGCTGATCGAAACCGATCCGCATGGCACCGCGCCGAAGGAAGCGGAGCTGGTCCGGCTGGCGGCCGATGGTACCCGCCAGTCCGTGCTGCGCGCCGCCGTTGCTCCGCGCGGCCGCTGGATGCGGTATAATTACGCCGCTTTCGACTTCTCGCAGGTGCGCGAGCCCGGCGTCTATGCGATCGCCTATGGCGGTCAGTTGACGAACCCGTTTCGCATCGCGGCCGACGCCTATGACCGCATCTGGCAGACCTCGCTCGACACCTTCATCGCCGAGCAGATGGACCATGTCGGCATTCGCGAGCAATATCGCGTCTGGTCCGCCCCCTCCCACCTCGACGATGCGCGCCAGGCGCCGCCCAACCATGTCCATTTCGACGGGTACAAGATGGGGCCGAACCTCGACTCGCCGTTCAAGCCGGGCGAGCATATCCCCGGTCTGAATGTCGGCGGCTTCCAGGATGCGGGCGATTACGACATCCAGACGCCACAAAACGCCGCCGTG
Organism: Sphingomonas zeae; assembly: GCF_014197135.1. Taxonomy (GTDB): domain Bacteria; phylum Pseudomonadota; class Alphaproteobacteria; order Sphingomonadales; family Sphingomonadaceae; genus Sphingomonas; species Sphingomonas zeae. Next base: position 87,460 of record NZ_JACIFA010000014.1, read on the forward strand.
GTCCGAGATCTTGTCTGGGGTCGCGAGCTCTATGGCCTGGACTGGGACGAAACGAGCGTAGACGAGGCCGCCCGCGCGGTCGAAATCCGCAAGCCCGACGGCAAACAGGATTCGGTCCAGCAGATCCGCCACGGCGTCCTGCAACTGCTCGCCCAGTACAAGGTGTTCGGCCATGCGATCGTTGGCATCATCGATCCGGCCCAGCGCCAATATGCGCATCTGGGCGATGCGGGCTCACAGACCGACAATCTGACCTATGACGCCGCGCTGGGTGCGACCGAGCGCAAGGGCGGATCGTCGGGCGCGCAGGACGATCGCTGGGCCTTCACCACCGACCTTCCCGCCAACAATCTGGCGGTCGCGGGCGCGCTCGCCGCCGCCTCGCGGTCGCTGGCGGACAGCGATCCGGCAATGGCAGCCGAGGCCTGGGACGCGGCCAAAGTGCTGTGGGGACGGTTCCAGAAGGGGCCGATCAAGTCAGGCGACGGACGCGACGATTCCGGTTCGCCCTGGTCGGCGGACGGCGCCAATGTCGGTGCGACGGTGGAAATGCTGATCACCAGCAAGGGCGAGCGCGTCTATGCCGATCGCCTGCGCAAGCTGATGCCGGTCATCTCGAAGAGCTTCGCCTGGGTCGGGGCCTCGGCGGTGCGGGCCATCCCGTTCATGGATGCCAAATACCGCGCCGCCCTGGTCCCGCTGGTTCGCCAGGCCAAGACGAAGATGGATGCCGAGGCCGCCAAAAACCCGTTCGGCGTGCCGATCAGCGAGGGCAGCTGGGCCGGATCGCATCAGGTCGTCGAGTTTGGATCAACCGCCTTCCTGATGCACAAGGCGTTCCCGGAGATCATCGGCACCGACTATACGCTGAATGCGATCGACTATGTGCTGGGGCGGCATCCGGCCAACAACCTGTCGCTCGTCTCGACGGTGGGCACCGCGTCAAAGCTGATCGGCTATGGCCACAACCGCGCGGATTATGGCTTCATCCCCGGCGGGCTTGTGCCGGGCGTGCTGATCGTGAAGCCCGACTTTCCCGAGCTGAAGACCGACTGGCCGTTCCTGTGGTTCGAGAACGAATACACGGTCGCGACCACCTCGGCCTATATCCTGGCCGCCAATGCCGCGATCGAGGCGACGAAGGAAAACCGTTAATCCGCGGCGGGGCGAAGCTGCTCGGCTTTGCCCCGCCAGTCCGCAATAATCCCAGCCCCCAATAATCAGGCGCAGGGTCGCCATGATGCGGGGCGGGACGGCGTTGCCGCCGCCTGTACGGCGGCATCCCAGGCCAGGGATGCGAACGCTAGGGTCAGGACTCGTTGATCAAAGCCAGAAGATGATGGTGGCAGCGAGGGCGACGGCGGAGAAGAAGGCGGTTGGGCACCGATCGTAGCGGG
>NZ_JACIFA010000015.1 GCF_014197135.1 Sphingomonas zeae
CACACCTTCCAGAATTGGCGCGGGGTGGAGCAGCCCGGTAGCTCGTCAGGCTCATAACCTGAAGGCCGCAGGTTCAAATCCTGCCCCCGCAACCACAGCTATAACACTCGATACGCCGCCCTCACGGCGGCGTCGTCGTTTATGCCCCAACCAAGCAAATCCGATACCTGAGCTGCTGCCGGTTCCGTGGACACCGAGATAGGGTGTTTTGGAACCGGAGGATGGAGATGCAACGACCGAAGTTCAGCCGTGAGTTCAAGCTTGGGGCAAAATGTCCCCCGGACATTTCGTCTTTCCCATCGCTGTCGCTGACAGTGGTGCGGACCAGCTTGCTGCGGATCACGCCGGCCAAGCTCATTGCCTACATCAGGCGGGCAAGGGTTTCGCAGGCGACGTTCAACCCTTCGCGCCGAAGTTGCCGCTAGACCCTGCACATGCCGTAAATGCCGAATTGCTCCTTGAATACGGCGCACTTCCGGTCCGAACGCATCACTATGCCAAGCCTGAGCCGACGGCTTGGTCGGCCCAACCCTTCTGGCTGTGTGAGCATGAACTGAATGCCCGAAGTCCCTTGCCAACTCCAACAAACAAAGGTCTAACATCGCGCATATAAGATAAGGCTTTCACGTGAGAGAGTAGAAAGCGGCGCATTCGATAGCGAGGTTGTTCCAATGGCCTTGGGAAATGCCGGCGATGCGTCTCGCGATTGATGGCGGGAGAGGGCGATGAGGGCGAACAGACGAGAGATGATCGGCGGAGGGATCGCGGCGGCATTGGTGCCTGCTGCGGCATCGGCCGTCACCACCGCACCGCAGACGATGGGGGCCGGGCGTGCGCTGAAGGTGCCGCCGCCTGCGCGCTTCACGCCGGACTGGGAGTCGCTGACCGCTGGCTATAGCGTGCCCGACTGGTTCCGTGACGCCAAGTTCGGCATGTGGGCGCATTGGACCGCGCAGTGTGTGCCAGAGGCGGGCGACTGGTATGCCCGCGACATGTATCTGCCCGGCTCACGCGCCTATGTTCATCATCTCAAACATTATGGTCACCCGGCCGATGTCGGCTTCATGCAGATCCAGAATCTGTGGAAAGCGGATCGCTGGGATCCTGGCCGATTGCTTGATCTTTACAAGAAGGCGGGTGCCAAATATTTCATGGCGCTGGCCAATCATCACGACAATCTGGATACCTACGACTCGAAATATCATCGCTGGAACACGATGCGGGTGGGGCCGCGACGCGATATCATCGGCGAGTGGGAAAAGGCCGCGCGCGCGCGCGGCTTGCGTTTCGCGGTGTCGAACCATTCGGCCCATGCCTGGCACTGGAACCAGCCCGCTTATGGCTATGACCCGACCGGCCCGCGCGCGGGCGAACGCTATGATGCCTATAAGCTGACCGCCGCGCAGGGGCGGGGGCAGTGGTGGGAAGGTCTGGATCCCCAACAACTCTATGGCGGGCGCCACATGCCGATGCCCGACGGCATCCGGACCCTTGCGGAGGCTCATGCCTGGCACGAAGCGACCGATCGCCTGTGGAACGAGGGCGTGCCTGCCGGGACCGACTTCGCCCGCAACTGGTTGCTGCGGACCAAGGATTTGGTTCAGAAATATCGTCCGGACATGGTCTATTTCGACAATTTCGACCTGCCGCTGGAGCAATATGGCCTGGACTTCACCTCCTGGTTCTACAACCAGTCGCTGCAGTGGAATGGCGGTCGGCTGGAGGCGGTAGTCACCAGCAAGATGACCCCGCCGCAACGACGCATGGGCATCGTCGACGATGTCGAGCGCGGCGGCAAAAGTTACATCGAACGCTTTCCGTGGCAGACCGATACCTGCATCGGCGGCTGGCATTACGACATCGAGACGTACAGGAACGATGGCTACAAGTCGGCAGCCAACGTCATCCATACGCTATGCGACGTCGTCTCGAAGAACGGTAATCTGATGCTGTCGGTGCCGATGCGGGGCGACGGGACGATCGACGACAAGGAAGAGAAGGTGGTCGAGGAGATCGCCGACTGGATGGGCCGCTATGGCGAGGCCATTTATGGCAGCCGCCCGTGGAAACTGAACGGCGAGGGGCCGACGCGCCCGAATTCGGGGCTGTTTTCCGAAGGTGGGCCGAAGTCGGCCTATACCGCCAGGGACGTGCGTTATGTGACGCGCAACGGCAACCTTCATGCGCTGGTGCTGGGCTGGCCGGAGGACAATGTCGCGCGGATGACGCTGCTGGGCCAAGCCAGTCCGACGATGCCGGGTCAGATCCAGCGGGTAACGCTGCAGGGCGACAACACCCCGCTGTCCTTCAAGCGCACGAGCGAGGCGCTGGAAGTCACGCTGCCGCAGGGCGCCCGTCACCACATCGGCGTCGCTCTGGTTATCTCGGGCAACGGCATCACCGCCTGACGATCACAGGGGGGCGGTGCGCCTCTCCATTGATAGGAGAGGGAACGGATGGGCGACTGGCCGCGACTGAAGCGCCGGGCCTTTTACCGTTCCAAGGCCCTCCCTTGCCCTAGACAGAAGAGGGGGGTGGCGAAGCTTGCCAGCGCTCTTGCCAACGCCACTGGGATGACGGGTTGAGCAAGCCTTCGGCGCGCGCGCTCCGCGCCCACCACGCTGCCTTATGGAGTGGAACGCAAAGGATCAAAGAAAGTTGATCCGCTCGAACGGAAGCGGGGCCGGGAGGCTTATCCCGGCCCGGCTTCTATTCAGCTAAGCCTCCGTCAACGTGCCGGACGCAGCCACCCCACATAGCCGCCCTGGGTACGCAGCGCGGTGTCGATTGAGTCCGTCGCGCCGACTATGCGCTCGGTCCGATCATAGGCGTCGGGCTTTGCTTGATTGTCGGCCAGCGACACCAGTTTCCACTTGCCTGCGCCCAGGAAGCGCAGGTCGATTTTCAGCGGACGCGCGGCGGTGCCGTTGATGATCGCCACGAACCAGTCCTGCCCGCGACGACGGGCAAAGCCCGCCATGGTGCCGGGCTCGCTGCCCGGCAGGACGATCGTCTCGTCATAGACCGCGGGGATCGCCTTCAGCACGTCGAGTGCGGGGTTTTCTAGATAGGCCTTCGGATGGCCGCCCATCGACAGATAGGGCGAGGTGAACAGGATCGCCTGCGCCAATTCGTGCGACCAACTGTTGCCCTGCAATTCCTTCGTCTCGAACACGGTCGGCGTATAGTCGCCCGGCCCGACGACATAGCGACTGAAGGGCAGGATCGTGTCATGGTCGCCCGGCAGCACGCGTTTGTAGCGGGTGATGTGCCATTCATGGCCGCGCACGCCCTCGCGCGTCATGACATTGGGCCAGGTCCGCTCTGTGCCGGTCGGCTTCAACGCGCCGTGGAAATCGACCATCAGCTTGTCGGCCGCCGCATCCCGGGCGAAATCCTGATACCAGGTAGCCCAGATGTGATTGGGATGCTGCGGGAAGTCTACCTTCACGCCGACGATGCCCATATTGGCATAGCGGCGCAGCATGGCGCGGCGCTGGGCAGGATCGAACATTTCCTTGCTGTGGACCCAAACCCAGATGTCGACGCCCTGCGATTGGGCATAGCGGATCGTCTCCGCCAGTCCTTCCCATGGACGCTTCCACTGCGCCCATCCTTCGTCGACCAGATAATAGCGATAGCCGAGCTGCCTGGTCCAATCGACCCACTGGCGCTGGTCGTCCTCCTTGGGCGCGCCGATCGCCAGCCATTGCCAGGACGAGACGCCGGGACGGATCCAGTCCGCCTTGGCCAGCGCGGCCGAGGGCGGCGGGTTGAGGTTCTGGATCAGCGTGGTGTTGACCAGTGCGGTCAGGTCGCGCGCGACGATGGTGACGCGCCAGGGCTGGACGACGGCCTGGTCGGTCTTCCACCCCTTGGGATCGGCATAGAGATTGCCCCGGAGCAGGCCGCCGGCATCGGGGGTCACGCCCATGTCGCCATAGTCGACGACCGCCGCCTCGCTGATCGTCACATAATAACGGTCGATCTTCGCAGTCAGCGGCATGCCAAGCGCGCGGCCGGTCAGCTGGCCCAACGTCTTGGTCTCGTAAACGGCTTCATAGCTGGGATCGAGCGCCGCCGCCCAGACGCGCGGGTCGGCCGCGGCGAGCTTCCAGCCCGAGTGATCCGCCTCGACCTGACGACCGGCCTTGGCGGGCAGGCGCAGGCGAACGCCGACGCCGTCATCGGCGACATGGACATCGGCCTCGAACCGGATACCGCGGGCGGTCAGCGCGACGCTGGCGACATTGGCCTTGTCGATCGCCTCGGCCTTGCCGCCAAGGAAGCGATAGCGGCTGTTGACCACCTTGCGCTGTACTGTGCCGATCTGCGCGGCATTGCCCAGATCCACGCCATCAACCTTCATCGCCAGCGGCGAGGGATCGAGGATCGCGCGCCCGTCGATCGTCACGCGATATTGCAGCTTGCCGCCGACATCCGACAGAACCGCCTGAACCTTGCCGTCCGGGCTGGCGACGGCCACCGTCTTGGCCTGTGCCCCGGATGCCGCCATGACGGCGCAGCACGCGATCGCCCAGCGACACGTACCCCTCCGCAACCTCAATCCCGTGATACGCGTCATGTTATCACCCTAGCCTGGGCCGGGACGGCAGGCGTTGCTCGCCTATCCCGAACCTCTCCCTTCGCTTTCAACGCTTTTATGTGTGAAACTGAAATGTGATGCACGCAAGGTCTGAAATGCATCTTGACGCTACATGGTTTTCTGTCTGGCCAGCTCCACCGCAATGCCCGGCAAAATAGCGCTCCAGTCGATCCGCCTCCGCAGCCGCGATCGTCGTGACCGAACCATGTTCGGCAGAGGTGAAGTTAGTGGTCTTCATCGGCGAGCCGGGGTCATTGAAATGGGGTGAGAGGGTCGATCACATAGGCTTGCAATCGGCTCTAAATTGGTCAGGCAAATCACCTTTACAGCTCGATCCGTTGGATTAGACTGATCGGACAAGCATGGGGGCGATGAATGAAGCGGGCGAGGATCGGTGTCATGAGCGCGGGCCTGGCATGGATGCTGGGCATGACCGTACCCGCCAAGGCCGCCGACCTCGAACTGACCCGCGCCAACCTGCTTGCCGCCCCTGATGGAGAGGGAACCACCCGCCTTGCCGCCGAGCTATTGTCTCGCGATCTGAGCGCGCTGGGCGGGCAGCCGGGCGCGGTCGTCGAGGACAGGACGAACTGCGCCAGTGTGTGTATCGTCATCGGCACCGCCGCTTCGCCGGTCGTGCAGAGGCTGGCGCGCGAAGGTGGCGTCGATCTGTCGCCCATCGCGGGTGGCTGGGAACGCTATATTCGTGTGGGCATGCGCGTGGCGGGGCGGCACTATCTATTGATCGTCGGATCGGATGCGCGCGGCGCCGCCTATGGTGTGACCGACCTGTCGCGCGCGCTCGGCGTGTCGCCCTGGGAATGGTGGGCCGATGTCACGCCGCGCCGTCGCGAGCGGATCGCCATCGACGCCGCAGCCTTCGTCTCGCGCGAACCCTCGGTGAAGTATCGCGGCATCTTCCTGAACGATGAGGATTGGGGGCTGGAGCCCTGGGCGGCCAAGACCTTCGACCCGGCCAAGGGCAATATCGGCCCAAAGACCTATGCGCGCGTCTTCGAACTGATGTGGCGGCTGAAGGCCAATACGCTGTGGCCGGCCATGCACTCGGTTTCGACGCCATTTTTCGGCGATCCGGGCAATGCGCCGCTCGCCCGGCGCTACGCGATCGTGATCGGCAGTTCCCATGCCGAGCCGATGCTCCGCAACAACCTGCGTGAATGGGATGAGGACAAACGGGGCGGGTTCGACTTCACCCGGCGGCCCCAGGCGATCGTCGATTACTGGCGCGAGCGAGTGAGAGAGACCAACGGGCAGGAGGCGTTCTATACCATGGGCCTGCGCGGCCTGCATGACGGGCCGATGCAGGGCGTCACGACCACGGAGGCGCGGCGCGGCATACTGGAGGATGTGGTCGGACGGCAGCGCGCGCTGCTCGCCGAGACGCTGGGCAAGCCCGCAGGGCAGGTACCGCAGCTTTATGTCGCCTATCATGAGTTGCAGGAGGCCTATGATGCCGGGCTGACCCTGCCGGATGATGTCACGCTGATGTGGACCGACGACAATTACGGCTATCTGCGGCGGCTCAGCACGCCCGAGGAGCAGAAGCGGCCGGGCGGAGCGGGCGTCTATTACCATCTGTCCTATTGGGGCCGGCCGCATGACTATCTGTGGCTGGGCACCACCCACCCGGCGCTGATCCGCGAGGAGATGGGGCGGGCGTGGAACACGGACGCACGGCGCATCTGGGTGGTCAATGTCGGCGATATCAAGCCGATCGAATATCTCTCGCAATATTTCCTCGACCTCGCCTTTGACGCGCGGTTGCTGCACCAGTCGCCTCGCGAGCATCTTCGCCGCTTCATGGCAGAACAGTTTGGCGAGGCCGAGGCGGGCGTGATCGCCGATGTGATGCTGCGCTTCTACGATCTGGCCTGGCCGCGAAAGCCGGAATTCATGGGTTTCGGCCAGACCGAATGGGTCATGCCCAACCGCCCGAGCGGTTACGTCCAGTCGGACGGCGAGGAGGCGCAGGACCGGATCGCGGCCTATCAGGCGCTTGCGACGCAGGCCGAGGCGATCGGCGCGCGCATCCCGAACGACCGGCAGGACGCGTTCTATGAGCTGGTCCTTTATCCGGTGCGCGGCGCAGCGGGGCTGAACACACGCATCCTGTCGCTCGATCTGGCCGAGCTGTATGCGCGGGATCAGCGGGCCAGCGCCAATGCCTATGTCGCGCGGGCCAAGGCGGCGCATGGTGGGCTGGTCGCGGATACGGCGCGGTACAATGCGCTCGCCGGGGGCAAGTGGCGCGGGATGATGGACATGGCACCCCGCCGTCTTCCGGTCTTTGCCGAGCCGATGTGGCCGAGCTGGCAGCCCTCGATGCAGAAGGGCTGCGCCACGGGACTATCGGGCGCATGGATCGGGGACGAGAATGTCCTGACCTTTACCCGCGGCGTTCCTGCCACGCGGCCCGTGACCCTGTACCAGCACCAACCACGGACGACCGCCTGGTCGGTGCATGGCATACCGGCCGGTCTGTCGCTGTCGGCTGCCAAGGGCGAGTTGAACGAGCGTGGCGGGTATGAGCAGCGGCTGACACTGCACTATGACGGCAAGGGAGCGGTCGGGCCGGTGACGCTGCGCTGCGGCGATCAGCCGGTGGTCGTCCATGCGACCGCGCTCACCCCGCCCAAGGTCGAGCCGGGCACGGCCATTGAGGACGAACGCCGCATCACCATGCCCGCACTGACCGCCCGCTATGGCGCCGATTGGGAAGCGATCGCCGATCTGGGCAGCCAGCATGGGGCGTTGCGGGCGAAGCTGGCACTGCCCACGCGCGGATCTGCGGCGCAGGGCACGCCCGCCACCTGGCGCTTCGCCACCATGACCGAGGCGGGGGCGAACCTGCACCTCGTCGCTTTGCCGACCCATCCGCGCGACCCGGCCCAGGGCCTGCGCGCGGCGGTGAAGCTGGATGACGGCGACTGGCAGACGTTGGATTTCGCAACAAAGGCTCGCAGCGACCGGTGGCGGCAGAATGTGCTGACCAACACCGCCGTCGCGACCCTGCCGCTCAAGAGTTTCGCCGCCGGAGCACACCAAGTGGCGATCGTGCCGCTCGATCCCGGCCTGACCCTGGATCGTGTCGAGCTGGTGCTCGACGGTGCGCGTCCGCTTTACGCGCCAATGCCGGAGACTGCCCGATGACCGTGACCCGCCGCACCCTGCTCGCCAGCGGGCTGGCCGCCCCGGCGCTGGGTACACCCGCCCTGGCTGCGAACCGCCCCGTGATGCTCGACAGCGGGGACGCGCCCGCGCCGTTCGAGGCGATGCCCGAGCCGCCTTTCGTGGCGGACCCCGGCTTGCTGCGGCTGGACGACGGCTGGTTGTTCCACAAGGGCGACATCGCGGTGCCACCGATCTTGGGGCATGAGGAAAGCTATCAGAATGCCAAGGCCGGGATCGCGCAGGGTGCGGCCGCCGTCAGCTATGACGACAGCGACTGGCGCGCGGTCGAGCTGCCGCATGATTGGGCGATGGAGGAGGTGGTCGATCCCGCCGCCAATGTCGCGCAAGGGTATCGGCGACGCGGGATCGGCTGGTATCGCCGTACGCTGAAGCTGCCGACCGAGTGGCGTGGCCGGTATCTGGAGGTGCAGCTCGGTGCGGCGGCGACCAACGCCAAGGTCTGGTTCAACGGCGTTCTCGTGGCGCACAGCTTCAGCGGTTACACCGCGATCCTGATCGACATCACCCCCTATGCCCGGTTCGGCGAGGAACTGAACACGCTGGCCGTTCGCGTCGATGCCGACACGATGGAGGGCTGGTGGTATGAGGGCGCAGGTCTATATCGCCACAACTGGTTGGCGGTGCGCGATGGCGTCAGCATCGTCACCGACGGCCTCCACGCCGACCCGCGGCGCAAAGATGCGGGTTGGGCGGTGCCGGTCGCGCTGACCGTCTCCAACATTCAAAAGATGGCAGCAACCGTCCGGGCCGAGGCGGTGCTGATCGACCCGAAGGGCCGCACGATCGGTCGGGCGGAGACGGACGTCACGATCGATCCGCTTAAGACCGCCGAGGCAATGATGTCCATTCCGGTCGCGGCGCCGCAGCGCTGGTCGGTCGATCAGCCGACCCTGTACCGGGTGGAGACGCGGCTGCTGCGCGACGGCAAGGCGATCGATGCCCGCGCCGCCCGGATCGGCTTTCGCGAGATCCGGTTCGACGCGGCGACCGGCTTTTACCTCAACGGCGTGGCGACCAAGATCAAGGGCGTGTGCGTCCATCAGGATCATGCCGGGGTGGGCGTCGCCATGCCCGATGCGATGTGGGAATGGCGCATCCGGCGGCTGAAGGCCATGGGGTGCAACGCACTGCGCTGCTCGCACCACGCGCCCGCACCCGAACTGCTCGACGCTTGCGACCGGCTGGGGATGCTGGTCATGGACGAGAACCGCAACTTCAACCCCAGCCCCGATTACCTGCGCCAGTTGCAATGGCTGGTCCGCCGCGACCGGAACCGGCCGAGCGTCTTTCTGTGGTCGGTCTTCAACGAGGAGCCGATGCAGGGCACCGAACAGGGTTACGAGATGGTCCGTCGCATGGCCGAGGCGGTCAAGGAGCTCGACATCTCGCGTCCCGTCACGGCGGCGATGAATGACGGGATGTTCTCCCCGCTCAACGTCTCGGACGCGGTCGATGTGATGGGCTTCAATTATCAGCATCGTCGCTACGACAGCTTCCACACCGCCCACCCGACCAAGCCGATGACCAGTTCGGAGGATACCAGCGCCTTCATGACGCGCGGCGTGTGGAAGACCGACATGGCCGCGCACGAGGTCAGCTCCTACGACACCGACGCCGCCGAATGGGGCCAGACCCATCACGAAAGCTGGCGGATGATCGAAACGCGGCCGTTCGTCGCGGGGACGTTCGTATGGACCGGCTTCGACTATCATGGCGAGCCGACGCCGTTCGAGTGGCCGACGACCAGCAGCGTGTTCGGCATCATGGATCTTTGCGGCTTTGCCAAGATGGCGTTTCACCTGCGCCGTGCGCAATGGGTTGACGATGCGCTGGCGCTCGCGATCGCGCCGCACTGGACCTGGCCAGGGCGCGAGGGGGAGGCGATCCGCGTGATCGCGCTGACCAATGCCGAGACGGTCGAGTTGAGGCTGAACGGCCAGTCGCTGGGCCAGAAAAAGGTCGACCGGCTGGCCATGCCAGAATGGCAGGTGCCTTATAGCCCCGGACGGCTGGAGGCGGTCGGCTATCGCGGCGGGCGCGAGGTGTCGCGTACCGCCGTTGAGACGGCGGGCAAGGCCGTCGCCTTGAAGCTGGTGGCGGATCGTGGCGGAATGCTGGGCACGGGCAGCGATGTTCAACCCTTCACCGTGATGGCGGTCGATGCGCGCGGGCAGGTGGTGCCCGATGCTGATGCGCTTGTCCGCTTCCGAGTGACTCGGGGCGCGGTGATCGGCGTTGGCAATGGCGATCCGAACGATCATGATTCCGAGGTCGTACCCGCGCGTCGCCTGTTCCACGGCCTCGCCCAGGCGCTGGTCTGCGCTGAGGCGGGGGCGGGCAGGCTGATCGTCGAGGCGAGCGCACCGGGACTGAAACCGGCGCGTGCCACGGTGCGGGTGATCGCCGCCGAGCCGCTGCCCGCGCTGCCCGCGACGCGCCCGGTGGCGATGCTGACCGACTGGAAGCGGAGCGACTTCACCGCGACGCGGCCCGATCCGCTGCGGCGCTATGCAGGCAACGACATGAACAGCCTGGTCTATGCGCGGCCCGGACGGCTGGAGGGGCCGGGCGAGGGCGTCTGGTCGACCTATCGCACCAGCTTCAAGCCGCGCCGCCGGGTGGCGGAACAGGGCGGGGCGGTGGTCTTTGCCGAGGTCGTCGGGCGAGCGCAGGCCTGGGTCGACGGGATTAAGCGAGCGGAGAAGACGGACTTTGCAGGCGCGCCGTTGGTAGTCCCGTTCCCGGCCGGGGTGGGCGAGCGGCAGGTGGTGCTGGTCGTGGAAGCGGAGCCGGGCAAGGCTTCGGGATTGGGGCGGACGATTTCGGTGCGGGAGCGTTGACCCGTGCGCTTCGACTTCGCTCAGCGTGAACGGAATTCACCCCTCCGTTCAGCCCGAGCGAAGTCGAAGGCCAAGGGTCACACCTTCAGAATGATCCCCTTGCGATCCAGCACCCACCCGAACGCGCAGCAGATCAGCGTATAGGCGAGAGCGCAGAGCAGCGACCCGACCGGTCCCGGTGCGATCGGCTGGAAGCCGTTGAGGCCGACCCAGGTGTAAAGCCCCACACCGTCGACATGGACCAACTCCAACACGACGACGAGCAGTTCGGAAAAGAGATAGATGGCCAGCGGATTGCGCCCCAGCATCTGAAGGAAGGAGCGCCCGAGCGTCACGCCCCGCACCTCGACCAGCCAGAGCGTCGCGCCCAGCAGGATCAGGTCGAGCCCGACGGTCAGCGCGACGAACGTGCCGGTCCACAGCTTCTTGCCGATCGGCAGGACCGGCGCGAACAGCAATGCGACGACGACCAGCGCGGCCCCGATCGCCGCCAGCTTCCCGACCGTCGCGCCATGCTTGCCCCAGCGCTGGATGGCGAGGCCGGTCAGATAGCCCGCGATCACATTGGCGGTCGCCGGCAGGGTGCCGAGCAGCCCCTCGGGATCGAAGCCATGGTCCTTCTTGTAAAGATGCTCCGGCCCGATCAACCACAGGTCGAACAGCGTCCCTGCATTCCTATAGCGCCCGAACGCCTCGCCCGCCGGGCTGAGGCCGACCAGGATCGCCCAATGCGCCACAACCAGCCCGATGGCGACCATGAGCAAATGGCTCGGCCGCAGATAGCGGGCAAGGAGAGCCCCCAGCAAATAGCAGAGCGCGATGCGTTGCAGCACGCCGGTCAGCCGGGTGTCGGCAAAGGGCTTGGCGACCCAGCTGCCGTCCGCCTGATGGGCGACGAAGGGGAACCAGTACATCAGCACGCCGAGCAGGAAGATCAAAGCGGCGCGCTTGAACACCCGGCGCAGGAAGACATGCTCGGGCATCGGTCGGGTCAGCGCGAAGCTCATCGCGTTGCCGACCGCGAACAGGAAGCTGGGATAGATCAGGTCGGCGAGCGTAAAGCCGATCCACGGCGCGTGCTGCAACTGGCTGAACGCGCCGCCCGCGCCTGCCGTGTTGACCACGATCATCAGGAAGATGGTCGCGCCCCGGAACATGTCGAGTGAGGCGAAGCGCTCGGGTCTGGCGGTCATGATCGTCACCGGGCGGTCTCCATCATCAACGCGCGCGCCTCGGCGACCGGGTCGGCGGGCGTTATGGCCTTGTAGGAGCGTCGCGAGGCGACCCACGCCTTTTCCCAATCAAGCAGCTTGGCCGTGAAGGCGGCATCGTCGACCGGCCGCTCGGCCAGCGCGGCGGCGCGCGCCTCGGTCAGATAACGGGTCCAGCGCGGCAGATAATAATCGGCATACATGCCTGCCCAGGCCTTGGACGCATAATCGCCCAGATGGCCGCGCCCGCCCCAGATCGTCACCTGCGCCTTGGCATTCTGTTCGTAAGCGCTTTTCTCGGCGGGGGTGTCGCCATAGGCCCGCGCATCGGCGATCCAGCTGGCCAGACTCTCCTGCTGTCCGCCGATCAGATGGTCGATGGCAAGTGCGAGAACCTTGACCCGCGCCGTTTCGCGGTCCCCGGCGGCGACGTCGCCTTTCTGATAGGCGGCAACGCCGGCCTTCACGCTGTCGTCGAGCGACAGGCTGGCGGCGTGGCGGGTCAGGTCGACCAGATCGTAACGGTAGAGCGGGCTCTTGCCATAGGCAGGCGCGAGTTTGAGCATGGCGGCGATCCCGGCGCGCAGCCTGATGCGGTCGCCCGGCTCGGCGGGATAGGTCGGCGCATCGGCGGCCGGTCGTTTGAAGAACAGATACGCGCCGGCCCGCTCGTTCCACCAGCGCGGGGTCCAGTAGCGGACGTCATAGGCGCCCGCGACGACATCCTGCCACGCCGCGATCATTGCGGGATCGCTCCGTCCATAGCGGGCGGCAGTGTACCGGCTCAGCCAGGGCGCCATCGCCATGTCCGTGCCCGGCCAGGCAACGTCATAGGCATAGTCATAGACCAGGCTGTTATTGTGGAGCCCTTCGGGGAACAGTCCGAAGCCGCGCACATGGCCGCGGCCCTTGTCCGCGAACAGCGCGGCGACATCGCGGCGGTAGAAATCCGGCGCGCCGTACACGGGGTTGCTGCCGCCATAATTATGGACATAGCCATAGACCCAGCTCTTGCCGTCAAACCCGTTCGTGGTCTTCCAGATGCCGGGATAGCGGTCGTTGCCGATGTCGAGGATCAGCATCTTCTCGTTCGGCACGTCGCGCAGGAAGGCGGCGATGGCGTCGGGCGTCCAGAATTTCTTGTCCGCGCCGAACAGCCAGCCCTGCATCACCCAGGTGGCTCCCGGCGCGGCGGCGGCGATCGAGGCGTATAGCCGCTGGCCATAAGCGGCCAGCCGGGCGTCGCGGACCTCGCGGGGCAGGGCGGCCGCCTTGGTCGCGGCATCGAGCGCGGGCGTGTTGGCGGTCGCGTCGCCGTACGAGGCATGGGCGGTGTCGCTGCCATCCTCAGCGATCGGCGGCACCATCTCGTTGAAGGCGTCGGCGAGGTAGTAAGTCCCCGGCCCGTACTCGGCGGTGTAGAGTTGCAGGAACCGCTTGGCGAGCGGCGCGAAAAGGGGGTCGGACGGGCCGAGCCAATAGGTGCCCTCAAATCCTTCCCAGGACCGCATCTTGTAGATGCGCGCCTTGGGATGCGCCTCCGCAAAGGCCTTGGGCACGTAACCAGCGAAGGCGGGCAGGATGGGGGTCATGCCCAAGCTGCGCATCCGGGTGAGGATACGCTTTTGCAGATCGTGTTTCTTGTCGATCCAACCGTTCGGCAGGGGCGCGCGATAGCCTTCGATATTGCCCATGCGCTGCCATGGCAGGAAGGCGGGGCCGGAGAAATGCTGGGCCAGTTGCGCCTCGCTCAACCCCTGTTCTCGCCAAAGCTGGCGCCAGACATAATCCTGCCCCTCCATGGCGAGCGGCATGTCGACGCCGTGGACGGCCATCGCGTCGATCTCCCGCTCCCAGCGCGGCCAGCCCCACCAGGGCGTGGTATAGCCGAAGGTGCAGGTATTCAGGTAGGCGCGGAACGCAAAGGGCGAGGATACCCAGCCGCTGTCGCCGGGCGTCAGGCGGCTCATCGGGCCGACGCGCTTGCCTTCCCAGCTGATCGACAGCCGCCCTTGTGTGTTCAGCGTCGCGGCGGCCCCGCGCACGGCCGCGATCGGGGACGAGGCTTCGACATGCAGCCGGTCATGATCGACCCGGACGCGGTAGCGGGGGGCCGACGATGGCGCGATCGAAATAACGACCTGTCGCTCTGGCACGCCCAAGCGTTGGAGGGCGGCGCGTGCGGCTTGTGCGCCATCGCCCTGGGCGTGGGCGACCGAGGTCGTAAGGAACAGGGTGCCGATCAGGCCGAGCGTCTTGGGAGAGGTCATCACGGGCGGCATTGTCCCCGGTTAAAAAGAAAAGGGAAGGGCGGACCAGCCCGCACGGCGGCCCGCCCTTCAGGGGGGAGGTCAGAACCGCGTCGACGCCGAGAGATAGAAGGTGCGCCCCGTCCGGCTGGCGAGCTGGAAGGTGTTCGCGTTCGTCTGATAGGCGTCTTCGTGGGTGTTGTTCAGGTTGATGACGCCCGCCGTGAAGCTGAGATAGCTGGCCGGATTGAAGCCCAGCGCCAGGTCCATCTGGGTACGCGGACGCACCACATGGGTCAGGCCGCCATTGACGAAGAAGCTGGACGCCGCGTCCTGAACGTAGGAGCTGCGGTGATTGACCGACAGCCGGACGCTGAACATCTCGTTTTCCCAATAGGGCGTCACGTTCCAGGTCAGCTTGGACAGGTCGCGCAGGTTGAAGCCGGTGCCGATCGCGCTGGCATCGGTGTCGACCACCGTGACGTTGCCGACCGCGCCGAAGCCCTTGACGGGCAGGATCGCGTCGAAATTCTGCGACGCACCGAGCTCCAGGCCCTTGATATGGATGACCCGGTCGTCGTTCAGCACCCGGCTGAAGCTGTAGTCGGTCTTCAGGTCCGCCGACTGGCAGTCGCTGACCACGCCGTTCAGGGCCACGCCGTCATAGGAGGACGGGCAGTAGAATTGCGTGAAGGTGCCGTTCTTCACCGCCTTGTAGAAACCGGCGAGCGTGATCGAGTTACCCTTGCCGTGATAATATTCGAGGCTGATGTCCAGCTGGTTGGCGGTCAGCGGCTTTAACCGGCTCTCGCCCTGCGCGACCGAGACGCTGGGGCGCAGGCTGGTGGTGACGCGGGTGATGGTGTCGGCCATCTGCGTCTGGCTGTTCAGCAGCGGGCGGACCAGCACCTTGGCCGCCGCGATGCGGGCGACGAGGTGCGACGTGACGTCCAGCGCGAAGCTGGCGCTGGGCAGGACGTTGCCATAATCCTGCACCACATGCTGCTGGCCGAGCAGCGTCGCATTGCTGTCGGTGCCGTTGGTCAGGCTGCTGGTGACGTTCTGGTGGGTATGTTCGTAGCGAACGCCGATATTGCCGCGCACCGGCAGGTTGAACAGCGTGCCGTCGATATTCGCCATCGCATAGACCGCCGGAATATAGCGATCGACCTTATAGGTGTTGGGCCAATCGGGCGTGTCGGGGACGCTGATGCCCTTGTCGCGCAGGATCTGCTGCCACAGCGGCGCATTGACCGACAGGAAGCTGCTAGGGATCGCCATCGATCCGCCCAGGAAGTTGTTCACCAGCACACCCGTCTTGGACAGATCGGGGATCCAGGCGAATTCGGGATAGGTCACGGGATCGGTGACATCGGCGTCGCGGTCGTGGCGATAGGCCTTGGTGGCGAAGCTCTCGTGATGATATTTCGCGCCAAAGACCAGCGCCTTGATCCCGTGCCAGTCGAGGTCCTGCGTCAGGTCGGTCTGGATCGCACGGTCGCGGGCCGACTGAATATGCGTCGCGCCGTCGACAAAGGCGTACCAGGTGCGGTTCGCCATGTTGTAGATCGATCCGTCGGTCAGGCTCGCGGTGTTCCACTTGACGTTGAACGGATCTGAAATGTCGAGCTGGCCGCCGTTCGCAAAGCGCACCTCGTCGATCGTTGCCCATTCGTACAGTTTGGCGTCGCCCTGGGTATAATGGCCGATCGCGCGAATATGGGTGGTGTCGGTCGGGCTCCAGTTAACGGTGCCGGTATAGGCCTGGGTCTGGAGGTTGCGCAGTTCGGGCTGGTCGTTGTTGTCGACGTTGAAGTTGCTGATATTGATATTGTTCGCGACGCCATTGGCGGTGCTGTTGACCGTCACCGCCGAGGCGGCCCAGCGGCCGAACACCATCTGGCGCGTATCGTATCGGGTATGGTCGCGCGAATACTCGCCCTGCAGCAGGACTTCGAAATTGTCCTGCGGCTTCCACTGGATCGCGCCGCTGCCCATCAGCTGCTCGGTATCGCGGTCGATCCGGCGATAGCGCAGATTGCCGGGCACCTGTGCGTCGGGGGCGCCCGCCACCGCGCCCGGCTGGTACCAGTTCTTGATGAACAGATAGTCGCCGCGATCCTTCAGCTTCTGATAGCCGACGTCCAGCATGACGCCGATCGTTTCGTCGGCGAAGCGCTTGATATAGGCGGCGTTGACCTTGGGCGTCGCGGCCTTGCGATAGTCGGAATAATAGCCCTTGATCCCGGCGATAAAGCTCGGACCCTTATAGGCCAGCGGCTTGACCGTATCGATGTTGACGGTGCCGGCCAGGCCGCCGGTGTCCATGTCGGCGGTCGGCGACTTGATGACCTGGATCGCGCTCGCCAGATCGGTCTGGATGATGTCGTAGCGGAAGCCGTCCTTGAAGTCCGCGCTGGCGAAGGTCTGGCCGTTGATCGTGGTGCGCGCATATTGCGGCCCGAGGCCACGAATGCTGATCGTCGAGCCACGTCCGTTGATGTTGGACATCTGCACGCCGGCGATACGCTGGATCGCTTCGGTGATGTTCTGGGCGGGAAACTTGCCGATGTCCTCCGACGAGATGCCGTCGGTGATGCGGATATCGTTGCGCTTGGCGGCGAGCGCGGAGGCGATGCTCTGACGATAGCCGGTGACGGTAATCTCGTTCTGGCCGCCGTCCCCGGCGGTGTCGGTCTGCGGCGTGGCCTGTCCGACATCGGCGGCGGCAGTGACGCTGGCAGCAGGAACGGCCGGGCCGTTCGTCTGCGCCGTGGCGGACGCGGCGATCATCGCCGAGGCCGCCCATGCCGCGGTAAAGGCCGTCGTCTGAAGCAACCCTTTGCGCCAATGGCGCGAGACGTCGTTGCACGGTGACATAGTCATGCTCTTTCCCTCCCTCTGATCCCGACGCGGGCACATCGCGCCGGACTTCCCCGAGACTTTGCCGGAAAGGGCATCGGCGACCGGGGCGGAGCAGAGGGCGTCAGCGGCCGGAACGGGTGAGCGTTCACGGACCGGAATCGGCCGTCTCATTTGCTGCGCCGGGACGCGGAGCCTGTCCGGGGTCCGCCGCCGCACCTGCCGCCCGGCCTATAGGCCGTGTGCGACGAGCCACGTCGAAGAACCGAAAATTTCTTCCTGCATCGCGGTGTTGTAATCTTATGGTCTTATCGGTGACATGAAATGGTCATGCCTGTCAACGGTGCTGGAAGACGTTTCGCGCAAAAATCGGTCAGGACAGTGGCGCGGTCACAACAATCTATTTTTGTCAGAAACTTACGATCATGAAGAATTTGTCATATTTGCGCGCCATGCGCTCAGCGGATGCCTTCATTGGACCCGCAAATCCTCGAATCCTGACGACAATGGCCCGGAGTCTCGATTGGTATTGTCGCTATTGGTTCGGCCAATTGGCCTGTTCGGTATCGTCGCTCCGAACGCGCGGATGGTCCGTCCATCGTTCTGGACCGAAAGGTCGAACAGGGCGCCGATCAGCGTCAGGCTTTCGACCGGCGTGTCCAGCCGGATCGCTCAAACGGATGGGGGGTGACGGCAATGATTTTTGCAAAAGTTTTTAGACATTTATGGCGTTCTGGATCGGCCGGGCTGACGTCGCGGATGCGGCCGTAAATATCGCAGGACAATGCCCCCGAAAGCGGGCAAGCAAGGTCCTCTTTCTGTTCGATAGTTTCTTGTGGATGAGTGTCATGACCGGGGTAAAGCGGGGTTGGAGTCTGGCGGTGGCGACCGCAGTTGCGGCGACGGTACTGTCGCCGTCCATGGCGGAGGCGAAGAAGGTCGCGGGCTATCTGGCGGCGGGTGAGGGTGTCGATCTGGCGACCATCCTGCCCGGACCGCCGACGCCCGGCACGCCGCGCGCGCTGGCCGATGCGCGGGCCTTCCGCGACAGCCGGGCGCTGCGCGGCATGGCGCGGTGGCAGCAGGCAACGGCGGACGTATCGAGCGACCTGGGCGCGCGCTTCGCCGCCGCGCTGGGCTTTACCCCGGACTGGACGAAGCTGCCGGTGACGCAGGGGCTTCTCGCGCGGTTCGGCGCGGACCGCTCGGCAGCGATCCGCGTGGCCAAGGCGCATTGGCAATCGCCACGCCCCTTTATCGGCAGCGACCTGCCCATCTGCGAGCCGCGTACCGCCAGCTTGATGACCAATGGCGATTATCCGTCAGGCCATACGGCGAACGGCTGGAGCTTCGCGCTGATCATGGCCGAATTGGTGCCCGACCGGGCGACCGCGATCCTGACGCGGGGGCGCGATTATGGCGACAGTCGCTGGATCTGCGGCTCGCACAGCCAGAGCGCGGTTGAAGGCGGCTATATGGCGGCGAGCGCGGTGGTCGCACGCGAACATGGCAATGCGGCGTTCCGGCGCGACATGGCGGCGGCCGCCGAGGAACTGGCGCGCTACCGCGCCAAAATCGCCAGTCCGCGCGGAGGCTGACGACCCGGCCCTGCTCGGCACGATGGTGACGATCTCGCGGCCGTCCCCGCCGTTCCAGTTGCCCAGGCCGCGCCATCGGGCCAGGCGTGCCGATAGGGGCAATCGTGAAGGGCGCATGTCGTTCTGCAAAGCCGTCACAAAAGCGACTGGCGGCGACGGCGACGGGATGACATGCATAGCGCCATGGCTGAATGGCAATTCTGGATCGATCGCGGCGGTACTTTCACGGACGTGGTCGCACGGCGCCCCGATGGCGGGGTGGTCACCGCCAAGCTGTTGTCCGAAGATCCGGGCCGGCGATATGATGCCGCAGAGGCCACGATCCGGCAGCTTACCGGCGTGGGCGACGGGCCGCTTCCCGCATGTGCGATCCGGATCGGCACGACCATCGCCACCAATGCGCTGCTGGAGCGCGAAGGCGAGCCGGTGCTGCTGGCGATCACGCGCGGCTTCGGCGATGCGCTGGCGATCGGCTATCAGGACCGCCCTGACATTTTCGCGCGGGATATCCGCCGCGCCGCGCCCCTGTTCGCCGAGGTCGTCGAGATCGACGAGCGGGTGACCGAGGATGGCACTGTCCTGACTCCGCTCGACCGCGATGCGGCGGCGGCGGCCTTTGCGCAGGCCCATGCACGCGGGCTTCGATCGATCTCGATCGTCCTGATGCACGGCTGGAAGCATCAGGCACACGAGTTGGCGCTGGCCGAACTGGCCGAGGCGGCGGGCTTCACCCAGATTTCGGTCAGCCACCGGACCGCGCCGCTGATCCGACTGGTCGCGCGCGGCGATACGACGCTGGCCGACGCCTATCTGTCGCCGGTGCTGGGCCGCTATGTACAGGGGCTGGAAGCCGGTCTGGGCGAGGCGGCGGCGGGCGGATTGCTGTTCATGCAGTCGAGCGGCGGGCTGGTTGCGGGCGACCGTTTCCATGGCAAGGACGCGCTGTTGTCCGGCCCGGCGGGCGGCATCGTTGGCATGGCGCGCACGGCACGCGGCGCAGGCTTCGACCGGGTGATCGGCTTCGACATGGGCGGCACCTCGACCGACGTGTCGCTGTTCGCCGGGCAATATGACCGCCGCTCCGATGCGGTTCTGGCGGGCGTGCGCGTTGCGGTGCCGATGATGCGCATCGACACGGTCGCGGCGGGGGGCGGGTCAATCTGTCATTTCGATGGCGGGCGGTTGCTGGTCGGCCCCGCCTCGGCGGGGGCGGACCCGGGGCCTGCCTGCTACCGGCGCGGAGGGCCGCTGACCGTCACCGATTGCAACATGATCCTGGGCAAGATCCAGCCGGTCCATTTCCCGGCGCTGTTCGGCCCCGATCGGAACTTGCCGCCCGATCCTGATGCCGCCCAGCGCGCGCTCGCCGAACTGCTCGATGAGGTGGAGGCCGCTACGGGCGAACGCCTCGACCCCATGGCAGCGGCCGAGGGGCTGGTGGCGATCGCAGTCGCCAGCATGGCGCGGGCGATCCGCGCCGTCTCGGTCGCGCGGGGTGAGGACCCCGCCTCCTATGCCCTGGCTTGTTTCGGCGGAGCGGGTGGTCAACATGCCTGCCTTGTCGCCGATGCGCTGGGCATGGCGCAGGTGCTGATTCATCCGCTGGCGGGCGTGCTGTCGGCGGTTGGCATCGGGCTGGCCGATCGCAGCGTGGTGCGCGAGGCGACCGTGGGCCTGCCGCTGGGCGACGGCGCGTTGGACACTCCGCTGGCCGATCTGCGCGAGGCTGCGGTCGCGGGCCTTGCAGAGCAGGGTGTCGATCCGACGGCGATCCGGATCACGGTGCTGGCGCAGCTTCGCTATGCCCGCAACGATCAGACGATCGGCGTCGCCTGGGACCGCCCCGAGGCGATGGGCGCGGCCTTTGCCGAGGCACATCGCCAGCGTTTCGGCTTTGTCGGCGAGGATATGCTGGTCGTCGAGCAATTGCGGGTCGAGGCGATAGCGGGCGGCGAAGCCCAAGCGCTTCCCGCCCCGGTGCTGGCCGAGCGGACTGCCGATCCGGTCGACCGCGTGGCCATGTATCTGGCGGGGGCGTCTCATGATGTGCCCGTCCACGCTCGCGACGAGTTGGCGGCCGGAGCGGTGCTGGCGGGACCGCTACTCATCATCGATCCGGTGTCGACCGTGGTGGTCGAGCCCGGCTGGTCCGCGCGCGTACTGGGCGAGGGTACGTTGCTGCTCGAACGGGTCGCGGCGCGGCGCGAACAGGCGGCGGAGGAAACGGTCGATCCCGTCCGGCTGGAGATATTCGCCGGGCTGTTCATGGGTATTGCCGAGGAAATGGGCGCGGCGCTTCAACGCAGCGCCGCGTCGGTGAACATCCGCGAGCGGCTGGATTTCTCCTGCGCGATCTTCGATGCGGACGGAGGGCTGGTCGCCAACGCGCCGCATATCCCCGTTCATCTGGGATCGATGGGGGAGAGCATCCGCACCGTCATCCAGGCGCGTGGGGGCACGATGCGCGAAGGCCAGGTCTATGCGCTGAACGACCCCTATCGCGGCGGCACGCACCTGCCCGACATCACGGTCATCATGCCGGTCTTTGCCGGCGGCGAGGCGCCCGCCTTTTTCGTGGCGGCGCGAGGGCATCATGCCGATGTCGGCGGTACGGCACCGGGTTCGATGCCGCCCGATAGCCGGACGCTGACCGATGAGGGCGTGGTCTTCGACGATGTGCTGATCGTCGAGGGCGGCGCGATGCGCGAGCAGGCGATCCGCGAGCTGCTGGCCAGCGGTCCCTGGCCGGCGCGCAATATCGACCAGAATATTGCCGACCTTGCCGCGCAGGTCGCGGCCTGTGCGCGCGGCGCGGACGGGCTTCGCCAGCTGGCCGCGCAACAGGGGCAGGGCGTCGTCACCCGCTACATGGCGCATGTCCAGGCTCATGCCGAGGCGATGGCGCGGCGGATGATCGCGACGCTGAAGGACGGCGAATTCCGCTACCAGCTGGACGATGGCGCGGTCGTCGTGGTTCGCGTGACGATCGATGCGGAACGGGGCAGCGCGACGATCGACTTCACCGGCACCAGCGCGCAGCGGCCGACCAACTTTAACGCGCCACTGGCGGTGACGCGCGCCGCCGTCCTTTATGTCTTGCGCCTGCTGGTCGACGAAGCCGTGCCGCTGAACGAAGGCTTTCTGCGGCCGGTCACGCTGATCGTGCCCGAAGGATCGATGCTCAACCCGCGCTTTCCCGCCGCCGTGGTGGCGGGCAATGTCGAGGTCAGCCAGGTCGTGACCGATACGCTGCTCGGTGCGCTCGGCGCGATGGCGGGTAGCCAAGGGACGATGAACAACCTGACCTTCGGCGACGACTGCTATCAATATTATGAAACGATCGCTGGCGGCGCGGGGGCCGGGCCGGGGCATGACGGGGCCGACGCGATCCAGACGCACATGACCAACAGCCGGTTGACCGACCCGGAGGTGCTGGAGACGCGCTATCCGGTGCTGCTCGAACAATTCGCGATCCGGCGCGGGTCGGGCGGCGCGGGGCAGTGGCGCGGCGGCGATGGCACGATCCGCCGACTGCGCTTCCGGCAACCCTTGCGCGCCGCGATCCTGAGCAACCGTCGGGTCGTGCCGCCCTTCGGCCTGAACGGCGGCGGCGAAGGTCAGCCGGGCCGCAACCGCGTCGAGCGCGCCGACGGCACCGTCGAGGAACTCGCCTCAACCGCCGGGATCGATATGCACGAAGGCGACGCGCTGGTTATCGAGACGCCAGGCGGCGGTGGCTATGGGCGGGAGACGCGCTGATGTGGGTGCTGGCGGGCATTGTCGTCATCGCGGGCGGATTCCTGCTACGGTTCAACCCCCTGCTGGTCATCATCGTCTCGGCCCTCGTCACGGGATTTGCGGCGGGGCTGGACCCGGTACGAATCGTCGCAACCTTTGGCCATGCCTTCAACGAGACGCGCTACGTGACCGCCATTTACATGGTCCTGCCGGTCATCGGCCTGCTGGAGCGGCGGGGACTTCAGGCGCGCGCTCGGACGCTGGTCGCCGGGTTTCGCGGAGCGACGGCGGGACGGCTGCTGACGGGCTATCTGCTGTTCCGGCAGGTGACGGCGGCGCTGGGCCTCACTTCGGTCGCGGGGCCGGCCCAGACCGTCCGGCCGCTGGTCGCCCCGATGGCGGAGGCTGCCGCCGAGCGTCAAGGCGGCGCACCCGAAGACGCCGAGCGGGTCAAGGCGATGGCGGCCGCGACCGATACGGTCGGGCTGTTCTTCGGCGAGGATATCTTCCTTGCGGTCGGATCGATCCTGCTGATGAAGGGCGTGCTGGAAGGATATGGCATCATGCTGGAGCCGTTCCAGCTGTCCATCTGGGCGATCCCGACCGCGATCGCGGCGTTCGTGATCCATGGATCGCGGCTGTGGTGGCTCGACCGGCGCTTGTCGCGCGAGGGACGCGGCGCGCGATGATCGGGCTGAACCTGGTCTATGCCGTGGCGGGGATCGCCTTCGCGATCTTCGCGCTGCTGTCGGTGCGCGACCGGCGCTTCGCCAATGCGGCCTTCTATGCGCTCATTACCCTATCGTTCCTGTTCGGCGATATGCTGGGCGATGTCGCCAATGGCGTGCTGGTCCTGGCGCTGGTCGGCATCGCGGCGTCGGGGCAGATGCGCCGGGCCGAGGCGGTCGCGCCCGCCGAGGACCGGCATGGTGCGAAGGTCTTCGTGCCCGCGCTCGTCATCCCGGCGGTTGCCCTGCTGGGGACGCTCGCGTTCAAGCAAGTGCCCGCGCTGGTCGATCCCAAGCAAGCGACTTTGGTCGCGCTGACGCTGGGCACCGTGATCGCGCTCGTCCTGTGCGGCATATTGTTGCGCGCAAGGGCCGCCGAGCCCTTCGTTGCGGGGCGCGGGCTGATCGACGATATCGGCTGGGTCGCGGTGATGCCGCAGATGCTGGCGAGCCTGGGTGCCGTCTTCGCCCTGGCGGGCGTCGGCGAAGTCGTCGGCGAGCTGATCGGCGCGGTGATCCCGGCGGGCAGCGTGATCGGCGGGGTGCTGGCCTATGCGCTGGGCATGGCCCTGTTCACCATCGTCATGGGCAATGCCTTCGCCGCCTTCCCGGTCATGGCGGCGGCGGTCGGCGTGCCGATCCTGATCCGCCAGATGGGCGCAGACCCGGCAGTGGTCGCAGCGGTGGGGATGCTGGCGGGGTTTTGCGGGACGCTGATGACGCCGATGGCCGCCAACTTCAATCTGCTACCCGCCGCCCTGCTGGGCCTGAGGGATAAATACGCCGTGATCCGTGCGCAGGTGCCGACCGCGCTGCCGTTGCTCGCCTTCAACATCCTTCTTCTCTACGGGATGATCGCATGACCCGACTGGACCGATCTGTTGCCGAACGCTTTGCCGCCATGACGCTGGGGCATGTCGGCCGGGAATATCCCAACGCCCTGTCGCACGTCCTGAACGGGCCGGAGGATGCGCGGACCCCGTCGGACCTGCATCCGATCTTTTACGGCAGTTTCGACTGGCATAGCTGCGTCCATGGCTGGTGGCAGCTGCTGCGGCTGATCCGGCTTTATCCTGATCTGGAGGCCGCGCCTGCGATACGCGCGCGCGCCGATGCGATGTTCGTGCCCGACAAGGTGGCGGGCGAGCTGGCCTATCTGGAGCGCCCCGGCGCGGCAGGGTTCGAGCGGCCTTATGGCTGGGCCTGGATGCTGGCGCTGCATGACGAGGCGAGCCGCCATGATGCGAGCTGGGCGGCGACGCTAGAGCCGCTCGCACTGTTCTTCGCGCGTCGTTTCGCCGATTTCCTGCCGCGCCTGACCTACCCTTTGCGCGTCGGTACCCATTTCAACAGCGGCTTCGCTTTGACGCTGGCCTGGGACTGGGCGGGCGAGCGCGATTCGGCGCTTCGCCACGAAATCGCGACGGTAGCGCGGGACTGGTTCGGAAAGGATCGCGACTGTCAGGCGTGGGAGCCGGGCGGCGACGAATTCCTGTCGCCCGCGCTTTGCGAGGCGATGCTCATAAGCCGGGTACTCGACGCGGCGAGCTTTCGAAGCTGGTTCGACGCATTCCTTCCCCATGTCGGGGCAGGGGAGCCCGCGTCGCTGTTCACCCCCGCGATCGTATCCGACCGCACGGACGGCAAGATCGCGCATCTCGACGGGCTGAACCTGACCCGTGCGTGGTGCTGGCGGGTGATCGCGGCGAAGCTGGGTCCCTCACACCCGGTCGCAGCCCGTGCGGAGGCGACGGCGGCGGCCCATCTTGCCGTCAGTCTTCCGCATCTGGGCGATGATTATATGGGCGAACACTGGCTTGCCACCTTTGCGCTCCTGGCGCTCGAGGCCGCCTGATTGACGGATTGAGAGACCGTCCGTGGAGGCGTTAAATGTCGCGGGCGTCTCCACAACGTAAATTTAAACAATCATCTTTATCTCTCCCTTTCGGGAAAAGGGGGGGTAATGATGAACCTGTATGCTCCGCGCCTGTTGTGTGGCGTGGCTCTCATTGTGTTGCCTGTTACGGAAGTCCGAGCAGAGGTGGCATCTTCGGCTCACACCGGTAATCCGGCCGCGACCAAGTCGGTCGATACGACAAGCGATGCGAAGGTGAAGACAGACGCTGCGAAAAGCAATGGCATCGTCGTAACGACGACCGCTCAGAAGCGCTTCGAAAACATTCAAAATGTGCCGCTCGCCGTCCAGGTCATTTCCCCGGCGGAACTGAACGCGCATGGGGTGCGTCATTTCCAGGAACTGGGCAAGGTCAGCCCCTCGCTGGTCATCCGTCCGGCCGAACAGCCGGTCAACGGCACCGTCTCGCTTCGGGGTGTGGGTACGCTGGCCTTTGGCATCGGGGTCGAGACCGCCGTTGCGATCACCGTCGACGGCGCCGCGCTGCCCTTCATGGCGCGCGTCTATACCGACCTGCCCGACATCGCCCAGATCGAGGTGCTGCGCGGGCCGCAGAGCACGCTGTATGGCAAGGCGGCCTCGGCGGGTCTGGTCAAGATCATGACGGTGCAGCCGACCGACGACTATCATGTGCGCGGCAACGTAACCGTCACCGGCGACCGCGAATATGGCGCCAATGTCAGCGTGACCGGGCCGATCAGCGATACGCTGGGCTATGTCTTCTCGACCGGCTATTCCAACTGGGACGGCAATGTCCGCAACGTCTTCAACGGTAAGCGGACCAACGGCCGCGAAACCTTCAACACGCGGGGCAAGCTGCGCTGGAAGGCGTCGCCCGATGTCACCTTCACCCTGTCGGGCAATTATGTCGACGGCAACGCCACGATCGCACGGCCGTTCGTGGCCGTGGCGTCCGACGCGCTGTTGCGGGGTGTCGCGGGCCAGACCCCTTCAGTGATTTTCCCCGGCGTGACGCCCGGCCCGGGCAATCAGAATGTCAGCAACAATTACTGGTCGCACAACAAGTTCTCGGGCGGCGGCGCGCTGCTAAGGAGCGAGGCGAATATCGGCCGGATGAACATCCTGTCGCTGACCTCCTACGACCGCTTCCGTCTGGACGACTATCTCGATCACGACGACAGCTCGTCTTCGGCGGCGGTCGGCAGCAACATCCAGGTCGGCGCATTCAAGTCGCGCATGTTCACGCAGGAACTCCGCCTGTTGTCGCCCGGTGAGGATGCCTTCCGCTATGCGCTGGGCGTCTATTACGCGAACACCGGCTTCGATCGCCCGTTCCAGCGTGGCCCGGCCTTCTCGCTCGCCAACTGGTACGCCACCACCGGATCGCGCCAGGTCGCAGCCTTCGGCCAGATCGACTGGGAATTCGTCTCGAAGCTCACCGGCACCATCGGTGGCCGTGTCCAGAACGAGCGCGTGAAATACACCTTCGCCGACAATCTGGCCCGGACCAGCTATGCCGGGAACGCGGACGACACCGCCGCGACCTATCATCTGGGCCTGACCTATCAGGCGACGCCCGATGTCATGACCTTCGCCAGCTACTCGACGGGTTACAAGGGCCAGACCTATGACCTGACGACCGGGTTCAACCAGAACCGGGCGGCAGCAGGACCGGTCAAGCCGGAGCGGTCGCGCGACCGGGAGCTGGGTATCCGCACCCAATTCTTCGACCGGCACCTGACGCTGAATGCCACCCTGTTCGACACCGACTATACCAATCTCCAGGCGCAGACGATCGAGACGCTGGCGGACGGCACCAGCAACTTCCGTCTGACCAATGTCGGCAAGTTCAACACGCGGGGGCTGGAAATCGAGACGGCGGCTCGGCTGGGCCGCGACATCGCGCTGCGCGGGGCAATCACCTATCTGGACGCCAAGTACACGTCCTTCCCCTCGGCGCAATGCTATCCGATGCAGACGGCGGCGCAGGGGTGCAGCGGCTCGCCCGCCCGCCGCGACCTGACCGGCGTGCGGGCTCCGCAGGCCCCGGTGTGGAAGGGCAACTGGTCGGTCGATTATACGCCGCCACTGACCGACACGCTGGACGGCTTCGCGCAGGTCGCCGGAGAATATCAGTCGAGCCTCTATTATGTCGCGGCCGATCCCCAGACTTTCCAGCCGGGTTTCGCGATCTTCGACCTGCGCCTCGGCGTCGGGTCGCATGATCGCCGCTGGGACGTGACGGCGTTCGTCAACAACCTGTTCGACCAGCAATATTACGCGTCGCTGGTCAACACGGCGGGCAATTTCGCTGGGCGCATGGCGACCCAGGCGGTGCTGCCGCGCGACTTCCGCCGCTATGCGGGCGTGCGGTTCGGCGTGAATTTCTGAACTGCTAATTCACCCCTCCCCTTCAGGGGGGGGCAGGGGGAGGGGCGCTTCCGCGAGCACAGGTTTCGAGGTGAGGCCCCACCCCAACCCCTCCCCTGCAGGGGAGGGGTTACGTCTCATTCAAATCTTCAGATGCGCCGTCCGGTCACGCTTGGCGGCCAGCGCCTGACGCACTTCCGCGACCGCGCGGGCTTCGCTGGCGATCAGCAGGCCTTCCAGTGCGGCGGTCAGGTGCCGCTGCATCGCGACCCGCGACGCGACCGGATCGCGCGAGCGCAGCGCTTCCAGGATCGCGGCATGATGCTCGACGATGGGCCGCACATCGATCTCGCGGACCTTGGCGTCGAGCAGCACGCTCTCCGCCGAGCGCAGCCGCTGTTCCCATAGCCGGTCGATCGTCTCAAGGATCGCGCTGTTGCGCGTCGAGCGGGCGATCAGCGTGTGGAAGGCGCGGTCGGCATGGAAGGCGCCGCCGACCGTGTTGTTCTCCTCCTCGATCGCATCGACCAGCGTGGCCAGCTCGTCCAACTCGCTGTCGGTGATCTGCGAGGCCGCCAGCGCCGCTGCCTCCGGCTCGAACAACAGGCGCGCCTCGGCCACTTCCATCGCGGAGACGCCGAAATCGGGCGTCTCGCCCTGGCCCGGCAGCGCCACGACATGCGCGCCCGAGCCGATCCGCACCTCGATAAAACCCTGGACTTCCAGCGCGATCAGCGCCTCGCGGATGACCGGGCGGCTGACGTCGAACCGGGTTGCCAGCTCACGCTCGGCGGGCATCCGCGTGCCGATCGGGTAGCGGCCCTCCTGCAACTCGGTGATCAGCGTGCGGGCGAGTTCCCGGTAGAGCCGGTCCTGGGTCGTGTTATTGTCCATCACGAGCCTTATAGGGGCCGAGGCGGGATGGCGGTCAAGCGCCAGTGTCATACCAATGTGTGTCAGGCCGATCGGGACATTCCGCCGCTGTCGGTTTCGACGACGGTCGTACCCGCGGTGCGGGCGGCCTCAGCGAGCCGGGAATCGGCCCTGTCGGTGACGAGAAAGTCGACATCGCCCATGTCCCCGACCCGGACCGGCGCGGCGCGTTCCAGCTTTGAGCCGTCGATCGCCAGCAGTACCTGCCGCGCCTGGGCGATGATCGTCTGCGACACGCGCACCTCGTCCACGTCGAAGTCGAGAAAGCTGCCGTCCGGATCAATGGCCGACGCGCCGATCAGCGCCATGTCGACCTTGAACCCCCGGATGAAGTCCATCGCCAGCGCGCCGACCACCGCCCGGTCGCTGGCGCGCACTCGGCCTCCGGCGGCGATTACCTCGATCGAGGGGCGGCCGCCCAATATGTCGACGACGTTCAGATTGTTGGTGATGACCATAAGGTCGCGGTGATCGACCAGCGCCTTGGCGATCGCCTCGGTGGTCGAGCCGATATTGATGAACAGGCTGGCCCCGTTGGGGACGAGCGCGGCGGCCGCCGCTCCGATCGCCGCCTTGGCGGGGGCGGCCACCGTGCGCCGTTCGGCATAGGCCAGATTGTCGGTGCCCGAGGTCACGACCGCGCCGCCGTGGACGCGCGCCAGCATCGACTGGCCCGCCAGGATGTTCAGGTCCTTGCGGATCGTCTGCGGCGTCACGCCCAGCTTGTCGGCAAGCGCATCGACGCTGACGCTGCCCGTCCGACGGGCGACGTCGAGGATCGCGGCATGGCGTGCCGCGACGATCTCCGCCGATCCGGGAGAGGGCGGCTTCATGCGACGCCCTGCTCGGCCAGATAGGCCGCCAGCCGCTCGGGCGTTTCGGGCGGCACGTGCAGGCCCAGCTTGCTGCGGCGATAGAGGATGTCCTCGACCGTCCGCGCCCATTCGGCTTTCACCAAATAATCGACCTCGGCGGTGTGCAGCCCGCCGCCCAGATCGGGTCCGAGATCACCCGTCTCCAGCATCGCATGGATACGCGTGCCATAGGCACGGGCCAGACGACGCAGCAGGGCGGGCGGCATATCCGAATGCCTAGCGGTCAGTTCGCGCAGGAAGGCGTCGAAATCCGCATCCGCCATATCCCCGCCAGGCAACGCCGCCCCGGCCGTCCATGCCCCCCCGGCCGCGGGGAAGAAGCGCGCCAACTCGCGCATCGCGTGCTCGGCGAGCTTGCGATAGGTGGTGATCTTGCCGCCGAAGATGTTGAGCATCGGCGCCCCGCTTTCCCCCTCCGCGCCCGTATCGAGGTCGAGTACATAGTCGCGCGTCACTGCCGAGGCATTGGCCGAATGATCGTCATAGAGCGGCCGAATACCGGCATAGCTCCACACGATATCGGTTTCCCCAGTCTTCCGCGCGAAATAGCGGTTCACCGTGACGAGCAGATAATTGGTCTCCGCCGCGCTGATCGACGCCTTGGCGGGCGCGTCGGTCCAGGGTTCGTCGGTGGTGCCGACCAGCGTGAACCTGCCCTCATAGGGGATGGCGAAGACGATGCGGCGGTCGTCATTCTGGAGCATGAAGGCATGGTCGCCCTCATAGAGTTTGGGCACGATGATATGGCTGCCCTTGACCAGCCGGACGCCGCGATCGGCCCTCGCGCCGTGAGTGCGGCCGATCACGTCGGCGACCCATGGCCCTGCCGCATTGACCAGCGCGCGGGCGCGGACGGTGCGGGCCGCCCCTGCGGCTTCGATTGTCGCAACCCAGCCATCGCCCTCGCGCTTTGCATCGACCAGCTTGGTGCGCGTCGCGATCGTCGCGCCCCGCTCGGCGGCGTCCATCGCGTTGAGCACGACGAGGCGACTATCCTCGACCCAGCAGTCCGAATATACGAAAGCCTTGCCCTTTCGCGGCGAAAGCCCGGCGCCGAACTTCGAGCGCTCCAGCGTGACGGTGCGCGTGCCCGGCAGCTTCTCGCGACCGCCGAGATGGTCGTAGAGAAACAGACCCAGCCGCACCATCCACGCGGGGCGCGGCGACTGGGTCTGCGGCAGGACGAAGGAGAGGGGCCAGATGATGTGCGGCGCCATGTTCAACAGCCGCTCGCGCTCGATTAGCGCCTCTCGCACCAACCGGAACTCGCCATATTCCAGATAGCGCAGGCCGCCATGGATCAGCTTGGTCGAAGATGAGGATGTGTGGCTCGCCAGATCGTCCTGTTCGACCAACAGCACCGACAGGCCGCGCCCGGCGGCGTCGCGCGCGATGCCTGCACCGTTGATGCCGCCGCCCACGATCAGCAGGTCGATCCTATCCATCGCGTGGTCCGTCATGCCGCTTGTCCCTGTTTCTGAGCGCGTCCTTTGTTATACCATGTCGACGCAAAACGAAAGCATTGACGTTCATATGAAAGCGTGTGACGTTCCAAAACGAAAACAAGGAGAGGGGTGAGCGATGGCGTCGCACATTCTGGTGATCGATCAGGGCACGACCTCGACGCGCAGCATCGTGTTCGATGAACAGGCTCGCCGGGTCGCCATCGCACAGGCCGAGTTCGCGCAGCACTACCCCGCGCTGGGCTGGGTCGAGCACGACCCGGAGGATATCTGGCGCGATGCGCTGGCCACCGCGCGCAAGGCCATTGCCGAAAGCGGCGTCGCTCCGGCGCAGATCGCCGCGATCGGCATCACCAACCAGCGCGAGACGGCGGTGGTCTGGGACCGCGCCACCGGCGAGCCGATCCACCACGCGATCGTGTGGCAGGACCGGCGCGGCACCGACCTGTGCCAGACGCTGAAGGCCGACGGCGCCGAGGACTTGGTGCGCGAGCGGACCGGCCTGCTGATCGATCCCTATTTCTCCGCGACCAAACTCGCCTGGCTGCTCGACCATGTCGAGGGCGCGCGCGGGCGGGCTGAGCGGGGCGAACTGGCCTTCGGCACGATCGACAGCTTCCTGCTCTGGCGGCTGACCGGCGGCGCGGTGCACGCGACCGACATCACCAATGCCAGCCGTACGATGCTGTTCGACATCCATCGCGGCGTGTGGGACGCGGAACTGTGCCGGTTGCTGCGCGTGCCGATGGCGATGCTGCCGCAGGTGCATGACAATGCGCATGTCTTCGGCACGACCGCCCCCGATCTGCTCGGTGCGGCGATCCCGATCGCGGGCATGGCGGGGGACCAGCAGGCGGCGTTGTTCGGACAGGCCTGTTTCCGACACGGCATGGCCAAGTCGACCTATGGCACCGGCTGTTTCATGCTGCTCAACACGGGCAAAACGGCGGTGGCGTCGAAGCATCGGCTGCTGACCACGCCCGCCTATCGGCTGAACGGCAGGACAACCTATGCGCTGGAGGGCTCGATCTTCGTCGCGGGCGCGGCGGTGAAGTGGCTGCGCGACGGACTGGGCGTCATCACCCATGCCAGCCAGACCGACGATCTGGCGACGCAGGTGCCTGACAGCCACGGCGTCTATATGGTCCCCGCCTTTGTCGGCATGGGCGCGCCCTATTGGGAGCCGGATGCACGCGGCGCGATCTATGGCCTGACCCTGGGCGCAAGTGCTGCGCATCTGGCGCGCGCGGCGTTGGAGTCGGTCGCCTATCAGACGATGGATCTGGCCGCGGCAATGAAGGCCGATGCGGGCGAAGGCGCCGCTATCCTGCGCGTCGATGGCGGCATGGCGGCCAATGACTGGCTGTGCCGCTTCCTGGCCAACATGATCCAGACGCCGGTCGAGCGGCCTGCCGATCTGGAGACGACGGCGCGCGGCGCGGCCTTTCATGCGGGGCTGGCGACGGGGGTCTGGTCGGGGCTCGACGCGCTGGAGAAACTTTGGTCGCGGGAGGAATGTTTCGAGCCGGGCATGGCCGAGGACGCCCGCGCACCGTTGGTCGCCGGATGGCGCGACGCGGTGGCGCGGACGCTCGCCAAGCCCGTCGCGTGACGATGGCGCTGCGGCCGCTGCTGGTCGGCAACTGGAAGATGCACGGCGATGGCCGCAACCTGCCGATCATCGCGGCGATCGGTGAGGCAGCGCAGCGGCATCCGGGCGTGGATGTCGCATTGTGCCTGCCCGCGACTCTGATCGATCGGGCGCGGGACGCTTGTCCGGGCCTAACGATCGGAGGGCAGGACTGCCATGCCGAACCCAGCGGCGCGCATACCGGCGATATTTCCGCCCTGATGCTGCGCGAGGCGGGCGCGTCGCTGGTCCTGCTCGGCCATAGCGAGCGGCGGCGCGATCATCACGAGGGCGATGCGCTGATCGCCGCCAAGGTGCGGGCCGCGCGGGCTGCGGGTCTGGATGTCGTGCTCTGCGTCGGGGAAACGGCCGAGGATCACGCCGCCGGTCGCTCGGCGGATGTCGTTCGGGAGCAACTGACCCGATCGCTTGCCGGGGCGAACGGGCCGGGGATTGCCATCGCCTATGAACCCGTCTGGGCGATCGGTGGCGATCGTACGCCCGAACCGACGGAGGTCGAGATGATGGCCGGGCTGATCCGCGATACGGTTTCGGGGGTGCGTATTCTTTACGGTGGCTCGGTGACCCCCGACAACGGCGCGGCGTTGTTTGAACAGGGCGGGATCGATGGCTTCCTCGTCGGGCGGCAGAGCCTAGACGCCGGTGCGTTCAAGGCAATCCTCACTTTGATGTTTCGCCAGCACTAAAATCCTCCCCGGTACGGGGAGGGGGACCATGCGAAGCATGGTGGAGGGGGAGTGCCGCAAGGGACGTCCTTTGCCGAAGCCCCCCTCCGTCAGCGCTCCGCGCTGCCACCTCCCCTTCCAGGGGAGGAAAGCAGCAGTTCAAAGGTCGTAACGGCGACCGGCAACAGGGTCAGTTCCCCGCCATGCGCCTGCGCGATCCGGCGGGCCAGGGTCAGGCCGATGCCGGACCCTTCGGGCTTGGTGGTGTGAAAGGGACGGAAGATCCGCGCCCGCTCCGGCGCGGCGACGCCCTGGCCGCTGTCCGACACGCGCACGACCAGCCGCCCCGCCTCCGTCGCGACGTGGAGCGTCACCGCCGGGGCGACCGTCCCGGCCAGCGCGGCTTCGGCCGCGTTGTGGAGCAGCGCCCACAGCCCTTGCGTCATCTGGTCCCGGTCGCACCAGCCGGTCGCGCCCTCGGGCACCTCGGTCGACAGCATGACCCGGTCGCCGAAACGCTCGGCGAACAGGCGGGACAGGTCGCCGACCAGTTCGCCCATATCCACCACCGCCCGCACCGGATCGGGCAAGCGGGCGAGCATCCGATAGGCGCGGGTGAAGCGCTCCAGCCCCTCGATGCGCCGGGTCAGCGTTGCCAATATGCCGGGCAGCCGCGTGTCACCGCGCTCCGCCGCGACCTGCGCGCTATCGGCCAGCGAGACGATCGGCGACAGGCCGTTGAGTAGCTCATGACCGAGGATATCGATCATCTCGTTATCGGCATGGGCTTCGGCGGCGCGGCGTTCGGCTTCGATGTCGATTAGCATGACCAGCGCACGGCCGGTGCCCGCCACCCGCTCGATCCGCCAGCTCTTTCCCTCGTGGCGTAGTCGCGTCTGGCTCACGTCGAGCAGCGCGGGCGGCGTCGGAATCACCCGGTCGTCGGTGGCGAACAGGCTGCGGCTCGCCCGGTTGATCGCCTGCGCCCGGCCCGTATCGACGCGCAGCAGCGGTAGCGGGATCTGGTCGAACAGCGCGTCCAGCGGCGGCCCGTCCGGGGCGGGACGCGTCATCTCGCCATCCCGCTCGCCGCGTCCTGAACGCGCCGCCGTCCAGCATCCCGCTCCGATCAGCCAGGCGATGCACAAGCCCGCGCCCAGGATCGATCCCAGCATCCCTTTCTGCCACGCCAGCAGCATCAACCCGCCGAGGATGGTCAACGCCAGTCCGGACAGCCCCGCCGCCAAGGCCCGGCGGCGCGACAGTTCAAAGCCCATGGCGCGCCATCCGACGATAGAGCGCACCGCGACTGAGCCCCAACGCCTGCGCGGCCTGGGTGACATTATGGTGATGCTCGATCAGGGCCGCCTCGATCATCGCACGCTCGCTTTCGTCCAGATCGAAGCTGGCGCGTGTCGAAGCGGGGGCGACGATGGCACTGACCGGCGGCGCGAGCAGCGCGGCCTCGATCACGCCATTTTCGCCCAGCAGCAGCGCGCGCTCGATCGCGGCGGCAAGGCCGCGCGCTTCATCGGGCCAGTGTGCGGTCGCCAGCAACGCCTCGGCGGCGGGCGTGAAGCGGGGCGGGGCAAGCCCGTGGCGCTCCGCCGCGATCCGCGAGAAATGGCGGGCGAGCAGCGGCACATCTTCCTGCCGTTCGGCCAGCGCGGGGGCCATGATCTCGACCGCCGCGATCCGGCGGGCGAGCGCCGGGGTGATCGCACGCGGCTCGTCGGCGATGGCGATATAGCGATCCTCTGGCCGCAACCGGTCGAGCAGCCGGGCTTGCGCGATCTCGTCCAGCCGGTCGGGATGGCGAAGCAGCCAGCTCGTTCCGCGCTCGGCGGAGCCCAGGCGGTCCCAGGCCAGGGGATCGCGCACGTCGATCCGCGACATCGGCCGAGCCGCTGCGTTCGAGGTGGCATGAAGCGCGGCGGCGATCAGGCTGCGCCCCGCGCCCGAGGGGCCGGTGACGACGACACCCGCCATGGTCGGGCCGATGCGGCGGATCAGGTCGCGGACCTGCGCGATAGCGGGACTGTCGCCGAGCAGACGCGCAGGTTCAGCCGTGGTATCGGGCGCTGCCGCATGGCCATGCGGCGCGGCCCGACGGCGGGCGGCCAGCTCGATCTTGGCGATCAGCTCGGCATTGCGCCACGGCTTCATCACGAAATCCCGAGCGCCCGCCTGCATCGCGGTGACGGCCAGCCGGATGCCGCTATGCGCGGTGATGACGATGATGCACGCGCCCGGATCGTCGGCGAGCACCCGGTCGAGCATCGCCAGCCCCTCGACGCCGTCGGTCCGCCCCGCCGCATAGTTCAGGTCGAGCAGGATCGCGTCGTAAGCCTGCGCTGCCAGCCGGGAAAAGCCGTCTTCGGGACCCAGCGCCACGTCCAGCCGGTGTCCCGCCAGATCGATTGCGATGGCCAGGGATTCGGCAATGCGCGGATTGTCGTCGATGAGCAGGATCGCCAGCGGGGGCGGTTCGGGGCTTGACGCATCGCCGGAGCGTCCATTTCCGGACGGTGCGTCCGAACGTGAACGGTAAGATTCGGCCGGTTCGGAAGAAAATGGCGTTTTCATAAGGCTTTAGGTTTTTCGGCCATCGTCGGTGACACTCGACCCATGATGACCGAACAACCCGTACACGCAAGCGCTTCGCCGGGGGCGGGAATGGACCGTCGGATCGCGCGGAAGCCCGTGCCCTGGTGGCGCCGCCGCCCCGTGGTGATCGCCGTGCTGCTGGCGATCGGCGCGGTTCTAGTCTGGCGGATGCTGCCCGCCGCCGGATCGACCGACATTGCCGCCGCCAATATCGAGACGGGCGAGGTCACGCGCGCCGCTTTCGACGACTATCTGCCGGTGCGCGCCACCGTCACGCCGCGCATCACCACGCTGGTCGGCGTGCTTTCGGGCGGACAGGTGGAAAAGCTGCTGGCGCAGGACGGGCAGACGGTGACTGAGGGACAGCCGCTCGCCACCCTGGCCAATCCACAGTTGAAGCTGGACGTGCTGACCCGTGAGGCGCAGATCGCCAGCCAGCTGGGTGGCGTGGCGAGCGAAGGGCTCGGCATCGAGCGCAACAAGCTCGATCGGGCGGGCCAGGTGGCGCAGGCCGAATATGACCTCATCAAAGCGCGCCGCGATCTGGGCATTCGCCGCCAGCTTCACGATCAGGGCTTTTTGTCGGATGCGGGCGTGAAGAGCTTCGAGGAAGAGGCCGCCTATCAGGAAAAGCGCCTCGCCCAGTTGAAGTCGGGCCGTGCGACCGAGGCACGGATCACCGCCACCCAGTCGGCGCGGCTGAACGATACGCAGGCGCGGCTGTCGGGCAATCTGGCGGCGGTGCGCGCGGGCCTGGAGGCGTTGACCATCCGCGCGCCAGCGAACGGGCGGCTGACCAACTTCACCATCCAGCCGGGCCAGACGCTGAAGCCCGGCGATCCGGCCGGGCAGGTCGACAGCGAGGGCTCTTGGAAGCTGGTCGCGCAGGTCGACGAATATTATCTCGGCCGCGTCGCGGTGGGGCAGAAGGCGACAACGTCGGACGGCGCAGGGCTGACCGTGTCGAAAGTGCTGCCCGCCGTGAAGGACGGGCGGTTCCAGGTAGAGTTGACCTTCGACAAAGCCCCCACAGGCCTCAATCGCGGGCAGACGATCGACATCCGCATCACGCTGGGTGCCGCGAGCCGGGCGGTGATCGCGCCGGTCGGCGGCTGGCTGGAGGCGGGGGGCAGTTCCGCCTTCGTGCTCGACCCCGACGGCGCCCATGCCCGCCGCCGATCGGTCCGCATCGGCCGCCGCAATCCCGAACAAGTGGAGATCCTCTCCGGCCTCAATCCCGGCGAGCGCATCGTCATCAGCAACACATCGTCCGTGAAGGGCGACATACTGAACATCCGATAAGGGGAGCATCATGATCCGACTGGAAGGCATTCAGCGCCGCTACGTCTCCGACGAAGTGGAGACGACCGCGCTGCACGATATCGACCTGCATGTCGCGGCGGGCGAGTTCCTGGCCATCATGGGGCCGTCAGGC
Source organism: Sphingomonas zeae (assembly GCF_014197135.1). Taxonomy (GTDB): domain Bacteria; phylum Pseudomonadota; class Alphaproteobacteria; order Sphingomonadales; family Sphingomonadaceae; genus Sphingomonas; species Sphingomonas zeae. Next base: position 36,921 of record NZ_JACIFA010000015.1, read on the forward strand.
TGCGGCAAGTCGACGCTGCTCAATACGCTGGGCACCGTCGACCGGCCGACGGGCGGGCGGTACCTGTTTGGCGACCGCGATCTGGCGGCGATGGGCGAAAAGGAACTGGCCAGGTTCCGCGCCGAGACGCTGGGCTTCGTGTTCCAGAGCTTTAACCTGATCGACGAACTGACGATCGAGGAGAATGTCGCGCTCGGCCTCGCCTATCGCGGCGATGTCGGCGACCGACGGGGGCGGGTGGCCGCCGCGATGGACAAGGTCGGCATCGCCCACCGCGCGCGCCATTTCCCGCACCAGCTGTCGGGCGGGCAGCAGCAGCGCGCCGCCATCGCCCGCGCCATTGTTGGCGATCCCAAGCTGATCCTGGCGGACGAGCCGACCGGTAATCTCGACACCGCCAATGGCGAGCAGGTGATGAACATCCTGATCGGGCTGAACGATGCGGGTGCGACCATCGTCATGGTCACCCATTCGCCCAGCCATGCCGACTTCGCCAAGCGCCGTATCGACATGCTCGACGGCCGCATCGTCGCCAGCGCCATGCGCGCGATCTGAAGGGACTATCCATGACGAAGATGATTTCCGCCATCGCCCTGCTGTCACTCGCCACTGTCGCGCCAGCGCAGGACAATGCCCAGACGTCGCGCAGCTTCGCCCTGCGCGGCTTCGACAGGATCGAGGTCGGCGGCTGCGACATCGTCGCCGTCGCGTTGGGCTCTGGCTATGCCGTGACGGCGCGAGGGAGGGCGGCCAATATCGACAATCTGCGGATCGATACGACTGGCTCGACCCTGCGCATCCGCCGCCGGAACGACAGCTGCAACGGCCATGACCGGCGAGTGGCGATCGCCGTCACGCTGCCGTCGCTCCAGGCGGTGGGTGTCAGCGGTGCGGCGGAAATGAACCTCCCCGCGCTCGATGTCCGGGCCTTCGCGGCGGATACCAGCGGCGCGGGCGTGCTTCGCCTCGCGGGCCTGCGCGGGGGGACGGTCAGCTTCGGACTGTCCGGCGCCAGCCAGACGACCGTCCGCGACCTTCAGGCCGAACGGGTAAAGCTCGACACCTCGGGCGCCAGCCATCTGCGGGTCGACGGCGCCGTACGGCGCCTGACCATCGACAGTAGCGGCGCCAGCGAGGTGGATAGCCGTGCGCTGTCCGCGCCGGACGTAACGATCGGCGCCAGCGGGACGGCCAAGGTCCGCGCCGGCCGCGCGGAGCAGGCACAGATCGGCGCGAGCGGCATGGCCAACGTCACCGTCGAGGGCCATCCGCGGTGCACCCTGTCCAAGAGCGGGCTGGCCCGCATCACCTGCGGCTGATCGCCGGGATCATCGGGGGCATGTCATCATGAACCGCTTCGCACTTCTCTCGCTCTATCGCTCGCTTGTGCGCCACAAGCTCTATGCCGCACTCAATATCGGCGGACTGGCGGTGGGTATCGCCGTCTTCCTCGTGCTCAGCCTCTATGTCCGGTTCGAGACGGGCTATGAGAAATGGCTGCCGGGCCATGACAGACTGTATCTGGCCGAGGAATATTGGGACATGCCGGGCAGTCCCGCCAATGGCTACTCGACCGGCACTATGGGCGGCCTGATCGACCAGCTTCGCGAGGATTTCCCGGACACGGTCGGAACGCGCATCCAGGCGATGGATGCCAATGTCGTGCGAGGCGGAACCGCGACCAGCGAGACATTCGCCTATGCCGACGCCAATTTCCTCGATATCGTTCGCCTGCCGATCGTCGCCGGGGATGCGGCTCGCGCATTGCAGGCCCCGGACAATGTCCTGATCAGCGAGACGATCGCCAAACGCTATTTTCCCGGTACCAATCCGATCGGTCAGACGATGACCCTGACGGCGATCGGCAAGACGGCCAATTACCGCGTGGCGGGCATCTTCCGCGACCTGCCGCCGGATACCGAATTGTCTTATTCCATCCTTGCCAAGACGCCCAATCCGCATCCGGACAAGATGTGGTTCCATTGGGGCAGTTCGCGTGTCTGGACGATCCTTCGCTTCGACACGCCGCAGGATGCCGCTCGGCTGCAGGAAAAGATGCGGGCCTTTGTCGATCGACGAGGCGCCAAAGACCAGGGACCTTCGATCAAGAACCTTAGCCTGAAGATCACACCGCTAACCCAGATCCATCTGCAAACCACGCCCGGTCGCAAGATGACGGTGGCGACGCTGGGTATCGTCGGCGTGCTGACCCTGCTGATCGCGATCGTCAATTATGTGAACCTGGCGACGGCGCGGGCCGGGCTGCGGGCGCGCGAGGTCGCGATGCGCAAGGTACTGGGGGCGGGCCGGGACGTGCTGGTCCGGCAGTTTCTGGGCGAGGCGCTGCTCGTCGCGCTGCTGTCTGCGCTGGGTGGCCTGATTCTCGCGGAACTGGGCCTGCCGATGATCAACGCGGCCGGGGGACTGACGCTGTCGCTCGATTATGCCGTGGTGCTGCCTGGCCTTGCCCTGCTGGCTTTGGTCGTGGGCGGCCTTGCCGGACTGTATCCGGCGCTGTTGCTGTCGCGCTTTCCGGCGGCGGCCGTGCTGGCTTCGTCCCGCTCGCCCGGCGGCGGACGGGCGGGAGCGCGGGTCCGCGAGATGCTGGTGGTGTTCCAGTTCGCGCTCGCCATCGCCTTCATGATCGGGACGGTCGTGCTGATCGCCCAGACCCGCCATGTTCGTAATACCGATGTCGGGTTCCGCCGCGACGGGCTGGTGATCGTGAGCTCGACCGCGGACGGTGCCGTGACGGAGCCGCAGTTGACCGCCTTCATGGCGCGCGCGGCGGCGCTGCCCGGCGTGCGGTCGGTAACGACGTCGGACTCCTCGCCCGGATCGAGCAGCTTCAACAGCGACAGCTATGCCGTGCCCGGCAAGCCGGAGCCCGGTCCCAGCCTGCAAGCGATCATCGTGTCGTCAAACTTCTTTCCGACTTTCGGCCTCAAGCTGATCGCGGGCCGCCTGCCTGACGATGCACATCGGGCTGACGATAGCCGCAACGCCACAGGTCCCGGCCCGAACGTGATCAATGTCGTGATCAATCGCGAAGGGGTAAGGGCCCTTGGCTTCAGCAGCCCGGAGGCGGCTCTTGGCAAGACGGTCGGGCGGACCAATCCCCGCATGATCATCGGCGTGGTGGAGAATGCCCGCTTCTTCTCGCCGCGCGATCCGGTCAATCCGACCATGTATTATTACCAGTCGCGCTTCTCGACGATCCCGCGCACGACCCTGCGCGTCGAAGGCGATCCGCGTGAGACGATCGCTGCGCTGCGCGCGATCTGGCGTCAGATCGCGCCGCAGGTACCCTTCGAGGCGAAGACCGCCAACCAGAACATGGACGAATATTACAAGGTCGATGATCGCACCACGCGCCTGTTCGGTATCGGCGCGGGGCTTGCCGTCCTGATCGGCTGCGTTGGGCTTTGGGGCCTGGCCTCGTTCAACACCCAGCGGCGGGTGAAGGAGATCGGCATCCGCAAGACGCTGGGCGCCTCGGCCACCGATATCGTCAAGCTGCTGGTCGGGCAGTTTCTGCGGCCGGTGCTGATCGCCAATCTGGTGGCCTGGCCGCTGGCCTATGTCGCGATGCGGGCGTGGCTGGCCGGGTTCGACGACCGGGTGAGCCTGTCGCCACTCTATTTCGCCGGGGCGACCATGCTGGCGCTCGCCATCGCGGTGCTGACCGTACTGGGCCAGTCGCTGCGGGCCAGCCGGGCGGCACCAGCCTGGGCGCTCCGCCATGACTAAGCCGGGGGCGTGGTGGCTGATGGGGGCGGCTTTGGTCGTGGCCGCCCCCGCATCGGCGGAGACGTTGCGCGAGGCGATCGCGGCGGCGTGGGAGGGCAATCCCGAACTCGCCGCCGCACGGGCGCGGCAGGATGCGTTGGCCGAAACGCCCAACCAGGCGCGGGCCGCGGGGCGACTAACGGCGGGTGCTACGGGCAATGCCGGTTATGACCGGCTGGGTAGCAACGGGGCCGGGACGCGGACGGGCGCCACCTCGGCCCTGGGGGGCATCAACGCGACTTTGCCGATCTGGACCGGTGGCCGGGTCTCCTCGGCGGTACGCGCGGCGAATGGCGATGCCGCGGCGGGGGGAGAGGCGCTGCGCGATGTCGAGGCGGATGTCTTGGAGCGGGTGGTCGGCGCCTATGCCGACCTGCTCTACACCCAGCAGGCGGTCGAGGTCGCGCGGGTCGGGATTGAGCGGCTTGACAGCCAGGTGGCCGAGGCGAAATCGCGCTACGGCCTGGGACAGGCGACGCGCACCGACGTCGCTCAGTTGGAGGCGCAGCGGGCCAGTGTCGTCTCCAATCTGGTCGATGCCGAGGGCGCGGTGGCGACGGCGGCCGCCGCGTACCGGGCGATCGTAGGGCGTGATGCGGGCGCTTTGGAGGCGATGATCGCCACGCCCGCCGCCTTGCCGCGTACGCTCACCGATGCGCGGGCGGCTGCGGAGGCGAGCAATCCGCTGCTCCTCGCCCAGCAGCGCCGGGTCGATGCCGCCACCGCGCGCATCGATCAGGCGCGCGCGGATCGTGCGCCTGCCATCGATCTGGCCGGGGGCTATGGACACGGGGTACAATGGGCGGGGGGACAGGCGAGCGGGTTCGACAGCGCGGCCAATGCCGGACTGGCGCTGCGCATTCCCCTGCTGACCGGCGGCCTCGTCGCCTCGCGCGTGCGGCAGGCGGAGGCGGCGCGACGGGCGGAGCGATTTGACGCGGACGCCGTGGCGCGCGGCGTGGTGCGGGCCGCCGATACCGCCTGGGCCTCGCTGACGGCCGCCAAGGGTCGGCTGACGGCGAGCGCGGAGGGGCTGACGGCGGCCGATCTGGCGTTGAAGGGTGTGCGGGCCGAATATGGCTTCGGCCTGCGCTCGACCATCGACATTCTCGTAGCGGACCAGAGTTATCGCTCGGCGCAGCTGGCGGTGGCGCGGGCGCAGGTGGATGTGCTGATCGCGGAGGCGGCGCTGCTGCGTGCGACGGGCCGGATGGGGCGGGGGGCTTTTGATTGAGGGGTGCTGTGGCTCTGCGAGGCCCCTTTCCCTCCCCCAGCCCCTCCCGCCTGCGGGAGGGGAGAGGTTGTTGGCGGAGGTCTCCCCTTAATCACTCCCCTCCCGCAAGCGGGAGGGGTTGGCGGAGGGTAGGGTGTCTCACCGAGACCAACGCCCAATTCACCCCGCCGCCCGGTCCCCTTCGGCCAGCCCAGAAACCGCCATCGACAGGGTGCGACGGAGCAATGATGGCGAACACGGCTTGCCGCACACCGCCGCACCTGGATAGCGCGACTGCAGCGCATGTTCGTCGGCATGGCCCGAATGGAAGATCAACGGCACGCCCGCCTCGTGCAGTCGCTCGGCCGCCGGGAAGACTTCGCCATCGCGCAGGCGGACGTCTAGGATCGCGCAGGCCAGTTCGGGTTTGTCGCCGTCCAGATGCGCCAGCACCTCCCCGACGCTGACATAGGGGCCGTCCACCTGATAGCCGCCATCCTCGATGATGGACTGGAGATCCAGCGCGACGAAGAACTCATCCTCGACCAGCAAAATCGTCTTAGTCATGCGACAAAATGCTCTCCGGCAAGGTAAGGCTGAGCAGAAAACGTCCGTCGACGGCTTTACGGTCCAACTGCGCCCCCAATTGGCGTGTCGATGTCTGGACGAGCAGCGTACCGAAGCCCTTTGCCGCGTCCTGATCCGGCATCTGGCCGCCCGTCTCGGTCCAGTCGAGCCGCAATGTGCCGTCGGCCAGCGTCCAGCACACCGCCAGTTCGCCCGCCGGCTGGGCCAGCGCGCCATATTTGACCGAATTGGTCGCCCATTCATGCAGGATCAGCGCCAGCGGCGACAGGCAACGGCGATCGACCAGCAACGGCGGACCATCAATGGTGATGGTCGACTGGCCACGATAGGGGGCGATGGTCGCCTCGACCAGCGCCGCCACGTCGATCGCCTGCTGCTCGCCCGACGGGGCGGCGAGCGAATGGGCACGACCCAGCGTCGCGATGCGCTCGCGCACATCGTCCGCCATTTCGATGACGTCGCGGTGCGACCGCGCCGCCGCCGAGACGATGCCGGAGATGATCGCGAACAGGTTCTTTACCCGGTGGTTCATCTCGCGCAGCATCAACTCGCGCGTCTCCGCGATCGCATATTCGGCGGTCACGTCGATCGACACACCGACCATCCGATGCGGCGCTGCGGCGGAGACGATCCGGCCGAAGCCCTTGATCCACCGCGCCTTGCCCTCCAGGTCGAGGCGGAAGGTCATCTCGAAATCGCCGCGTCCCGCCATCGCCTCGGCCAGCGCCAATTCCACGCCCGGCCGGTCCTCCGGCACGATCCGGTCAAAGACCTGATGCGCCTGATCGGCCGAATCCTGCGAACCGAATCCGAACAGGTCGCGGCCGGTCTCATCCAGGAAAATCTCGCCGGTGCCGCCGCGATATTCCCACACGCCGATGCCGCCCGCCTTGATCGCCAGGTCCAGCCGTTCGCGCTCGGCTGCAAGCTCGTGCTCCAAGCTCAGCGCGTCGGTGATATCGGTCAGGACCAGCGTTGCGCCGTCGATTTCGTCGCCCTGGGTGCGGTAGGGCAGGATGCGCAGCGACAGGGTCCGCCTGCCATCGCGCGTCGTCACCCGCTGCTGCATCGCCGCGCCGCCGCCCGCAACCTGCGCCGCGCCGTCAAGGTAATCGGTCGTCGCCAGCCGGGTCGAGACATCGGCGAGCAGCCGACCCCGGTCGCCGGGTTGCAGCGGGAAGATCGAACGCGCCGCCTCGGTATAGCTGCGGATGCGCAGGTTGCGGTCGAGCACCACCACCGCGAGATCGGTCGATTCAAAGAAATTGCGCAGATCGGCATTCGCGACCGTCAGCTGGTCGACCTTGGTCTTCAGCTCGTCATTGACGGTCGACAGTTCCTCGTTGGTCGATTGAAGCTCCTCGTTCATCGACATCATTTCTTCGTTGGAGCTTTTCAGCTCCTCATTCGCCGTCTCCAGCTCCTCGACGGTCGAGCGCAGCCGGTGGCGGGTCAGGCGCAGCTCGTCCTCCAGCGCCTCGATATGGTCGTCGCCCGGCTCCAGATCGGCGAGGTCGCTCGCCTCGACCGGGCTGAACGGCGCGGAGTCGCGGAACAGGAACAGCAGCGATCCGTCGGTCAGGGGATCGCAGATCACCTCAACCTTCTGCACGCCGAACTCCGTCGTCACCGCCACGTCGCGCGCCGCAATCCGCTTGCGCGCGTCGCGGGCCTGACGGAGCATCGGGCCGATCACTTCGCGCAGGCCGGGCCGAGCCAAAGTGATCGCGCTCGATCCGCCCGCGCGGGTCACGGGGAAGTTGAAATAGCGGCTGAGCTTGCCGAACGCGGCCAGGATGCCGCCATCCTGATCCACCACCATGCTCGGCGGGGAATAGCGGTCGACGATGCGGCGCATCGCCATACTCTCGTCACCGCTGGGAGCAGGCCCGTCACGCTCGCCCCGTTCGCCCCGCCGACGTGGGCTGCGGCTCGCGCCGCCGGGCAGGTCGATGGGGTAGGAGGGGGAGCCCGGCGACCGCTCGAACAGCCGGGCATGGCCGTCGATTGCGGGAAAGAGATGGTCGAACCGCCCCACGCTTTCGGACGGCCCCAGGAACAGATAGCCGCCGGGCCGCAGCGCATAATGGAGCAGCGGCAGGACGGACTGCTGCAACCGATCGTCGAAATAGATCAGCAGGTTGCGGCACGATACCAGGTCGATCCGCGAAAACGGCGGGTCCTTGACCAGACTGTGGTTGGAAAACCGGATCATGTCGCGGATCGGCGAGGCGACCGTGAAACGCTCGGCGTGCGGCATGGTATAGCGTTCGCGAAGCGGTGCCGGAATATCGGCCATCGCGGAGGCGGGATAGCTGCCCGCGCGCGCGATCTGAAGCATCTGCTCGTCAATGTCGGTCGCGAAAATCTGCACCGCCAGCGGCTGTCCGCTTTGGCGCGCCGCCTCGGCGAACATCATGGCGATACTGTACGCCTCCTCGCCGCTGGAGCAGCCCGGGATCCAGACGCGGATATCCTCATCCGGGTCGCGCGCGCGGATCAGCGGCTCGACCGCCTTGGTACGCAGCGTCTCGAACAGCTCGGCATCGCGGAAGAAGCGCGTGACGTTGATGAGCAGGTCGCGGAAATGCGCCTCGCACTCGTCGGAGTCGCTCTTGACCCGCGCGAGATAGGCCGAGCCCTTGTCGATGCCCAATACGTGCATCCGCCGTTCAACCCGGCGGACCAATGTGGTCCGCTTGTATCCGGAAAAATCGTGGCCGACCGCGTTGCGCAGGACCCGGCACAGATCGTCGACATGGTCGGCGACGACTTCGGCCTCCTGTTCCTTCGGATCGCCCGAGCGGCGCGTGAAAAAGGCTTGAAGGCAATCGACGATTTCGCTGGGATGCTTGACGAAATCGACTAGCCCCGTGCCGACCGCTGACAAGGGCATCCCGTCATAACGTGCGGTCTCGGGTTTCTGGACGACGCTGACGCCGCCATTCTCCTTGACTGCGCGCAGGCCCGTGGTTCCGTCCGCGCCGGTGCCGGATAGGATGACGCAGGCGGCATTCGCCTGCTGATCGCTGGCGAGCGACAGGAAGAAATCGTCGATCGGGCGGCGAAGCCCGCGCGGCTGGACGAAGTCGGTCAGTTCCAGCACGCCGTCGCGAATGGCCAGGCCACGGCCGGGCGGGATGATATAGACGCGGTCCGCCTCGATCCGCTCCGCCCCCTCGCACTGACGCACTTCCAGATTGGTGTGTCGGTCGAGCAGCTGCGCGAGCATCGATTCATGATTGGGGTCAAGATGTTGGACGACGACGAACGCCATGCCCGTCGGTGCGCGCGCAGGCGTCAGCATTTCGCGAAGCGCTTCCAGACCGCCCGCCGACGCGCCGATGCCGACAACGGGCACTGGTCCGATGCCGCTGTCCTGACGGGCGGCGGGCTGTGGCGCCTCGGTCTCGGAACTCACGGAAAGGCGGTCCGGTCGAGATCGGACAGGGTGAGCTTGGCCTGGGCGATGGTCGCGGCGGTGTTGGCGATCGCGGTCAGCGACCCCTCCAGCACCATGCCGCTTTCCGCCAGGATCGGGGTCAGCCGACCGAGCGTATGCCCCAGCTCCGCGTCATAAGCGGAGAGTCGTTCGGGCTGAGACCGGCTGACGTCGAATTGCGAAGCGAAAATATAGGGCATTTCCCCGCCAAGCTGGCGCAGCTTGGACATGTAGAGCAGGTTGACGAAGGGGGAGCCGTCCTTGCGGAAATTGATGAGCATGGTGCGGACGTTCAGCTGGCGATCATTGGCCAGGAATTCACGGATGCGGTCGCGCGCATCGCTATTGTCCGCGTCGCGCTGGAGCATCCGGCAATTCCGCCCGATCATGTCCTCGCTGGTATAGCCGGTCAGTTCACGGAAACCGTGATTGATGAAGATCAGCGGATTGTCGTTCCGGGCGTCCGCCAGAGCCAACGCGATGGGGGACCGATCCAGGTAGACGGCCAGATGACTAGGAACTTGAATATCGTACACGCAATCTGGCTCCATGACGCGCATTCGCATGGCGTCTGCCCCTCGGCAAGTGGCGAGACGCCCGGCTCGTCTCAGAAAATTGACATGGATAAACCCGCCTAGGACGCGCTCCGTTCCCGACAGGATCGCAATTCAGTGCGAGGACGCAGCGGGCGGCAGTGCCGCCGGGACGGGAAGGGGGCCGAGCCACGCCCGGCGGAAGCGGGTCTGTTCCGGCGTCAGCGGCTGACCGATCTTCTCGTTGGGCACGACCTCGATCATCGGGTCGGCGGCCAGGGTCAGGATCGCGTTCCGTTCGCTGCCCCGCTGGCGATAGACGATGGGCAGGCGATCGCCGGGCGCATGACGCGACAGCAGCGCGGTCCACTCCTCCTGGGTGGCGAGCGGACGGCCATCGACGCTGACGATGCGGTCGCCCTTGTCGAGCCCGGCTTCATAGAGCGGCGTGCCTGGCGCGGTCGGAACGGTGAGCCCCATGCCGCCGTCGAGCGGGCCGGGCGTGCCGCCGGCCCAGGCCGCGTTGGGATGTGCCTTGCGCAGTGTCAGCCCCGCCTGGGCGAGCAGCGGCGCGAAATCCGGCAAGCCGCTCGCGGTCACGCTGCGCGCGAAGAAGCGGTCGGCGAACGTCTGATCCCCGGTCAGCTGCGCCAGAGCGATACGCAGGTCGTCGGGGCGATAGCTGCGCTCCGGCTTGCCAAAGCTGCGCCAGAGCTGGCGCATATAATGGTCGAGCGTCAGCTGCGGAAAACGCTGTCGCAACTCCAGGTCCAGCGCCAGCGCGATGACCGCGCCGTAGGGGTAATAGGAGAAGAAGATGTTGGGGTTGGTCGGATCGATCGACTGCGCCGCGTCGACGAACGGCGCGCGCAGGCTCATTTCCTGCGGACCCCCATAGCGGCGCGCCGGGGAATTGAGGAGCGCGTTCAACGTGCCCGACAATTGGGCGACATAATCATCGACCGGCATTTCGCCCGCGCGGACCACCGCCAGCGGGCCGTAATATTGGGTGAACCCCTCGGCCAGCCAGAGCGAGGGCGTGGCGTTGGCGCGGGTAAAGTCGAACGGCTCCAGCTCCGCCGGACGGATGCGCTCGACATTCCAGCTGTGGAAGAATTCGTGGCTCAGCGTCTGGATCTGCGAAAATTTGCCCGCCGCCAGTGAACGCGCCTGGCTGATGACCGTGGAGTTGCGGTGCTCCATGCCGTCGCCGCTGATCTGCGGCATGTAATCGGCGAGGAAGGTGTAGGTGCCATGGTCATAGGCGGGCGGCTCGCCGAAAATGGCGATCTGCTGCGCCGTGACCTTCTGCGCCATGGCGGCGAAGCGGTCGAGATCGGCGGCGCTGCCGTCATGATGGACGGTCAGGCGGATGGTGTAGGTCTTTGCTCCGCTTGCGACCGTCCAGTGCCGCTCGTCCCAGGCAGACAGTTCGACCGGGCTGTCCATGAAATATTGCAGATCGCGCGCTGTGAAGACGGTCGGGTCGTTGCTCGGCGCGAGCTGCGTGGCGATCTTCCACCCGGCTTGCGGGTGAAAGCGGACGCGGATCGGTCGTGCGTCCTGCCCCACCGCCCACAGGAAGGTCGCGGGAATGTTCAGCCGGGCATGGGTGGGGTCGATCTGCGCATAGGTGCCATCGCCCCGGTCGCCGAACAGCGTGTAGCGCACCGTCACTATGCCGTCATGGCCGCCCACGGTCCAGCCGTATGGATCGGTGCGCTCGACGGTCAGCGGCTTGCCCGCGCCATCGACGGCGGACACCGAATAGACGTTCTTGGCGAACTCGTGCAGCGCATAGCGGCCGGGCGAGGAGCGGGCCATCTGGAAGCGGACGGGTTTCGGATCGAGCCCGCGATAGGTGACGCTGACCTGTGCCTCGTGATGCTGGGCACGAGGGAAGGCGATGTCATATTCGACCGGCGCTTGGCTGACCTGAGGCGCGGAGGCGGTCTGCGCCGCGACCGGCTGCATCGCCGTGGAGGCCAGCGCCAACGCCGCCGTCATCGCCAGAAACCGCATTCCATTCCCCTTCGCGCGTGTGAAGACCGCGACTTAGGCATGGAGGCGGCCCAGGGTCCACCGCTTTTCCGGGCGAGCGTTGATTTGCCAAGCGACAGCCGAATCAATGCGCTGCCCGCCCCGCAGGGCCGGTCCAGTCGTCCGAAATGTCAGGAAAATCTGGAGGCGCGACCGGGAATCGAACCCGGGTGCAAGGATTTGCAGTCCTCTGCGTCACCACTCCGCCATCGCGCCTCGATGCGTGGGAGGCGGGCGTTTCTTCGGTTTTCGTTGCGCTGTCAACAGGGGAGTGCGCAGTCGATTTGAAAAGTACGCACTGTTCATGTTTTCTTCTCTCTATACGGCAGGCGGGGTTGCTTCGTCCGACCTGCATGTATCACGATGCGAGGATGAGTGATTTAGGCGATGATCGTAGAGAGCGCGAGGAGGGGTTCCAGCGTAGATGGTGGGGGTACGGCACAGGGCTACTTGTGGCGTATGCACTATCGGCGCCGCTTATCCGCTATGCCGATCCTGAGGCCTTGCAGATTGTAGGCTTCCTCATCGCCGGGGTAATCTTTTGCGGTCATGCGGCCATGACAGATCGGCCAAGCAATTTCACTCGGGTCATGCTCATCGCCACCATTCTTGCCGCTGCATCAGTCGCATGGATTGCATCAAGTATGCTCAATCACGCTTCGTGGGCCAGCAGAGCGAACGACGCTCGTTGCATGGCTATTCAGAACGATATGCTTTCAGCCCATCCACGAAGGACGGATAGCCCAGACCTATATCAAGCGCTGGGCTGCCGTCCCCAGGGCTATGGTGGCGTGTCCGCGCCGCCGACCGACCGCGAGCGAAAGGCGGGTCATTCACTCCCATGGGGAGGTTATCCGTCGTCACGCTGATAGGCTCGCTGCCCGATTAACAGTCGAATGCTCGCCACACATCAACACGCAACCACGCTTGGCGGAAATCGCCCCACGCGATAGAAGCGGCGGGAACCAATTTAGTGTATTGCACAACTAAAACGGCTGTGCGACAGGGATGGGCCATGATGACGACCAGCAACGATTCCTCGAATTTCGCCGCAATGCGCCATGCAATGGTGGCCAGCCAGCTGCGCACCACGGCGGTCAGCGACCAGCGCGTGGTGGCCGCGATGGCGCGCGTCCCGCGTGAGGCTTTCGTGCCCGAGGCGCTGCGGCCGGTCGCGTATCGCGACGGCACGCTGGACCTGGGCCAGGGGCGTGCGGTCAACCTGCCGATGGCGACGGGCCGTCTGCTGACCGAAGCGTATCTGGAGGCGGGCGACCGTGTCCTGCTGATCGGCGCAGCCACCGGCTACACCGCCGCACTGCTCGCTGGGATCGTGACCCAGGTGATCGCGGTCGAGGAAAATGCCGATCTGGTCGCCGCCGCGCGCACCGCGCTGGCGGGGGAGACCAAGGTCGAGGTCGTGCAGGGCGCGCTGAACGCAGGGCACGCCGCCGCGGCTCCCTATGACGTGCTGGTGATCGACGGCGCGGTCGAGGAACTGCCGACCGCACTGGTCGAGCAGGTCAAGATCGGCGGCCGGATCGTTACCGGCCTGGTCGAGAACGGCGTCACCCGTCTGGCCAGCGGTCGCCGGACCGAGGGCGGCCACGGCGTCCGCGCCTTTGCCGATGCCGAATGCACCATCCTGCCGGGCTTTGCCCGTCCTCGCGCCTTCCAATTCTGAGGGACTATGCGCCTGCACCTGACTTCCTCCCTGACCTCCGGCGTTCTGATCGGCTCGGCCTTGCTGCTGGCGGGTTCGGCCTCGGCGGAGACGTTGCGCGAGGCGATGGTGCGGGCGTATCAGAGCAACCCGACGATCACCGGGCAGCGCGCCGCCCAGCGCGCAACTGACGAGAATGTGCCCATTGCGCGGTCGAGCGGCCTGCCGTCGCTCCAGTCGACCGGTCAGATCATCGACAATATCGTCGTCGCCAACAACAACTTCCTGAACCCGGAACGGGTCGGTACGGGCTCGCTGCAATTGTCGGTTCCGCTGTATCAGGGCGGCGCGGTCAAGAACGCTGTGCGCGCCGCCGAAACGCGGGTCGATGCAGGGCGGGCGCAGCTTCGCGGGGTGGAGGCCAATCTCTTCACCAATGTCGTCGCTGCATACATGAACGTCATTCGTGACGAGGCGATCGTTAATCTCAACACCCGCAACGTCAACGTGCTGGAAACGAACCTGCGCGCCTCGCGCGATCGGTTCCAGGTGGGCGACCTGACCCGTACCGACGTGGCCCAGTCCGAGGCGCGGCTCGCGCAGGCGCGCGCGCAGCTCCAATCGGCGCAGGCGAACCTGATCTCCAGCCGCGAAAACTACGTCAATATCGTCGGCGTTGCCCCGGTGGGCCTGGAGCAGCCGCCCGCGCTGCCCGCTCTGCCAGGCTCGCCCAATGCAGCGGTCGCGGTTGCGCTCGACCAGAACCCGCAGCTGATCGCGGCGCGCCGCGCGGCGGATGCGACCCGCTACGACATCAATGTCGCGCGCGCCAACCGGCTACCCCGGGTGGCGGCGGTGTCGAGCGGCAATTATTTCAACTATCTGGGTTCGCTGAACGTCCCCAACGTTCCGGCTTCCGGGGTCAACGCAACGGTAGGCGTGCAACTTTCGATGCCGCTGTTCCAGGGCGGCCGCCCGGCGGCGCAGGTCCGTCAGGCTGAGGCGCTGCGCGGGCAGGCGCTCGAGAACACCACCGCGACCGAGCGCCAGATCGTCGCGCAGGTCCGTTCCGCCTATGCCGTGTGGCAATCCTCCCAAGAGGTGATCGCTTCGGCCGAATCGGCGGTACGCGCCAATTCGCTGTCGCTGGAGGGCGTGCGGGCCGAGAACAGCGTCGGGACCCGCACGGTGCTCGACATCCTGAACGCCGAGCAGGAATTGTTGAACAGCCAGGTGACGCTGGTGACGGCGCGACGCGACGCCTATGTCGCGGGCTTCGCGCTGATCGCCGCGATGGGCAATGCCGAGGCGCGCGACCTGGGGCTGGACGGCGGCTCGCTCTACGATCCGGTCGCCAACTACAAGCGCGTCCGCAACAAGATCAACGATTGGGACGGCGATGGCGAGCCTGTGCCGGTTGCGACCACCACTGCCGGAACCCCGGCGCAGACGGCGGCGATCACCCGTCCGCTTGACGCCGATGTCAACGCCCCTGTTGACAGGAGCCCCGCATTGACGACAGGTACATCGGCTCCGAGCCGACAATAAGGTCGGCAAAGGGCCTTGGGGGGGCTTCAATGGGGTTTGCGGTCATGGGTGAGATCAGCGCCGAGCCGTCGATGGAGGAAATTCTGTCGTCGATCAAACGGATCATTGCCGAAGAGGGCGAGGTGCCCGCGCGCCAGCGGCGCCAGGCGCGCCCCGCGCCAACCCCCGCCGCGGATGACGATTCGCCCGAGATCCTGGAACTCAGCGATCCGATGCCGCTGCGCATGAAGGTGGAGGCCGCCGCCGCGCGTGCGGCCGAATCGGCGATGCGCGCCATCGCACCGGAGCCCGCGCCCGCGCCCGCTCCGACCGTCGCGCCCGAGCCGGTGGCGCAGGTCGCCGCGCCCGCATCCGTCGCGTCTCCGGCGTCCGCCGATCTGGACGAGGTGGAAGAGGCGATCGTATCCCCGCAGGCCGCCCAGGCCAGCCGTGGTTCCCTGGAGGCGCTCAGCCGCATGATGGTCAAGCCAGAACCCAGCAGCGACGGCACCCTGGAGGGGCTGGTTCGCGAGATGCTGCGCCCGATGCTGCGCGAGTGGCTGGACACGCATCTGCCCGAAATGGTCGAGGCGATGGTCGCCCGCGAAATCGCCCGGATCACCCGCGAAGGGCGCTGATCCCATCGTCCGGTTCCACCTGGATCAAAAATTCAGGTGGAACCGGCGGGACCCGACCGGGTTCGAGGGGCATGGATCCGACGCCCGAGACCCCCGAGACGTTCGATAAGCCGAAATCGACGCGCTCGCACGTGTCGTCCCCGCCGATCGCCGATGCGAAGCAACCGCATTCCGGCCAATCGGATATCTTCTTCGCCGCCGTGAAGACGACGCGGATGCCGATGATCGTCACCGATCCCCGGCAGCCGGACAATCCCATCGTCTTCTGCAACGAAGCCTTCAGCTTCATGACCGGCTATTCCGAACAGGAGATCCTGGGTACCAACTGCCGGTTTCTGCAAGGCCCCGAAACCGATCGCGACGTGGTGGCGCAGGTTCGCGCGGCGATCGAGCGGCGCGACGAGATCGCCGTGGAACTGTTGAATTATCGGAAGAACGGCTCGACGTTCTGGAATGCGCTGTTCGTGTCGCCCGTCTATGACGATGCGGGCGAGCTGGTCTATTTCTTCAGCAGCCAGCTCGACATCTCGCGCCGCCGCGAGGCCGAGGATGCACTGCACGAGGCGCAGAAGATGGAGGCGGTCGGCAAGCTGACCGGCGGCATCGCGCACGACTTCAACAATCTGCTACAGGTCATTATCGGCTATTCGGACATTCTCGAGGCGCGGGTCGATCAGGGCGACCGCAGCGGGCGGCGCGCGGTCGAGGCGATCGCCGCCGCTGCGTCGCGCGGGGCGACGCTCACCCAGCAGCTGCTCGCCTTCGCCCGCAAACAGGAATTGCGCGACCGGCTCCTCAACTTCAACCAGCTGATCGAGGATTTCCGCCCGATCTTGAAGCGCACGGCGGGCGAAGGCGTGGTGATGCGCCAGCGGCTGGAGGAAAATCTCTGGAACTGCCGGATCGACCCTGTCCAGGCCGAGATGGCGCTGCTCAACATCGTCGCCAATGCGCGCGAGGCGATCGGCCGCAAATCGGGGCAGGGCGAGATCACGATCTCGACCCGTAACATGATCCAGTCCGCCGATAGTGCTGATGGCCCGGCCAATCTGGAGCCCGGCGAATATGTCGTGGTGCGCGTCGCCGATGACGGGCCGGGCATCGACCCGCAGATCGCCGACAAGATTTTCGACCCCTTTTTCACGACCAAGGAAATGGGGAAGGGGGCCGGGTTGGGCCTCGCCATGGTCTATGGTTTCATGCGCCAGTCGGGCGGGCTGGCGACGATCGAGCCGAACGCCGAAGGCGTCGCGATCGCCCTTTATTTCCCGCGCGCCGCCGGTGTCACCGAACGCCGCGCTGCCCCCGTCCAGCCCGCCCGCAGCGGTGGGGCAGAGCGTGTGCTGATGGTCGAGGATCAGCAGGACGTCGGCGATCTCGGCAAGTCGATGCTCGAGGATCTGGGCTATGACGTCGTCCTGACCCGCAGCGCGCGCGAGGCGCTGGACCAGCTAGCGCAGGACAGCGATTTCCAGCTACTGTTCACTGACATCCTGATGCCCGGCGGCATGAACGGCGTCGCGCTGGCACAGGCGGTGCGACGCGATTATCCGCGTCTGTCGGTGCTGCTGACCACCGGTTTTGCCGACGAGGCCATCGACGAGGGCGCGCGCTCCTATGAGCTGATCCGCAAACCCTATCGCCGCGCCGACCTGAACGAGCGGATTCGCGCGGTGCTCGATCGGCCAGGCGCCCGCACCTGATAGCATCTGGCGCAACGCTGCACGGCTGATTAAGGCAGCGGCATGACTGAGCTGCCCAAGACGTTCGACCCCGCCGCAATCGAAGCCCGCTGGTATGGCCATTGGGAGGAAAAGGGCCTGTTCCGCCCCGACCGCCCGAATGCCGAGCCTTGGACGATCGTCAACCCGCCGCCCAACGTCACCGGCAACCTGCATATCGGCCACGCGCTGGACAACACGTTGCAGGATATCCTCGTCCGCCATGCCCGGCTGAAGGGCAAGGATGCACTGTGGGTCGTCGGCACCGATCATGCGGGCATCGCGACCCAGATGGTCGTCGAGCGCCAGATGAACGCGCGCGGTGAGAAGCGCACCCACTTCACCCGCGACCAGTTCCTGGAAAAGGTCTGGACGTGGAAGGCGGAAAGCGGCGGCCAGATCACTGGCCAGTTGCGGCGTCTGGGCTGCTCGATGGATTGGGCCAATGAGCGGTTTACGATGGACGAGGGCTTCAGCAAGGCGGTGCTGAAGGTCTTTGTCGACCTGTACGCCCAAGGCCTGCTCTACCGCGACAAGCGGCTGGTCAATTGGGATGCGGGCCTGGGCACCGCGATCAGCGACCTGGAGGTCGAGACGCGCGAGGTGAAGGGCAGCTTCTGGCGCCTCCGCTATCCGCTCGCCGATGGATCGGGCTTTATCGAGGTAGCGACGACGCGCCCCGAGACGATGCTCGCCGACATGGCGGTCGCGGTTCACCCGGACGACGCGCGCTATACCGCGCTGATCGGCAAGCAGGTCCGCCTGCCGATCACCGGCCGCCTGATCCCGATCGTCGCCGACGAACATGCCGACCCCGAACTGGGATCGGGCGCGGTGAAGATCACGCCCGGCCACGACTTCAACGATTTCGAGGTCGGCCGCCGCGCCGGGATCGAGGCGCGGGACATGCTCAACATGCTCGATGGCAAGGCGCATATCTGCCAGACCTCGGACGGCCTGATCCCCGACGCGTTCCTGGGCCTTTCGACCGCCGACGCGCGCAAGGCCGTCGTCGCGCGGCTGAAGGAAGAGGGCGTCCTGATCCCGCACATCGACAAGGACGGCGCCGAGCACGACGCCGAGCCGCGCACGATCCAGACGCCGTTCGGCGACCGTTCGGGCGTGGTGATCGAGCCATGGCTGACCGATCAATGGTATGTCGACGCCAAGACGCTGGCCCAGCCCGCAATTCAGGCGGTGCGCTCGGGCAAGATCAAGATCGTGCCGCAGGCGTGGGAAAAGACCTTCTTCAACTGGATGGAGAATATCCAGCCCTGGTGCGTCAGCCGTCAGCTCTGGTGGGGGCACCAGATCCCGGCCTGGTTCGCGGAGGATGGCCGCGTGTTCGTCGCCGAGAGCGAGGAAGAAGCGCAAGGGCAGGCGGGCGCAGGCGTCACCCTGACTCGCGACCCGGACGTGCTCGACACCTGGTTCTCGTCCGCACTATGGCCCTTCGCGACGCTCGGCTGGCCCGACAATGGCGACAAGACGCTGGCGGGGCGTTATCCGAACGACGTGCTCATTTCCGGCTTCGACATCCTGTTCTTCTGGGATGCGCGGATGATGATGCAGGGCATGCACTTCATGGAAGATGTGCCCTTCAAGACGCTGTATCTCCATGGTCTCGTCCGCGCCGCCGACGGCTCGAAAATGTCGAAGTCGAAGGGCAATACGGTCGATCCGCTGGGCCTGATCGACCAATATGGCGCCGACGCGCTGCGCTTCTTCATGGCGGCGATGGAAAGCCAGGGCCGCGACATCAAGATGGATGAGCGCCGTGTCGAGGGCTATCGCAACTTCGCGACCAAGCTGTGGAACGCGGCGCGCTTCGCCCAGGCCAATGGCATCGGCGCATCGACGACGCTGGAGGCGCCCAACGCGACGCTGGCGGTCAACAAGTGGATCATCGCCGAAACGGTGAAGACGGTGCAGACGGTCGACCTCGCGCTGGCCGATTACCGCTTCGACGGTGCGGCCAACACAATCTACCAGTTCGTCTGGAGCCGGTTCTGCGACTGGTATCTCGAACTCATCAAGCCGGTCCTGCAGGGCGGCGAAGAGGGCGGCGACGAAACCCGTGCCGTGGCGGGCTGGGTGCTCGACCAGATATTGGTCCTGCTCCACCCGTTCATGCCGTTCATCACCGAGGAGCTGTGGCACGCCATGGGTGCGCGCGATCATGACCTGATCGTGGCCCAGTGGCCGATGGCCGACGCCCGCGCGCTCGACCCGGAGGCGGAGCGCGAGATTGACTGGCTGATCCGTCTGGTCAGCGAAATCCGTGCGGCTCGGACCGAACTCAACGTGCCGCCGGGCGCGCGCCTGCCGATGCATGTGCGTGATGCCCATGGAGATACGCAGGCGCGGCTGACCCGGCAGGCCTCGGCGCTCGCGCGTCTGGCGCGTGTCGACGCGGCCGAGGGCGAAGTCTCGGGCGGTGCGGCGCAGGTTGTGGTGGACGAAGCGACCTTCGTCCTGCCGCTGGAGGGCGTGATCGACCTCGACGCCGAGCGCCAGCGCCTGACCAAGGCGATCGCGGCGGTCGAGAAGGAGCGCGACGCGCTGGGCGGGCGGCTGAGCAACGCAAGCTTCGTCGAACGCGCCAAGCCCGAAGCGGTCGAGAAGGCGAAGGCCGACCATGCCGACAAGATGGCCGAGTCAGCGCGCCTGCACGCCGCGCTGGGCCGCCTGGGCTGACCCTCAAATCCTCCCCATCGTAAGATGGGGAGGGGGACCGCGCCCGCAGGGCGTGGTGGAGGGGCATGGCCGGTCCGTCACCGCCCCTCCACCATCGCTGGCGCGATGGTCCCCCTCCCCAAGCAAGCTTGGGGAGGATTGGTTTATCCCTGTTCCCCCAATCGTCGCAGCCGCCGGATGCGGGGCTCGCGCTGCAACTGCGCTTCACGCCGGATGACCTGGCGAAGTTCGTCGCGCTTTTCGTGGATCGACGCGATCACCGGCCCCATCGCGACGCCCAGATCGACCAGCACGGCCTCCGACAATTGGAGCGAGCTCTCCAGCGTCTCGGGCACCGCCTCGCTGACGCCCGCGCGGTACAGCTCGGTCGCATGCGCCATGTCGCGGGCGCGCGCGATAATCGGCAGATCGGGCGCGGCCTCGCGGATGCGGCGTGCCAGCCGCACGGTCAGCACCGGATCGTCCATGGTCAGGATCAGCGCGCGTGCGGCGGGCAGGTTCAGCCGGTCGACCAGTTCGGCCCGTGCTACATCACCGAACAGCACCGGATAGCCTGCGCGCCGCGCCTCGCCCACCGAATCGATGTCGGCCTCCACCGCGACATAGGATTGGCTATGGACGGTCAGCATGTCGGCGATCATCTTGCCGACACGGCCAAAGCCGATGATGACGGTCCGCCCGGTGTCGCCATCGGCCTCCGGCGCGGGGGGCAGGTCGCCGCTGCGCGCCTCGATCCGGCGAGAGATGACGCGGCCAGCCTTGGCGAGCAGCGGGGTAATGGTCAGGCCGATTGCCGTCACCGTCTGCCAGAAGGATGCGGTTGAGGGCAGGATCAGCTGGGCTTGCGCTGCCGTCCCCAGTACGATCAGCGTCGTCTCGGACGGGCTTCCCATCAGCAGGCCGGTTTCGGCAGCTACCGCGCGCCGGGCATGGGCGACGCGCAGCAGCAGATAGGTGACGATCGCCTTGACCGCGATCACACCCATCACCGCGAGCAGCAGCATGTCCCAGTTCCTGGCGATCAATCGCAGGTCCAGGCTCATGCCCACGGTAATCAGGAACACACCTAGCGCCAAGCCCTTGAACGGCGCGGTCATCACCTCGACCTCCGAATGATATTCGGTCTCGGCGATCAGCAGGCCGGCCAGAAGTGCCCCCACGATCGGCGACAAGCCGGCGGCGGTGGTCGCGACGCTGGCGACGATGACGACCAGCAGCGAGGCCGCCAGGAAAAGCTCGGGGCTCTTGGTCCGTGCAGCCTGTGCGAACAGGCGCGGCAGGACCAGCTTGCCGCCCAGATACATGGCCAGCACCGTCAGCCCACCGCGCAAGGCGACGCCCGCAATACCGACCCAGCCTTCGTCGCTGGCGGTCGGCGCCATGGCGCCCAGCGCGAAAATGATCGGGACCAGCGCCAGATCCTCGAACAACAGCATCGCGAAAGCCCCGCGCCCGACGGGACTGGTCGTCCCAACGAGCGGTAGCACCAACGCAGTCGAGGATAGGGTCAGGGCGAGGCCCAGCCCGATCGCTCCAGCCCAGCCTTGACCCAGCATATGGAGCGCGATGCCGATCAGCGCCGCCGATCCGATCAGTTCGGCCGCGCCCGTGCCGAACACCAGCCGCCGCATCGCCCATAATCTGCGAAAAGATAGCTCCAAGCCGATGGAAAACAGCAATAATATGATTCCGAACTCGGCGAACGGTTCGATCGATTCCGGGTTCGAGATGGTCAGATAATAAAGCCATGGTGCATGGGGGACGAGCGACCCCAGCCCGGCAGGCCCTACCAGCAGCCCGACCAGGATGAACCCGATCACCGGGCTGACCCGGAAACGGGCAAAGGCCGGAATGACGATCCCCGCCGATCCGAGGATCACGAGGGCGTCGGAAAAGCCCTGATTGTCTAACCGAAGTGCCATGGTGACAGACTAGCCCGGCTTTGGCGCGCTTGTCAGGTCGTTAATCCCACGAAACGGCGATGGGGCGATTCGTCCAATGGGGGCTGGCGCGGCGGCGGCGTTAGGGCAGCGCGATGAAGCCGCGCAATATCGCTGTCCTTATGATCCTACCCTGTCTCGCGCTGGTTGCCTGTGGCGATGGCGACCGGGCGGAACGGTTGAAGGCGGCAGGCCCCAACCCCTCGCTCGACGCGTTGATGCGGGTCGCGGACGCCGATGCGGGCGGACGAACCTTCGGCCAGTGCCTGGCCTGTCATACGATCGGCAAGGGGGAGCTCGACCGGGCCGGCCCCAATCTGCACGCCATCATGGGCAAGCCGGTAGCGGGCGGCAGTGCGCGCTATGGCTATACCGCCGCGCTCGAACGGATCGGCGGCCATTGGGATCGCGCGACGATGAGCCGCTGGCTGACCTCGCCGCAACGGTTCGCGCCGGGGACGAAGATGACGTATGCGGGACTTGCCGATCCGCTCGCGCGCGCCGACGTGATTGCCTATCTGGAGCGTGAAGGCCGCTCCCGATAAGCGCGATTGTCAGGCGACAGCGAACGCGTCGGCCGCCCGATTGCCCTTGCTGTCGAGCAATATGGGGACAGCGGTGGCTGGCGCATTCATGTAGAGCGGTTTGCGGGCCTCAAGGAACCGTTCTTTGGAATAGGCAAGGATGCACACCTTGTCTCCCTGATTGCCGCCCAGCACATGGTAATCCGTTGCGTCCTCGCCGACATACAGGCCGACATGGCCTCCACCGTTGCGGGTGAAGACGATGACGTCGCCCAGGTCGGGCTGGCCGCTGGGCTGGCCGAAATTGCGCCAGTTGAGCGCCCAGAGCGGATTGACCGGTGGCGTCTTGCCCGCACGGCGCGCTACGACGGCCATGGTCAGGCCGCACCATGGAATAGAGTCCGCCGGGTAGGACTGGGCGACATTGCCGCCGACTTCCTGCGCCCATTCGAGGATCACCGGATTATCACCGGAGCCAAGCTTTTCCTGGGTTCCGAAGATCTTCAATGTTTCCGCGACCATGCGCGGCAGCGGATCAACCCTGGTCAGCCAGCCGTAATTTCCCAGATCCATTCTCCGTCTCCCGATCGAGCAATACGCAAGAAGACCCGGGAGGCATGCCTCCCGGGTCCAGATTGCGCGCATCGGGATCGGCCGCCAAATGGCGACCGGACCGAAACGGATCTTACTGCCAGTTGCCCATTGCGGTTTCGAGGTTGACGCGGATCGCCTCGAAGAACTGCTCGGTGGTCATCCAGGGCTGGTCGGGGCCGATCAGGATGGCCAGGTCCTTGGTCATCTGGCCATTCTCGACGGTCTGGATGCAGACCTTCTCCAGCGTCTCGGCGAAACGAACGACGTCGGGTGTGTTGTCGAACTTGCCGCGATACTTCAGGCCGCCGGTCCAGGCGAAGATCGACGCGATCGGATTGGTCGAGGTCGCCTTGCCCTGCTGATGCTGGCGATAGTGACGCGTCACGGTGCCGTGCGCGGCTTCCGCCTCGATCGTCTTGCCGTCCGGGGTCATCAGGACCGAGGTCATCAGGCCCAGCGAGCCGAAGCCCTGCGCAACCTGGTCCGACTGCACATCGCCGTCGTAATTCTTGCAGGCCCAGACGAATTCGCCATGCCACTTCAGCGCCGAGGCGACCATGTCGTCGATCAGGCGGTGCTGATACTCGATGCCCGCCGCCTTGAACTGGTCGGCGAACTCGGTGTCGTACACTTCCTGGAAGATGTCCTTGAAGCGGCCGTCATAGGCCTTGAGGATGGTGTTCTTGGTCGACAGATAGACCGGCCAGCCGCGACCCAGGCCATAGTTCATCGAGGCGCGCGCGAAGTCGCGAATCGATTCGTCGAGGTTGTACATCCCCATGGCGACGCCCGAGCTGGGGAAGTTGAACACCTCCTCCTCGATCGTCTCGCCATTTTCGCCTTCCCACTTCATGGTCAGCTTGCCCTTGCCGGGCACCTTGAAGTCGGTCGCCTTATACTGGTCGCCGAACGCATGACGGCCGACGACGATCGGGTGGGTCCAGCCGGGGATCAGGCGGGGGACGTTCTTGATGACGATCGGCTCGCGGAACACCACGCCGCCCAGGATGTTGCGGATGGTGCCGTTGGGCGACTTCCACATCTTCTTCAGCCCGAATTCCTCGACGCGCTGCTCGTCGGGGGTGATCGTGGCGCACTTGATGGCCACGCCGTACTTCTGCGTGGCGTGGGCGCTATCGATCGTCACCTGATCGCTGGTCGCGTCGCGGTTCTCGACCGACAGGTCGTAATAGGCCAGTTCGATGTCGAGATACGGCTTGATCAGGCGTTCGCGAATCCATTCCCAGATGATCCGGGTCATTTCGTCGCCGTCGATCTCCACGACGGGCGTGTTCACCTTGATCTTCGCCATATGCGCATCCTTAGATTGGGCTGGTTTTGGCAAGCGTCTAGGGGAGGGGGCGCGGCGGATCAACCACCCTGCGCCATATGCGAAAGGGCCGGGGCGAACCGAAAAGATTGTGCGATGGCCGGTGGACAGGTAGACAGGACCGATGCCTTCGCTTGAAAAGCCTCCTATCGTCACCACCACGGTCAAGTGGCGGTTCCCTGCCGTCCATCCCGAAGGGCGCAAATATGTGCTGATCGGGGCGGGCCTGACCCTGCTCGCCACGCTGATCACCAAGGTGCTGTTCTGGCCGTTCGTCGGCCTGTGCATCTGGATCGCGGCCTTCTTCCGCGATCCGGTGCGCACCACGCCGCAGGGTGACGACCTGATCGTCGCGCCTGCCGATGGCCTTGTGACCATGATCCAGCGTGTGCCGATCCCGCGAGAACTGGTCGGTGAACTGGGCGATGCGCCGCTGGTGCGCGTGTCGATCTTCATGTCGGTGTTCGACGTGCATATCAATCGCACGCCGGTCGCAGGTGTCATCCGCCAGGTCGTTTATATCTCGGGCAAGTTCCTGAATGCCGATCTCGACAAGGCGTCGGACGAGAATGAGCGCCAGCATTTCGTCGTCGAGGGCCGTGACGGTCGCAAGATCGGCTTTACCCAGATTGCGGGTCTGGTCGCTCGCCGGATCGTCGGTTTCGTCAAGCCGGGGGACATGGTCGCGGCGGGTCAGCGCGTCGGCCTGATCCGATTCGGCAGCCGCGTCGACGTCTATCTGCCCGATGACGTGATGCCGCAGGTTTGCCTGGGCCAACGTTCGGTGGCGGGTGAGACGGTGCTGGGCCGGGTCGGCGGCAAGCCGATGACCGGCATTGCGCAGTAAGCCGCAACGTCAGGATGGCCATTTCCCCCCGTTTCGCACGCCGCCGCGCCAATGGTGAGCCACCGCGCGGCCTTCCCTTGCGGGCTATCATTCCCAATGCGGTGACCGCGCTTGCGCTGGTTTCCGGGCTGACGGGGGTAAAGTTCGCGATCGCAGGATCGTGGGAGGCAGCGGTCACCATGATCATGGTGGCAGCCGTGCTGGACGCTTTGGACGGCCAGATTGCGCGCCTGCTGCGCGGGGAAAGCCGGTTCGGCGCCGAGCTTGATTCGCTGTCCGACGCCATCTCATTCGGCGTCGCGCCGGCCCTGATCCTTTATCTCTGGTCGCTCGAGAACCTGCCGCGTATCGGCTGGATATGTGCGGTCCTTCAGGCGGTGTTCTGCGCATTGCGTCTGGCGCGCTTCAACTCCCAGCTTGACGTGACCGACCAGCCGCGCAAGACCGCCGGCTTCTTCACCGGCATTCCTGCCCCGGCAGGAGCGGGGCTGGCTATGCTGCCGCTCTATCTCTGGTTCTGGACGGGCGAACCGGTCTTTTCCTCGCCCTATCTGGTCGCACCCTGGGTCGCCTTCATTGCGCTGCTCATGGTGTCGAGCCTGGCGACCCTGTCTTGGACCTCGTTCCGTTTGCGCCGCCATGTGCGGTTCGAGGCGCTGGCGATCATTGTTCTTGTCGGCGTGGCGCTGATCTCGGCCCCCTGGCATGCGCTGACCGCCCTATGCCTGGCCTATCTGGTAAGCATTCCCGTGACCATGATCGCCTATGCGCGGCTCAAGCGGCAGCGCGGCGGCGGGCCAGCAGCGAAGGGGCCGGGGAGCCTGCCGCCCAGCGCCTGACCGCAATCCGGCGTTCGGCCACGACCAGCGTGGCGAGGGGCGCGAAAGCGGGTTCGACATGGCCGGTGGCGAGATGCAGGATGCGACGCCATTGCGGTGCGATCATCATTGCTATGGTGGTCAGGGCGGCGACCAACGCGCCCGTGAAAACCAGAACACTCACCACGATCATCATGATGTCAGCCTCCTGCCGTATGTTGCGATCCGGCATATTAACCGGACAGTAACCATTGATTTTTCCGTCCAGTTCCGTCGTTGAGACGGCGACATCAGGATGAGTCGTGCCAACTTCGCGACGTTGCGCTGCCGTTATGCGACGATCAAACTGAGGTCCCTGTTGTGATCGCTGTATGTTCCGCACCTGTTCCTGTGTCAAGCGGGGTTCGGAACAAAAGTGAACGGCCTGTTGCGCTTGCCATGGGATTTTTCTTGAGCTAAGGGCGCGCGCCTCAACACCGCATGGGAAGCATCATATTTCGGTGCGCATGGGCTTCGCCCGCCGCGTCATCCGCTTCCCAGAGGACTAACCGGAAGGAATTATCTTATGGCGGCACCTGTCGTCACCATGCAGCAGCTGGTCGAAACCGGCGCGCACTTCGGCCATCAGACCCATCGCTGGAACCCGAAGATGAAGCCCTACATCTTTGGCGACCGCAACGGCGTCCACATTCTCGACCTGTCGCAGACCGTGCCGCTCTTCGCGCGCGCTCTCGAGTTTATCAGCTCGACCGTCGCTGGCGGTGGCAAGGTCCTGTTCGTCGGCACCAAGCGCCAGGCGCAGGAGCCGGTCGCCGAGGCCGCTCGCCGCGCGGGCCAGCACTTCGTCAACCACCGCTGGCTGGGCGGCATGCTCACCAACTGGAAGACGATCTCGAACTCGATCAAGCGCCTCAAGACGCTCGAAGAGCAGCTTTCGGGCGACACGCACGGCCTGACCAAGAAGGAAGTGCTGAACCTGACCCGCGAGCGTGACAAGCTCGAGCTGTCGCTGGGCGGCATCCGTGACATGGGCGGCATTCCGGACGTGATGTTCGTGATCGACGCCAACAAGGAAGAGCTGGCGATCAAGGAAGCCAACACGCTGGGCATCCCCGTCGTCGCAATCCTCGATTCGAACGTCTCGCCCGACGGCATCGCCTTCCCGGTTCCCGCGAATGACGACGCCAGCCGCGCGATCCGTCTGTATTGCGAAGCCGTTGCCATTGCCGCGACCCGTGGCAACAACGAGCAGCAGCGCCGTGGTGGTGCGGACTTCGGCGCGATGGCCGAGCCGCCCGTCGAGGAAGCGCTGACCGTTGCTCCGGCTGACACGGCCGAGCAGGCGGTCGAGGCCGAGCGCCAGATCGACGCGTAATCGCGTAAGCAGGCCCCGCGGATGCGGGCGGGGCGATCATCGGCCGGATGGGCAATCCCGCCGGTCGGTGACATCGGCTTGACATGCAAGCCGTGCTAAGGGCCGCCTCCGATGGGGCGGCCCTACCCGCATCCCCCTTTTCAGACAGAGGATTGAGACAATGGCCGATATCACCGCAGCGATGGTCAAGGACCTGCGCGAAAAGAGCGGCGCGGGCATGATGGACTGCAAGAAGGCGCTCAATGAAGCCGCTGGCGACATGGACGCCGCGCTGGATTGGCTGCGCACGAAGGGCCTGGCGGCCGCGCAGAAGAAGTCGAGCCGCACCGCCGCCGAAGGTCTGGTCGGCGTCGCCACCAGCGGCACCGTGGGTGCTGCCGTCGAAGTGAACTCGGAAACCGACTTCGTCGCCAAGAACGATCAGTTCCAGGCGTTCGTGAAGGACGTGACCGCGATCGCGCTGAAGACCGGCGACGATATCGAGGCGCTGAAGAACGAAGCGATGCCGCAGGGCGGTACCGTCGCCGAAGTGCTGACCAACAATGTCGCGACGATCGGTGAGAACCAGTCGCTGCGTCGCGCCAAGCGCCTCGAAGTGTCGAAGGGCGCGGTCGTGTCCTATGTCCACAACCAGCAGGCGCCGGGCCTGGGCAAGATCGGCGTGCTGGTCGCGCTGGAGTCGGAAGCCGCCGACGAGACCCTGCAGTCGCTGGGCCGTCAGCTGGCGATGCACATCGCCGCTGCCTTCCCCAAGGCGCTGAACGAGGAAGATCTGGACGAGGCCGAGATCGAGCGCGAGCGCGCGATCGCGACCGAAAAGGCCGCCGAATCGGGCAAGCCCGCCGACATCATCGCCAAGATGGTCGAGGGTTCGATCGCCAAGTACCGCAAGGAGCACGCGCTGGTCAGCCAGCTGTTCGTGATCGACGGCAAGACCAAGATCAGCGACGTCGTGGCGAAGGCCGGCAAGGATGCCGGCGCCGAGATCAAGCTGGTGGACTATGTCCGCTTCCAGCTGGGCGAGGGCATCGAGAAGGAAGCGTCGGACTTCGCGGCCGAAGTGGCAGCGGCCTCGGGCGTTCCGCAGAAGGCGTAATGTCTTGCGCCGTCCCGTGCTGGGACGGTGACAGGTTCAAGGGGAGCGGTCGCCGCATGGTGGCCGCTCTCTTTGTGTTTGCGGCCAGGCCGTTGCTCGCGAGCAAACCGGGGTCCCTTGGGCTTTGACTTCGCCCGGCCTGAACCGAGGTGGGATTGAACGGGAGAGGTCGCTTGCTTGCGTCCCACGAAAATCCCCGCAACCCGCCGCTCCATGGTTGCCCGCTGGCCGGTCGCCGCCTAAGGTCCGCGCCACTTTCATCACCAAGATCCGAGAAACGATGACCACCCCGCGCTTCAAACGTATTCTTCTGAAATTGTCGGGTGAGGTCCTGATGGGCGAGGGGGGATTGGCCATCTCGCCCGAGATCACCGCACGCGTGGCGCAGGAGATCGCCGATGTCCGGGCCAAGGGCTATGAGCTGTGCGTGGTCGTCGGCGGCGGCAACATCTTCCGTGGCCTGTCGGCGGCGGCCAAGGGGATCGAGCGGGCGACGGCCGATTATATGGGCATGTTGGCGACCGTCATGAACGCGCTGGCGGTTCAGAACGCGCTGGAGCAGATCGGTGTCGATACCCGCGTCCAGTCGGCCATCCCGATGTCGAGCGTCTGCGAGCCCTTCATCCGCCGCCGCGCCGAACGCCATCTGGAAAAGGGCCGCGTGGTGATCTTTGCCGCCGGAGTCGGTTCGCCCTTCTTCACCACCGACAGCGGTGCCGCGCTGCGGGCCGCCGAGATGAAGTGCGACGCGCTGTTCAAGGGCACCAGCGTCGACGGCGTCTATGATGCCGATCCCAAGAAGGTGCCGACCGCGACCCGGTATGAAACGGTCAGCTACTCCAAGGTTCTGTCCGACGACCTGAAGGTCATGGACGCCTCGGCCATCGCGCTGTGCCGCGACAATAATATCCCGATCGTCGTCTTCAACATCCGCGAACATGGCAATTTCGGTGCCGTGCTGTCCGGTGAGGGCGTGTCGACGATCGTCCAGAACACAGGAGCTTAAATCATGGCCGCTTATGACAAGTCCGATCTCGAGCGCCGTATGCAGGGCGCGGTCGAATCGCTGAAGCACGACCTGAACGGTCTGCGAACCGGCCGCGCCTCGACCGCGCTGCTCGATCCGGTGACCGTCGAGGTCTATGGCAGCCACATGCCGCTCAACCAGGTGGCGACCGTCTCGGCACCCGAGCCGCGCATGCTGTCGGTGCAGGTGTGGGACCGCTCGAACGTGTCTTCGGTCGAAAAGGCGATCCGCTCGGCTGGTCTGGGCCTGAACCCGATCAATGACGGCCAGACGCTGCGGCTGCCGATCCCCGACCTGACCGAGGAGCGCCGCAAGGAGCTCGCCAAGCTGGCGAACAAATATGCCGAGAGCGCGCGCATCGCGGTGCGCAACGTGCGCCGGGACGGCATGGACAGCCTGAAGACCGACGAAAAGAAGGGTCTGTTCGGCGAGGATGAGCGCAAGCGCCACGAAACCGAGGTGCAGAAGCTGACCGACGCCACCATCGCCGAGCTGGATGCGGCGGCGGCGGCCAAAGAAAAGGAAATCCTGGGCAAGTGAGTCCTCCGGCCGCCTCGGCCCAGACGGCTCTGGGGTCGCTGGTGGCCGTGCCCGATACGGGTGCGGTGCCGCGTCACGTCGCGATCATCATGGACGGCAATGGCCGCTGGGCCAAACGCCGCCTGTTGCCCCGCTTTGCCGGTCACAAGGCCGGGGTCGATGCCGTGCGTCGCATAGCGCGCGCGGCGCGGGCGATGGGGATCGAGGCGCTGACGCTCTATGCCTTCTCTTCGGAGAATTGGCGGCGGCCCGAGACCGAGATCAGCGACCTGATGGGGCTGCTGCGCATCTTCCTGCGCAAAGATCTGGCCGAGCTGGTGTCGGACAATGTCCGGTTGCGCGTGATCGGTGACTATCGCCGCTTCCCCGCTGATCTGGTCGCAATGATCGACGATGCGGTCGAACGAACCTCGTCCAATACCGGCCCGATCCTCGCCATCGCGCTGAATTACGGCGCGCAGGCCGAACTGGTCGAGGCGGCCCGGCGGCTGGCCAGCAAAGTCGCGGCCGGGGACATGGAGGCTCAGGCGATCACTCCGGAGGCGATCGAGGGCGAGTTGCAGACCAATGGCCTGCCGCCGCTCGACCTGGTCATTCGCACGTCGGGTGAGCAGCGCCTGTCCAACTTCCTGCTGTGGCAGGCGGCCTATGCGGAGTTGCTGTTCGTCGACACGCTCTGGCCCGATTTCGACGAGGCGGCGCTGGCGGATGCCGTGACCGAGTTCGGTCGACGACACCGGCGTTTCGGCGGCCTGTGACCGATCCTCAATTCCCTGAGACCGGGACGCCCGACACCCCCCCGGCCAAAAGCATGTCCAACCTGACCAAGCGGGTGCTGGCCAGCATTGTGATGATCGCGGTGGCGAGCGTCTGCCTGGCGCTGGGCGGTCTGGCCTTCTGGCTCCTGGCAGTCGTCGTCGCCCTGTTCATGATGGCCGAATGGTCCGATCTGTTGAAGGTCGATGCCAGGCAGAAGCGGCTGGCGCAGTTCGCGCTTTCCGTGCCGCTGGCGATCATGGCGCCGGGACTGGCTGCCGGGCCGGGCTTTTTCGCGCTGGGGCTGATCGCGGCGACCTTCTTCTTCCTGACCATCGTGTCGCGCCGCCCGGAATATGGGGCGGGGGCGTTCTATGTGGGCTTGCCCGTCTTCTCGCTGCTGGCGATCCGGCTGCACGACGACGGGTTGGTGCTGTCGCTCTGGTCGATGGCGATCGTCTGGGCGTGCGACAGCGGCGCGTTCTTCGTGGGGCGGCAGTTTGGCGGGCCGAAGCTGGCCCCGAGCATCAGCCCGGCCAAGACCTGGTCCGGCCTGATCGGCGGCATCACGGCGGCGACCCTGCTGGCGGTGCTGATGCGCTGGGCGCACGACCTGCCGCTGCATCTCGTCATCGCGACGCCGGTGCTGGCGGTGCTGGCCCAGATGGGCGACCTGTTCGAGAGCGCGCTGAAACGGCGCGCGGGGGTCAAGGATAGCGGGAATGTCCTGCCGGGCCATGGCGGCGTGATGGACCG
This sequence comes from Sphingomonas zeae, assembly GCF_014197135.1. GTDB lineage: Bacteria > Pseudomonadota > Alphaproteobacteria > Sphingomonadales > Sphingomonadaceae > Sphingomonas > Sphingomonas zeae. The sequence continues at coordinate 68,375 of NZ_JACIFA010000015.1, forward strand.
GCTGGACGGCATCGTCCCAGTCGCGCCGGTCGCGGCGCTGCTGATCTTCCTGCCGGACCTGTTCTGATGCGCAGCGTCACCATTTTGGGTGCGACCGGATCGGTCGGCACCTCGACGCTGGACCTGATCGAGCGCGAGCCCGATCGCTACCGCGTCCGCGCGCTGACCGCCAATTGCGACGTCGCCAAGCTGGCGGCGGCGGCCAAGCGGACCAATGCCGAACTCGCCGTGGTCGCCGACGAAAACTGTCTGCCCGATCTGCGCGCCGCGCTGGCGGGCACCGAAACCCGTGTCGCAGGCGGCCGTGCGGCGGTGATCGAGGCGGCCGCGCTCCATGCCGACTGGACCATGGGCGCGATCGTCGGTTGTGCGGGTCTGGAGCCTGCCATGGCCGCGATCGCCAATGGCGGCACGGTGGTCCTGGCCAATAAGGAGCCGCTGGTGTCGGCGGGCGAGGTGGTGCTGGCGGCCGCGGCGAAGGCGGGGGCGACGCTGCTGCCCGCCGATAGCGAGCACAACGCCATCTACCAATGCTTCGATTTCGAGCGGCCCGAGCGGGTGCGCCGGATCGTGTTGACCGCCAGCGGCGGACCCTTTCGGGAGGCGACGACCGAGGAGATGCGCCACGTCACGCCCGAGCAGGCGGTCGCGCATCCCAATTGGTCGATGGGCGCCAAGATCTCGGTCGATTCGGCGACGATGATGAACAAGGGGCTGGAACTGATCGAGGCGGCGCGGCTGTTCCCAGTGCCGTCCGATCGGATCGAGATCGTGCTGCACCCGCAATCGGTCATCCATTCGGCGGTCGATTATGTCGACGGCTCGATGCTGGCGCAGCTGGGGCCGTCGGACATGCGCGTGCCGATCGCCCACTGCCTGGCCTGGCCCGACCGGATGCCGACGCCGATGGCACCGCTCGACCTCGTCGCGCTGGGGCGGATGGACTTTGCCGCGCCCGATCCGGTGCGCTTCCCCGCGCTGCGGCTGGCGCGCGCGGCGCTGGAGGCGGGTGGGGCGGCTCCGGCCATCCTGAACGCCGCCAATGAGATTGCGGTCGCGGCTTTTCTGGCGCGGCGCATCGGCTTCCTCGAAATTGCCGCAATCGTCGAGGATGTTCTTCATCGCTACGACCCGGCCCCACCGGAATCGCTCGACGCGGTGATCGCGATCGATACGGAAACCAGGGCTATCACGGCCGAGCGCGTTGAGGATTGCGTCGTTTGATTGAAACCCCCGGCCTGTTGTTGACCATCCTGGCCTTTGTCCTGGCCCTAGGCCCCCTCGTGTTCGTGCACGAAATGGGCCATTATCTCGCCGGACGGTTGTTCGGCGTGAAGGCCGAGACCTTCTCGATCGGTTTCGGTCGCGAAATTGCGGGCTTCACCGACCGGCGCGATACCCGTTGGAAGATCGGTTGGCTGCCGCTGGGCGGTTACGTCAAGTTTGCAGGCGACATGAACCCGGCCAGCCAGCCCGACGCCGCCTGGCTGTCGCTGCCCCCCGAGGAGCGCGCCCGGACCTTTCAGGCAAAGCCGGTGTGGCAGCGGGCGATCATCGTCGCGGCGGGGCCGGCGATCAACTTCGTGGCGGCGATCCTGATCCTGGCGGGCTTCGCCTATGCTTATGGCGAGGCGGTGGTGCCGCCGGTCGTGGGCCAGATCATGCCGGGCAGCGCGGCGGCGGCGACCAGCCTCCGCCCGGGCGACCGGGTAACGGCGATTGACGACCGTGCCGTCACCGACTTTGCCGACATCGCCCGCTATGTGCAAATTCGGGCGGGCGACCGGGTGACGATCACCGCGACGCGTGGCGGCACGCCCTTCACCACGAGCGCGACCATCGGCACCGAGGAGCAGCGCGACCGCTTCGGCAACAGCTATCGTATCGGCCGCCTGGGCCTGCGCGGCGCGGGCACGGTGGACATCCGGCCGGTCAGCCTGTTGCGCGCGCCCGTCGTCGCGGTCGAACGGACGGGCGAGATCGTTCGCATGATGGTCGAGACGCTGGGCCAGGTGATTTCCGGGCGCCGCTCGGTGAAGGAACTGGGCGGTCCGGTGTCGATCGCCAAGGTATCGGGCGAGCAGATGTCACTGGGCCTCGACGCCTTTGTTTTCTTCGTGGCTCTGGTGTCCATCAATCTGGGGTTCATCAACCTGTTGCCAGTGCCGATGCTGGATGGCGGTCATCTTTTCTTTTATGCGATCGAAGCGGTGCGACGGCGGCCTTTGGAGCCGGCGGCCCAGGAATGGGCGTTTCGCGGCGGTTTGATCGCGATCCTGGCCCTGATGCTCTTCGTGACGTTCAACGATCTGGGCAATTTGGGGCTATGGAAAAATATCCGCGGCTTGATCGGCTGACGCCGATGAGGCAGGGCGCGAGGACGACAGGGGTCGGTTCGACTTTTCTGGGGTGGGTTTGGTGACAGCAATGACGGGTATGAAGACTGTGCGCGCGGGCGCCATATTGCTGGCGGGCACGATGCTGTCGGGTGTGCCGGTGATGGCGCAGACCGCTCCGGGTGCCGGAGCGGCTCCCGCCGCCACGCCGACGCCGCTCGTCGCGCCTGCGCCGGTGCGCACGATCAAGACGCTGCGCGTCGAAGGGGCGCAGCGTATCGAGCCCGAGACGGTGTTGTCCTACACCAAGCTGCGTGTCGGCATTCCCTATACCCCGGAAACGCTCGACCAGGCGCTGAAGGACCTTCAGGCGTCGGAACTGTTCGCCGACTTCTCGATCTCCGGCGTCGAAACGGGCGACATCGTTCTGCGCGTGCGCGAGAACCCGATCATCAACCGGGTCATCCTGGAGGGCAACAAGCGCCTGAAGGAAGACAAGATCAAGAAGGAGATCAAGCTGTCTCCGCGGCAGATCTTCACCCGGACCGCCGTTCGCCAGGACGTGGCGCGCATCATCGAGTTGTACCGCCGCCAGGGTCGGTTCGGCGCAGTGGTCGAGCCCAAGATGGTCAATCTCGACCAGAACCGCGTCGACGTGGTCTTCGAGATCAGCGAGGGGCCGAAGTCCAAGGTCCGCCAGATCAACATCATCGGCAACGAGAAATTCTCCGACGACGAACTGCGTGGTGCGATGTACACCAAGCAGTCGCGCTGGTTCCGTTTCCTGTCCTCGGCCACCAGCTATGACCAGGATCGCCTGGCCGCCGACCAGCAGAAGCTGCGCCTGTTCTACCTGACCAACGGCTATGCCGATTTCCGGGTGACGAGCGCGGTGGCCGAGCTGACGCCGGACAAGAAGGACTTCATCATCACCTATGTGGTGGAGGAAGGTCCGCGCTATAAATTCGGCGACGTCAAGGTCGACAGCCAGATCCGCGACTTCGACAATGAGAAGCTCGCCCAGTCGCTGCCCATGAAGAAGGGCGACTGGTATAATGCCAAGCTGATCGAGGACTCGATCGACAGCCTCAGCCAGACGGCGGGCCTGTTCGGCTATGCCTTCACCGATGTGAATCCCGACTTCCAGCGTGACAAGGACACGCTGACCATGGCGATCACGTTCAACATCGCCGAGGCCAAGCGCACCTATGTCGAGCGGATCGACATCAACGGCAACACGCAGACGCAGGACAAAGTCGTCCGCCGCGAAATCCGCGTGGCCGAGGGCGATGCGTTCAACAGCTTCCAGGTCCGCCGCAGCCAGGATCGCATCAACTCGCTCGGTTATTTCCAGGAAAAGCTGGAGATTAAGCAGAACCCCGGTTCGACACCCGACCGCATCGTCCTGGAAACCAATGTCGAGGAACAGTCGACCGGCTCGCTCCAGCTGTCGGCGGGTTACTCGTCGCTGGAACGTTTCATCATCCAGGCGAACATCACCCAGCGCAATTTCCGCGGCAAGGGCCAGGAACTGCGCGCGGGCGTGAACTACTCGGCCTATTCGAAGTCGATCGAACTGGGCTTCACCGAGCCCTATGTGTTCGACAAGAATATCGCGCTGGGCGTCGACGTGTTCCGCCGCGACTTCAACTCGTTCAACTATCTCGGCACCACCCGCCAGACGACCTACAGTCAAGTCTCGACGGGCTTCCAGGTCCGCGCGGGCGTGCCGCTGACCGAATATTGGTCGCTGTCGGGTCGCTACGGCCTGACCTATGACGAGGTCGGTCTGGCGTCGTCCTTCTTCAACTCGGACGGCACCTGCAACTTCCAGCAGGCGGGGCGCTATCTCTGCGACTCGATCGGCAATCGCTGGACCTCGTCGGTCGGTTACTCGCTGATCTATGACAGCCTGAACAGCCGCCTCCGCCCGACCGCAGGTCATCGCTTCTCGTTCAGCCAAGATTTTGCCGGCCTGGGCGGCGACGTGAAATATATCCGTACCCGCGCGGAAGGGGCCAAGTTCAAGGGGCTGGGCAAGGGCTTCGTCTTCTCGATCCTCGGCGAGGGTGGGTATATCCACTCGCTCGAGGGCAGCCGTGGTCCGGGCATTGATCCGGTGCGTATCGTCGACCGCTTCTATCTGGGTGAGCCGCAATTCCGTGGCTTCGACATTCGCGGCGTCGGTCCGCGCGTGCTGCGCGTGCCCTATGTCATCGGCGCGGACGGTAGCCAGTCGAAGCAGACCGACCGCGACCAGATCGTCGACGATTCGCTCGGCGGCCGGGCCTATTATCTGGCGCGTGCGGAGCTTGAAATTCCGTTGGGCTCGGGCGCGCGCGAAATGGGCCTGCGTCCCAGCATCTATGTCCAGGCGGGCAGCCTGTGGGGCGTCACACGCCCGCTGCCTTCGCTCAACTTCCCGCAGGCTAAGGACGCCAGCGGCAAGCTGCTCTTCAACAAGGATGGCTCGCCGACGCTGGCCCCGGTGGCCGCGACCGACGGGCAGGGACGTCCGATTTATGCCGTTCCCACCAACGACAGCACCACGGCCAACAATACCGCCGGGCTCAGCACGATCTGCCCGACCGGCTATGCGCCGCTGGGTAGCAGCGTCGCCTGCTCGGGTACGTCGGTCAACACCGCGCTTCAGAACACCAGCTTTGCCGTTGAGGAATTCTACGGCGGCACGTGGAAGCCGCGCGTGTCGATCGGTGTCGGCGTGAACTGGAATTCACCATTTGGTCCGCTGCGCATCGATCTTGCCAAGGCATTGGTCACGCAGCCGGGCGACGACCCCAAGCTCATTACTTTCAACGTAGGGACGCAGTTCTGATGAAGACGATTTCCAAGCTCCTCCTCGCGGCGGCCCTTGTCGCGCCCGCAGCGACCGTCGCCACCAGCGCCAGCGCGCAGGTGAACGGCGTCGCCGTCGCCGACCCGCAGGGTGCGATCGCCGGTTCGCGCGCCTGGACCGCCGCGCGCCAGCAGATCGAGACGACCTACAAGGCGCAGCTCGACCAGGCGGAAACCCGCCGCGCCGCGCTGGGCCGTGAGCTGGAACCGCTGGTCCAGGCATTCCAGACCGCGCGCGCCGCGCCGAACGCCAACGAAGCCGCGCTGCGCACCCAGGCCCAGTCGATCCAGGCCAAGCAGCAGGCCGCCGAGCAGGAACTGGGTCGTCTGACCCAGCCCGCCGTCCGCGCGCAGACCTATGCCGTCGAGCAGATCCAGGCCCGTCTGGGCGAAGCGGTGCAGAACGCCGTGCGCGCCAAGAATGTCAGCCTGCTGGTCAGCCCGCAGGCGGTGCTGTTCATGCAGCCGACCGCCGACATCACCTCGGCTGTGACGGCCGAGCTGGACAAGCTGGTCCCGACGGTCAGCATCACGCCGCCCGCCAACTGGCAGCCCGGCCAGCAGGGCCAGCAGCAGGGCGCGGCCGCGACTGCTCCGGCCGCAGGCACCGCGGCTCCGGCGCCTGCTCGCCGTCAGAACAGCGGCCGGTAATCGTTTCGTGAGCGACGTCGTGAACGACGAGGGGAAGACTGTCATCGGCCCACTGGATGTCACGCGGGTCATGGCGGCGATCCCGCACCGTTACCCGATGCTGCTGGTCGATCGTGTCGAGGAACTGGTCCTCGACACGTCGATCCGCGCGGTGAAGGCGGTGACGATCAACGAGGCCTTTTTCCAGGGCCATTATCCCGGCCGTCCCATCATGCCGGGCGTGTTGATCGTCGAGGCGCTGGCGCAGGCCGCCGGCGTCCTGGGCGTGGAAAGTCTGGGCCTCGCCAATTCGGGCAAGCTTGTCTATTTCATGTCGATCGACGGCGTGAAGTTCCGCAAGCCCGTCGAGCCTGGCGTCCTCCTGCATCTGGAGGTCGAGTTCGTGTCGAAGCGGACCCGCGTCTGCAAGTTTGCGGGTGTCGCCAAGATCGATGGTTCGGTCGTCGCGGAGGCGAATTTCACCGCGATGATCGCCGACCCCCCCGCCGAAGCGTAAGCGCTGACGTCGTTTTTGACTAACGGGGCGCGGTCCGCTATGGGCCGCGCCTTGAGCTTTAAGGCTGGTCGGAACCAGCCATTTCCCGGAGCAATATCATGAAGACCGATACGCATCCCGACTATCACATGATCAAGGTGCAGATGACCGACGGCACCGTGTTCGAAACCCGCTCCACCTGGGGCAAGGAAGGCGACACGATGCAGCTGGACATCGATCCGCTGGCACACCCGGCCTGGACCGGCGGCCGCGGCACCATGCTGGACACCGGCGGTCAGGTCGCGCGCTTCAACAAGCGTTTCGGCGGCGGTCTTACGCTCCGCAAATAATCGCTTTCGGTGTCATCGCCGGACGATCGAAGGACCCGGTGTTTCCTCGCGAAGCGCCGGGTTTTTTGCGTTCATCGGACGGGTCCCGGGCAGAATCGGGTTTGCAGTCTGTTAACCAGCCGTGTTTAGATTGGTCGCATGTTCGCTGCGGAATTCGAACCTGCCGAGTTTGCCAATCGCCGCCGGGCGCCACGCGCGGCGTTGGCGCTGGACACTGACATGGCGCGTGGCGGGCTGGACCGGGCTTTGTGCCGCGTCACGGACATTTCGGTACAGGGTGCGCGGCTGCAAACCTATACCGAACTCCGGCGGGGCCTGAAGATCTGGTTGCGTCTGCCCAAGGTGGGGGACGTGGCGGCCCGGGTCGTCTGGGCAAAGGATTTTGCCGCAGGATGCCATTTCGACACGCCGCTGGCCCGTGAGGATTTCGAGTATCTCGCGCCCCTGACCTGATTGTCTCCATCGGGCTGGCCAGTATCCGGCGGTTACGCTAGGCATTGGCAAAAGCCGTAACAAATGGAACGATCTTGACGCTTTCCGCCATTCCCGTTGGTACGCCGCGTAGCGAGGACAGTGTCGCTGCGGTCAGCGTGACCGAGCTCTTCACGATCGGCATCGGCCCTTCCAGCTCGCATACGGTCGGCCCGATGCGCGCGGCCAAGGCATTCGCGGTCGAGATGCTGGACATCGGCCTGATCCCCGACCGGGTGCAGGCCGAATTGTTCGGATCGCTGTCGCTGACCGGGCGCGGACATCATAGCGATCGTGCGGTCCTGTTGGGGCTGGCGGGTGAGACGCCGGAACGGGTGGACCCCGATGCGATCGGCGGGTTGCTGGCGCGGATTGGGGAGACGCGGCAACTGATGCTCGATGGGCGCCACCCGCTGCCCTTCGACCCCGAGCAGGACCTGTTGTTTCGGCCCGGCTTCCTGCCGGCGCATCCCAATGGCATGGTCTTCACCGCCTTTCTGCCGGACGGGAGTTCGGTCGTCCGGCGTTTCTATTCGATCGGCGGCGGCGTGATCCGGATGGAGGGGGCCGAACCCATGCGGACCAACCGACGTCTGGCGCATCCCTTTTGCTCGGGCGCGGAACTGCTGGAGCGAACGGCGGAAACGGGCCTGTCGATCGCAGGGATCGTGCGCGCCAATGAAGCGGCATGGCGCGACGATGACGAGACCGATGCCTTTCTCGACCGGGTGCGCGATGCCATGTGCGGTGCGATCGAACGGGGCTGCGCGGCATCGGGGATGCTGCCTGGCGGGCTGAAGGTCCAACGCCGCGCGCAGGCGATCAGGCAGAAGCTGCTCGACCGCGGCCCGCGTACCGATCCCAGCCTGGTGTTCGAATGGGTCAGCCTCTGGGCGCTGGCGGTCAACGAGGAGAATGCGGCGGGCGGGCGAGTCGTCACCGCACCCACCAACGGCGCGGCGGGCGTGATCCCGGCGGTGCTGCGTTATTATGAAACCTTCGTCCATGGCGCGACGCGCGACGAGGTGCGCACCCTATTGCTGACCGCGGCGGCGGTGGGAATGCTGTACAAGAAGCGGGCGTCGATCTCAGCGGCCGAGATGGGCTGCCAAGGCGAGGTCGGCGTGGCCTGCTCGATGGCGGCGGCGGGGCTGGCGGCGGCGCTGGGCGGAACCCCGGCGCAGGTCGAGAATGCCGCTGAAATCGGCATGGAGCATAATCTGGGCCTAACCTGCGATCCGATCGGCGGCCTGGTCCAGATCCCCTGTATCGAACGCAATACGATGGGCGCGATCAAGGCGATCAATGCCGCTTATCTGGCGCTCCACGGCGACGGTAAGCACATCGTCAGCCTGGATCAGGTGATCGAGACGATGCGCCAGACCGGCGAGGACATGAAGTCGCAATATAAGGAAACAAGCCTCGGCGGGCTCGCGGTCAACGTCGTCGAGTGCTGATTATCGGCCCGCCGCCCAGCGCACGGCGTTGGTGAGAATGCGGCGGTAATCGGGATCGTCGTAAAGCTGCGGCTCATGCCCCAGCGCGGAGTAGAAAACGCGGCCTTTGGTGCGCGGATTGATCCACATGACGGGATGGACCGCGCCCATGCGCAGCGTCTCGCCAGGGCGATAGCTGGCCTCGTCCACCTGCGCCAGGATGGTCATGCCGCGTGTCGCGGGGTTGCGGTCGAAGCTGTACCATTCGTCGCTGGGGTTCCACGGCGTCTTGACTCCGGCCATGATGGGATGACGCGGCTGGACGATCTCGACGCGGGCGGGCTGGATATGGTCCGCGCCGTTTGGATGGCCGGTAAAGGTCGTGCCGATGATCGTATCGACATACCAGGGCGCCTTGTGGCTATTGTCGCCCGCCGCATGGAGCGCGATCACCCCGCCGCCACGCGCGACGAAGCGGGCGAAGGCGGCCTGCTGATCGGGCGTCAGAAAGTCGCCGCTGGCGCTGTTTAGGACGACGACCGAGAAATGCGCAAGTTGGTCGTCGTTGAAGATGGCGGCATTCTCGGTGGCGAAACTGGGGCGGCCGAGTTGCTTGGCGATGTCGGCGAGCACCATGTTGGAATGCGGGATATGCTCGATATGCCGCCAGCCATTGGTCTTGGACATGATCAGCACGCCGCGCTGGATGTGGGCGGGCAGGGTGGGGGCAACGGTATCGACCACCTTGGGTGGCAGATGCGGGTCGGACGGCGCCTGCGCCACCGCGACCAGCGCCATCATCATCAGCGTTTTCAACACCATCTCTCTCCCTTTTCGGGGAGCGTAGCAAATCCCCCCCGGCACGGGGAGGGGGACCAGCGAAGCTGGTGGAGGGGGCTATCCCCAAAGGACATTCCTTGCGGAAGCCCCCCTCCGTCAGGCCTGGCGGCCTGCCACCTCCCCGTGCCGGGGAGGATCGTCATCAATCGGCCGCGATCGGGCCGTCATGTGGCTTGGGCCGCCGCGTGAACCAGGTCAGCGCCGCCAGCACGATGCACAGCCAAGCCGACACATAGAAGATGTCGGTCGAGGCGAGCAGATAGGCTTGGCCCACCATCTGCCGCGTCACGGCGGCGGCGGCCTGTACGTCGGTGAAGCCCAGATGGTTCAGGCCGTTCTTCGCCATCTGCCACACCGGCCCTTGCCCGATCGCGTCGGACAGATGCGCCTGGTGCATCGCCTCGCGCCGGTCCCACATGGTCGTGGTCAGCGACGCGGCGAAGCTGCCCGCCGTGATCCGCGCGAAGTTGGAGATGCCGGTGGCGGACGGAATCCGCGCCTGCGGCACGCCGTCCAAGGCGATGGTCAGCATGGCGAGGAAGAAGGTGCTCATCGCGATCCCCTGCACCATCAGCGGCAGCACGAAGTCGCTGAAGCTCGCCTGCGTGTTCAGTCCCGAGCGCATCCAATAGGACGCGCCGAAGGCGGCAAAGGCGATGGTCGCCATGATCCGCGCATCGACCTTGCCCGACAGGCGCGCGACGATGGGGGTGAGGACCACCGCCACCGCCCCGCTGGGCGCGGCGACCAGGCCCGCCCAGGTCGCGGTATAGCCCAGCTGCGTCTGGAGCCAGAGCGGCAGCAGCAGCGTGTTGGCGAAGAACACCGCATAGCCCAGGCAGAAGGCCAGCGTCCCGATGCTGAAGTTCCGCCCCTTGAACAGCGACAGGTCGACCGCCGGATTGGCGTCGGTCAGCTCCCAGATCAGCCAGGCGATGAAGCCGACGATGGCGATCACCGTCATCACGACGATCCGGGTCGAATGGAACCAGTCGTCATTCTTGCCGAGATCCAGCATCATCTGAAGCGCACCGACCCAGACGACCAGCATGATGAGGCCCACCTTGTCGATCGGCAGATTGCGGGTCGGCGTCTCGCGGCTCGACAGCCCTCGCCAACACACGCCCGCGCAGAACAGGCCCACGGGGACGTTGATGAGGAAGATCCAGCTCCAGTGATAATTGTCGGAGATGTACCCGCCCAGGATCGGCCCCATGATCGGCGCGACCAGCGTGGTCATCGACCAGATGCCGAGCGCGGTCGAACGCTTTTGCGGCGGGAAGATCGAGATGAGCAGTGCCTGGCTGCCGGGGATCATCGGCCCCGACACCGCGCCCTGCAGGATGCGGAAGCCGATCAGCGAGGACAGGTTCCACGCGATCCCGCACAGGAAGGATGCGATGGTGAACAGGAAGACCGAGACGCAGAAGGTCCGCACCACCCCGAACTTGCCCATCAGCCAGCCGGTCAGCGGCACTGCCACACCGTTCGCGACGGCGAAGGCGGTGACGACCCAGGTCGAGTTGTCCGAACTGACGCCCAGATTGCCCGCGATGGTGGGCAGCGACACGTTGGCGATGGTCGAATCGAGCACCTGCATGAAGGTGCCCAGCGCCAGCGCAAAGGCGACGAGCGCGAGCGCCGGGCCTTTCAGCGGTGCGGGGCCATCCCCCGCGCCGCCCTGAGCGGGGGCGGCGGCCATCAGCGATTGGCCGCGATGATCTGCGCGATGCGGGCCTCGATCGCGGGGTCCTTGCCGTCCATGGCAGGGGTGCTGCCGACCTGGGTCGCGGCCGATCCGATGCGCGGGCCGTTCTGGTCGGCGGTATCGACCGTCACCGTCGCGGACAGGCCCACGCGCAACGGGTTCTCGCGCAGCTCATTGGCGTTCAGCCCGATGCGCACCGGCACGCGCTGGACGATCTTGATCCAGTTGCCGCTGGCATTTTGTGGCGGCAGCAGCGCGAAGGCGTTGCCGCTGCCCGCGCCCAGGCCGATGACCTTGCCGTGATAGACGATCTTGCCGCCGTAAATGTCGGCGGTGATCGTTGCGGGCTGACCGATGCGCAAATCCCGGAGTTGGGTCTCGCGGAAATTGGCATCGACCCACAGCCGGTCGAGCGGCACCACCGCCATCAGCGGGGTGCCCGCCGCGACCTGCTGCCCCACCTGCACGGTGCGCTGGGCGACGACGCCGCTGATCGGGGCCACGACGTGCATATGGCTGCGGGTGATGGCGGCGTGGCGATAGGCGGCGATGGCGGCCATCACGGCGGGGTTCGTTCCCACCTCGGTGCCCTGCACGGTGGTCCGCGCCTGGGCGGCCTGCGCCTTCGCGAGCGTGAGGTTGGCGGCTGCGACCTTAACCGCGTCGGCGGCGTGCGACAGTTCCTCGCCCGATACCGCGCCTTCCGCCGCAGCACCTTGTCGCCGGGCATAGTCGGCACGGGCGCGGGTCAGTTCGGCCTGTGCCTGGACGATGGCGGCGCCGCTCTGGTTCACCTTGGTAAAGTCCGCGCGGGTCGCACGCACCGCGCGCGCCAGCTCGGCAGCCGCGGAGGCGACGCCGACATCGGCGGTTGCGGGGTCGAGGTCGATCAGCGGCTGGCCCGCCTTCACCGTCTGGGTATTGTCGGCATGGATCGCCAGCACCTGTCCCGGATCGCGTGCGGTGATGGCCACCACGTCACCGGCGACATAGGCGTCGTCAGTCTCTTCCTCGGGCTTGGCGAGCAGGAAATGGAACACCGCCCAGACGATCGCGGCGACCACCACGATGACGGCGAGGATGGTCAGGCCGGTCTTGCGCGCCTTGGGCTTGCCGCCGGCAGGAGCCTGGGTGGCGGGGGCGGCCGGCGAAGGCGCGGGGGCTTCGGTGTCGCTCATTGCGTGATACCTTGCGAAGAAGAAGAGAAGCCGCCGCCCAGTGCGACGGCCAGCGCAATGCGCGCCTGGACCGCGTCGGCGGCGAGATTGGCGTCGGCCTGTTCGGCCTCCAGCTGGCGGATGTCGGGGTCGATCAGCCCCAGTTGCGATTGCAGCCCGCTCGACACACGAATGGCGTTCAGGCGGCGGGTTTCGGCCAGGCCGCGTGTTACCTCGGCTTGGCGGGCGCGTTCGGTGGCGATCGTGCGGCTGCGCGTGACGGCGTCGGCCGCCTCGCGCACCGCGCCGACGAGACGGTTGTTATAGTCGGCGGTGGCGAGATCGAGCGCCGCGGTTGCCCCCGCCAGCCCCGCACGCAGCCGTCCGCTGTCGAAGATGGGGAGATGGATCGCCGGACCAGCACCGACCGTACCCGCATCGGCGGTGAACAGATTGCCCAGGCCTACCGCCTGGAAACCCGCCAGCGCGGTCAGGTTGATATTAGGAAGAAAGGCCTTGCGCGCGACGTCCTGTCCCTTGGCCGCGGCATCGATCCGGGCGAGCGCGGCGGCGATGTCGGGCCGCCGCGCCAGCAGGTCGGCGGGCACGGTAGCCGGGATGGACAGGGCGGTGTCGAACGCGAGCTTCGTCGGCGCGATGGTCGCGGGGTAGTCCAGTCCATGTCCGGTCAGTGCCGCCAGCGCGTTGCGGGACAGGGCGGCCTGGCTCTCGGCACGCGCCAGCGCCACCCGCGCCTGTGCGAGCAGGGTCTGCGCGCCCTCCGCGTCGATCTGACTGGCGAGTTGATGGCGGATACGCGCCTGGATCAACCCCAGCGAGCGGGTGCGGGTCGTGATCGTCCGGCGGGCGATGGCGGCTTGCCGCTCGGCGCGAGCCATTTCGACATAGGTCTGCGCGACCGAACCGGCCAGCGCCAGTCGCGCGGCCGTGACGTCCAGCGCCGCTGCACGGGCGGACGCGCGGGCGGCCTCGATCGCCGCCGCCTGCCGCCCGAACAGGTCGATGGTCCAGTTCAGATTGGCCTGTGCCTGACCGAGCCACTGCGTCGTACCCGCATAGGGTGGCGGTATCGTGTAGCGACCCGAAATCCGGCTATATTGCTCCTGCGCGTCGAGCGAGGCCGAGGGGCCGTCATCGGCGCGGCGGGTCGCCAGCACCGCCTCTGCCTGCCGCAGTCGGGCCAGTGCGATGGTGAGCGACGGATTGCTCGCCAGTGCATCGTCGATCAACCGGTCGAGCTGGGGATCGCCCAGCCCACGCCACCAGTCTGTGGCCACCAGCGGGGCCTGCGCGCTGCCCAGGCCGAGCTTTTCGGGTGCGGTGGGAGCGATGGCGGGATGCGCCTGCGGCACCGAACAGCCCGCGAGCAACAGTCCGGTCAGAGTTGCAAGCCGCTTCATGCCACCGTCTCCAGCTTGTTGCGCAGGCGCAGCAGGTCGCTGACGAAGCGCTCGATTTCCTCCGGGGACCAGTCGGCCAGCCAGTCGTTCCACTGCGCCATGACCTTGGTCTTGCACCGGCTGGTCACGGCCCGCCCGGCATCGGTCAGCGACAGCCGGACCACGCGCCGATCCTCGGTGCAGCGACAGCGTTCAATCAGCCCGCGCTCCTCCAGCGTGTCGACGATCCGGGTCGTCGCGCCGGTGTCATGGCATAAATGGCGCGCCAACTCGGCAGCCGTGCCGCCCACGCCGAACTGCAACGCCATCAGCGCGCTCCACTGCACATGGGTCACTTCCTCATCAGCAAAGACCGGCTCCAGGCCGATCCGCGCGAGCTGGAACACGCGCTTGGTCAAATAGCCGACCGAGCGCTCGGGATCGAAGGAGTCAGGGTCCTGCCGCGTCATATTACTGCCCTGGCAATGATTGCCTTGGCAGTCAATTCCCGTTGCGATGATGACATGAATTTCATGGAGGAGCCGCCATGCCCTCCATACGATTGATGGTCGCCAGACGGGATCGACATCCAGCCACCCCTCTATCTTTCCTCCCCTGCAAGGGGAGGGGGACCATCCGAAGGATGGTGAAGGGGTGTCACTCGTCGTGGACGGAGTCCAACCTCTCCAGCCGGAACTCCCCTCCGTCAACCCTGCGTCCTGCCACCTCCCCTTGCAGGGGAGGAATAGGATGAATGTCGTTCGAACCTAGGGTCAGGACCCATTGATGTGAGCGTCGCGATCTGATTCAGGCTCCGTGAGGAGACTGGTAATGAGCGACCTGTTTTGGCTGACGGACGAG
>NZ_JACIFA010000016.1 GCF_014197135.1 Sphingomonas zeae
ACCCGCTACGATCGGTGCCCAACCGCCTTCTTCTCCGCCGTCGCCCTCGCTGCCACCATCATCTTCTGGCTTTGATCAACGAGTCCTGACCCTAGTGTAGTTGAGCGCGGACGGCGCCGGACCAGATTGCAGAAGCCGTCGATATGGCGGGCAATCGTCTGCTCGCCCTGAGCACCGGTGTAGAAGACTTTATGCCAGACGAGTTCGGACTTGATGGGCTTGAAGGAAATCTCGACCATGGCGTTGTCGTCGCTCGGTGCGGCAGTCCACGGAACAGTATTGGCTGCCGCGCCCCGAATGATGAATGAGCCTTCGGGCGGACGTCGCGTACGGGGGCCTTGCCCGAGGTTGCGGTGCAGCCGGTCGCCGACAGCCAACCGACAACGCGGCGGGAGAAGATGTCGATGGCTCGCTTCAACCGGCGCTTCTGCCGCGCGCACAGATAACGAGCGGGCCAGGCGCTGGGCAGCGGCTATCAGGTGCCATGAGCCCGCGCTGACATCGTCAAGATGGATTTGTCATAAGGTGGAGGATGAGACGAACTGCCCGGCGTGATCGCGGACGAAGTCCGTGAAGCTATGTGCCGGCTTACCGGTAAGGCGTTCGATCTCGAAAGTGGGGTCGATGTCGTGATGGCCGGCGACCACGTCGGCGAACTGGACGACAAGACCCTTTGCCATCCACCGTGAATTGCCCGTCAGGCGAAGAATGGCGCGAAACACGGGCGTCGGCAGGTCGAGATAGCGGACCTTGTGCCCCGTCGCGTCGGACAAGCGCTTGGCTGCCTCCTTCATGTCGAGCGTCTCCGGCCCTGTCAGGAAATAGGTCGCGCCCTCATGCCCCTCCTCGACCAGGACCGTCGCGGCGACGCGCGCGACGTCGCGCGTGTCCACCCAGGAGACCGATCCCTTGCCCGTCACCTGCGGCAGGAAGCCCTTGGCGATGGGATCCTTGAACCACAGGAAGTTTTGCATGAACGCGGTGGGCTTCAGGATCGTCCAGGCAACGCCGGCCGCGCGCAGATGATGGTCGATCAGCGCGTGGGTTCGAGCCCAGGGAACGGGCGAGCGCACGTTGCTGTCCGATGCGGAAATCTTGACGATCCGGCCGACGCCTGCGCGCTTGGCCGCATCGATTGCGGCCGTTTCCTGGGCGAACTGGTCGGGCGTCGGCGGCGTGATGAGGAACATGGTCTCGACGCCCTTCATGGCGGCGACCAGCGTATCGGGACGATCGAAATCCCCGAGCACCGCATCTATTCCCTTTTTGTGGAAGCTATCAACCTGCTCCTGCTTGCGGCACATCGCCCGGAAGGCCGTTCCCCTTTTCTTGAGGATCTTGCAGACTTCTCCACCGATACCGCCGGTGGCGCCGGAAATCAGGATCATGATGATGGTCCTTCATGGTTGGGGATGGAAGGAAGGCGCTCGTCAAGCTGCTCTGAGATGACGGAGATCATGTCTTGAAGTATGGTGACGGCCTCGCGGATCCGGGCTGCCCCGAGCCGATCGGCAATCGCCTGATCCAACGGAGCGACGACCTCTTCCGCGCCGGTCACGGCCTCCATTCCGGCACGCGTCAGCACGACGAGTTTCGCGCGCCGGTGATGGGGATTGGGCTGGAACTCGACCAGGCCTTGTTGCGCCAGCAAATCCACGATGCGCTGCACCCCCTGCCGGGTCAGGCCCATGTTGCGCGCAATGGACGCGACGGCCAGGGGAACGGGCGAATAGCGTAGCGCCGCCAGGACCTGCCACCAGGCGCTGGTCAGCCCCAGATGCGCGACAAGTTCATTTCCCGCGCTGACCAGTCGTCCATTGGCCGCGAAGATCGCAAGAGCGAGTTGCCGCACGTCATCATAAGGATCAGCCATATGGCAGCATATCACCTATTGGACAATATGCTGTCATAATGCCTTGATGGCAGGATGGTTGCCGAGGGTCGCGCACCTTTGCGAATTTTTTAAACGGTGCCGTCATGCGCTGCCACCGAGCGTTTTCCGGACGCACGATGCTGGCAGCGCCTTAACGAGACGGAGGAAGCCGCTCCGTGCCTATTTCAAGCGGCCCTCCCCCACCCGCCCCGGCCAAGCGGGGCGATGGGAGGTCACGCCAGCGTGAAGGTCGCAGCCAGTCCCTCGGCCTCGGCGGATGGTGCAACCCACAGGTGGAAGGCGCCGACTTCGGTGGTCGACGTCAGGTCGCGGCCGGTGAAGGACAAATCGGCGCGGTTCAGGGTGAAGGTCACGTCCTGCCGCGCGCCCGGTGCCAGGGTGACGCGGGTGAAAGCCTTCATGACGCGCACCGGCTGGGTCACGCTCGCGACAACGTCGTGGACATAGAGCTGGACCACTTCGGTCGCAGCCATTCGGCCTGAATTGGCGATCGTCGCGCGGATCGTCAGCGGGGTGTCGCGCAGGGTCCGGCTGCTCAGGCGCAGGTCCGAATACACGATGTCGCCATAGGTCAGACCGTGTCCGAACGCGAACAACGCGCTGTTCGGAACATCGCGGAAATGCGCCTTATAGGGTTCCAGCGCCCCAGGCGGATTGGGGCGGCCGGTGCTGCGGTGTGCATAGTAATAGGGCACCTGCCCGCTGGCGCGCGGGAAGGACACCGGCAGCCGGGCCGAGGGTGAGACCGCGCCGAACAGCACGTCCGCGATCGCCGGGCCGTCCTGCGAGCCCAGGAACCACGTCACCAGCAGCGCGGGCGCCTTGGCCACCGCGCCGGCCAACGCAAGCGCTCGCCCGGTACGCAGCAACACGACATAGGGCTTGCCGGTCGCGGCGATCGCCTCGGCGAGCACCTGCTGCTCTGCGGGCACAACAATCTCCGTACGCGACTGCGCCTCGCCCGACATATTCTGCGTCTCACCGATCGCGAGCACCACGACATCGGCGGCGCGCGCCGCGGCGACCGCGCGCGCCACATCGCTACCGTCATCAACAGTCGCGCCGGGGACGATTCCACGCACTGCCGTCACCAGATCGACGGCCTCACGATCGGTGCCATAGACGTTCCAAGGCCCGATCAGATCGTGCCCGCCGCCTGCAAACGGCCCGATCAGCGCGATCTTCTTGCCTGAACGGGGCAAGGGAAGCACGTCGCCCTCGTTGCGGAGCATGACGATGCTGCGCGCGCCCGCCTCGCGCGCGAGCGCCAGCGTCTCGGGGGTACGCAGCCGCGCCTTTTCACGCGCGGGGTCGATGCGACGGAACGGATCGTCGAACAGGCCGAGCGCGACCTTGAGAGCGAGCGTGCGACGCACCGCCTCGTCAAGCCGCGCCAGCGGCACCTCGCCCGTTTCAACCAGGTCGGGAAGATATTTGAGATACAGACCGCTCTGCATCGACATGTCGACGCCGGCCAGGAAGGCAAGCCGCGCCGCGTCCCGGCCATCCTTGGCAAGCCCGTGCGCGATCAACTCCTCGTCACCGGTGTAATCGGAGACGACCAATCCGCTGAACTGCCATTCCTTGCGCAGGATCGTGTCGAGCAACCATGGATTCGCGGTCGCGGGCACGCCCGACAGATCGTTGAACGATGCCATCACCGTCGGGGCGCCAGCCGCGAACGCGGCCTGGAACGGCGGAAAATAAATGTCGCGCAGTGTCCGCTCCGACACGTCGACGCTGTTATAGTCGAGCCCGGCCTCGCCCGCGCCATAGGCGACGAAATGCTTGGCGCAGGCCGCCACCGCGTCCGGCGCGGCGAGGCCGCTGCCCTGAAAGCCCTCGACGCGCGCCGCCGCCATCAGCCGCCCGAGCAGGACGTCCTCGCCCGCCCCTTCGACGCCGCGCCCCCAGCGTGCGTCACGCGCAATGTCGACCATCGGCGCGAAGGTCCAGTCAATCCCCGATGCGGCCGCTTCGACCGCCGCAGCGCGCGCGGTGCGGCGCGCCAAGTCGGGGTCGAAGCTCGCCGCTTCGGCGAGCGGCACCGGGAAGACGGTGCGCAGGCCGTGGATGACGTCAGCGGCGAACAGCAGCGGGATTTTCAGCCGCGAGCGGCGCACCGCCTCGGTCTGCATCCGCCGCGCCATTTCCGCGCCATTGCCGTTGAACACCCCGGTGAGTTCGCCTCGGCGGACCATACGCAATTGCGCGTCGAAGCTCGATGCCGCGCCCGCCGGGTTGAGCGAGATTGCCGCCCCCCCTGCCCATGCGGCGGCGAGGAGATTGAGTTGCCCGGCCTTTTCAACAAGCGTCATCTGCGGGATCAGCGCCTCGACCGCCGTGGGGAGCGGGCGTGAGCCGACCATGGCCAGCAAGGCCCGTGCCGGACTGGCCGACCATGCCAGCGCCGCGCCGGCTCCCGCCAGCCATGCTCGCCGCGATATCCGCCGATCCTGCCCGTCCATCCTGCTCCCTTCCTACTTCCTTTACGTCGTATCGCCACCGTCGCGCGGACCACATTTCACACGAGGGTCGTGATCGCGCCACGTCGACAAACCGACCGATTGATTGTCATTCTTGGTTCATGTAAGCGGTTTCTGTAAGCGGTTACAAGCCCGTGTTCCAGAGAGGATGCTTTGCCGGCCATGTCGCCTGCCCGACCCGATTCTGCTTCTGTCGCTGCCCCGGCGGCGCGCGGTACGCATGCGACGATCCATGACGTGGCGCGGGTGGCTGGCGTCTCGGTCGCCTCGGTCTCGCGAGTTTTCAACGGGCGCGACCATGTCCGCGCGGAGATGCGGGCGCGCGTCGAACAGGCTGCGGCGCAGCTCGGTTATGTGCCCCATGCCGGGGCGCGCAGCCTCAGCATGGCACGCACCGGCGCGATGGGGGTGGTGCTGCCGGATCTGCACGGCGAATTCTTCTCCGAGTTGCTGCGCGGCATGGACCGCGAGGCGAGCAGGCGCGGACTGGGACTGTTGCTGACCGTCCTCCACGACGGGCGCGGGCTCGACACGCTGGCGGCGCTGCGTGGGCAGGTTGACGGGCTGATGGTGATGGCGCCGGAGCTCGATCCCGCCATACTCGCGCGGCATATGCCGCGCGGCTTGGCGTCCGTCTTCCTGGCTTGCATTCCGCAGGACGGCAGCCCGAGTCTGCGTATCGACAATCGCGCCGGGGCCGCCGCAGCGGTCGCGCATCTAGCGGCAGGCGGGGCAAAGCGGATCGTCCATATCTCCGGCCCCGCAGGCAATCTCGACGCGCTGGAGCGGCGCGCAGGCGCCGAGGCGGCGGCCGCAGCGGCGGGCGTGGCGCTGACTGTGATCGAGGGCGATTTTCACGAGGGCAGCGGTGCCGCGGTCGGGGAATCCGTCGCGGCCGGGACGCTGGAGGCCGATGCGATCTTCGCCGCCAACGACATGATGGCGATCGGCGCGTTGATGGCGCTGAAGCGCCACGGCGTCGCGGTGCCTGGGCAGGTGGCGATCGTCGGGTTCGATGACATCCCGTTGTCACGACTGGTGAGCCCGGCGTTGACCAGCGTCGCCATCGATATCGCGGCGATGGGCGCGCGCGCGGTGGCGCAGCTGGCGGCGCGCATCACAGCGGCGCGCGAAGGATTTTTGGAAAGCACATCCACCGGGGCGGACGAGACGATCGTCCCGCACCTGATGGTGCGTGAGACAACAAGAGAAACGGACAGGGGATAGGTTATGAAGAGGAACAATTTCCGGCTGGCGCTCGCCGGCGCAACGATGCTGGCGGGGCTGGCCACCACGACGATGTGGAGCGCGCCCGCCGCGGCGCAGGCCGGACAGGCCGCGCTGCGCGGCGTGATCCGCACCGCGCCCGACAATCCGGTGCAGGACGTGACATTGATCGAGGCCGATACCGGCTTTCGCCGCACCGTCGTGCCCGGCGCGGACGGCAGCTATAATTTCCCATCGCTGCGGGCAGGCGCATACCGGCTGGAAATCCGCCTCCAGAAGGGCACGCGCAATTCCGATCAGTTCACGCTGCGCGTCGGACAGAATGCCGGGCTGGACCTTGACCTGACCACCGCTCCGGCCCCTGCCCAGCCCGCGCCCGGCGACAACACCGCGGGCGAGACCGCGCCGTCGCCTGCCGAGGCGCAGCAAGGCGACATCATCGTCACCGGCAGCCGCATCCGCTCGCTGTCCGGCGGCCAGGTGGGCGTCAACATCACCCCGCGCCTGATCGAACAATTGCCGCAGAACAGCCGCAACTTCCTGGCCTTCGCCGACCTGGCGCCTGGCGTGCGCTTTCTCGAAAGCTCCGACGGCAGCTCTCGCATCCAGGGCGGCGCGCAAGGGAGCAACTCGGTCAACGTCTTCATCGACGGCGTCAGCCAGAAGGATTATGTGCTGCGCGGGGGCCTGACCGGGCAGGACAGCTCGCCGGGCAATCCATTCCCACAGCTCGCGATCGGCGAGTATCAGGTGCTGTCGTCGAACTACAAGGCGGAGCTGGACCAGGTCAGCTCGGTCGCGATCATCGCGGGCACCAAGTCGGGCACCAACGAATTCCACGGCGAAGGCTTTTTCGACTTCACCAATCAGAATCTGCGTGATCGTCGCCCGACCGAAATCTTTCCCACCAAGATTGCCAAGATCCCCTCGGAAGACAAGCAGTTCGGCGTCGCGCTGGGCGGCCCGATCGTCAAGGACGTTGCGCATTTCTTCGTCAGCTATGAGGGCAAGCGGCGGCAGGTGCCCATCGACATCCTGCCGACCAACGGCGTGGCCGTGTCGAGCCTGCCTGCGCAGTATCGCGACATCTTCGGCCCGGCGAATTCGACGTTCAGCCAAGACCTGTACTTCGGCAAGATCGACCTCGAACCGACCGACAAGGACCTGTTCGAGCTGACCGGCAAATACCGCAACGAGACCGGCGTGCAGATCGGCAACGGCAATGCCGCTTTCTCGACCCGCACGCTGAGCAAGGTCGATGAGAAGCGCGGGATGCTGCGCTGGCAACATACCGAGGACACTTGGATCAACGACGTGCGCCTCTCCTATGAGGATGTCGCCTGGTCGCCGCAGCCTGCCGAGAACGGCATCGGCCAGCAGTTCCGGACCACGACGCGCAACGGCACCAGCGTATCGACCTTCGACCTGTTCCGCACCGGCGCCGGGCTCGGCTTCCAGGACAAGGGGCAGAAGGGCTGGACCATCCAGGACGATTTCACCTGGACCGGGTTTGAGAACCACACGTTCAAGGTCGGCGCGAAGGCGAAATGGGTGACGCTCAACTCACTCGAGCAGAACCTCATCAACCCGCTCTATCTCTATGACACCACCCTGCCGAGCGCGAGCGGGTTCAACGACCAGATCCCGTACAGCCTGCAATTCGGCGCGATCGGCCCGCTGGGCGATCCGCGCATCCGCTCGAAGAACTTCCAGCTCGGCCTGTATGCGCAGGACGATTGGGACGTCACCGACCGGCTGACGCTGAACCTCGGGCTTCGCTGGGATTATGAGCGGACCCCGGCGTTCCTGAACTATGTGACCTCCGCCGAGAACGTCAACGCGGTGTCGCCTGCCAACTATCCGAACCTGAACAACGCCGATTACAAGATCAGCGACTATATCTCGACCGGCAACAACCGGAAGGCGTTCAAGGGCGCGTGGCAGCCGCGCGTCGGCTTCACCTATCGTATCGACGAGCAGGGCCGGTTCGCGGTGTTCGGCGGCTATGGCCGCTCCTATGACCGCAACCAGTTCGACTTCCTGCAGCAGGAGTTGGCCAATGGCCGCTTCCAGCGCCGCGAATTCCTGTTCCAGGGCGCCGACACGATCAATCCGTGTACGCCAGGACCGAACTGCATTCCCTGGAACCCCATCTATCTGACCGACGCGGGTCGCCAGCAGCTGATCGGCAATGGCAGCCCCGGCGGCCGCGAGTTCCGCTTCATCAAGAACGACCTGAAGGTCCCCTATTCGGACCAGTTCAGCCTGGGGGTTCGCGGGCGGTTCAACCCGGTCGAGCTGGAGGTGGGCTATACGCGGATCGTCAGCAAGGACGGGTTCGTCTATCTGCTCGGAACGCGCCGTCCCGATGGGTCGTTCTTCGCGCCGTCGCCGACCACCGGCGCGCCGCAGGGACCGAACACCAGCTTTGCGCCCTCGGGTTATGGCGCAATCATCCTGGGCGACAACGGGCTCGAGACGCGGGCGGACTCGGCCTATGCCAAGCTGACCAAGGCCTATTCGGCGGCCTCGCCGTGGAGCATCGACGCCACCTATACCTTTACGGCGGCGGTGGATAACCGACCCAATAACGACCAGTCCTCCTACTTCCTGCTCGATTTCCCCAAGGCGTCGGATTACCCGATGCTGCGCTCGGGCGTGGTGCCGCGTCACCGCTTCGTCGTGGCGGGCAGCGTCGACACGCCGCTGGGCGTCACCATGTCGGCGAAGTTCCAGATCGAGAGCCCGACCTTCCAGCGCGCGCTGCTCGACACGTCGACGCCGTATCAGCGGACGCTGGTGGGATCGGAAGTGTTCGGGCTGGGCGATCGCTGGGGCCGGCGCCAGCTCGACCTGGCGTTCACCAAATATGTGCCGCTGAAGTTCATCAGCGACGCGACGCGCATTCGCTTCCGCGTCGACATCATCAACGCGATGAACGACCGCAACTACGTCGATTATAACAACGACCCGAGCGACACGACCCGCACTCCGGGCTCGCCGAGCATCTACCGTCAAGTGTCGACCTACAGCATCGGCGGCAATCCGCCGCGCACGGTGAAGCTGTCGGCCGGATTCAACTTCTGATGCCTGATCGTCATCCCGGCCGTGGCGCCGGGATGACGACCTGACGGGCAGCGGAGGCGGTTGAAAACAACAGGAGAGGATGCCTGGCCGCATGACGTTCGACCGACGCGATATCCTGCGCGCCGCCACGCTCGGCGGGGCGGGGTGGCTGGCGGGGTGCACCGCCGGACCGCTCGCGCCCAAACGCGCGCCGCAGATGGCGTTCCCTGGGGTGTTGCCCAAGATCGGCACCACCCCGGCGAGCGCCAGCGACCCGCTGATGGACGACATCCAGCGGCGTACCGTCAGCTATTTCTGGAATACTACCGATCAGGTGACGGGGCTGGCCCCCGATCGCTGGCCGACGCCCAGTTTCGCCTCGATCGCGGCGGTCGGCTTCGCGCTCACCACCTACCCGATCGCGGCGACGCGAGGCTGGATCACCCGCGCCGCCGCCGCGCAGCGGACGCTGGCCACGCTGCGCTTCTTCGCGAATGCGCCCCAGGGGCCGGACAAGGAAGGGATGAGCGGCTATAAGGGATTTTTCTACCATTTCCTGGGCGTCACCAAGGGGCATCGCTTCGCCAAGACCGAGTTGTCGACGATCGATACCGCACTACTGCTGGGCGGTGTCCTCTTCGCGCAGACATGGTTCGACGACGAGGCCGATCCTGCCGAGCGCGAAATCCGTGCGCTCGCCGACCAGCTCTACCGCGCGGTCGAATGGGACTGGATCACCCCGCGCAAGCCGTTCGTCTCCATGGGTTGGCATCCCGAGAGCGGGTTCATCGGCTCTGATTGGAACATCTATAACGAGAGCCTGATCCTTTACGTCCTCGCGCTCGGCTCGCCGACGCACGCGTTGCCGCCTACGACCTGGGACGCCTGGACCGCCAAATTCGACCCGTCCTGGGACGAGAAATATGACGATCCGTTCACCGCTTTCCCGCCCCTGTTCGGGCATCAATATAGTCAGGTGTGGATCGACTTTCGCGGCCTCATGGACACCTATTCCAAACGACGCGGCTTTGGCTATTTCGAGAACAGCCGCCGCGCGACCTATGCGCAGCGCCGTTATGCGATCAACAATCCCGGGCGCTGGCGCGGCTATGGGGAGAATGTCTGGGGGCTGACCGCGTGCGACGGGCCGGGCAACTTTGTTCGCGAGATCGACGGGATCAATCGCGAATTCTTCTCTTATTCGGCGCGCGGCCCCGGCGACCGTGACGACGGGACGATCGCGCCGACCGCCGCGCTCGGCTCGGTGGCCTTCGCACCCGAGATCGTGCTGCCGGCGGCGCGTGCCATGTATTCGACCTATGGCACCGCCATCTACGACCGCTACGGTTTTCGCGACAGCTTTAACCCGACGCTGACGCGGTCCGACGTCAAGCTGCAACACGGCAAGGTGGTGCCCTATATCGGCTGGGTCGCGGACGATTTCCTTGGCATCGACCAGGGGCCGATCGCATGCATGATCGAGAATTGGCGCAGCGGACTGATCTGGAAGACGATGCAGAAAAATCCCTATATCCGCGCCGGACTTGAGCGCGCGGGGTTCGCGGGCGGCTGGCTTTCAGCCCGATAAGTGGGTGCTTACCCCAGTGTCAGCCGATCCAGGCGACAGATCGGGTGAGAATCAGACTGTCCTTGTCCTCGGCATCGACCCCCCGCACGCCCAATCCCGCCATCACAGCATCGCAATAGCCATCGTCGACCGGATTATACTCGGGAAACGGCGTGATCGCGACCGCGTGCGAGCGAGGCGGCGAGCCGCCCCCCCTTACGACCAAAAGGTCGCTGCCAGAGGTCACCGCTGGTAATCGACGGGCCGTAACATCTGCGGCGAGGTAGCGCGTCTACACGGAGGTTCAGCCCTGCAGCTCAGGCCCGGCGACGCCTGCCCATCGTCACTATCGAATGCAGCGCAAGCCCACGTTCGAAAAGCCCCTTCCGCCACCCCAAGGGGTACAGCGAGGGGTACAGTCGTGGGTACAACCGTCCCTGATCGCCGTCGTTAAGACGCGAAATCAAAGACTTGCAAGCGGATGGTCGGGGAGACAGGATTCGAACCTGCGACATCCTGCTCCCAAAGCAGGCGCGCTACCAGACTGCGCCACTCCCCGACAGGCGGTTGCCCTTAGGGGAAGCGGGGGTAGCGGTGCAAGGGGTATTTGCGCGGCGTCTACAGGTTGGCCTGCTCCTCCTGGGGCAGATCGGCGTCGGGCGGATAGTAGAGCGCGGCGCATTCCTCGCGCAGGCAGCCGCCCTCGATCACGATGTCATCGCGGTAGGCGTCGGAAATGAAGCTCAGCGTGTCGACATGCCGCGCCTCGAAATACATCGGGTGGACGTCATCGCGGCCCGCGCCATAGACGACGCGTCCGACCTTGGACCAGATGGACGCCATGGTGCACATGCCGCAGGGCTGGAGTGTCGAATAGAGCGTCGCGCCGCGCAATTCAAGTTCGCCCTCCCCCTCACAGGCACGGCGGATCGCCATCATCTCGGCATGGGCGGTGGCGTCGGGCAGTTCCTCGGTCTGGTTGCGCTCGGCGGCGAGCACGCGGCCGTCGAGCACGATCACCGAACCGAGCGGCGAGGTCGAGGGATCGGAACCCTTCGACCGCGCCACCTCAATCGCCATGCGCATCCATTTTTCGTCGTCCTGGGTCATGGCGGGGTTAACGCCGTGGCCCAGCTTTCGGGTTCAAGCTTTTTGAATCCCGCCTATCGCTGTTCGGCCTTTGCGCCATAATAGTCGCTCAGCACGCCGAACGCCTCCTTGCGCTGTCCGGTTTCGGAGATCAGCCCCTTGCGGTTCCAGCCCTGCTGAAAATCGGGGTTCTGGCGGCGGGGCGAGCGGAAGTCCTTGAGGATCCAGGGCGACATGCCGCGCAAGGTCGGCACATGGTCCGCCATGCCCAGCGTGGCGCGGTAATAATCGGCCTGAAACTCCTCGGAGAATTTTTGCTTGTTCGCCGGATCGTGGAAGCCCGCCCGCGCATCGGCGCCGAACTCGGAGAAGATCAGCGGCTTGTCGACGGGCACCCGCCATTCGCTGCGCGCCAGATCGGTCAGACGATCCTGGGTGTACCAGCCGTTATAGGTGTTGATCGCCATGACATCGAGCGCGTCGGCCAGCGGATCGGCGAGCGTCATCACCGGATGATCGCCGCCCTCCCCCCGCTCGACCAGCAGCGCGGCGCTGACCAGCCGTGTGTCGTCCAGCCGCCGGACATCGCCGACCAGCGTGCGCAGGAAGACGTTGCGCGCGTCGGTCACCGGCGTCTCGTTGGCGACGCTCCAGATCGCGATCGAGGCACGGTTGCGGTCGCGCAGGATATTCTCGGCCAGCATCGTCCGCGCGCGGTTCAGCGTGTCGGGGTTGGACCAGGCGACACGCCAATAGACCGGCACTTCGCTCCAGACGATCAGGCCCAGTTCGTCCGCCAGTCGCACCGTCACGTCGGAATGCGGATAATGCGCCAGCCGGACGAAATTGCCGTGCAGTCCATCCTTGATCTCGGACAGCAGCGCGCGTGAGGCGGCCGGGGTCATGGCACGCGTCGGATCGACGCCCAGTTCCTCCTCATGCATCGAAATGCCGCGCAGGAAGATGGGCTTGCCGTTGAGCAGGATGTCGGCGCCGCGCCGCTCGATGGTGCGGAAACCGATGCGGTCGCGCCACTGGTCTTCGCCTGCCGTGACGGCCACCTCGTAGAGCCGGGGCCTATCGGGCGACCAGCGGACCAGCGCACGCGGGGCGGCCATGGTCGCGCGCCAGTCGCCATTCGCGTCGGTGGTCCCCGCCCGGTCCAGCCCCAATTCGGCGATGCGCAGCCGCACCGGCCGGTTCGCCGCCTGCGGCCCGTCGAGATGAACGTCCACCGCCATCTTGCCATCCCGCGTCAGCCGAACCCAGGCATCGTCGACATAGGTGTCGGGCGTCTGGATCAGCCGAACCGGGCGGGTGATGCCGCCATAATTCTCCCAGTCGGTGACGGGCGGCGGCACGGTGGCCTCGGTCGCCTGGCTGTCGACGCCGACCGTGACCTGGTTCAGGCCGTCGCGCATCAGTCCGGTAATGTCGAAGGCGAAGGGGGTGAAGCCGCCCTCATGGCGCCCGACTTGCTTGCCGTTCAGATAGACGATGGTGGCGTAATTGGCCGCTCCGAAGCGGAGGAAATAGCGGCCCTTGCGAACGGCGGGGGCAGCGAAGGTCCGCTGATACCACATCAGCCCGTCATAGTGGCGAAGCTCGGGCGCCTGGGTCAGCCAGGAGGAGGGGAGCGAGGTCAGCGGCGAATGCGGCAGGTCGAACTCGTAAAGGACGCGGCTGTCCTTGGCCATTTCCGCGCGGACGTCGACATCCTTCCAGCGCTGCTGCCCGCTGTCGGGCATACCACCGTGAAAACCCGCAATCCCCGAGCGGAACGGGTCGATCGAGTAATGCCACGGCCCCGACAGATCGGTGCCGTCGCGCAGATCGGCCGCCGCGAGAATGGGGGTGGGCCTGGGGGCGGCGTCCTGCGCGGAGAGCGACGCACCCGTCGCCAGCATCATGCCCGCCACGGCATATCCCCACATGGTCCTGCCCATCACATCGCTCTCCCCTTTCGCTGGCCGGTCCTGTGCGCCAGCCTTTGTCGTCAGTCTAAACCCCGCCCCCGCTCATCGCCAGCCGGATGCGGGGCGGTACTCAAAGCTCATGCCGACCGCGCGGCCAGGCTGGAATCCCTTCCACACGGTCGAGGCGGGCGGGCCGGGGCTGTACTGCGCGACCCGCCCGACCGGCGCGCCGGGCCAGCGCCCTTCGTCCGACTGCACCGTCAACCCATTCAGATAACCATCCTTGGCCATATCGCCCTTCACATAGCGATCCAGAAAGGCGGTGATGAAATGGGTCTGTACGGGAAGCAGCCGGTCCTTGCGCCACACGGCATCCTCGAACCAATCCATGTCCCAGAAGCGCTGACGCATTGCCCCGGGTGCGGCGGTGAGCGCAATGCTGTGCCCGGCCTGGGCGAAGGTCAGCAGATAGCGCGGCGCTGGTGCGGGCTCGGTGAACAACGCACGCACCGCCTCATGCCCGACGACCCGGTCATGATCGCCGACCACGATCAGGGTCGGCACGGGCACCACGCCCACGCCCTGCCCCGTCCAGATCGGCACATCGCCAAAGCGCGCGGCGGGGGCGAGCGCGACGATGGCCTTCAAATTTTTCGCGCGCAATTCGCTCGCCTGATCAGCGGCATAGGGGGTGAGGATGCCCCGGCTCAGCGTTCCCATGGCCGGGTTCAGCCGCGCGCCGCCGACCGTCAGCACGCCGTAACCGCCCATCGAGTAACCGATCAGCGCGGTTCGCGTCGGATCGGCGGCGGCGAACACGCCTTCGCGCTTGTCGGCACGCGCCTGCGCCTCGGCGGTCACGAAGGCGATGTCGAGCGGCCGCCGAGCGATCGGTCCGGCACGCGCGGCATCGGTACGGATGCTGATCGGCGGATCGCGAAAGGCCGGGGCGACGACGACATAGCCCTTGCTCGCCAGATTTTCGCCCAGCCAGGACAGGACCTCGGGCGTGTTGCCATAGCCATGCGCCAGGATCACCAGGGGGAAGCGGCCAGCCGCCACCGGGCGGTCGGGCGAGGCCAGGCCGGGCAGGTCGAAGGCGACATCACGACCATCCTCCCCCGACAGGGCGGTATGATAGGTGGTCCCCCGTCCCGCCGACGCTGCCGGATACCAGATCAGCAGCGGGAGTTCGCGGGACGCGATGGCGGGCCGATCCTTGCCCTGGAGCGGATCGGCCTGTCCCGGCTGGACGAACCGGCTCCGCTGTATGCCGACCGGATAGCGGCCCAACCGGGCGAGTTCTGGGGCATCCACGGGCGGGCGGGCGGGCACATCGCCCTGCCCCGCCCCCGGCCGCTGGGCCGTAGCGACGGCGGTAAGAGCCACCACCGCCGCCAGCCCGAACCCAAAGCTGACCCGGCGCATCAGAAGTTCAGACCAAGGCGCATTCCCGCATAGCGACGGAAGTCGCGCGGCAGCACGGCCTGGGTCGCGATATTGTTGCCGAAATTGCCCGCCGTGTTCACCAGCGACCCGTAATATTGCTTGTCGAACAGGTTGTTCACGAAGGCGACCAGTTCCCAGCGGCGATCCTCTTCGCGGACGCCCAGACCAACATTGACGATACTGAAGGCAGGCTGGAAGGTCTGCGGGTCACGCGCCTGGAAGTACAGGCTGCTCTGATATTGCCAGTTCACCTGCACGACGCCGCGGGTAGTCGTGGTCAGGCGCGGCGAGTAATCCAGATTGGCGTTGAACTTCCATTTGGGCGCCTGGATCGCCGTGGTATCGGTCAGGTTCTGGCTAGCGGGGGATCCGGTGCAACCCTGCGCCGCCGTCTGGAGCGGATAGCATTGCGCCACGTCGAACTGCGCATATTTGGCGTCGAGATAGGTGACCGCCCCGCCCAGGTTGAAGCTGTCGCTGAAGCGCATCGATCCTTCGAACTCGACGCCCTTGGTGGTCAGCCTGCCGACATTGGTCAGCCGGTAGTTGGAGGTGCCATCCGCCAACGTCTCGATCGTCTGCGCCTGGAGATCGCGGTAATTGGTGTCGAACAGCGTGACGTTCGCGGTCAGACGCCGGTCGAGGAACTGGCTGCGGATGCCCAGTTCCTTGTCACGCGACCGTTCCGGGCGGATCGGCCCGGCCAGCGCGCGGTTGCGGTTGAAGCCGGTCGTCAGGTCGTAGGTCTGGCCCTTGTAACCCGTGGCATAGGTGACGAAGCCGTTGATCGTCGGGCTGAAATCATAGCGCAGCGTGCCGCGATAGGTGCCCGCCGTGTCGCTGGCATGGCCCGCAAAGGCCGTACCCGCCAGATTATCGCGGAAGGTGTAGCTGACCCGTTCGTTCTGGACGCGTCCACCGCCGGTGAAGGTCAGGTCGGGCACGATTGTCCAGTCAATCTGGGCAAAGGCCGCCACCTGACGTGATTGCGACGTGGCATACCAATTGGCGAGCGAGAAATACGGTCCGCGCTGGAACGGGCGGTTGAACTTCACATTCGCGCCGTACAGCCCGACCGTATAGCGGAACGGCTTGTCGGCATCGGATTGCAGCCGGACTTCCTCGGTCACCTGCTCGGAGTTGAACACGCCGATCTGGGTGTTTTGGCCCAGATTGCCGGGCGCGGACGTGTCGTCATGGTCCAGATAGTCGTTCAGGTGGAAACGGTCATAGGAACTGATCGTGACGAGGTTCAGCGAACCGATCCCGAACTCGCCACGGATATAGCCGCCGCCACCCTCATATTTGGTGCGCGAGTCGTAATTGTTGCTGATCGTCTGATTGTCCGGGCCGACCACGACGCCGGGCAGCACGACCGACGGGGTCAGGCCCGCGGTCCCACGCAGCCGGGCGTTGGCGCCGAACGCCAGGAAAGGCCGACCGACCGTCGTGTTGCCGTTGACGTAATTGCCCGAGATGACCAGCGCTGCCGTGTCGGTCGGCTCCCAGCGCAGCTTGCCGCGCAGGTTCAGCGTCTCGCGACCATTGACCCGCTCGCCGTTGAACAGGTTGCGGATATTGCCGTCCCAATTGTTGTAGGCAGCCGACACGACATAGCCGAGCTGCTCGTTGATCGGCCCGGATACGCTGAAATTGACGCCCTGCTCGCGATCGGTCGTCGCCACCGCATTGGCGCGAATGCGTAGTTCGGAGGTCGGGTTCCGGGTAATGAGGTTGACCAGACCGGCCGAGGCCGACTTGCCGTACAGCGTGCTCTGCGGCCCGCGCAGCACCTCGATCCGCTCGACATCGGGCAGGTCGGTGAAGGCGCGTGCCTGGAAGGCCAGCGGAACCTCGTCAACCAGCACCGCGACGCTCGACTCCACGCCGATCCCGAAGGCGAAGGTGCCGACGCCGCGCAACGAGATGTTGGAATTCTGCGGTTGTTCCGCTGGGCGGACGACCAGCGAGGACGAAACCTTGCCGATATCGGTGAAGTTGCGAACGCCCGCCGCCGCCAGCTGGGCAGGCGCGACGACGGAGACGGCGAGCGGCACACGCTGGACATTCTCGGCGCGCTTGTTGGCGGTGACGATGATGTCGCCTGCGCTGACAGGTTCGGGCGCGACTTCGGAGGTGGGACCGCCGGGCTGCCCCTGCCCATCCTGGGTCAGCTGCGCCTCATCCGTTTGCGACGGGGCCGCCTGTTGGGCTGAAACCTGGGTTGCCGCCGACAGGGATACGATCATCGCCGTCAGGGCCACGGTGGAACGCAGCATCTTCATCCTTCCCTCCCATTGCCGCCGGTCTTGGCCGGTCTTGCCTTGTCAACCAAACATACCGAATGGCCTTACCAATGCAATGGTGTTGTTAGACCTGCCTTAGATTTGTGGAAGCGGGGATGTGAGGGAGAGAGGAATTGCAAACGTGTGCGACATTTGCGCATCACTGGCCAGCGCCCGATGCCTCTCAACCATATCGATGTTCTTTTCTTCCCTCTCCCCTTGATAGGGGAGAGGGTTAGCGGAGCTTGCCAGCGTGCTGGCTAGCGCTGCTTGGGTGAGGGGTTGAGCGAGCCTTCGGCTCGCGCGCGCCCTGCGCGCCCACCCCTCACCCAGCTCCGACTAAGCCTTTGCTCACGCAAAGACCAAGTCTGCGCAACCCTCTCCCCTCTACGAGGGGCGAGGGAGAGGAGAGGCGCACTCCGAATAGCTTGCCGTCAGACGGTCAGCCGAAGCCCACGCCGTCCATCCTGCTCGACCGGTTCGCTCGCCGCGCCCTCGACGATCAGGATGCGGCCATCGCCCGGCGGAAGCAGCAGGGTAATATCGCCCTGACCTTCCCCGTCACGCGACACGGCCACCACAACCCGATCCGCATCGGCATGGCCGGTCAGATGCCAGCGCGTCACCGGGCCATGGCCGTCGCCGCTATCGTCCATCCCGGTCCAGCGAACCTCGCCGTCCGACGGGGGAAACAGCCACAGGCCGCGACAATAGGGCTCGGGTCGCCAGCCGCCCTTGGCCAGATCGACCAGCATCGCCGATCCGACCCGCGCGAACAGCGGTGGCGGGCCGTCGAGCGGTGCGGCGACATCGGCGGTCGCGCCGACTGCAAAACGCTCGCCCGTCCAGACATGAACCCATTCGACTCCACTGGGCAGCAGCACCGAACGGCGCTCCGCTCCCTCGTCCATCACCGGCGCGGCGAGAATGTCGGGACCCAGCATATGCTCGTCCCGCTCGCCCCAGGCCGTCGGATCGTGTGCAAAGTCGGCCCAGAGCGGGCGCACCATCGGCTCGTACTCGGAATGATAACGATGGAGCAGATCGTAGAAGAACGGGATCAACGTCTGCCGCAGCGCCATCAGCCGGTGCATAGCGGGCAGAACCTCGGGATACATCCAGGGCTCGTTGACCGTCCGGTCATCATTCCAGCTATGGATGCTGAACCGCGGCATCAGCGCCCCCGCCTGCACCCAGCGGATCAGCAATTCGGGCGACGGCGCGGGGCCGGAAAAGCCGCCCACATCATGGCCGCTGTTCGACACGCCCGAAAGCGCCAGTCCGATCGACTGGCGGGCATTGTAACGGATCGTCTTCCATTCGGTCCGGTTGTCGCCGGACCAGGTCTGCGCATAGCGGTGCAGCCCCGCCATGCCCGAGCGCGTCACGACATAGGGCCGGGTATCGGGCCGCGCGGCGACCTGTGCCTGACGCGAGGCACGGGTCATCAGGATCGGCTGAACGGGGCGCATCTCGGACGCCGGGCGCGCCTCGCCGAAGCCGTCGACCATGGCCCGGCGATCCCATAGCTCATATTCGTTATTGTCGTTCCACGTCGCCTCGATTCCCTGGTCGAGCAGCGCGGATGTAACCTGATCCCGCCACCAGGCCGCCGCCCGCGGCTTGGTCATGTCGATATAGCTGCCGACCTCGTCCCAGAACTGCGCCTCGACCGGCTGGCCGTCCTGATCCGCGACGAACAGCCCGGCTGCCGCGACCTCGTCATAGCGCGGGTGGCTACGCAGCAGCGCGGGCTTGATGTTGGGCACCAGCCGGACCCCCGCCTCGGCATAGGATGCCACGAATGCCGCCGGGTCGGGAAACTTGTCACGGTTCCAGTGGAAGACATAGCGCTTGTGGCCGATCGAGGTATAGCCCGACGACAGATGGAAGGAGGTGCAGCCCAGATCATGGCGCTCGCACAACTCCAGGAACCCCGCCATCTGCGCCGCTGCATCGGGCGCATCGGTATAGGTCATGGTCGAACCCGAATAGCCCAGCGACCAGCGCGGCATCATCGCCGGGCGCCCGGTCAGCCAGGTGAAGCGCCGCGTGACGGCCAGCGGGTCCGGCCCCGCGATGATCCAGCGATCGACATCGCCCGCCTCCGCGACGACATGGCGATAGAGGCCGTGATAATTGTCGAGTTCCTGCCCCAGATCGAAGGTGACGTCCGCCACCGTATCGTAGAACTCGCCATGACACCGCCCATCGGCATCGGCGACAAGCAGATAGGGGATGGACTTATAGAGCGGATCGCTCGTCTCGGCATCGAAGCCCATCGGGTCGACATTGGTCAGTCGGAATCGCCGCCCCGCCCGATCGGTATCGCCAGTGCGGTCGCCAAGACCATAGAAGCGCTCGCCGGGTGTCCTGGCGGCATAATGATGCGCGCGACCGTCCCACCAGCCGAAGTCATAGGCCTGGGTCGGACGGTCCTGCGTGATGACATGCCAGCCTTCCCCGGCGCGCTGCTCCCAACGACCATACAGGCCGTCCAGCGTCAGGGTCACGCGCAGCCGCTCGGTCGCGACGGTCAGGCGGCCGTCCGCCTCCTCGCAAGTGAAGTCGGGGCAAGCGAAGCCGGACACGTCCATCCGGTCGCGGCCCGGCTCTGCGATATCCTCGACTCCCGGCGCGATCGCCCAACTCGGCGGGCTGGTCACATGCCCCTCGGCCAGCAGCAGGAGGCGCATCATATCCTCCTCCAGCACGAACAGATGCGCGACCGCGCCGGTATCGGCCGTCAGGGTCAGGCGCCCGCGCGAATGGCCGGTGACGGCAAAGCGCGGCGGCTGGGAAAGGGTGGCACGCCTCATTGGCCGGGCTCCTGGGTCACGGGGTTGGTGGCGAACGGCGTCAGCCGCCGGATGAAGATGATGAGCACCGCCGCGCCGATCAGGTCGAAAACCGCCAGCACGGCAAAGAGCGGCGCATAGCCGACCGTATCGGCCAGCTGCCCGATCAGCAGCGAGAACAGCAACCCGCCGATCCAGCCCGCCTGGCCGATAAAGCCATTGGCGGTACCGACCTCGGCGGGCGCGAAGACGTCGGCGGACAAGGTGTTGATGAGGCCCGAGATCATCTGGTGGGCAAAGCCGCCGATGCAGAACAGCGCGATCGCCATATAGGGGCTGGCGGCTAGGCCGATACAGCCTGGCGCGATCATCAGCACCGCGCCCAGGGCGACGCCCGCGACGCGCGACGGGATCAGCGTGACGCCGCGCTTCATCAGCCAGGGCGAGAGATAGCCGCCCAGGATACCGCCAATATCCGCCGCCAGGAACGGCAGCCAGGCGAACAGCGCGATCTGCTTCAGGTCCATGCCGCGCTCGCTGGCAAGGTACAGCGGGATCCAGAAGCTGAAGGTCTGCCATGCCGGTTCGGCGAGGAAGCGCGGTACCGCAATCACCCAGAAGCGCGAGGTGCGCAGTATGTCCTTCGCCTTGGCCCGCTGGACCGGCCCCTTGGGCTTCTCGACCGCGATCATCGCCTTTTCCTCCGGCGTGATCGCGGGATGGTCGTCGGGCGAGCGATAGAAGATGTACCAGGCGGCGGCCCAGAAAATGCCGACCCCGCCCGTGACCAGAAAGGCGGTGCGCCAGTCGGCCCAGAGCGCCACCGCCACGACGACCGGCGGCGCGATCAACGCGCCCAGCGACGTGCCCGCGTTGAACCAGCCGACCGCGACCGACCGCTCGCGCGCCGGGAACCACTCGGCCACCGCCTTGATGCCCGAGGGGATGGCGGCGGACTCGAACAGGCCCAGCACGCCGCGGAAGAAAGCGAGGCTCAGCCAGCCGATCGCCAGGGCGTGCATCATGTTCGCGGCCGACCAGGCAAGCCCGAACAGCGCGAATCCCGCGCGCAAGCCGAAACGGTCGATGAACGCGCCCGCGACCGGCTGCATGATCGTATAGGCGAGCTGGAACGCGCCAACGACATAGCTGTATTGCTGCGTCGACATGTGAAGCGCCGACTTCAGCTCGGGCGCGAGTACGCCCAAACTGTTGCGCGCCAGATAATTGGCGATGGTCCCCGCGCAAATCAGCGCGACGATCCACCAGCGCAGATTGCGTACCCGCAAGCCCGTCACTCCCCTACATCCTCCGTACGCATCGCGGCGCCGTTGTCTAAGAGAAGAGCTTAACGGGTGAAAAGCGGCCTGTCCATATTGGTCTGGCCAATCAAGCTAGCCGCCGGCCTAATCGGCGCCAAGTCGTTCAACATACTGAAAATACTTGAAGTCCGCCGGGCGTCCCGAACCGCTCATATCCTGACACGCCATACCGACAAAAGCACCGGTGAAATTGGGCAGCCCGGCCAGCGTCGCTTCGTCCGACAGGATGGTGGCGTCGAAACTCTGCGGCAGCCAGGTCCATTCCCCCGTGCCCCCGGCACGGAAGGCGAAGCGCAGCACCTCATGGTCCATGGCGGCGCGCAATTCGACCGGACCGGCGGGTGCCGCGATGGCGGCGCTCATCAGGCTTTGCCCTTCGCCCTTGGGGATAACCGATAGGACCTGGATCAGCTTCTCGCCAGCATCCCCCGCCGTGAGATGGAAGAAATGATATTTCGTGCTGTTGTAATAACAGACGATCCCGGCCGCCTGCTGGAAATGCTCGGGCTCGAAATCGACGAGCGTGCGGACGTCGTGACGAAAGGCTGTCTGCCGTCGGGCGATCAGTGCCTGCTCGAAATGGCTGCCGATCGTCTCGCGCCCGAACAGTCGCAAATAGCCTGGGCGCTCGGTCAGGCTGAAGATACGCTCCGGCTGAGGTGTACGCAGCCATTGGAAGGCGTCGGGCAGCATCGGGCCGTCGAACCGATCATGTGCCTCGACCGGCGCGGGATCGGCCGCCATGGGGGTCGGTTCCGCACAGCGCAGCCAACCGTCCGCCCCCCATTCCATCCGCTGGATCGCCGTCTCGCGGCCCAGCACGCAGCAATCGCTGACGGGAAGCGGGCGGCCGCAGAGATACGCCATCCATGTCTCACCCGCCGGCGTGTCGACCAGATCGCCATGCCCGGTTCGTTGCAGCGGCGCGTCCGGCCTGTCGCGCGCAGTCAGTACCGGGCCGTCGGGATGCACCTCATAGGGTCCGAACAAATCGCGGGAGCGGGCCATCGTCACGGCATGGCCGCGTTCGGTGCCGCCCTCGGCGACCAGCAGGTGATACCAGCCGTCCCGCTTGTAGAGATGCGGCCCCTCCGTAAAGCCAAGCGCGGTGCCGTCGAAGATTCGGCGACGCTCACCCAGCAGGCAGCCGTTCGCAAGGTCCATCTCCTGGATGACGATCCCGGCAAAACGCTTGCGATCGGGGCGATGGTCCCACAGCATGTTGAGCAGCCAGCTCCGCCCGTCATCGTCATGGAACAGCGCCGGATCAAAGCCGCTGCTGTTCAGATATACGGCGTCCGACCATTCGCCATCGATCCGGTCGCTCGACACCCAGTAATTGTGGAAATCGCGCAGTGATGCGCCCTTCGCGCCGTCGACGGTCGTACGGCCATAGCGCTTCACATCGGTGAAGATCAGATGGAAGCGTCCGTCATGATAGCTCAGGTCAGGCGCCCAGACGCCGCACGAGTCCGGATTGCCGCGCATGTCGAGCTGGCTGGCCCGGTTCAGCGGCCGCGCTACCAGCGTCCAGTTCGCCAGGTCGCGGCTATGATGGATCTGGACGCCGGGATACCATTCGAAGGTCGAGGTCGCGATGTAATAATCCTCGCCGACGCGCACGATCGAGGGATCGGGGTTGAAGCCCCGCAGGATGGGATTGTGGGGGGTCATGCGGGTTTGCGCACCAAGGTCCAGAGGAGAGCCGCACCGGCGAGATCGAGCAGGCCGAGCAGAATGAAGAAGGGCTGATAACCGACCTGATCGACCAGCGAGCCGAGCGTCAGAGTAAAGATCAGCACGCCCAGATTGGCCGCCGTCCCGGACACGCCGGTCGCCGTCGCCACCTGATCCTGCGGAAACAGGTCGGAGCACAGGGTAATGACGGTGACGGACAGCGTCTGGTGGGCAAAGCCGCCCAGACACAGCAGTGCGACGGCCGCGACGGGGCTGTTGACGCTCCCGACGAACATCATCCCCGTCATCAACGCCGCGCCCAGCGTGAAGGCGCCGCGCCGTGCGTCGATCAGGTTGACGCCGCGCCGTTGGAGGAAGGCGACGACCGCCGGGCCGAACAAGCATCCCAAGTCAGCCGCGAGGAAGGGCAGCCAGGCGAACAGCGCGATCTGGGTCAGGTCGAAATGCCGCGCCTGGACGAGATAGAGCGGCATCCACAGCGACAACATGCCCCAGACCGGATCGGCGAGGAACCGCGCCGCCGCGATCGCCCAGAGGTTGCGACGGCGCAGCAGCTCGCCCAGCGGCGGACGGCGACGCTGCTTGGCGAGCGCGGCCTCCTGCCCCTCGACGATCAGCGTCCGTTCGCGCGCCGACAGCGCCCGATGCCGCCCGGGGGGCGCATACCAGAACAGCCAGGCCAGCACCCAGAGCAGCCCCAGCCCCCCCGCGACGAAGAAGGCGGCGCGCCAACTGTGATGGAATACCGCCCAGGCGACGAGCGGCGGCGCGAAGACCGCGCCGAACGACGCCCCGATCTGATAGATACCGCCCGCGACCCCGCGCTCGCGTGCCGGGAACCACTCCGCGACGACCTTCATCCCCGCCGGTTGGGCCGATCCCTCGACCAGCCCCAGCGCGCCACGCAATCCCGCAAACCCCAGCCAGCCATTGGCAAAGCCATGCCCGATGGTGATGCATGACCAGACCGCGACGAACAGGGTAAAGCCGATTTTCAGGCCGATGAGGTCGAGCAGATAACCGGCCACCGGCTGGAACATGATCCCGAACTGAAAGGCGCCGGTGATCCAGCTATATTCGGCCGAGCTGATATGCTGCTCGGCCATGATCGCGGGTGCGGCGACGCCCAGGATGCTGCGCGTCAGATAGTTGATGACCATCGCCCCCACGAACAGCGCGATGATCGTCCAGCGGATATAGGGAAAGCCCTTCACATCCGGTCCTTCGGCCTGTTCGGCATTCGTCTTTCCCATTGATCTTTTGCCCCCCATTGACCTTTCGCACTCTGC
The DNA here is from genome assembly GCF_014197135.1 of Sphingomonas zeae. GTDB lineage: Bacteria > Pseudomonadota > Alphaproteobacteria > Sphingomonadales > Sphingomonadaceae > Sphingomonas > Sphingomonas zeae. The sequence continues at coordinate 24,087 of NZ_JACIFA010000016.1, forward strand.
CGGGGCACGGCAGTCGGCGAGCATCGGCATAGCGTGAAGGCCGATGACCGGACAGGATGACCTTGACCAAGACCCGACGGCGCCCGCGCGGCGTGACCATCATCGATGTGGCCAAGGAGGCCGGTGTCTCGCCCATGACCGTCTCGCGGGTCATCAACGGCGACGCCGGCGTGCGTAACGAAGTGCGCGCGCATGTTCGCGAGGTCATCAAGCAGTTGAACTACACGCCCAACCTGATGGCGCGCAGTCTGGTGACGTCCAGAGAGATCCGGATCGGAGTCATCTATTCCAATCCCAGCGCCGCCTTCATGAGCGAGTTGCTGGTCGGCGTGTTCGAGGAAGCCTCGACCCGCGCGGCGCAGCTTTTCCTGTTGAAGGGCGAACAGGGGCGCCCGCCGACCCGCGAGGCGATCGAGCGGCTGATCGACCAGCGGATCGCCGGGCTGATCCTGGCGCCGCCGCTCGGCGAATCCAGCTTCGTCCGTGACATCATCCGCGAGGCGGGTCTGCCCATGGCGGTTGTCGGCGGCGTCGCGCCCGGCGCCCTGTGCGTCTGGATCGACAATGCCCGCGCCGCCTATGACATGACACGCCACCTGATCGGCCTGGGCCACCGCCGCATCGGCTTCGTCCACGGCAATCCCGACCAGTCGGCCAGCATCGAGCGTCTGGCCGGCTTTCGCCGCGCGGTCGAGGAGGAAGACGAACTGGAAACGCGGATCGTCCAGGGCGACTACAGCTACGCCTCGGGCCTGAGGGCGGGCGAGGAACTGCTGGGCGGCGAACGCCCGCCGACTGCCATCTTCGCGAGCAACGACGACATGGCCGCCGCGGTCGTCTCGGTCGCGCATCGGCGCCATCTGGACGTGCCGGGGGACCTGACCGTGGCAGGCTTCGACGACAGCACCGCCGCGACGACCCTGTGGCCGCCGCTGACCACCATCCATCAGCCGGTCCGTGCGCTGGCGACATCCGCGCTTCAGATGCTGATCCAGGATATTCGCGGAGGGGTTCCCACGACCGACGGTCAGCCGCGCGTCACGGTGCTGGAGCACCAGCTGATCGAACGCGACTCCGCCGCCCCGCCGCGCTCTTAGGTCGGGGCGGCATGACGTCGAGTCACCCCTCCCCTTCAGGGGAGGGGCAGGGGGTGGGGCGCTTCCGCAAGCGTGGCGCTCGTGGTGAGGCCCCACCCCAACCCCTCCCCTGAAGGGGAGGGGCTCGCTCTGAAACCGCAAAATGCCATGCTCCATACGCCTCCTACCGCGCCGAGGCCGTCACACCGGCATCGGTCTGCACGACCGGCTTCATCGTCCCGTCGGGATTATAATGAAGCCGTTCGACCGTCACCGCACGCCGCCCGATCGCACCGCTCTGGTCGCCGATCGCCAGGTTCGCATTGTGCAGGAACAGATAGGACTTGCCCTTGAACTCGGCGATGCCGGGATGGATCGTAAAGCTGTACTTGCCAGATCCGGTCAGCAGCCCGCGATAGGTCCACGGCCCCTTCAGCGAGGGCGCGGTGGCATAGGAGATATGCTCGTCCCGCTGCGTCGTCCGGTCGAGCGAGGCATAGGTCAGGTAATAGAGATTGCCCCGCTTGTGCAGCCAGGGTCCTTCCTCGAAATGCGGCGGCGTGATCTCGGTGATCGGACCGTCGATCTCGATCATGTTGGGCTTGAGCTTGGCGATATAGCATTGCCGGTTGCCCCACGCGATCCAGGTCGTGCCGTCGTCATCGGTCATGACGGTCGGGTCGATGTCCTCCCAGCTATGCGTGCCCTTGGGCGTCATCTCGTTAGTGACGAGCGCAGAGCCTTTGGCATCGACGAACGGCCCGGTCGGCTTGTCGGAGACGGCGACCGCGATCGCCTTGCCCGGATGGGTGTTGTCATGTTCGACCGCGGCATAGAACCAGTATTTGCCGTTCTTGTAGATCGCCTGACTGGCCCATGCGTCCTTCTTGGCCCATTTGAAGTCCTTGACGTTCATGATGGCCCCGTGCGGCGTCCAATTCCGCATGTCGGTGGTCGAATAGACCAGCCATTCCTTCATGTTGAACATCTCGTCGCGCTGCGCCTCGTCATGTCCGACATAAAGGTACAGGCGATTGCCCACGACCAGCGGCGCGGGGTCCGCCGTGAACTTGTCGCGGATGATCGGGTTGCTGCCCGGCCGGTCGGCCGCCAGCGCAACCCCGGATACGGCCAGCAGCAGGAAGGGTGCGATCATCCGCGATATCATCATGGTTTTCGGTTCCGTCAGAAGTTGAAGCGCACGCCCGCACGGTACACCCGCCCAAGCACGTCATAGAGCGCCGGGTTGACGAAAAAGGGCGAAGGCGCGGGATCGCGATTAAATACGTTATCGACCTTGAAATAGGCTGTGACCGCCTTGGTCACGTTATACGTGCCGCCCACGTCGAAATAGAAGGCACCGGGGATGAAATTCCGGTCGATGGTCGGCCGGTTCGCGGTCGAGGCCGGGCAGCCCGTCGTACACTGGACATATTGATTGCCCAGCTTGCCGTCGCTGAACCAGCGTTCCTGCAGGAGCAGCGACCAATCGTCGGTAGCATAGGTCTGCACCGCCAGCCATTTCCACTTGGGTGTGTTGCCCAGGTTTACGCCCGCCGTATCATTCGGGATGGTGTTCGGCAGGCCGGTATCGGTGATGAAGCGGCGGATATTGGTCGCCAGCGCGCGCAGCGTCAGGCTGCCCGGCAGGCCCATCGGATTGCGCCAACGATAGCTTGCCTCGATGTCAAAGCCATCGGTCAGGATCGATGCCAGGTTGAACGATTGGACGTTGATGAAATTCGGACCGTTGGAATTGTTCAGGTTGAACACGCCGCACGTCTCGGGCGCGATATTGAGGTAGCATAGGTTGACGATGTCCTGCGCGCCCAGGCTGGAAATCACGTCGGTGATCTTGATCTTGTAGTAATCGACCGACAGGCTGAGGCCCGGAATGGCCTGCGAGTTCGAGAAGGCAATGCCCAGCGTGGTGTTGCGCGCGATTTCCGGCGTCAGGTTGACGTTGCCGATGGTGTTCTGCAGCGCCAGCACGGTGACGTTGCGGAACGGATCGAAAAAGCCGGGCAGCGTCGTGGTGACGGGCGCCGCGAACAGTTCCGACAGGTTGGGCGCACGAACGTCGCGTGACGTTACGCCGCGAATGCGCAAGCCGTCGACCGGCAGGTCCCAGGTGCCGCCCACCTTCCACGCCCAGACGGTGCCCGAGGTGCTGTAGTCGGTGACGCGCACCGCGCCGTTGATGTTGGCACGGCCACCCGCATCGGAATTGATGATGGGCAGGTCGGCCTCGACGAACGCTTCCTTCACGCTATAGGCGCCGGTCCCATTCTTGTAGTTGCCCGCATACCAGTTGTTGCCATCGGCCAGCAGCGCCGGGTCGGCCGGATAGGCGGCGTTGGCCGGGGTATTGGCGAAGCCCGCGCCATAGGGGTCGGCGCGTACACGATAGAATTCGTGGCGGAATTCGCCGCCGAACGCGATCGACACCGGCCCGGCCCAGGACGAAAAGGGCGAGCCCGAGAAGTTCAGGCTGATGACGTCCTGCGTCTGGCGCGTCCGCTGATAGGGGCCGTATTGCGGCATGATGTAGCTGATCGCCGCCGCCGAGGGGTTGCCGCCGAAGATGTTGAGCGGCTGGCAGCCATTGGCGCGCGCGGTCGCATCGGCGCAGACGATCGCGCCGTTCAGCGTGGTGGCGTTGATCGCCTGGTTGAAGCGGCGCGACAGCATGATGTTGCTGACATCGACATCGGTATAGTTGGTGCCGTGCTCGAAATACATGTCGTAGGACCAGTCGGACCCTGCGACCGTTTCGCGCCCCTTGGCACCCGCGACGAAGCGGAACTGGCGGCGATCGGTGTAAACCTGGGTGTTGCCGAGCGCGGCGTTGCTGGTGCCATATTGGAAATTGGTGATGCCCGCCGTGGCGCATTGCGCCTTGACGAGGGCGGGGACGTAAGGATTGGCACACTGAATGGTCAGGTTGGGCCGGTTCTGCCCACCAACCGGCTGATTGTTGGTCTTCACCTGGCCGATATTGATCGTGCCGTAAATCTCGCCATTGGGTGCGAAGTCATAGCCGATCCGGCCATAGCTGTTCACCCGCTGGATCTTCGACTGGAGCGAGCGTCCGGCATCGACATTGCCCGACAAGTCGCCGCCCTGGCAGAAGCCCGGGAGACAGCCGCGGACATTGCCCGCCGCGTCACGCGCGGGCACGCCGTTCGAGCCGTATTGGAACTGGAACGGATTGCCCGACTGATCGAAAGCGATGCCCTGAAGAGGCCCTGCGGTAATCAGGCCATATTTGGTGTAATTGTAGGACTGGGCATAGTCGCGAAACAGATATTGCGGCGATCCGTCGTTCAGGACGTTGCGGTTGATGAGCGTCGACTGACGGAACCAGTCACGCCCGCCCGCCAGACCGATGCCGAACTGACCGCCGCCCACGCCGTCCTCATGCGCATATTCGGTGCTGGCGATGACGTGCAGCGTATCGTTGAACAGGCTGGTGCCACCGGCCAGCTGGATCAGCACCTGCCGATCGTCGCCATAGGTGGTCACACCGCCCTGGATATTGCCCTTGATCCCCTTGAACCGGGTATCGGTGATGAAGTTGACCACGCCACCGACCGCGTCCGAACCATAGGAGGCCGAGGCACCGCCATTCACGACGTCGACCCGCTTGATCAGCAGCTGTGGGAACAGGCTGATGTCGGGCACGCCGGTCACGTTCGCGCCGACGACCCGCTGCCCGTCGAGCAGGGTCAGGGTACGGATCGCCCCGACGCCGCGCAGCGAGAAGGAGCTGAGCCCCTGCTGCCCGCTGGACGTGCTGAAAGTGTTGACGGAAGTGCCGGTCGATCCCTGAAGCGAGGGCAGCTGCGCGATCGTGGTGAAGACGTTGGGCTGCGCATTGGCGGCAATCTGTTCCTCACCGATCACCGTCGTCGGCGTGGGCGCCGTGAAGCCGCCGGTCGTGATGCGGGACCCCGTCACGATGATGTCGCGGGCGCTGGCTTCTTCATTCTGATCGGTGGTATCGCCCGGCACGGTGGCCTGCGCGACCGGCGTGGACTGCGCGCCCTGATCGGAGGCCGTCTGCGCCCAGGCCGGTGCGGCCATCATGCCGGTGGCGATAACCGCCAGGCTAGCGGCCCCCAAGGCACGATGGCGCAAGCGCCGGGCATATGTTCCCGTCTTCATCATGATCCTCACCCTCTGGTTTCTATCTTATCTGGTAACGTTACCAGCTTCATTTCCTGTTTTACGACGCCTGTCAATGTCAGAAAATGTTAAGGGTATCGGACGCACCGGATATGGCGCCGAAATGCAACAGTTGGCCCTCTACCTCTTTAAAAGATCCGGTGCGGTCATGACGAACGAAGTCGCCAGCGCCTTTGCGGAGGACCTCCGCTTCGAAATCCAGGGGGATGTCGGCGCTTTGCCCTGGATCGGTCAGAAGACGGGACGACAGGCGATGACGGATTTCCTGCGCGACCTCCGCGCGCTGACCGACCCCTTGTCCTTTGAGGTCTACGATATCCTCGCAAGCGACACCCGCGCCGTAGTCCTGGGATCGCTTCGGAGCCGGATCACCGCAACGGGCAAGATCACCGCTTCGCAATTCGCCCTGGTGTTCACCGTCGCAGATGGCGCCATCGTCCGCTTTCAGATGCTCGAAGACAGCTATGACGTGTCACGGGCGGCGCGATGATCATGAGGTGCGTGCGCGGCGCGACTGGATAAGATAGCCGCCCGGCTTCGCGCCGCTCAGCCCTTGGCGCAGTCCGCGCAGCGACCACGCACCTCGATCACCGGGCGCTCGGGGCGGAATCCCGCGCCGATCGCTGCATCGCGGACCGCGCCGGTCAGACGATCGTCGTCGATATGGGTAATCTGCCCGCATTTGTCACACACCAGGAAGATGCAGTCGTGCAGACAGTCGGGATGCGCGTTGGCGACATAGGCATTGGCGCTCTCCACCCGCCGCGCCAGATTGGCGCCCACGAACAGGTCGAGGATGCGATAGACGCTGTTCGCCGCCACCCGGCGCCCCTGTGACTGCGACATGACATCGGCGATGTCATAGGCCGAGGCGGGCTTGTCGAACCCTGCGAGCGCTTCGAACACGCTGGCGCGCATCGCCGTCCACTGCTCCCCCGCACGCTCCAGGGTGGCCTTGGCCGCGACGGAAAGGTCGGCCCCGCGAGGCTCCTGATGGTGATGCACATGCGCCATGGTCGGGATTTAGGCGGTGGCGCCCCGGCGGGCAAGGTCCAGGACGACGGGGCATTCGGTCCACTATCGCGCGCGGGCGCGCCGTCCTATGGTTGGGCCATGCTGCAACCGAGCCCCGCCTTCATGATGACCACCCGTCCCCGCGCCGTTGCCCGCTGGCTGTTCGCGGTCGCCGGGCTGATCGTCGCCATGGTCGTGGTCGGCGGGATCACGCGCCTGACCAACAGTGGGCTGTCGATCACCGAATGGAAGCCGATCACCGGCATCATCCCCCCGCTGACCGAAGCCCAGTGGCAGGCCGAGTTCGCCAATTACAAGCGCATCCCGGAATATTGGACCGTCAACCGCGACATGACGCTCGCCGGGTTCAAGGCAATCTTTTTCTGGGAATATCTACACCGCGTCCTCGGCCGGGTGATCGGCCTGGCCTTCGCCCTGCCCCTGATCTGGTTCTGGGCGCGCAAGGCCATTCCGGCCGGATACAAGCCGCGCCTTCTGGCCTTGCTCGCTCTTGGAGGTTTGCAGGGCGCGATCGGCTGGTGGATGGTCGCCTCGGGACTCGTCGAGCGCACCGATGTCAGCCATATCCGGCTGGCCGTCCATCTGTTGACGGCGCTGTTCATCCTGGCGGGGATCGTCTGGACCGCGCTGGACCTGATGGCGCTTTATCGCAACCGGCTGGCGGCGCCTGCCCGACTGACACGGCTGGGCGCAGGCGCCATCGTGGCGCTGTTCGTCCAGCTGCTGTTCGGCGCGCTGACCGCCGGGCTGGATGCGGGCTATGCCTTTTCCAGCTGGCCGCTGATGGGTGATGCCTGGTTCCCGGCGGGCACGCCGATGATGACGCCCGCCATCGCCAATGTCTTCGACAATCCGGTCGTGGTGCAGTTCATCCACCGCTGGTTCGCCTTTGTCGCGGCGGGCCTGCTCGTCTGGGCGGCGGCGCGCGCGATCGGCCATGGCGCGCTGCGCGCCGGATGGCTGGTGATCCTTCTCGTCGTCGTGCAGATCGGCCTGGGCATCGCGACGCTGTTGTCCGGCGTGCAGATCGACATTGCGGTGGCGCATCAGGCCAATGCCGCGCTGTTGCTGATCGCCGCGACCGCCGCCGCGCATCGGCTGGGCCGGGGCCACGGCCGCATCGCCAATAGCATCATGGTATCATAATACCCGTCAGCAAAGCCCCACTTTGCTTGACATTTTGGGGCCTCTCCAGCATTGGACCCTCGTTCTCGCCGCCCGGTCATACGGGCGGCGTGTTGCATTTCAAACCGAAAGGTCTCTCGCCCATGAAGGCGCTCATGAAGACCACCAAGTCGGCCAAGCCGCACGAAGTGGAAAAGAAGTGGCATATCGTCGATGCCGACGGTCTGGTTGTCGGCCGTGCCGCCAGCATCATCGCGAACATCCTGCGCGGCAAGCACAAGCCGTCCTTCACCCCCCATGTCGATTGCGGTGACAATGTCATCGTCATCAACGCGGACAAGGTGCGCTTCACCGGCAACAAGCTGGGCCAGAAGGTGTATTACAAGCACACCGGTTATGCCGGTGGTATCAAGGGCATCACCGCCGCCAAGGTCCTGGAAGGCCGCTTCCCCGAGCGCGTCCTGGAGAAGGCCGTCGAGCGTATGATCCCGCGCGGTCCGCTGGGTCGTGAGCAGATGCGCAACCTGCGCATCTTCGCCGGCACCGAGCATCCGCACGCCGCTCAGAACCCCGAAGTCCTCGACATTGCGTCGATGAACCGCAAGAACAAGGTGGGCGCATAATGTCCGATAACCGCCAGTCGCTCGCCGATCTCGGCGCCACCCTGAACCAGCAGGCCGCTGCCGCTCCGGCGCAGACCGCCGCTGCCGGTGAAGCGCCTGCCGCTCCGGCGGAGCGCGTCAGCACCACCCCGCTGCGTCAGCAGGAACTGGACAAGTTCGGCCGCGCCTATGCGACCGGCCGTCGTAAGGACGCCGTCGCTCGCGTCTGGCTGAAGCCGGGTTCGGGCAAGATCACGATCAACGGTCGTGACCAGGAAGTGTATTTCGCACGTCCGACGCTGCGTCTCGTCATCAACCAGGTGTTCGGCATCACCGAGCGCGAAGGTCAGTATGACGTGATCTGCACCGTCAAGGGCGGCGGTCTGTCGGGCCAGGCCGGCGCGGTCAAGCACGGCATCAGCCAGGCGCTGACCAAGTACGAGCCGATCCTGCGCGCGCCGGTCAAGGCCGCTGGCTTCCTGACCCGCGACAGCCGCGCTGTCGAGCGTAAGAAGTATGGCCGCGCCAAGGCGCGTCGCAGCTTCCAGTTCTCGAAGCGCTAAGTGCGGGCAGCCGTGGATTGCGAAAGCAATCCGCGGACTCGCCACGGCGGGCGGCAGGAACGGCGATGCTGTTCATGTCCGACGACGTGGCACTTGGCCTCGTGCAAAAGGAGCGGTCCGGCAACGGGCCGCTCTTTTCGTTTGGAGCGAACACCACCCGCCGACAGGACAAGGAACCAATGTCGAACCCCTTGTGGATTCCCGCCACCATCGCGGCCGCGACATTCCAGGTCGGCCGCAACGCCCTGCAACGCGGCGTCATGTCCTCGTCGGGGCCATGGGGCGCGACATTGGTCCGGTTCCTGTTCGGCCTGCCCTTCTCCATCCTGTTCGTCACGGCCGCTTATTTCGCCATGCCGGGGGCCGATCTCCATTGGAGCGGCGCCTTTTGGCTGTCGGCAATCGTCGGCGCCGCATCTCAGGTGCTGGCGACGGCGGCGCTCCTCGATGCGATGCAGCGTTCGGGCTTCGCGGTCGGCACCGCGCTCCAGCAAAGCTCGCTGCCGCTCGCCGCACTGCTCGGCCTGATCGTCTATCACGACCGGATCAGCGGGGTGGCCTGGGTCGGCGTGGCCATCACAACTGCCGGGCTGGTCGCGCTGTCCTGGCCGCCGCCTGAACAGCGTCGTGCCTCCCTGATCGGGGCGGCGATGGGGCTGGCCTCAGGGCTGTTCTTCGGCTTTTCGCTCAATGCCTTTCGCCATGCCGCATTGGCGCTCGACCCCGCCCATCCGGTCTTCGCCGCGCTGGTCTGCGTAGCAGTCGTCCAGGCGATGCAGACAGTTGCGCTTGGCCTGATCCTCGCCTGGCGCGATCCGGCGACCTTGACGGAGGTGGCACGCCGCTGGCGGCCGTCGCTGGGCGCCGGACTGTGCGGGGCTTGCGCCTCCGCCGGTTGGTTCGTCGCACTTGCTCTCTCCCCGGCCGCCCCCGTGCGGGCGCTGGGCATCATCGAGGCGCCGATCGCCGCCATGGCCGGTCACCGGCTGTTTCGCGAACGACTGGGCGCACGTCAGCTCCTGTCGGGCATAGCCATCGTCGGCGGGGTTCTGCTGACTACCCTGTTCTGACGTCCGATCTCCTGGGCCGGAATGTCATACGGGCTTCACCAAAGGAGCGACCGACTTAGGGCATGATATTCCGGCTCTGTTAGGAGGATAGCCGATGCCAATGGCCCGCGTCGTGACACCCAACGTGCCCCTGGCAATGGCTGGGGCCGCGTCGGCCGCAATGAGCGGTCGTTCTGCTATCAGACGTTTCGCGCGCCCGCCTCGCGCCCATCGGCCCGAGCCGGCGTGCGCTGATCCTGATCGGCGGTCACGCCGATGCCAGTTATGAGGCGCGCCGGTCCTTCGATCGTCACATGGTTCGCCGCATGGAGATAAGGCATGGCGAGATGAAGACGATCGAGCAGGCCACCGATTATCACGACATGACCGAACAGGCCACGAACCTGTAAATCTTATGGAGCCATCGATCTCGACCGGGATACACTGCGGATGAAGATGGGGCTGAATGACCTCGCCTGGGTTTGGCGACGTGAAATGGGGCGGGTCGTTCCCTTTCTCCCCGTGGCGATCACAGTCTCCTGGTTGCTAAACCGGAAAGCCGCATTTGAGGCGCAGTCGGAGAGTCCGTGATGAAGCCAAGCCCGTTTTCCCATTTGACGGCTGCGTGGCTTATCGCCGCATCCGCATCGGCTGTCGCGGCTGCTCCGGGGCCGGTCGACCTCTCGCGTCCTTTCGGTATCGCGCCCGGCTGGCAGCTGCTCAGCCACCAAGGCCCCGCCATCGAAGATGCGGGCGGCGATCCAGCGCCCGGCGCGCTGCATCTTTGCATCACGCACGACCACGGTAGGACCTGCCGCCCCGCGCTCGACGACATGTTCGCAATGCCCGGCAACAAAAGCGTTTTCGACACAGCCCATTATCTAAACGAAGCGCGTGTCGTTCATCCTCGCCCGGGCCATCCTCTCCTCTGGGTTCAGGTCGCCAGCATGTATAGCGGCGACGGCGATCAGCGCGTCGGCCGCGTCGCATTGGCCTATGACCGCGCGGCTGATCGCTTCGTGCCCGTTTTTCGTCAATGGACAGGCCACAACAACAATCAGGAGGTACGATTCATCAACAAGGGGCCGCTGCGCGGCACCATCATCTCTGCCGAGCCGACGTCCGATCCACCATTCGGCTTCTGGATCACGGTTAACCAGATGAACGGCAGCGGGCATTATGCCCCCATACTCCGCTATCGCAGCGGGACGCGCTATGGCGACGGCAATCCGCTGGCGGTGATAGATTCGGAAATGCCCGAAACCCTGCGCCGGTTGAAGCTGTGGCAGCCGGGACAGAAGCTTCCCCTGCCCGATCGCGCCTGCCCCAAACCCCGGCTGATCGGCCAAGTCCTATGGTGCACCGATCCGCCTGCCAAGCCGCTCGGCTAGGGCAGGCGATCAGAGGCGGACGATCGCGGTGGCGATGCGTTCGGCTTCTTCCGGATCGTGCGTGACCATCAGGATCGGGATGCCGCTCCGATCGCGCACCGCTACCAGCGCATCGAGAATATCCCCCCGCCGCGCCCGGTCGAGCGACGACAGCGGCTCGTCCAGCAGCAGCACGCGCGGATCGCTGAGCAAAGCCCGCCCGATCGCGACCCGCCGCGCCTCGCCGCCGGACAGGCTGCGCGGCCAGCGGTCGAGCAGATGGCCGATGCCGAGCATCGCGATGATCCCGTCCCAATCGCCGCCGCCCCGGCCCATGCCGTAACGCAGATTGGCCGCGACGCGCCGGTGTGGAAACAGGCGCGGCTCCTGAAAGACATAGCCGATGCGGCGATGCTCGGGGCGGACATCGATCCGGGCGGTGGCGTCGAACAGCGTTTCGCCTCCGACACGCACATGGCCGCTTTCGGGTCGGACAAGCCCGGCGACCATTTGCAGGATCGTGGTCTTGCCGACCCCCGACGGGCCGAACAACACGGTCGCGCCCGGCCCGGTGACGAAGCGCGCGGCGATCCGCCCCTCGCCGCGCCGCACCGCGACATCGACGTCAAAGGACATGCAGCCCCCGCCCCATCCGCCGCGCCAGCCATTCGGAGGCGATCAGCGCGACCAGCGACAGCACGACCGACACGCTGGCCAGCCGCCAGACCATGTCCTCGCCCCCCGGCCGCTGGAGCGCGGAATAGATGGCGAGCGGGAGCGTCGCCGTCTCGCCGGGGACATTGGAAACGAAGGTGATCGTCGCCCCGAACTCACCGATCGAGCGGGCGAAACCCAGCACCATGCCCGCCAATATGCCAGGGGCGCAGAGCGGCAGGGTGATGGTGGCAAAGACCCGCGCCCGCCCCGCCCCCAGCGTCCGCGCGGCCTGTTCCAGCCGCGGATCGACCGCCTCGATCGACAGGCGTATTGCCCGCACGACCAGTGGCAGGGCCATGACGGCCGCCGCAATCGCCGCCCCCGTCCAGCGGAACAACACGCTCACCCCGAACCAGTCAGCCAGCCATCGCCCGACCGGCCCCGCAGGCCCGAAGGCGAGCAACAGTGCCCAGCCGGTGACGACCGGCGGCACGACCAGCGGCAGATGGACGATCCCGTCGAGCAGCACGCGCCCCGGAAACCGCCCCCGCGCCAATGCCCAGGCAAGAACGAAAGCGATCGGCAAGGTCACGAGCATCGCCGTGCCGCCGATGAGCAGCGACAGGCGGACGATTCCCCACTCCTCGGCCGACAGGATCACGGCTTCACCGCGTCGAGAAGCCGTAGCGCCGGAAGATCGCCTTGCCCTCGCCCGACAGCAGAAAGCGGCGGAAATCTTCTCCTTCCGGGTTGGTCGAAGCCTTCAGCCGGGCGAGCGGATAGGTGATCGGTGGATGGCTGGCCGCCGGGAACACGCCGACCACCCGCACGCGCGGCGAAGCCTTGGCATCGGTGGCATAGACGATGCCGTAAGGGGCCGCGCCCCGCTCGACGAGCGCAAGGGCGGCGCGGACATTCTCGGCGCGCACGACATGCGGAGCGACCATCGCCCAGGCGCCCAGTTTCTCAAGTGCAGCCTTGCCGTACTTACCCGCAGGCACGCTGTCGGTATCGGCCATGGCGAGCGGCCCGCCGGACAGCGTCTTGCCCAGCGTTCGCGTCGTCACCTGTACGCCCTTACCCGTCGGCGCAATGACGACCAGCCGGTTGCCGAGAAACGCGCTGCGGGTCTTGTCGGCCAGCAAGCCGCCTTTTTGCAGGACGTCCATCCACGCCTCATCCGCCGAGGCGAACAGGTCCGCCTTGCCCCCCGCCTGCACCTGCCGGGCGAGAGCCGAGGACGCGGCGAAGGAGATGACCGGGCGCGGGTGGCCCTTCTTCGCCCAGGCGTCGGCAGCGGCGGTCATCGATTCCTGGAGACTGGCGGCGGCCAGGACCAGCGGGGCACGGTCCTGTGCAATCGCCGGGGCCGAAAGGCTCAGCGCGCCGACCAGCGCGGCAAATCGAAATCCCATCATCGGCGTCCCCCTTTCGCCCTGATGGCGTCGATAGGATGTAACGCACAAGGAACGATTTTATCCCGTTTATCCAAACGCAAAATTCCTCCCCTGCGAGGGGAGGTGGCAGGCCGCAGGCCTGACGGAAGGGGTGTTGCCCTCTCGATAGCGGGACGCCCCTCAACCAGCTGCGCTGGTACCCCTCCCCTTGCAGGGGAGGAAGATATAGCCTTACGCCTCGTCGCCCATGCGGAGCGCGGCGATGAAGGCTTCCTGCGGAATGCTGACCGAGCCATACTCGCGCATTTTCGCCTTACCCTTTTTCTGCTTTTCCAGCAGCTTGCGCTTACGTGTTGCGTCACCGCCGTAACATTTGGCGGTCACGTCCTTGCGCATCGCGCTGATCGTCTCGCGTGCGATAACCTTGCCGCCGATCGCCGCCTGGATCGGGATCTTGAACAGGTGGCGTGGGATGAGTTCCTTCAACCGCTCGCACATGCCGCGCCCGCGCGTCTCGGCGGTGCCACGGTGGACGATCATCGACAGTGCGTCGACCGGCTCCTCGTTGACCAGGATCGACATCTTCACCAGGTCGCCCTCGCGATAGCCGATCTGGTGATAGTCGAAGCTGGCATAGCCCTTCGACAACGACTTGAGCCGATCGTAGAAGTCGAACACGACTTCGTTGAGCGGCAATTCATAGGTCGCCTGCGCGCGCCCGCCGACATAGGTAAGGTTCTTCTGGATGCCGCGCCGGTCCTGGCACAGCTTCAGGATCGAACCCAGATATTCATCGGGGACATAAATCGTCGCCTCGATCCACGGCTCGCTGATCGACTCGATCTTGTTGGGGTCGGGCATGTCGGCAGGGTTGTGCAGATCAATCTGCCCGCCGTCATGGGTCAGCTCGATCTGGTAGACCACCGACGGCGCGGTGGTGATGAGGTCCAGGTCATACTCGCGGGTCAGCCGCTCCTGAATGATCTCCAGATGCAACAGACCCAGAAAGCCGCAGCGGAAACCAAAGCCAAGCGCTGCGGACGTCTCCATCTCGAAGCTGAAAGAGGCGTCGTTCAGCCGCAGCTTGCTGATCGACTCGCGCAGCTTCTCAAAGTCGTTGGCATCGACTGGGAACAGGCCGCAGAACACGACCGGCTGCACTTCCTTGAAGCCCGGCAGCGCTTGCTCGGTCGGCTTCTTGGCGTCGGTCAGCGTGTCGCCGACGCGCGCCTGCGCCACGTCCTTGATCTGCGCGGTGATGAAACCGATCTCGCCGACGCCCAGCTCGGTCAACTGCTCGATCTTGGGACGGAAACAGCCGACACGGTCGATCAGGTGGGTGGTGCCCGCCTGCATGAACTTGATCTGCTGGCCCTTCTTCAAGGTGCCTTCCATCACGCGGACCAGGATGACGACGCCGAGATAGGGGTCGTACCAGCTGTCGACCAGCATCGCCTTCAACGGCGCGGCCGCATCACCCTTCGGCGCTGGGATCTTCTTGACGATCGCTTCCAGGATGTCGCCGATGCCGATGCCCGACTTGGCGCTGGCCAGCACGGCCTCTGACGCGTCGATGCCGATCACATCCTCGATCTCGGCACGCACCTTTTCCGGTTCGGCGGCCGGAAGGTCGATCTTGTTGATGACCGGCACGATTTCATGGTCATGCTCGATCGACTGATAGACATTGGCCAGCGTCTGCGCCTCGACGCCCTGCGCCGCATCGACGACGAGCAGCGCGCCCTCGCACGCCGCCAGCGACCGGCTCACCTCATAGGCGAAGTCGACATGGCCCGGCGTGTCCATCAGGTTCAGCGTATAGGTCTCGCCGTCCTGCGCCTTGTACGCCAGGCGCACGGTCTGCGCCTTGATGGTGATGCCGCGTTCCTTCTCGATCTCCATGTTATCGAGAACCTGCTCGCTCATCTCCCGGTCGGTCAGGCCGCCGGTGAACTGAATCAGGCGATCGGCGAGCGTCGACTTGCCATGGTCGATATGCGCGATGATGGAGAAGTTGCGGATCTTGTCGAGCGACGTGGACACGGGGGAAAGGGTTTCCTGAAAAGCTATTCGATCCGCCGTTAGCAAAGATGCGCGCGGATGCCAAAGTGCTCTAGCGCGGCGATGCAATTTGCATAGCGGCTTTCGCCCTGCCCCTCGATCAGGGCATAGGGGACTCCGCGCCGATCCAGCTCCGCGCGCGACAGTTCGAAGAAGCGTTGCCGCTCGTCAAGCGTACCGAACAGGCGGGTGCCGTCCTCCACCCAGGGCAGGTCGGGCGCAAAGAGCAGATAGACATCTGACAACCGGTTCCAGTCGCCAAACCAGGGGTCGCGCTTCCCGAACAGCATGTCGGCCCAGACCGCCGTCATCAGCGGATCGGTATCGGTGACGACCGGCCACGGCCCTTCCGCCATCGCCGTGGCCAGCATCGCATCGTGCCCCTGCCCGATCGCCACCAGATCGGCCATGGAGAAGTCGGTGCCGTGCGCCTCGGCATAGTCGCGGCCATATTCCGCAAGATATCGCCCGCCAAGCGCGTGGGCCAAGCGCGGACCGACGGTCGATTTGCCGGTGCTCTCGGGTCCGTGAAGGCAGATGCTCCTCACGCCCGCCCCCTCCATTCGCGATAACCCCACAGCGACAGCCCCAGAAAGATGGCGTAGAGAATGGCGGTCAGGGTCAGGCCCTTCACGGCGTAAAGCGCGATGGACGACAGATCGACCGCGACCCAGAGCAGCCAGTTTTCCAGCCGCCGCCGCGCCAGCAAAATCTGCGCCGCCACGCTGGCGACCGCGTTCGCCGCGTCCCAAAAGGGCATCGCCGCATCGGTCCAGTGCGCCATGGCTGCCCCCCAGCCGAGCGAGGCGGCCAGGATAGCGGCGAGCCACGATAGCCGCGCCTCGGGCGACAATGTCTCCACCGTCACCTGGCCTGCCTGCGCGACGCTGCGCCGCCAGACCATCCAGCCATAAAGGTTCAGCACGAAGAAAAAGAGCTGCAAGGCGGCATCGCTGTACAGCCGCTCGCGCCAGAACAGCAGCGCGTAGAGCGCCACCATCACCAGCGCGACGGGATAGTTCCACAGGCTGCGCCTCACGACCAGCGTGACGTTCGCGACACCCAGGATAAAAGCGATCGATTCGAGCCAGGTCATGCCACCCGGTTAAGCCCGTACGCCCTCCAGGGGTGGTTCGCTATCGATCGGCTGAGCCGCGTGTTCCGCGGCGAGATGGTCGGGGAGAGAGGATTCGAACCTCCGGCCCCTGCCTCCCGAAGGCAGTGCTCTACCAGGCTGAGCTACTCCCCGACTAGAGAGTACGGATCGTTTTCGAGGCCTTTCGGGAAGGCCGATCCGTGCTGGAGGCGCGCCAATAGCCAGCGGTTCGGGCGCGCGCAAGCGGTTTTTTATCCGTCGTCAAAACAATTACAGATTCCGCCCCAACCGGCCGGCCAGATCGACGACATATTGCCACGCCACGCGTCCGGAGCGGCTGCCCCGGCGGGTCGCCCAGTTGATCGCCTCGTCCCCATCGAACGGCAGATCGTACCGCGCCGTATAGCCGCGCACGATCGCCAGATACCCGTCCTGATCGAGCGTGTGGAACCCCAGGCTCATTCCGAAACGGTCGGCGAGCGCAAGTTGGTCGTCTACCACGTCGCGGGGATTGATCGCGCTGTCCTGTTCGCTCAGGTCACGGGGCAGCAGATGGCGGCGATTGGCGGTGACGAGCAACCGGACATGCGCGGGTCGTGCCTCTGCCCCACCGTCGAGCAGAGAGCGCAGCTTGCGCGCCTCCCCCGCGCCTTCAAACCCCAGATCGTCGATGAAGATGGCAAAGGCCCGCGCCACCCCCTCCAGCATCGCAAACAGATCGGGCAGGCTGTCGAGCGCATCGACCGATACCAGCGCGAGCCGCCCCGGCCGATCCGCCTGAACGGCGGCCACCCCCGCCTTGACCAACGCGGACTTGCCGGTGCCGCGCGCGCCCCAGAGCAGCACGTCCTGCGCCGCATGGCCGTCCGCCAGCCGGACGAGATTGGCGAGCAGAGCGTCGCGCTGCCGGTCCAAGCCCTGCAACAGGCCGAGCGGAACCGGTGCGAACCCGCGTGCCGCCTGCAGCGCACCGCCCCGCCACAGATAGGCGGGATGGGCCAGCGGATCGGCCGAGGGCATGGGCGGGGGCGCCAGACGCTCCAGGGCGGCGGCGATACGCTCGATGACGGGAAGGGCAGGATCGGTCATGGCGGTGCTGATACGGCACCGCCCCCGTCCTGCCAAGCGAGCCGCGTCAGAGTCGGGCGCGGTGCGCCAGGATCGTCGGACTGCCCGGCGCAAGAGCCAGCGCCTTGTCGAACAACTGCCGCGCGGCGTCCGGTTCACCGGCCACGGCCAGTGCCCGACCATAGGCATCCGCCACGCTGGCGTTCATCGGCGCCAGACGATAGGCCGCCGCGGCGTAGCGCCGCGCCACCGTTCCGTCCCCCACGTTCGCATAAGCGACGGCAAGGTCATGGAGCAAAGCGACGTCGCGCAGGCCAAGCTGGGTGTGCAGCCCCTCCAACGTTTCGATCGCGGCGTCCGATTGCCCGGCCGCCATCTGCCACCGGGCGAGGAGCCGACGTGCCGGGATGCTTTGCGGATTTTGCGAAAGATAGAGACCGAGGCCGACCGCCGCGTCCCGTGCGCGTCTGGTCCGCTGATAGGTGTCGACCAACCGCAACATGGTCGGCTCGTCAAACGTCAGATCCCCTGCCTCGGCATAGGCGCCCAGCGCGTCGGCGTTTCGTCCGGCGGTGGCCAGCACATCGCCATAGGCCAATTGCGCGGCCGGAGCGCCGGGAGTTGCGCGGATCAGCGATTGGGCGACCCGGATCGCCCCCGCACGATCGCCCTGACTAGCCAGCCCCCGGATCAGGCCGAGTGCATAGGTGGGATCGGTCGGAGCCTCCTCGGCCCCTAGCCTCAGATCGGTCAGAGCACGGTCGGGGCGGAAGATCGCCGCATCGCCCATCTGCGCCCGTGCGGCCCGATCGACGAGTGCGGCCCGCTCGTCGGGATCGGCGGCCATCGCGGCAAGGCGTAACGCATAACCGTCCGCATCCGCCCGCGCCAGGATCGGGCGGAGCGTAGCCCAGGCAGCGGCACGGTCGCCCACGCCGATCTGCGCTGCGGCCAGCAACCGGCGCGCAGCCACGTTCATGGGCTGCATCGTCACCAGTCGGGTCCAGACCCGCATGGCCCGCTGCGGCCGTCCCTGCGCGTAGGCGATGGCCCCCTCCAGCATTGCGGCGCCCGGCCGCATCCGCAGCGCGCCGCCAGTGAGCTGGAGCAATTGCTGGGCCAGGGGATAGCAGCCGGCGCGCGCCGCGATCACGGCCTGAAGGTAGAAGGCCTCCGGATTGCCCGGCTGCGACACCAGAGCGGAACGGGTCGCCGCCAGCGCATCGCTCGCCCGCCCCGCGTCACCCAGGGTTGCCGCATATTGGATCAACGCCTGCAAATGATAGGCGTCCCGCGCCAGCGCCGCCTGAAACCAGGGAAGCCCCGCCTGGAGACCATAGCGGGCGCGGATCACTTCGCCCTGAAGTGTCAGCGCGTCGGGATCGGCCGGGGCCAAGGCCGCAGCCCGTGCCGCTGCCTGCGACGCGCCGTTCATGTCGCCGGCACCGAACCGGCTCCGCCCCAGATCGGTCCAGATGCGGGCATCGGCGGGATAAAGGACGACGAGCCGTTGCAACTCCTGCCGCAACTGCGCGCCGCCATCACCCTGCGCCGCCGCCACATGCGCCGCGATCCGCGCCATGGCGGCGTCGCGTTCAGCGGGCATCCGGTCGACCGCATCCTGCGCACCCGCCAGATTACCCTCGATCAGCCGCGCCTCGGCGCGTGCCGCCAAGGTCTGCTCAAGCGGCACACGGTCCGCCAACGCACGATCCAGCGCGGCCTCCGCCGTCACGCCCTCGCCCAGCAACAGGCTGGTCCGCGCCAGCATCATCTGGGCTACGCCTGAACGGGGTGCGGCCTCCGCCGCCTGTCGGGCCTGGTCATGCGCGGCGTGATAATTGCCGGCTGCCAGCGCAACGCCCGCACGCCGGAGCGCCTGCACCGGATCGACGCGAGGCTTCCCGCCGTACAGCAGCGCCAGCAACCCGACCATGGCCAGGCCGATGACGCCCAGCACGGCCAGGACCCGGATACGCCGCCGAATCGACCGCCGCCACCAGATGCGCCGCTTGCGCCGCATCATCGGATAGGGATGCGACCGCCGCCGATCGCCTGCCCTGGGTATCGCTCGCCGATCCTCCGCCACGATCAGCGGGCGCCCGAGGGCCAGAGGATGACCCGCAGCGTCTGAAGCAGGATCAGCGCGTCGAGGAAGGGTGAGTAATTCTTGGCGTAATAAAGATCATATTCCAGCTTGTGCCGCGCATCCTCGATCGATGCGCCATATGGATAGTTGAGCTGCGCCCAGCCGGTGATCCCCGGCTTCACCATATGCCGTTCGGCGTAAAAGGGGATTTGCTGCTCCAACTGCTCGACAAATTGCGGTCGCTCGGGTCGGGGGCCGACGAAGCTCATCTCGCCGGTCAGCACCGACCAGATCTGCGGCAATTCGTCAATCCGCACCTTGCGAATGAACCGCCCGACCCGCGTGATGCGGGGATCATCCTTTTCCGCCCAGACCGCCTGCCCTGCCACCTCGGCATCCTGACGCATCGAGCGAAGCTTGGGAATGTCGAAAGGCTGGTTGAACAGGCCGACCCGCCGCTGCCGATAGATAGCGGGGCCGCGCGATTCGAGGCGGATGAGGATGGCGGTCACCAGGATTACCGGCACCGCGACGATGAGCAGGATCAGGCTGACCGCAATGTCGAACGCTCGCTTTGCCATGGCCGACCACATGCGGCCCGACGCAAAGCCTTCGGAAAAAATCAGCCAGCTGTGACTGACCGACGCCAGATCGATGCGGCCGGTCTGCTGCTCCAGAAAGGTCGATATTTCCGATACCTGGACCCCTGTCGTGCGAACGCGCAGCAGGTCCTGATAGGGCAGCGCGCCCCGCCGTTCCTGAAGCGCCAGCACCACCTCGCCCGCTTCGCGTTCGAGAACGAAGGTCGACAGGTTGGGAATAGCGTTTCGCGGTACGGCGCCGGGAATCGCCGTCTCCCCCGGGTTCATCGCAATCGCGCCCACCACGATAAAATTGGCCCCCGGCATTTCGGCCAGTGCAGCGATCTGCGCCGCCCGCTGGCCCGCGCCCATCAGCACCACGCGGCGTTTGAACCGATCACCGCCCAGAAACCGCCCGAGCAGGCCCCGCACCACGACCAGCAGAATGACCGCAATGATCATCGAGTAGAACAGGCTCGACCGCCAATAGGACAGGGTCGGGAAGAAAAAGAAGATGAGCGAAAGGAAGATCACGCCCAGCGAGATCGCCACCATCAATCGCGCCGCAGCGAACCGCAACGACAGGAAGGAGGCTGCGGCATAAGCCCCCACTGCCAGCAACGAGATCTGAAGGGGGATCGCGAAACTGAGCACCTGCGGCAGCTGCTCGATGAAGGTGCCGGCAGGATAGCCGATCTGATGCGCGCGCAGCAGCCAGCCCAGTTCGGCGGCGGCCATCAACAGAAGGAAATCGACCAGCCCGAGCAACAGCGCCGCATGGGGGACATAATGTTTGAACAGGCGTATCATCTACCGGACGGACATCCCAACGCACACCGCACCCCCGCTTCGGAGGCGACTTGTCCCAATTTTTACAGACAATGACAAACGAAGCGTGAAGATGTGCGTTATGCACGCGCTATAACCGACCCGACCACCCTGCTATTCCCGGGTGGAACGAACAACCAGAAGGGGCATTCATGCATAATCCGATCGTGCCGGTCATCCTGTCCGGTGGCTCCGGCACCCGTCTCTGGCCGATGTCCAAACCGGAAATGCCCAAGCAGCTTCTGCCGCTGACCTCCGACGAGACGATGCTGCAACTGACCGCGCAGCGGACCAATTCCAATGATTTTGCCGCGCCGATCGTCGTGGCCGGACAACGTCACGCAGACATCGTGGAGGCCCAGCTGACCGAGGCGGGCACGCCCCCCCAAGCGCTGATCCTGGAACCGGTGGCCCGCAACACCGCGCCGGCGATCGCGCTCGCGGCTCTGGCTGCCAAGCCCGAGGACGTGCTGCTGGTCATGCCGTCGGATCACGTCATCGCCGATCTCGACGCCTTCCACGCCGCTATCCGTGCCGCTCTGCCGATGGTGTCGCAGGGCTGGCTTGCGACCTTCGGTATCACAGCCGACAAGCCCGAGACGGGCTATGGCTGGATCCAGGTCGGTCGCGAGATCGCGCCGGGCGTGCATCAGGTCGCTCGCTTCGTCGAAAAGCCCCGGCTGGAGCGGGCCGAGGCGATGTTGGCGCGCGGCGACTATGCCTGGAACGGCGGCATCTTTCTGTTCCGCGCCGACCGGTTCCTCGAAGAACTGGGCCAACACGCGCCGGAAATGCTGGTCGCCGCCGAAAATGCGATCCGCGCTGCCAAACATGATGGCAAGCGCATCATTCCCGACGAAGCGGAATTCTCCGCTTGTCCGTCGGACTCGATCGACTATGCGGTGATGGAGCGCGCCGACCGGGTCGCGGTTGTGCCCGTCGCCATGGGCTGGAACGATGTCGGAAGCTGGGATGCCCTTCACGCGATCAGCGAGTTGGATGGCTTCGGCAACGCGCATCGCGGCGAGGTGCTGGCGATCGACACCAAGAACTGCCTCATTCGTACCGACCGCGTCCGGATAGCAGCGGTCGATGTCCAGGACCTGATCGTGGTGGCGAGCGGCGACGACATCCTGATCCTGCCACGCGGCAGCAGCCAGGACGTCAAAAAGCTGATCGAGGCGATGAAGCGCTGATCACAGGGACCGGGCCGCCGCCCCGGTGGTCCGGTCATCCGGCGGCGGCAAGGACCTCGTCGATGGTCGTCGCTGCGACGCCGTGTTTCGCCAACCGATCAAAGACCGCGTCCCACCATCGATCGAACCGAGCACGGTCCCGGGCATCGCGAACATAGGGCGTATGCCCCGGCTCCAGCGTCGGCGAGTGGAAGGAAAAGGTGAGCAGCCGCACACCATCGGCCAGCGCCTGGTCGATCCCCGCCAACGCGTCGCGAATATCCACCCCCTCGGGCGTCAGCGGGATCCGGCTGAGCAACCCCGCCCGTGCCAGAACGCCTCGCCCGTGCGGCCAGCGGCCCGCCCGGCGATACAGCCCCGCCCCGCGCCGCCGCAGCAGCCCGGTATACACGCTGGTCAGGGGCAGTTCGACCATCCCCTCTCGGCGAAATCCATGGGCGTCGATGGCGCTGAAATTCATGCCCCCGACCGCATGATAATCGTGCAGCGCGCGCATCGAACTGTCGATCCGATAGCCGCGTGACGCCAGCAGCGATAGCGAGGAGGGACCCAGCCCATAGCGACCCGACCGGAAGATGCGGGGCCGAATGCCGAAAGACGCATCGATCGCGTCGGTCAGCATATCGAGCTTGGCGGCCTCCAATGCGATGGGGAGATTGCCTGCATGGCTGGTAAAGGGATCGACCACCTCCTGATAAGGCGGCGTTACCCAGGAATGAAGCTGCGCTCCGATCTCGGAGCGGCCATCGCCCAGACATTCGGACAGGATGCCGACAGCGACGGGGTCCACCGCGACCGGATAGTCGACCATGCAATTGAGGCCCACCCCGGCTTCGGCGAAACGGCGATGCGCCGGACCGAAAGCGCGCATCGCCTTGGTCGAACGATGGCGTCGATCGAGCGGCGCCGTCCAGTCGAACTCCTCTTCGACATCGACCGTCACCAGGAAACGTTGCCCGAAGGCGGCCGGCCAGATGATCCGCTCGTCCGCGGTGGCGGCGTCATGACGTCGGGGACGAGCCGCGTTCGACACGATCAGGCGATCGACGCCTGCCCCACGTGCTGGTCCTTGCCGATGGGCAGCGCCAGCACGAGCCGGTGCAGGCCGATGGTCAGCCCACCACCCATCTCGCCCCCCAGCTTGTCGATCAGGCGCAGCGAAAAGCCGGTGCCCAACAGAGGCGCACCATCGCGATGTTCCTCATCCCCCGCCTCGCTGAGCAGCGCGGCGTCCGCCTCGACCGTCAGAGCGAGCGGGCGATCGATCCGCAGCGCCGCCATGCCCTGATCGACGGACAGACTCGCCGACAGCCGCTCGCCGACCACGCAATTGGACAGAAGCACCGAGAAAAGCCGGGTCAGCAGCCGCTCGCACGCCCGGTCATCGGCCAGCGCCGATAGGGTCGCATAGGAAGGATCGAACCGGATCTCGGCGCGACGCAATTCCGCCAACGGGCGCAATTCGGCCAGCACCCGTTGGATGAGTGGCACGAGCGGAACGATGGTCGGCCGAAGCTCCAGCACATGCCCCTCGATCCGCGCGGCGGTGTCGAGATCCTCGATCGAGGCGAGAAGATCGGATGCCATCGCGCGGATTGCGCTGGCGCGGTCGCGATAGACGGGTGCGACCGGCCCCAGCAACTCGGCCTCGATGAGTTCGGCAAAACCCGCCACCGCATTGGCGGGGGTGCGGAGTTCGTGAACCAACTGTCGCAGCGAGTCGGACGAGGATGTATCGGGCACGCCTGCGACCACATTGGCCATCTCGTCGCGACGCGGACGACGGCCGCTGCCGCGATATCCCGCATATCGTCCGGAAGCGGGGTCGAAAAAGGGCATGGCGGATACCCGCCACGATCCCGCCGCCGCCGAACTGCCCCCGATTTCCAGGCGCGCGTCGCGAAAGCCGGAGCGACGGCGAAAGGCGCCCATCGCCACGCCGTCAAACTGAGCCAGTCCCTGCATGGCCGTCTCGGCGATGCTGACGCCGACCAGCGGCCCGCGCGTGATGCCCTCCACGCCCAGGATCAGGCCGTTGGCGTCGGTATCGAAGTCGAAATGGGCAGGACCGGCATGATCCGGGGTCGCGTCGGTCGTTTCCTCGCGCCGCTGATTGAACGCATCGATGCGCGCGACGAGATCGGCGATCTCGTAACGGGGCGGCGCGACGGGAGGTGGCGCGTGCCGCATCGCCTCTGCCATGAAGGGCAGGCTGCGCGCGACCTGGCCCAGCGCGACGAAGGGGGTCGCTGCCTGGGTCGGCAGCGGATCGAGCAGGACGGAGACCGGCTCGGCTTCGGCGACGGGCTCGGGCGCGACGACCGGTTCCGGCTGCTCGGGCTCGGGCGCGGCTTCCAGCGGCGATGCTACCGGCGGCGGCGCCTCGGCAGGGCGGCTCATGTTCGGCAGGACGAAATCGACCGGCCCGAAACTCTCGAGCCCCCGAATCACGGTCTCGGACAGGTCGCGACGGTGGCGCAGGATCGAGCGCGTGCGGGGGGTCAGGGCGGGCAGGATCGCCAGCCACTCGTCATCCGCCAGCTTGACGCTACGCAGCACGGTCGCAGCGACCGCCATCGTGTCTTGGGCAAAGAAGGCGACCAACGCGACAGGCGGGCGGCCGCTGCTCAGGATCCGCGCGCTCGCGACGCGCACACCCTCGGCCACCGTCTCCCGCAGTTCGGCAAGCCGCGTCAACATCGGCGGATCGGCGGGCACGCGGCCACGGCTTATCAGGTCGATCAGCTGCCGCCAGGCAGTCTGCGCGCCGAAAGGCGTCGCAGTGTCGGCCGATAAAATCGTAGCCAGACTATCGTCGAACCGCACTGAGCTCCCTTCACGCATGGCCGGTCGGCCTTAACGCCCCTGTCTTAACGTCCTTATCCTTCCAACTGGTAACCTGCAAATATCCTTATTGGTGCCGTTGCAATGCCCGAGAATTACGGTAGTGCGTAATTTTCTTATAGTACGACGTCAAAGAGCATAGGGATTCGGCTTTTTATGTGGAGTATCGTGTAATGGCGCTCGATCGTATCGATCGGCAGATTCTGGCGCTGTTGCAGGCCGATGGCCGAATGACCAATGTGGAGCTTGCCGAACGCGTCGGATTGACCGCCCCGCCCTGCCTGCGCCGCGTGCGTGCGCTGGAGGAAGCTGGTGCCATTCGCGGCTATCACGCCGACCTGGATGCTGCGAGACTGGGCTTCCCGATCACCGTCTTTGCCATGGTGTCGCTGCGCAGCCAGGCCGAGCATGACCTGGCCGCATTCGAGACGCATGTCGCGGGCATACCGGAGGTGCGTGAGTGCCACATGCTCAACGGCGAGATCGACTTCATCCTGAAGATTGTCGCGTCGGACCTGAAGAGTTTCCAGGAAATCCTGACCGGCCATCTGACCCCGGCGCCCAATGTCGCGAGCGTCAAGACCTCGCTGACCATCCGTACCGCCAAGCAGGTGTCGGGGATTCCGATCGAAGCGGATTGATCCGATTTCGGTGTTGAAAAAAGGGCCGGTTCTCCCAAGCGGAGGACCGGCCCTTTTTATTGGTGGGTAGCGGACGTTCCGCGCTATCCGTCCAGCGGAGGAAAGGCCCAGGCTGTGTTCCAGTCCGGGCCTTTCAATCCTTATGCCTGGTTACCCAGCCACGCCGTCCAGAAGCTCGCCAGATCGGCGCGGGGTGCACCCTTGACAGCGTCGAAGGCGGCCTTGGCGCCCGCCTTGTCACCACCGGCGGCCAGCGCGATGCCGAGGCGGGTGTTCACCTCATTGGCGTCAACGCCGCCCTTCTGAAGCGCCAGACGATAGAGTTCGGCGGCCTTGGTATAATTGCCCTGGCCATAATAGGCTTCGGCGGTCAGTGCGGCGAGCTTGCCGTCGCCCGCCGACTTGGCGCGCGCCTCGGTCGGGGCGAGCGAGCCTTCCTGGCGGTTCTTGGCTTCGGCGGCGGTCAGCATCGCCTTGGCCGTCGCATTGCCGGCCGGAATCTTCCCATTCGCCATGCCTTCCTTCAGCACCGACGCCGCCTCAGCAGGCAGCCCCTTGTCGGTCGCGTACTGAGCATATTCCATATAGTCATTCTGGTCGGCCAGCGACTTGGAGACGCGCATCAGGCGGAACAGGTCGAGCTTCTGGTTCTTGTCCAGCGTCGCCAGTGAGCCCGGCTGGAGGCCGTAGATGACCAGTGCGTTGCGCCAGTTCTGCGGGGTCGGATAGGCCGCGATCCACTTGCGCATCCAGCTCAGCGTTTCGGGGACCTGCTTCGCCTTGTTGGCGCGGCCGATGGCGAACTTGTAATAATCCTCCGGCGCCTTCTGGCCCGAGGCGTTCATCTGGTCGATCACCGACGCCAGCTCGGCATTGCCCCCCGCCACGTCGCCCGTCTCGAACTTCGCCTTGACGATCAGCATTGGCAGGTTGGGGTCGTTATAGCCGAGCTGCTTGGCCTGCTGGAAATATTGCAGCGCGATCGGATACTGCTTGCCGTTGAAGGCCAGCGCGCCGCGGCGATAGACATAACGCGGCTTGTCGGCGGCGGGGGTCGACGGGCTGTTAATGAGCGCGTCGAGCGGCTTGGCAAGCACCGCCTCGTCGATCGGGGCGTTCGGATTGGCCTGCTGGGCCGCGAACAGCTTGCCCGATTCGAGCTCGTAGCGCATCGCGGCAGCGATATACTTGTCGTCTTCGGTCTTGGCCGCGGCCTCGACCGCGGCGATCAGCGGCTCGGCTGCGGCATAATTCTTCTGCTGCAGGACGGGCTGCGCGGCCTGTGCGGCCTTCAGCGCCTCGGGGCTCAGCTTCAGGCCGCCCGCTTCTTCCTTCTTCTTCTGCGCAGACGCCGGCGCGGTCAGCACGACGCTGCCCATGCCCGTCGCGAGCGCGGCCGCCAGCGCGAGCTTCGGTATGATTTTCATGCGAATTCTCTCCAAGAATACAGCCGGTCGGTCCGGGATCGTCGATGGCAGGCTTGATAGGGACAGCACGCGTCCCGTTCAAGCAAAGCGATGGAATGGATGTCCCCTATCCATTCACCGCTGAACGCGGATTGAACGGGAACGCTCCCGGCGCTAGCGCGCGCCATCATGATCGCCGTCATCTCCCCCGCCAAGACGCTCGACTATCAGAGCCCCCTGCCCGACCTCGCACCCACCACGCCGCATTTTGCGCAAGAAGCGGAGGCGCTGGCCAAGGCCGCGTCCGGGCTCGGCGAAGAAAAGCTCGCCTCGCTGATGCGCATTTCGCCCGCGCTCGCCGAGCTGAATGCCGAACGCTTCCGCGATTTCGCGACCGCGCCGGAACGCCCGGCAATGTTCGCCTTTGCGGGCGACGTCTATACCGGGCTGGAGGCCAAGTCGCTCGACATACCCGCCGTGCGGTTCGCGCAAGACCATCTGCGGATGCTATCGGGGCTGTACGGCCTGCTCCGCCCGCTTGATGCGATGCGCCCCTATCGTCTGGAGATGGGTACGCGCTGGGCACCGGGCGGCGGCAAGTTGACCGACTGGTGGGCCGTCCGCATCGCCGAACGGCTGATCGAGGAGGTCGAGGCGGAGGGATCGGGCACCATCCTGAACCTCGCCAGCCAGGAATATTGGCATGCCGTCGACGGCAAGCTGCCCGCCGCCATCCGGATCATCGCGGTCGATTTCCGTGAGGGCGACCGCTTCGTCAGCTTCCACGCCAAAAAGGCGCGCGGAGCGATGGCGCGCTGGATGATCGAGCATCACGTCACCGACACCGATGCGATGCGCGGCTTCGATAGCGATGGTTATGCGTTCGACGCCGAGGCAAGCACGCCGAACCTATGGAGATTCGTGCGATGAGCACATGGAAGCGGGCGATCGTCATCGGTGCTTCGGGCGGGATCGGCAAAGCGATCGCCGATGCGTTGGAGGAAGAGGACGTGAACGTCGCGCGCTTCGCGCGTTCGATGCCGGGCGATGGCCATATCGATATGGAGGATGAGGCCAGCATCTCCGCCGCCGCCGAGCGGATCGCCAAAGGCCCCGCCCCCGATCTGGTGATCGTCGCCACCGGCCTGCTCCATGATGGTGAGCGGGGGCCGGAAAAGGCTATCGATCAGCTTTCGCCCGAATGGCTGGCACGCAATTTCGCGGTCAACGCAATCGGCCCGGCGCTTGTCGCCAAGCATCTGTTGCCGCTGATGCCGCGCACTGGCAAGACGCTGTTCGCGGTGCTCTCCGCGCGGGTCGGGTCGATTTCCGATAACCGGATGGGCGGCTGGTACGGCTATCGCGCGTCGAAGGCAGCGCTCAACCAGTTCGTCCGCACGCTCGCGATAGAACATAAGCGACGCAACGACCGCTCGATCATCGTCGCGCTGCATCCGGGCACGGTCGACACCGCGCTGTCCAAGCCGTTCCAGGGCAATGTCCGTCCTGGCGGGCTGTTCACGCCCGATCGCGCGGCGGTTCAACTGCTCGATGTGATCGACGGGCTAAAGGCGCCCGACAGCGGCAAGCTATTCGACTGGGAGGGCAAGGAGGTCCAGCCCTGATTCCAGCCGAAGGGAGCGGCAGGAATCGCCACGGAGGAACTGGCCCCTCGCCATCGGGCCGGCCTTAAACCGTTGGCCTATCATGATTATGACAAGATGGTAACATTTGCGACATGCAGCCGAAATCGCCGGCCTCGCATAAGCGCGGGGCTGGCCGCTGTTAACTCCCATCGGTGGCCAGCACCTGCAAAGTCCCGCGATCATGCTGCCGAGGGGGGGAGCACATTCGCCGGGCCCATCCCCGCCGCCCCGTTTCGCGCCCGCCGTTTCTCCCGAACGGCCGCCCGCGAATGGGTCGCGCGGGGGTGGTCAGGCGGCTCATGCTCCGCTAGTACCTCTGGTTCCCATCTGACCATCAAGCCGGAAAGCAACTGACTTTGGCCGACGAGACGACCCTCGCGGAACCTTCCGATATTTCGACGATCTCCATCGTCGACGAGATGAAGTCGAGCTATCTCGACTATGCGATGAGTGTGATCGTGGCGCGTGCGCTGCCCGATGTGCGCGACGGCCTGAAGCCCGTCCATCGCCGTATCCTCTATTCGGCCGCCGAAAGCGGCTTCGTCGCGGGCAAGCCGTACCGCAAGTCGGCGCGCATCGTCGGTGACGTGATGGGTAAATACCATCCGCACGGCGACAGCGCGATCTATGACGCGCTGGCCCGCATGGCGCAGGACTGGTCGATGCGCGTGCCGCTGATCGACGGCCAGGGCAATTTCGGCTCGATGGACCCCGATCCGCCCGCCGCGATGCGTTACACCGAGGCGCGTCTGGCGAAGGTCGCCAATTCGCTGCTCGACGATCTCGACAAGGACACGGTCGACTTCCAGCCCAATTATGACGGCTCGGAACGCGAACCCTCGGTCCTGCCCGCCCAATATCCGAACCTGCTGGTCAATGGCGCGGGTGGTATCGCGGTCGGCATGGCGACCAACATCCCGCCGCACAATCTGGGCGAGGTGGTCAATGCCTGCCTGGCGTATATGGAAAACGGCGCGATCACGGTCGAGGAACTGAACGAGATCGTCCCCGCCCCCGACTTCCCGACGGGCGCGCTGATTCTGGGCCGGTCTGGTGCGCGCTCGGCCTATCAGACCGGGCGCGGTTCGATCATCGTGCGGTCTCGCCACGAGATCGAGGAGATGCGCGGCGACCGCCGGGCCATCGTCCTGACCGAAATCCCCTTCCAGCAGGGCAAGAACGCGCTGGTCGAGAAGATCGCCGAGGCCGCCAAGGAAAAGCGGATCGAGGGGATCAGCGACATTCGCGACGAATCGAACCGCGAAGGCGTTCGCATCGTCATCGACCTGAAGCGTGATGCCACGCCCGAAGTCGTGCTCAACCAGCTGTGGCGGCACACGCCGGCGCAGACCAGCTTCCCGGCCAACATGCTCGCCATTCGCGGCGGCCGCCCCGAGCTGCTCAACCTGCGCGACATCATCCAGGCCTTCGTTCAGTTCCGCGAGCAGGTCATCACCCGCCGCTCGAAGTTCGAGCTGGCCAAGGCGCGCGAGCGGGCGCACATCTTGCTGGGCCTCGTCATCGCCGTGACCAACCTGGACGAGGTGGTGCGGATCATCCGCGGATCGGCCTCGCCGGTCGCCGCGCGCGAAGCGCTGCTCGCCCGCGAATGGCCGATCGCCGAGATCGCCGGGTATATCCGCCTGGTCGAAGCGGTCGAGAGCGAAGGTTTCGGCGACACCTATCGCCTGTCGGAGACACAGGTTCGCGCGATCCTCGACCTGCGCCTGCACCGCCTGACGGCGCTGGGCCGTGACGAGATCGGCGACGAGCTGAAGGGTTTGGCGGACTCGATCACCGAGCTGCTCGAAATCCTCGCCAATCGCGTGAAGCTGTACGAGGTCATGCGTGGTGAGTTGGTAGCGATCCGCGACCAGTTCGCGACCCCGCGCCGCTCGGAAATTGCCGCCGCTGCCGATGGCATCGACGACGAGGACCTGATCGAGCGCGAGGACATGGTCGTCACCGTGACCATGCAGGGCTATATCAAGCGCACCCCGCTCGATGCCTTCCGCGCGCAGAACCGGGGCGGCAAGGGTCGCTCTGGCATGGCGACCAAGGACGAGGACGTCGTCACCGAACTGTTCGTGACCAGCACGCACACGCCGGTCCTGTTCTTCTCCAACCATGGGAAGGTCTATCGCTACAAGGTGTGGCGCCTGCCCGAGGGCGGGCCTGCCACGCGCGGGCGGCCGATGGTCAATCTGTTGCCGCTGGCGCCGGGCGAGGTCATCTCCACCGTGTTGCCGTTGCCCGAGGACGAGGCGGAGTGGGGCAAGCTCCACGTCATGTTCGCCACCGCCAAGGGGGCGGTCCGCCGCAACTCGATGGATGCGTTCACCAACGTGCCCTCGAACGGCAAGATCGCGATGCGCTTCGACGACGAGAGCGAGGACCGGCTTATCGGCGTCGCGCTGCTCGGCGCCGAGGACGACGTGCTGCTCGCCACCCGCTGCGGCCGGGCGATCCGCTTTGCTGCCGACGATGTGCGCGAATTCCAGAGCCGCACCTCCACCGGCGTGCGTGGCATGACCTTGAAGGATGGTGACGAGGTCATCTCGCTATCCGTCCTGCATCGCTCGGGTGCCGACCAAGAACAGCGCGAGGCCTATCTCCGCTTCGCTCCGTGGAAGGGCGAGAAGGAAGGCGAGCCGACGCTCGACATCGAGATGTTCGAGCATATGCGCGAGAACGAGCAGTTCATCCTGACCGTCTGCGCCAATGGCTATGGCAAGCTGTCCTCCGCCTATGAATATCGTCGCACGGGTCGCGGTGGTCAGGGCATCACCAATATCGACAATATCGCACGCAATGGCGATGTCGTCGCCAGCTTCCCGGCGTCCAAGGGGCATCAGTTGATGCTCGTCACCGACCAGGCCAAGCTGATCCGCATGTCGTTGGCGTCCTTGCGCGTCATCGGGCGCGGCTCGGCGGGTCTGCGGCTCTTCAACGTGGCGGCGGGCGAGCATGTCGTCTCGGCCGCGCGCATCGAGGAGACCGAGGAGGATGCCGAGATGAACCTGGCCGAGGGCACGCCCGAAATCGCCCCCGAGCCGGATGCGATCGTCGGTGAAAATCTGGCCGCAGGGCCGGAGGATGGTGAATGACCCACCCCTATCCCACCACTGCCTATAAGGTACTGACCGCCGATCAGATGGCGGCGCTGGAACAGGAGGGCGTCTTCACGGGCGCCCCGGTGGACAAGGCCGATGGCTATATCCACCTGTCCACCGCCGGGCAGCTGACCGAAACGGTCGACAAGCACTTCGCCGGCCAGAGCGACCTGCACATCGCGGCGGTCGATCTGGAGGCGATGGGGGAAGCGGTGAAGTGGGAGGAAAGCCGGGGCGGCCAGTTGTTCCCGCATCTCTATGCCAATCTGCCGCTATCGGCGGTCGTCGCCTATAGCCCGATGAGGCGCGAGGACGACGGGATGGTCCGCTTGCCGGTGACGGGGTAATATGGGCGGCCCTTGGCCAGACCCGTTCCGTCATCGAAACGTCACCAAATTCTAACACCGCGTTTACGCTCTCTTCGTAGAATGGGCGGCAATGAAGCCGCCCGCTTTCTCCTCCTGTCCCGCAAGGGCTGAAAGCCCCGTGATCGGGAAAGATGCGTCGCTGATCGATGCCATTGGCTTGTTTCGGCAATATTCCGACATGCGGCTGCTGCCGGTGCTGGATGACGAAAGGCGACCCGTCGGGGCGATCACCGAACGCGACGTGAAGGGACTGCTGTATAATCCCTTCGGCCATGCGCTCCTTCACAACCCCGATTTCGGGGCGAGCCTGACCGCCTATGTCCGCCCGCATCCCTGTTGCGAGGAAACGGCACCACTCGCCGACAAGCTGGCGCTCCATGCCGATTGGGGGGCGCCCGATGCCCTGATCCTGACTCGCAAGGGCATATTTGTCGGCCTGCTCGACGCCGCCAAAATCGCCCGGCTGGCCGCCGATGCGCAGATGGCGCTGGCGCAGGAGCGGATGGTCCGGGCGCGACGGATAGACGAAGCAGCGCGGTCCTTCACCGCGGATATTGCGGCGCTGTCGGAAAATCTCCTGCGCGCCACCGCCAATATGGGCGGGATGGCAAGCGACCTCGCGCGCTATGCGGGGGAGACCCAGGGCGGCGCGGATCGCATGACAGAGGCGATGGCGGATACCGGCGCTGCGCTCAGCGATATCGCCGCACGCGGCCATGGCTTGGCCAGTGCCTTTGCCGCCATTACCCGCGACATGGACCAGGCCCGCACCATCCGGGAGGTTGTCCGGCACCGGATCGCGGCAACTGACCAGCGGGCGGACGCCTTGGCGGCCAGCGCGACCACGATCGACACGCTTCTGTCACTCATCGAAACCGTTGCGGCACGGACCAACCTGCTCGCGCTCAACGCCGCGATCGAGGCGGCACGGGCGGGCGAGGCCGGGCGCGGCTTCGCGGTCGTCGCGCATGAGGTAAAGGCCTTGGCCGGACAGACCCGCGAGGCCGCGCGGGACGCCGCCCGCAATGTCGACGAGGTAAAGGCCAATCTTCACGCGCTGGTCGCCGAACAGGCCCAGCTCAACCGCGCCGTCGACACCATCGGCACCATCTCGCAGTCGATCGATGAGGCCGTCGCGGCGCAGGGTTTCGCAACGACCGGGATCGCGGCCAGCGTCGATCAGTCGGTCGCCTCCGCCCACCGGGTCGGCCAGCAGGTCCATCAGCTGCAACAGGACGCGAACCGGATCGATCAGGATGCCGGATCGCTGCTGACCCTGGCCGAGGCGTTGGAAAAGAGCATCGGAATGCTTCGCGATCGCACCGATGCCTTTGTCGCGACCGTCGTCTGATGGATCAGACGTAGAGGTCGACGACCGCCACCCCCTGCCCGACGGCCTCCAGCAACAGGGTCCTGTGGCAATGGCAGGGATCACGCTCATAGCAGAGCAGCACGCTGGGCTTCTCGCCCGCCAGATCCAGCATCCGCGCCGCCGCCGCCTGCGCCTCGGGCAGGGCGAGCTGGTCGTCATAGACATCGCGCAGCGTGCCGACGTCCCCCTTCTTCGCCGCGTCCCGCCCCCGCTTGGGCGTGCCCAAATCCTTGAGATGGACATAGTCGATCCCGACCTCGCGCAAGGCAGCGGCCAGCGGCGATTTGGAAAAGCCGGGCCGCCGGGACAAGGGCAGCGCGCGGACATCGATCAGCCGTTCTACCCGGGCCTGTTTCAGGGTTGCCAGGAAAGCGTCGACGGTTGCGCCCTCATAACCGATGGTGAAGATGGTGGTCATCTTACCGAGGTGGGGTGCCGCATCCGGCACGCCAAGTCCTTCCAACCGGGGCCGTCCGGGTTTAAGGCCGGTCGATGACCTATGACATTCATGTGATCGGCGGCGGGCTGGCGGGCTCGGAGGCCGCGTGGCAACTCGCCGAGGCAGGGCTGCAAGTGCGCCTGTCGGAGATGCGCGGCGGCGCGGATACCACGCCTGCCCATCATGGCGGCGACCTGGCGGAGCTGGTCTGTTCCAATTCCTTCCGCTCGGACGACGCGACCTCCAACGCGGTCGGACTGCTGCATCAGGAAATGCGCGCGCTCGGCTCGATCATCATGGCCAAGGGCGACACCCATGCCGTCCCTGCCGGTTCGGCACTGGCGGTGGATCGCGATGGCTTTTCGGGCGGGGTGACGGCGGCGTTGGAGGCGCATCCCAACATCACCATCGTCCGCGAGCGAATCGACGCGCTGCCGGAAGGGCCTGCGATCATCGCCACCGGCCCGCTGACCGCGCCGTCGCTGGCGGGCGGTATCGGCGAGGCGACCGGCGCGGAGGCGCTGGCCTTTTTCGACGCCATCGCGCCCATCGTCCACCGCGAGTCGATCGACATGGACGTCGCCTGGTTCCAGAGCCGCTGGAACAAGGGCACGGGCAAGGATTATATCAACTGCCCGATGGACAAGGACCAGTATCTGGCCTTCCATCAGGCATTGCTGGACGGCGAGAAGACCGAGTTCCGCGAGTGGGAGAAGAACACTCCCTATTTCGACGGCTGCATGCCGGTCGAGGTGATGGCCGAGCGCGGGGTCGAGACGCTGCGCTTCGGGCCGATGAAAGGCGTCGGCCTCGACGATCCGCGCACCGGGCGCTGGCCCTATGCCGTCGTCCAGCTGCGGCAGGACAATGCGGCGGGGACGCTATGGAATATCGTCGGCTTTCAGACCAAGCTGAAATATGCCGAGCAGATCCGAATCTTCCGCACCATTCCGGGGCTGGAAAAGGCCGAGTTCGCACGGCTGGGCGGGTTGCACCGCAACACCTTCATCCGCTCGCCAGATTTGCTTGATGCGACGCTGCGGCTGAAATCGCGGCCGAACCTGCGCTTTGCCGGGCAGATCACGGGGTGCGAAGGCTATATCGAGAGCGCCGCGATCGGCCTGCTCGCCGGGCGTTTCGCCGCCGCCGAGCTGACCGGCAAGACTATTGCTCCGCCTCCAGTCGAGACGGCCTTGGGCGCGCTGCTCGGTCACATCACCGGGCTGGCGGAGGCCGAGACCTATCAGCCGATGAACGTCAATTTCGGCCTTTTCCCGCCCATTCCTGGACGGACCAAGAAGGCAGACCGCAAGAAGATGTACACCGACCGCGCGCGCGAGGCGCTGCCCGGCTGGCTCAACTCTCTTCCGCCGGGGCCGCCTCCAGTGCCTCAGCCGGTGCCGTTCGTGCCGGAGGACAGTCCCGCCGAACAGCCGGTCGACGCTTGACGGCGGTGGTGGCGAACTCGGCCGCGTTCATCGTGCCCGATTTGTCATGGTCGGCGGTGGCGAACTTGGTCGTGGCCTTGATCGCCCATTCGTCGAACGACAGCTTGCCGTCACCGTCGCGGTCCAGCTTGGCATAGGCCTTGCGCCGCGCGGCGAGATATTCCTCGCGGGTGATCGTGCCGTCGCGGTCCTTGTCATAGCGGTCGAAGCGCTTCTGCTCGCGCGTGCGGGCGGAGGCTTCGGGAAGCGGAGCGTCATCCTCCGTGGCTTGGGGCGAGGCCGCCGCCGCGGCGCTTGCGGCGGGGAGCGAAGACGGTGTGTCCGGGCGGCTGCCCCAGAGGAACAGCCCCGCCCCTACCAGCACGAGCGTGCCCAACCCACCGGCCAGATAGCGCCACATCGGTCCCGTCTCCCCCCGTTCGACGGGCTATGGTTAACCGGGGTTAGGCATGGGCGGCAAGGTTTTCCCTTGGCCTTTGCCTTCGCTCCGGCTGAACGGGGTTAGATATCGACTGACCCATCCCTCATTCGCTCCACCCCGGCGAAGGCCGGGTCCAGTTTCTATGCTGCTTGTGGTGCGGTACAGCGGGGCGAGGTAGGCAAAGTCGGGCACCATCGACAATATAGTGCAACTGGACCCCGGCCTTCGCCGGGGTGGGCTCCGTCTTGAGACTGTAGGAGTCAGCGTCCCGTGAAACCGTGCCAGGCCAAACGCGTGGCACGCATTGGATGACCGGGCAGGCGATCCGGGTGGCGCAGGCTTTCGCGGGCCAGCACAGCCAGCCCGCTCAAACCCCGCACCGGCTTCGGGGACTTCGGAGCCAATGCTTGGTCCAGTTCCGAGACAGCCACCGCCCCGCTTCGCGAGCGGGTCGCCTCGTCGGAGACATGCTGCGCCAGGTCAGCCTTGGCCCATGCGGCTCCTAAAGACGCCATCCCCGACTGCCCCAACAATCGCCCGATACTCGCGAACAACACGCCCCCGCGCGCGTCCGCGTGACGTGTGGTGCGTTCGTCATCCAGCGGTTCGCCATCATCGAGAAGCGCCTCCCACCCCTCGATCATCGGCGCTAGGTCCGCCCCCCGCACGCCGCCGGGCAGGACCGAGGCCGCCAGGCGCTGCAACACGGGATGTGCCGGCGCTGGCTCGCGGTCGAGCTTTTCCAGCGCCTCATACCACCAGGTCAGCCGCATCTGGCCGACCATCGGCTCCGTGGTACTTTGCAGGATCGAGGCGAGTTGGTGATCCAGGTCGAGCAGCGCCGCGAACCCATCACGCGCCGACGCGGGCGCATAGCCCACCGCCAGCGCCTGTTCGCGCATCACCGCTTCGATGGCGGGCGGGGGCGTGGCGGCAGCGGAGGCTTCGGTCATCCCCTGCCCTTCGCACAGGTCGCCCCCACGAAAAAGGGCCTCCCGGTTTCCCGGAAGACCCCCTTCAATTCGCGAAGAAACCCACGGCTTAGCCGCGATAGGTCACCTTCTTGACGGTCGCGACGACCTTGTTCGCGTCGACCAGCGCCAGCTTTTCAAGGTTGGCGGCATAAGGCAGCGGCACGTCCTCGTTGGTCACGCGCAGCACCGGCGCGTCGAGGTCGTCAAACCCTTCTTCCATCACGACGGCGGTGATTTCCGACGCGATCGAGCAGGTGGGCCAGCCTTCCTCGACCACGACCAGGCGGTTGGTCTTGGCGAGCGACTTGAGCACCGTCTTGGTGTCGAGCGGACGCAGCGTGCGCAGATCGATGACCTCCGCGTCGATGCCCTCGGCGGCCAGCTTCTCGGCGGCTTCCAGCGCGACGCCGACCCCGATCGAGTAGGAGACGAGCGTGACGTCCTTGCCCTCGCGCATGATTCGCGCCTTGCCGATCGGCAGGACGAAATCATCCATCTTGGGCACGTCGAACGAACGACCGTACATCAGCTCGTTTTCGAGGAACACGACCGGGTCTTCCGACCGGATCGCCGCCTTCAACAGGCCCTTGGCATCGGCCGCGTCATAGGGCGCGATCACGATCAGGCCGGGAACGCTGGCGTACCATGGACCATAGTT
Source organism: Sphingomonas zeae (assembly GCF_014197135.1). Lineage (GTDB taxonomy): Bacteria > Pseudomonadota > Alphaproteobacteria > Sphingomonadales > Sphingomonadaceae > Sphingomonas > Sphingomonas zeae. Next base: position 61,398 of record NZ_JACIFA010000016.1, read on the forward strand.
CTGCGAGTGCTGCGCACCGACGCGGCTGGCGGCACCGTTGGGACCACGGAACACGATCGGGCAGCGCATCTGGCCGCCGGACATATAGTTGGTCTTGGCGGCCGAGTTGATGATGTGATCGATCGCCTGCATGGCGAAGTTGAACGTCATGAACTCGATGACCGGGCGCAGGCCGCCCATCGCGGCACCCGTGCCGACACCGGCAAAGCCATATTCGGTGATCGGGGTGTCGATCACGCGGCGGTCGCCGAACTCGTCCAGCAGGCCCTGCGTCACCTTGTAGGCGCCCTGATACTGGGCGACTTCCTCGCCCATCACGAAGACGCGGTCGTCGGCGCGCATTTCCTCGGCCATCGCGTCGCGCAGCGCTTCGCGGACGGTGAGCTTCACCATCTCGGTGCCTTCCGGGATTTCCGGCGAGGCGGGCGCTTCCTGCTCGGCGGCGGCGACCAGTTTCTGCGTGCCGCTTTCCTGCTCGGCGGCAGCGGCGCCTTCCGGCATCGGCGGGGCGTTGTGATCGGTCGCCTCGTTCTTCGGCGCGGCATTGGCCGCATCGCCCGAACGCGAACCCGAAGCGGCGGCGGTCGACACGTCCTCGCCCTCTTCGGCCAGCAGCGCGATGGCGGTGCCGACCTTCACATTGTCGGTCCCCTCGGCGATCATGATCTTGGCGATCACGCCCTCATCGACGGCCTCGAATTCCATCGTCGCCTTGTCGGTCTCGATCTCGGCCATGATGTCGCCGGACTTGACCGTATCGCCTTCCTTCACCAGCCACTTGGCGAGCGTGCCCTCCTCCATCGTCGGGGACAGGGCCGGCATCTTGATCTCGATCGCCATCTCAGTAACGCTCCACCAGCACTTCAGTGTAGAGTTCAGCCACATCGGGCTCGGGGGTCTGCTCGGCGAAGTCCGCCGCCTCGTTGACCGTCTTGCGGATGTCCTGCTCCAGAGCCTTCAGATCGGCCTCAGTCACGCCCTGCGCCTCGAGCAGCTTCTTGACGTGATCGATCGGGTCCGACTTGTCGCGCACACCCTGCACTTCCTCGCGGCTGCGATACTTGGCCGGGTCGGACATGGAGTGACCGCGATAGCGATAGGTCTTCATCTCGAGGATGACCGGACCCTTGCCCGCGCGGACCCAGGCCAGCGCCTCTTCGGCCGCGCCACGGCACGCCAGCACGTCCATGCCGTCGACCTGGATGCCGGGGATGCGGAAGCTCTCGCCACGGCGATACAGCTGGTCCTCGGACGAGGCGCGGTTCACGGCCGTGCCCATGGCATATTGGTTGTTCTCGATCACGAAGATGATCGGGAGCTTCCACAGCTCGGCCATGTTGAAGCTTTCGTACACCTGGCCCTGATTGGCCGCGCCGTCGCCGAAATAGGCGAGGCAGACGCCGCCGTCATTGCTGTACTTGTGCCCGAACGCCAGGCCGGTGCCCAGCGACACCTGCGCGCCCACGATGCCGTGGCCGCCGTAGAATTTATGCTCGGTCGAGAACATGTGCATCGACCCGCCCTTGCCCTTGGAGATGCCGGCGGCACGCCCCGTAAGCTCGGCCATGATGACCTTGGGATCGATGCCATAGGCCAGCATATGGCCATGGTCGCGGTATCCGGTGATCACCGAATCCTTGTCGCCGTCGAGCGCGGACTGCAGACCCACCGCAACGGCTTCCTGGCCGATATACAGGTGACAGAAACCGCCGATCAGGCCGAGGCCGTAGAGCTGGCCCGCCTTTTCTTCAAAGCGGCGGATCAGGAGCATCTGCTTGTAGAAATCCAGCAGCTGTTCCTTGGTAGCCTGGAACGGTTGCGGTTCGGCGGGACGCTCCCGATTGGGAATGGGGGGCTCGCTGGTACGGCTTGGAGCTTTTGCCACAGTCGGGAACACCTTTGTTTCCGTTAGGGAAGGATCGACGCCTATTGGCGCGGTTCTGCGCGAAACTCAATTCCCTGTTATAATTCCCACCCGGACAGGTGGAATTTACGGGGCGATAGCTTTGCCTTGGTTGCCTTGTCGGCTGGCCCGAGCCTACAACGCTGACCGACCATGGATAGACCCGTTCACCCGTTTCGCATCGCCAATTTCCGCAGCTACTGGCTGTCACGGTTCAGCGGGACCATCGCCGTGTCCGCCATGTCGATCGTCATCGGCTGGCAGGTGTACAATCTGGCGCGTGAGACGATGGACGTGCGCCAGGCCGCTTTCATGCTGGGCATGATCGGCTTCGCGCAGTTCGTGCCGCTGTTCCTGCTGACCCCGATCACGGGCCTTGTCGCCGACAGCGTAGACCGGCGCTGGATCGTGCGGGGCACGACCGCGCTGCTGGTCGTGACCGCCGCGACCCTGTGGCTGCTGACCTGGTCGGGGCATTTGACGCTGGGGGCGCTGTTCACGGCCGCCGTCGCGTTCGGCATCGCCCGCGCCTTTTCGGGACCCGCCTATTCGGCGCTCGCCCCCAATCTGGTACCGCGCGAAAGCCTGCCCACCGCGATCGCGGTCAGTTCGATCGCATGGCAGGTCGGCACGATCGCGGGGCCGAGCGTCGGCGGCCTGCTTTATGCGGTCCATCCCGAGTTTGCCTATGGCGTCGCCTCCGCGCTGTTCGCCGTCGCGCTGCTGTGCATCTTCCTGATCGGCCCCGTCCCGCAGCCCCCGGCGCAGACCGACCGCCGTCCGCTGACCCGAATCGTCGAGGGGTTCAGCTATGTTCGCCGCAACCGGCTGGTCCAGGCCGCGATCACGCTCGATCTGTTCGCCGTGCTGCTGGCGGGCGCGACCTCGCTGCTGCCGGTCTATGCGCGTGACATCCTGCATGTCGGATCGCAGGGGCTGGGACTGCTGGCGGCGGGCATGGGGATCGGCGCGGCGACTACGGCGATCTGGTTCTCGTTCCGGCCGATGAAGTCGAATGTCGGCGTGAAGATGCTGATCGCCGTCGTCGTGTTCGGCCTGGCGATCCTGACCTTCGGCGTCGCAAGCCAGATCACCGGTCTGCTCGGCCTGACCAGCGGGACCGTACAGACGGGGGGCACCAGCATCTTTGTCCATCCGGCCTTCCTGCTCAGCCTGGCGGCGCTGATCTGTGCCGGTGGTGCGGATATGGTGTCGGTCTATGTCCGCCAGTCGCTGATCCAGCTCCATACCCCCGATGCCATGCGTGGGCGGGTCAGCGCGGTGTCGCAGTTGACCATCTCCGCCTCCAACGAGCTGGGCGAATTCGAAAGCGGGGTGATGGCCTCGATCCTCGGCCCCGTCGGCGCGGTGGTGTTCGGCGGGCTAGGCGCGATCGGCGTGACGCTGCTCTGGTCGCGACTGTTCCCGGAACTCCGACGCGCGCGAACCTTTGATCCTCCCGAGATTCTCGAAACCGAACCAACCCACGGAGAAGCCAAGCCATGAAGGCCAACACCATCCTGGAAACGATCGGCAACACGCCGCATATCCAGCTCCAGCGGCTGTTCCCCGGATCGGAGGTCTGGATCAAGTCCGAGCGATCGAACCCCGGCGGCTCGATCAAGGACCGTATCGCGCTGGCCATGATCGAGGCGGCGGAGGCCAAGGGCGATCTGAAGCCCGGCGGCACCATCGTCGAGCCGACCAGCGGCAATACCGGCGTCGGCCTGGCGATGGTCGCGGCGGTCAAGGGTTACAAGCTGATCCTGGTCATGCCCGAGTCGATGTCGATCGAGCGCCGCCGCCTGATGCTGGCCTATGGTGCGACCTTCGACCTGACGCCGCGGGAAAAGGGCATGAAGGGCGCGATCGAGCGCGCGCTGGAGATCGTGCGCGAGACGCCGGGCGCCTGGATGCCGCAGCAGTTCGAGAATCCGGCGAATATCGACGTGCATGTCCGCACGACCGCGCAGGAAATCCTGAACGACTTTCGCGATTCGCCGATCGACGTCATCATCACCGGCGTGGGTACCGGGGGCCACATCACCGGCGTCGCCGAGACGCTGAAGAAGGATTGGCCGCATCTGAAGGTCTATGCGGTCGAGCCCGCGGCCTCGCCGGTCATCCAGGGCGGCCAGCCCGGCCCGCACCCGATCCAGGGCATCGGCGCAGGCTTCATCCCCGCCAATCTGCATACTCAGGCGATCGACGGCGTGATCGAGGTCGATGCCAATGTCGCCAAGGACATGGCGCGCCGCTCGGCGACCGAGGAAGGCATCCTCGTCGGCATTTCCTCGGGCGCGACGCTGGCGGCGATCCTGCAGAAGCTGCCCGACCTGCCCGACGGCACCCGCGTCCTGGGCTTCAACTATGACACGGGCGAGCGTTACCTGTCGGTGCCGGACTTCCTGCCCGAACAGTGAGCGACACGTCCCGGCCGCGCGGCGGCATCCGCGCAGCCTTGTTCGCCATCGCCGGTACGGCCGCGGTCGTACCGGGCTTGCTCGTGGCGAACGCCCTCGACATTCCCCGGCCCCATTACCGATCGGCCCAGCGGGCTGGCCCGGCGCCGCGCGTCGTGCCGCCCGCCGAGTTGCCGCCAGTCGAACCGGTCGCGTTCGTCGACATGACGCCGGACGAGGCACGGGCCTATAACGAGACGATCCCCTTCTCGACCGATCCCAACCCGGCCGCCCGCCCCTTCATCTATCGCGGATCGGCGGAGGACAAGGCGCGGGCGCTCGACTGTCTGGCGGCGGGCGTGCTGTACGAAGCGGGCGACGACGCGAAGGGCGAACAAGCGGTGGCGCAGGTCGTGCTCAATCGCCTGCGTCACCCGGCCTTCCCCAAAACGGTATGCGGCGTGGTGTTCGAGGGGCAGGAACGCAGCACTGGCTGCCAGTTCACTTTTTCCTGCGACGGCGCACTGACCAAGTGGCAACCGCCCGAGGCCGCCTGGACCCGCGCGCGGCAGATCGCGGCGATGGCGCTGAACGGCAAGGTCTTCGGTCCCGTCGGCCACGCAACCCATTATCATACCGACTGGGTCGTGCCCTATTGGCAGGCGAGCCTGGACAAGATCGCGCGCGTCGGCAGCCATTTGTTCTTCCGCTGGTCCGGCTGGTGGGGCACGCCGCCCGCTTTCAACCGGCATCTGGTGCCCGGCGAGCCGGTCATTCCGGCGCTTGCTCCCTTCTCGTCCGCCCACCAGGCCGGAACCGATGCCAGCGACGGCGCCGGAGCCGCGCTGGCCGAAGGCGCAGTCGCCGCCGGAACCATGGCGCCGCTGGCCAGCGAACCCGACACTTTCCTCATCACCCTGCCCGCCGGACTGGCGCCGGAAGGCTTCCCGGCCTTTGCCCTGACGCTGTGCGGGACGCGCAAGCATTGCACCGTCATGGCGTGGCGCGACGCCAATGCCACGGCGTTCTCCGTGCCGCTGAACCAGGTTCAGATGGAGACGATGGCCTTCAGCTATTTCCGCGACCCCGCGATCGGGCTGGAGCGGACCTTATGGAATTGCGGAATGTATCCGGCGTTCAAGGGTCCGCGCTGCATGAAGCGGATGTCGATGACGATCGTCCCGTTGCCGACCCCCACGCCGCAGCCTAGTTCGACCCCGACGCCCGCGACGGGCGAACTGACCGGCGTCCGCCGCGCGAGTGCCCCACAGGCCGAACCCAAACCGAATCCTCCCGTTGCAGGGGAGGAATAGAAGCGCACCTACTCCCGGTGCGATTCGACCAGCGCGACGAATTCGGTCAGTTCGGCGATGGCGGCATCGATGTCGCGCTTTTGTGCCTGAAGCGCCTCGATCTTGGCGGAACAGCGTTCCAGCGTCACCTCGCGCTGGAGGCGGCGGCCGTCGCCCAGGTCGTACAGATCGATCATCTCGCGAATATCGGCCAGGCTGAACCCCACCCGCTTGCCGCGCAAAATCCAGGCAAGCCGTGCGCGATCGCGCTGCGAATAGATGCGCTGCGTGCCCCGCCGCTGCGGCGAAATCAGCCCTTCATCCTCGTAGAAGCGGAGCGCACGGGCGGTGACGCCGAACTCGGCGCAAAGCTGGGTGATCGAATAATCGTCGCGATCGGCGCAAGGCTGCGGTTCGGTGGAGGCGGCGACCTGGGTCATGGCATCCAACGCTAAATGCCCTTTACGTGAACGTCAATCAGCGCAGAGCATAGTCCCGTTCGCGCTGCGCAGCGTCCGCGCCTCGGCCACCGAGGCACTGATCCGCTCGACATTCAACGCCGACAGCGTAGCCCGTCCGGTGCAGAAGGCATTACAGGCCGACGGCAGCATCGCCGGGAACTGGATGGAGTCGCCGTCGAACCGCGCGGTAAAGCGGCACGCCCCCAGCGTCAGCTTCAAGGTCGAGCCCGAGCGTTCCATGGTGCCGAGGGCCGTGCACCCCTGCCCCTCGCCATAATCCAGCATCACCCCCACATGGCGGGTCGCATTGCCCCCGGCAGGCAGGATGCACATCCGGTCCGTATCGCGCGACCAGAGGCCGTCCAGCGGCGCGGCGGCCGGATCGGCGACCAGCCCGGCGGCGATGCTCGCGGCTTCCAGCTTTTCACCCGCCTTGCCGTCCCCGCCATCGCCCGCCCGGCTACAGGCGGTCAGCAGGATCAGGGTCGCCAGCGCGATTCTCCGCCGGATCACGCCACCGGCGCCAGTCCGTCGCCCTCGATCCGCCGGTAAAAGCAACTGCGCGCGCCGGTGTGACAGGCGGGGCCTGCCGGATCGCAGATCAGCCAGATCGCATCCTGATCGCAGTCGATCCGCATCTCGACCACGCGCAGCACGTTGTTCGAGCTTTCGCCCTTCTTCCAGAGCCGTCCCCGGCTGCGCGACCAGAAATGCGCGTCGCGGGTCGCACGCGTCGCCTCCAGTGCCTCGGCATTCATATGCGCAACCATCAACAGCTCGCCGCTGGCCCGATCGGTCACGATCGCCGTCAGCAAGCCATTGGCATCGAATTTGGGGTCGAGCGTCAGCCCGGTGTCACGGTGGTCGGCCATGGAGCGGGATTATAACGGATCGCTGCTCGCCTCAATCACCCGTGATCACGGATCGCCTTGATGAGCGCATCCTTGTTCATCTTCGACCGCCCCTCGATGCCGATCTTGCGCGCCTCGGCCATCAGGTCGTCCTTGGTCCGATCCTCCAGGTGGGTGGATTTATGGTCCAGACTACCCTTCGCCTTGGCATTGGCGATGCGCGCTGCCTTTTCCTTGGACTGGCCCTGCTTGCGGAGTTCTTCATACAGCCCGTCATCCTTGATCTGAGCTCCGTGATCGCGCGCCATATGGCATCTCCTGCTTTCGGCTCCGAAACGCAGCCTTTGCGAAAATGATCCCCGCCATGATGACAAACAGGCGACAAACGCGGACGACGTTCCTATATGCGCCCCGTCTGCCCCTTAGTTGCGAACGTTGCGAGCGCCTCTCTTATGCTGACCACCAACCCCTTCGACGACGACAAACTCCGCGAGGAGTGCGGCATTTTCGGCGTGTCCGGCGCCGATGGCGCGGCGGCGCTGACCGCGCTCGGGCTTCATGCGCTCCAGCATCGCGGACAGGAAGCGGCGGGGATCACCAGCTTCGATGGCACGCTGTTCCACACCCACCGCGCCATGGGCCATGTCGCGGGCAATTTCGACCGTGACGACGTGATCCGCGGCCTGCCGGGCGATGTCGCCTGCGGCCACGTGCGTTACTCGACCACCGGCGAGACCGCGCTGCGCAACGTCCAGCCGCTTTATGCCGACCTGTCGACCGGCGGCTTCGCCATCGCGCATAATGGTAATATTTCCAACGCGATGAAGCTGCGTCGCGAGCTCGTCCGTCGCGGTTCGATCTTCCAGTCGACCAGCGATACCGAGACGATCATCCATCTCGTCGCGACGTCCAACTATCGCACCCTGCTCGACCGTTTCATCGACGCGCTCAAGCAGGTTGAAGGCGCCTATTCGCTGATCGTGATGACGCCCGAGGGTATGATCGCCTGCCGCGATCCGCTGGGCATCCGACCGCTGGTGATGGGGCGCCTCGACGGCTCGGTGATCTTCGCATCGGAGACGGTAGCGCTCGACGTGTGCGGCGCGACCTTCGAGCGCGCGGTCGAACCCGGCGAGCTGGTCATCGTGCAGGGCACCGAAATCCGCTCGATCCGCCCCTTCCAGGCGGTCGACGCCCGCCCCTGCATCTTCGAATGGGTCTATTTCAGCCGCCCCGATTCGATCGCGGGCGACCAGTCGGTCTATTCGGTCCGCAAGGAAATCGGCGCGCAGCTGGCCCATGAAGCACCTGTCGATGCCGATCTGGTCATCCCCGTCCCCGATTCGGGCGTTCCCGCCGCGATCGGCTATGCGCAGGCCTCGGGCATCCCCTTCGAGCTGGGCATCATCCGCTCTCACTATGTCGGCCGCACTTTCATCCAGCCGGGCGACAAGGTCCGTCATCTGGGCGTCAAGCTGAAGCACAATGCCAATCGCGCGCTGATCCAGGGTAAGAAGGTCGTCCTGATCGATGATTCGATCGTGCGCGGCACCACCTCGCTCAAGATCGTGCAAATGATGCGCGAGGCGGGTGCCGCCGAAGTGCATATGCGCATCGCCAGCCCGCCGACTCGGCACAGCTGCTTCTACGGCGTCGACACGCCCGAGCGCGCCAAGCTGCTCGCCGCCAAGCTCGACCTGGGCGGCATGACCGACTTCATTCATGCCGACAGCCTGTCCTTCGTGTCGATCGAGGGGCTGTACAAGGCGCTGAACGCCGCACGCGGCGACAAGCCCAGCTATTGCGACGCCTGCTTTACGGGCGACTATCCGACCACGCTGACCGACCATGACGAGACCGCCTCGGTCGATCAGTTCGCGATGCTGGCCGAGCGGGTCGCCTGATGGAGGGCGCGCTCGACGGCAAGCTGGCGTTGGTTACGGGTGCCAGCCGGGGCATCGGGGCGGCGACCGCCATCGCGCTGGGCGCGGCGGGTGCGCATGTCGTCCTGACCGCGCGCACGCCGAAGGGGTTGGAGGAGGTCGAGGAGACGATCTTCAACGCCGGGGGTTCTGCCACCATCGCGCCGCTCGACCTGATCGAAAATGAGTCGATTGGCCGTCTTGCAGGAGCGATCGGCGAGCGCTGGCAGGCACTCGACGTGCTGGTGCTCAACGCCGGGATGCTGGGCTCGCTGGCCGCCGTGCCCGCGATCGACGCCAAGGAATTCGCGCGCGTCCTGACCCTGAACGTCAGCGCCCAGGCCGCGATGATCGCTGCTTTCGACCCGATGCTGCGCCGCTCGGACGGAGCACGGGTCATCGGCGTCACCTCCTCGGTCGGACGCAAGCCGCGTGCCTATTGGGGTGCTTATGGCGCGTCAAAGGCGGCATTCGAGACGTTGCTCGCGGCCTATGGAGACGAAACGTCGGAGATCAGCGCGATCCGTACAGCGATCGTCGACCCCGGCGCGACCCGGACGCAGATGCGGGCCAAGGCTTATCCTGGCGAGGACCCCGCCTCGGTCAAAGCGCCCGAGGTTGTCGCGGAGCGGATTGCCGCGCTGGCTATCGAAGGCTTTGCCCCGGGGCATTTCGAGCGGGTGGGGCTGTAAAAAGCTGTTGGCTGGCGTTGGGCGTGAGCATCGACTTTGCTCAGCTTGAACGGCGGCGCGGAACGGGGTTAAATTCCAAACTCCGTTCAGCCTGAGCGAAGTCGAAGGCCAAGGGACACCCTCACCGCAACGTCGCGATGATCCCCGCCATCTCGAACACGGTCCCCTGCGCATCCAGCGACAGTCCGCGCGCCGCGCCCGCCAAATCCTGCGCAGCGGCATAGGCGTCCAGCGCTACTTTCAGCCCCGGCCCTGATCGGCCTCGCGCACGGCCAGCAATAAAGGCAGGCACCCGGTCCAGAAACGCCTCATACCGCGCCTGCGAAGCCTTCCCCGCCAGCGACTTGGCCAGCTTCACCCGCTCGGCATTGCCCGGATCGCCCGTCTCCGCGATCCGTGTGATCGCGCTATCAAGCCCCGCGATGTTCAGCCCGGCGAAGCGCAACGCCCGGCCCGGCGCTCCGTCCGCCACCGCGACCAGTGCGGCGATTTCATCCTCGTCCGCCTCAGGCAGTTCCTGGCGCAGTACCCGCGCCACGTCGGCGTCCGACAGCCGCTCGAACCGCAGCAACCGGCATCGCGAGCGGATCGTCGGCAGCAACCGTCCCGGCGCATGGCTCACGAGGAGGAACACCGTCCCCGCGGGCGGCTCCTCCAGATTCTTCAGCAGTGCATTGGCGCCGCCGCGTTCCAGATCGTCGATCGCGTCGATCAGCACGACCCGCGCAGGACCCATCGCAGGCGCGGTCGCGAACATCGGTTGCAGCGTGCGGACCTGCGCGATGGTGATCGACCGTGCGAGGTCCTGATCGGGCTTCTCGGCATCCTTGGGAAGCCGCGCCATCACCCGGAAATCAGGATGCGACCCCGCCGCCATCAGCTTGGCGGTCGGATGATCGTCCGGCACGGCAAGGCCGGGCGGCAGAGGCCCCGCCCCGCTCGCCCGCGCCAGCAGCCGCGTGGCCGCCGCACGCGCGAAGCTGGCCTTGCCCACACCTTCCGGCCCGGCGATCAGCCAGGCATGGTGCAGCTTGGCCCCGCCCAGCGCGGCGGCGAAGGCAGCCTGGCCCGCATCATTGCCGACCGGCAGCATGGTCAGGCGATCAGCCGAAGAACGAGGTCAGCCCGGCCCAGGCGCGGCCGAAAAAGCCCGCCTCGCTGACGTCCTTGTCCGCGACCAGCGGCAGGCGCTGCGCGGGCATGTCGGGCGAGCTGACGACCAGATCGGCGATATGCTGGCCCGCCTTGATCGGCGCCTTGATCGGCCCCTGATAGACGACCTTTGCGCTGATCGCCGGATCCAGCCCGGCAGGCAGCGTGACGGTCAACTGGCGAGGCGCGATCAGGCCGACGCTGCTCGACGATCCCATCTGGACCTCGGCATCGGCGACCTTCTTGCCCTTGGCGACGACCGGCTTGGCCTGCCACGCGCGGAAGCCCCAGTTCATGAACTTGACCGACTCCTCGGCCCGCGCCCCGAAGCTGTTGAGCCCGGCGACGACCATCACCAGACGGCGGCCATTCTGCTCGGCCGAACCGGTAAAGCCGTAACCTGCCTCTTCGGTATGGCCGGTCTTCAGGCCATCGGCGCCCGCGACGCGACCCAGCAGCGGGTCGCGGTTCGCCTGGGTGATGGCGTTGCCGCCCATCGTCTTGCCCCACGAGAAATCACGGCGCGAATAGAACTGCTTATAGAGCTGCGGGAAGTCGGTGATCGTGTGCTCGGCCAGATCGGCCAGGTCGCGTGCGGTGACGTAGGTCACGCCGCCGTCCGGCCAGCCGTTCGAGGTGCCGAAATGGCTGTTGTTCAGCCCGATCTGCTTGGCGGTGCGGTTCATCCGCTCGACGAAGTTCGGCTCCGTGCCCGCGATATGCTCGGCCAGCACGACGCAGGCGTCGTTGCCCGACAACGTGACGATACCATAGAGGAGGTTGGCGACGCTGACCTGCTCGTTCGGCGACAGGAACATGGTCGAGCCCGCCTGCGGTCCGTGCCACTTTTTCCAGGTTTCCGGCTGCACGGTGACCATGTCGGTCAGCTTCAGTTGGCCCTTCTTGACCAGGTCGAAGGCGACATAGACCGTCATCATCTTCGCCATCGACGCGGGCGGCATCGGGCGATCGGCATCGCGCTGGAACAGGATCGCGCCCGAGGACAGGTCCTTCATGAAGGCGACCGGCGCGGGCGTATCGAACTGCGGTGCGGCGGCGATCGAGGGGGTAACCATCGCGACCAGGGCGAGCGGAGCGGCAAGAGATGCGTACAGGGTCTTCATGGGTGTTCCGTGACCAAAGGGAGCCGACAGGTCAATCCTGATGCAGGATGCGGGCGTCGTCATAGCCCGCCTCTGCCGCCGCGTCACGCAGCGCTTTGGCGGAATCCGCATTCAGTCCGGCGCGTTCGACCCGCCAGATGCGACCGGCGGGGATCGCGCGTGCGGCGAAACGCCGGGCCAGCGCATGGGCACGAGCTTGGCTGGAAAAGCTGGCGATCTGCACGCGGTAGTGGCCTTGCGGATCGAGCGCGATCGGACGGGCGACGGGCGGCGCAGCGCTCGCCCCCGCCAGGATCAGTCCCGGCCTGTCGCTGCCCGGCGACAGCGCGCGCAACCGGATATGCGCGACCGAACGCCGGTTCGCGCCCAGCAGCTTGGCCGCGCCCAGCGACAGATCCGCCACCCGGTCAGGCCGCCCCGGCCCTCGGTCGCCGACGCGAGCGATGATCGTTCGTCCGGTATCGACATCCGTCACCTCGACCATCGATTCGAGCGGCAGGGTGCGGTGTGCGATCATCACATCATCGGGATCGAAACGCTTGCCCGTTGCCGTGCGCCGCCCGGCGAGCTCATGCCCGTACCAGCTTGCCTGCCCGGTCGCGTCATATTTGCCGTACCGCACCGGCGGCGCATCATCGGACGGAGCGGCCCAGACCGGCGTGGCGAAGGCCAGCGCCAGCAGCGCGATCGCCTCAGCCCGCAATCGCATCGGCCAGCAATCCCACCGAAAGCGCGTAGAAGTTCGAACAATTGTAATCCAGGATGACCCGGTAATTGCCGGTCAGCAGATAGGCGGTTGCCCCCTGCCCGTCCGGCTCCATCAGCGTCGCCAATACCTGATCATTGGGCCAGGCCGCACCCAGCGGCACGATGCCCATCGCACGCCACTCGGCGATCGTCCGCCAGCCGCTATGCCGCTCGAACACGCGCGGGCAGCGCGGGCTGACCAGCCGGTTGCGCACCATCGAGCGGTCGAAGCCAGCAGGCACCGTCACCGCAAAGCCCCAGGGCTGGCCTGCGCGCCATCCGGCATTGACGAAGTAATTGCCGATCGAGGCCAGCGTATCGGCCTCGCTGTTCCAGATGTCGGCGCGCCCATCGCCATCGCCGTCGCGCGCGAGGCGCAGGTAAATGGAGGGAAGGAACTGCGGATTGCCGGTCGCGCCCGCCCAGCTGCCCTTCAGCTGGTCACGGGTCACGCCCCGGTCCATCATCTTCAGCGCAGCAATGAACTCGCCCTCGAACAGGGGGCGCCGCCGCCCCTCATAGGCCAGGCTAGCCAGCGAGCGGAGCAGGTCGAAATTGCCGGTATAAGCACCGTAATTGGTTTCGTGGCCCCAGATCGCGACCATGATCGATTCGGGAACCCCCGTCTCACGCTCGATCCGCGACAGGCGCGGGCGCTGCGCCAGATACTTGGTGCGGCCCCGCCCGATGCGCGCGGCATCGACATGCGCCGCCTTATAGGGCGCGAACGGGCTGAACCCGCTATTGGCGGGACCACCCGGCTGGCGCCGGTCCAGCTCGATCACGCGCGAGTTAAGCGTAAGCGTCGGCAGCACCGAGTCCAGCGTCGTACGGCTGACGCCTTGTGACAGCGCGGTCCCGCGCACCTGTTGCAGATAGGTCTGGAACCCGGCCTCGTCCTGCGCGCAGGCGGGTGCCGCGCTGACCGAAGCCGCAAAGATCGACACGATGGCGAGGCGCTTCAAACGCCGGGTAATGTCCCCCCACATGAGCGCCTATGTGCCATAGCTAGGCTCCAGCCGGAACCTCGCGCCACCGCAAGGGGGGCACGTCCAGCCGCTCCGCTCTTCAACCGAACACGCATCCGCAATCGATAGTGGATTCGCCGACGGGCTTGGCGTAGAGGCACGTTCCACCGCGACCCTGGAAGAGTGGCCGAGCGGTTTAAGGCACCGGTCTTGAAAACCGGCGATGGTGCAAGCCATCCGTGGGTTCGAATCCCACCTCTTCCGCCATATCCCTTTGTTTTTTCGAGTTTTTCACATATCAGGCAAAAGGTGCCCGCTTTTGACCAGGTATTTGGTCCCGGCACCTGGTGGATCGGATCGACGATGAACGGTTCGGGCTCTGACATCCAGGTTTTTGCGATGTATTCGTAGGGTGTGAACCTGCTGAGCGTCTTGAGCCGGCGGGCATGTGAAAGGGCTCGGCGATCGGAAATAGCGATGCGGCGCTCTCTGTTTAAAGCACTGTCGCCTTCAGTTTGTTAATCGACAAGCGTTGACAACGTCGCCGCGAGTTCGTCCTTTCGAAACGGCTTGGTCAGCCTTGGACGTTCGGCATCAACGCCTTCCAGCTCGGCATAGCCGGACACGAGCAAGACGGGCAGCTGGGGGCGAGTCGCCTGCACATGCCGGGCGAGCTCCGTCCCTGTCATTCCAGGCATCAGGTGATCGGTGACCAAGACATCGATCGATTGCCCGCGCTCGAGAACGCGCACGGCCTCCTCGGCCGAAGCCGCTTCCACCACCGCATAGCCAAGGTCGACGAGCATGTCCGCCGTGCTCATCCGCACCAGTTCCTCATCGTCGACGAGAAGCGCCGTTCCGCGATGGTGGACATCGGCGGCGAGCCGCTGCGGGACTGACGCCTGCTCCGCTGCCTCGGAGCTGACGGGAAGCCAAAGCTCAACGTTCGTGCCCATCCCCGGCCGGCTCTGAATGGTCAGTGCGCCGCCGAGCTGCGAGGCAAGGCCATGTACCATCGACAAGCCGAGGCCGGTTCCTTTCCCGATTCCCTTGGTCGAGAAGAACGGCTCGACCGCCCGCGCGATCGTAGCCTCGTCCATACCGGTGCCGGTATCTGCTACCGATAGACAGATGAAGCTGCCGGGCGCCAAGCGGGACCGGTGGCCTTTCGAAATAGCCTCGACCGTTGCCGAGATCCGTAGCGTTCCTCCATCCGGCATGGCGTCGCGGGCATTCACCGAAAGATTCAACAGCGCCATTTCAAGCTGGTTGGGGTCAGCCTTCGCTGCCGGCAGATCGGTTTCCACCTCGACGACCACCCTAATCTGTGGACCTGTCGTACTCTCGACAAGATCGCCCATGCCCGAGACGAGCTTTGCAACATCGACGGAGACGGCTTGGAGCGGCTGCCGACGCGCGAACGCGAGGAGACGTTGAACAAGTGTCCTTGCCCGCTCGGCCGACAGCGCCGCGCCGGCAATCAAGCGTTGCTCCCGCTCACCGCCGAGCCCTTTGCGCTGAAGCATGTCGAGCGCACCGACGATCGGCGTCAGCAGATTGTTGAAGTCATGCGCGACGCCGCCGGTCAGTTGGCCCATCGCCTCCATCTTCTGGCTCTGGCGAAGCGCCTCGTGCGCCTCCTCCCGATCTGCGATCGCCGCAGCGACCCTCGCTTCCAGGGTGGCGTTGAGCTCGCGGAGCGCCTCTTCCGCCCGCTTGCGCGCGGTGATGTCGAGCGCCGTGCCTGCAACCCTCAGGCAGCGCCCCGAAGCATCGAATACGCCGCGACCCTTTGCGGCCACCCAGCGCTCGACCCCGTCCTCCTTACCGATCGTGCGGTAATCAACGTCGTAGAGCGCGCGTATGCTCGGGTCAGCGGCCGCCAGAAAGGCTGCTGTGGTTGCCTCCCGATCATGGGGATGAAGGCCGTTGTAGAAGTCGTCCATCGTCACGGGAACGTCTGCGGATATGCCGAACATCGCCTTGGTCTGGGCTGGCCAGATCAGCCGGTCGTTGACGATGTCCACGTCCCAGAAGCCGATTTCCGCGTTTTGGACCGCAAGGCGCAGGCGCTCGTCGCTCTCACGAAGGCGAGCTTCCGCACCGACCCGTTGGACATGCGACCAGCATCGCTCTGCCACCTCCCTGACCAGCGTGATTTCGCCCAGGCTCCAGTCGCGCGCATGGTCCTGATGGACCGCCATCATCGCTGCGAGCCGCCCTTCCTTGACCAGTGGGCAGCAGATGATCGCGTCGATGCCGATGGCCTGAAACATCTCGCGCCCTTCGCTGGGCTGCAGCTCTGCAACGACGTCTCGTACGATCAGCGTACGGCCCAGTCGCATGTCGGCAGCTGCCCGCGGTCCGAACAGGTCAAGGCTGTAGGCCCCCACCGAACTTTCTACGCCGGGAGCGTTATAGTCGCTGCGGATCCAGAACAGATCGCTGTCCGTATCGACATCGGCATAGGCGCACCGCGATGCGTTGAGCCTTTGCCCCAGCATCTCCGCCGCGGCCTTCATGGCATCTGACGCGTCCGCCGCTCCAAAAAGGCGCTCCTCGAGCTCACCGAAGAAGCGAAGTCGCGTCTCGCTCTCGCGCAGTGCCGCCTCGGCTTCGTGCTGAGCTGCCCCCTTCTGAGTGGTCCATCGACTATGACAGTCTGGATCGAGGAAGGGACGACGAATGCCAGCGAAGAAGCACAAGCCCGAGGAGA
>NZ_JACIFA010000017.1 GCF_014197135.1 Sphingomonas zeae
CAGTGACGGCGACGACCGCCGTCGGTGATGATCTCGGACACGGACATAAGCCTATGCTCAGGGGATAGCCCCAAGCCTCCTTCTTAGGCTCAAATTCGTCTGGTTGAGATGGGACCAGTTCATGTGGATCGCATCGATATCAGTACCATGCAGAGTGCAAGTGTTCGCACTATGATGCACATTTTTAACATTGATTGTGCAGATTTTTGGCCTGACTGCCCTTTCTGTAGCTTACCACCAATACGACAGAAAGTTCAATAATAATTGTTATGTTAAGTTTATGTTGTGCTAGGGTGAGAACCCATTGATGTAAGCGTCGCGATCTGATCCAGGCTCCGCAAGGAGACCGGAATGAGCAACCTGTTTTGGCTGACGGATGAGCAGATGGAGCGGCTGGGACCGTTCTTTCTCAGGAGCCATGGCACGCCGCGTGGATAACCGGCGGGCGCTGAGCGACATCGTGTTCGTCAACCGCAACGGGTTGCGCGGGCGAGACGCACCCAGCGCCTACGGCCCGCACAAGACGCTCTACAATCGGTGGAGGCGTTGGGGCGAGGCCGGTGTGTTCACGCGCATGATGGAAGGTCTGGCTGCAGTTGGCGCCGAGCCGCAGACGGTCATGATCGACGCGACCTACCTGAAGGCGCACCGCACGGCATCGAGCCTGCAGGTTAAATGGGAATCTCGGCCGCCTGATCGGCCGCACCAAGGGCGGCATGAATACCAAGCTCCACGCCGTTGCCGACGCGAACGGCCGGCCCCTGAGCTTTTTCATGACTGCTGGCCAGGCCAGCGACTACACCGGAGCGGCAGCGCTGCTCGACGACATGCCCAAGGCACAATGGCTGCTCCGCGATCGCGGCTATGACGCCGACTGGTTCAGGGACGCCCTGCAAGCCAAAGGCATCCAGCCCCGCATTCCAGGCCGGCGATCACGCAACGAGCCGGTCAGATACGACAAGCGGCACCATCGGCGACGAAGCCGCATCGAGATCATGTTCGGTCGGTCCAACTGACGTGATGGGTTGGACGGCCCCTGCACCAGCGTAGCTGTGCAATGATGTGGTCGTTGAGCCACGTCTAGGAGTCGATCCATGCACCAGGATGTCGTGACCGTCGGGGTCGATCTGGCGAAGAACGTGTTTTAGGTCCACAGCGCGCATCGCCTGGGCGGTGATGGCGCGCAAGGAGGTCTACGCGGCGGCTGCCGCGTGACCGCTGTCCTCGCCGACCGCTGAGCGGCCGGCAGGATGGTGTAGGGGCAGCTGAGTGGTGATGACAAACCGGTCAGACCGGGGATCGAACAAACCCAGGGGAGCAAAGCGCTTCAAGCGCGATGACGTGATTAGGGATCCGATCCGCGGACTTCATCAGGGCCAGCAGCCATGCGGTGCTGCACGAACAGGCCGAACACATGGATGCACCCGACCGGTGCTCATCGCCGCACGAAAGCACTTGCACCGCAGGGGTCGTCCACACATGGCTCAACGACCACATCATTGCACAGCTACGCTGGTGCAGGGGCCGTCCAACCCATGACGTCAGTTTCGACCTCGGCGCTGCTCCTACTATTCTCAAAGTGCCCTCGCACCACACTTACGGTGACAACCTGAGCTTCGTAATTAATACGTATCGCTTCGCGTTACCGAGCGCCAAATCCGGTCAACATTGTCCATGCAGTGCGCACTACGATCAACATATCAATCCAAGGTGAAAAATTCTTGATATAGTAAAAATCGTAATGGAGCTTACTTGTTACGTCTTCTAATTCGGCGACATGGCCCTGGTTAACTTGTGCCCATCCGGTAATCCCTGGTCGCACGATATGCCGATACCGATAAAAGGGTATATTGTCCTCATACCAACGCGACAGGACTTCCGCTTCCGGCCGTGGCCCAATCCAGCTCATTTGTCCTTTGAGAACATTGAATATCTGAGGAAGCTCATCAATCCGGGTCTGGCGCAACACCCCACCAATACGGGTGATGCGGACATCATTGTCTTGGGTCATGGCTGCGACGCGCTGCTCTGTCTGGGGAGCGCTATTCGTCATAGTCCGGAACTTATAAACGACAAAAGGCTTTCCACGATAGCCAATACGTCGCTGCTTGAATATTGCCGGCCCCTTGGAATCAAGCCTGATGATAAGCGCCAGGATAAGAAGTAATGGCAAAAGGACAATCAGGGCGATCAGTGCAGCCAGCCAATCGAAAACTTGCTTGACCACCAAGTACACGGAAGACGGCGAGAGCGTGCCGTAACTGGTTTCCGATAGATGCTCGAGCGCGATACGTCCCGTTAGGGACTCGATGAGGTGCTTGATATGGAATATCTGCAGCCCTTCAAGCGCATAATCGGCAAGCCGCCTTTCCCATTCGGGCGACATATCCACTCTTAAATCTGCTGCGATGGCATCTATTCCACCAACATTGGCCTCGGGGCTATCAAGTATGACAGGCTCGACACGTCGAATTTGAGACAATGCCGGATCGATCGGCGCATTGGGTATGATCCCGATGCGCAACGAACGACGCTGCTCCTTGAAATGAACCAGATAGAACCACAGCAAGACCAAGCCATAAGACCCGGCCAGAACGAAGCGGTTATACTCGATCCGCCCCATAACGAGAACCAACAGCATCACGCCGAAAGCCGCAGAAAAGGCGGGTAGAATGGATGCACTGCCCTCGACGCCGGGATAACGCGACATGCTTCGCATGATGAGCGAACCGGCGAGGATGCATAACAGACTTAGCACAAACGTCAGGTGCAACACGGCGATGCCGTCATTTGCACCGACAAGAAGGTTGGGGTCACCCCAGATCATTGCCAAACGTAGGAGGTAGGGAGCAAACGCCGCTACCAATCCACCGGCCACCTGTACGCGTAAACGATGCCAAGGGCCATATCGAGTGTGGACATAATATTCCATTGCGAGCTCAAACACTCCTCAACTTCGCAACACCGCGTCCACGATAGCACGGTCTCATTCTGCTACCACACAAGCGAAGAACCGGCTCGACCGCTTGCTTCCAACGATCCGAAAAGGCGAATAGACTCGATATTACCGAGCGTCTGTCTTGCCCTTCGCGCTATATACTGCACGGCAGCCGCGGATAAAGAATCAGGCGCCGCGGGCGGGCGATAGGATCACAACTCATGATCCGCATTTGCCAGCCCGCAGGCGCCTGAAACCCTCATTCGAAACCTGCCCGTATCGACCTTCCGACAAAGGCCGATGCCCAACTTATCAGAAATTCAGCCCGAAAAATTCTTCGAGCTTCTCGCCGACATAGTCGAAATGTTCGCTTCCCAATGCCGGGTACAGCCCAAGCCAGAACGTGTTGTTCATCACTCGGTCGGTCTGAGTCAGATCCCCCACCACGCGATATTCGACGTTCTGGAAATAGGGCTGTCGCGTCAGGTTGCCCGCAAACAGCAAGCGGGTGCCGATCTTGTTCTGGTCGAGGAAGCGTGTGACGTCGACACGCTTGGCATCCACGCCATCCCGAATCATCAAGGGGAAGCCAAACCACGACGGATCCGAATTGGGTGTCGCCTCCGGCAGGATGAAGATCTCTTCCATACCCTTCAGCCGCTCGGTGAGCAGGCGGAAGTTGCGGCGACGGGCCTCGACGAAATCGTCGACACGATCGAGCTGTGCCAAGCCGCAAGCCGCCTGCATATCGGTGATCTTCAGATTATAACCGATATGGCTGTAGACATACTTGTGGTCATAGCCGAACGGCAGCGTGCCGTGCTGCTGACCGAACCGCGAACCACACGTGTTATCGCAACCCGGTGCGCAATAGCAGTCGCGGCCCCAGTCGCGGATCGACTCGATGATCGGCTTAAGTTCGGCCGAGCGCGTGAAGACCGCTCCGCCTTCCCCCATCGTGATGTGATGCGCCGGATAGAAAGACAGGGTGGCGACATCGCCCCACAACCCAACCTTCTTGCCGTCGTAGGTGGCACCGAGCGCGTCGCAGCAATCCTCGACCAACCACAGATCATGCTCGTCGCAGATGCGCCGTACTTCGGCCAGATTGAACGGATTACCGAGCGTGTGCGCGATCATGATCGCGCCGGTCTTGTCTGTGATGGCCGCTTCGATCAGCGAGACGTCAATATTGTAGGTCGGAACATCGACGTCGACGAAGACGGGAACCAGCCCATGCTGAATCGACGGGTTGACCGTCGTCGGGAAACCAGCCGCGACGGTGATGATTTCATCGCCGGGCTTGAGGCGGCGTTCGCCCAGCTTGTGGCTTGTGAGGCAAGACAGCGCCAGCAGGTTCGCCGACGAACCCGACGTGGTCGTCAGCACGAAGGGCGCTCCAACGATCCGACCGAGCTTGGCTTCAAACTCGGTATTGAAGCGTCCCGTGGTCAGCCAACCGTCGAGCGAAGCCTCGACCATCAACTCGATCTCAGGGGCGCCGATCACCTTGCCGGCTGGCGGGATGATGCTCTCGCCCGGTACGAAGGGCTTAGGCGCAAATTGGGTTTCGGCGTACTGGGTGACCAGGGCACGAATTTGCTTGCGGAGGTCGTCAGCGGTCATGAAAACAGAAATCCTTACGCGGCTTGATTGAGGGGAGCCGCCACGAAGCGCTCCAGCTCGGTATTGCAATATTGGTGCATGTCGGCACCGGCCAGCCAGGCGCGATGCCAGGCAACGATGCTTTCCAAGGCTTGAGCTAGGCTCCAGCGGGGCGTCCAACGCAGGCCTGCACGCGCCTTAGAGATATCCAGCTTAAGATAGCGTGCCTCATGGGGCTGGACATTCTCGTCATGGACCCAGGTAGCGCCATTGCCCCAGGCCTCACACATGCGCTCGACAATCCATTGGACAGGCTGAGCATCGTCATCGCGCGGGCCAAAGTTCCACGCTTCCGCGGCAGCTTCGGGCATGCTCCACAACGCCTGCGCGAGAACCAGATAGCCTCCAACCGGCTCCAGCACATGCTGCCAGGGCCGGATGGAAATCGGGTTGCGGATCGACACGGGCTCGCCCTTGGCGACCGCGCGCAGGATGTCGGGAATGAGCCGGTCATCGGCCCAGTCGCCTCCGCCGATGACATTGCCCGCTCGACCGGACGCCAATGCCGTCTTGCCGTCGCTAAAGAACGAGCGGCGATAGGCAGACGTGACCAGCTCAGCGCAGCCCTTGGAGTTGGAATAGGGATCATACCCCCCCATCGCCTCGTCCTCGCGATAGCCCCAGGGCCATTCGCGGTTCTCGTAGCATTTGTCGGTCGTCACGACGACGCAGGCGCGCACGCCCGGCACCCGACGGACCGCCTCGAGCAGATGGACCGTGCCCATGACGTTGGTGGCATAGGTGCCGACCGGATCGTCGTAGGACGCACGCACCAGTGGCTGGGCCGCCATGTGGATGACGATCTCGGGATCGGCCAATACCAGCGCCTGTTCCAGCGTCTGGCGATCGCGGATGTCGCCAATGATGGACGTCATGCCGTCCGCCACACGAGCCACATCGAACAACGCCGGCGTGGTGGGGGGCGCCAGCGCAAAGCCGGTAACCTCGGCCCCCATCCGCTGGAGCCACAAAGCCATCCAGCTTCCCTTGAAGCCCGTATGCCCCGTCAGGAACACGCGCTTGCCCGCCCAGAAGGCAGGATCGACGGTGCCGGAAGGTACGCTCACCGCCACACGCACCAGGGAGCCTTGCCGCCGCTCCACAGGCTTTCGAGGTGCTGCTTGTCACGCAGCGTATCCATGGGCTGCCAAAAGCCGTGATGCTCGTAAGCCATCAGTTCGCCGTCCGAAGCGAGCGTCCGCAGTGGCTCCTGCTCCCAGACGGTGTCATCGCCCTCCAGATAGTCGAGCACCTTGGGGCTGAGGACGAAGAACCCGCCATTGATCATGCCCCCATCGCCTTGCGGCTTTTCAAGGAAGTCCGTGATCCGACCATCCTCCATGTGCAGCGCGCCGAAGCGGCCCGGGGGATAGGTGGCGGTCAGCGTCGCCGCCTTGCCGTGCGAACGGTGGTATTCCAGCGACGCGGTAATGTCGATGTCGCCGACACCGTCACCATAGGTGAAGAAAAAGGCTTCTTCGTCCTTCACGTGATCTGCTACACGCTTCAGCCGTCCACCCGTCATCGACGTATCGCCGGTGTCGATCAGCGTTACCTTCCACGGCTCGGCGCGGCGCTCGTGCACGATCATTTCGTTCGCCTTCATGTCGAAGGTCACATCCGACATGTGCAGGAAGTAGTTGGCGAAATACTCCTTGATGACGTAACCCTTGTAACCGCAGCAGATCACGAAGTCCGTGACGCCGTGCGCCGCATAGATCTTCATGATATGCCATAGGATCGGGCGCCCCCCGATCTCGATCATGGGCTTGGGCCTCAGGCTGGTTTCTTCGGCAAAACGCGTGCCGAGGCCGCCGGCTAGAATAACTGCCTTCATCGGGTCCTATCTCAGTTTGAGCTGACGAATGCGTCGGAGAAGAAACGTCTGGCCGGAAGGCCAAGTGCAGTCATTGCGGTACGCGCCGACGCGATCATCGCGTTCGAACCACAAGCATAGACAACTGTATCGACGGGATCAAACCCATGATGGATTGCCGCGTCCTGCACATACCCTCGCTTGCCGCCCCAGCTGGCATCCCCGCCCGATAGCAGATGATGGAAGCCTACGTCGAGGCCGAGGTCCACCGGATCCCAGCAGAAATTTTCCGCCTCGCGATTGCCCCAGAAGACGTGAAGGCGATGGCGTGCAGCGCGTTCAGGATCGGCGGCCAGTTCCTCCAGCAGCGCCTTGACCGGAGCAATGCCGGTGCCCGTTGCAAGAAAAACGATGTCGCGCGGCGCCTCGTCCCGCAGGAAGAAGGTCCCAAAAGGCCCCTCGATCCGGATCAGGTCATTGGGCTTGGCACGGTCGAACCAGTAACCGCTCAGCACGCCGCCCGGATACCGCTTGATGATGAGCTCCAGCATACCATCCGCCCGCGGAGCGTTGGCCAGACTGTAGCTGCGCCGGACACCCTCGGCCAAGACGTCAATATACTGGCCGGGGAGAAAGCGCATCGGGGAGGACGGTGGAGTTTTGAGCACCACCCGGACGATATCGATCGCCAGCCTGTCGATCGATACGATCCGACTTGGCACGGTCCGGATTTCAAGGCCAGCCAGCCGGTCGAGGGGCTCTATATCCAGCACCACGTCGCTCGTCGCCGCTCGGCAACAGGTGAGTACCAGCCCCTCGCCCGCCTCCCCTTCAGTCAGGCTTTCTTCGACGCGCAGCGTTTTTGTTGTGCCAGATACGACAGGCGCCTTGCATATCCCGCAGCGCCCCGTTCGACAGCTATACTCAAGCGTGACGCCAGCATTGCGCGCGGCATCCAAGATGGAGATGGCTGTGTCTGCCGCAAAAGAGCGGCCGGTGTTGAGAGTTACGGTCGACATGTGTGCCCCGCTGATAGTCGATTATGAAATCCAGTCCAGCACGTGTTGTCTCGATGATGTTGCGAAACCGCTGTTTCAGAAAAACGATCTGCATCCTTTCCCAGGCTGGTTCGAAAGCCGGCAGATCCCGCCGCCCCGTTGCAACTGTGATGGCCAACCCCGCCTCCGGCGCTGCGTTGCTGTTCGCGCGCAGTTTCAGGCGGAGGCAAGGGATCAATCGGATCAAAAGAATCGGCAATAGCTTGCAACGCGCCATGCATCTGGCGCATGGCGCCACGCATGTCAGGCAGGAATGAAGGCTTCATGGCTCAGAAGACGGCGCTTATCACAGGTGTAACCGGTCAGGACGGTGCCTATCTCGCGGAATTTCTGCTAGAGAAGGGCTACATCGTCCACGGTGTGAAGCGGCGTTCGTCGTCGTTCAACACCGGTCGGATCGAGAATATCTATCAAGATCCGCACGAGGAAAACCCCCGCTTCCACTTGCATTACGGCGACCTGACCGATTCAACCAACCTGATCCGCCTGGTTCAACAGACCAAGCCCGACGAAATCTACAATCTGGCCGCGCAGAGCCACGTCGCGGTGAGCTTCGAGACGCCGGAATATACCGCCAATGCCGATGGCATCGGTACACTGCGTCTCCTGGAAGCGATCCGCATTCTCGGCATGGAAAAGACCTGCCGCTTCTATCAGGCATCGACCTCGGAGCTGTATGGCCTCGTGCAGGAAGTGCCGCAGAAGGAAACCACGCCCTTCTATCCGCGTTCGCCGTACGGCGCGGCCAAGATGTATGCTTATTGGATCGTGGTAAACTACCGCGAGGCTTATGGCATGCATGCGTCGAACGGCATTCTGTTCAATCATGAAAGCCCCTTGCGTGGTGAAACTTTCGTCACGCGCAAGATCACGCGCGCCGCTGCCGCGATCAAACTCGGCCGGCAGGACAAGTTGTGGCTCGGTAATCTCGATGCCAAGCGCGACTGGGGCCATGCCCGAGAATATGTCCGTGGCATGTGGCTGATGCTCCAGCAGGATGAGCCGGATGACTTCGTGCTGGCGACGGGAGAGACGACGCCGGTCCGCACCTTTGTCGAATGGGCGTTCGCCGATGTCGGCATCACGCTCCGCTGGGAAGGTACGGGCGTTGACGAAAAGGGCTATTGCGCCGAAACGGGCAAATGCCTGATCGAGGTTGATCCGCGCTATTTTCGTCCGACCGAGGTCGACCTTCTCATCGGCGACCCCACCAAGGCCAAGACCAAGCTCGGCTGGGTACATCAAACATCGGTGCGAGAGCTTGCCCGTGAGATGGTGCTGGCCGACCTTCAGGTCATGCGCGATGCACCGATCGCCAAGGACGCATGATGGCGGCGGGGGCGTTCGATCTTTCCGGCAAGCGCGTCTATGTCGCCGGTCATCGTGGCATGGTCGGCTCAGCGATCGTGCGACGACTGGCGAGTGAGGGCTGCACCGTTCTCACTGCCACCCGGGCCGAACTCGACCTACAGGACCAGCGCGCGGTCCGCGAATGGTTCGCACAGGAAAAGCCCGATGCGGTCTTCCTCGCGGCTGCCAAGGTCGGTGGCATCTTGGCGAACGACACGTATCCGGCCGACTTTCTCTACGACAATCTGATGATCGAGGCTAACGTCATCGAGGCAGCGCATCGTAGCGATGTCGGCAAGCTGATGTTCCTTGGCTCGTCATGCATCTATCCAAAGCTGGCCCCTCAACCGATCGAGGAAAGCGCGCTGTTGACCGGCCCGCTGGAGCCGACCAACGAGTGGTATGCGATCGCGAAGATCGCAGGCATCAAGCTGGCCCAGGCTTACCGCCGCCAGCATGGTCGCGATTTCATTTCGGCAATGCCGACCAACCTCTACGGCCCCGGCGACAATTTCGATCTGAATAGCAGCCATGTCTTGCCGGCACTGATGCGCAAGGCGCATCAAGCGAAGCATGATGGCGCAGGTGAGATCGAAATCTGGGGTACGGGCACCCCTAGGCGGGAATTTCTGCACGTCGACGACCTGGCGGATGCCTGCGTCTTCCTGATGAAGAATTATTCCGACGACGAGCATGTCAATGTCGGCTCGGGCAGTGACGTGACCATCCTCGAACTGACCGAAATGGTCGCGCGTGCGGTCGGCTTCGATGGCGCTATCGTTCGCAACGAAAGCAAGCCTGATGGTACGCCGCGCAAGCTGATGAGCGGATCCAAGTTGCAGAGCATGGGCTGGCATCCGGCCATTGCCCTGGAGGACGGCATCGCGTCCACGTATCGCTGGTTCTTGGACCACCACGGCGAGGCACGATTGACTGTCGCCTAACGCCACGGCAGCGCCCTCTCGACGTCTATATGCGGCCGCCTGCCAACCCGTAGTTGGCCGCATATAGACGATCAGCGCCCCGCCCCAGCGATGCGAACCTGGTCTGCGGCGGTCGTGATTGAGGTGGTCGAATTGGTTTGCGGATTATAGTTGCGGTCGATCCGGCTGGCGATCCGTGACTGGATGCGAGATTCAATCCGCGCGTTGACCCTTCCCATCGGAGCGACGTTCACGCCAGCTTGCGTCGATTGTCGCTGTCCCACGACACCGACGGATGACGACGCATTTCTGCCCGTTTGAACAGGCAAAGGCGACGCAGCCTGCTGCTGCGGCTGATCCTGTTCTTGCTCTTGCGTCTGATCTTGCGTGCGGCTCTGCGCCGATAGGGGCGACGCAAAGGCCAAGCAGAGGGCCGCTATGGATATGGCACGCATGGTACGTCCTTTCGCTTTCACCTCTTTACCGGATCGGCGTCAGCTGAACGCGGTCGATCCGGCCGGAAACACCCGAAACCGCCTCCGAGGGGCGAAGGACCAGCGCCAGCATCTGTACGGGGCAGCCTTGGGGCACGGTGAAACGACCATCGAACTCGCCCCTCGCCGCCGCTGAATTAGGCAGAACCACCCGACCGAGCTCGCGCCCCTCACGACATTGCAATATCCAATAAGGCCGCGCCTCGACCGCTTGGTCGATGCCGTCGCTATGCCCCTGGATCCGGTAACTCCCGGGGGGCAGCAGTTGCAGCTGTTCGACGACAGGCCCCCCCGCACTGGACGGAGCGGAGAATTCCAAGACCCCCGCATCGCCGTCACGCTGGATGGAAGCGCTGACGCCACCATCGCTGATCGGGACCCAGTCCAGCAGCGAAGGCGTATCCATATTCCGGAAACGGGGATCACGCGACTGACGACGATCGGCACCACGATGGCTTTCGGCATAATAAGCCCACGCATCTTCCAGAGCGCCGGCCGAGATCAATTTGCTGACCAAGCTCGCCCGCGCGTTATCAGACACCGCAACGCCTGCACGATGCAAAGCGACGAACAACTGCGTGATCGCTTTCGGATCGGCACCACTGGACGCGGCGAAGTTCACGAAGCCCTCACTCCACGGCGAGCCGCCAGCAAGCGTTCGGGTCAGCGCCGCACGGATATCCGGATCGGCACTCGCCGAAACTAAAACGGGGAACAGCGTCTGAGCAGATTCGGGCGAGGTTCGCAACGCTATATCATAATGGCGCAGCGCGCCGGGCACATCGCCGCGGCTTACGGCATACTCGATTGCCCATAACTGGGTTTGCAAGTCACGCCGGGAAAGCGTTTCCACATAATCGAACAAACGCTTGGCTGCAGCCGTGTCGCCACGCACCTGTGCGTTGAGCCCCAGTGCTGAAGCGGCAGTCGCCACGGTCGGATCGTGGCGCAACGCGCTCCACGCCAATTCATCCGCACGCCGACGATCCGCAGGGCTGGCATCCGCCCCCGATAACGAAGCGGCCAGCGCCGCGCTGGCGTAAGCGTTCGCCGGTGCCAACCGATGCGCCGTCGCCGGGTCGGCTTTGGCTGTCACTTGAGCGGCAGTGAAGGCCACACTTTGAAAGCCAATAAAGGCAGCTACGACGGACAGCGCTCCAAGCCCTGCCCATTCCGCCCGTGATCGACGAACTCGCGAATGACGTCGCGCCATAGCCCCGGCCTATGCCTTCGCCTTGCTGTCCCGGCCATAACCATAGCCATATTCATAGCCATAGCCGTAATGAGCCTTGCGGGCTTCGAACTTGGTCAGAACACCACCGATGATGCGGGCATTGGCCGAACTCAGGCGGGCCAGCGCCGTCTTGACCAAGCTCGAGCGTATACCATGCGACTCCACGGCATAGATCACGCCCTCAACACGGCTGGCGATCAATGGCGCATCGGCAAGGCCCATGACGGGCGGAGAGTCGACCACGACATGGTCGTAGGTTTCAAGCAAACGCTCGAACAACACCGACAATCGGGTACCGGTGAGCAACTCGGCCGCATTCGGCGGGATCGGGCCAGCCGACATTGCCGTAAAGCCCAGATCCGACATTTCGAACGTCAGCGTGCTGATATTGTCGTCACCGGCAAGGAAATTGCTGAGACCACGGTTGTGATCGACCCCACCGAGATGGTGGATCGATGGGGAGCGCATATCGCCGTCGACCAGGATCACCTTGCGATGGCCACGAACCAACGTCGTTGCGAGGGCCAATGCCGTCGTCGACTTGCCTTCGGCCGGACGGGTCGACGTCACCGCAAAGGTACGCGGCACGCCATGTTCGGTCGTAAAGGCCAAGTTGGTCTGAACCGCAAGATAAGCGTCAACCAATTCGGACTTGCGATCAAGCAGCGCGTCGCGTGGTGTCATGTCCGCCGATACCTTCGGCACGGTGCCGAGCAGCGGAAGACCCAGCCGCCGCTCGACTTCTACCGGATCAGCGATCGCTTCATCCATCTGCTCGAGAGCGAACGCGAGTGCGCCACCGATGCAAATGCCCGCTAGGATCGACACGATCAGATTGACCATCAGTCTTGGGCTCGACGGACTCTGCGGCACGTCGGCAGGGTCGACAACCGAAACGTTGTTTACGCCAACGCCCCCGGCGACGCCGATTTCCTTGAAACGCTGAAGCAGGCCGTCATATAGGGCACGGTTAGTGTCTACTTCCTGCTGATAAATATTGTACTGGATGCTGCGGCGACGAAGATCCAGATAGCTGGCCTTCAACTGGTCCACTTTAGCCTGCAACGCGCTTTCGCGCTCCCGTGCTTCACGATACTCAGCCTGTAGCGAGCCCGAGACACGGCCTTCCTCCCGCGCAATCGACCGATCAAGCTGGTCGATCTGCGACTGGATCGCCTTGGCGGCAGGATAGCCTGGCTCGAACTGTACCATCAGCCGCTGATAGTCAGCGGCCAGTTCGGCGCGGCGCTGTCGCAAGCTGTTGATCGCCTGATTACGAAGCGCCTCAGCCGAGGCACCGGCGCGGCCCACCTGCTGGTACTTAGCCTCCGCCTGGATGCGATCTGTGGTGGCCTGCGTCAACGCGGTGTTGAGAGCGGCGAGATTGTCCGCAACGATTGAGCGTTCCGACGTCGTTCCGTTGCCAGAAGACGTTGGCAGATTGATGATCTGCTGGTCCGATGCATAACCCACCAGCTGCCGCTGCGACTCATCCAGCCGCTCCTTCTGCAAGGCGAGCTGGCGCTGAAGCAGATTACGACCGTAGGAAGTCGCCTGAATCTTTCGTTCTTGATTGATCTGGATGAAATTATCCGCCCACGCGTTGGCTACCTGTGCCGACAGTTCGGGGTTAGGGCTGGTGAATCCGATATCGACCAGACGTGACAAGCGCGTAGGATCGACAGACAGGTTCTTGAGTAAGATTTCTCCAGCGATCCGCAGTCGATCCTTGTGCCCAGCCGCCGGATAGCGACCATTGACGGTCTGGAAGATCGGGCTTTTGCTGGCGAACCGCATTTTTTCAAAAAATTTGGGATCGTCGACGACGCGAAGCTGGGTCGCGACACGCTCCGACAAGGAGCGTGAGCGCAGCAAACCATACTGCGTCTGGTAAAATTCCTGATCCGCGATGCTGGCGTCGCTCTGCACCCCCTGGAACGACGTGACCTTGTCGGCCTCGCGGGAAATTTCGACCGTGGTGTAGGCGGTGTATTTCGGGGTCATCAGCAGCGTGATGACAATCCCAAGCAGTGCACAGGCAGCCACCGCCCCGAGGATGACGTAGCGCCAACGGAACGCGATCCGAAGATATTGCCGGATCAAGGGCACCGGGTCGCCATTGGGTTGCGGGTC
Organism: Sphingomonas zeae; assembly: GCF_014197135.1. Taxonomy (GTDB): domain Bacteria; phylum Pseudomonadota; class Alphaproteobacteria; order Sphingomonadales; family Sphingomonadaceae; genus Sphingomonas; species Sphingomonas zeae. The sequence goes on from NZ_JACIFA010000017.1 coordinate 13,612, forward strand.
AGCGAGTGCCGGTTCAACAGACGAAGTGCCACCACGGGGCGGGAACGAAACCATGTTCATAAAAGTGGTGGGCCTTACCTTCTTTGCAGGATCGCGATCAGCGGCGCGATCGCTAGAGGTGCAACAGAAACGATAGTGCGGAATGCGCGACGCGACGGCGAGTCACCGACGACGACGATGTCATTGGCGTAGATTGGAGGATCGTCGTAGGCACCACGACGGATTGCGGCGATGTTGTACAGACCGGCCATCTTCTGACCTTCGACCGTGCGAAGGATGACGACGTCGTCTTCCTTCGCAAACTCTGAGAGACCTTTGGCAGATGCGACCGCCCGTAAGAGCGTCATCTGGTTGGTGACCGGGTACAGACCCGGTTCCACTACCTGTCCGTCGATCGTCACCACTTGGCTGACCGAACTGCGGATATTGACGGTGACTTCCGGATTACGAACGTAGCGACCGCGAAGCGCCGTCTCGACGGTACGCGCCAGCTCGTCGGCGGTACGTCCCCGCGCATCGACCGTTCCGATCAGCGGCATGGCGATACGTCCGCTGGCGTCGACCTGAATTTCCCGACTGAGATCGGGAACATTGAAGACATCGACCTGGATCGTATCCAGCGGCCCGATCAATGCCGGGCGATCGGCGGCAGTGAGATCTCCGCGATGAGGTGGCGGCAATACCGAACTATTCTCGACCACCGTCAGCCGATCGGTCGATTGCAGCGGCGGCCCGCCAGCGCACGCTGATAGGGCGATTGCGAGCAGCAGAGGGGGACATATCCTACGCATGCGGACGAAAAGCTTCCAGTGTGGAGAAGAAAAGAAGCCTTCCTATAGGTGCTGACCCGTGTCGGGTAAAGTGAACGATCCACGTTCTTCTGGTCGCTCGCCCAGCCATACTGCCGCAATCACCATCATCGCCATGATCATGGGCGTTCGCGCGGGATAATCGAACACGCTGGCAATGATCACCAGCGACAGCATCGTCGCCCCAAGCCGGGGCAGCACCTGACGCGCCCCCCCGCGCCAAGCCCGCACACCGGCCCATGCCCACCACCCCATGCCCGCTATCAAGATGAGCAAACCGAATACACCGGTATCGAGCACAATTTCGATGAGGTCGTTGTGCGCATGATTGAAATAGGTAGGCTTCAGCAAGCCCAAGGGTTCGTGCAGACGAAAGATGGGATCGAACCCGCCAAGCCCGGAGCCCCAAGGGAAATAATCGCGGATCATCGCCAATACGACGGGCAGCCCGCGACCGCGCATATCCTGTCCGGGATCGATCACCAGCGCACGGTTGATCGATTCAGCTCGATCGGCCGAAATGCTCAAAAGCACGGCGATAACGACGACGGCAGCGGCCGCAGAGATCAATGCGACAAAGATCCAGCGCGGCTGGCCAGCGAAGACCGTTTTGACCCCGCGCCAGACGATGAGTGGCGCAACGGCGAGGGCAAGTGCGCCGACGAGGAGACCTGCTCGCGATCCGCTTGCGAGGATTTCCAGCGCGAACACCATGATCAGTCCCAGAGCGGCCGACGCTCGCCATCCCGGTCGCCGCCCGTTGAGAAAAGCCCAGACAGGCGCCAACAGACATCCCATGGCAAGGAAGAGTGCGAAGTGGTTGCGATTGGCGAAATTACCGCTCACGAAACCGACCGATTCATTGATGAGCGGATTGTCGAAGGTCGCACCTGAGGCCTGCAAGGCGCCCATAACGGCGGACGCGACAATCAGGATCAGACACAAGCCCGGTATTCGCCGCCTCTCTCCCTGGTCCAACGTCAGCAGCAGATAAAGCACGGCAGCCGGCGCCACTAGGGAGGACAACGCATTGATCGTCATGGTGGGCGCCATCGACCAGGGCCGCCAAGGCTGGGCGTCGCCATTCATGCCAGCCGCTGCACGTAGTACGTCTCGGCCAGGTAATGACGTCCACACGGAGGGGGGAAGCGGAACGAGTTGAATAAGGGCCAGCAGGATTGCAGCCGCAAGGAAAACGCACGCCATCCTGCCTCGGTCTAGCGAGGGACGTCGACCGAAGAGAAACGCCGTCACCAAAAAGAGCCAGGATGCAGCACGCACGAGAATCTGCCCAGCGGCATCCGCCCGCGACGCCCCCCCTGCAAGGAGCAAGATGCTCAGCAGAGCCGCCAGCAGGGCAAAGTTCAGGCTGGAAGTGGGAATACCGAGACGATTGGCAGTACGCATGCCAGCCCCTCTACGCGAAACCTTCGTAAAGGAAAACGGGCCGACAAGCCCCTAAACAGGGGGCCGGCAGCCGATGAACCGATTGCTGTCGGGATTCGCCACAAGCTGCCCCTGGAAACCCGTGCCAGTGGCGATCGCCACACCGCCATTGACGGCCTCAAATGTGCAGCCGGTAAATGACAAACGGTCTTGCCCACCACTGCTCGCCATCCATGCCAGTGCGCGCTGCCCGATCCCTGGAAACTGGTTGCTGTCCGGTCGGATGGCGGCGCCCCGAAACACCGTGTTCGTGACGTCAATATCGAGGCCGATCGCGACACCGCCTTGAAACGGTGCCGTCGCCCCTTCGACCGCATTGTCGCTACGAAACTGGCAAGCATCGATCCTCACCCGCCCGCGTGCCTCCGCCGGTGCCATGTCGGTCATGCGAATGGAAAAACCAGCCCCTTCGCTCACCACGCGCCTGATCTCGATATCGCGAAGGCTCTCCTCGATGAAGATTGCAAAAGGCTGCGCCGTCGGCGGATGACGCCGCGTCTCGAAGGTGAAGCCATCAATCAGAACGCGATTGCACCCGCGTGCGGTCGACAAGGGTCCGTATGCACCAAGTACGCGGCAGTCTCGATAGGAAACTCCCTCGGCAAAGGTACAGGCACCGACAGCGCTCTTGCCTGCGAAGGTGATGCGCTCGAAGGTGACATCGACACCGGATCGCAGGACATGCTGATAGGCGTCGTCGTCGGTTGCGATCGTCAGATCGGAGATTCGACAGCCCACCGCCGTACCCGTCGAAGTGAACACACCTGTACCGGCCGGGAAAGCCTGCTGGAGCGGTTCGCCCAAAGTCACTCGATTGCCCGACACCGCCCGCACTTTCGCGAAGCAGAAACTGCTGGGAATATAGTTGATCGGGCTCGACATCGACGTCGGCCGCTGCGCCAAAAATAGCTGATCGCCCTGTTTCAGGGCACCCGTTCCACGGAAGGTCAGTTCTGTGGCGCCCTGTCGTGCCGCCCGCGCAAGAACAAGCATCCGAACTGGAAATCGGTCCGCATAGGCATCGCGATCGACGGCAGGCCAGGCCGCCGCAACCGCCGCTCGCCCCTGCCCCCTGCCCCCGATCAGTGTATTGCCGACACCAACATAATCGACAGTGGCGCCCTCGCCCAATACGTCGAATGTGCCATGCACTTCGATCCGCGCGCCGCGATACCGGCGTTCTGATAAACGCAGGTGTTCGCCGGTCACCGCACAGTGATGACATGCCTTGCGAAAGGCCTCGGCATCGTCAGTAACGCCGTCACCCTTGGCGCCGAACGCCTCAGGCGTGACGTATTTAGCCGACGCCGCACCGCGCCATGGCACTGCCAAAGCCGTCGCTGCCACTACCCCGCCGATCATGCCACCGATCATTCTGCGACGGTGCAAGAAGAGACCCATGGGGCCGGGAACATTCATGACTTCGTCCTTTATTTCAGCGTTCAAGGCGCCGGCAGCGCATGTGGTTCCATCCTAACCTGTCCGCAGAGAGGTGCTCCACCGCCCGGCATGTCATGCCGACCGACGATTCCCACCTCATCAATGTCGGATGCGCCGGGCCAATGGAACGCCCATAGTCCATGTGCATGCCATCAGCGCCTTGCCTGCCCCGCAAGCGGCTGCTACCGAGCGCCCGTCATTCATCCATAAGGCTCGGCTTTGTCTACCGACTATGACGCCCGATCGTCGGTCATAGATGACAGATGACCGGCCGATTACTACTGCCAGCCAAGCGGCCAAGCTCACGACCGGTACATGCCGGTCACTGATGCTACCTGAGGTCCCCCCTCTAAGGACATGATGATGCAGTCGGTTCGCAATGTTTCCCGATCCAATCTTTCGTTCGAGCCGGCAAGGCTCCGGCGTACTGTTCTCGACATGGCCTATGCCGGTCAGACGGTTCACATCGGCTGTGCCTTCTCGATTATCGAATTGCTGGCGGTTCTGTATCGTAAACACCTTCGCTTCTCGCCGACTGATCCGCGGTCGCCCGATCGCGACTTGCTGGTGCTCAGCAAGGGTCATGGCGTCATGGCCCAATATGCCTGCATGCATGAGATCGGCTGGATCGACGACCAAGCGGTATCAGGCTATTTCGCCGACGGATCGACGCTCAAGGGCCTGTCTGACTCCCGCGTGCCGGGTCTGGAGGTTACGTCCGGTTCCCTCGGCCATGGCCTGTCGATCGCGGTAGGTATGGCGCTGGGAGCGCGGATTGACGGCAGTGACCGTCGGGTCTTCGCCATTGTTGGCGACGGCGAGATGAACGAGGGGCCTAATTGGGAAGCGATGCTGTTCGCGGCACAGCAGAAGCTTAGCAATCTAGTGGTCATTGTCGACGAGAATGGCTTTCAGGCCATGGGCCGGACCGACGAGATCATCGGTCTCGGCGACATGGCCGCCAAGTTCACGACATTCGGCTTTGATGCGGTGACCATCGACGGTCATGACGAAGCAGCCATCGACCAGACCTTGTCTGCATTCCGCTCCGATGGGTCTCAACGACCAAAAGCCATCGTCGCTCGTACGGTCAAGGGACGAGGCGTGCCGTTTATGGAAAACAACAACATCTGGCATTATACGCGATTGAACGAGCAGACCTATCGGGATGCCATCGCGGCCATCGGGGGAGACCAGGCATGAGGCAGGCATTTTCCGACAGCCTGGTCCGCATCGCCGATGCTGATCCGCGCGTGCTGCTGCTCACAGGCGATCATGGCTATGCCCTGTTCGATGCATTCCGGAAGGCACATCCAGACCGCTATATCAACGCCGGTATCGCCGAGCAGAACATGGTGGGCATGGCCGCAGGTCTGGCCCGGATGGGGTTTCGGCCTTTCGTCTATGGCTTGAGCGCCTTCGTACCCGTGCGCGTCCTGGAGCAGATCAAGCTCGACGTGGCCCATGACGACCTGCCGGTGATCTTCGTCGGTGACGGTGCGGGGTTCGTCTACAGCCATCTAGGTACCAGCCACCAGTCGCTGGAGGACATCGCCTGCATCCGGGCGATCCCCGGCATGACCGTGCTGTCGCCAGCGGATCGACACGAGTTGACCGCCGCAATGGATCACGCCCATGCCTCGGGGCGATCGGTGTATCTGCGCATGGGCAAGGCGGATCTGGGGGACGTCCATACGCCGGAAACGACGGTAGACGTGACTCGCTTCCAGTGTCTCCGTCCCGGTCGCGAAGGTGGCACGGTCATCCTGGCGACCGGTCCCATCGCAACGACGGCGGTGCGCGTCGCGGACCAGGTGGAAGGCGCAGCGGTCTGGAGCATTCCGTCGATCAAGCCCTTCGATACCGCGGCGCTGGCGACCATATGCCAAACGGCGGGGCGTCTGGTCACGATGGAGGAGCATTCCGTCATGGGCGGTTTCGGCTCGCTCGTGACCGAAGAGGTCAGCGCCCTTCATCCGCTACCAGTCCTTCGCATCGGCGTACAGGATCGGTTTTCCGAACATTGCGGGTCGTACGACTATCTCTTGCGCGAGCATGGCCTCGACCTGGACACGGTGACGGCGCGTGTCGCGGCCTTCGATGCCCGTGCCTGATCTCCACGATCTGGGCGGTCGCCATATCTTTTTGACCGGGGGAACGGGGGCGGTCGGCCGGACCCTCCTCGATTATCTGGATCAATGCCGGGCGGTGGGTGATGGCTTTCACGTTACGGTGCTGACGCGCGATGCCGCTGGCTTTGCCGCCCGCCATCCGGTGCAGGCCGCCCTCCCTTGGCTGACGTTGGTCAATGGCGACCTGGGCGCCCTCCCCGCCCTACCGGTCGGCGTCACGGATGTAGTCCATGCCGCAGCGGACACGCATATTGGCCAGGGGCGCGTCGCCTGGATCGACCAGATCGTCGGGGGCACACGCGCTTTGCTCGACGCCAGCCGTGCCGCGGGTGCCGATCGTTTTCTGTTGGTAAGCTCTGGCGCGGTTTACGGCCCCCAGCCGCCGTCGATACCTCGTCTGCGAGAGGATTATATTGGCGCGCCGGACACCCTGCTGACCGGGTCGACCTATGGCCAGGCCAAGCGTGTGGCGGAACAGCTATGCACGATCTTCCACGCCGAATATGGCCTGTCGACCGTCATTGCGCGTCTGTTTGCCTTTGGCAGTGCCCATATTCCACGCGATGGCCGCTATGCCCTAGGCAGCTTCATCCGCGATGCCCTGTCCGATGACGATGCGCCGATCCGCATCGCAGGAGACGGCACCGCCGTGCGCTCCTATCTGAGCGGCCATGATATGGCCCATGCCTTGATTACCGCCCTGTGCCTGGGCACGCCCGGGCAGGCCTATAATGTCGGTTCGGAAGCGCCGGTCACGATAGCGGAACTGGCGAGGCGGGTACGGGATCGCTTGTCGCCTGGCCGAGATGTCGAAATCCTAGGCGCGGCGGGCGACGGCCAACGATCGCTCTACGTACCGGATGTGACGCGCATCGCCGCCCTGGGGGCTGCGTCCCAAACCGATCTGGATGCCGTGATCGACGACGCCGCTGGCCACTACGTCTCCCGCGCATAGGAACCAACCCATGCGCATACCCGACTCGTTCCGCAGCGTGCGTCTGCTTTTCGACGTAGGTTTTCTGGCGATGCTGCGCGTCGTCGCGATCGTGATCGGGTTGGCGTACGTCAAAATCTATACCAACCGCCTGCCGCCCGATGCCTTGGGCATATTCTTCTACCTCGGCACGCTTTCGTATCTTCTCAACGCGTTGCTATTCGTGCCCTTCGACTTCTACCTCCAAGCCTATTGCTCGCGGGCCGGAGAGCGGTTGCCGGTCGGGCCTGTGGCACGCATGACCGCCGGCGTTCTTGCCGCCGCGCTCATCTTGGTGGCCGCGATCGGCGCGATCTTGGTCGCGCTGGGGCAACTTGCCATTCTCGACATCGTGAGCCTCTATATCGTCGCTGTGCTGCTGTTCGGCTGCATCAGCCTGCGCAATCTGCTCAACAACCGTGGTCATCGGCGTATTGTCGCAGGCGCGCTGGTCTTCGAGGCGGCGGGCCGGGTCTGTGCCTTCGTCTCGCTCATTCTATTCCTGACCCCATCGGGACGACTGCTGTTCGCCAGCGCGGGGATCGCATTATTCCTGGAGTTGATCGGACTGGCGATCTATGCCGCGATCCGCCTGCAATGGGCGACCGATGCCACGCCTCCCGCATCACCGGCCCTGATACCCGCCACGGCACCGGTATCCGTATCGGCGGCCTGCAATCTGGTTCAGCTGCAAGCCTATCGGACCATGTACCCCTGGGCGGGCAATCCGGCGCCCGCTGCGATCTTCGCCGTAGTGGCGAATGTGGGATCGGCGGGCATGTCCGCCGTCGGGCAGATCTTTGCGCAGATATTATTGCCCCGGATCTATCAAAGCCAAGGCACCTATATCCGGCATTATATTCGCTGGGCGTTGCTCCTGACCCTTGCGGTCGCAGCCTTTGCCTGGATTGCCGCACCCATGCTGGTGGCATTCATCACTTCACCGCAGTACAGCGCCCACGCCGAACTGATGGTGTTCGGCGTTCTGCTGGAAGGAGCGAATGTCATCGTGTCAGCCGTAACGGTCGGATCGATGCTGAAGGACGATACCCGCCGTCTCATGGTGTGGAACATCGCAGGTGCCGTGGTCGGCGCTGCGGGTTACGCCGTGGCGCTGACGATCGCACCTGCAAGCCCCGCCGCGATCGGATTGGCCCTGCTCCTATCACAGGTGGTGGTCCTGGGCGGGCTTGGCCTCAACGCACGGAGACGAAATTCGTGACCGATCACACGGACGCGACGATCACATGGGTCGTCTTCACCTATAACGAAGCCGCGCGCATCGAACGCGTCGTCCGCAACCTGCGTGCGAGCGGCCCTGTTCTGGTTGTCGACAATTACAGTGCCGACGACACGTGTCGTCTGGCCGAAAGCCTCGGCGCTCGAATCCTGCTCAACAAAAACCCTGGCTGGGTCGAAGACGAAGACACGGCGCGGGCCGTGAAGGCGGCGGTGCAGACCCCATGGATATATTGGGGTTATGCCGATGAGATGATGTCCCCCGAAACAATCGATCACCTGAAGGCGATCGTCTCCAAGGGGCATCATGACGTGGTCAGCATCGGTAAGAAGAACTATTTTTATGGCAGCTTCTGCGAAGATGCCTTTGCGGGTGGCGCGCTTCCCCGGCTGTTTCGAAAAGATGCGATAGATTTTACCGGAAACGTCATCCACCATTTCGGCCGCATCACGGTGCCCGACGATCGCGTATATCACGCCGATCCCAAGCGTTTTTTCGTCCATCAGTTCATCTCGCACTCGACGGGTACAATGCTGGGCAATCTCGACCGCTATTCAGACATCGAGGCACAGCGTGGTTCCGCTCCGCATCCGATGCGGATGATGGCCGGGCTACTCAAGACGTTTCTGGTCAACTATTTCGTGCGCCATGGCTATCGCGCCGGACGCGAAGGCTTTTTTTATTGCTTCTACAATCTGGTCTATGACGTCTTTCTGGCGATGCGCCGGTTCGAACGTGAGCATGGATACGACCGGACCACGATCGAACGCCGCAATGACCGCTGGCGAGACGCCATATTGCGGCAGCAGGGCGAAGCGCCCGAAGCCGTTGATACTTCAACGCGGGTAATGCCATGATGTCCGATTCTCTGGCAAATTTGCCGAGCTTGCTGACCGAGCCTAGTGCCCTGTCGCTTGGTGACGCGGGCTATCATCTCGCGTTCGCCAAAGAAAGGGACACGGATGTCCGGCCGCTGGTGACCATTGCCATTCCAACCTTTAATCGGCCCCACCTGCTGCGCGAAACCCTGGAATCGGTCTGGTCACAGGAAGGTTTTACCGACTACGACGTCATCATCGTCGACAATGCCTCGACTGCAGAGAATGTCGGTGCCGTCCTTGCCCTGTTGCGGGACGCCAAGCGTCCCGTCCGTTATTATGTCAATGACGCCAATATGGGCGTGTTTCGCAACTGGAACCGCTGCCTCGATCTGGCGCAAGGCCAGTGGGTCAGCATTCTCAACGACGACGACCTTCTTAAGCCGACATTTCTGCGCGACATGATGCGCGAAATTGACGATGCGATGCAGGTCGATGCGATGATCTGCCGCGCCGAGCTGTTGGACCAGCGGGCCGAGAACGTTCGGACCGAAGAGAAAGCCACAACGCTTCATGCTCGCATCGTCTCGGCCTTACGGTTCAGGGGACGCGCACGTATCCGCTTGACGCCCAAGCGGCTATTCTGGGCGAACATTGCAGGCAGTTCGCTTGGCAGCCTGTATCGACGCCAAGCGGTGATGGAACTCGGCGGCTTCGATCCTGACGAAGCCCCGATCGCTGATTACGTGCTCAATGTCCGGCTCGCGGCGAGAGGCCGGTTCCTGCAGACCCATCGGCAACTGGCTAAAGTACGCCTTCAGGTGAACGAGACGATGAACCCGGACACGCTCAAAGGCGTGTTAGTGCGCAATTTCCAATTACGTTCTCGGTTGATTACCGAGGGTCTAGTCCCGAAGCGATGGTCCCACTGGCTACGCCCCCTTTTGGCCCACGAGTTGGGTGCGGCGATGGCGCATTGGCACCAGTCGCCAAGCACGCAGGACGTTGCACATATTCTGAGCATCGCGCCCCCAAACACCAAGGCGCGATGGATGTATCTGACGCGTATCCTGTATGGAGGCGTCTAAACAGCTCATCAGACTGTTTTAGCCGCTAGCGGCCCAAATTGAGATCCGGTAGACACTTTCCTAGTACGCCGGCCGTTCGAGAGTGTGATGCTACTTTTCTTCATCTTGGCCATGCTTTTTATCCTACATGCACAGTTCCTCATAAGGAATATTGTGTTTGGAACATATGAGTCTACTTTTTTTCAGTTCACCCAGTCTTATCTTTTTGACAGACACATTGCCACTTTAAGCCTTTTATTCACGGTACTCTGTGCGGCCGCCTTTACGGTCAGCTATAGATACATATATGGCCAGCGTTTACAGCCAGTCCAGCTCGCACCGGTAACTGGCAATAATATTGACGCTATAATGCGTATTTGTCTATTTTTTGGCCTTACGCAGGCAACGGCGAATTTCGCCTTGGCTTATATATCCGGATTTCAATATCAAGCCATGGCGGAGACGTTGGAATCCAGCGCATTCATATTCGAACTTCGCATTATATTTCTGCTCTGCTTTTCTTATCTTTCGTTGAATGTAGCACCCCGAACATTGTGGCGCGGTCACCAATATCGCTTCTTCCGTCTTGTGGTGTTTGTGTACACCTTGTCGGTGTTGGTGGTGCAGTCGCGATCACGCGTGTTCGAGTTGCTCGCAGTTCCAATTTTTGCCTATCTTATGTGGTCGGGGGACAAGGTTCGCTGGCGCTACATCGGAGCGCTTTTGATTGCTCTGACCGTGCCGAACCTGATCGTGCTTGGACGCCTGGGCATGCCGGGGAGCTTTGGCGCTCTGATGAGTGGCTTGTTTTCGATCGAATACAGCGTCATTCTCAACAACATCTTGGGCGGTGCCATCGAACACCGTTATGTGGTGCAAGAGCCGCTGACATTCCTCAAGTCGCTCTGGCTCATCATCCCCTCTCCCGTGCGCACCCTACTCGGCATCGAGGTTATCAAGAGCGAAGCCTATGATGCGCTGGTTCATATCGCGGATGTCCGCAATGGCGGTTATTCCATGTTGGCCGAGATGTTCCAGAATTTCGGCTGGTGGTCTTTCCTGGTGTTCGCCCTGATGGGCTGGATCATTGGTTGGCTAAACAAGCGTGCATTCTATGTCGGCCATGCCGATATCTTCGCTGCCATGGCACCGTTGATCTATACCGGTTTCATACTCGGACTTCGCAACGACTTTGGTGTTTTTCTGAAGTTTGCTATTCAGTTGTTGTTGATCGCACTGTTCCTGCGTGTCCTGACGCCACGGGCAGCCCTTAAGGCGGTTACGCCAGCCTCCACCCGATCGGATTCGAAACCCAAATGAGTGGTATCTCTACGACCGCGCCCGACAGGTTGGTCTTCGACAATATCGTCTTCTCGCTCCAACGAACCGGCGGAATCAGTCGGTTCTGGTCGAAGCTGGTCGAACGGCATGAGGGAAACCCGTCGGCCCGCTTTGTCGAACATGCCTCGCTGATCAATCTCTACCGAGAGACGTTGGCATTGGCGCCCCAAGCCATAATATCCGATCATCGCCTTCCGCTCCGTGTAGCACGTTATCTGGATTTCCGCCGGGGATTTGGTGGAGAGCGGCACATCTTTCATTCAAGCTACTACCGCTCCAATCGCCATCCTGACGCGATCAATGTTGCCACCATTCATGACCTGATTTACGAAAAATTCGAACGCGGGTTGGCTCGCACTGTCCATATCCAGCAAAAGTCGCGCGCTTTGCGTCTCGCCGACTGCCTAGTCTGCGTATCCGAAGCGACACGTCGCGATCTCGTTGAGCATTATCCCTTCTGCAACGACAAGCGGATCGAGGTCATCCCCAATGGCGTGGATCCCACCGACAGCGCGATCGAACCACCGGTTCTGCCCGCCGCACTGACGGGGCGGCGCTTCATATTGTATGTTGGCCACCGCGGTGCCTGCAAAGGATTTGACCGGACCTATGATCTGCTCTGCGCCTTGCCGAGTGACATTGCCTGTGTCGTCGTCGGGAGCGGCTTTTCGCCGGAGGAAACACGCGCGATTGCAGCACATGGTCTTGCCGATCGGTTCTTTAGCCTTGGCCGCGTGGACGATGCGACCTTGTCTGGTCTCTATGCGGCTGCATCGTTTTTCTTTTTCCCGTCCCTATACGAAGGCTTCGGCATTCCGCCCATCGAAGCGATGCAGCATGGCTGTCCGGTACTTGCGACGAACCGCTCTTCCGTTCCCGAGGTCGTGGGGGATGCGGCGCTGCTGTTCGATCCTGACGATCGCGACATGATGATACGCCATGCCCTTGTCATTTTGTCGGGCGCAAACATCGAGGCGCTGCGCGAACGCGGCCGCGCTCGCGCAGCAATATTGGAATGGCGCCACGCATTGGACCGATACGATGCCCTGTACGCCGATCTTCTGGCTGATATCGGCCTGAGGAAGAACTGATGTATTCGGTTGTAATCCTGACGCGTGACGAAGCGGTCAATATTGGTGATTGCATCGCCTCCATCCCAACCGACGACATTGTCGTGCTGGACTCCCATAGCACGGACGATACCTGCGACATTGCGTCGGCCGCTGGCGCCCGCATATTCAAGCGGGACTTCGACAATTATGCAGCCCAGCGCAACGCCGCGCTCGATCTGCCCGGCTACCGTCATCCGTGGGTTCTGATGCTGGATGCCGACGAGCGTATGACACCCGCGCTTCACGCCGAAATCGTAAGACGCCTCGGTACGGCAGGCCCCGATATCGGGATGTTCCGGATGCGCCGCCAGGACATGTTCTTGGGCCGTTGGCTACAGAGAAGTTCGGGCTACCCTACATGGTTCGGCAGACTATTGCGACTAGGCTCTGTCCGGGTGGAGCGGGAGATCAACGAGGAATTCTGCACATCACTGGGCATTGGCGAGTTGGAAAACCACATCATCCATTTTCCGTTCAACCGCGGTATCGCCTATTGGTTCGAACGCCATAATCGCTATTCGACAATGGAGGCACTAGTACTGGCTCAGGAAAGGTCTCGCCCTATCGCATGGCGCGACCTTTTGTCGGGTGACCCGCTGGCACGCCGGAAGGCAGCCAAGCAGCTCGCCTATCGTATGCCCGGCCGCCCGACACTGATCTTCCTGTACCTATACGTGCTGCGCGCCGGTTTTCGGGACGGCCGACCGGGTCTGTTGTTCTGCCGCATGCGAACTCTCTATGAGCGCATGATTGATCTTAAGGTATCGGCTGCCCGGTACTCCTCATCCAGCGAGAATCGCCTGCCATGAAAGTTTCGGTGGTTACAGCCGTCTATAACAATGTCGCCGAGATCGAGACGGCGATTACCTCTGTCCTGTCGCAGCGTGGCGTAAATGTGGAACTGGTTGTCGTCGATGGCGGCAGCACCGATGGAACATGTGATGTGCTGGACCGGTACCGCAATCACTTCGGAGCCTATGTCTCCGCGCGCGATGGCGGCATATATCCGGCTCTGAACCGCGGGCTTTCGCTGGCGACAGGAGACTATGTCGGCTTTCTCCATTCAGATGATCTTTTTGCATCGGTAGATGCCTTGGCAACGCTGTTCGGCGAACTGGGCAGCGCGCGGCCGGACGCGGTCTGGGGTGATTTGGACTATGTTCGCAAAAAAGATCCAACTGCCATCGTCAGGCATTGGGAATCTACGCCGTTTACATCGCGACGGTTGCGCTTCGGATGGATGCCACCTCATCCATCGCTATACGTGCGCCGAGATCGCTTCCTAGAACTTGGGGGCTTTGACCAGACGATGCGGATCGCTGCCGACTATGACTTTATTTTACGATTGTTCGGAGGTGGCGGTGATTTCCGCTACTTTCCGGGCACTATCGTCAAAATGCGTATGGGTGGCGCGAGCAATCGTTCGGTATCTGCGGTCATCCGTAAGTCCCGGGAGGACGCGCTTGCCCTGCGTCGTGCGGGGATTCCGGTAATTCCTGCCATTCTGGCAAAAAACTTTTCTAAGATTCCACAGCTCCTGCCTTGGCGGCGCCCCGCCTGATCGGCGGCTACGCCGGCCCTGCCATTTGGATAACAAAGTCGCATGCTTATCGGTAACATACCAGTAAGCTGAGGTGCATCTCCACTCATCTGATCAGTGGAATTTACCGCCCAAGGTCCGTTCGCATTCAAACAGCGACGGAGGTGAAATGGTAGGCTGCCAACCCGATTACTCCCCATTCGGAAGCAAAGCGCCGACAAAGGCGGCGCTTCCAAAACTGGCGGCTGGGCTTATCGTGCCGTTCGCAGGATTGCTTCTCCAATGACGTCACCTTTGCATGTTGTATGGCGAGACTGAGGCAGCTTGCTCTTGATCTAATGGATCCAGAAGGGGTTCAGGACACGAATGAGACTCACGTAAATCCGACTGACGGTCGAGCGCGGCACCGAGTTGGGCCAGCATGCGTCCCAGTGAGCCGCCCACGGTGAAGTGCGCCAATTCGCGGCACGACAATTGGCCCTTCAGCCGTTCCTGCTCCTCCTCCTGGTCCGCGACATGCTGGAGCGCATCGTCGGGCGCTGGCGCGGGACGCAGCCAGCGGGGGAGGAGCGACAGCAGCTTCTTCGGGGCGACAGGACGATATGCGTTGGAGGTCTGCTCGAACCGCGGCCCCGGCCCCTGTCCTTCCACGCGGCGGAAGCGGCGTTGGCGGACCAGGAAGCCGGCATCCTCCAGGATCTGGAGCGCGCGGGCGACGGTGGCGCGGCCCAGCGCGGTCGCCGATGCCAGCCGGTCATAGCTGGGATAGACCTTGCCGCCGTTCAGCCGGGCGAGCGTGCAGAGTTCCTCGTACACCCGCACCGCGCCCGCGGTCAGTCCGGCGAGCAGCTTTTCGGGGCCGGTCAGCTCCCTGCCTTGCCCCCGTGCCTCGCGCTTCACCCGGCGGCCGGTGTCGAGCGCCACGCGCGCCATGCGGATCAGCCGGTCGCACTCGCCCTTGGCGGGCTTGGCGAAGAAGCCGTCCTCGAACGTGCCCGCCTCGATACTGCCGCGGCGCACGCCGGCACGGCGGGGTGCTGTACCCCCCTGCCCTCTTGCCACCTGGGCGAGCACGCGCGTCGTCGCTTCACCAAAGGTGAACGCCGTCATCTTCCTTCCCCTTCACATCCGGGGCCGGACCAAAAAAGGACAAAGAAAGGGCGTGGCGCGAAGCGCGCATCCTTGAACCGCAAGGGCGACAGGCGTATCAGGAGGAGGTGAGTGACACCCCGGATCGACGTTTGGCGACGTCGCTCCTTCTAAACCTGGGATGCCCGGCCTTCGTGCCGGGCTTTCCTTTATGTGGTCACGACCGCTCCCATATGCTGTCCAGACGCTGCCCCAATGCAGCACCGCAGATCTCGACCTGCGATATGGGTTAACTTCGCAGTAAATCTCCGATTAGGAAAGCAGTCGGCATTCGTGCTTTCGAGTAGGAATTCAAAAAAACACGCCCGAAACGATCGAAATCGGGCGTGTCATTCGTGCTATCGAGTATCAATTGGGCGAAGACTTCGTGCTATCAAGTATCAATTCGGACGCACAATTCGTGCTATCGAGTATGAATTGACCGCCCTGGCGCGAATCACGCCTCGAGGTGATTCGCATCCTCGCCGGAAGGCTCGCTCAGCGCCTTGGGACGCGCGGTGATGATGACCTTGGCGGAGGGCGCACGGCGCCCACGCCCCCTGCCCTCGGCGGGCTCCTCGGCCTCGGCATCCTCGACCAAGGCGACCTGATAGTCGGGGATGGCGTCGGCCTGGGCGATCGCCTTCATCGCGGCGCGGAAATTGGCGAGCGGGTTCTGATAGCCGACCTGGAGCCGGAAGGTCGCCAGATCGATCTCCAGCCGCCCCTCCTCGGCGGTCGCGCAGGCGACCTCATAGATGCGCCGCTCGACGGGGCCGAGCTGGAAATAGGCTGCGGCATAGGCCAGCACCTGCTTGTCGCGCAGGATCGCGCGGTGCAGCCAGTCGCACAGCCGCACCTTCACCGCCTTCAGCCGACGCTCGCCGCTGCGCGTCTTGGAATAGTGCAGCCGCGCCTCGGAGAGCCAGGAGAAGAAGCCCTCCTCCCCTTCCCCGCCCGCCTCGATATTGGTCTTGATCTGGGTGCCCTGCAGCCGCTCCAGCGCCTCGGACAGCCGTTGATAGGAACGCGCCGAATGGTTCGCCCCCGTAACGGAAAACAGGTCGTGCGCGGTGAAGATGAAGTCCTGCCCCACCTCCTCGCTGCGCTCGATCTTCCCCGCCATCAAGCTGGCGATGTAGAGCACGATCTCCTTGTCATAGATGGTCGCCACCCCCTTGGCCGATGGGCGCACCTCGATCGCGACATTGGCATGTTGATAGGTCAGCGGCTTCATCCAGGCGGTCTTGCTGAGCGCGAAAAAGGGAAAGGCCATCAGCGAGCGCTCGCCGCGGATCTCGCTGGTGAGAGGGCTGTCGAGATAGAACAGGTCGCGTTGCGGGCGCGCGGCCGGGCGGGCCGGTGCGGTGTCTTTTTGGGGCGGGGAAGTGGGCGTTCGCGTCATGTTTGAATTCATACTCGAAAGCACGAACTTTGGGGAGGGCAAGCGGGGAGACCCTTGGGAAATAGGGGTCAGGCGGCGTTCCATTCGTGCTTTCGAGTATGAATTGGGTGATCGCGACGAGGATGGTGGATCGGAATGACGTGACATGATCTGTCACGTGCCCCTCCCCTTCAGCGGCGGGGTCGGGGCGGAGCCTTTCCATCAGCGATCCGCCCGTCGAAGCGCCCCACCCCCCTGCCCCTCTCTGAAGGACAGAGGGGATCGTCTCTGCCCCCATTTAGTCAGGCGAAAAGGTCGCGTATCGCACGCGACCGGAACTGATTGCGCAACCGGCGTCGGCGATGCTCGTGCGCGTCGTGGCGCATGTGACAGGCCTGGCAGAGTGCGGCGAGGTTGCGCGGCCGGTTGTCGCCGGGGTCGTGGTTGAGGTGTGCGCTGGCCAGGATCACGCGGGTCCGACGGAATGGCAGCGGCGGTGCGATGCCTGCCAGGCCCGGCTGCGCGTGGATCATGGCGGTGGGGCTGGGCAGTGCCCTTACCCCCCTGCCCCGGCCGTCCCGCCAGCGGGCGCGGGTGTCGTCCCACCAAGTTCCGTCGCCGAGATGCACGATGTCGCGACCGTGAGGCCGGCCGCAATGCTCGCATTGCCCCTTGGCGCGGTCGAAGCGGATCAGCGCGGACAGCTCGCGCCAGTCGATCGGGTAGAGCCAGCGATGTTCGCGTGCGATCGGCATGACCCTTTGTGAATCGACAGGCGGCGAACCCAAAGCGAAAAGGCGACTGATTCAGAAAACTCATCAAACTCTATGAAAAAAACTTACAAAACATATCTCGGGAGTTAGAGCGTTAGATGAGATTTAAAGGGTTAAGCCCGGTTTTCCACAGGCTAAAACGCAGAATTCGCTCGCTTTTTAGGGACCTTCGCGTTCCCGACATATCGACTATCTGTTCCTGGAATATCGTGATGGCCGTTCCCGATGTATCGCCCGACCGTTCCGGGAGTGTCGTTGCCCGTTCCCGATATATCGAAAAGGCGTGACGGACGCCGCTGGAACGGGTCGGATTGAATCAGTTTTTGACCGATCGCGCGTGGTGAGGTTCAAAGTTGCAACCCGCCGCTACGCGCGATCGGAATGAGGATCGAATACGCGATATTTCAGGAACGCGTATGGGCTACGCATCCCCCTCCTGCGTCCTAATTTTAGCGGCTAAAATGTCGGGGAGGGGGCGGCATCGGCGCACCCCCCTCCCCTCTCGTCAGCGTAGCAGGTGCCGGTTCTTGGCGTCGAAGCGGCGCACGTAGCCGATGAAGGCGTTCTGATAGCTGACCGGCGTGCGGGCGGGATCGCCCTCGACCCAGGCTTTGAATTCGGCGTGCAGGGTCTGATAGTCCCAGCCCGGACATTCGGACCGCAGCAGCGCCAGCGTCGCGTCCGTGATTTCCCCGAAGGTCGACCGGGTCGACAGGCTTTTGACGCTGCGCCGGATCAGCGCGCTGGCATCCAGGTCGCGGTCGGCGGGGGGCGGTGGAGTGTCCTCCGGCGTCGATGCCTTGAGCTGTCGGGCGGCAGCGGCCTTGGCCTTCTTCGGGGGGGCAGGTACGGCTGGCGTGGCCCCCTCCCCTTCCGCCCGCCTGCGCATCCTGAGGCTCGGCTCGCGTTTGCCCTCGGCCTGTTCGAGCGTCAGGGCATAGCCAGGCAGCTCGTTGCGTTCGGCGATCTTGGCGATCTCGAACTTGAAGCGGCGATATTGCCCTTCGGCCCCGGATTTCTCGAACAGGGTCGGCATGGAGATGGCGAAGCCCCCCTCCCCTGCCCCGCCGGCATGTTTGCGCGCGACTTTGTACAGCCAGCGCTCGCGGCCGCCCGAAATGTCGAAATAGGCGCGGTCGATCGACAACACGCCGCCCGTCATCATCACGCCCTCGTAGAACCAGCTCGACAGCTCGATGGTCATGCCGCGCGAGCGTTCGGTCTTTTCGTCGACCAACTGGGTCCAGCCGTCGAGCCAGCTGAACGTCGCCTCGCGCCGGTTCTCCGCCCGGATATTGGTTTTGACCGTGGTCGACACCAGCCGGTCGAGCGCCTGGCCGAGCAGCTCATAGGCGCGTCCCGTCGGCTGGCGGCCGATCGCGCGGAGCAGGTCATAGGGCATTAGGTGCAGCTTGCGCGGCACGTCGTTGATCCCCCGACGCGCCATGTCGGCCAGCATCGAGGCGCAATAGATCAGGATGTCGGCATCCCAGATCGTTGCCATGCCGTAATCGGGATTGCCCGACACATGCACCCACAGCTTGCCGTCGGGCGAGCGGTAGTCGATCGGCTTGACCCGTTTCGACTTGGCCAGGCTGAAGAAGGGCCGCTCCATCATTTCGCGCTGATCGCGCAGCGGCAGGTCGGCGAGATAGGGCAGGAACAGCTCGAACTGTTCGGCCGATCCGTCCTTGGGCTTGGTGCTCATGCGGCATGACCCCGGCGCATGTTTCCCCGGGGAAACATGCGGGATGGGCGGACGACGGTGTTTCCCCGGGGAAACATCAGGGTTGAAGCCCCCTGCCCGTCTGTTCGAGATGCTCCAGAGCACCGCGCAGCGCCTTCACGATTTCCTCGACATCCGCGCCTGACCCGGCGTGCAGCCGCACCGTCACGCCCTGGCGATTGGCCGACTGGACCGACAGCACGGGGCGGCCATAACGGTTGTGATAGCTGTAACGCTCCGGCTCGCCGTCCTCGCCCGCCATCATCTTCGCCGCCCCCAGCAACCGGCGCAGCACGTCCGCTGCGGGAATGGCGGGCTCGCCCGCCTCGCGCCGGGCCGTTTGTTCGCGCGCGATGACCCGCGCCACGCCGATGATCGCGCGCCCCTCGCCCTTGTCCTGCATCGCCTGCGCCAGCGCATAGCCGGGCTTGAGCTGCACCTCATGCGGCGAGGCAAAGGCGGCGATCACCTCGTCGGGCAGCGCGGCCACCTTCAGCATCTTGGACAGCCAGCCCTTGGACAGCTTCAGCCGCTCGGCCATGCGGGTCTGGTGGTTGCCATAATGGGTGGTCAGCGCGGCCAGGTAATTGCGCGCCCGCTCCAGGTCCGAGACATCGGCGCGTGCGCGGTTCTCCAGATCGGCGAGGCGGAACGCGGCTTCGTCGTCCAGTTGCGCGACCTGCGCCACGAACATCATGTCGGGATAGCTGTTGGCGCGCAGCCAGCTGATCGACCAGTGGCGGCGGGTCCCTGCAATCACCTCATAATCGTGATCGGGATCGCCCTCGACCCGGCGGACCACGGCGGGGACCTTCTGCCCCCCCTCGGCGATGATCGAGTCGATCAGTTCGCGGCAATGCGCCTCGGTCAGCAGATCGTAGTTGCGGGCATTGCCCGACCAGATCTTCACCCGCGCCGGGTCGAGCAGCAGCTGCGTGACCTGTCGCACCTCGCCGCTGGCGACGCGGGCGAGCGCGGACTCGCGCCCCAACAGCGTGGTGGTGCGGACCCGGTCCGCCTTGGCCTCGTGCGCCGGGGCAGGGGAGGGGGCATCGCCCTCTTCCTCCGCCAGCAGAGCCGCCAGATAATCGGATTGTTTACGCGCCATGGATTTCCTCCCCGGCAGAACATTGCAAGAACATCATCGTGTAGGAAAGCGGGGATTTTGCGGTGCCAGCTCGCTCCCCCTCCCGGCCACCCACACGGTATGCTGATGGGAGGTCGGGAGGGGGAGTGGGCTGGCACTGCCCCGAAACGCGCTCTTTCGCGCGTTTCGCAAACTCAAGCCGCCGCATGGATCACCGCCTCCTCGCTCAGCGGTTCGACCCGGCCCCAGCCCTGACGGACCAGCTGCTCGACCTGACGCAGCGCCTCGTCCAGATTGGCGCGGCAGCGTTTGTGCGTCTTGGGCGTGCCGATCGGCTTTTCCAGTTCATAGACGGTCATCATCCGCATCGCGGCATGGCTGATTTCCGCGGACTCCAGGATGGGGACGGGGAGAAGCGCGGGGCCGAAGCTCTGTTCCATGATCGCGCGGACCATGGCGTGGCTGGGGTCGTTGCCGTCGAACTTGGAACAGATCAGCCGGACGAACTGGTAATCGACCTCGATCCCGGCACCCGTCAGCTGGTTGAGCACCTGATCCATCATCGACAGGAACTGGACGGTGGAACAGAAATCGGGCGTCGTCGCCGCCATCGGCACCAGCAGGGCGTTCGCCGCCTGCATCACCGCCAGGCTGATCGTGCCGAGCGCGGGCGGCGGATCGAGCAGCACCACATCATAGTTGCGCGCCAGATCGGCCAGCCCGGCCTTTAGCTTGCGGAAGCGCGCCGCCAGCACCGATCCGCCATCGCTGCCCGCTGCGGCCAGCTCATATTCTACGTCGAACAGCTCCAGGTTCGACGGGATCAGGTCGACATTGGGCCAGGGCGTCGGCTTGACCGCATAGGCCAGGTCGCTCTGCGTCGGGTCGATCGACAGATAGGGGTAGAGCGTCTCTTCGCGTGTGACGTTGAAATGCGGGTTGAAGCCGAACAAGGTCGTCGTCGTCGCCTGGCTGTCGCAATCGACGACCAGCACACGATAGCCTTGAACCGCGAAATAATGGGCAAGGTGGGTGGTCACGGTCGACTTGCCGACGCCGCCCTTGAAATTCTGGACCGCGATGATCGCGGGAATATCCAGCGGCGCGCGGGCCGGTGAGGCGCCCAGAACCTCGCGCATGTGCAGCAGTTCTTCGACCGTATAACCCTGACGACGGCCATTGTCGGTGGTCGGGGCGGGGGGGAGGCGGCCATCCTCCTCCGCCATGCGGATGCGGTTGGTCGAACAACCGAGCAATTGCGCGGCCTCCGCGATACCGAAGCGGACGTGCAGACCTTTCCGGCTTTCGGGTAGGAACGCCTTGCGCCGCAGGCGCTCGATCATCCGCTCCCCCGCGCTCGCCAGATCGCCAATCTGGGACAGCATTGCATGATCTTCCGCCACTCACACACCCCTTGAAGCTTTTGGTGGTGGTTAATGGCAAAGTTCATTCAATCGGGCAAGGTGGGGGAGGGCGGGACGATGTTTCCCCGGGGAAACTTAATCCTCCCCGGCACGGGGAGGGGGACCGCCGCGAAGCGGTGGTGGAGGGGGCGTGCCACACAGGACGTCCCTTGCGGAAACCCCCCTCCGTCAGCGCTAAGCGCTGCCACCTCCCCGTGCCGGGGAGGATCATCGGGACACCATCCACACCGCCATCCCGATCATCATCAGATTCTCGGTCAGCGACAGGAAGCCGAGTGGCACGTTGCTCGATCCGCCGACACAGGCGCATTTCAGCTCGCGCCGGTCGATATAGACCGCCTTGACCACCGACACCGTGCCGACGCCCCCGATGAACAGCGCGATCGGCACCGACAGCCAGGTGAGCACGCCTGCAATCATCAGCACCCCCGCCAGCCCTTCGGCAAAGGGATAGACATAGGAATAGGGCACCCAGCGCTTGGCGAGCAGGTCATAGTTCAGGAACATCGTCGCGAAGCTCTCGACATTCTGGAGCTTCAGCAACGCCAGCACCGCCATGCTGAACGCGACGAACCATTCGACCGCGCGGAGCGTGAACGGCGTGGCATAGACCGCCTGGCTTGCCGCCAGCGCCATCAGCGCGGTCATGACGAACAGGGCGATAACCGGGCGGTAGCTGGTCGCCTTGGGATCGGCGACCCGCTTGCCGAAGAAGCGGCGCAGATCGTCATAGCCGCCGACCCGCTCGCCCCCGACAAAGATCTGCGGCGTGGTCTTCACGCCATGCTCGGCCTTGAAGGCGTCGGTCTCCTCGCGGGTGCGCAACCAGTGATCCTCGACCGCATAACCCTGTCGACGGAGCAGGTCCTTGGCTTTCAGGCCGTAGGGGCAGGTGTGGGTGGGCATCACCATGCGGTACAGCGTGGCTTTACGGGTCGCGGTCATGGTCCTTCTCCGGCTGGGGTCCATGCGCCATATGGCATCCGTACCATGGTACGGAGTCAAGACATGGCCGATTTGACCATCGCCGGACTGGCGCGCGAGGGCGGGGTGGGGGTGGAGACGATCCGCTATTACCAGCGGCGCGGGCTGATGCCCTTGCCCGAACGCGCGCCGGGGCCGGGCCGGGCCGGGGGTATACGCCGCTATGGCGAGGACGATGTGCGGCGGTTGCGCTTCATCCGCGCAGGGCAGGGCGCGGGCTTCACGCTGGAGCAGATCGGCGAGCTGCTCGCGCTCGACGCGACCGACGACCGGGCGCGGGTGCGCGAACTGGCGAAGACGCGGATCGCCGCACTCGATGCGCAGATCGCGGGGTTGCAGAAGGCGCGGGCGTCGCTGGCGCATCTGGCGCAGGAATGCGGGCGCGGCGGGGAGGGGCCTTGCCCGATCCTGCTGTCGTTCGAGCACACCCTCTGATCCTCCCCGGCACGGGGAGGTGGCAGGGCGAAGCCCTGACGGAGGGGGGCTTCCACAAGGGGTTTCCTGTGCGGCACGCCCCCTCCACCACCGCTTCGCGGCGGTCCCCCTCCCCGTGCCGGGGAGGATTAGTGGGGCCAATAGCCTGTGCGGATCAGGAACGCGCGCAGCGACTCCGGGAAGTCCTTGAAGCGCCGTCCCTTGTCCGGCTGCCAGACGGCACCGCCCCGCTCATAATGCGCCAGCATCCTGGCCCAGGCGGCCTTGAACCGCCCCGCGCGGGCGGCGTCGGCGACATAGGCGGCGCAGGCGCCGTTGCGGTAGGTTTGCGTCGACAGGCAGCGCGGCTCCAACCGCGCCATGTCGGCCGCGAAGACCGGACGCAGCGCCGGGTCACGGCTTTCGTCGACGACGCGGCCTTGCTTGACCGCGAACACGCGTGGCGGGCGCGGGGTGCAGGCGTTGCAGCCGAAGGCGTTGCCGAACGCCCCGTCCTCCAACGTCAGGTCGATATACCCGTCCCCCGACAGGTCGCGCGGTTCGTCGGCGATCTGGCCCTGCAACGGGTGGTCCGGTGTTTGGGGGAGGGGAAGGACGCGATAGCCCGCCCCGCTCGGGACTAGGAACTGCATGCTCAGAGCACCCGCCGATCCGCCCGACTGGCTTTCGACTATGACGCCGGGGCGGGGATCGCTGCGCCCGAACCGCACGACCGCGATCCGGGCATAGCCGCTCTGCCGGTCGGTCGTCACCGACATCGGTTCGACCCCCGTCGCCTGTACCGTGACTCGCGCCTGGTTGTTATAGCCGTCGCCGCTGCACCCGCCATCGCCCACGGGATGCGCGGGGCAGGGCAGGGGGGCGACCTCCACGGTCACGCCGCCCGAGGTGAAGGCCATCGGCGCGCGGCTCGACGGCAGCCAGGTCTGGAAATGGCCGATCGGCACGGCCGCCTCCGCAGCGCTGGCGAAAAGAAGCGCAGGTAGTAGCAGAAGATGCATGGGAATCACCCGAGAGGACGGGACCGTCCCGGCGCGATGATGCGAAGGTCCGTATCGATCCGCGAGCGGCCCGATCAGCTGGCCGTCGGCTTCGCCTTGGCGCGCTGCTGCGCGATATAGCCGAGCTCGTGCTGTGCGACGGCATCCTTCGGGTTGATCGCCAGCGCGTCGCGATACCGCTTCTCCGCCTCGTCATAACGGTGCAGCTCGGTCAGCGCATAGCCCTGGCAGCGCAGCGCCGCGCCCTGTTGCCTCGGCTTGAGCGCGGGATCGGCGATAGCCGCCGCCTCGCCCGCCTTGGTGCAGATCGCCAGCATGTGCGGCCAGTCCTTTTCCAGCCGGATCAACTGGCCATATTCGGTCTGATACTGTGCATACATCGGCGCCAGCGTCAGCAGGCGTTCGTAGATCGCCTTGGCCTCCGCCATCCGGCCGAGATCGAC
The DNA here is from genome assembly GCF_014197135.1 of Sphingomonas zeae. Classification (GTDB taxonomy): domain Bacteria; phylum Pseudomonadota; class Alphaproteobacteria; order Sphingomonadales; family Sphingomonadaceae; genus Sphingomonas; species Sphingomonas zeae. Next base: position 37,915 of record NZ_JACIFA010000017.1, read on the forward strand.
CAGCGCATAGCCCTTCAGATAGAGCGCGGTGCAATAGCCGGGCGGCACCGCGACCGCCGCCACCTTATCCTTGGCCGCCATCGTCAGGTACAGCAGCGTCTCCTGCACCGACATGCCGCAATAGATACGCCGGGTTTCCCGCGCGAGGTCCGCGTCATAGGCGGCAAGGACGGGGGCCAGCGCGTCGATCGCCGCCTGGGGCTGGTGCGCGCGCACCGCCTGGGCGGCGGCTTGGAGCTGCGGCATCATTCGCTGGTCGAGCGACGGGGCCTTGTCGGCGGAAGGCGGGGCGGGCGGTGGGGTCGCCTGAACCGCCAGGACGAGCGCCGCGATCGAAGACAACAGGCTCATCGCCAACCCCCTTTGAACATGCGGACCCCGCACGGTTCGGGACAAGTCTATACCATCGGCCCCGGCGGACTCCTGACGGCATCATGACGAAAATGTACCGGACGGCGGGCATCCGATGCCTCGACCCATTCCGATCGCAGGCATAGGATCGGCCCATGGCGTGATAGGACATGGTCTATGGGGGCATGGGGCGCACTGATCATGAGCTTCTTCGGCGCGGTGTTCGCTTCGATGACGCTATATTGGCAATGGCACCTTCACGGGGTCGCTCTGGCTGTGCCCTTTCTGGGGTTCATCCTGATCGGTATCGCCGCGAACCATGTGATCCGCATGCCGGGGGAGGGCGTCAAGCCGTCGCCGGGCGAAGAACGCGCCATCATGTGGAGCAGTATCGGCGAAGGCGTCGGTCTGTTCCTGGCCGCCAACATCGTCATGAACCTGCATCGGCCCGATCTTCTTTTGCCGTCGATGGCGCTGGTGGTCGGGCTGCATTTCCTGCCGATCGCTTTCGCAGGCAATTTCCGTCCATTCTATGCTCTGGGAACGGCGCTGATCGTCGCAGCGATCCTGGGCTTCGTCATCAAAGCTCCGACAGGCGGCGAGGTGGCGGGGTTGATGGCCACCGGTGGGCTCTGGCTGGCGGCCGGCATGGCCCTGCGTCGCGACGGATTGGCAAAGGCGCGCACGGCCTGACCTGGCGATTGGCGCGCGGCGACGGAACCAACCCGCAGCCCCGCCGCTATGCCCGGCATGGCCCATGACGACGACAAGCCCATCCACCGCGCCGTCCCCAGCGGTCGCTTCGCCCGTGCGGGCGCGTTCGGGCGGCTGGCGGGTGGGGTCGCGGGCGGGATGCTGGCCGAGGGGGCGCGCCGGCTGGCGAGCGGCGAGCGGCCCAAACTTGGCGACCTGATGCTGACGCCGGGCAATGCCGCGCGGGTCGCCGACCGGCTGTCGCACCTGCGCGGCGCGGCGATGAAGCTGGGGCAGATGATCTCGATGGATGCGGGCGACCTGTTGCCGCCCGAACTCCAGGCGATCCTCGCCCGGCTGCGCGACCAGGCGTACCGGATGCCGCCCGGGCAGCTCGACAAGGTGTTGAAGGCGCAGTGGGGTGCAGACTGGCGACGCCGCTTCCGCCATTTCGAGGCCGCGCCGATGGCGGCCGCCTCGATCGGGCAGGTCCACCGCGCGACGCTGCCCGATGGCCGGGTGCTGGCGATCAAGGTGCAATATCCCGGCGTGCGGGACAGCATCGGCTCGGACGTCGACAATGTCGCGACCTTGCTGCGCGTGTCGAACCTGATCCCGCCCGCGATCGACCTCAAGCCGCTGCTCGAGGAAGCCAAGCGCCAGCTGGCCGAGGAGGCGGACTATATTCGCGAGGCCGAGCGTATGCAGGCTTATGGCGAGCGGCTGGCGGGGGATCCCCGCTATGTCGTGCCCTTGCCCGACGCCGCGCTGACCACGCCCTTGGTGTTGGCGATGGACTTCGTGCCGGGCCAGTCGATCGAGACTTTGGTCGAGGCCCCCCAAGAGACGCGCGACACCGCGATGACCGCGCTGATCCAGCTGGTCCTGCGCGAGCTGTTCGACTTCGGCATGATGCAGACCGATCCGAACTTCGCCAATTATCGCTGGCAGGCCGACACCGCCGAGGGGACGGGCCGCCTCGTCCTGCTCGACTTCGGCGCGGCGCGCGACGTGCCGCCCGAGACCGTCGCCTCCTATCGCCGGTTGATCGAGGCGGGCCTCGCGCATGACCGCGACCGCATCCGTGAGATTGCGGTGGAGACGGGCTTTCTGGGCGCAGCGGCGGTCGCCGCGCACCGCCCGGCGGTCGACCGGATCATCGCCGCGATCGACGACACGATGGCGCGGCCCGGCGCCTTCGACTTTGGCGACCGCGCCTTCGTGCCGGTGGTGCGCGAGGAGACCAAGGCGATGATCGCCGACCGCGCCACCTGGCACGTCCCGCATGTCGAGACATTGTTCGTCCAACGCAAGATCAGCGGCACCGCCTTGCTCTGCGCTCGGTTGAAGGCGCGGGTCGATGTGCGCCGGCTGGCGGCGGAGGCGATTGGTTAGAATATGGCCGCCTATCTTTTCTCCTCGCCCCTCACAGAGGGAAGGGGAGAAACGGGCGCCTCTTCTGTCTTGGCGGAGGTTCCCTGCCCAACTGTCTCAACCGTGAGACGTCACCACCTGCCCCATGGGCAGTGCCAAATGATTGACCTACAGACTTAAAAGTGAGGCGGGCGATGTGTCCCAACCATGTCGTCCGTCTCACCCCATTCCAGCGTCAAAGGCCGATCGTGCGCGTCTCGTCTCTTGCCATTCCTTTGCCATGCCATCGGAACCGGCACGGACTCTGCGCCGCGACGGCGTTCGCCATGATCGCGCCATCATGACCATGATGGACCTCACCCTGCGCGGGGCGGCCAGCGATCGCGCCACGCTCGACCGCACCGCCGAGGATCTGTGCCGCAGCTTCGCTATCAGCTGGACCGCGCAGGCGTCCTGGGGCACCTGGTCGGAACTGGCCGACCTGCGCTCGGGCCATCCCGCCTTCGTCATCCGCCATACGCCCGAAGGGGCCGGGCTGGACACGCAGCGCTGGGGAATCGGGGAGGGGAGGGAGCCGACCACCCGGATACCCGGCCTGTCGCTGCCCTGGTGGCGTCGCCTGGCCGAGCGTCCGGCGCAGCGCTGCCTGATCCCGCTGACGGCCTGCACCATGGCGTCCTCCGCGCGGCCCGGGCGGGATCGGCGCGCGACCTGGTTCGCGCTTGCCGACGCGCCGGTCTTCACCGTGGCGGGGCTGTGGCGCGACAGCGGCGATGCACGCTGCTTCGCGCTGGTCGAGTGTGAGGACGGCGACCTTTCGCCTATGCCCATGATCGTCGCGGCTGCGGACCGCGAACGTTGGCTGCACGGGTCGATCGAGGACATCGCCGCGCTGCAACGGCCATGCCCGCCCGAGATGCTGCGGATCGGACTTCCCCGTCCCACGGCCCCTGCTTATCGGCCGCTAAACGCCCCCTTCTGAGGTCGTATTTCCCCTATCCCCTTGGTGGTGGAGAGGGTTGCGCAGACTGGGGCTTTGCGACAGCAATGACCTGGTCGGAGCAGGATGAGGGGTGCGCGCGCGGGCCTTTGGCTCGCTCAACCCCTCACCCAAGCTCCGCCAACCCTCTCTGCCCAGGGGGAAAGGATCCATAGAAGGGAACCCCAGTGCCGCTCTCGCTCCCGCATCGGGGTTATCGCATCGCGATGCTGATGGCGCTGGCGCATATGCTGGCGGTGGGTGACCGTTTCCTGCTGTCGATCCTGATCGAGCCGATCAAGGCCGATCTGGGGCTGGGCGACGCCGCGATCGGGGTGTTGCAGGGACCGGCCTTTGCCTTCGTCAACGGCGCGGCGGTGGTGCCGATGGTTCTGCTCGCCCGGCATTGGCCGGTCGCCCGGCTGCTCCCCATCGCGCTGCTGGGATCGAGCGTGGCGACGATCGCCTGCGCACTGGCCGGATCGGTCGGGATGCTGGTCCCGGCGCGGATGCTGCTCGGGCTGGCGCAGGCCGCGATCGGGCCGGCCGCGATGGGACTGATCGTCGCCGCGATGGTGCCGGCGCATCGCGGGCGGGGGATCAGCCTGTTCACCGCCGGCGCCGCGCTGGGGCGGGGGCTGGCGCTGATCGGGGGCGGGGGGCTGCTGGCGGTGTTCGCCCTGCCAGCGCTTTCGATGCTGCCGGTCGCGCCGTGGCGGCTGACCTTCGCGACCGCCGGGCTGCTCGGCCTACCCGTCGCGCTCCTGATCGGGCGGCTGGCCGAACCGATGGGGCAGCGCGAGGATCGGCGCGGGCGGATGGGCGCAGCGCTGCGCCACATGATCGCCGACCGGGCGATGCTGGCGCCGCATATCCTGTCGGCGCTGTGCGCGGCGCTGGTATTGCAATCGCTGACCAGCTGGTCGGCCAGCCTGTTGATCCGGATGCACGCGCTGCCCCCGCCCCTGGCGGGCTTTCAGGTCGGGATCGTGATGATGCTGGCGGGGGCAGGGGGCCATGCGCTGGGCGGTGTGCTCGCCGATCGCCCGGGGCGGGCGCGCGCGCCCGTGCTGATGCTGATCGGGCTGGCGCTCTGTGCGCTGGCGCTGTGGCCGCTGACCCGGACGGATAGCCTGATCGTGGCCGTCATGGCGCTGGTCGTGGCGGTGGCCGGGCTGTCGATCGCGCTCGCCAATGGCATGATCGGGCTGCAGGCGCGCATTCCCCCGGCGCTCAGGGTCGAGGGAACCGCGATCTTCCTGACCATCGTCACCCTGCTTGGCACCGCGCTCGGCCCCTGGTGGGTCGGGCTGGCGAGCCAGGCGATCGCCGGGCCGACGGGCCTTGCCGAGGCGATCGGCCGGGTGCTGGGAATGACCTGCCTGCTGGGCTGTGGTGCCGCCTGGGTGGCGGGACGGCGGGTGACAATTCCTCCCCTTGCCGGGGCGGCATAGGATTCAATCCAATTCCTGCATCCACCCGTTCCACCGGCGCGTGCCGGTCTCGACCGGGTCGCCGCGGTCCTGGCGGAGGCGCGCGCGATAGGCGGCCGGGTCGATCCCCTGATCGGCCTCGAAAATCCGGATCAGCGCGGCCGCGCTGCCCAGCCCGTATGTTTCCGCCAGCGCGTCCAGATCCGGCTCGGCTGCCCCCTCCAGCGCGCGCCGCACCGCATCGATGCGGCGACGCCGGACATGGCCTGCAATCCCGCCGGTCCGCTCGTACAGCCGGTACAGCGTCGCGCGCGACACGCCGACCCGCTCGGCGATCGCCGCGCCGGTCAGCTGGCGATTGGCGATCTCGCGGTCGATCAGCTGTTCGACCGCCTCGCGCCGCAAATGGTCCTGCCGCCGCGCCTCGACGGCCAGGTCGCGCGGGCCACCCAGGGCGGTCGGCAACAGTTCGATCAACGCGCGCGCGAACGCCCCGTCATGCCGGTCGTCCAGCGTCGGAGCATGGCGGACCAGCATCTGCAGAAACTCGCCCAGCATCGCCGTCTCGGGCGCATGGACGACCATCCCGTGCAGCGCGCCCAGGCTGCCCAGCGCCGCCAGCATCAGGTCGCGCGCGATGCTGGCGGTGATGAGGTGCAGGTCGCGCGCCTCGGTCCGGTGGCCGCGTCTGGTGTCGAGAAAGACGATGTCGCCCGGCCCGGCCCGCTCGAACCCGCTGCGCCCCTGGCCGATCAGCGTGCCCGACAGGACATGGTGCAGGACGATATGGTCGAACCCGTCCGCCGTCACCCGCTCCTCACGGACATGCGCCATGCCCGACAGCTGCCGGTCGAACAGCAGCATGTGGCGAAACCGCCAGCCGGTGACGCGGGCGTGAAAAGGCCCGTCCAGCCGCTCGACATCGGCGCCCTGCGCGTAAAGCTGGCGATAGCCGGCAAAGGCGAGGTCGGGCGTCATGCCCTCGCTGGAAAAGCCGATCGCTTCCTTCAATCGCTGCCCCCGGTCATTCGTCCCCCCTCGATACTGGGGCCGGGAGTATTAGGGCGATCTGGATCAATCCGCCATGGCCGTCATGGCCTCCTATTTGCGGGCGCGGCTTGAAGATCGTGCAAGAAACAGGCATATTCCGTGCACGATGTTTGCACATGGGAATTTACCGGAGAGGATCCGCTGATGATCGCCGCCTTTCTGGACGATATCCGCGATCACGACATGATCGCGCCGCGCCGCCTGGCCGAGCGGCTGCGCCTGCCGCTGACCCGGCTGGCCAAGCTGGCGCAGGTCAACCGCAACACCATGGCCGCCAAGCCGGGGAGTCCTGCGGTCCAGGCACGGCTGGGCGAGATCGCCCGGATCATCGCGCGCGCGGCCGAACTGTCGGGCGACGAGGGGCGCGCGATCATCTGGTTCCGCCACCAGCCGCTGCCCGGTTTCGGCAAGACGCCCGAACAGCTGGTCGAGGAAGGCCATGCCGCGCTGGTCCTGCGCGACCTGGATCGCATGGCCGAGGGCGTCTATTCCTGATCGCCGCGAGCGAACGCGGATGCCTTATCCCCTGAAGCCCTTGCGTTGCCCGCTCTGGCGGATGCTGACCATCCGCTATCAGCGTGATCCGTTATCGGGGGAGGGGGCGCGGCTGCATGGCGGCCGCTGGAACGCACCGGGGCAGGCGGCGCTGTATCTGGGCACCGACCACGCCACCGCCATCGCCGAATTCTACCAGGGGCTCGCCAAGCCGGGCACGCTGGCCCCTTACCGCCTGGACGCGACGGCGATCGCCGACCTGACCGACGGACAGGGCCGGGCGGCCGACGACACGGTCGCGCAGGCCATGGCCGCGCCCTGGAAACACATCGCCGAGATCGAAGCCGGCATCCCGCCGAGCTGGATGCTGACCGCTTCCCTCATGGCGGCGGGTGCAGAGGGCGCGCTGGTCCCCTCCGCACAAAATCCGGGCGGCACCGCGCTGGTCCTGTGGCGCTGGCACCGCTTGGGCGACGACGGGGAGGGGGCGGCGCTGGAGTTGCTCGATCCCGACGGAGTGCTGAACCGGCCGCATTAGTCGCCACGTCCGGCGATATATTTGCCCTGACAAAGCTTAGATGCGTGATCGCCAATGAATAGGCAGCTCATAGCCTTGCGATCAGCACCCCCTCATGATGACGATCCGATCATGAAAGGCGTCGTATAATCGCGTGCACTGTCTCTATCTGAGCATGACGTAGTCGTCATGATTTCCCGTGACATGAATGTAATTTCACCATAGATGTCGCTCTTCAATTGGGGGATGTCCGAAATGGTGAAGGCGTTGTCGCGTGGCCGGCAGGTAAAGGCACGTGCGTTGCAGTCGAGCGCGATCCTGGTCGCGATCCTGGTGGCAGAACCCGCCTTCGCCCAGTGCACCCCCGACCCGACACAGGCCAACGCGACTAGCAGCTGCACCGGCACCGACAGCAACGGTCTGGTCGTCACGACCTCGGGCACCACGGTCGACGTCGCGGCGGGCGCGAGCGTGACGAACACGGGGGCGGCCGCGATCCGCTATGCGATTCCCACGAACCTCAGCGGCTATGGCTATTCGACGCTGACCATCGGGGGCCGCGTTGATGGCGGTGATCAGACGGGCGTGCAACTGATCCGCCAGACGACGAGCCCATATTATTCCGGCCTCAACCTGAACATGACCGTCGCGGCGGGCGGCAGCGTCAGCGGGGCGAACGGCGTCGTCATCGGCCAGACCGGCACCAGCTATGGCAGCACGACCGCGTCGATCGACAATAGCGGCACGATCAGCGGTACCGGCACCGGCACGAATGGATATGCACTGCTGTCGACCGATCCGTCCTACGGCGTGTTCCAATCGATCACCAACCGCGCTGGCGGCACGATCGGCGCGATTAGCGGCGCTGTCGGCACGCTGACCAATGCGGGCACGATTGACGGCGGGACGCGCAGCGCGATCGATGCGGGCGCGAGTTCCAACGCGTCTCTCTATGGCAATAGCTGGACGAACAGCGGCACGATCACCAACAACGGCACCGCCGCCACGCTGGCCAATGTCCGCGCGTACACGCTGACCAACAGCGGCACGATCAGCAATGCCGGGACGGGCGCGGCGATTGCGGACGGCTATACGTCGCTGATCAATCAGGTTGGTGGCCGGATCACGACGGCGGGAACGACCGCCATTCAGAATGACCGCGGGGTAACCCTGGTCAACAGTGGCACGATCGTCGGCGATGTTCTGGGGGCGATCGGTTCTCAGGGCTATAGCAGCAATGTCGACAACGCCGTCGGCACGATTACCGGCAATGTCCGTTTCGGCGCGGGCAATGATACGCTGACCGTCGGCTATGCGAACGGCGCGATCCGCACCGGGATCAGCGGCATGATCGACGGCGGGGCGGGCACCGACACGCTGCGCGTCCGCTTCACCAGCGATGCCACCGTGTCCTCGCCGGTGACGCTGCCGACCAATTACGAACAGCTGATCCTGGCCCCCGATGCCAAGGTGACCGCGACACTGTCGAGCGGCTTTACGGTTGCGGGACCTTTGCGCATCGCAGGCAGCGGTACGATCATCAGCAATGCCGCACTGAGCGGCACCGGCATCCTCCTGTCCGACGAGTTCGGCTCTTCCGGTTCGCCGAGCGTCACCAATGCGGGCAGCATCACCGGCACCACGACTCAGAGCGGCGGTTTCATCGTTCAGTTGGGCTCGGTGAACCGGTTCGAGAATAGCGGGACGGTCGCCGCGACCGGGAACGGCATCTCGTTCAGCTCGCAAGGCGCCTTCGTCAATTCGGGCACGATCACCGCGACCCGCACCGCCGTTTCGCTGTTCGGGCCGAGCTTTGCCAATTCGGGCACGATCCGCTCGACCGGCGGGATCGCCGTGACCCTGTCGGGGTCCTATGGTTCGACTTGGACCAATAGCGGCCGAATCGAAGGCACGATCGCCGGGCTACAGCTATCGAGCGGGCTGACCAACAGCGGCACGATCACTGCGACCGGCACCGGTGTGTTCATCGACTCTTACGGCCAGCTCAACAACCAGGCTGGCGGCGTCATCACCGGGGGCACGCGCGGCATCGGGACGAGCGGCAATTTCACGGTGTCCAACGCGCGCATCGCCAATGCGGGTACGATCAATGGTAACGTGACCTTCGGCACGTCCTCGTTCGACAGCTATTATGGCAACAACAATGCCTATTATGCGCTGGCGGGCGGTGTCCTGAACGGCAATCTGGCGCTGTCGAAGGGCGACATGCTCGTCGCCGAAATGGCGGGGTCGAGCGGCGACCGCTTTGCGGGCATCACCGGCACCGTTTCGGGCGCACAGGCGATTCTGCGACTGCGCGTGCGGAGCGACGCCAGCGCGACGCTGCCGACCTCGGCCGCTTTCGCAACGGTCGGCTACGAACTGTTCGACAAGGTCGCGCTGACGCTGACCGGCACGGGCGCCAGCCGTCCGCTGACGCTGGCCGGGCAGGGGACGGTCGACCTGACCGCCGACATCGCCGCCACGACCGGCCCAGCGATTTCCGTAACTTCCCGGACCGTGGCACCGGGCGAGACCTATGCCGACAATGCGCTGACCGTCACCAGCCGCGGCACGCTGTCGCTGACGGCGTCGGATGCGAATTCCTATCCGGGCTATGCCGTGTCGCTGGGCAGTGGCGACGGCTTCGTCAATGCGGGCACGATCACCGTCCGCGATGCCCGTACGCCGGTCTATAGCCAGATCGCGGCGATCTCGGGCGGCAAGAGCGTCACCAATGACGGGACGATCACGCTGGACGGGGCGACCGGCATTCGCAGCGCGCAGAGCGTCACCAACACCGGCCGCATCGTGCAGGCCGCCGGGGGCCGTGCGGCGACCGGCATCAGCGGCGTCGGATCGCTGGTGAACACGGGCACGATCGAGGTGACCGGCCCTGCGGTCCAGGTCGATTATGGCTATAACCCCTTGGGCAACACGCTCGACAATAGCGGCCGGATCGCCAGCACCGGCGGGATCGCGATCACCGGCGATTACGGCTATGGCGTCGCGATCCGCAATCTGGCCGGGGGCATGATCGCGGGGGCGACCGGCCAGAACGCCATCCGGATCAACGGCGGTCAGGTCGTCAATGCCGGGACGATCATCGGCGACGTCGATCTGGGTTATGCCAGCTATGGCGGCCGATCCTATTCCAACGCGGTCTATACTGCCGCGGGCGGCACGCTGAACGGCAATCTGCGCTTCGGCGACGGCGACGACACGCTGGTCGTCACCGACGGCCAGATCGGCGTTACCGGCACGATCGACGCGGGCGCGGGCACCAACACCTATCGCCATGCCTTTACGAAGTCCGGCACCGTCACGCTGGGCAACGTGACCCTGGCTGGTTTCCAGCGCGAGGGCGTTCAGGCGATCGGCATGGATACGGTCGTGACCGTCCAGTCGGGCGCGACGCTGGCGTCACTGAACGTGCTGGGCGATGGCCAGATCGTCAACACCGCCAATGTCGATGGCGATCTTACCATCGGCGACAGCCCTTATTATGTCCTTCAGCCGCAGACCGTCCTGGCGGCGCTGACCAACCAGGCCGTCGTCAAGGGCAGCGTCATCGGCCGGGTGTCGCGCTTCACCAACAGCGGCGCGATCGGCGACGCCGCCCTGAAGCAGGTGGCCGTGTCGATCGGCGGTGTCGGCGACATGAGCTTCGCCAATTCGGGCAGCATCCTGAACGACGGCAACCAGCCCAGCGTCAGCCTGTCGGTCAATGACGGGACGATCACCGCCACCAATAGTGGCGCGATCGCCCAGGGCTTTGGTGCCTTTGCCAGCAATTACGGCGGTTACGACGGTGGCGGCACGACGACGCCCGCCGCGCCGAAACCGCTGGGCATCGCGCTGACCAACACCGGCACCATCGGCAGCACCGCCGAGGGGCGGATGGCCGTTCTGCTTCAGATCAACGATCAACGGGGCGCCGGTGGATCGATCCGGTTCGACAACAGCGGAACCGTCACGCAGGGCGTCAGCGCCTATGTCAACAATTCCACCTATGGTGTGACGCCGCAGTCCAATGCGGCGCAATCGATGCAGATCGCGCTAAGCAACAGCGGTACGATCACCACGGCCCAGCAGGGTCAAGCGGCCGCATCCTTGGGGATCGACGATTACCAGAGCGCAGGCGGAGCGATCCGCTTCGACAATAGCGGGACGATCGACGCCAGTGGGGCAGGCGGAGTGGGTGCGCAGATCGGCTTTTATGCCCCTGCCGCGACGACCAACCCGGCGCGCACCATCGCCATCACCAACAGCGGCACGATCCGTGGCAATGGCGGCGGGCTGGTCAGCAGCGGCGTCTATTATCCGGGCGGGATGCAGCCGGTGGAATATACCGCGACGTCTCCGGCAGGCGGCGTGCATGTCTTCGGCAACGGCGATGTCGCCGCGACGATCACCAACACCGCCAGCGGCGTGATCGAGGCAACCGGCGAGAAGTCGGTGGCCGTCCTGGCGACCGGCGCCGCGCTCGACCTGACCAATGCGGGGACCATTCGCGGCGGGACCGGCACCACGCTGGACAGCGCCGACCAGTTCGCGGTCTTCAACGGCTCGACCTATCTGGCGGGCGCGATCCACACCACCGGCGCGCTCGACAACCGGATCGTCAACACCGGCACCATCATCGGCTCGATCGCACTCGGCGCGGGCGATGACCGGATCGAGAATAGCGGCCGGATCGAGGGCAATGTCTTCCTCGGCGCGGGCGACGACAGCTTCCTGCACCGCGCCAGCGCGACGCTGATCGGCACGGTCGATGGCGGCGACGGCACCGACAGCCTGATCATCGACGCGACCGGGGGCGGCACCGTCAACGGCAACCAGTTCGTCAATTTCGAACGCTTCAGCCAGACCGGCCAGGGCAATGTCACCTATGCAGGCGCGTTCAACTTCGACACGCTGGGCGTGGCGGGCGGATCGGTGACGGTCGCGGCGGGCCAGACGCTGACCAGCACCGGTGCTGTGACCATCACCGGCACCGACGCGGCCGAGACGGTGACCAACAACGGCACCATCGCCGGCTCGGTCGCGCTGGGTGGCGGCAACGACCGCTTCGTCAATGCCGGGCTGGTCCAGGGCGCGGTGGCGCTGGGCGACGGCAATGACAGCTTTGTCGAGGGCGCAGGTTCACGCGTGGTGGGCGGCGTCGATGGCGGCGCGGGCACCAACCTCTATACCGCGCTGCTCAGCGGCGACCGCACGGGCCTCGGCCAGCGCAGCAACTTCCAGCAGCTGGCGGTGACCGGCACCGGCACGCTGTCGCTGACCCTCGACCAGAGCTTCGACACCGTCGCGCTGGCGGGCACCGGGCTGAACGTCGCGCTGGCGGGCAACCGCATCGGCGCGGTCACCGGCTCCGACGCGGCCGAGCAGCTGCGCGTCGATGGCGACATCGCCATCGTGTCGCTGGGCGCGGGCGACGACCTGCTGGGGCTGGGCACGGCCAATGCGGCGGGCCGCTATGATGGCGGCACCGGCAACGACTCGCTGCGCTTCACCGCCAATGCGCCCGTCGTGCTGAGCGGGGTGGCGACCGGCTTCGAGAATGTCGCCCTCACCGGTAACGCGCTGACCGTCACCGGTTCGCTGGGGGCACAGGGCGCACCGCTCAGCTTCGGCGACGGCGGCCTGGCGCTGACCGTGGCCAAGGGCGGCACGCTGGCCGGGGTCATCGATCTGGGCGCGGGCAATGACGCGTTGCGCCTGGCGGCGGGCTCGGTCCTGCTCGGCACCGTCACGGGTGGCTCGGGCAATGACAGCGCCACGCTGGAACTTGCGGGCAACCAGATTCTGGCGGCCGGCACGCTGAACGGCTTCGAGACGCTGGCGACCGAGGGGACCGGCAACCTGACCCTGACCGGAACGCAAGCCTATGCCCAGGTCAACGCCGCGACCGACCTGACCATCGCCTCGGGCAGCAGCCTGACCGCAGGCCAGGTCGCCTTCACGGGCGGCAACCAGCGCTTCACCATCGCAGGCACCTTCGCCGGCGCCGTGGACGGCGGGGCAGGGACCGACACGATCGCGCTGTCGGGCGGCACCGCTGCCGCGCCGGTCGCCTTCACCAATGTCGCCAATGTCGAGGCGCTGGCGATGACCGGCGGCTATGCCACGGTGTCGGGCAACGCGTCGTTCGGCTCGGTCGACATGGCGAGCGGTCGCCTGGTCGGGCTTGCGGGCTCGACGATGGCTGCCACCCAGTTCCTGGTGCGCCAGGGCGCGACCTTCGGCTCGGCGGGCACGGTCAACGGCAATGTGAACGTCGCGGGTATCTTGAGCCCCGGCGCGTCGCCGGGCACGATGACGGTCAACGGCAACGTCACGCTGGCCAGCGGCTCGCTGTCCTACTTCGAGCTGACCCCGACCGTGTCGGACAAGCTGATCGTCAATGGCGGGCTGACCATCGGCAGCGGATCGACGTTGCAGATCGTGTCGAGCGGCGCACTTCGCCCCGGCACCTCCTACGACCTGATCGTCGCCAGCGGCGGGATTTCGGGCAGCTACAGCAATGTGCTGAAGCCGTCCGACCTGTTCGGCTTCATCGTCCAGCGCGCCGACCGCATCCAGCTGCTCGGCCAGTTCCTGGGCGATGCGCGGTTCAGCCCGCAGGTGGCGCGCAGCATCGACTATGCCAACGCGACGCTCGCCAAGCAGCCCGCGACGAGCACGCTGTTCGCCGCACTTCCGTCGCTGCTGACCATTTCGGGTGCGTCCAATCCGCGTGGCTTCGCGCAAGTAACGCCGGAGGCCTATGCCTCGGCCGCCCAGATCGGCGTCGACAATGCGCTGGGTCTGGTCCAGGCCGCGCGCGGTCCCGCCTTCGCCACCACGCGCGAGGACGCCGGCGTCTTCACCTTCGCCCAGACGCTCGGCCAGTGGCATACGCTGGGCGCGGACATGGGCCAGGGGACCAGCGCGGCACAGACGCGCGGTTACGGGTTCCTGGGCGGCGTCGGTTACGGCGATCGCCAGTGGATGATCGGTGCGTTCGGTGGCTGGCTCGACACCCGCCAGTCGATCGCCCCGCTTGCCGCCTCGACCAAGGCGGACGGCGTGGTCGCGGGTGTCCATGGCCGCTATTCCATGCCGAACGGCTTCGGCTTCGGCGCGTCGATCGTCTATGACGGTGCGCAGGCGCGTACGACCCGCGCGTTGCCGGGCACGACCTCGGCGTTCGGGCGCTATGACCTGCACAGCTGGACCAGCGATCTGTCGGTCCATTATGCGGCCGAGCTGGCCGAGGGCTGGTCGCTGACCCCGCGCGCCGGGCTGACCTATCTGCGCACCCGCCGGGCGGGCGTGGGCGAGACGGGCGGCAGCCCCTTCGCCCTGACCGTCGCACGCCGCGATCTGGTCGCCGGCTTTGCCGATGCCGGTGTCACCTTCGGCCGCAGCGATGCGTCGGACGCAGCCTTCCGCCCCTTCGTGACGCTGGGCGCGCGTTACCAGATCGAGGGCAACCGCGCCGTCGCGCTGGGCGGCTATGCAGGCGGGGGCGAGGGCCTCGTCGCGCTGGGCGCCGCGCGCGCGCCGCTGGTCGGCACCGCCACGGGCGGCGTCGCCTATCGCTTCGCGAACGGCGTCGACCTCTATGCGACCGGCAGCGCCCAGACCGGCCGCGACGACCATCAGGAAACGATCACGGCGGGCCTGCGCCTGCGCTTCTGATCGACCGGGGGTGGAGCGGCGTGATCCGCTCCGCCCCATTCCCAAAGTCTGTCGCCTCCCAGATGGGGGCCGTCCTTAGCGTGTCACTCCGCCCCGAGCCGGGACCGAATAAGGCGCATGGATCGCGCGACGGATGAGGTGACGCTGTTTGACGCGGATAGAGCCGGACAGCCACTCCGCCACACATAGGCTCGTTTGCGGAGCGTCCCCATTTCCCATGTCCAAAGGGCCATTTCGGGAAACGCATTCGGGAACAGGTTATGGGAAAGCCGGTCGACCGCGACATGCGCGATCGGCGCATGCTCCCCGGCTCAATCCCTGAACCTTCGTTGCGAGAATGGAAGCGAAGCGATCAACGCCGTATGTACGATCCCAGTCCGATCGCATATCGATTGGCGAAAGATCAAAGAGGCAAAGGGGTATTCGTGGGGAAGCTGACTTGGCTCGTTGTTCCGTTGGCGCTGATCGCCGCAGACGCCGACGCGATTGTTATCCGCCGCACGCAGCAGGACGCGCAATATCGCGTTGATCCGCAAACTATTCCCGCGTTGGCAGACCTGCCCGATGAGGGTCATGGCACGCTGATTGCCCCGCGCTGGATCGTCACGGCGGCACATGCCGTAAGCATGATGCAGATGATGCCCGAGGAGAGGTACGTAACGCTTAACGGCAAGAGACGGGCAGTAAGCCGGATCGTTGTATATCCGGATTACCCTGCTGCCCGAGATGGCTGGCAGAAGTTATTTGGTGGGCTCAAGACGGCAGACCCCGAAACCTTTGCAGCGCAGTATGTCAAGGCAATGGCCGACATGCACGACATTGCTCTGCTAGAGCTTGCCGAGCCTGTGACTGACGTAAAGCCAATGCCGGTCTACTGGGGCAACGCCAAGCCGGGAATATTGAGCACGGTATATGGTGC
Organism: Sphingomonas zeae; assembly: GCF_014197135.1. Lineage (GTDB taxonomy): Bacteria > Pseudomonadota > Alphaproteobacteria > Sphingomonadales > Sphingomonadaceae > Sphingomonas > Sphingomonas zeae. The sequence continues at coordinate 53,412 of NZ_JACIFA010000017.1, forward strand.
GGGAGCGACAGGCACCGACGTCACCGGCGCACCCGACAATGCCAGTCATCGGACGCAATTGCGGCGAGCAGAAAACCGGCTGACCCGGACCGATGGGCAGTGGCTTCGCTTCGCCTTCGATTGTGGTGCTCACGCCCCGCTGCTTAGTGGCGCAACGGCAGGTGGGGACAGCGGTGGTCCGGTCACGATCGATGTGTCCGGACGCAAATACCTCGCCGGAATCACACACGGCCTCGACGCTACTCTTGCCGAGGAAAAGAAGATTGTGCCGCAGATGCAGGATGGCTCGTTCCGCATGGGTCTATGCGGACAAACCTTCGCGGCTACGCGGGTAGCTTTCTACAAGGCGTGGCTTGATCGAACGATCGCCGGGAAGTGATGCCATTTTCCCAAAATACCATCCCAATCGGAACGGTCGCCGGGCGCGGCGTACGATTTCGATCATCCTCTCACCACCCCAGATGACATCATTGTCATCATAAAAACCGCATCATTCCCCCAGAACGTCATCAAGCCGCAATGATGCGGCACCAAGGGACGGCCGCATAATCCTTTGGGGGGACTCCACATCATGATCTCGTTCAACCTGCGTTTCGCGGGGCGGCTCTTTGCGTCCAGTGCACTGGCGCTTCTGCTCGCCACGCCCGCCTTTGCGGCCGATCCCGACCCCGCGCCCGAACCGGCCAAGACGACCGCGCCCGACGACCAGAAAACCAATGCCGATGGTTCGCTCAACGAGGTCATCGTCACCGCACAGAAGCGGCCCGAGAGCCTGCAGAAGACCCCGATCGCGATCTCGGTCCTGTCGGCCGAGGACCTTCAGAACCGCCATGTCCAGTCGCTGGTCGACCTGCAGGACGGCGCGATCCCGTCGCTTCGTGTCGCGCCCTTCTATTCGCGCAACTCGGCGCTCATCATGAACATTCGCGGCATCGGCGTGCTGGCCGACAGCAACCAGCCCGCGCGCGACCAGGGCGTCGGTGTCTATATCGACGGCGTCTATCTGGGCCGCGCACAAGGCTTAGGCACCGCGCTCTACGATATCGAGAGCATTGAGGTGCTCAAAGGCCCGCAAGGGACCTTGTTCGGCCGCAATACCGAGGGTGGCGCGGTCAGCATCGTCACCAGAAAGCCAACCGGCGAGTTCGGCCTGACCGCGACCGCCGGGATCGGCAATTTCGGGTCGCACAAGGCCGAGGCCCACCTCAACCTGCCCGAATGGCATAATTTCAGCGTCAAGCTGGACGGCATCGTCACCAAGCGCGACGGGCTGGTCATCAACCCGCTGCCCGGACAGGCCGATTTCAACGGCTTCGACCGGCACGGTGCGCATGTCGAGGTTCTGTGGAAGCCGCAAGACGGGGTGAGTGCCGACTATGCGTTCGACACCTCCTATGACGCCTCGACCCCGCTCTATCTCCAGGCGATCACCAACGGCACGCTGACCCGCGCGCCCGCCTTGCCGCTCCAGCCGAACCGGGTGCGCCGCGCCAGCATCGGCGTGCCGCAGCAGGAGAGCATCGGCAAGACGCATGGCCATCGCCTGACGCTCGGCCTCGACCTCGCGCCCGGGCTCCAGCTCAAGTCGATCACCGCGTACCGCGAGCTGGACCAGAGCCAGTATGACAATGGCGGCCAGAACAGCACCACCTACAAACCGAACACCAGCTTCAGCCGCTACAGCCTGGCGGGCTTTGCACAGAACCAGTTCAGCCAGGAAATCCAGCTGATCGGCGACACCCCGCGCCTGAAATATGTCGCGGGCGCCATGGCCTATCGCGAGCATAGCAGCGACAATGCCCAGGCGTTTAACACCATGGTGTGGAACGCCGACGGCACCGCCGCGACCGTGGCGAACTACAACATCGCCACCGTCCCCTTCGACCGCGCCAGCCGGATCACGACGCGTAGCATCGGCGCGTTCGGCCAGGCGACCTGGACCCCGGCGATCCTGGGCGACCGGCTGCACCTGACGGGCGGCGCGCGCTATACCCGCGACATGAAGCATGGCGAGCTGTTCATCGTGAACGGCAAGACGCCCAATGTCGACGGTGTGGTGGCCCCGCGCACACTGGACGCCGCCTGGTCGCGCGTCGATCCACTGCTGACCCTGGCCTATGACGTGACGAGCGACGTGCATGTCTATGGCAAATGGTCGGAGGGGTATAAGTCGGGCGGCGCCAATTCGCGCTCGCTGCGCTATGCGCCGTTCAACCCGGAAACGCTGTCGATGTTCGAGATCGGCGCCAAGAGCGAGTTTCTCGACCACCGCGTCCGCCTGAACCTGGCCGCCTATACCGGCGCGTACAAGGCGATCCAGATCGACTTCCAGGCGAATTATCTGCAGGTCGATGCGCAGGGCAACCTGCTCCAGACCAACCGCACCACGATCGAGACCGCCAATGCACCCGGCACCGGCCGCGCCAAGGGTGTCGAGGCCGAACTGACCGTCGCGCCGATGGCGGGCCTGACGCTGACCGCCAGCTATGCCTATAACGACGTGACCATCCCGGCGACGGTGAACCCCTTCCCGCAAGGCGCGACCGGCCAGATCGTGACGACGCCGATCAAGATCTACCCCGTCTATACCCCGGCGCACGCCGCCAGCGGCGCGGTCGATTACGAGCGGCCGATGGGCGACTATAGCCTGGTCGCGCATCTCGACGCCAATTACGACAGCGGCTTCTATGCCAATTACAACGACCCCGCGCCGGGCGTCGCCCAACCCAAGGGCGATCCGGGCTTCGTCGTCAACGGCCGGATCGGCATCACCGACATTGCTCTCAACGACACCGGCGCGCGGCTGAGCGTCTCGGCCTGGTCGCGCAACCTGCTGAACGAACAGCATATGTTCTATAAGGGGCTGAACACGCTGACCGGCCTGTCGGGCTTCTTCAACGAGCCGCGCACCTATGGCCTCGAAGCGACGGTGAAGTTCTGATGCGCGCGATGATCGCACTCGCCCTGGTGCTGGCCATTCCGACGGGGGCTTCGGCCTCCGCCCCCGTGGCCGCTCCGGCGCATAGCCGCGTCCTGCCCTTGCAGGGCGGGCACAATTTCCGCGATCTGGGCGGTTATCGCACCGCCGATGGCCGAACGGTGAAATGGGGGCTGCTCTATCGCTCGGGCGAGATGCACGACCTGACGCGAGCGGATTATGCCTATCTGCAAAAGCTCGGCATCCGAACCGTCTGCGACTTTCGCGACACGCGCGAACGCGCGACCGAGCCGACGCTGTGGCCCGCCGGTCATAGCCCCAAGGTGCTGAGCGACGACTATGCGCTCGACATGAGCAGCCTGAGGCTGCCGGGCGACCCCGCCGGCTGGACGCATGACCAGGTCGTGACGGCGATGACCGCGACCTATCCGAAACTGCTCGACCAGTTTCGCGGCCAGTATCGCCGCATGTTCGCCGAACTGCTCGCGGGCGACGTGCCGCTCGCCTTCCACTGCACGGCGGGCAAGGACCGCACCGGCGTCGCGGCCGCGCTGCTCCTGACCGCGCTGGGCGTGCCGAGGGCGACGACCATCGACGACTATCTGCTGTCCAACCAGCACATGGCGCCGATGCCCGCCCACCCGACCGGCTTCTGGGCCAAGCTCTCCCCCGAGGCCGCGCGCACCTTCGCCGGGGTCGACCGCCGCTATATCGACGCGGTCTTCGCCGTGACCGACCGCCATCCCGGCGGGACGATGGGGTATCTGAAGGACGAACTCGGCCTGGGCGCTCCCGAGATCGCCAGGCTGCGCGCGCTGTATCTGACCAAGGGGTGATCGTTCACCCCTGCCGCCTGTCCCCCTTGCGCCGTTCGCCCAGCGGCAGCGGCGCGGGGGTGTCCTCGATCGCGGTCAGGATCGCGCGGCCATAGGCGGTCTTGGCCAGTGCCCGGCCTCGCGCCTCGGCTTGCTCGCGGGAGATGAACCCCTGGAGATAGGCGATCTCCTCCAGGCAGGCGATCTGGATGCCCTGGCGGTGCTGGATCGTGCGGACGAACTCCGCCGCCTCCAGCAGGCTGTCATGCGTGCCGGTGTCGAGCCAGGCGAAGCCGCGCCCCATCGCTTCGACATGCAGTGTCCCGGCATCCATGTAGCGGCGCGCCAGGTCGGTGATCTCGAGTTCGCCGCGTGGCGAGGGAGTCAGCGTGGCGGCGTGATCGCAGACCGTGCCGTCGAACAGATAGAGGCCCGTGATCGCATAGCTGGACCGGGGCCGCTCGGGCTTTTCCTCGATCGATACGGCCCGCCCCTGATCGTCGAAGGCGATGACGCCGTAACGCCGGGGATCCTCGACGCGATAGGAAAAGACGGTCGCCCCGCCCCCGGCCTCGACGCTGGCGACCGCGCGGCGCAGCATCGGGCCTAGGCCGTTGCCGAAAAAGATATTGTCGCCCAGCACCAGCATGGCGGGCGCCCCGGCCAGCCAGTCGCGTCCGATCGTGAACGCCTGGGGCAGCCCCTCGGGGCGCGGCTGTTCGGCATAGGTGATGCTCAAGCCCAGACCGCTGCCGTCCCCGAACAGGGTGCGGTAATGTGGCAGGCAATCCGGGCTGGAGACGATCAGGATCTCGCGGATCCCCGCCAGCATCAGCGTCGACAGCGGATAATAGACCATCGGCTTGTCGTAGACGGGCAGGAGCTGCTTGTTGACGACCAGCGTCGCCGGATGAAGCCGCGTGCCGGTGCCGCCCGCCAGGATGATGCCTTTCATGAAGCCACCTTATCCGTCCACGCTGAACAATGCGTTAGGGGTCTGGCCCAGTCCCCGTCGCTGATCCGCCGCGCGCTCGGCCAGGATCGGCCGCCACCAATGCTCGTTGGCGAGATACCAGCGCACCGTCTTTTCCAGGCCGCTTTCGAAGCTTTCCTGCGGCGCCCAGCCCAGTTCCTCGCGGATGCGCGTCGCGTCGATCGCATAGCGCAGGTCGTGGCCGGGGCGATCGGCGACGAAGCCGATCTGCTCGGCATAGGCGCGGCCGTCGGCGCGCGGATGCAGGCGATCGAGGATCGCGCAGAGCGTGCGCACCACATCGATATTCCGCCGCTCGGCATCGCCCCCGATATTGTAGCGCCGCCCCGGCTCGCCCCGCTCGAACACGGCGTGGAGCGCGCGGACATGATCCTCGACGAACAGCCAGTCGCGGACATTCTCACCGCGACCATAGACGGGCAGGGTTTCCCCGCCCAGCGCCTTGACGATCATCAGCGGGATCATCTTTTCGGGGAAGTGATAGGGGCCGTAATTGTTCGAGCAGTTGGTGACGATCACCGGCAGGCCATAAGTGTGCCCCCAGGCACTGACGAGATGATCCGACGCCGCCTTGCTGGCCGAATAGGGAGAGCGGGGATCATAGGGGGTGGCTTCGCTGAACCGTCCGGTCTCGCCCAGCGAGCCGAACACCTCATCGGTCGAAATATGGTGGAAGCGGAATGCCGCCCGCTCGGTCGGCGGCAATTCCCGCCAATAGGCATAGGCCGCATCGAGCAGGGTGAAGGTGCCGACGACATTGGTCTCGATAAAGGCGGCAGGTCCGTCGATCGAGCGGTCGACATGGCTCTCCGCTGCCAGATGGGTGATGATCTGGGGCCGAAAATCACCGATCGCCTGAGCAACCGCCACCGCGTCGCGCACGTCCGCCTGGACGAAGCGATAGCGCGGATCATCCGCGACGGGCGCCAGCGCGCTCAGCGTCCCGGCATAGGTGAGGGCATCGAGGTTGAGCACCTCATGCGCGCTGTGCCGGATCAGGTGGCGGACAAGCGCCGACCCGATAAACCCGGCCCCGCCGGTCACTAGAATGCGCATCTTGGCTGAAATCCGCTTAGGGTCGATGATCGGACATCAGGAATGCCGCGTCTTTCCCGGCGCTGCCACCCGAATCTTGCCAGGAGCGGGGGCGCGTTCGGCAAAGACTTGTGACGCCCGCGTCATCAAGTCGTCATCGCAATCACATCGCACCGTAACAATGTGCCGCCACGGGGGCGGGAACGACCGGCGCCGGGGGGTGTCGGCACGACCAAGCGCCCAGGGGGAAGCATCATGCACGCCATCCGTTCCGGCATCCGCGGTCTCGCGGGGGCCTCACTCATCGCATTGGGCTTTGCCGCGATGCCCGCGCTCGCCAGCGCGGGCGACGTGAGCGCACCGGCGGGGGTTCCTGCGGCGGGGCCGATCCTGTCGGGGCGCATCTATGACGCGACCGGCGTCGCGCTGCCCGGCGCGCGGGTCGTGGTCGTTGGAAATGAGGGGGGGACGGGGGCGCAGGCGACCACCAACCTCCAGGGTGAATTCAGCGTCATCACGCCCGAGGCGCCGGGCGACATAACCCTGCTGATCGACTATCTCGGCCGCCCGCCCGTCACCCATGTCGTCCCCGCGGCCGAGCGGGGTCGCGACGTCTCGCTGACCCTGCCCGCCGCCAGCGACGAGGGCAGCGACATCGTCGTCACCGGCGCCTCGCTGCTCGACAATACCGCGCGCGCGCTCAACCAGCAGCGCACCGCCGACAACACCGTCACCATCATCTCGTCCGATGCGATCGGCCGCTTCCCCGATCCCAACATCGCCGAGGCGCTGCAGCGCGCGCCCGGTGTCGGCATCGAGCGCGACCAGGGCGAGGGCCGCTATATCAATGTGCGCGGCGCGCCGTCCGAATGGTCGGCCGTCTCGGTCGACGGCATCCAGATCCCCTCGGTCGATCCGACGACGCGCGCGGTCGATCTGGATACGCTGCCCTCCGACATCGTCGCCAATCTGGAAGTCACCAAGTCGCTGCTGCCGTACCAGGATGCGGACTCGATCGCGGGCGCGGTCAACATCACCACGCGCTCGCCCTTCGATCGCAAGGGCTTTGCGCTGACCGGCATGGCGGGCGCCAGCTACAACCAGTACGGCAAGGGCAGCGATTATCGCGGATCGGCTGCGGTCAGCGATACGTTCGGCCCGGACCGCCAGTTCGGCCTGCTCTTCTCGGGCAGCTATTCGATGACGCATCGCCGCCCCGACAATGTCGAAAACACCTGGAGCCAGACGCCCGCAGGCTTGCGCGTCACCGAGACGCTGTTCAAGGATTACGACACCAAGCGCCAGCGGATCGCGGGCACCGGCGCGTTCGAGTGGCGGCCGTCGGACCAGACCCATGCCTGGGTGCGCGGCACCTATGCCCGGTTCGAGGATGACGAATTCCGCGACCGCATCGGCATCCTGTGGAGCGAGGGCACGCTGCAGCCCGGATCGACCGACCGCACCGCGACGTACCGCAACACCCGCATCGAAAAGCAGGTCCGCCACCGCAAGCAGGTGAACGAGATCTGGTCGGCGACCGCCGGGATCGAGCAGCGGCTGGGCGAGGGTACGATCCGCGCCGACATCGCCTATAGCGAAAGCTCGCAGACCTATCCGCGCCGTGACGAGCTGCTGTTCCGCTCAAGCCTGCGGCCGACGCTCTCCTACGACTTCGCCGATGCCGATCTGCCCGGCTATTCGCTGTTCACGTCCAAGGAGCATCTCCAGGCCGGCACCTATGCCTTTCGCGAGAACACCTATCGGTCGAACACGACCAAGAATGACGAACTGACCCTCGCGCTCCGCTCGGACGTGCCGCTGGGCGATTTCGTCACCGTCTCGGGCGGCGGCAAATATCGCGAGCGGCATATCAATGCCGATGAAGAGCGGTTCCGCGACCGCCGCGCCTCGGCCGCACCCTCGCAAAGCCTGGCGGGGCTGTTGTCGGACGAGGACTCGCGCAATTTCGGCTATGATCTGGGGCAGCGGTTCGACACCGGGCTGGCGGACGCCTATTTCGACGCGACCAAGGCCGCCTCGGAACGCCGCCTGCCGCAGTCGCTGACCGCCGATTATGTCGCGGAGGAGAAGATCCTCGGGCTGTTCGGCATGGCGAAATACGTCAAGGACGGCACCACCCTGATCGCGGGGCTTCGCGTCGAGACCACCGATTTCGAGAGCAGCGCGCCCAGCGTCTCGCGCACCGGGGCGGTCGTCACCGCGCGGGGGCATAATGGCTATGCCGACTTCTTCCCCAATCTGACGCTGCGCCAGGCGTTCACGCCCAACCTGATCCTGCGCGCCGCGCTCAGCCGCGCGATCAACCGCCCCAATTTCCCGCAGATCGCGCCGCGCGTGCTGGAGACGACCGAGGGCAACACGGTGCGCGTCGAGTTCGGCAATCCCGACCTGAAGCCGACCTTGTCGAACAATGTCGATGCGGGTCTGGAATATTACATCCGGCCGCTGGGCGTGATCTCGGTCAACGGCTTCTACAAGGACCTGTCCGACTATCGCTACACGCTGACCAGCACCGGCGTGTACAATGGCGTGGGCGGCGCGATCCTCAGCCGCCCGATCAATGCGCGGCGTGGCGAGCTGTACGGCGTCGAGCTGAACTGGCAGCAGCATCTGAGCTTCCTGCCGGGCGTGCTGAGCGGGCTGGGTGTGTTCGCCAACTATACCTATACCAAGGGTCATGCGTCGTTCGACGCCAGTTTCGGCGGGCGCAGCCGCTTCGCGCTGCCGGGCCAGTCGACGCATATGTGGAACGCCAGCGTCTTCTACGAACGCGGGCCGGTCAATGTCCGCGTCGCCTATACCAAGCGCTCGGACTATCTGGACGAGATCAACGCCGACAACCCCGCGCTCGACCTCTATTGGGAGGGTCGCGGCCAGCTCGACGTGACGGGCAGCGTGCAGCTCGCCAAGGGCATCAACCTGTTCGCCGAGGGCAAGAACCTGACCAACACGCCGGGCGTGCGCTATTTCGGGCAGCGGTTCCGCACCTATGAATATGAGAAGTTCGGCTACACCCTGTTCGGGGGCGTGCGGGTCAAGCTGTAAGGCGCGACGGCACTGCTTGAATCAAATCGAGCCCCTCCCCTTCAGGGGAGGGGACGGGGGTGGGGCGCTGCCGCAAGCGTAACGTTCGTGGCGATGCCCCACCCCAACCCGTCCCCTGAAAGGGGAGGGGGTCCAGCTCAGGCCATCCCCTTCAACCCCGGGGCGGCATGACCGAAATGGGACAGGTCGCCGCCCGCGCGTCTGTGCTTCGCCACTGCAACATTTGCGATTGCCGAACCGCTCATGCATGGCACGAAGCCAGTGTCGCAACATGAGCAGACGGACAGACGACGATCCTGCCCGTCCGGGGGTGTAGAATGAAGATCGCTGTTTTCGGCCTCGGCTATGTCGGCATGTCCAACGCGGTGCTGCTCGCGCAGCATAACACGGTCGTCGCGGTCGACATTTCCCCGGATCGGGTCGCGATGGTCAATGCGCGGACGTCGCCCATCATCGATGTCGAGTTGCAGGATTTCCTGACCGGCCGCACGCTCGACCTGTCCGCCACCACCGACGCGGGCGCGGCTTTGGCAGGCGCCGATTACGTCATCGTCGCCACGCCGACCAATTACGATGTCGACACCGACAGCTTCAACACCTCGTCGGTCGAGGCGGTCATCGCCCTGGCCAAGACCCATGCGCCCGAGGCCACCGTGGTCGTCAAGTCGACCATCCCGGTCGGCTTCATCGACGATGTCCGCGCGCGCCTGGGCACCACCCAGGTCATCTTCAGCCCCGAATTCCTGCGCGAGGGGCGCGCCCTCTACGACAATCTCCACCCGTCGCGGATCATCGTCGGCGAACAGTCGGAGCGGGCGCGCATCTTCGCCGACCTGCTGGTCCAGGGCGCGGAGAAGCAGGACATCGCCGTCCTGTTCACCGGCACGCGCGAGGCCGAGGCGATCAAGCTGTTCGCCAACACCTATCTCGCGATGCGCGTCGCCTTCTTCAACGAACTCGACAGCTATGCGATCGCGGGCGACATGGACACGCGCCAGATCATCGAGGGCGTCGGCCTCGATCCGCGCATCGGCACGCATTATAACAATCCCAGCTTCGGCTATGGCGGCTATTGCCTGCCCAAGGACACCAAGCAGCTGCTCGCCAATTACACCAGCGTGCCGCAGAACCTGATCCGCGCGATCGTCGACGCCAACCGCACCCGCAAGGATTTCCTGGCCGACCGGATCATCGCCAAGCGCCCGAGCCGCGTCGGCATCTTCCGCCTGACGATGAAGGCGGGGTCGGACAATTTCCGCCAGTCCTCGATCCAGGGCATCATGAAGCGGATCAAAGCCAAGGGGATCGAGGTCGTGGTCTTCGAGCCCAGCCTGGCCGAGGACAGCTTCTTCGGGTCAAAGGTCTACCGCGACCTCGCCGCCTTCAAGCAGGACAGCGACGTCATCATCGCCAACCGCAACGACCCCGAACTGGCCGATGTCGCGGACAAGCTGTTCACGCGGGATATTTTCGGATCGGACTAAAGGGCAGGGTACGGCCTTTCCTCCCCTCGCAGGGGAGGAATAGCCCCGCCTGATCATCCCCCCTTCGGCGGACACCGATGACAGGCTCTGCGGAGCCGGGAGGTGTTTTGATGGCAAGCTAGCCGAAGCCGGGCAGGCGCTGTCCGGACATATCGAGGGCTACTGTCATCGACACCGCATGCGCTCGGCTATCGGGTAGCTTACACCCCGACAGGCCGGGCGCATGACCGGATGACGCAGCGTGTCCGCCGAAACGGGGAAGATCAATCAGCGGGCGACTGGCTCTCGATCGTCGCGATCCGCAGCACCTTGGCCGTGCTGGCTCGCTCCCTATGGCACGCATCGGCATCGACCTTGAGGTCGATGCCATAGGTCGGGATGACAGCCTTCAGCCTGGGCAACCAGTCGTCCTCGACCAGCCGGTGGCTGAAGCAACGCTTGAGGGTGTCGAGCGCGATCGCAGCCGCGGTGGAGGCGCCAGGCGATGCGCCCATCAACGCAATCAAAGATCCGTCCTGCGCGCCTACAAGCTCCGTGCCGAATTGCAGCGTTCCGCCGCCATGACCCGTAGGCCGAATGATCTGCACGCGTTGCCCGGCGACCGCTTCATACCAGTCCTCCTTCCGCGCATTGGGGAAGAACTGCTTCAGCGTCTCGAACCGGCTGTTCTCGGTCAGGATGATCTGGTCGGCCAGATATTCCTCCAGACCGAAGGAATGGATGCCGACGTCGATCATCGGCCCGATATTGCCCAGCCGCAACGAGAGCGGGAGGTCGAACCACGACCCTTCCTTCAGGAATTTCGGGCTGAAACCGGCATAGGGGCCGAACAGGATGGAATGCTCGCCATCGACCACTCGCATGTCCAGATGCGGCACCGACATGGGTGGCGAGCCATGCGCTGCCTTGCCGTAAACCTTGACCTTGTGCTGCGCGACGACTTCCGGCGTATCGCAACGAAGCCAGATGCCGCTGATCGGAAAGCCGCCATAGCCATGCCCTTCCGGAATACCGCTTTTCTGGAGCAGGGTCAGCGACGCTCCGCCCGCGCCGATGAAGACGAACCTGGCGTTCAACGCGCCGGACGTCCCATGATCGCCATGGGCGTGATAGCCGACATGCCATGATCCATCCGGATTTTGCGACAGCGCGTTGACCTCGGCGCCATAATGATCCTCGAACCCCGGCTTGTTGCGCAGCGCCTGGAGCAGAATGTGGGTAAGCGTGCCGTAGTCCACGTCGGTGCCCGTCACCATTCGTGTCGCCGCGACCGGCACGTCCGCTGCGCGGCCCGTCATGACCAGGGGCGCCCACTCGGCGATGACGGCAGGATCCTCGCTATATTCCATCCCTGCAAAGCAATGATGCGAACTCATCGCCGCATACCGCTTCCTCAGGAAGGCGACATTCTCTTCACCCACGACGAATGCACAATGCGGGCAGGTCCGAATGAATGCGGAAGGATCGGGAATGTCGCCGGCTTCGACCAGATGCGCCCATAGCTGACGTGACAGATCGAACTGGACGTTGACGTCCAGCGCCTTCGCTATATCGACCGTGCCGTCCGCATTCTCCGGCGTGTAGTTCATCTCGCAATTTGCCGCATGGCCGGTGCCCGCGTTGTTCCAGCCATCCGAGCTTTCGAGCGCCGGCCCGTCCAGCCGTTCGAGGATGGTGATCGTGAGGGCGGGATCGAGCGCGCGCAGGAATGTGGCCAGCGTCGTGCTCATGATACCGGCGCCGATCAGGGCGACGTCGACGGTCTTCGCGTCCGTGGAGGTCATGGCGTTCCTTTCTTATCGCTTGGCTGTGAAGCCGACATCGGCCCCTTGCGGCAGGATCACGTAGGCTCGGCGCCACGGCTCTTCGCCGATGATGCGCCAGACATGGCCGGTCCCCTTCGTGTCCTCCGCCAGCAGCACGTCGCCAGGACGAATGACGAAGGTCCCGCCGTCGCGCGTCTTGAACTCCAGCGTGCCGCCCAAGGTCAGCACCAGCTGATATGTCGGAGCATCATGCCACTCGAGTGCCTGATCCGGCTGCGTTTCGCGGAAGGATACCGAAGATGCGGCAATGGTTGCACCGATCAGATCACCGGGCTTGCCCTGGCCCAGTGACAAGCTGCCCTCTTCGAACGACGAATTTCCAGTATCGTTCGTCCAGATACGGATACACCTGATCATGTATGTCCTCGCTCGTTCTTGGCGGCGCCTTCGTCCACCACGCGATGATAGACGATCTTGCCGATCATAATTTCCACCAGAAGATGCAGTAATGTGCCTACAACCCCGCCCAGCATAACTTCGGCCCCGCGGTTAAGGCCGACATGCCAAAGCGGCAGACCGGGGGTCGCCGTCAGGAAGACGATCGGGCACGTCCACATGCAGACCTTCACCAACGGATGTCGTCGCGCAATGACGGCTGCGAGCGCGACGGAAAGGGCGATCTTCACGGCATTGCCTGCTCCGGCCCATTCAGCAGGCAAGCCGATAAGCACTGCGATCGCGACGCCGAGGAGCGTTCCGACAAACCGACCAAGGGTCGCCTGGCGCGTGTCTCCCAGCTTTTCCTGGCCGACGATCACCCCGGTCATGGCGGCCCATACCGGATGGGGCAGACCCACGGCCTGTGCCAGCAGGAACGACAAGGTTGCCGCGCCCGAGCACCGGAAAACGAAGGCAAGCTCGCGTGCGCGATCTTCGGTCAATGCGGTCTCCCGTCATCTCTCGACCCATGCCCGCTTATGCGAGCCGTTGCTGGAACTCCTGGCGGGAACAAAGTGCCGCTCGACAGGGGAGCGGGTTTGACCGAGGCCGGCACGGCAGGCGTTCGAAGGCGAAGCGGATAGAGGCTGTGATACGCGGCGACATCGTCTGAGCAAGGGAAGGCGCCAGGATGTCGCAGCCGCCCCCGGCCCCGCTCGGACCTTCGCGTGTCTGAACCCATGACAATCGGTCGAGGGACCTGTTGCAGGGGTGAGGGTCCGGGCGCTAGTGCAGCCCTATGCCCCGCGTCAGAACCCGCCCTACAAGACAGGACACCGCCGATCGGCTCGTCTCCGGCGCACGCAAAGCCATCACCGAACGCAGCTTTCACGGCGCAACGGTCGATCATATCTGTGAAGCCGCCGGGCTGACCAGGGGGGCATTCTATTCCGGCTTCAAGACCAAGGAGGAATTGTTCCTCGAGCTTTACGGCCGGGTGAGCCTGGACGTCGCACATCTTCTCGGCAATGCGCTGGAAGAGGCTCTCAAGGGCGACGGCGATCCCATCGATACGATGTTCCAAAAATTTGCGGCCGCCTATCCGCTCGGTCGCGAATGGTACATCCTCAATGCCGAGATGACCCTCGTCGCGCTCCGCTCGGAGATCGCGGCCGCAACCTTCGCGAAGCGTCGTCAAACCCTGCGGCATATGGTCGTCGCCAAGATCCAGCAGGTGCTGGACATGTCTTCGCGGCGCCTGACGATCGATCCGGATCTTCTGGCGCGCGCACTGATCGGCCTGACGGACGCGGGCCTGGGACAATCCCTCATCGAGCCCGACAAGCTGGGCAGATCGACGTTCATCGAAGCGATCTGTCCCGTCATTCTCAAAAGCTGCTCGGAGCCATTGCCAGCCGGCGGGTCATGATCGGCCTGCCGCCTGCAAATAGACCGCGTTACTGACGTGGCCCATATGGTCGATGTCGACAGCTGTCAGCTGGAGGGCATGGGAGTCACGTCTGCCGCCGCTGGTCATTCTGTTTGCCCTGCTTGTCGTCATTGACAGACATTGGCCAATAGTCGATATTATCATTGATGACAATAATGGGGCAGCCCTCTCGTAGACGACGGCGTCAACCTGAGGAGCTTCGCGAGGAGGCCTTGGCGGCTGCCCGCGAGATTTTGGTTGCCGAGGGGCCGGGCGCCATCACGTTGCAGGGTGTCGCCGCTGCGTTGGGCATGACGCACGGGAGCATCACGCACAATTTTGGAACTGCGGCCAACCTCCAGGCTGCCGTCGCCGACTCGCTGGTGGAGGAGCTGCTTTTCGAGGTCTGCACGGGCACGTCGCTGCTAAGGACGGGTGCGATCGATGAAGAAGCTCTGGTCGATCGCGTGTTCGAGGTGTTCGAGCGCACCGGCGTTGGACGGCTTATCGGTTGGCTGGCGGGGCACTCCAGCCCGCTCCTCGCTCCGTTGTTCGAGCGGTTCGCGCGGCTGCCTGCCGAACTTTCCAAGCACGAAACTGATCACGCCGCCTTCGCCGAAACCGATCTGCCAGCGATCATCGAGGGGATCGTCATGCCAGCTCTTAGCGCATCATTGATCGGGGCCGATTTGCTAAAAGCGCTCAATCTGCCCGAATCGTTTACACGCGACAGGGTCGGACGATATCTTGCCGACGAGCGCTCATCGCGCTTGGCGGCGACCGCGAATGCCAGAGCGGAATGACGGCGATGCGAGCCCTGATGACGCTTGGCATGACCCTTTCACAGGATCCGAGGTGCATGAATTATGTCTGATCACCGCAGGACGCCCGCCCGGCCCGGCAAAGATATGAGCCGACGAAGGCGAATTGGTATCGCCAGCTTGGTCATTCTGATCTTCTGTGTCGCACTGGTGCTCACCGGCCGAAAAATAGCTTCGGACCACGAGATCGAGGCGCGCGGTGAGCAGATTCCCGCGGCCGCGAGAAACGTTGCCGTGCTGCCGGACGGGAACCTCGTTTTCGCACCGGACGGCTCCGTAGCCAAAGCCCTGACCGACTGGCTTGAAAACAACGACGGGACGCCGAGAAGCTTCGAGGTCGGCGAAGGCCAATTCCAGGACAGGGCGGTGGAACCCATCGCCAAAGCAAAGGCGCATCTTCCCGAATTGGTGAATATGCTGAATGCCTATCCCAAATTGAAGATGACGATCGTCGGACACACGGACGATCAGGGGAACGCGGCCGACAATGAGAAGCTCTCGCTTGAGCGTGCCAGATGGCTTGAAAACTATCTCGTGCAATCCGGCATCGCGCGTGACCGGATCGGCGTGCAGGCGCGTGGTGCGCTTGATCCGATAGCCGACAACTCCACACCCGATGGTCGAAGCCGGAACGAACGCCTCACCCTGATCTTCGCACCAGCGGGATGAACGAAGAGCGGACCGTCGGACCACGGAACGATGAACGCTGGTGCAAACGAATAGATTCCGCTTCGCTCCCCTGTGTCCTTGGGGATTTCTCAGGCGATGATGTCGGAAGTCACTCCGGCCTCTTCGCTTGGTACCGCCATCCTATTGTTGAAGAATGTGGTGCGTATCTGGATCTGATTACTGATCCATGATCCAGCTCGATATTGCCTCCAACAAGGCGCGGTTCACGGGAAAGATAATGGAAGAATGAGAAATTCTATTAAAATAGCTCTTTTGGCAGCCGTGTGCCTCGTCGGTGTCGGAGGATTTTGGGGCTACCAGGAACTGAGACCACGATCGACGGCGGCCTATAACGACATGAGGTCGGTTGCGCCGAAAGGGCCGACCGATCTCACGGTCCGCTATCTCGGAACGGCCTCGCTTAGCTTCGACGACGGCGAGACCGCGATCATGGAGGACGGCTTCTTCTCGCGGCCCGGCGTCTTCAGCGTAGTGGCGAGCAAGATTCCGCCAAACGAACAACGGATCAACGAGGGGCTGCAAAAGGCGGACATTCATCGCCTTGCCGCCATCTTCGTGGCGCATTCCCACTATGATCACGCGATGGACACGGGAAACGTCGCCTTGAAGACGGGAGCGGTCGTCCTTGGATCGCAGTCGACGAAATATGTCGTGGAGGGCGCCGGCCTGCCCGCCTCGCGGGTTCGTTTGATCAAGGATGGGTCGGTCTTCCAGTTCGGCCGCTTCAAGATCACGGTATTCGAGACGCCGCATTCGCCTCATCCGGCCTTTCCCGGCATCATCGATCGCGTCATCACCCCGCCCGCCAAGGCCGAGGAATATAAGCTCGGCCAGAACTACTCCTTCCTCATCGAGCATGGCGCGCGTCGCATATTGGTGATCGGCAGCGGCAACTATATCCCCGGCAAGTTCAAGGGTGTGAAGGCAGACGTCGTCTTCCTCGGCGTCAGCATGGCCGGCAGGCAGGGTGATGCGTTCGTGAAGAACCTTTGGCACGAGTCTGTGGAGCTGACGGGTGCGAAGCTGGTGATCCCGGTCCACTGGGACGACTTCTTCCAGAAGTTCGGCGATCCCCTGAACGCTCTACCCGCGAAGCTGGATGACTTCGACAAGACGATGAAGGTGCTGGTGCCGCTCGCCAAGCGGGACGGCGTTACGCTGCGCATTCCGACCGCCTACACCCCGATCGATCTCGACCAGCGCTAGGACGCTCCGAGGCAAGGCCCTTGCCCGCCTCGCTTCTCGGCTTTGTGCCGGAGGCGGACGGGGGGCTTGCTCAAACGCGCGATACGGAAGCAGGTGGCCGCTATTGCATCTATTATGTGGACATAATGCCCACTTAACGGGTATGCCGTCGCCCGATTGATCACGACCCGGACTATTCCCGACACGTCGGACCGCGGCGCTGGCATGGGGCAAGGTGGCATATGACTCAGTGGTTTCAGACATTCCTTGGCCCCGCGGCAGGCTGGCTGGTCGCGCACCTAATCCTCATACTGCTTATCGTTCTGCCGCTGCTGCTGTTGGTCGCGATGATCATTTATGCCGAGCGTAAGGCGTGGGCCGCTTTTGCCCTTCGCCGGGGGCCGAACGTTGTCGGGCCTTTTGGCGCTCTGCAGAGCTTCGCTGATGGCCTTAAAGCGTTCCTGCAGGAGACGATTGTCCCGTCGGCGGCCAACCGTCGGCTTTTCCTATTAGCGCCGATCATAACCTTCAGCGTTGCATTGATCGCTTGGGCGGTCATTCCGCTGGGACCAGGAATGGTTTTAGCCGACATCAATGTGGGGCTTCTATACTTGCTCGCAGCATCGTCGCTAGGCGTTTACGGCGTCATTCTTGCGGGCTGGGCAAGCAACTCGAAATACCCGTTTTTCTCGGCAATCCGTGCGGCCTCACAGATGATAAGCTACGAAGTTTCGATTGGCTTTGTCCTGATATCGGTCGTCATGTGGAGCGGGACGTTCAACCTCCAGGGTATAATCCAGGCCCAAAAAGGCATTTTCGGATTTTTCAACGGCTTCGTTATACATCCTTTGCTTTTCCCGATGTGGGTTGTGTTTTTTATATCCTCGATGGCAGAAACATCGCGGACACCGTTTGATATCACCGAAGCCGAGAGTGAGCTGGTTGCCGGATACCAGACGGAATATTCGTCGATGAGCTTCGCAATTTTCTACTTGTCGGAGAACATCAACGTATTGCTCATGGCGACGCTCAACGCCGTCCTGTTTTGGGGCGGATGGTTGCCTCCACTTGACTGGGCACCCCTCTACGCCATTCCTGGTTTTTTCTGGCTTTTGGGGAAGGCACTAGAGCGGTTTCCGTTCAGTCTGGGTCATAGCCGCAGGAGCTGAAGTAGTTGGCGCATTCCTGCGGCTGGAAGAGGTCGACCAATCTGCCGATG
>NZ_JACIFA010000018.1 GCF_014197135.1 Sphingomonas zeae
TCGAACCGACGACCGTTGAAAAGGCAGGAGAAAACTCGACCATGCCCGAGGACTCGAACCACCACGCTCGGCTCACTCCTCTTCTGGGCACCATTCTTTCCCAAGGCTTCAGAGCCTGGGACTGGCGGAAAACCAAGACTTTCTACCAACGTCACCGTGCGGAACGCGCGATGACGAGGTCTTGGCCTATCCCGCCGCCATGGCCGCCCACGCGCGCGCTTTCCCCCTTCTGAAGCTGACGGACCCATATTGGCGTCAGGCGACGATCATCCCGTCACGTACCGGGGTGGATTGTGCGCGTGCGAAAGCAGGATCGGCTTCGACCGCCTCGCCGACGATCAGCATGGCGGGATCATGCGCGCTGATCGCCTCGACCAGAAAGGCCAGCGAGGACAGACGCCCCCGGATGATGCGCTCATTGGGCAGCGAGGCGTTGACCACGACCAGCACCGGCGTGTCGGGGCTACGCCCGGCGGCGACGAGCTGCTGGGCGACCGTCGCGGCGGCGGCGCGGCCCATATAGATGGCGAGTGTCGAATTGGCGGCGGCCAGCGCTGGCCAGTCGAGATCGAGCGTCGCGCCCGCCTGCGCATGGGCCGTGACCAAGGTCAGGCGACGCGCCACGCCGCGTAGCGTCAGGCTGGTCCCCGCCGAGGCGACAGCCGCGCTGGCGGCGGTGATGCCGGGGCATATGCGCGCCGATACGCCCGCCGCGCGGCAGGCGGTGACTTCCTCCGCCGTGCGCCCGAAGATCGCCGGGTCGCCGCCCTTCAGCCGGACGACGCGCTTGCCCTCCAGCGCTGCCGTAACGATCAGCGCGTCGATGGTGCGCTGATCCTTGGAATGACGACCGGAGCGCTTGCCGACGCTGATCCGCTCGGCACCGGGCGCGATCAGGTCGAGGACACCGGGGCCGACCAGCGCGTCGTAGAAGACGATGTCGGCGGCGGCGATCAGCCGCTCGGCCTTGCGGGTCAGCAGATCGGGATCGCCCGGCCCAGCGCCGACCAGCCAGACCGAACCGGCGGGAAAATCGTCATGCAGCATGGATATTCTCCTCGGCGAGCAGGCGGGCGAGCGCGGGGCGGCAGGATCCGCAATTGGTGCCCGCCCCCAAGGCGGCTCCGATCGCGGCGACATCGGCCAGCCGCTGGTCGCGAATTGCCGCGACGATGGTGCGCATCCCGATATCGAAACAGGCGCAGACGATGGCGCCGCGATCCGCCTGAACCCCCGGCGCGCGTCCGGCGAGCAGGGTCGGCGCGGCTTCCGCCTCGGTCAGTTGTCCGATCAGCCAGTCACGGGCGGGCAATTCGCCGCTCTCGGTCACGAACAGCGCGGCGACCAGCCGTCCGCCCGACAGGATCGCGATCCGCCTGGTGCCGCGCGCGGCGTCGATCGCCTCGATCCGCTCGCCGCCGGGCAGGCTCGCCTCCAGCTTCACCGGATCGCCATCGCCCGCCAACTCCCACAGGCTGCCCGCCGGAACCGCGACGCGCGTCGCCCAAAGACATTTGGGCGGGCGCACCGGCTCGCCCGCGACGATCAGGAAGCCGCGCCAGCGCGTCGCCACCGCCGCCAGCCGCGCCGGGGTTTCCTTGAAGCCCGGCTGGCCCGAGACCGGATCGACCAGCGGACGCGGCAACAGGCCGGTGCGACCGCCGCTCGACGTTCGGTCGGTCCAGTGGATCGGGGTGAAGATCTCGCCCTTTCGCTGCGCAGGCGTCACGCGCACGCGGTAGAGGCTGTCGCCCTGCGGCGTCGCCACCCGCGCCAGTCCGCCATCGGTGACGCCCAGCCCTGTGGCATCGTCGGGATGCACCTCGACCAGCGGCTCCTCGCGGTGCCGGGCGAGCTTGGGGGCCAGGCCGGTGCGGGTCATGCTGTGCCACTGGTCGCGGTAACGCCCGGTATTGAGCGTCAGCGGCCAGGCGGCGAGCGGCCCCGAAATCGCCTTTTGCGTCACCGTCACCAGCCGCGCGCGACCATCGGGGGTCGGGAAACGGCTATCGGCAAAGGGCGTACCGCCCCAGCGGAACGGCGTCATCGCGTCATAGTCCGCATTGCCCGCGCTCGACCGGCCGGGCAGCGCGAAGAGGCGCGCGCCGTCATTCTCATAGGCCGACAACCGGCAATGCTCGCGCCAGATCTCGGCGGGGCGGTCATAGGCGAACGCGGTCTTCCACCCCATGCGGCGACCGACTTCCTTGACGATCCACCAGTCGGGCTTGGCCTCGCCGGGCAGCGGGAACAGCGCGCGCTGGCGGCTGATCGTGCGATCCGAATTGGTGACGGTCCCGTCCTTCTCACCCCAGGCGGCGGCGGGCAGGCGGACATGGGCATGAGCCGAGGTGTCGGTGTCGGCGATCACGTCGCTGACCACCACGAAGGGACAGGCGGCCAGCGCCTCGCGCACCCTGCCCGCGTCGGGCATCGACACGGCGGGGTTGGTCGCCATCACCCAGAGCGCCTTGATCCGCCCCTCGCCGACCGCCCGGAACAGGTCGACGGCCTTGAGACCCGGCTTGTCCGCAATGGTCGGCGCGGCCCAGAAGCGCTGGACGCGCGCGCGATTGTCGGGGGCGAAGTCCATATGCGCGGCCAGCGTCGAGGCCAGCCCGCCCACCTCGCGCCCGCCCATCGCATTGGGCTGTCCGGTGATCGAAAAGGGCTGCGCGCCGGGCTTGCCGATCCGCCCCGTCGCGAGATGCACGTTCAGGATCGCATTGACCTGATCGGTGCCGGTCAGCGACTGGTTCACCCCCTGGCTGAACAGGGTGACGGTGCGCGGGGTGGCGGCGAACAGCTCGTAGAAGCGGCGGAGGTCGGCGGGCGTGAGGTCGCAGGTCCTGGCCACCGACCAGAGATCGCTGCCCTCGCTCACCCGCTCCCAGAAATCGGCCGGAACCGACAGATGATCGGCGAGGAACCCGGCGTCGAGCACCCCCGCCTCGCGGCACCAGCCGAGCAGGCCGTTCATCAGCGCCACGTCGCTGCCCGGGCGCAGCGGGAGGTGCAGGTCGGCTTCCTCCGCCGTCTCGGTGCGGCGCGGGTCGATGACGACCAGCTTGGCGCCCGCATCGCACCGGGCGCGGATGCGTTGATAGACGATGGGGTGGCACCAGGCGGTGTTGCTGCCGACCAGGACGATCAGGTCGGCGGCGTCGATGTCTTCGTAGGACGCGGGCACGATGTCCTCGCCGAACGCGCGGGTGTGACCCGCCACCGCGCTGGACATGCAGAGCCGCGAATTGGTGTCGATGTTCGCCGAGCCGATGAACCCCTTCATCAGCTTGTTGGCGACATAATAGTCCTCGGTCAGCAGCTGGCCGGAGACGTAGAAGGCGACGCTGTCGGGGCCATGCTGCGCGATGGTGTCGCGGAAGCGTTTGGCGACCAGGTCGAGCGCCTTGTCCCAGCTGGCGCGGCGCTTGCCGATCATGGGGTGCAGCAGGCGACCTTCCAGGCCGACCGTATCGCCCAGATGCGTGCCCTTGGAACAGAGCTTGCCGCGATTGGCGGGGTGGTCGGGGTCGCCCTCGATGCGGACGGAGCGGTCGCCGGTGACGGTCGCACGGATGCCGCAGCCGACGCCGCAATAGGCGCAGGTGGTGCGGATCATAGATCCTCCCCGGCACGGGGAGGGGGACCAGCGAAGCTGGTGGAGGGGGCGTGCGGCGGGGCGACAACGGCAATATGAATGGCGCAGCCTTTGCGGCGCCCCCCCTCCACCATGCTGCGCATGGTCCCCCTCCCCGTGCCGGGGAGGATCCTCACGCCGCCGCCTTCAGGGTGCTGGCGCGGCAGATCAGCACGCGGCCGCCGCTGATCTTCACCGGCACGACCGGGGTACATCCCTTGTCCTCGCCCAGCGCTTCCCCGGTGCTCAGCGAAATCCGCCAATTGTGCAGCGGACACGCCACCGCGCCGCCATGGACGATGCCCTGGCTCAGCCGCCCATGTTTGTGCGGACAGCGGTCGAGCAGCGCGAAGACCTTGTTCTCGCCGGTGCGGAAGACGGCGATGTCGTTTCCGCCCTCGACCTGCACGGTGCGGCTGCCGCGCACCGGGATTTCGTTGACCCAGCCGATATCGAGCCATTCGCCAATCATGCCATCTCTCCAACGGGCTGGAAGCGCGCCATCGGCGCGTGGATTTCGCGTTCCTCGCCCGCGACGCGCGCGGCCCAGGGATCGTCTTGCGAGAATTGCTGGGAGAAGAAGAAGCGGCGGGCGAGTTCGGCTCGCTCGTCCGCGTCGGGCAGGAGGCGCGACTGGATATAGGCGAGGCCGACCCGCTCGATCCACGGCGCGGTGCGTTCCAGATAGCGCGCCTCCTCGCGATAGAGCTGGACGAAGGCGGCGCACATCTCCATCGCCTCGGCCTCGGTCGCGACCTTGCAGAGCAGATCGGTCGCTCGAACCTTGATCCCGCCATTGCCGCCGACATGGAGTTCATAGCCAGAGTCGACGCAGACCACGCCGAAATCCTTGATCGTCGCCTCGGCACAGTTGCGCGGGCAGCCGCTGACCGCGATCTTGAACTTGTGCGGCATCCACGAGCCCCAGGTCGCGCGCTCCAGCTTGACGCCCAGCCCGGTCGAATCCTGCGTACCGAAGCGGCACCATTCGGAGCCGACACAGGTCTTCACGGTGCGCAAGCTCTTGCCGTACGCATGGCCGCTGACCATCCCGGCGGCGTTGAGATCGGCCCAGACGGCGGGCAGGTCTTCCTTCCTGATGCCGAAGATGTCCAGCCGCTGGCCGCCCGTCACCTTGACCATCGGCGCGTTGAACTTCTCGACCACATCGGCGATCGCGCGCAGCTCCTTGGGGCTGGTGATCCCGCCCCACATGCGCGGGACGACCGAATAGGTGCCATCCTTCTGGATGTTGGCGTGCATGCGTTCGTTGACGAAGCGGCTCTGCTGATCGTCGACATACTCACCGGGCAGCGCGCAGAGCAGATAGTAATTGAGCGCGGGGCGGCAGGACGAACAGCCGTCCGGGGTCGACCAGTGCAGCTTCTGCATCACCTCGGGGATCGAGCGCATGTCCTGCGCGACGATCTCGCGGCGGACATCGTCGTGACCGAAGCTGGTGCATTTGCACATCGTCTTCGGCCCCGCCTCGACCTCGTCGCCCAGGGTGAGCGCGAGCAGCGTTTCGACCAGCCCGGTGCACGAGCCGCAGCTCGCCGACGCCTTGCAGGTGGCGCGGACCGCATCCAGGCTGTGCGCACCCTTGGCGATGCACGAGACGACCTGGCCCTTGGTGACGCCGTTGCAGCCGCAAATCTCCGCCGTGTCGGAGAGCGCCGCAACGGCCGCCTTAGGGTCCGCCTGCCCCCCTCCCGAGGCGAAGGCCTGGCCGAAGATCAGGGCGTCGCGAATGGCGCCGACGCTCTCGCCCTTTTTCAGCAGGTCGAAATACCAGTTGCCGTCGGCGGTGTCGCCGTAGAGCACCGCGCCGACGATGCGGTCGTCCTTGACCACGACCCGCTTGTAAATGCCGCGACTGGCATCGCGCAGCACGATGTCCTCCGCGCCGTCGCCGCCGCCGAAATCGCCCGCCGAGAAGACGTCGAGACCAGCGACCTTCAACTTGGTCGCGGTGGCGGTGGGGCGATAGCCGCTGGGTGCGCCGGTCAGCGCATCGGCCAGGCTGCGGCACATGTCCCAGAGCGGCGCGACCAGGCCATAGACCTGCCCGTCATGCTCGACGCACTCGCCGACTGCCAGGATGCGGGGATCGCTGGTGACCATATGGTCGTCCACCTTGATCCCGCGCCCGACATCGAGTCCCGCCGCGCGGGCGAGCGCGACCGAAGGACGGATGCCGACCGCCATCACGACCAGATCGGCGGGGATCTCGCGACCGTCCTTCAGGCGGATCGCCTCCACCTTTCCATCGCCCAGGATCGCGGCGGTGTCCGCGCCGGTCAGCACGGTCTGCCCCCGCGCCTCCAGCGCCTGTTTCAGCAGCCAGCCCGCCGCCTCGTCCAGCTGCCGCTCCATCAGCGTCGGCATCAAATGGAGGACGGTGACGGTCATTCCCCGAAGCGACAGGCCATGCGCCGCCTCCAGCCCGAGCAGACCACCGCCGATCACCACCGCGCTGCCGCCCCGCTCGGCGGCGGCGAGCATATGCTCGACATCCTTCATGTCGCGGAAGCTGATGACGCCGGGCAGGTCGTGGCCGGGCACCGGAATGATGAACGGGTCGGAGCCGGTCGCGATCAGCAGCCGGTCATAGTCCAGCACCATGCCGCTCTTGGCGGTGACGGTGCGGCCCACGCGGTCGATCGCGGTGACGGGATCGCCGCTGACCAGCGTGATGCCGTTATCGGCATACCAGTCGAGCCCGTTGATGACGATCTCGTCGAACGTCTTTTCCCCCGCCAGCACCGGCGACAGCATGATCCGGTTGTAATTCACCAGCGGCTCGGCACCGAAGATGGTGATCTGGTAGCGGGCGGGATCGCGGGCCAGCAGTTCCTCGACCGCGCGGCATCCGGCCATGCCGTTGCCGATGACGATCAAGTGTTCCCGGGCTTCGCCCGCTGGCAGGTGCTCGCGGGTATCGGTCGCCGCGACGACGGGGCGATGTTCCATCAGATGGTCCAGTCCAGTTGCAGCCAAAGCTTTTGGGTGTCCGCACCAAAGCGATCCGCCTGATAATCGGCGTAGCGCAGCGAGGCGGTGGTGCGACCGATCTTGCCCTGCGCCAGCAGGTCGATCTCGTTGCCGTAATGGCGGATCAGCCGGTCGCTTTCGAAGCGGTGCCAGACGGCGGACAGGCTGACCGCCTTGACCGGGCCGACCTGTTTCCAGCCCCAGCCGGTGCTGGCGTACAGGTCGCGGATGCCGTCGGCCGGCGTGGTGGTGAACTTGTCGGCCCAGCCCTGAAACTTGAAGATCGAGGACAGCGGCGTCTGAAAGCTGGTCAATGCCTGGCCCTTGTCCGCGCCCAACACTTCATAGCCCCCACCCAGACGCGGGCCGTTCAGGTCGAGCGCGAGGTCGGCCAGCCAGTAATCGGCCGAATAGCTGTTGGGGTTGCGGTGATAGTCCGACTGACGCGCCCAACTCGCCTGATAGGCGAGCTTCGCCTTGCCCAGCGACTGCGCGCCCGCCAGGCGCGTGCCATAGGTCTGGCTCGACAGGCGGAAGCCCTGCACCGCAGCCTCGTCCTCATCGATCAGATAGGCAAAACCGGTCAGCGTGCCGATCGGCGAGGCCCAGCCCAGATTGGCCAGCACCGTATTGCCGCCGACCGAGCGCGGCCGCACGCCGGTGCCATCGATGCCCCAGACGGTGCGCACGCCCCAGACATAGCTGACGTCCGCCTTCACGCCCTTTACGGGCACCAGCTCGACCCGCACCGCGTCGAAGGTCTGGCCATTGTTGCGGATCTGCGCGGCACCGACGAAGCGTTCGTCGTCCAGAGCGATACGCTGCCGCCCGGCCGTCAGAGTGAAGGGATCGCTCTTATACTGGATCTGCGCGCGGTAGAGGCCGATGCTTTGCGGATCGCCGATCAGCGGGCGATTGGGGTCTGGGTGCACGCCGTCGAAATAGTCCGGGACGATCGCCAGATTGCCTTGCGCCTCGGCCAGCGCCGACCATCGGCCGGTCGTCGCGACCAGTCCGGTACGGATGCGGGCGGTCACCGCATCCGCCTTTTGGGGCAGGCCGTCCTGGTCCACCTGCTCCCAGCGCAGCCGGGCTTCGGCCAGCGGCTTCAGCGTCACCGTCTGCGCGGCAAGCGGGCTCGCGGCGAGAACCGGGGCGGAGAGCAGGAGAAGGGTGGAAAGAGCGCGCATGTTCAGATCCGTACGGTTCCGGCGGCCGCCCAATCGCGCCGCCAACGGGTCTTCACTAGCGTCAGTCCGGTTACTGCCACGCTAGCGAGCGCGGCGAAGATCAGGAAACCGGGGGCGAAGCTGCCCGTCCACTGCTTGGCGAAACCCAGTGAGGAGGCGAGGTAGAAGCCGCCGATGCCGCCAGCCATGCCGACCAGACCGGTCATGACGCCAATCTCCGCCCCGAAACGCTGCGGGACCAGCTGGAACACCGATCCGTTACCGACCCCCAGCGCGAGCATCGACAGGACGAACAGGGCCAGCGACGCGGCGAACCCGTCGACCAGCGCGACCCCGACCAGCGTGGCGGCAGCGGCCAGGAACACGACGGTCAGCGCCTTCACGCCGCCGATCGCATCGGCGAGCGCACCGCCCATCGGTCGCACCAGCGATCCGGCGAAGACGCAGGCCGCCGTGGCGTAACCCGCCTGTACCGGGGTCAGCCCGAACCGGTCGGTGAAATAGATGGGCAGGCTGGCGGCGAGCCCGACGAACCCACCGAACGTGACGGCGTAAAAGCCCATCAGCCACCAGGCATCGGCCTGTTTCAACGGCGCCAGATATTCGACCAGACGACGTGGGCTCGGCGCGCCCGGCGCATCCTTGGCCATGACCATATAGGCGAAGAAGACGAGGGTGAGCGGAAGGCAGGACAGGCCCAGCACCGCGTTCCAGCCGAACAGCTTGGCCAGCGCCGGTGCGAACAGCGCGGCCAGCACCGTACCCGAATTGCCCATGCCGGCGAGGCCCATCGCCTTGCCCTGATGCTCGGCCGGGTACCAGCGGCTGGCGAGCGGCAGCGCGATGGCGAAGCTGGCGCCTGCAAAGCCCAGGATCACGCCCAGCGCCAGCGTACCGCCAAAGCTGTTCACCCCCAGCACCCAAGCCGAGAAGAGCCCGCCGATGACGATCAGTTGGCTGATCGCGCCTGCCCGCTTCGGCCCGATCCGGTCGACGAGCAGGCCGTTGACTACGCGCAGCACCGCGCCCGCCAGCGTCGGCACCGCCACCATCACGCCCTTTTCGGCAGGGGTCAGCGACAGGCTGGTGGCGATCTGCGGCGCCAGCGGGCCGAGCAAGACCCAGACCATGAAGGCCAGATCGAAATACAGGAACGCGGCGATCAGGGTCGGCGTATGGCCGCTCGCCCAGAAGCCGCCGTCCTCCCCCGCTTTCGCCGTCTTGCCGTCGTCCCAGAATGCCGTTGCCATCGTGCCGCCTCCCTAGGGTCGCTGGGACCCGAAACGAAAAAAGCCGCCAGGACGTGGACCCTTGGGTCCCATCCTGGCGGCTTCGTTGCCTCCAAACGGAACGCGGGGATCATCCCGCTTCCGCCAGCGCGCTACCCCGTCATTGGAGCGGCATCCGCTGCTATCTCGTGCCCGACGCCATTGCCGAACGAATCGAAAGTTGCCTGATTCGCGAGCCCCGCGCAAGAGGCTTTCGCAATCGCAGCAAATTCATCCTTCCCGGCACGAGTGGAAGGTGGAGGGGGATCACCGCACGGCATGACCGTGGTGGAAGCCCCCCTCCACCCCCGCTACGCGGCGGTCCCCCTCCCCGTGCCGGGGAGGATCGTTACGGCAAATCTCTCAAATACCCCGGAATATCATCCGGGTCGAACGCCCGCCCGTCGAAGAACCGGTCACTCCCCAACACCAATCGCCCTTGCGTCGACCCCGCCCCGATCGGCCCGACCAGCGCGCCCTCCAGCTTGGAGCTCGCGCCGGGCAGCGGCGCCCCCGAGCCCGCCAGCGCGGCGCGGTACAGGTCGGGCCGGAACACGCCCTGCGCGGTCGTGGCGTCCGCGCTCGAAAAGGACCGCCCCTCCCATCGCACCATCTGCGCATAGAGCCAGCCCGCCTGGCTGCGCCACGGGAAGTTCGCCGCCTCGCGATATTGGAACATGAAGTCGGGATAATGGACCGGCTCGCCGCCCGGCACCACGCGGATGCGGTCGGTGATCGCGCGCAGGATCGCATCGACGGGCGCGTCGAGATAAGCGGTGCGCGACAGGATTTCGGCGCTCTGTTCGACCGTCTCGGGGTCGACGAAATGCGCCGCCGCCGCGTGCAGCGCGCGGATCAACCGCAGCACCGCGTCGCGCCGCTCCTCGGCCTGGTCGGCGCGCATCGCCAGCACCTTTTCGACGCCGCGTCGCCAGATCTGCGCGGTAGCCAGCGCGATGCGCCCGACGCCGCGATCGACCGCGATCGAGTTCCACGGCTCGCCGACGCAGATGCCGTCCACCTCGCCCGCCGCCAGCGCATCGGCGGCGAAGGGCGGGCTGGTCACGACGATATCGACATCCACATCCGGCCGGATGCCGACCCCCGCCAGCCAGTAGCGCAGCATGTAATTATGGCTGGAATGGCGATGCACCACGCCGAAGCGCAACCGCTGCCGCGCCGCCACCGCGCGCAAGGCCGCCCCCACCGCGACCGGATCGCCCAGCCCCTCGCCCAGCCCGCACGCCTCGCCCAGCGCGGTCGAGAAGGTGATCGCATTGCCGTTCAGCCCCAGGACGAAGGGCACCGCCATCGGCACCGCTGGGCGGTCCCGGCCCAGCGCGGTCGCGATGGCGAGCGGCGCCACCATATGCGCGGCATCGCTATGCCCATAGAGCAGCCGGTCGCGCACCGCCGCCCAGGTGACGTCGCGGACCATCTCGATGGCGACGCCTTGGTCCTCGGCAAAGCCCAGTTCGCGCGCCAATATGGGCAGCGCGGCGTCGACCAGCGGCACGAAGCCGATGCGGAAGCGGTCGAGACTCATGGCAAATCTCCCATCAGCGCCTCGCTGGTCACGATCGCCTCGGCCACCTCGGCGATCCGCCGGTTCGACTGCATTGCATGGCCGCGCAGCAGCGCATAGGCGGCGGGTTCGTCGATCCCGCGCCGCCGCATCAGGATCGCCTTGGCCCGGTCGACGATCTGGCGGTCGGCCAGCGCGGTCTTCGCCTCGGCCAGTTCGGCCTGCAGCCGCGAAAAGGCCTGGAAGCGGCGGATCGCCACGTCCAACACCGGCTTGATCCGCTGCTTGGCGAGGCCATCGACGACATAGGCCGACACGCCCGCATCGACCGCCGCCAGCGCACTTTCGGCATCCGACTGGTCGACGAACATCGCGATCGGCCGGTCGAGCGCGCGCGACATGGCGAAGAAATCCTCGAGCAGGTCGCGGCCGGGATTTTCCAGATTGATGAGCACCACCTCGGGCGCGCACGCCTCGATCTGGCGGACGATCGGCCCGGCGGGGTCGATCAGCACTTGGTCGTCCAATCCGGCCTCGCGCAGTCCCTCGGCGATGATCGCCGCGCGCGTCGTGCTGGTGTCGATGATCGCGATCCTCACGACTGAGGTGACTAACCCCAAAGCCGCGCGTCATCCACCCCGGACGATGACGCGGGCCATGACGATTTTCTCATAAATTGCGGCCGCCGGGTGTTGCCATGCTGCCTCCCATACGTATGAGACGTTGCAACATACCACATGACCGGATGTCCCGATGGCCGTCGCCGACCGTTTCCTTTGTCGTTTCCGCCTTGCTGCCTTGGGGCTTGCGATGGCCTTGTGTGCCATGCCTCTCACTCTCACCGCGCAGGAGGTCGAGGACGGCGAGACGGCGGAAAAGCGGTCGGACATCGTGGTCCTCGGCACCCGCCGCTCGGTCGACCGCACCCTGTCCTCCGACCCCGCCACCGCGCGCATGTCGCAGTCCAGCCGTTCGCTGGAGCAGGACGTGTTGCAGGCGGCGGGCACCTATCGCTTGAACGACGCGCTGGAACTGGTCAGCGGCTTCAGCCAACAGAATAATCGCGGCGGCGTGCTCGACAATTTCGCGATTCGCGGCTTCCTCGGCACGCCGGACGGCGGCGCGGAATTCTATGTCGACGGCTTCATCGCCAATCGCGGCATGGTGCCGCCGCGCGACCCCGCCACGGTCGAGCGGATCGAGGTGCTGAAAGGCCCGGCGGGCGCGATCTTCGGCGATGTCGATCCGGGCGGCCGGGTGAACATCGTCTCCAAGATACCGCGCTTCACCCCCTCCGCGCGGCTGACCGCGACCTACGGCTCGTTCGACACCCGCCGGGTCGAGGCGGATGCGACCGGTCCGCTGTCCGACACCTTCGCCGCGCGGATCGTCGTCGCGGCCGAGGATAGCGATGGCTGGCGCGACACGGTGTCGCTCAAACGACGGGTGGTGTCGCCCTCGCTCACCTGGCGACCCAGCGACTCGCTGCGCCTGACCTATCTGGCCGAGTTCATGCAGTTCGACACGCCGTTCGATCGCGGCATCCCGGCGGTGGGCGACGATGCCAACGCCCTGCCCCGCTCCAACTATTACGGCGAGCCGTCCAATGGCCTCACCCGATTCCGCAACGAACGGCATCAGCTGACCGGGCTGGCCCAACTGGGCGGCGGCTGGACGCTGAACGGCGGGATCGTCTGGCGGACCGGCTCGCTCAAGGGCTTTTCGGCGGACCAGTCGCGCATCGTCGGCACCCAGGTCTGGCGCCAGCGCCGCTCACGCGACTTCGTGATCGACGATCTCGCCGCGCGGCTGGAGCTGGCGGGCACGGTCGGTCGGCACCAGCTGAGCATCGGCATCAAGGGCTATCGCATGACCTATGGCGAGCGCTGGATGCGGCGCAATCCGTCGGCGGCGGCCCCTTATGCGGTCGATCTCTACGATCCGGCATCGAGTTATGGCGGCACCGCCGCGCCGCTTTTGCCCTTCACCAACAATGACGAGAATCGCTGGGCGGGCACGCTGTACGTCCAGGATATGTGGGCGGTGACCGACCGGCTGACCTTGGTCGGCGGCGCGCGGGTCGATCCCTATCGGCAAAAGATCGTCAACAACCGCACCGGCGGCGTCGGCCAGATCGTCGACCAGCCGGTGAAGTTCCGGGCGGGCGTCCGCTATGTGGTGGACGACCATATCTCGGTCCATGCGAATTGGGGCGAATCCTTCCTGCTCAACTCGGGCACCGGCCGCACCGGCGAGGGTTTCCAGCCAGAGGAAGCGTGCGGTTACGAAGTCGGCATCGCGGGCCGCTGGGCCGGGCTGGACCTGGGCATGACCTGGTTCGACATCGCCAAGAGCAATATCCTGACCACCGATCCGGTCGACCCCGGCTTCAACGCGCCGGTCGGCCGGATGAACAGCCGGGGGATCGAGGCCGACGCCTCGCTGCGCCTCGCCCGCCGGTGGCAGGTGATCGCCAACTATGCCTGGGTCCATGCCCGCAACGACGACCAGAGTTTCGCGACGCCAGCGGTGCTGGGCGTGCCCGCGCATTCGGGGACGGTGCTGGTCGTCCACCAGCTGCCCATCGCCGGACGCGACTGGCAGCTGAGCGGCGGCCTCGCTTATGTCGGCGACCGCGCAGGCTCGCTCGACGCGACGCCACTGGTCCTGCCCGCCTATGTGAAGGCCAAGGCGGCGGTCGAAGTTCCCGTCGCCGACCGGCTGCGTTTTCGGCTGGAGGCGGACAATCTGTTCGACGCACGCTATGCGGCCAGTTCGTACAGCCGTTTGTGGATCTATCCCGGCCCGCCAAGGACGGTCCGCGCGTCGTTGCGGGTGGAGATCTGAAAAATCCTCCCCGGCACGGGGAGGTGGCAGGCCGCAAGGCCTGACGGAGGGGGCTTTCCGCAGGGGATGTCCTATGCGGCGCACCCCCTCCACCAGCTTCGCTGGTCCCCCTCCCCGTGCCGGGGAGGATTGTGATCACCCCGCCAAATGAACCATCGCGCCCCCTCTGCGTAGCCACCCCGCCACGTCACGTTCCGGGAATGCCGCGATGAATCACGCCCATCTGCCACGACCACCGCTGATCCTGGGGGCGGCCGGTGTCCTGCCGCCGCTGCTCTGCGTCGCGCTGGCGCTGGTCGACCCAACCCTGATCCTGCCCGCGACGATCGGCGGAGGGCTCTATGCCGCGCTGATCCTGTCCTTCCTGGGCGGCATGTGGTGGATGGAGGCGTTGCTTCGCCGCGACGATCGGGGCTGGCCCTATCTGGTCGCGGTTCTGCCCAGCCTGATCGGATGGGCATTGCTGTTGCCGCCGCTGCTGGCGGGCGGATCGATCCGCCTCGCGCTGATCCTGCTCGGGCTGGTCATCATGGTCACGCCGCTGGTCGACCTAAGGGTCGGTACGGCGATGCGCACCATCACCGGCTGGGCAAGGCTGCGCTGGGCCTTGTCGCTGGGATTGGGCGGGCTGACCCTGATCCTGGGCCTTATCGCGCCGCGCTGATGCCTCAGGCGGTTTCGTCGCGGGGCACGGGACCGGGCGCCCGCGCCTCGTCCTGTTCGCGCGCCTGAGCCTTTCGCCGCTTCAGATTTTCCCGGAGCGCCGCCGCCAGCCGCTCCGCGCGTTCGTCCTTTGCCATGACATTTCGCATAATCCGTCCAAAGGTCGCTTGACAATGCCCGCCCGATCGTCTCTAGGCGCGCTTCCGCGGTGAAACGCGAGTGCTGCCGTAGCTCAGTGGTAGAGCGCATCCTTGGTAAGGCTGAGGTCGTGAGTTCAATCCTCACCGGCAGCACCATTTTTCAATAACTTATCTACCCTTCGGGGATTATCGCAGATTCGGGTCACAACCCGGTCACATCGATAGACGGCACCGTTGCGGGTGATCGCCAGGATCATCCGTCATTCGATCGGGTCGGATCCCGCGGGCTTGCGCAACAACGCCGGTGGTTGGCCCCACAAAGGCGGTACATGCTGCTCCCGCGCGATCGCATCGCCGTCCACCGCAGGAAGACATAACAGTCTTCCCGCGCAGATCGGCGGAACATGCGCTGTTCCTGAGATCGGTCACCCGAAGGTAACGACCGCCAGGTGCAGCAAAAGACAGAGGTGCGCTGCAGGTGGGGCGTCTACGTGGGCGGGGGCGCTTCTAATCGGGACTTCGTGCACGACAAGATCGTGAGCCATGCGCGCCATCTCGGCGGTGAACGCGGTTATCGTCTTGCGGCCGGCAGCCGAGTTCATATCAGCTTTTGAAGCGCTCCGAGCATGGCGTCAAAAGTCTTGCCGTAGGGGGGCTGAAAAAACCTGGTCCCGGCGACGGCCGGCTGATGCAAAATCGGTTTGAAGTGGCTGAACGTCCTGAAGCCCCATTCACCGTGATAGGAGCCGGTTCCGCTGGCTCCGATCCCGCCGAACGGTTGATCCTCCTGCGCCAGGTGCCACAGGCAGTCGTTCACCGTCACTCCGCCGGCATGGGTCTCCCGGAGCACGCGCTCGCGGGATCGCGCATCGGTGCCGAACCAATAAAGGGCCAGCGGGCGCTCGCCCGCGGTCACATGAGCGATCGCCTCATCAAGGCCGTCATATTCAATGATCGGCAGTATCGGACCGAAAATCTCCTCCTGCATGACGCGCATCGACGCATTCACGCCGAGGAGCAGCGTCGGCGCCATCTTTCGAGCGTTGGTCGCCAAGTCGACCCGGACAGGTTCGACGACGGCGGCACCCTTATCGCATGCATCCTGTACGAGGGCCGCGAGGCGGTCTCGATGCCCGTCGGAAATGATCGCGCTATAGTCCGGATTGTCCGAGATGGTGGGGTAGAGCGACCGTATGGCGTCCCCGAGATCGCTCGACATTTTTGCAGTGCTTCCGCGCGGGACCATCAGGTAGTCGGGCGCGATGCACGTCTGCCCGGCGTTCAACAGCTTGCCGAATGCGATACGGCGCGCCGCCTGTGTCATGTCGGCCGAAGGATCGAGGATCGCCGGCGACTTGCCGCCAAGCTCCAGCGTCACCGGCGTCAGATTGGCCGCCGCCGCCATCGCCACCTGACGACCTACCGCGGTGGAGCCCGTGAAGAAGAGGTGATCGAAGGGCAGCGCCACGAAAGCCCGCCCGACTTCCACCCCGCCGGTGACGACGTGAAGCTCGTCGGGGTCGAACAGCCCGGCCACGAGCCGCGCCAGCAATTCGGAAAAATGGGGCGTCAGCTCGGACGGCTTCAGCATCACGCGGTTGCCCGCCGCGATTGCCGCAACTGCGGGGCCGATCGAGAGCTGGAAGGGATAGTTCCAGGGGGCAACGATGCCGACGACCCCGAGGGGCTGCGGCAGCAGGCGATTGCGGGCCGGCCAGAACCTTGCGGCGGTCGCCACGCGGCGGGGCCGTGTCCAGCGCCGAAGATGCGATTCGGCATGCGAGATCGCTGCGGCGACGAGGAACAGTTCCGCGAGCCGGGTCTCGTGGGCCGACCGGCCGCCGAAATCAGCATCGATCGAAGCGGCGATCGCCGTTCCGTGTTCGCGGGTGAGCGCGCGGAGGCGCTTAAGACGATCGCGGCGCACCGCCAGCGTCGGCCATCGCTCCTGAGAATATGCCGCACGCTGTGCAGCTAGCCTGGCTACCAACCCGGACGGGTCGTGCTGTGCCATCATGTTCTGGGTCCTCTCCCATTTGACGAGGCCTCGATGCTCCCCGCATTACCGCCAAATTGCATCGTGTGGAACGAACGCCCCATGGTGGAGCAGGCCGACATTCTTAGAAGTTGGGCCATGCCCGGCGAGCTATACCCTAAGATTGGGTCGGGCTGGCCCTGTCCTCTTCGATAAAGGCGCTGGCCCGCCGGGTCATTCCTGGACCGGGTTAGACCTGTCACGTTCGTCGAAATCGGCCTTGAAGCCGAAGGTAGGACAGGATGCTCGAGATGCGGCAGGCGAATAGCACGCCGGGTGGGCGCGTGTGCGACACCGAACCGTTGGACGTCATCATCATCGGCGCTGGCTTTGCCGGAGTCGGGATGGCGATTTCCCTGAAGAGAGCCGGCGTGCACGCGTTCCTCATGCTGGAGAAGGCGCACGACATCGGCGGTGTCTGGCGCGACAACGAGTATCCCGGCGCCGCCTGCGACGTTCCCTCGCACCTCTACTCCTACTCCTTCGCGCCCAATCCCGATTGGAGCCATGTCTTCGCACCACAGGCAGAGATCAGAAGCTATATCGACCGCTGCGCCGACGCTTACGGCATCCGACCTCATGTCCGGTGCGGGACGGAGGTCGCCGAAGCCCTCTACGACGAGGATGCCGGGGTCTGGCGCGTCAGCCTCGTCGATGGTGCCCGGCTGACGGCCAGGATGGTTGTCAGCGCCGTCGGCCAGCTCAGCCGTCCCGCGTTGCCGCGGATCGCCGGTCTTGATCGTCCCACGATCCCGACGTTCCACTCGGCTCGCTGGCGGCATGACGTTCCGCTCGCCGGCAAGCGTGTTGCAGTGATCGGGACGGGAGCGTCGGCGATCCAGTTGGTCCCCGCCATCGCTCCGCTCGTGGCGACGATCACCATCTTCCAGCGTTCCCCGGCACACATCATCCCTCGACCCGATCGTGCCTATAGCGAACGCGAGAAGGCGCGATTCGCCTCCGGCCCGCTCTACATGCGGCTTCAGCGCCTGAAGACCTATCTCGCTTACGAGAGCCGCGCGCTGGCCTTCACCCGCTTCAAGGCGCTCCTCGATTGGCAGGCCGGCGGTGCGTTCCGCAAGGCGCTCGGCCGCGAAATCCCCGACCCGGCGCTCCGTGCAAAGCTCGATCCCGACTATCCGGTCGGCTGCAAGCGGGTGCTGCTTTCCAACGACTATCTACCGACCATGGCCCGGTCCAACGTGGAGGTGGTTACCGAGGCCATCGAATCGCTCACGGAAACCGGAGTAAGGACCGCCGACGGCCAGGAGCGGCCCTTCGACGCGATCATTTATGGGACCGGGTTCGCAGCCACCGACTTCCTAGTGCCGATGCGCGTCGTGGGTCGGGGCGGCGTAGACCTGCGCCAGGCCTGGCGCGACGGCGCCAGCGCCTACCTCGGCGTATCCGTTCCGAAGTTCCCGAATTTCTTCATACTCTATGGTCCCAACACAAATCTGGGGCACAATTCGATCATCTACATGCTGGAGGCGCAGATCAGCCATGTCCTGCGCTGCCGCGCCCGAATGGCGGCCATCGGCGCGGACGCCGTAGAGGTGCGGGAGCGCGCACATCGGATGCACGATGCAAGGACGCAACGACGCCTCACCCGCACGGTTTGGGCCGACTGCCGCAGCTGGTACACCGATGCATCCGGACGCAACACGACCAATTGGCCGGGGTTCACGTTCGCCTATCGTCGTGCCGCTCTGCGCGAAAGCCTCGATGCCTACCGCTTCACGACGGCGCGCGGCAGCGGCCACACGCTCGTCCACGCGCCCGGGGGTCGGCGCGAAGGGATGATGGCCAGTGCAATTCGCGGCCAGCTGCGGGCGACGTTCCGTCGTTTCGCCGGCCCGCCTTTCGGTCCGCAGGTGCAGCGCATGATGACGAATGCGATCTCAGCGACGATGGCCGCCGAGCGCGGGGTGTCGCGTAGTCGGCGACGCGTCGGTCCCGTTGATGTCGAGATCGTCGGCCGGGCGACAACGCGTCGTGCTGCGATCCTGTACCTGCATGGCGGCGCCTTCTGCCTCGGCAACCCCTTCACGCACCGCGCGCTGACCAGCCGGCTTGCCGCGGCCGCGGACATCCCCGTCTGGGTCCCCGATTATCGGCTGGCGCCCGAACACCCCTATCCCGCCGCGCTGCTCGACGCGCTCGGATGCTGGCACGCGATGCGCGAAAGCGGTCTCGAAGCCTCGCAGATAGTCTTGGCAGGCGATTCTGCGGGGGGCGCTCTGGTGCTCGCGCTCGCCTTGCGGCTCATCGACGAGGGCCAGGCTCTGCCCGCCGGCCTCGCACTGCTGTCTCCTTTCATCGACGCGTCGCTCTCTGGAGAGACCCTCTCATTGATGGCGCGACGCGATCCGATGATTCGGCCGGCGTGGCTGAAGCAGGCAATGCGGTGGTATGGAGGACCGGGCGACGGTCCGCTTGACCGATCGCTGGCCGGTCTTCCGCCGATGTTTATTCAGGCGGGGGAGGACGAAACCCTGCTCGCAGACGCGGAGCGGCTCCACCGCGCCGCCCGCCGGGGCGGTGTCGCATCGACGCTCGAGGTCCATCGCCGTCGCTGGCATGTCTTCCAGCTGCAGGCGGGCTTCTTGCGATCGGCGAACGACGCGATCAGCGAGATCGCTGCTTTCGCCGTGGCAAGGGCGTCTGCCGCCGGTATCCGGTCCCCTGCGAAGCCGCATGGCGGACACGGAGATGGCAACGCGGCGGCGCGACAGTACGAGGGAGGGATATCATGATCGCTGGTGCGGACTACATCGTCGTCGGGGCGGGGCCGGGCGGCTGCGCGGTGGCGTCGCGACTGGCGGCAGCGCGGCCGGATCGCATCGTCGTGCTGCTCGAGACCGGCCCCTCGAAGCCCTCGGTCCTGACCAAGGTGCCGCTCGGCATCGCCGGTATGGTCGCGTTCAGGGGTCGGCATAACTATGCCTATCTGACGGAACCCCAGCCACAGCTAGGCGGCAGGCGCGGCTATCAGCCCCGTGGACGCGGCGTCGGCGGATCAAGCCTGATCAACGCGATGATCTACGTGCGCGGACAGCCGGAGGATTACGATGAGTGGGATGCGCTGGGCGCGTCGGGCTGGTCCTGGAAAGAGGTGCTTCCCTATTTCCGCCGCGCCGAGTCGAACGCCCGCGGTGCCGATGCACGGCACGGGGGTGACGGCCCCCTGCGCGTCGAGGATCTGCGGGAACCCAATCCTGCAACCCAAGCCTTTATCGAGGCCGCAAAACAGGCGGGGTTTCGCTACAATTCCGATTTCAACGGCCCCGATCAGCAGGGCGTTGGCGCCTATCAGGTGTTCCAGCGCGAGGGGCGGCGCTTCAGCGCGGCGGACGCCTACCTCGGCGAGGACCGGTCTCGCTACCGCAACCTGATCGTGCTCGGCGACACCAAGGCCGTGCGCATTTGCTTCGACGGCCGCCGTGCAAGCGGCGTCGTGGTGCGGAAGGGCAATGAGGACCATGTCATCGAAGCGCGTGAGGAAATCGTCCTGGCGGCCGGCGCCTTCGGCACCCCCCAATTGCTGATGGCGTCAGGCGTCGGCCCGGCCTTCCATTTGCGCGACCTCGGCATTCCCGTCATCGCGGACCGACGGGAAGTCGGCGCCAACCTGCAGGATCACATCGATTACACGATCAACGTCAGGAGCGGTGCGGCCGGCCTATTCGGACTCAGTGCCGCCACTGCGGCCGCCATGCCAGCGGCGATCAGCCGCTGGCGACGCGGCGGGCGCGGAATGCTGACTTCGAACGTCGCTGAGGCCGGCGGCTTCCTGAAGACCGATCCCTTGCTTGGGCGGCCGGACGTCCAGCTGCACTTCTGTCTGGGGATCGTCGACGATCATAACCGCAAGCTCCATATCGGTCGCGGCTATTCGATCCATGTATGTGCACTGCGACCTCATAGTCGCGGCACCGTGCGACTGACCTCGCCGGACATGCGCGACGCGCCGGCCATCGATCCCGCCTTCCTGTCGGATCCGCGCGACCTCGACACGCTGGTGAAGGGCGTAAAGATCGCGCAGCGGATCATGGTCGCGCCCGCGCTCGCGGCGTTGGGAGGGAAACCGGTATACGGCAGCGGTCGGGACGACGACGCGACGCTGCGCACGCTGATTCGGGATCATGCCGACACGATCTACCATCCTGTCGGAACGTGCCGAATGGGCAGCGACGAGAACGCTGTCGTCGATGCGCAGCTGCGTGTCCAGGGCGTAACGGGACTGCGGATTGCGGACGCTTCGATCATGCCGCGGCTGATCAGTGGCAATACGCAGGCCCCGACCGCGATGATCGGCGAGCGGGCATCCGACCTGATTCTGGGACGCAACTCAGCCGCGATCTCACCGATGGCCGCCTGATTCGCTCACATGACCAAAATCAGGCGCGGCGGCGGCGCTGCAGACTGGGAGGGGCGCCTGACCACTTCTTGTACGCCTGCGAAAAGCTGGACGCATCGCTGAAGCCCAGCCGCTCTGCGATGTCGGCAAGATTTAGCGTCCCGTCGTCCAGCAATTCGTCGGCGATAGCGCGGCGGTAGTCGGCGGAGATTTGTCGGAAGCTGGTCCCCTCGTCATGGAGACGGCGCTTGATCGTTCGCTCGCTCGTGTTCGCGTAATCGGCGAAGCTTGGAAGGCTTCCCGTGGCGTTCGCCGGCAGCGTGCTCAGATACTGGCGGACAAGGGTTCCCATCCTCAGATATCCTCGACGGCGCTCCATGAGTTGGGAGCACATCTGTTCGCACATGGCGGTCGTCACGGGGTCAGCGTTAGGCAAAGGACGTCGGAAGGGCTCGATGTCGAACGTGATGCTGTTCGTCGGGCAGTTCGGTGTCGGCCATGCACCGAAGAGCGACATGCCGGGCATCGGCAACGCGGATCGCAGGTCGAAGCCACGCAGTGTGAAGTCTTTCCCGACAAGTTCGCTTTCTAGCGTGGCCGCCGCCGCCATGTCGCGAAGCAGCAGGAACGAGCGCTCGGACTCGCCGATCCCTCCGCCCGGCTCGCTGAACTGCAAGACGCCAATCTGCTCGTCTTGATGGAAAGAGATGGCGCAATAGGCGTAGGTGAGCGACAGGAACCGAAGTGCGAGGGATATAGCGTCGAGGCCGGTTGCGCTGCTGATCAGTCCATAGCCCCAGAGCCCGTAGGTGGAAAAGCGGTATCGCTGGCCGACCTCTATACCCAGGCCGACCGGATCCCCCAATGCGCCCAGGAGGTTGCTGACGACCTGCAACTCCTGCTCCGCCGTGATCTCGATTTTGGGATCCAAGATTTGCGCGGGGCCAAGCCGCGTGCCCGCGAGCAGGGCTGGTAGCGAAAGACCGCGTTCCGCGCCAAAGGCCGTCATCAGTCGAACGCTGGCGGTGCTCCGCGCAAAGTTCCAGAAGGGCATCAGGTCCCCATGTCCTCTCGAGCGCCACTATGCGGCAAAGCTGGAGTGCATGTCACCGCCGCAGCTGGCACAAGCGGTAACGATTGCGTCCCCAACCTTTGTTTTTTCGACCGCCTATCTCCGACATAACGCCGCTCGACGGACTGCCTCAGTCGTCGGGGCGCTGCCGTGCAGAACTTGGCCCATAGTGTCTCACGCATGCCGTGGCGATTAAACGTATCACCCCATTGCGGGATCAAACACCGAGATGTTCGGAGCTGCAAGCACGGAAAAAGGTACCGATCGTCGGACGTCAGAAAAAGGTACAAGACTCGACCTGCCATCGACCGCCATCGAGATGGTGAACGATGCTTATGATCCAGGTTTTCCTTCGATCATGCCACTCCCATCCCACCAGCGCCGGACGCCAAAACCTTCGGCGCCTCAGGCCAGCAGCAGTGCTGGATCGATCGCATAGAGCTGGTCTGCCGATGCACTGGCTGCGGCCGCCAGCCCGATCGCCTCAGGAACTATCTGATCAAGATAGAATGTCGTCGTTGCTTTCTTGGCCTGGCCGAATTCGTCGTCGGCCGCTGCGCTGTGCTGCTTTTCCATCAGCCAACCGCAGACCGCGACCGACAGCATCGTCAGGAAGGGATAGCTGGCCGCGAGCCGATCGTCGGCATCGGCAGCGGCAAGACGGCGTCCAACATTCTCGCAGCAATCGATCAGTTGCTTGAGTGGCGCCGATTTCGCAGTCGCTCGCAAATTGTCAATCAACGCGGCAAAGGCTTTGCCGCCGGACAGGCTGAGCTTGCGGCCGACGAGATCTGCCGCCTGGATCCCGTTGGTACCCTCGTAGATGGGGGTGATGCGGGCGTCTCGGAAGAACTGCGCAGCGCCCGTCTCCTCGACATAGCCCATGCCTCCATGCACCTGAACCCCGATCGACGCGATCTCGTTGCCGAGATCGGTGGCATGCGCCTTGGCGAGCGGCGTAAGGAGTTCGAGCCGGTCTCGAGCTTCATCGTCGCCAATCTTCACGAGATCGACCTGCGCGGCGGCATAGTAGACCAGGGCGCGCGCGGCTTGCGTCTGGGCGGCCATCCGCATCAGCATGCGCCGCACGTCCGGATGATCCGCGATCCGTACCGGCGTGCGGTCAAGGGCGCCGGCGCGGGCAGATTGAACCCGTTCCAACGCATAGGACACGGCCTTGCGCGTCGCGGCTTCACCGATCTGAACGCCTTGCAAGCCGACATTCAGGCGCGCGTTGTTCATCATCGTGAACATGGCGCGCATGCCCCCGTTCTCCGGACCGATCAACTCGCCGACGCAATCGTCATGATCGCCAAAGCTCAGGACGCATGTCGGCGAGGCGTGCAGCCCGAGTTTGTGCTCGATCGAGACCGCCTTCACGTCGTTGGGCTCAGCCGGTTTTCCGTTCGCGTCGAGACGGAACTTCGGCACGAGGAACAGGGAGATGCCGCGCGTCCCCGCTGGTGCGTTCGGCGTCCGCGCCAGCACGAGATGGACGATGTTTTCGGCCATGTCGTGGTCGCCGAAGGAGATGAAGATCTTGGTGCCCTTGATCGACCATGTCCCGTCGCCGCGGGGGAGAGCCTGCGCGCGAAGCGCGCCGACGTCCGATCCCGCCTGCGGCTCGGTGAGGTTCATCGTGCCGGTCCAGGCCCCGGTGGCGAGGTGCGACAGGTATAGCGACTGCTGTTCGGCCGAACCGTGATGGACCAGCGCCTCGATCGCGCCGACCGTCAGCGTCGGGCAGAGCGCGAAGCCGGTGTTCGCGGTCCCGAGCAGTTCCAGAACCGCCGTCTGCAGCACGAAGGGCAGTCCCTGGCCGCCATATACTACCGGAACGCCGATGGTCCCCCATCCACCTTCGACATAGGCCTGATACGCCGAGGCGTACCCTTCGGGCATGACGACGCCATGCTCGGTCCACCGTGCCCCGACCGTATCGCCGATACCGTTGAGCGGCCCCCATACGCCGGCAGCGAACTCGCCGGCTCCCTCGAGCACGGCATCGACGACGTCATCGCTGGCGTCGGAGAAAGAA
The DNA here is from genome assembly GCF_014197135.1 of Sphingomonas zeae. GTDB lineage: Bacteria > Pseudomonadota > Alphaproteobacteria > Sphingomonadales > Sphingomonadaceae > Sphingomonas > Sphingomonas zeae. The sequence goes on from NZ_JACIFA010000018.1 coordinate 23,773, forward strand.
TCGTGCCGGGCGAGTTCGCGGATCCGGGCGACGGTATCGAGAACGAACCGGATTTCGGTGGTAGCGGGCGATGAGGGGGCCATTCTGTCAATCTTTCCGAAACAGTCGTGGGATCAGGCGGTCGCGGGCGAGGCGGACGCGATGGCCGTCTCCCGCAGCGCCTTCTTGTCGACCTTGCCGACGCTCGTTCTTGGCAGGGCCTCACAGAAGTGGATTGCATCCGGGATGGCGTAGCGCGAGATCGCTCCCGTCTGTGCCCGGGCGGACACCGCCTGCCGCAGCGATCCCTCCGTTACCGCCGGCCCGGCCCCGCGGACGACAAATGCTACCGGCCGCTCGCTCCAGCGAGCATCGGGAATGCCGACAACGGCCGCTTCCGCCACGCCATCTTCGGCCATCAAAAGCGATTCCAGCTCAAGCGAGGACACCCATTCGCCACCCGTCTTGATGACGTCCTTGAGCCGATCGACAATCCGGACCGCGCCGTCCGCGTCAATCTCCGCGATGTCGCCGGTGTGCAGGCGTCCGCCATCCCACAGGGCGTTTGAGGCATCCTGTCCCGAATAACCCTGAGTGAGCCAGGGAGCACGGAGTGTCAGTTCCCCGCCGCAGGCATGGTCGACGGCGATATCGACCAGCGGCAACGGGAAACCGGCGCGACACCGGGCTTCAACGGGCTCTCCCGGCTTGCTGCGCGCCAGGGTCACGACCGGCCCGGTTTCCGACATGCCATATCCGGAAAGTGCGATGATCCCGACGTCCTCCGCCTCCTGCGCGAGGGCTTCAGGCAGCGCCGATCCGCCGATCATCATCGTCCAGGGAGCCAGGTCGACCGCATCTTTCCGCGCGACGTCGATCAGCATCCGCAAGATGGTCGGAACGCAATGCGAATAGGTCACGCCCTCCTTGCGCTTGAGCGCCAGAAGCGTCGCCGGATCATAGCGACCGGGATAGACCTGCTTCATCCCCAGCATCGTCGCGACATACGGCAGACCCCAGGCATGCACGTGGAACATCGGCGTCATCGGCATGTACACGTCGGTCCGCATGACGTTCTGTCCGACCGGCTGGTTTGCGATCGTCGCGGCCGCCGCCAGAGTATGCAGGACGAGTTGTCGATGCGAGAAGAAGACCTGCTTGGGATCGCCCGTCGTGCCGGTCGTGTGGAACGTCGTGGCGATAGCGTTCTCGTCGAAGTCCGCAAACGCGAAGTCGCGGTCGCCCGCCTCGACCAGGGCCTCGAAGCCGTCCGTCGCGGTGCCGCCGAAGGTCACGGTGCGCTCGATGCCGAGCGCCGGGACGAGCGCGGCGGCGAGCGCCTTGAAATCGTCGTGATAAAGAAGCGTCGAAGCGCCGCTCTGCCGGAGCGTGAAGCCGATCGCCGCCGGCGCCAAACGGACGTTGACGGTCTGCAGGATCGCACCGAGCATGGGGATTGCGAAATAGCATTCGAGATAGCGATGGCTGTCCCAGTCCATCACTGCCACGGTGTCGCCGGCCTGAACGCCGTGTTGAGCGAGGCCCGATGCGAGGCGGTGGACACGCTCGACGAATGCAGCATAGCTGAAACGCCGTCCGTCGCTGACGATCTCGGTATCCGTCGTCTGCGGCTGGGGCAGCAGTCGCCGGATCAGGAGGGGATAGCGATACGCCTCCGCGGCAACGGTCTCGAGCAGTCTCGGCTGCGTCATGATTTCTCCTAAGGCTTTGGTTGTTCTAGTTGGATTTCGGCGTGCTGAAGGCGATGACGTAGTCGCCGACGTCTTTCGAATGGGCGGCGCCGCCGACCGAAACCAGCACGTACTGGCGCCCGGTCTTGGGCGAGATGTAGGTCATGGGCGTCGCGCTCGAGCCGACCGGGAGCCGGTAGCGCCAAACTTCCTTGCCGTTCGACGTGTCGTAGGCTCGCAGATAATAGTCCTGCGACCCCGCGAAAAAGAGCAGCCCCCCGGCGGTCACGCTGGTGCCCGCATAGGTCGGCATGCCGATCGGCATCGGGAGGTGCGACTTGATACCGAATGGTCCCAGTTCCTCGGCGGTTCCCGCCGGCACCTGCCAGGCAATCTTGCGGGTATTCAGATCGATCGCGGTGATCGTGCCGAACGGAGGCCGCGAGCACGGAACGCCGAGCTTGGTCATCCACATCTGGACGTTGACGCCGTAGGGGGTGCCCAACTGCGGCGAGGGGCCGTGCCCGGTGCCGTCCGGATGGTTCTTCTTGGCGAACTCCGTAAATTCGGGACGGGTCATCAGCTGGACGACCATCGGGACTCGGACGTCGTTCATGAACACCCTGTTGTTGGGCACGTCGACCGACATGCTGCCCCAGTTCATGCCGCCGAGGTTGCTCGGATGCTCGATGGATCGGGTCATGCCGGGCGGCGTGAAGTCGCCGCTGTAGCGCAACTGACGGAATGAAATGCGGCACGCGAGCTGATCGAACATCGTCATGCCCCACATCCGCCGCTCGTCGAGCGTCTCGGCGATCACGGGCATATCGATCGAATAAGGCTGGGTCGGCGACATGCGCTCCCCCGGCATGCTGCCTGCCGACGACACCGGCTTCTCGACCACGCGGCTCAGCGGCCGACCGGTTGCCCGGTTCAGCAGGAATAGCTGACCGCGCTTGGTGGACAACAACAGTGCCGGGATGTTGCCGCGCAGATTGACGAGGGCCGGCTGTGCGGGAAGGTCATAGTCCCACAGGTCGTGATGCACCGTCTGGAACTTCCAGCGCTCGCGACCAGAGGTCACGTCAAGCGCCACGAGCGTCGAATTGTAGCGATCCGCCCACGGCTTGCGCTGCACGCCGTAATAGTCCGGCGTTGCATTGCCGAGCGGCACGTAGATCAGGCCCAGCTTGTCGTCATAAGCAGCGGTGGTCCACATGTTCGGCGTGCCGCGCGTGTAGGTCTCGCCGGCGGGGGGCTCGCGCGTGATCGCGGGGTTGCCGAGATCCCATGCCCAGACAAGCTTGCCGGTCATCACGTCGAAGCCGCGGACGACGCCCGAGGGTTCCCCCGTCTGCTCGTTATCGACCACCCATCCGCCGATGACGATCACGTTGCGCGCGACCAGCGGGGCGGACGTCTGGAAGTAGAAGCCGGGCTTGATCGGCCCCATGCCTTGGGCAAGCGATACCGTGCCGCCTTTCCCGAAGCCGGAGCACAGCCTGCCCGTCCTGGCGTCGAGCGCCATCAAGCGGGCGTCGATGGTGGTGGCGATGATCCGCTGCCGGCATTCGCCTGACGTCGTCGCCGACTGGTAATAGCCGAGCGACCGACAGCGCTGCCAGAACGGCGCCTTCGCATGAGGGTCGAAGCGCCAGCGAGTCGCGCCCGTGTCCGGATCGAGTGCGAGGATAACGTTGTTGCGCGTGCAGCTGTAGAGAGTGTCGCCGATCTGGAGCGGCGTGTTCTGATCGACACCCGGACCCATGTCGCCGGTCCGGATCGTCCACGCAGGCTTCAACGACCCGACGTTATCGCGATTGATCTTGTTGTAGGTCGCGTACCGAAGCCCGGCGGTGGTCGCCCCGTAGGAGGTCCAGTCCTGCGGTGCGTTGTTGCCTGCGCCCGGCGAATACCCCATCGCCTCTCCCGCTGCCACGGTGGGATGAGGGACGAAGGCGAGGCCGAACATGGCGGCGAACGCGACCGCACAGGCCGCGGCGCTGAGCCGGCAGCGCCGACGGCCGCCGCCCGCGACGATCGACGGGAACAGCCCGAAGCCAAGACCGACCAGCGCGATCGGTGCGAGCAGACGGGGAAAGAGGTCCCAGAAGCGCAGCCCTGCCTCGAATATCGACCAGATCACGGTGCCGGCCAACGCCAAGGCAAGCACCCAATTCGCCTCGCGATGGTTCCTCAAGGCCAGAACGGGCGCAACGGCGAGTGCCGCGCCGAAGATCGCGTAGTACGGGGATCCGCCCAGCCCTGTCAGCCACAGACCGGCCGCCGTTAGGGCAGCGCCAATGATCAACAGAATGAAGGCGTAGACTCTTGCAAGCTTCGGCATCGGGGTTTCCGATCAGAAATTGGTGCGGCAGAGCGACCCTGTCGGTGAGCTGCTTCGCCGTCCGGCTAGCCGGGCTTCGACGGAGCGATGCGTATCGTGCGCTGGGTGATGCTCCCGTGCGTCATGCCCAGCGCCGCGGCGACCGCTTGAAGGGTGATCGCCCATGCCCATCCGCCGCCAAAATCCCGCAAGCCGCAGTGATCGCCTCTTCGCGAAGCTCGTCCGGCTGGCGGCGCCGACGCCGGGCAGGGATTATCACTATTGTCATTAATGACAATATCTGCGAAGCTTTGATTGCTGTCAATTAATTCCATGAGGACGGATCAAATGCCCGAAGGCGGCAACGGTCATTTCAGCGCGTTCGAAGTGATCGCATCAGATATCGACCACATGGGGCATGTGAACAACACGGTCTATCTGCGGTGGGTTCAGGATGCTGTGACAGCCTTTTGGAGGCAGAATGCCCCCAGCGGAGCTGTGCGTTCGGTCGCTTGGGTCGCGCTGAAGCACGAGATCACCTATCGCTGCCCGGCGTTTCTCGACGAACGCGTCGATGTTCAGATGCTCATCGAACGGATTGTCGGGGCTCGCGCATATTTCGGGGCAACGATACGGCGCGGCGCAACCGTGCTGGCGGACGTCAAGAGCGTCTGGTGCAGCGTCGATATCACCTCTCTTCGTCCGGTTCGCCTCGACCGGAATGTACGCGATACTTTCCTGGGCGGATCAGAGGCCACGGCGTGACGGGCCGCCTCGCATCGCAAGCGGTAGCTTTGGCGGCCATAATTTGCACCGGGACGGCGAATGCCCAGAGCCGTAGCGAGCAGAGCGCCCAGTCCCTGAGCTTCGACGCGGCTCTCGCGCGGATCGACGATGCCTCACCTGGACTCTCAGGCGAGGATCATGCCGTCCGCGCAAGCGAACTGATGGCTGACGCTACGCGCAGCCTTCACCGTCCGGTAATCAGCGCGTCGGCTAGCGTCATCGAGTATCAGAAGACTTTGTCCGTCGACCTCACCGGACCGAAGGATAACGCGGCAAATGCCGCAACCGACTTCCTGTCACAGTTGCCGGGCCAGTTCCCGGTCGGATTTCAGCAGATCGTCGGGCAGGTCACGCAGCGGGTTGGTGCCGCACTGCCAACGATCTTCGGCGCGATCCCGGACACTCTGCGATACCAGACGCGTAACACGGTGTTCCGACCTACGATCACCGCCGCCATGCCCCTCTACACAGGCGGAGCGATCCCCGCGATTCAGGCAGGCGCGGACGCCGCTGTCGATGTAGCGCGCGCCAAGCAGGCCGGTGGGCATGATGTCTCCCGCGTGGGCCTTGTTCGCAGTTATTTTGGTCAGCAGGTCGCGGCACAGCTGACCCGCTCCACGCGTGAGACGCTTGAGGGATTTGACCGGCACTTGTCCGATGCGAAGAAGCTCGAGCAGAACGGGGTTATTCCCCATGCCCGCGTCCTTCAGGTCCAGGTGGCTCGCGATGCTGCTGAGCGCGCGCATGTCCGCGCTCAGCTTGAGGAAGCGACGGCCGCCGATGCGCTGGCGCGATTGCTCGATCAGCCGGGAGGTGTGAACGCGCTGACGCCCCTGTTCGTCAATTCGACGCCATTGCCGCCGGTCAGCGTGTTTATCGACGGCATCGATGCGACGCCGCGGGCACGCGGTGCCGACGCTGCCCGTGACATCGCCCGTGCCGGCGTCGGTCTGGCGAAATCCCGTTACCGTCCACAGGCTTTCGCGTTCGGAAGTTACAATGCCAATCGCGACAACGCACTGCCGACCGAACCCGATTGGGTAGCCGGCGTCAGCCTGCGATATACCCTGCTGTCGAATTTCGACCGCAAGAAGTCGCTCGACGCGGCACGCGAGCAGGAGCGGGCGGCCGCAGACGCGGCAGCGCAGGCACGCAGGGACGTGGCTAGCGAAATCGTCCGTGCCTGGAATTTGGTCGAAACGGCCCGGCGGTCCTTTCTGCTGCTCGACAGCAACCTTGCAGCAGCGCGGGAAAACCTGCGGGTCCAGCGAATCTCGTTCTTCGAGGGGGAAGCCCCATCCTCGTCGCTCGTCGATGCCGAGGCGACGCTGGCATCGACGCAAACCCAACGGATTGCGGCGGCCTACGAATATGACCTCGCGCTGGCGGGGTTGCTCGCGACCAGCCACCGGGTCGATGACTTCACCACCTATCTGGCGCGGGCCGATCGACGTTTGGGGGACGAGAAGTGAACGAGGAAACGGTCGCCCCGGCAAGGCGCAGCAAGCGGCCTATCGCGATCACCATAGGCTTGATCATGGTGGTCGTTATCATCCTGGGGTTGTGGCTGGCGAGTCGTCCGGCGCCGGAGCAATTGCAGGGCATGGTCGATGCGGACGAGGTCAACGTTGGAACCAAGGCGCTCGCCCGCGTCGAGCGCTTGATCGCCGAGGAGGGGCAACGCGTTCAACCCGGAACGCTGCTGGCCACGCTGTCGAGTCCCGAGATTGCAGGCGGACAGGCGCAGGCCCAAGGTGCTCTCGACGCCGCACGCGCGGTCGCGTCGGAAACCAACGAGGGCGCTCGGCCGGAGGACATCGCGACGCTGCGCTCGACATGGCAGGCCGCCCGGGCGGCTGCGGATTTGGCAGCGGTCACGAGCCGGCGCACCTCCAACCTGTACGCGCAAGGGGTTGTGGCAGCCCAGCGCAGGGATGAGGCAGCAGCAGCGCGCGACAGCAGCGCTCGCAATGCCGAGGCTGCGCGACAGCAATATATGAAGGCACTGGCAGGTGCGCGTCCCCAGAACAAACAGGCGGCCAACGCTCAGGTGCGCATCGCCGAAGCCGCGCTGCGTACCGCGAATGCATTGGGGCGCGAAACGCAATTGTTCTCGCCAATCGCCGGCGAGGTCGCCCGCAAGCTGGTACAGCCGGGCGAAATCGTCAGTCCCGTCATCCCCGCCTATCAGGTCATCGACATCGATCATCCCTGGGTCGCGCTGAACCTGCGGGAAGACCGTTATCATGGTCTCGGGATCGGCTCGGTGCTACACGGTCACATACCCGCGCTGCAGCGCGATGCCGACTTCAAGGTCTATCTGGTGGCGCCGCGCGGCGACTTCGCCACATGGCGCGCGACGCGCGAGTCGTCGGGCTACGACGTGCGGACCTTCGAGATCCGGCTGCATCCGGTTCGCCCGATCGAGAAGCTAAGGCCGGGAATGAGCGTCCTGTTCGACTGGCCGCAATGAACGCCTTTCGTCGGGCGTTGGTACGCGAGGTGCAGCATCTGCGCCACGATCGCTGGGATCTCGCGGGGATCACGCTGCTGCCCGGATTCCTCATCTTCATCGTCGCGGCTTTATTCTGGCAGGGTCCGTTGCTCCAGGTGCCGCTGGGGATCGTCGATGGCGACGCTAGCACCGCCAGCCGAACGGTCATCCGGGCGCTCGATGCCTCGCCGCTCATTCGGTTCGGCGGCTACTATCCGGGCGAGGTCGAGGCGGTTCGGGCGGTCCGCGCCGGTAAGATCATGGGGTTCGCGCACATTCCGGCGGGGCTCGGCGAAAGTGTGGCCCGGCATCGGGAACCGGTCGTCCGCATCCTCTACAACGGAAGTTTCCTGACCGCAGGGGGGCAGGTTGCCCGTGCGGCTGAGGAGGCGGTGACCGAAGCGCTCCCAGAGATCGCGGCCGACCAGTTGCCCAATCATGCGGTACCGGCGAGCCGCGTCCGGCGTCTCGCCGTCGAAGCGACGCCGCTGGGCAACGCGCCGTCGAGCTTCGAATGGTTTCTGGGGCTACTGATCTTCCCGGCGGTCTTGCATCTGATCGCGGCCTGCGTCTGCGCCATGGCGATCGGACGCGAACTCGAGGACAAGTCCCTTTCGGCGTGGGCGAAGGCCAGCGGCGGCGTGGCTTCGGCGATGGTCGGCAAGATGCTGCCCTACGTCCTAGCCATCAGCGGCTGGGGGCTCGTCTGGCTCCTCTATCTGACCCTTGCGCGCGGTTGGCGCGTCGAGGGGAGCATCGTCCTCATCGCATGTGGCCAGACGCTGTTCTACACCGCGACTGCCGCCATCGCGGCTTTGCTGGTGGCGGTGACGCGCGAGACTGCCACGGCTCTGTCGGCCAGTGCCGTATATGCAGGGTCCGCGCTGGCCTATTCGGGCGCGACGCTGCCGCTGAACGGCGCGAACGCGTTCGCGCGCACCTGGAGCAATGTACTGCCGCTCACCCACTACATCGCGCTCCAGATGGGGCAGGTGAGCGGCCAGGCGGTCGCCGCAGCGGTCGCGCCGACGACATCCCTAATGGCATATGTCGTCATCGCGGGCGGCGGAGCATGGGCCTTCATCATGGCAAGAGCGCGCCGGGCATGACCTTCGATCGGGCTTTTCTCGAAACTTGGCGCACGATCCTCACCTCGCGTACGCTCCTCAGCACGATGCTGCTCGCGGTCGTCCTCTATGCCTTCTACTACCCGGCTCCCTACTCCCACGAAACGCCTCGTAAGCTGCCCGTGGTCGTCGTGGATCAGGATGACAGCGCCCTCAGCCGCGCCATGATCCTGGACCTGGACGCCACCCGCGCGATCAGCGTCGCGGAGGTGGTCGCCAACCTCGCCGACGCGCAGGCGGACATGCGAAAAGGCAAGGCCGACGGGGTGATTCTGATCTCCGACGGGTTGGAGCGCCAGCTGCGATCGGGAACGCCCGGTTCGGGGATCGCCGTCTGGGTAAACGCAACCTATCTGCTGCGTGCAAGCACGATCGGCGAGACGGTGACGGCGGTCATCCAGAACACAGCGAAGACGCATCTCCTGCCGGGTGGCCAGATCAGTCGCGGTGGCCCGCCCGTCGCGGTCGTGACGGAGCCGCTTTTCAACAGGACGGGCGGCTACAAGGGTTACGTCTTTCCATCGGTGGCCGTCATCATCATCCAGCAGACCCTTCTGTTCGGCGCCGCGACCTTCATGGGTGGACGGCGCAGGACGGGACTGTGGCGGATGCGCGCGGCAGAGTTCGGCGGGACGCTGGCGGCCTTCTCCTCGGTCGGCATTCTGGGATGCTATTTTCTGTTCGGGCTTATCTTCTGGGTCCAGGCCGTCCCGATGGACGGCAATGTCGTCGGCATGATGATCGTGGTCCCGATCTTCGCGACGGCGGTGGCCGCTTTGGGGCTGCTGGTGGGCAGCGTGTTCGATCGAAGCGAACGGGCGATCTACATGCTCGGTCCGACTTCAGTTCCCTTCTTCTTCCTCACCGGTGCGACCTACCCGCTCGACCAGATGCCGTACTTCGTTGCCGCGTTCGCACGTCTGATACCGTCGACGTCGGGGGTTCACACCTTCGTGCCCCTCAATCAGATGGGCGCGACGCTCGGCGATGTGGCGGTCCCTCTCCTGACGATGGTGGCGCTCGCCGTGGTCTACTCCCTACTCGCGTATATCCGGATCGTCGGATCGTCGCCGCGCTCGACCCTGACGTCCGCACCTTAGTTCGAGCGGAAGCAAGGCGAAATGGCACCCTTGCGACGCGACGAGCACCGATCTGGTCGGTGGTGACGAACGCGCCGCCCGGCTTGCGGCGAAGCATCTCGTGAATCCGCTGCCCATGGCGATATGCTGGGACGTCAAGGTGGACACTGGTCGATGAAAAGCTCCGGCCGCTTCGGAGGGCCGCAGCCTTCGTAGCGGGCAGGCACAAGCTCGGTTTTCCGGCTTATTCGTCGCTACGCTTCAAACGGACTGCGCGGGCATCGGCTACCGTCGCTGAAGCGACAGGACGAGTCCGCCGCGCCAAACGTGACCTGCCGAGAAATCTTTTGAGCATATGGATACAAAATTGTATCGAGCTGTTTGTTCCGCAAAAGCTGGAGAAATAGCATGAACTCGCCACAGCGTTCAGTCGCCGTCATCGGTGCTGGTACTATCGGCCTATCCTGGGCGTCGCTGTTCGCCGCCCACGGCTGGACGGTCCGCGTATCGGATCCACGGCCTGACCTGGGGCAAGCCATAGACGATGCCGTTTCCGAAGCCGCGCCTGCGCTCATCGCCTTGGGAGTCGATGTCGAAACCTCCGACTTGAGGTCACGGATAACAGCCTCGGCCTCCTTGGAGGAAGCGGTGGACGGCGTCTCCATTGTACAGGAGAACGGCCCCGAGCGCGTCGATTGGAAGCGTGAGCTGTTCGCAAAGCTCGAAAGCATCACGGCCGGCGACACGATCCTGGCGACGTCGAGTTCGTCGATCCCCGCAAGCGAGATCGCACGCGACATCGCCGATGGCAGCCGCATCATCGTCGGCCATCCCTACAACCCGCCGCATGTGCTGCCTGTTGTCGAGGTGGTGCCAAGCGAAAAGACGTCGCAAACCACGATCGATCGCGCCGCCGAGATTTACGCATCCCTTGGTCGTGAGCCGGTTATTCTCAAGAAGGAGATCGCCGGCTTCGTAGGCAACCGGCTGCAATTAGCTCTTTTGAGGGAGGCGTTTAGTCTCGTCCATGCCGGCGTCGTCGAACCGGAAATGCTGGATCGGCTGATGCGGGGATCGCTCGGTTTGCGTTGGGCGGCCGTCGGCCCGCTCGCTGCCGTTCGTCTCGGTGGAGGGCCTGGCGGAGCCAAGCACCTAATGGAAAACGTCGGCAAGGAAATGGAGCACATCCAGCTCGGATCGCCCACGCCCGAAGCGATGACAGACGTCGCCGCGACCATCGATGAGGCGTATGGCCAGAAGGATTACGCGACAGCCGCAAAGGATGCCGGTCGCGCGCAGATTGCGATCCTTACAGCGACGAGAAAGGCCGCGGCATGAGCGGCGCGACGACATCGGGCGGCCCACTTGCCGGTCTGCGGGTTGTCGAATTCGGTCACTGGCTTGCGGGTCCGATGGCGGGGCTCCTGCTGGCTGACCAAGGCGCCGAGGTCGTGTCGGTGCGGCGACCGGGTGCAGCCGAGCGCCACCCCGCCGAACGGATACTTCATCGTGGCAAGCGGTGCATCGAACTCGACCTGAAGAGCGAGGTCGGTCGTTCGGAAGCGCTGGCGCTGGTCAACGCAGCCGATGTGGTGATCGAGAACTTCAGACCCGGCGTGATGGCGAGGCTCGGACTTGGTTATGACCAGGTACGGCAGGACAATCCCCAGATCATCTATGCATCACTGCCGGGCTTTTCCGAGAGCGATGCCAGAGCATCGATGCCTGGCTGGGAGGGGGTGATCGCCGCAAACGCTGCGCTTTTCACCGACATCTCCTTTTGGGGTGCAGCCTTTTCGCTTCCACCGGTCTTCACCGCCCTGCCCTTGGCCTCCGCATATTCGGCACTCCACGCGGCGATCGGCGTGACGGCGGCGGTGTTCGGTCGACTTCGCGATGGGCGCGGCGACCGGATCGAGGCACCGTTGCTCGATGGCGCCATGTCGGCGTCGGCCGGCCCGCTCATGCGGACGAAAGGGCAACCAAAGAGGTATAACGAGCCGGGCATCCCCACCGTCATCATCGACCATCTGAACCTGCGCAGGCTTCCGGGTGTCCTGGCATCGGGCGTCGAGCGGTTCCTCGATGGCCAGATGCCTCCCTTCTTTCGGAGCTACGCGTGCGCCGATGGGCGGGATTTGTTCATCCTCGTCATCGACAATATCGGTCACATCGACCGCCTATTGAGCGCGATGGGCATCGCCGACGAATTGGAGTCGATGGGCCTGCGCCGCGGCAATATCCTCGACGTGCCGCCTACCGATGACAATGTCTACGCCTACCGCTCGAACACATCGGGGATGAAGCAGCTGGCCAAGCGGCTGGAAGCGCTGTTCCTGACGCGGTCTGCCCTCGAATGGGAAGATCATCTGGGCCGACATGGTGTGCCGGCGGCAGTGCAGCGGACCACGGCGGAATGGACCGGCTTCGGACCGATCCGCGAGGCAGGGATCGTGGTGGCGCATGATGACGACGAGGCGACAATCCTCGCTCCGGGTCACCTCGTCGACATATCGGCAAGCGATCATGGTTCGATGCCTCTGCCTCAAAAGGCAGCGGCGCCTGTCTTCACCGGCTGGACTAGCGACGGGCGGTTCTTTGCCAACGCACCGGAACCAGCAGAATCAGCGACGCCGCCGCTCTCGGGCTTGAGAATCCTCGATCTTGCGAACGTCATCGCAGGCCCAGTCGCGTCGCGCACCTTGGCCGAGCTCGGTGCCGAGGTACTTCATATCGATCCCATCAACCCGAAGATGGGACCGCGGATGCTCCTGTTCATCGGTCAGGAGGTCAATCAGGGCAAAGACGCGGCGATCATCGACCTCAAGAACGAGGCGACAAAGCCCATCGTCGATCGCCTTATCGAGCGCAGCGATGCGGTGATCTACAACAAGCTGCCCCACCAGGCGGCTGGGCTGGGTTTCGACCCCGATCGGGTGCACGCCGCGAAGCCGGATTGCGTCATCACGGCCGTGACGGCGTATGGCGGGTCACTCGGCAAGGGGTGGGGGGACCGGCCCGCATACGACCCGGTCGTCCAGGCAATGTCCGGCATCATGGTCAGGTACGGAGGTCTATCGTCGCCCGAAGTCCACGGCGTCGCTGCGACGATCGACTATTTCACCGGCTTTGCGGGCACGCTGTCGGCACTGTGCGGCTTTGTCGCAAGGGAGCGCGGCGCGCGCAACATCGTCACGCGAACGTCGCTGGCACGAACCGCCGCCTGGATCCAACTGCCCTTCATCACCGGACGCCCCGTTGCCGAACCAAGCGGCCAGAATGCGCGAGGCTGGGATGCGCTAAACAGCCTGTATCGCAGTTCCGATGGCTGGATCTATCTGGCGCTGGAACCCGACCTCTACCTGCAGGCCCGCCCGTCGATCGAGGCGGCGATGGCGATCTCCCTGCCTGACCGATGGCAGGACGCAAGCGAGACTCTCGCAAAGGCGTTCGAGAAGAGGAAGGCGGCGGAACTGGTCCGGGCTCTGCAATCTCCGATCCTCGCCATCGCGGAGGTGCTTGACGTCCGCGCACTGCGCGAGAAGGCCGAGCCGGGAGCATGGGCAGATACGTTGGTCACCACCGATCTTCCGTCCGGCCGCACGTTGCTCGTGCCGCAGGGCGAGGACCGAGGGGAACTTTACGTCCCGGACTCCACCTGGCTGCGCTGGGGATCACGCCCTCGCCGCCGTCTGCACGCCAGCCATTTGCCCGGCGCCGATACGGTCGCCTTGCTGGAAGCACTGATGGGGGCGGCCCCTGCGACGCTACCGTCCGGTATGTCGAGCAGCTGGGATCTGTCGACCGGCCCACTTCCCACCTGACCGGGACGCGGTCACGGCCGCAAGGCCGTGCCGCATTCGACACATGATTGGTACCTCGCCTGAGGCGATCGAAGGAAAGTCATCATGACCGGCACATTGTACATTCTCCAGGCCCGACCGGCAGCAATCGTCGCGCTCGATGTCGACAGTGGCGACATCAAAACCGTGCGCGGTGATCTGTACGGCGTCCCCGACGGCATCCAGGTCGTCGCCGCCGACGATGCGATCTACTGGACGAGCATGGGCAAGCCGCCGTTGAGCGGCGAGGAATTCCCCGGGGATGACGGATCGGTCGAGCGATGCAGCATCGGAGGCACCGATCACGCAACCCTGATTGGGGATGGGGCCATCGTGACGCCCAAACAGGTGCGGCTCCACCGACCAACCGACCGGCTGTACTTTTGTGATCGCGAGGGCATGGCGCTCTGGTCGTGCCGAACCGATGGAAGCGACTTGCGGAACTTGCTGCGCACCGGCGACTGGCCCGAGCAGACGGGTGAGATTCTGCGACACTGCGTCGGCATCGCCCTCGATGACCTCGGGGGATATATCTACTGGACGCAAAAGGGGCCTGCTGATGGCGGTCGCGGTAGAATCTTCCGTGCCCCCATCGATTTCCAGGCTGGCCCGGCGCCGCTCCACGACCGGGATGTCGAACTGCTGCTGGACCATCTGCCCGAGCCGATCGATCTTGAGATCGATTTCGATCGGCGGAAGCTGTACTGGACCGATCGCGGCGACCCGTCAGTGGCGGGTAATTCCCTCAACTGTGCCGATATCGGTGTCGACGGCCTATCCAACCACGTCGTTCTCGCCACCGGCTTGCAGGAGGCGATCGGTCTGGCGCTGGATACTGCCGGACAACGGATCTTCGTCAGCGATCTGGGCGGTACGATCCATTCGTTTTCGCTCGTCGACGGGACGTTCGCCGTGGTGCATCAGTTCGGCAATCCGCTGACGGGGATCGCCTTTTCACAATAGAGTCGCCCAATTCACATCGGGCTGCCGAGGTCGGATCGCCAACCGCTCATGAGCTGCGATCCCAAGCATTTCGACGCTGCAAGTCCTACAGCCCGCTTCCAAAAGGATACCGCCGGTGCCGCGCCTCTACACTCTGTCGGTAGCTTGACCCATCGCGCTGTTCGGTGGCTTCCTCGCCGCCACCGGGGGGTGTTGCTCTGTCACCCGGCGGATCCCCCTATCACGTCGTCGTCGGGGGTGCTCACATCGGCGGGGCATACCGGCCATCGCTGGGGTGCCGGACGTGGTCGGCCTCGCCGGATCGACGCTACCTGCGCAGGATACGAGGCCACCAGCGACGCGGGCTGCGACGAGCGACGAGGCGGATAAGGAAAGGCGGGATTATGGCGGAGCCCTGTCGAACCGACGCTATCGCGCACTGGCCGACATCCCGCCGAAGAACGTCGACAGGCTCGAGTTCGCATGGGCGCAGCGCACCGGCGATCTGGCGATGACTACCGAACGCCTCGAAACGCCGCGCTCCTGCGCCATCTACATCGATCCTCATCGGGCCGGATGACCGGGAATTCGGTCAGGACCGGGGCACACGCAGGAAGTAACCTGCAGCGCCCACCGTGCAGATACGAAGCCCCATAGAGCGCGGAGATCCGCCAGTTAACATCCGCTAGATACCAACAGGAACCTGCGGATCCCATCAGCAATTCTCTGGGAAGTCTGGGGTCGTGAGTTCAATCCTCACCGGCAGCACCATTCTCCCCCGCCCCTCAAAGGGCCTGAAATGGGGAGCTTTCATCCCCACACGTAAAACTTGGTTGGGATCGTTTTACCGGCTCGCTAGCTATGGTCGGATGAGATTCCGTTTTTCGTTCGGCGCCCAGGTGTTCGTCGGCATGGCCGTGGGCCTGCTGCTCGGCCTGCTCGCCCGGTCGCAAGGCTTGGCCGGGCTGGCCGAAGGCTTGCGCATCGTCGGCGAGAGCTTCGTCCAGCTGCTCAAGGTGCTGGTCGTGCCGCTGGTGTTCACCGCCATCGTCGCGTCGATCGCGGCGCTGCGCGACCTGAACAATGCCGCGCGGCTGGTCGCCGCCACCTTCATCTGGTTCGCGATCACCGCGCTGATCGCCGTCACCATCGGCCTGACGCTGGGCACCGTGCTGCAACCCGGCCTGCATGCGGGCGTCGCGGCGGGAAGCGCGGTGCGGCCCGACACGGCGGGGTCGTGGCTCGACTTCCTGCGCGGGCTGATCCCGTCCAATATCCTGGGCCTGTCCGCCTCGACCAGCGCGGGCGACGGCGGCGCGCTGAAGACCGGACTGTCGTTCAACATCCTCCAGATCATAGTCATGGCGGTCGCGATCGGCGTCGCCGCCGTTCGGGTCGGCGACAAGGGCGAGAGCTTCCTGTCGTTCAACGCCTCCGCGCTCGCCATCTTCCGGCGTATCCTGTCCTGGGTGATCCGGCTGACCCCGATCGGCTCGGGCGCGCTGCTGGGCAATGCCATCGTGCGCTATGGGTGGCAGTCGCTGTCCGCGCTCGGCAGTTTTGCGCTGGCGGTCTATCTCGGGCTCGGCCTGGTGCTGTTCGTCGTCTATCCGCTGCTGCTGCTCGCCAACGGCATGTCGCCCAAGCGCTTCTACGCCGCCGCCTGGCCTGCCATCCAGCTGGGCTTCGTGTCACGCTCGTCGATCGCCACCCTGCCGGTGACCGAGGATGCCGTCGAGCGGCGCCTCGGCGTGCCGCGCGCCTATTCGGCCTTTGCCGTGCCCTTCGCCGCGACGACCAAGATGGACGGGTGTGCCGCCATCTATCCGGCGATCTCGGCCTTGTTCGTCGCGCAATATTATGGCCTGCCGCTGCATGTCGGCGATTATGTGCTGATCGTGCTGGTGTCGGTGCTGGGCTCCGCAGCGACGGCGGGGCTGACCGGCGCGGTCGTCATGCTGACGCTGACGCTGTCGACGCTGGGCCTGCCGCTGGAGGGTGCGGGGCTCTTGCTCGCCATCGATCCGATCCTCGACATGGGGCGGACCGCGATCAACGTCGCAGGACAGGCGCTGGTCCCCACCATCGTCGCGCATCGCGCAGGCCTTATCACCGACGCGCCGCCGGTGGACCGCTTGCCGGAGGTGCCGCAAACGGGGTAAACACGTCCATGAGCTTGCGCGCGGTGTTCTAGTAAAGTAATACACGCGAGGCCGATGCCGGAACCCCAGATGCGCCCCGACCCATTTAATCCCGACCGTACACCCCTGGACCGGCCTTACGAGCCGGTAGGGCCGCATTATCCGCTCTATGATGCGGAGACGCAGAGCTGGACCTTCGGCCCCGACGAGGACGATGCGCTGGCCGAGCGGCCTCGCCGCAAAATCCGCTGGGGCCGCTGGATCGCGCGCGGGGCGGGGGCGGGCATCATCCTGCTGGTCATCGCCATCGCCTGGCTGGCCGTCACCGCGCCGCTGTCGCGCTCGCTCCAGCCACCGACGCCGCCCTCGATCACGCTGACCGCCGATGACGGTACGCCGATCGCGCGGCGCGGCGCGATCATCGGCGCGCCGGTCGATGCCGCCAAGCTGCCCGCCCATGTCCGCGAGGCGTTCATGGCGATCGAGGACCGGCGCTTCTATTCGCATTGGGGTGTCGATCCGCGCGGCATCCTGCGCGCCGCCTGGCATAATCTGGGCTCGGGCGGGGTGCGCGAGGGCGGATCGACCATCACCCAGCAGCTGGCGAAGAACGCCTTTCTTGATTCCGACCGGACGGCGGGGCGCAAGATCCGCGAGGCGATGATCGCCTTCTGGCTGGAGGCGTGGCTGACCAAGGACGAGATTCTCTCGCGCTATCTGTCGAACGTCTATTTCGGCGATAACGTCTATGGCATCACCGCCGCGTCGAAACATTATTTCGGGCGGACGCCCGACAAGCTGAACATCGGCCAGGCGGCGATGCTGGCGGGTCTGGTGAAAGCCCCCTCGCGCCTTGCGCCCACGACGAACCTGAAGGGCGCGCGCGCCCGACAGGCGGTGGTCGTCGCGGCAATGGAGGATGCGGGCTTCCTGACCAAGGCGGAGGCCGATGCCGTCCAGCCGCAGCGCGTGCTCGCCTCACGGCCCGAAACCCTGCCCAGCGGCACCTATTTTGCCGATTGGGTGCTGCCCGAGGCGCGCGACCAGGCGGGCGAGATCAAGACCGAGGCGACCGTCCAGACCACGCTCAATCCCCGGCTGCAACGGATCGCCGAGCGGACGGTGCGCAGCGCCGGGCTGAACCAGGCGCAGGTCGCGCTGGTCGCGATGCGCCCGGACGGCCGCGTCGTCGCGATGGTCGGTGGCAAGGATTATTCCAAGAGCCCGTTCAACCGCGCCACCCAGGCACGCCGCCAGCCGGGCTCGGCCTTCAAGCTGTTCGTCTATCTGGCCGCGCTGCGCTCAGGCATGACCCCGGACTCGACCATCGAGGACGAGCCGGTCGACATCGCCGGGTGGAAGCCGCGGAACAGCGACGGCCGCTATCTGGGCAAGATCACGCTGCGCCAGGCGTTCGCGCGGTCGTCCAACGTGGCGGCGGCGCGACTGACCCAGGCAGTCGGGGTGAAGTCGGTCATCAAGGCGGCGCGCGACCTGGGCATCACCACGCCGATCCCCAACGAGGCGACGATCGGCCTGGGCACCTCGACCGTCAGCCTGCTGGAGCTGACCGCCGCCTATGCCGCGGTCGCCAACGAAAGCTATCCGGTCGCCGCGCGTGGGCTGAACGACGTCAAGGACAAAGGCTGGTACCAGTCGCTGACCGAGCGCAAGACCGGCTTTTCCTCGGCGGTACATGACGGGATGCTCGATCTGCTTTCCTCCTCGATCAAGACGGGGACGGGACGGCAGGCGCTGCTGACCGTCGATGCCTATGGCAAGACCGGCACGACGCAGGATTCGCGAGACGCGCTGTTCATCGGCTTTGCGCGCGATCTCGTGGTGGGCGTCTGGGTCGGCAATGACGACAACACGCCCAATCCCGGCCTGTCCGGCGGCGGCGTGCCCGCGCGCATCTGGCGCGCCTTCATGCAGTCCGCGCTCGACATCCCGCCCGTGCCCGCCCCCGTGGTGCAGGAAGAGGTCGATCCTGACGCGCTGGCCAATAGCACGGATGAGGAGATGATCCCGACCGAAAGCGATCCGGTGGGCGAGATCATCCAGGGCATGGGTCTGGACATGAAGATGGGCGACGACGGATCGATCACCGTCGGCCCAAGCCGCCGCCGCCCCGACCGCGCAGGCCCGCCCCCCGAAGATCGCCGCCCGCCCGACGAGCGCGAGGGAGAGGGGGAATAGCGAACGCTCTCGAGCGGGAGACGCTTTTTCCTTCGCGTCATCGCGGCTTCGCGTGATCCATTTGAAATTCACGCGAAGCCGCGATGACGCGAAGAGGTTTTGTTCGCGCAAAGGTGCGGAGGACGCAGAGGGCTTTGGCGCGGTGGCCCCGGCATGGCCCAGGCTGATACGCTGAGAGACGATAGGGCCTGTCGGCCAGACATGCCTCTCTGCGTCCTCCGCGCCTCTGCGCGAACCAACACCTTGAACTTGGGCTGGCGGGGCTTGCCCTTCCCCCCTCATACCGCTTACACACGCTGTCATTCGCAAGGACCCGGTGCAATTCCGGGTGGCTATTCCGGCCGCCGATCCGCCGGACAACAGAATGCATGGCCCCATCGCCGCTCCTGCCGTCAGAGAGCGTGTCCGCCATGCGCGACATTCTGGTATTTCATGACTCTCCAAAGCTACCGAACCCAATGGTTCTCCAACCTGGGCGATGCGCGACGCGATGTGCTGGCCGGGCTGGTCGTCGCGCTCGCGCTGATCCCCGAGGCGATCGGCTTTTCGATCATCTCGGGCGTCGATCCCCGTGTCGGGCTTTATGCGTCGGTCGCGATCGCGATCGTCATTTCCTTTCTGGGCGGCCGGCCGGCGATGATCTCCGCCGCGACCGCCGCCGTTGCGGTCGTCGTCACCCCGCTGGTCCGCGACCACGGCGTCGACTATCTGTTCGCCGCGACCATATTGATGGGGCTGATCCAGATCGCCGCCGGTTTCCTCCGACTCGATCTGGTGATGCAGTTCGTCTCGCGCTCGGTCATCACCGGCTTCGTCAACGCGCTGGCGATCCTGATCTTCATTGCACAGCTGCCGCAGCTGACCGGCGTGACATGGCACAGCTATGCGATGGTCGCGGGCGGCCTCGCCATCATCTATCTGCTGCCACGCGTGACCAAGGCGGTCCCCTCCCCGCTCGTCGCCATCCTGGTGCTGGCGGCGATCAGCATCGCGATGGGCCTGCCGGTGCGCACGGTGGGCGATATGGGGCGCCTGCCCGAAGGCTTGCCCAGCCTGGCGCTGCCGAGCGTGCCGCTGACGTGGGAGACGCTGCGCATCATCCTGCCCTATTCGCTGACCATGGCCGCGGTCGGCCTGCTCGAATCGCTGCTGACCGCGCAGATCGTCGACGACATGACCGATACGGACAGCAACAAGCGCCGCGAGTGCATGGGGCAGGGCGGCGCGAACATCGCCGCCGCTTTGGTCGGCGGCATGGGCGGCTGCGCGATGATCGGGCAATCGGTCATCAACGTCACCTCGGGCGGGCGCAAGCGGCTGTCGACGCTGACCGCGGGCGTCGTGCTGCTGATCTTGCTGGCCGGGCTCGGCCCGGTCGTAGGCCGCATCCCGATGCCCGCACTGGTCGCCGTGATGGTCATGGTGTCGATCGGGACGTTCAGCTGGAACTCCATTCCCAATCTGCGCCGCCACCCGCCGACCTCCTCGGTCGTCATGCTCGTCACGGTCGCGGTGGTGGTCCTGACGCATGATCTGGCAAAGGGCGTGCTGGCGGGCGTGCTGCTGTCGGGCATCTTCTTTGCGGGCAAGGTCCGCCGGCTGTTCGCGGTCGAGCGGATCGAGCAGGGCGATGCGGTACGCTACCGCGTGACGGGGCAGATCTTCTTCGCTTCGGTCGACCGCTTCACCCGCGCTTTCCTGGCGGAGCCGGACCGCAACGTCGTGATCGACGTGTCGGCGGCGCATTTCTGGGATATTTCGGGAGTAGGCGCGCTCGACAAGATCGTGGCGCGGCTGCGGCGCGATGGCGCCAAGGTCGAGGTGATCGGCTATAATCAGGCGAGCGCCGACCTGGTCGACCGCTTCGCGCTGCACGACAAGACCGGGGTCGAACTGGGCGTGGTACCGCACTGACGCCCGCCATGGGGGAGTGGTGTTGACCTGACCCGCCACCTCCCCCAAACGCCTGAGCCATGCGCTTTTTCTCGGACAACGCCGCCCGTATCCACCCCAAGGTCATGGAGGCCATCGTCGCCGCCGACCAGATGGACACCGCCTATGACGGCGACCGCTGGTCCAAGGCGCTGGACGCGTGCCTGTCCGAGCTGTTCGGCACCCAGGTCGAGGTGCTGTGGGTGCCCACCGGCACCGCCGCCAACTGCCTGGCGCTGGCGGCGCTTTGCCCGCCTTACGGCGGCGTGGTCTGCCACCGCGACTCGCATATCCAGAATGACGAGGGCGGCGCGCCCGAATTCTACACCCATGGCGCCAAGCTGATGCTGGCCGATGGCGAGGGGGCGAAGCTGACCCCCGACACGATCCGGGCCGTGATCGACGCCATCGCCAATGACGTCCACCGGGTCCAGCCGCACGCCATCTCGATCACCAACGCCACCGAATATGGCCGCGTCTACAACCCGGAAGAGGTCGCTGCGATCGGGGCATTGGCCAAGGAGCGCGGACTGGGTTTCCACATGGACGGCGCGCGCTTCGCCAATGCGGTCGCGCGGTTGGGCTGCACGCCCGCCGCGCTGACCTGGCAGTCCGGCGTGGAGGCCCTGTCCTTCGGCTTCGTCAAGAACGGCGCGATGAGTGCCGAGGCGCTGGTGTTCTTCAAGCCCGGTCTGGCGGACGTCACCCGCCGCCGCCGCAAGCGCGCCGGGCTGTTGATGTCCAAGGGCCGCTATCTGGCGGCGCAGGTGCTGGCGATGGTCGAGAATGATCTGTGGATCGCCAATGGCGCGCTGGCCAATGCCTGTGCCGAACGACTGGCGGGCGCAGCGGGCGACCGGCTGGTCTACCCTGTCGAGGCGAACGAAGTCTTTCTGCGCGCCACGCCGGAGGAAGCCGCGAAGCTACGGTCGCAAGGCTTCGACTTTTACGACTGGGCGGAGGGTGAAATCCGGCTCGTCACCGCCTGGGACACCGACGCGCACCATGTCGCCGCCCTGGCCGACGCGATCGTCGCCTTATGAGCGAGTTCGACACCAGCCCGCGCTCGACCCGCGCCGCCGTCCTTATCCCCTTCGCCATTGTCACGCTGATCTGGGGATCGACCTGGCTGGTCATCCGCGACCAGATTTCGGTCGTGCCCGCCACCTGGTCGGTCAGCTATCGCTTCCTCGTCGGCGGGCTCGCCATGGGGGCCTTCGCCATCGCCCGGCGGGAAAGTTTCCGGCTGGGCACCACCGGTGCGCTCTTTGCCGCCGGGATCGGGCTGTTCCAGTTCGTCCTCAACTTCAACTTCGTTTATCATGCCGAGGCGTACATCACCTCCGGGCTGGTCGCGGTCGTCTTCGCGATGCTGCTCATCCCCAATGCGGGCTTTGCGCGCCTTTTCCTGGGGCAGCGCATGGGGCGGCAGCTGATGGTCGGCTCCGCCATCGCGATGGCGGGCGCGGCGCTGCTGTTCGTGCATGAGGCGCGGGTCGATCCTGCCGGGCCGACCCGCGCACTGACCGGCATCGCGCTGACCATCGTGGCGATCCTGTCCGCCTCGACCGCCAATGTCATGCAGGCGACCAAGACCGCCAAGCGCTTTCCGATGCACGCGACGTTGAGCGTGGCGATGCTCATCGGCGCGGCGCTGGATGCGGTCATCGCCTATAGCCTGAACGGCCCGCCGGTGTTCGAGATGCGCGCTGGATATGTGCTGGGCATCCTCTATCTCGGGCTGTTCGCCTCGGCACTGGCCTTTCCGCTCTACTACCGGGTGCTACGGACGATCGGCCCGGCCAAGGCGGCCTATTCGAGCGTCATCGTCCCCGTCATCGCCATGAGCCTGTCGACCGTGTTCGAGGGTTATCGCTGGTCGCTGCTGGCTGGCGCGGGGGCGGCGGTGACGGCGCTGGGGCTGGTCATCGCGCTCAAGGCGCGCAGGCCCAACCGGTAATCGGGATAGCGGGGGCGCCAGTTCAGCACCCGCTTGGCCTTGCCATTCGCCACCCGCCGGTTCTCAGCGTAGAAACCGCGTGCCGCGTCTGACAGGCTGTCCAGCGACACCAGTGGCGGCGGCGACAGCCCTGCCAGTTGGGCGGCATAGGCCATGACCGCGTCCTGATCGCAGGGAAAATCGTCGGACAGATTATAGGCCCCCGCCGGGCCGTCGAACCCGGCGATCACGCCCGACACGATATCGGCGATATGCACCCGGCTGAACACCTGTCCGGGCAGCCCGACCCGGTGCGCGCGTCCGCCACGAACCCGGTCGATCGGCGAGCGGCCCGGGCCGTAAATGCCGGGCAGGCGGAACACCCGCGCGCCCAGTGCCTGCCAGTCGGCATCCGCCGCCGCCCGCGCCGCACGCCGTCCCGAGCCGATCGGGGCGGTTTCGTCCACCCACGCCCCGCCGGTATCACCATAGACGCCGGTCGAGGACAGATAGCCGAGCCATGCATCCGACCGTGCCAGTTGCGCGCCATAGGAGACGAGCACCGGATCGACCTCACCCTCGGGCGGGACCGAGGACAGGATATGCGTGGCAGCGGCGATCTCCGGCTCCACCCGCGCCCGGTCGTCGAAGCGGATCGAGCCGCCACGCCCGTCACGGGTCGTTCCCGCAACCGACCAGCCGCGTCCTTCCAAGAGCGCGGCCAAGTGACCGGCGGCATAGCCCATGCCGAAGACGAAAAGACGACCCACCAAGCTCAAACCTCCGTTCGCACTGAGCGAAGTCGAAGTGCACGCGAACGGCGTGCTTGGCCTTCGACTTCGCTCAGGCTGAACGGATGAGGTACGGCTTGGCTGCAGGAAGCGGCCGCAAGCATCACTTCGCCGCCATCGGCCCCTTGTAGAGCGTGCCGAAATAATCGCCCTTGTTCCACACCGGCCGCTCCGCACCGTCGGCGATTTCGCGGGCGATGGCGTAGTTGACGCTGACGAAGCGCGGTCCCTGGCTCCAGTCGATGCCTTGGTCGATCTCGTCGCCGGGGCGGTGATAGCGGTGGCTCATGAAATCCTCGACCGCCGCCTTGCCCGGTCCCTTCTGGCCCGGCCACAGGAAGACCGAGGGGATGCCCTTCTGCACGAAGCGGAAATGGTCGGAGCGGACGAAAATGCCTTCCTCCGGCATCGGATCGGGCGAGACGGGCAGGTCCATCGCCCCCACCGCCTTGCGCACGATCGGCCCCAGCGTGGATCGATCCGCGCCGAACACCACCATATCCTCGAACTTGTAGGTCAGGATCGGCATGTCGAGATTGACGTCGGCGACGATCGACTTCAGCGGCACAGTCGGGTGGTTGGCGAAATAGTCGGAGCCGACCAGCCCCTTTTCCTCCGCCGTCACCGCCAGGAACATGACGGTGCGCTTGGGCGGCGTGGCCGCCTTGAAGCGCTTGGCCTCCTCGATCAGGCTGGCGATGCCGATGGCGTTGTCGAGCGCGCCATTGTTGATCCGGTCGCCCTCGCCGCCCTCATTGGTGCCGATATGGTCAAGATGCGCGGACAGCACGACCACCTGGTCCTTCAGCTTCGGGTCGCTGCCGGGGATCAGGCCGATGACGTTGCTGCTGTCCATCGGCTTGAAGCTGGTCTTGGACGCGACCGTCAACTGCCCCTTGGCGGTAAGCGGCTTGTAAGCGGGCTTGGGCGCAGCGGCCGCCTTTACGACCGCGTCCCAACCCTTGCCGAACAGCTTGGCCGCGCCCGTCTGAGATAGGGTGCCAAGTACCGGGGTCGTCGGCGTCATCGCATGGGCGGTGCCGTCCGGGTTCGCCCAGGTCACGCGCGGCGCGTTGTAATAGCGAGCGAGCGAGGCAAAGGGCCGCTGCCGACCGCCAGCGCGCGGCATGTCGATCTGGATCGCGCCGACCGCACCGCGCGCCGCCGCCAGCGAAGCCTTGTTCGCCGCCGACCCGAAAAAGGCGCGCTCCTCGCCGCCCAGCCCCTCGGGCGTGCCGGGGACGAAGGCGACGATCTTGCCGCGCACATCGACGCCCTTATAGTCGGTCAGCCCATATTGCGCGGCGTCGATGCCGTATCCGACGAAGACGACCGGCGCGGAAAGGCTGGTCTCCTTGGCATTGGCCACGGGCGAGGGCACGAAATCCTCCCCGAACACCAGTTCCTGCGGCTGGCCGCCCGCCGGGGTCCACAACGCGCTGCCCTTGTCGGCGACATTGTACGCAACCAGCGGCACCCTCTGCAGATAGCCGCCATTGTCGCCGCCGGGCCGCAGCCCCGCCGCATAGAATTGCGCCGCGACATATTGCGCGGCGATGTCATAGTCGCGGGTGCCCGCCTCGCGCCCCGCCATCGCGTCACTGGCCAGGAACATGACGTGCGCCTTCATCGCCGCCTGATCCTCGGGCAGGGGCGCGGTGACGACGGCGTTGCGCTCGGCCGGGCTACGCTGCGCCGCCGTTTGCGCCGGCGTGGGGCTGGCGGCCTGATAATGAAGATGATCGTGATCGTGCGCGATCGCGGCGGTGGACAGGAGAAGCAGCGGCAGCAGAGCCGTCGAACGCGACATGCAGGACCTTTCGGGGAGATAGTGTTGCATAGGCGTATCACGCCATTTTCGCCGATCAACCCCGCCCATGATGGGCCGCGCCGGTTTTTCCTGCCACGCCGGTGGTCGCGCGGGTCCTGCGCGGCTATATTCGCATCATGGACATTCAGCGCAGCGCCGCCCAGCCCAGCACGGCCCCCACCGCCATCCGGCGCGAGGACTATAGCCCCCCCGCCTGGGAAGTCCCGCAGATCGCGCTCGACTTCGCGCTGGACCCTGCCGATACCCGCGTCCGCGCCGCGCTGACCGTCACCCGCAGCAGCCCGCACGATATGCCGCTGGTGCTCGACGGAGCCGGACAGATGCCGCTGTCGGTCAAGGTCGACGGCGTCGCGGTCAATGACTGGCGGATCGAGGGCGAGCAGCTGGTCGTGCCGCTGACCGGCGACCATCACGTCGTCGAGACCGAGGTTTCGATCGCGCCCGAGAGCAACACCCAGCTGATGGGCCTTTATGCCTCGGGCGGCAATCTGTGCACCCAATGCGAGGCCGAAGGATTTCGCCGCATCACCTGGTTCCCTGACCGTCCCGACGTGCTGAGCGTCTATCGCGTTCGCATGACCGCGGACCGGCGGCGCTATCCGGTGCTGCTGGCCAATGGCGATCCGGTAGCGAGCGGCGAGAATGACGACGGCACGCACTGGGCGGAATGGCACGACCCCTTCCCCAAGCCGTCTTATCTCTTCGCGCTGGTCGCGGGCGATCTGGCGGTCAACGCCTCGACCTTCACCACGATGAGCGGGCGCGAGGTGCGCTTGGGCATCTGGGTGCGCGCCGCCGACCTGGCCAAGACCGACCATGCGCTCCACGCGCTGAAGCTCTCCATGGCGTGGGACGAGCGCGTCTATGGCCGCGAATATGACCTGGACGTGTTCAACATCGTCGCGGTCGACGACTTCAACTTCGGCGCGATGGAGAATAAGGGGCTGAACATCTTCAACAGCCGCTACATCCTCGCCGACCCCGACACCGCGACCGATTACGACTATGACGCCGTCGCCGCCGTCGTCGCGCATGAATATTTCCACAACTGGTCGGGCAACCGGATCACCTGCCGCGACTGGTTCCAGCTTTCGCTGAAGGAAGGCTTCACCGTCTATCGCGACCAGTGCTTCTCCGCCGACCAGGGATCGGCGGCGGTCAAGCGGATCGAGGATGTGCGGGGCTTGCGCGCCAGCCAGTTCCCCGAGGATTCCGGGCCGCTGGCGCATCCGGTGCGCCCGGAAAGCTATATCGAGATCAGCAACTTCTACACGGCGACCATCTACAACAAGGGGGCCGAACTGATCCGCATGATGGCGACCATGCTGGGTCCGGTCCGGTTCCGCGCGGCGACCGACCTGTATTTCGATCGCTTCGACGGGACGGCCGCCACCTGCGAGGATTTCGTCGCCTGTATGGAGGAGGCAGGCGGCATCGACCTGTCGCAATTCCGCCTCTGGTATAGCCAAGCGGGTACGCCGCGCGTCTCGGCCGGACTATCCCACGAACCCGGCGGCGGCCGCGCCGAGCTTCGCCTCGCCCAGCATGTCCCCGCCACGCCGGGGCAGAGCGTCAAGCAGCCGATGCTGTTGCCGCTCAAGGTCCGGCTGTTCGGCGCAGAAACCGGGCGCCCGCTGACCGACGAGCGGCTGATCCTGCTCGACCAAGTGGCCGAAACCATCACCTTCGAGAGCGTAACCGAGCGCCCCGTCCTGTCGATCAATCGCGGCTTTTCCGCCCCCATCGTGGTCGAGAGCGACCGGACGGCGGAGGACCTTGCCTTCCTGTCGGCACATGACGACGATCCCTTCGCCCGCTACGAGGCGATGCAGCAGCTGATGCTCGACACGCTGGTCGCAGGCACGATCCACGGCGAGGTAAAGGGGCAGGCGGTGATCGACGCCGTCACCCGCACGCTGGAGGCCGAGGGGCTGGAGCTGGCCTTCCTCGCCGAGGCGGTGTTGTTGCCGTCGGAGAATTTCATCGGCGACCAGCTCGTCACCGTCGACCCCGATGCGATCCACGCCGCACGCGAAACGCTGCGCACACAGCTGGGCCGCGCACTGTTGCCGACCTGGCGGCGGCTCTATGCCGAGCTGGCGCAGGGGCGTTACGTCTATTCGCCCGAGGCCAAGGGGCGGCGTCGCCTGCGCAACGTCGCGCTCGGCTATATCGCGGCCAGCGGCGCGGAGGATGCCGCCGCGCTGGCGTTCGCGCAGTTCGAGGCGGCGGACAATATGACCGACCGGCAGGCGGCGCTGACCACGCTGGTCAGCTCCGACGCACCCGAGCGCGAGGACGCGCTGGCGCATTTCCATGCGCGCTATGCCGGTAACGGGCTGGTCCTCGACAAATGGTTCCAGACCCAGGCGCTGTCGTCGCGCAGCGATACCGGCGCGGTGGTCGAGCGGCTGGCCCAGCATCCCGACTTCACCCTGGCCAATCCCAATCGGGCACGCGCGCTGTTGGGCGCGTTCGGGGTGAACCAGCGCGCGTTCAACGCTGCTGACGGATCCGGCTATCGCTTCCTGGCCGAGCAGCTGATCGCGCTCGACCGGCTCAACCCGCAAACGGCGGCCAAGCTCTTGCCGCCGCTCGGCCGCTGGCGCCGGTTCGACGCCAAGCGCTCAGGGCTGATGCGCGCGGAGCTGGTGCGGATCGTCGAGACGCCGGGCCTGTCCAAGGACCTGTTCGAGCAGGCCTCGAAGAGCTTGGACTGATCCTCCCCTGAAAGGGGAGGGGGACCATGCGAAGCATGGTGGAGGGGGAGCGCCACACGGGACGTCCTATGGGAAAAACCCCCTCCACCGCCCTGCGGGCGGTCCCCTCCCGTACCGGGGAGGATTATTTGGCCTGCAAAAACCCTTCCATCACGATCCAGCGGTAGAAGGCATCGAACCAGCCGGTGCTGGTCGTCTTCTTCGGATACATACCGAAGCCGTGGCCGCCCTGGCCGTAAAGATGGAATTCGACCGGTTTCTTGGCCGCCATCCATTGATCGATCAGGCCGAAGCCCTTGCCCGCAAACAGCGGATCGTCGGCGGCGATCGCAGCGAACATCGGCGGCGCGTCGGCGGGCACCGTCATCGGCTGGAGCGGGCCATAGATATCACCGATAAAGGCGGGCTTGGCCTGACCGTCGAGCACGGTCGCGACGGTCAGCATCGCGCCCGCCGAAAAACCGACCATGCCGATCCGGTTGGGATCGACCTTCCACGCGCCTGCGCGCTGGCGGACCAGCGCAAAGGCGGCGCGGGAATCGGCGATCTGGGGAGCCAGGCCCTTCAGCGCTTCCTCTGGATTCGGCCGCGCGGTGGGGCGCGCCACGCTGGAGAACATCGCGGCCATCGACTTTTCAAACTCGCCCATGTCGGCGGGCGTCTGGTTCAGCCGGTATTTCAGGACGAAGGCGGCGATGCCGCGATCGGCCAGCGCCTTGGCGACGTCCCAGCCTTCATTCTGCATCGACAGGGTACGAAAACCGCCACCGGGGGCGACGATGACCGCCGCGCCCGTCGCCTTCGCGGGATCGGGCAGGAAGGGAGTCAGCGTCGCTTCCGTCACGTTGCGGGCGAAGACGCTGTTATACTGGCTGTGCCAGCTTTCCTTGTTCTTGGCGCCCGGCAAGGGGCCGGTGTTCAGCGGAATGGCGGCCGGTTGCGCGGGTATGGCGATAGGCGCCATCTTGTCGGCCTGCGCCATGGCGGGTGCCGCCACCGAGAGCGTTAGCAAAGCGGCCAGCGCATGGCTGGCCCAGCGTTTGGACTTCATATCCCCTCCTGTCCTCCGTGGGTTATGTCCCTACGATCGAGGGTGGATGGTACGCTTCGGAGCGTGAGGCGCAAGGGCTAATGTTAAGGCTAACAATTTGAATTAGTGTGCGTGGCTTAGGCGTCGACTTCGCTCATCCTGGATGGAGTTCGGTATCTGGGGTTGTTCAGCTTGAGCAAAGTCGACGGCCAACGGAGACCCTCAGAACAACCGCCCCCCATTGGGCACGCGCAAATCCGGCGCGATCAACACCACCTGCCCGTCCGCATCGGGAAAGCCCAAGGTCAGCACCTCGGACATCATCGGCCCGATCTGACGCGGCGGAAAGTTCACCACCGCCGCCACCTGCCGCCCGACCAGCGTCTCCGGCGTGTAATGCCGGGTGATCTGCGCCGAAGAGCGCTTCACGCCGATGACCTCGCCGAAATCGATGGTCAGTTTGATCGCGGGCTTGCGCGCCTCCGGGAATGGCTCGGCGGCGATGACGGTGCCGACGCGGATGTCGACCGCCAGGAAATCCACGGTCCCGATCCGCTCGGCAGGCGCGTCAGAAGTCGACATTGTCGTAATGCGACGGCGGCGTGACCATCTCCATCCGCTCGGACAGCAGCGGGCGGAAGGACGGACGGCTCTTCAGCCCGCGATACCAGCGCGCGGTCTGCTCATGCCCCTTCCAGTCGATGCCGCCCAGATAATCGGCGACCGAAATCTGCGCCGCCGCCGCCAGATCGGCCAGACTCATCGTCGCCCCGCCCAGCCAGTTGCGATGGTCGAGCAGATAATCGGTATAGTCGAGATGCCCGACGGCCGCCTTCATCGCCTCGCGCAGGCCCTTGGCATCGGGGCTGCCGGTGCGCGCGACGCGCTTGACCATGCGCTCGTGGAGCAGCGGGCCGGTCACGTCCTGATAAAAATGCGTGTCGAACCACGTCACCAGCCGCCGGATCTCGGCGCGGCCGACGGCGGTACCGTTGATCATCGCCGACTTCTCGACCGTCTCCTCGAAAAACTCCGAGATCGCCATCGAGTCGACCAGGAGCACGCCGCGCTCCTCGTCGACCATCACCGGGGTCTGCCCGGCGGGGTTCATGTCGAGAAACTCGTCGCGCCGCTGCCACGGCGATTCGCGCACCAATTCATAGCCGACGCCCTTCTCGCCCAGCAGCAGACGGACCTTGCGGGAAAAGGGACAGAGCGGGAATTGGTAGAGTTGCCACATGCCGCCCACTTAAGCTGGCAAGACACGCGACGCCAACCCCGCCGACGATGTTTTCACCTCTTGGCCCGCGCAGGGCGGCGCTTTCATGTTCTATTGCGCGCGGCGCGGCGCAGGCGACGCCGCCCCAGCACGATGCCGCTGATCGACAGGGTCAGCCCGCCGCCGCATCGACCCAGTAGAAGTCGCGCTGCACCAGCCAGTCGCTCGCCACCCGCCGTCCGCCACCCGCCGGGCACCAGTATTGTGGCGCGCAACGGATCGGCGGCGTGGCCCGGTCAGAACCCGGCACGAAGCGTCACGTCGAATGCCCGCGGGCGGCCCAATATCCATTGCTGGTCGCCATAGGCGGTGACGGCATAGGGTTTGTCGAACAGATTATAGACTCGCAGATCGACCGCCACGCTCTGGCTCAAGGCATAGGATAAGGTGGCGTCGACCGTCGCATAGCCGGGGATGCGGAACGCCTCGCCATTGTCGGAGAAGCGCCGCCCGACATAGCGCAGCCCGGCGCGCGCCTGTAGCTTGGCCGAGGCATTCCAGCGCAGCCAGAGATTGGCCAGCGCCTCGGGCACGTTTGGCGGGGTGCGGCCGCTATAATCCACGCCGCCCGAACGGAAATCGTCGAACCGCGCATCAAGCAGCGTGCCGTTCGCGTCGATCCCGAAGCCCTGTGGCAGGTCGAGCGTCACTGCGGCTTCCACGCCTTGCGACGATCGCTGCCCCACCTGCTCGACCGGGCTGCCAAGCGTGCGCTGGGCGAGCAGCCCCGTCTTGACGATCCGGTAAGCCGCCAGCGTCGCGGTGCCGTGGCCGTTCAGGAACAGCCATTTGGCCCCCGCCTCGACCTGATGCCCGCGCGCATTGCTGAACTGCACCTGCCCGGTCGACACGGTGGTCAACGTGCCCAACGGATCAACGCCGGTGGCATATTGCGCATAGAGGGACAGGGTCGGCACCGGCCGATAGACCAGCCCCACACGCCACGTCGCGTTGCGGAACGTCTTTTCCAGCACGAAGCGATCGGGCGTGGCGACGGTCCAGCGGCGGACATTGTCCACTTCGTAACGGACGCCGCCGATCACCGACCATTGGCGCCCCAGCGTCACCCGGTCCTCGGCGAACACCGCCAGCGCGGTGGTGCGAGTGCGATAGCGCGGGGCGATCCCCTGCGTATCCAGGAAGCGGCCGGGATCGAAGGCGAAGGGATCGACCCCGTCGACCTGTTCGACCGAGCCAAAGTCATTCTCATGGGTGAAGCGGACCAGATTGGCGTCCACCCCGACGACCAAGGCATTGGCGATGCCCGGCGCGATCCCCGTGCGCCACGTCACGCTCGCCTGATCGCCCCATTGGGTCAGGTCGTGGCGAATACCGTAATTGCTGCTCCGCCGGATGGTGCCGGGGGTGCCGGTCGTTCCGTCCGCGCAAGCGCCAGTGGCGTCCACCCAGCAATAGCTTTCCAGATTCCGCCAGAAACGATCGCTGGTCAGGACATAGGCGATATTGGAAAGGCTGACCGAGGCGCTGGGCGTCCAGTCGACCCGGATCGAGGCGCGCTCGTCACGGAACCGCATCCGCGCATCACCGACATTATAGTTGCGATCCCGCACCCGCAAGTCGAGCCGCCCGTCGATCAGCGGAGTGCCGAAATAGGTCATGGGCCGCTGGTCGCCATGATCGCCGCGCAGCGTCACCGCCAGCGTCGAGGACGGCGTCCAGCGCAGCGTGCCCGACAACGCGATGCTGTCCGAATGTCCCCGATCGACATAACCGTCCGACCGGCGATAGCTGGCATCCACGCGATAGCCGAGTGTCGGGGTGAGCGGCCCGCCCAGCCCGGCGGCAGCGCGGAAACTGCCTTGCGCGCCATAGCCGATTTCGGCCTGGCCATGGGTCTGCGCGGTGGGCGCGCGCATCGCGACATTCACCGCGCCACCCAGCGCCCCCTGGCCGTAAAGGACCGAGGCGGGGCCGCTGAGTATGTCGATCCGCTCGACCATCCAGGGATCGGTCGGAAAGGTGATCGTCCCCGCCGCCGGGAACAGCCGCACGCCGTCGACCAGTTGCAGCACCGACCCCTGCCCGGAAAAACCGCGCGCCGCCAAAGCGGTGCCGCCATTGCCGGGGTCCGCAACGCTCGACAGACCAGGCGCGCGCGTCTCCGCCTCGACGATCGACAGGTCGCCGCGCGCGCGGATCGTGCCTCCGTCCAGCGAGGCGATGCTGGCGGGTGTCTCCAGCGGCGTCAGACCCAAACGGCTGCCCGTCGCATTGGGTGTGTCCAGCGCGGGCGCGCCCCGCGTGCCGATCACCAGCACGGTGGGATCGCCCGCCTGCTCCACGAGCTTTTGTGCCCCTGCGTCCGTCGCCCCCAGCAGGAGCGCTGCGCCACCCCACAGGACCAGATGGACCGGCCCGTATCTGTTATGATATATCATTATTTGGCTCATAGCGTCTTGTCGCGAACAAGCCGAGGTCTTCCGATCGTTGCCGAACGGCCGGATGCCTTGCGTGCGGCACGCCATTTTCCGCATTCCACAGGGCCACCCATGCGCCTCCGCCACTTATGGCGTCGCTCGTCGGAACGGACCTAGCCTCGACCATCCCCTGGACCGGGCATGAGCGACCTGACGCCGGCAGGTCTCCTGGCTCACGGGTCATCGCGGGACCATGCGCCTTCCCAGGTTGCCCCAGTGGCTGGATCGTACCAATGGCCGATCCGTGCATCGCCGCTCACCGCTTACAGTTGCAGGGACAGCCGCGGATTTGGGGCCGAGCCCCTCACCGTGTTCCCTTTTAATCCCCCTTGTCGGGGGAACCGGCGCGATCATATCGCCGGATCATTCCGGCCCCGTATCGCTAGGCGGAGGGCACCCGATGCGTCAAGCGGGATGAGGTCGGCACGTCCTTGCGCTATGGCGCCCGCATGGCACGCAGGAACCGCTATCTGATCGCGACGATGCCCGACGGCTATGTGAAGACGATCGGCCCGACATCGCAGCCCTTCACCCATTATTGGCGGATCGTCGCCGATCTGGGCGGTGGCAAGACCGAAGTCTTCTGGGGTCACGCCAAGTCACGCAAGGCGGCGATGGCGAACGACGCCGCCATGGCCGAGGCGGTGCGACAGCGCGGTTGGGTGGGGTACCGGTTCGAGGTCGTCGAACTGGTCGAGGCGGACGCGCCAGCCGAGGGGGAACGAAACGCCCCCCGCACAAGGGCAGGCGGCAGGGCCAAGCGTTGACGAAGGGGTGCCCCATTCCCTTGCGCACGGGAACGGGGGAAAGGCAGGAATGTCAGCCCCGATCCTTGCGCCTTGGGGTTTGTTCTGTACCGAGGTGAGGAAATTGTGGACCTCCGCGAAACGCAGGTTGCGACCTGCGCCGTTGCAGGCCGACCAGCCCTGCAACGGCGAAAGGGGAGCATCCGGAGCGATCCTCCTGGCATGACGATCTGCATTCCGGGCTATCTCGGGCGGCATTGCGGGTGCCCGATCGCACCGGCAATGCGAACAGTAACCTTTTGCGAAATCGCCTTGTTTTGTCCTACCATTGTCGGCACGATGCTGTTCCCGACATGGTCGATAGGGGCCAGCGGACAAAGAGGGGATGATCGATGAGGATCGCGCTGGCGGCTGTAACAGCCTCGATGATGACCCCGCTTGTGGCCCTGGCCCAGACCGCCCAGCCTGCGGTGGTCGAGGATTTCCGGCCCTCTCCACTCAACCAGCCAGGCCAGCCATATCCGCAGGTCAATTCACAAGGATACGCCCGTTTCCGCATCACCGCCCCCGATGCCAAGGCGGTGAAGGTCAGCCTCGGGCTGGGCGGGCGCGGCGGTACCGTGCTGACCAAAGGCCCCGACGGTGTCTGGACAGGTACTTCGGAAGGGCCGCTCGACCAGGGGTTTCATTATTATCATCTGACGGTCGATGGCGGTACGTTCAATGATCCGGGTACGCTCAACTTCTACGGCTCGACCCGCTGGGAGAGCGGCATCGAGATTCCCGCGCATGACGCGGATTTCTATGCGCTGAAGGACGTGCCGCATGGCCGGGTCGAGCAGATCCTGTTCTCCTCACCCAGCACGGGCACGCAGCGGCGTGCGTTCGTCTACACCCCGCCCGGCTATGACCGGAACATGCGCGATCGCTATCCGGTGCTCTATCTCCAGCATGGCTGGGGCGAGGATGAGACGGCCTGGTCCAATCAGGGTCATGCCAACCTCATCATGGACAATCTGATCGCCGCCGGAAAGACGCGACCGTTCCTGATCGTCATGACCTATGGCATGACCAACGACATCCGCCCCGGCGCACCCGGCGGGTTGGCGAGTTTCGACATCCGGCCCTTCCAGACGGTGTTGCTGGACGAGCTGATCCCCTATGTCGACGGACATTACCGCACATTGTCCGACCAGCGTCACCGCGCCATGGCCGGGCTGTCGATGGGCGGGTTCGAGACGAAGCTGATCGCGCCCAAGCATCTCGATCGCTTCGCCTATATCGGCTTGCTCAGCGGGGGGACCATGTCGCTGGACGACGTGAAGGCGACGCCGGGCTATCGCGACAAGGTCAAGCTGACCTTTGTCAGCTTCGGCAGCCGCGAGCTGGAAGGGGGACGCAGCGGTCCCCCCGGTGGTCCGCGCAGCGACCCCCGCGCCAATGCCCAGGCGCTGACGGCGGCCGGGATCAAGAACATGTTTTTCGTATCGCCCGATACGGGCCATGAATTCCAGACCTGGCGGCGCAGCCTTCAGGCGATGGCGCCGCTGCTATTCCGGGACTGACGGAAACGGGGCGGCGGTCGTACCGACCACCGCCCCGTTTTCCTGTGTTTAATTCCGCAGGCTGTCCGGCACGATCCCGCCATTCTCGGCCAGCTTCGCCATCACCGCCTTATGGAGCGCGATATTCTGCTCGGCAGAACCGTCTTCGGCGGCGTGGACACCCAGTTCGTTAGCCAGTTCCTTGCGCGCCGACAGGCTGGAATCCAGGTCGAGCAGCTTCAGCAGATCGACGATCGAGCTTTGGTAATTGCCGCCGCCCCCCTTCATCGACGCCATCTCGGACAGGACGGCACCGACATCGACATTTTGCGGCGCAGGGGCAGGTGCCGCGGGAGCGGGCGTGGGGGCGGTGGCCGGAGCCGCAGGAGCCGGAGTGGCGGCGGGCGCAGCGGATGGCGCGGGGGACGCCTGATCCTTACTGCCATGATGGAATATCTTGTTCAGGATATTACCGAAAATGCTCATCGGGTCGTTCCTTCGCTGTTCGGATGGCAATGCGCGCTTCAACGACGCAGCCGCCCGTCTGGGTCCCCGCGATGGGAACGTCGTGGCGCGACAGACGCTTATACCTGATCCGTGTCGCTTTTTCAGAGGTTTGCCATGACCATCCGTTCGACCCTCATCGCCACCACCGCCCTGCTCGCGTTGGCGGGATGCGGCCAAAAACAGGATAATTCGTCGGCCTATGCGACGAACAGCACCGACACGTTCAACCAGGCGGATGCCTCCGCGCCCGGCGCGGCGCAGACCCCGGCCATGGGTGCCTCCCAGAATTTCGTGAATACGGCCGCCGCCAGCGACGCCTTTGAAATCGAGACGTCCAAGCTGGCGCTGAACAACGGCGCCTCGGCTTCGGTGAAGTCCTTCGCCAAGAAGATGATCGACGCCCATACCACCTCGACCGCAAAGCTGAAGACGCTGACCGCCGGGATGACCCCCGCCCTTACTCCCGACCCCACGCTGAACGCCGAACAGCAGCAGACGCTGGACCGGCTGAAGTCGCTCAATGGGAAGGCCTTTGATGAAGCCTATATCGCGGGGCAGGCGGCTGGCCACCAACAGACGCTCGACGCGCTCACGGCCTATGCGACGACCGGCGACGTACCACAGCTCAAGAGCTTCGCCGCCGATCTGATCCCGACGGTGACGGCGCATCTGAACATGGCGAAGGGGCTGAAGGCGTAAAGCCGACCGCGCCGAATGGGACGGTATGGCCGGGCGCCATGTCCGTCCCATCCCTATGGTCGCGCCACGGTCGCACTTTTGATCGCCCGACACTTGGGATTGGGCACCAACGGATCCATCCCCTTTCCTGGGGGCGAAGGCATCGGCGGTGGGCTCTCGTCCATCACGTTGCCGACAAATAGCCGCGCCGCTTGCGCCGGAAATAGGGCTGGAAAACGCGGTGCCACATGTTGGGCAAGATAACGACGGCGTAGTCACGCGCCTTGCCGATCAGCGTGCTAAATAACCTCCGCCATGTCGCCACCCACCACGACAAACTCGACGCCAACGTCCTGTCAGGCGTCACCATTGCGACCGCTCGCCTTCTGGATCTGCCAGCCCTAGGCTCAAATCCGTCCGATCCAGGGAGAGGTCAGCTGTGCACAAAAAAACCGCCGCGGGATGATCCGGGCGGTTATGGTATCGGGAAGTATGGTTGCGGGGGCAGGATTTGAACCTGCGGCCTTCAGGTTATGAGCCTGACGAGCTACCGGGCTGCTCCACCCCGCGCCAATTCTGGAAGGTG
>NZ_JACIFA010000019.1 GCF_014197135.1 Sphingomonas zeae
ACCTTCCAGAATTGGCGCGGGGTGGAGCAGCCCGGTAGCTCGTCAGGCTCATAACCTGAAGGCCGCAGGTTCAAATCCTGCCCCCGCAACCATATTTCCAAGTACCATAACCGCCCGGGATCTCCCGAGGCGGCTTTTTTGTGTCTGTTTTGCGTGAGTTAGCCTCGAGTCGAGGACGCTCAAAACGCTTCATATCCGCCCCGGCGATGCCAGGACGTCGATTTGCCTTTGGGGGTATTTTCGTGGGTATCATCGCCGCCTCGGCAGGAGATACCCCCCCATGGCCCTCAAGGAGCTCGAAGTCCGCCTCGTGCTGCCGCTCAGGCGGCGGTACACCGTCGAGCGCCCGCCCCCGAGCGTGCTGGCGACCAGGCTGACCAGATAGTCCTGGGCCGCGGCGAGTGCACGAGCAATGTCGCTTTTGGGCATGCGCGCTCCAGCGCCTCCTTGACGATCCTCAGCCTCTCGACGTCATCCCACTGACGGTGACTGCGCAGGAGATCGCCCCAAGTCACCCTGTTAGGCTCAAATTTATCCGGTCGAAACGGGAGCAGTTCAACATCACCCATACCGGGCCGGTGCCATTGGCTTGGTCATAGGACTTCGCCACCCGCCACGAAGCCCTCACCGCCGAACGCCAGATTAAAGGCGGATCCCGCGCCAAGAAGGCAGCCCTGATCGCAACCGACTGGACGGCGCTCAAAGAAGCCGCGATACGGCGCGCGGAACGTGCCCTTCGACTTCGCTCAGGGCGAACGAAAGAGTGATCGTGAACAAGCCCCAGCGCCCCGTCATCGTCCTGGTCCGCCCGCAACTCGGCGAGAATATCGGCAAGGCCGCGCGTGCCATGCTGAATTTCGGGCTGGTCGAGATGCGCCTCGTCACCCCGCGCGATGGCTGGCCCAATCCGCAGGCGGGTCCGGCGGCGTCGGGCGCGGACATCGTGTTGGAACAGGCCAAGGTCTATAAGAGCGTCGCCGACGCGGTGGCCGACTGTTCGCAGGTCTATGCGACCACGGTGCGCAAGCGTGGTGTGACCAAGCCGGTTGTGACCCCGGAGGAAGCCGCGCGCGAAATCCATGCGGACACCGTGGGCCGGGCGGCCTTCTTGTTCGGGCCGGAGCGTTCGGGGCTGGAAACCGACGACGTCGCCATCGCACGCAAGATCGTCACCGTGCCGATCAATCCCGAATTCGGCAGCTTGAATCTCGCCCAGGCGGTGATCCTGATCGCCTATGAATGGTCGAAGGGCGTCGAACTGGCCCAGCCGCCCGAAGTCGAACTGCCCGAGGTCGCGCCGCAGGGCGAACTGGATGGGATGATCGGCCAGCTCGAGGATATGCTGGAGAGCGCCGGTTTCTTCTTCCCGCCTGACCGTACGCCTGCGAGCAAGCGCACGCTGCGCACGCTGCTGACCAAGCCCGGCTGGTCGAGCCAGGAGGTGCGGACGCTGCGCGGGGTGCTGTCGACGCTGGCGCGGCCGCGTCAGCGGTAAGGGATCAATCCGCACCTCCGTTCCGGCCGAGCGAAGTCGAAGCCCGAGGCGTGGGGTGTGGCCCGCTTACCCCCGCGTCCGGTCGAACGTCGCCAGCTCATAGGCGATCGAGCCCTCGACCAGCGTTTCCCACATCTCCGCGATCACCGCCTCGGGCACGCCCAGCCGCCTGGCCTCGGCACGGGCCTGGTCGATGACCTGCGCCTTGCGGTACTCGTCACGCACCCGGTCGCGGCTCGGCTTGATACGGGCGGCGGCGTCCATATAGGCGAAGCGCCGGGCGAGCAGGGTGACCAGTTCGCGGTCGAGCTGGTCCACGCCCGCGCGGACCTCCGCCATGGTGGTGCAATCGGGTCCGGCGAGAATCTGGGTCATGGGCGAAGGCTCTGCCGGGTGGCGTCCGTGCTGTCCAGCCCGGCTTGCCGATCCGGCCCGACGCAGGATAGCATGGGCGCGCGTTCCCATTGGGAGATAGGACGATGCTGACCACGTTGCTGCTGCTGGCCCTTGCCGGACAACAGGCCGAACCGACCCCGCCGCCGGTGAAGGAAAAGAAGATCTGCCGGGTGCAGGAAACCACCGGCTCGCGCCTGGGCGCCAAGCGCATCTGCAAGACACAGGCGGAATGGGATGAGATCGCGGCCAATGCGCGCAACGATGTGGACAGCGCGACAGGTCGGCTGAACACCGCCAGCGGACGCTGATCCGCCGCTTCGCTTGACTCGGGCGTGCCTATCGTCTAGGCGCGCCGCTTCGCAATTGCCCCCGCATCCCGGTGAAGCGGTGGGCCTGCGCTTGTCCCCTAAAAAGGCTTGCATGGTGCGATACCGGGACCAACGTCGTTCGTAATTGCCAAGGATTCAAAATGTCGAAGCGTCAGAGCGCGAAGTACAAGCTCGATCGCCGCATGGGCGAGAATATCTGGGGTCGTCCCAAGAGCCCGGTCAACAAGCGTGAATACGGCCCCGGCCAGCATGGTCAGCGTCGCAAGGGCAAGATGTCGGACTTCGGCCTGCAGCTGCGCGCCAAGCAGAAGCTGAAGGGCTATTATGGCGACGTGACCGAGAAGCAGTTCAAGGCCTGCTACCAGGAAGCCGCCCGCATGAAGGGCGACACCTCGCAGAACCTGATCGGCCTGCTCGAGCAGCGCCTGGACATGATCGTGTACCGCGCCAAGTTCGCACCGACGATCTTCGCCGCGCGCCAGCTGGTCAGCCACGGCCATATCCGCGTCAACGGCGTGAAGTGCAACATCGCGTCGCGTCGCTGCTTCGTCGGCGACGAGATTTCGCTGGGCTCGAAGGCGACCGAAATGGCGCTGGTCATGGAAGCGCAGCAGCTCGCCGAGCGTGAAGTGCCCGATTATGTCACCGCCGACGGCAACACCAAGGTCGCGCTGACCCGCATCCCGACCCTGGACGAGGTGCCCTATCCGGTGAAGATGGAACCGAACCTGGTCGTCGAATTCTATTCGCGCTAAATTTCGGGTCTTACCGAATATACGGAAAGGGCGGTCCCATCGGGGCTGCCCTTTTTGTTTGGCGCTTGCTTGCCGGATCGCGGGGGCGGGCGCATACTCCGCCTGTTCAAAGGGGGAGGATGTTGATGCGCCTAGGTTTCATCACCGTTGCGGCACTGTTGAGCACGACCGCCGCCACCGCCCAGACGGCCGAGCAGGGGCTGTATGCCGACCAGCTTTGCACCATGATGACCGCCGTTGCGGGCGGCACCTGCCCGGAAGCGCTGATGGGTGAGGAATTGCTCAAAGCCTGTCGCGAGCAGTTGCCGAAGATGGCGCCCGCGATCAAGGCGGCGGGGGCGATCCAGTCGGTCACGTTCGACAAGGCGCAGGACGCAAACGGACAGCGTTACGAGAAATATACGGTCAGCTTCGCCAACGGCAAACCCTCGTCCTGGGTGATCGGCGGGCTGAAGGATGGCAAGTTCGAAGCCGTCTATTCCCTGGGCGACTGACGGACAGCCGCCCAAGGCCATGCAGCACCAGGACCGCGATCAGAAGCGGACCTGGCGCTCCAGCTGATCCGCGCGCAGCGCCGTCTTGGTGACGATGCAGCCGGTGTCGATCGTGTCGCCGTTGATCTTGCAGCTGTAATCCCGTTCGCGGATCCAGCGGCGCTGCTGGTCGCGCAGGGCGGTCTTGACCGCCGGGCGCGAGGCCAGTTGCCGCATGACCTGCTGATACGCCTTGTTCAGGCGGTCATCCTGTATCGCCGCCTCGCGCTGGGTGCACACGCCGCTCTGTACGGTGTTGCTACCGGCGCGGCTCATGCAGTTGATATAGGCAGGCGACAGGTTCGGTGATTCCTGTGCCAGCGCGGGGGCACCCGTTCCGATGACCATCGCAGCGGTCATGGCCGCAATCCACTTCATCATTCCCTCCTTCTTATCCGGCATGACATAATCATCGGCCGACAGAGCCGCACAACCATTTGTCGCGACGACGGTTGCAGAAGCCGTCCAGTGCGGCGACCATTTCCCTGCTTTCCTGCCGATAGGGATGGGGCGACGCCGAATGGGCGGGAATGTCCTATCCGGTCCGCTTTTTCTGCATGATCGCGACAATTACCGCGGCGACGAAGCCGAACGGAAACCAGAGGCCGAACTTCCCGGTCAGCAGCCCAATACAGCCGAATAAAACCAGCACGGCGAACGGTGACAGCATCTTCATGATTCCAATCTGACGGGCCAGTCGGCGCTTGGCAAGCTTGCCCATAGTGGTTCCGCGGGGCACAACACCCCCAAACACAAGGGGAAAGCCTATCATGCGTCGTCTGCTCCTGCTGTCACTGCTGCTGTCCGGTTCCGCCATCGCGCAGGAACGCCCCGCCATTTCCGTTGATACGTTGAAGACCGTCACGCAGACCCTGTCGTCCGACGCCTATGAAGGCCGCGCGCCAACCACCCTGGCTGAGGACAAGACGGTCGCGTACATCGTCGACCGGTTCCAAAAGGCGGGACTGAAACCCGGCAACAAGGGCAGCTGGACGCAGGACGTGCCGATGGTCGAGATCACCGCCACCGACGTCCAGCCCTTCACGGTCCGGGGGAAGGGCGCGCCGATCCCGCTCGCCTATCGCACCGACATGGTCGTCGGCACCTATCGCGTGACGCCGCGCATCGACGTGAAGGACAGCGAGCTGGTCTTTGTCGGATACGGCATCACCGCGCCGGAAAAGGGCTGGGACGATTATGCCGGGGTCGATGTGCGCGGAAAGACGGCGGTCATCCTGATCAACGATGCGGACTGGCAGACCATGGGGCGCGAGGGGCCGTTCGAGGGGCGGGCGATGACCTGGTATGGCCGCTGGCCCTATAAGTTCGAAAATGCCGCAAAGCATGGCGCCGCCGCCGCGCTCATCATCCATCAGACCGAGCCTGCCGCCTATCCTTGGGCGGTGGTGCAATCCTCCTGGACCGGGCCACAGCTCGAACTGGACGAGGCGGGGGATCATATGGACCAGTCCCAGGTCATCGGCTGGCTACAGCAGCCCATGGCCGAGCGCATCCTGAAGGCGGCGGGCAAGGACCTGGCCACGCTGACCAAAGCGGCACAGAAAAAGGGCTTCAAGGCGGTGCCGCTGGGCCTGACCCTGTCGGGTGGTTTCGCCAACACGATCCGGCGTCAGGCATCGAAGAACGTCATCGGCGTGCTGCCCGGCACCACCGAGCCGGGCGACTATGTTCTCTATTCGGCGCATTGGGACCATCTGGGCCGCTGCGACGCGGTGGAGGGTGACGATATCTGCAACGGCGCGCTCGACAATGCGACCGGCGTTGCAGGGCTGGTGGCGCTGGCCGAGGCGCAAGCCAAGGCCGGACCTGCCAAGCGATCGATCGCCTTTCTGGCGGTGACGGCCGAGGAAAGCGGGCTGCTTGGTTCGTCCTATTATGCGCAGCATCCGGTGTTCCCGCTCGCCCGCACCGTGGGCGGGGTCAATATGGACGGGCTGAACGTGACGGGGCGCGCCAAGGATTTCGTGCTGGTCGGCAAGGGCAAGTCCGAAATCGAGGACATCGCCAAGGGCCTGGTCGGCGCACAGGGCCGCTATATCGGTGAGGAGGCCAATCCCGAGCGGGGCAGCTATTATCGTTCCGACCATTTCTCGTTCGCCAAGCTGGGCGTGCCGATGCTCGACGGCGGGTCGGGGCAGGATAAGGTGATGGGCGGCGTCGCGGCGGGCAAGGCGGCGGCAGAGGACTATGTCGCGCATCGCTATCACAAGCCGTCGGACGAATATGACGCCAACTGGGATTGGTCGGGCGCGGTCGAGGATTTGACCGTCTACTATCAACTTGGCAGGACACTGGCCGACCGGCCGGGCCTGTGGCCCAACTGGTATCCCACCGCCGAATTTCGCGCCATTCGCGATCAAAGCAGGAAGAACGCCCAGTGATCATGCCATCGGTGACCACGCCCCCGCCGCCCGAATGGGCTCCGCATGAGGCCGTGTGGATCGGCTTTCCCAGCCACCCCGAGCTGTGGGAGGACGATCTGGAACCCGCGCGCGAGGAAGTGCTGGCCTTTGCACGCGCCGTCCATGCCGATGGCCGGGGCGAGCGGGTGATCCTGGTCGCCGCCGATGGCGAGGCAGCCGACGCCGCGCGCGCGATGGCGGGCGGCATGGCGGACGTGGTCGTACAGCCCTTCGGCGATATCTGGCTGCGCGATACCGGCCCGATCATCACGGGGGACGGTTCGGCACGTCTGTTCCAGTTCAACGGCTGGGGCGGCAAATACGACCTGCCCGGCGACGACACGGTCGGCGCGCGGCTGGCCGAGGATCGCGGGATCGCCGCTACCCCGTGCAGTTGGGTGCTGGAAGGCGGCGCCATCGATGGCGACGGTACCGGGCTGGCCGTGACGACGCGTCAATGCCTGCTCAACCCCAATCGCAACCCGGTCCTGAACGAGCATGAGATCGCCGACCGCTTGGGCAAGGACCTGGGGCTGACCCGGATCGTGTGGCTGGGCAACGGGTTGCTCAACGACCATACCGATGGCCATGTCGACAATCTGGCGCGCTTCGTCGGTCCTAACCGCATCGCCATTCCCGAAGCGGCGGAGAATGACCCCAATTGGCAGGTCTATGCCGCC
This sequence comes from Sphingomonas zeae, assembly GCF_014197135.1. Lineage (GTDB taxonomy): Bacteria > Pseudomonadota > Alphaproteobacteria > Sphingomonadales > Sphingomonadaceae > Sphingomonas > Sphingomonas zeae. Next base: position 6,612 of record NZ_JACIFA010000019.1, read on the forward strand.
GCCAAACGCGATGCGCTGGCCGCCGGGCTGGAGGTCATCGCGATCCCCTCGCCCGGCCGCGTGCTGCGCGACGAAGAGGTCGTGCCCGCCAGCTATATGAATTTCTATATCGGCAATGCCGCGGTCGTCGTGCCGCTCTATGGCAGCGAGAATGACGGAGCCGGGGTGGCTGCGATCCAGGCGATCTTTCCCGATCGCCTGGTCGTCGGTCTGCGTGCCGACGCGATCCTGACCGGCGGCGGTAGCTTCCACTGCATCTCGCAGCAGATTCCGGCGCGCTGATCGCCTTTCCCGAGCGGATGACGGGCCTGTGCTTTCCTTGCGGCAAGCGCAGGCCTTTTCTTTTTCTTTGCTGCGCGCCGGCCGCCAGCCACTCCAAGCGGCCAGCGGCCCATCGACCCAGTTTGGACGACGCAAGGCGCATACGGTAAGACGGAGTCGCAAAAGTTCCGGAAAAGGCGCCTGTCATGTTTGTCGAGTTGCCCCGGAGGCCCGTCTGGCTTTCCCCCTCCACGATCCTGCCCCCGATCGTCATCATGGTCGTCGCGGCGATGCTCCGGCTGCCCGTGGCGGCGGCCCATCCTCGCGCGGCGGCGCTGGCGTTTCTCTGGATCGCCTCCGATGCCATGATGCTGGGCCTGATGGCGCGCACGCGGCACCTCGACTGGCGTGGCGGGATCGCGGCAATGGCGACGGCGGGCCTGACGGTGCTCAGCCTTTCGCCGCCACCGGTGCGCGCGGCGCTGATCGCCATGCCCTGGGCTCTGGCGATTCCGGCCGCCGCAATTGCGATCCATGGGGGCCGGGGTCTGTGCCGGGTGGCCGAGCGGGTGCGGCGTTGGAATGCCAGCGATCCCGACCGCTGGGTGGCCCCGTTGGCCGAGATCCTGCCCCGGCCCCTTGCACGACTGGCGGTGGCGGAGGCGCGGCTGCTTCACCTGGCGCTGTTCCGTTGGCGCGCGGTGCCCGACATACCGGCGGGCGCGCAGGGCTTCGCCTATCACCGGCATCTTCAACCGATGATGATAGCGCTGCTGCTGCTGTCCTGCATCGAGATCGGCGTCACCCATCTGCTCGTCGCGCATTGGAGCCGGACGGCGGCGCTGGTCCTGTTTGTCGTCAGCGATGTGTCGCTGCTGTACCTGATCGGCCTCATCAAGTCGCTGCGCCTGTCGCCGGTCCTGCTCACCGAGACGGGGGTGCGGCTGCGTGCCGGGCTGCTGGTCGACCGGACAATTCCCTATGACGCGATCGCGGCAGCGGTGGCGAACCCCGATGGCGAAACGGTCCGTGCGCTCGACAGCTGGAACATCGCGCTGCTCGCCTGGCCCAACATCGTGATTCGTCTGTCGGAGCCGCTGCCGCCACGGTTGCGATGGCGGCGATCTCCGGTACGTGCGGTGGCCTTGCGCCTTGATCAGCCCGGACCCTTTCTCGACGCCTTGCGCGCCCGGCTGGATGCGGAAGCGGGGTGACGCCTGGGCGCGGAGCCATTAAAGGGCGGGGCATGACCCAGATCACCGTCGCCGCGCTGCAACTGGCCTTTACCGCCGATATCGACCGCAACATCGCCAACGTGTCGCGGCTCGTCCGCGAGGCGGCGTCGCAGGGGGCTCAGGTGATCCTGCCGCCCGAGTTGTTCGAGGGCGAATATTTCTGCCGCGTCGAGGATGAGGGGCTGTTCACCAACGCCAAGCCGACCGCCGAGCATCAGGCGGTGCGCGCGATGCAGGAACTGGCCGCCGAGCTGAAGGTCCATATCCCGACCAGCTTCTTCGAGGCGGACGGCCCGCATCATTACAACTCGCTGGCGATGATCGGCCCGGACGGACAGGTCGCGGGCGTCTATCGCAAGAGCCATATCCCGGACGGGCCGGGCTATGAGGAGAAATTCTATTTCCGCCCCGGCAATACGGGGTTCAAGGTGTGGGACGGTCCCGCGACCAAGCTGGGCGTCGGCATCTGTTGGGACCAATGGTATCCCGAAACGGCGCGCGCGATGATGCTGATGGGCGCGGAAATCCTGTTCTACCCGACCGCGATCGGCAGCGAGCCGCATGACGACAGCCTCGACACCGCGCGGCTGTGGCGACGGGCGATGGTGGGCCATGCGGTGTCCAACGTCGTGCCGATCGTCGCCGCCAACCGGGTGGGTTGCGAGCATGGCCAGACCTTTTACGGCACCAGCTTCATCTGCGACGAGCGCGGCGACATCCTGGCCGAGCTGGACCGCGAGGAGGAAGGCGTGATCGTCGCCACCCTGGACATCGACCGGGTAAAGCGCCACCGCGCCGCCTTCGGCTTCTTCCGCGATCGGCGGCCGGAGCTGTACGGGCGGCTGGTGCAGGATATCTGACGCAAATTCCTCCCCTGTAAGGGGAGGAATGGGTTCAGCCCCGCAATTCCACCGCTCGCGCGAAAACCGCTTCGAACATCTCGGGGGTCAGGCGGCCAGTATTCTGGTTGTACCGCGAGCAGTGATAGCTATCGATCACCACCGCGCCGCCGGGCATCCGGTGTTCGGCCATATGGGCGAATCGCGCCTTGGGCAGGCGTCCGCCCAGCGCCTTGATGACCGAGCGGTGCGCGATCTCGCCCAGCGCGACGATGACCGACAGCCGGGGCAGCGCCGCCAGTTCCCGTTCCAGGAAGGATCGGCAGGTGCGGATTTCGTCCGGGGTCGGCTTGTTCTCAGGCGGCAGGCATTTGACCGCGTTCAGGATGACCGCGCCGTTGAGCGTCAGTCCGTCATCGACCTTCGCGGCGAAAGTCCCTTCGGCCAGCCCGAATTTGGCGAGTGTGCCATAGAGCAGCGGCCCGGCGCCATCGCCGGTAAAGGGGCGGCCGGTGCGGTGGGCGCCATGCTTGCCGGGGGCAAGGCCAACCACGGCCAGCCACGCGTCGCCATCGCCGAACGGCGGCACGGGGGCGTTCCACCAGGCAGGATATTCAGCAGCCACGGCTTCCCGGACCTCGACGAGGCGGGGACAGAGCGGGCAGTCACGCGGCGGCTGAATCGGGGCCAAAGGGGCCGGGATCGCGGGAAGGGATGCGTCAGGCATCACGCTCGGGTAGTCGGGAGAGATGACGACGACAAGCTATGCCATTGCGCTGGGTTCCAACCGTCCGGGGAAGCATGGCGGCCCGCGTGACGAGATTCGTGCGGCGTTGGCGGAATTGTCGGGCGTCTATGCGGTGTCGCCGATCCTGACCACCGCGCCGGTCGGCCCATCGATCCGCGCTTTCGCCAATGCCGCCGCGCTGGTCGAAAGCCCGCTGGACCCGCCCCGGATGCTCGCCCGGCTGAAGGCGATCGAGCGCAATTTCGGGCGGCGGCCCGGGCAGCGCTGGGGCGCGCGGGTGATCGACCTGGACATCATTCTGTGGTCGGGCGGCCAATGGCGCTCACGGGGCCTGATCGTGCCGCATGTCGCCTATACGGCACGCGATTTCGTGCTGCACCCGTTGGCCGCCATTGCGGCGGACTGGCGCGATCCGCGCGACGGGCGGCGTGTGCGCCATATGCGACATGGTGTTGACCGCAGGCGTCCGCGCCCCTAGGTCGCTTCCACCCCGATGGCGGGTCCGTAGCTCAGTTGGTAGAGCAAGCGACTTTTAATCGAGAGGTCCCGGGTTCGAGTCCCGGCGGACCCACCACCGGGATGAAGCAGGGCGTCGCAGTTGAGCTGCTGGAATCAGCCTTCCCCATTGTCGTCGCGCAGCGCGCGTCCGGCGATCGTGATTTCCCCCACGAAACACGCCAGCCCCGCCACGGCGCAGATCAGCCCGCCGCCGAAGAAGAAGAGCAGCACCGTCGCATGACGGGAATCGCGCAGCGTGCCCAGAAACAGAGTGATCGCGGCGCAGCAGGTCATCGCCCCCGCCGCAGCGGTCAGGGTCACGGCGATGTCGAGAATCCTCGACCGCAGGCGCAGGCGGCGCATCTCCTGGCCATTCGTCCGGCCGTCCCTCTTGAGCCCCTGAATCCGGTCGCTGATCCGCCCCAGCCGCGTGGCGAAGACGTTGAGCAGCGATCCCACGGCGGTCAGCAGAAAGATCGGCGTCAAAGCCAGTTGGATGACATGGGCTGCAGCGTTCAGGGGTTCGGTCATCATCGCTCGCTTATCCCAAGTGAACCGACTGAACAAAGGGCGGCATTGTTCCTGGACGGCCGCACGCGCCCGCTGGCCGGGAAGACAGACCTTTCTCCCGGAATGGGATCTTGGCGGCATGTCGATCCGGCTTGTGCTAACAAGTTCTTAGGAAGGATATGACAGAGGTCGGAGTGTGTTGCACGGGAGGCGACAGATGGAATATCCGCTCATCGCACCGCGACCGCCCCGGCTGTCCGAACAGAAGGAAGGTCTGGAGCGGATCGAGGCGTCCGGCCAGTTCAGCAACAACGGGCCAGAAGTGCGCGCGCTCGAAGCAGAGATGGTCGCGCAGCTGTTCGACGGGCGCGGGGCGGCGCTGGCGGTCGGCAATGCGACGCTGGGCCTGATGATCGCGATCCGGCAGGCGGCAGGAATGCACCCCGCGCCGGGAACGCTCGCACTGATGCCCGCCATGACCTTCGCCGCGACGGCGCAAGCGGCCATCTGGGCAGGGTTGACGCCTTTGATCGTCGATGTCGATCCGCAGACCTGGGCCGCCGATCCCGCAGAGGAGGAGCGGATGCTGGCGCTGCACGGCAGCCGGATCGGCGTCATCGTCCCCTATGCGACCTTCGGTGCGGTCATCGATCTCGATCGCTATGCCTGGCTTGCCCGGCGTCATGAGGTCGGCATCGTCATCGACGCGGCCGCCTCGCTGGGAACGCTGGACCAAGGCGGCCGGGGGTTCGGCACGGGCGCGCCGTTCGCGCTGGTCTATTCGATGCACGCGACCAAGACCTTTTCGGTCGGGGAGGGCGGACTGATCTACAGCGGCGATGCGGATCGCATCGACCAGTTGCGCGCCATGACGAATTTCGGTTTCGAAAGCGGCCGCAACGCGACGCTGCCCGGCATCAACGCCAAAATGCCCGAGGTGCTGGCGCTCATGGCACGGAGCAAGCTGGCGGAACTCGATTCGATCTGCGCCGCGCGGGCGGCGATGGATCGGGAGTATCGCGATGCCTTGACCGGCTTGTCATGCCAGCGCGTCGACGCCATGCGGCAGGCCACGCAATTCATGCCGGTTCTGCTTCCTGCCGAACTGGCCCCCCGTCGTGCCGCCATCGTCAGCGCACTGGCGGCCGATGGGGTGGGGGCGGGCCAGTATTTTAGCCCGCATCTGGGCGAACAGACGCTGTTTCGCGACACCGCTCTGATCGAGCCGACTCCGGTTGCGGATGACGTCTCGGCACGGATGCTCAGCCTGCCGATCACCGACGCGATGGGGCCGGGCGATGCGACGATCATTGCGGGGCGGGTGATGGCCGCCATCGCGCGCGTTGCCACTCAGTACGGGCCGGTTTCGGCAAGCGGCGACGCCGTCCAGGGCTGCGTCATGATCGGCGGCGGACCGGCGGGCACCGCCGTGCTGACGGCGGCCAGCAAGCAGGGGCTGCTGGAACGGCTGGCAGGCGACGGGCTGGTCATGGTCGAGCGGTCGGCCCGCCTCGGCCCGGGGGCACTTGGCGACTATGCAATCCGGTCGGACACCACGGCCGAGACCTTCCTGTCGGCGGTCCGGGACAATCCCTATCCCGAACTGGCGGCGCTAGAGTCGCATCCGGCGGGACAGATGATGGCACGGCATTGCGGAGCCCTGGGCGCACCGCTCAGCGAGACCGCGCCGCTGCTGACTGTGACCGCGCAGCGGCTGCGGGACATCATCACCGCGCATGGCGGCGATGTCCTGACCGATACCGAAGCCCTCAGCGCCCAACAGACGGAGGAGGGATATTGGCGCACCACCATCGCGGGACCGGGTGGACAGCGCAGTCTGACCTCGCGCAGCCTGGTGTTGGCGACCGGGGGGTATCAGAGCGACGAGCAGATCGCCGAGAGCATGGTCGCAGGCGCAAGGCTGGGCGCGCTGGCGGGCGATCGCCTGATGCGCTCCGACGCCCTGTTGCGGCGTGGCGGCGTGGAGCAGGTGGCGGCGCGGCTGGCCGACCGGCGGGCACCCCGCGCCGTGATCGTCGGCGCGTCGACCAGCGCGCTGGCGTCGGCGGTGCAGCTTTTGAAATGCCACGACCTGCCTTGGGGCGCCGGCGCCATCACGCTGATGGTACGCACTCTGCCCAAGCCGTTCTTTCCGTCGGTCGAGGCGGCCGAGGCGGAAGGTTTTACCGACTTTACCCCGGACGATGTCTGTCCGGTCAGTGGGTTCGTGCTGCGCCTTGCCGGGCTTCGGCTGGAGTCGCGTGAGTTGGTTATGCGGATGCTGGCGCTGGGCGGGCGCACGCCCGATCCGCGCGTCACGCTGCATCGGATCGCGGGGGATGACGATCCGGAGGCGCGGCGGATCATCGCACAGGCCGATCTGGTGGTCGGGGCGCTGGGCTATCGTCCCCATGGCTTGCCGCTGTTCGACACGAATGGCCAGCCCATCGCGCTGGCGTACAGGGCGGGTCGACCGATGGTCGATCGGCATTGCCGCATCCTCGACGATCGGGATCGGCCGGTGCCGAACGCCTATGGCATCGGCCTGTCCGCCGGTTTCGTGCCCTGGGGGCGGCTGGGTGGCGAGAAAAGTTTCCAGGGGCAGGCCAATGGCCTGTGGCTCTGGCAGAATGATGTCGGCCAGATGATCGTGGAGCAGTTGCTGGGACAGGGCACGCAAGGTTGGAGCAGCGCGGCGGCATGAGCGATCCTGCCGCCCCGCCCCCCACCGCTCCGCCGATCGTCAGTGTCGTCATTCCGGCCTATAACGGGGCCGCGCTGATCGGCGAAACGCTGGCCAGCCTGGGCGAGCAGACGCTGACGGCGTGGGAAGCGCTTGTCGTTGACGATTGCTCGTCGGACGACACGCGCGAACTGGTGCGGAACTGGCCCGATCGCCGGGTTCGCCTGATCGAGAATGCGGTCAATGTTGGCCCGGTGAACACCCGCAACCGTGGCTTTGCCGAGGCGCGTGGCCGGTATCTCGCGGGGCTGGACCAGGACGATCTGTGTCGGCCCGAACGGCTGGCGCGGCAGGTCGCCTATCTCGAGGCGCACCCCGATGTCGTGCTGGTCGGCGCGCAGACCGAACAGTTGGTGGGCCGCCGCGTGCTGCCCATGGACTATGCGCCGCACACCACGCCCGACCTGATCGCCTGGCTGAGCTGGATCGAGAATCCGCTGGCCTGGTCGACGGTGATGGTACGCGCCGACGTCGCGCGGCGGCTCGATCCGTTCACCCGGCCCGAAATCCTCTATGCCGAGGATTTCGACCTGTATCACCGCATCGTCGCGTTCGGCCGCATCGCGCGGCTGGACGAGCCGTTGCTGATCTATCGCCAGCATGAGGGGGGCGTGTCCAAGCGATTCACGACGCTGATGCGCGTCAGCGCGACGCGGGTGCTGGCGGAGGTCCACACGCCGTTGCTGGGGGAAGAGGCGGACGAGGTCGCACGGCTCTTGGTTGTGCATAATATGGGAGGCGCGCCGATCCCCGATGGCGCGACGCTGCGCCGACTGGGGGAAGCGATCACCCGATTGCAGAACGCTTTCGTCGAGCGGGTCGAACCCGATGCGCAAAGCCTGAAGCTGATCCGCTGGGAAACCGCGCGACGATGGCGGCAACTGGCGCGCGCAGCGCTGCGGGGTGGCAAGGTGACGCTGGGCGACGTACTGGCTTCGCGGCCTCCGCATCTCGGCCTGGGCTATGCGGGCGTCGATGACCTGCTACGCTGGCGGGCGATCGGAATGGCGCGACGTTTCTATCGGGGCGGGCATGGCAGGCAGCAGGACACGCCCCTTCAGCCCTGATCCCTGGCTCAATCCCCGACTGTCTGATGCCGGGGATTGCGCCGTTTTGCTTCAGAACAGATGTCCGATCAGTTTCGACGTGCCCAGCACGACGCCGCCGACGGCCAGCCAACTCGACACCGCACCGATGGCCAGGATCATCAGGCGATCGATCGGCGAAATCACATGCTCTTCCATGGTGGTACAATCCTCTCCCGCCAATCGTCGCGTCGGCGTGCCTCATTCATGAGACAAAAACCGTAAACAAACAAACCCATTTTTCGAATATATATGATCGTCCGAATGATCGGGCGGTACCTGGCTTTGGATCGGGGCTTGGCGCCACGCTGGCGGCCGAGAGATTTCGTTCGGATTGCTGATCCGCTTGCCCTGCAGTCGGGTTGGCCGCAAAGACCGGGCATGACGGCAGACATTTCATGACCGATCGAGCCTCTGCCTCGGGCGGCGACGAAGCAGGCGATACGCTGCCCGTCGCGCCACCGCGCATGTCGGCGATGCCAATGGCGTTGCGCGGCGTGGCGGCGGGGGCGATGGCGCTGACTCTGCTGCTGATGCTCGGGCTGGCGGTGGACCACTGGCCCTTCGCCTGGGATCGCGCGATCCTGACGGGGCTGCGCACCCATGCCCGGTCGGAGGGGTTGCGCGCCGTGGCGGTGGATTTCACCGCGCTGGGCAGCGTGCCGGTGCTGATCCTGGCGGTGGCGGGGGCGGCAATGTTGCTGCTCGCGCGCGGCTGGTGGCTGCTCGCGCTGGCGACCGTCGCGTCGGGGATCAGTGGCGGGGCGGTCGTGACCTGGGTGAAGCACATGGTCTCACGCCCGCGGCCCGATCTGGTGCCGCATTGGGTCGATGTGCACAATGCCAGCTTTCCCAGCGGCCATGCCGCCGGCAGCGCGATGGTCTATCTGACGCTCGCCGCGCTGGCGACGCAGCTGACCGGCCATCGCCGGGCGCGCCATGCGATCGTGGCGATCGCGGTGCTGCTGGTCGGGGCGATCGGGGCGAGCCGCGTCTATCTGGGCGTGCACTGGCCGTCCGACGTGGCGGCGGGCTGGTGCTTCGGCACGCTCTGGGCGCTGGGCTGGTGGTGGGCGACGGCGGCCGCCCGCCGGTCATGGGGTGGCGCGCGCCAGTAACGCCTGCGCCGCCTTCAGGTGCGGGGCGTCAAGCATCTTACCGTTCAACTGGAGGACGCCGGATCCCGGATGTGCGGCGAACAGATCGACGATCGCCTGCGCGTGCGCCAGCTCTTCGGACGTCGGGGTGAAGGCGGCGTTGATGACCGGCACCTGCCGGGGATGGATCGCCATCATGCCGGTAAAGCCGTCGCGCCGCCCGCGCGCGGCATAGGCGGCCAGGCCGTCCAGATCGGCGAAATCGGGATAGACCGTCTCGATCGCCGCCACGGCCGCCGCATGAGCCCCGAACAGGGTCAGCGAACGCGCGAGCTGATAAGGCGCGGTATAGCCGCCATCCGCCTCGCGCGAGGTGGCCGCCCCGATCGCGGCGGGAAGATCCTCCGCCCCCCAGGTCAGCCCGGCCAGCGGCAGAGGCGATCCGGCATATTCGTGCAGCCGGAACAGCGCCATCGGCGTTTCGGTCGCGATCGGCAGGATCGGGATATGCGTCACCCCGCGCGCCGCCAGTGCATGAAGGCTGACCAGTCCTTCCGCCTTGGGAAGGACGATCCCGTCGGGCCGGGCGGGCAGGATCGCGGCCAGGTCATCCGCTGCAAGTGGACCGTCGACCGGGTTGATCCGGACGAACAATCGCACGCCCGCCTCTCGCGGCTGGGCCAGGAACCGCGCCACCTCTTCGCGTGCGCGCGCCTTGGCATCGGGGGCGACGGCGTCCTCCAGGTCGAGGATCAGCGCGTCGGCGCCCATCCCGACCGCCTTGGTCATCCGCTCGGGCCGGTCGCCCGGCACGAAAAGGAGCGAGCGCAGCCGCACCGGGTCAGCGGCCCATTTCGGCCAGCTTGCGCTCCCAGGCCAGCGCATCGCGAACGATGCCGTCCAGATCGTTGCGCTCGGGCCGCCAGGGCAGGGTGGCCAGGATCGCGCTGTTGTCGGCGACCAGTTCGGCCGGATCGCCCGCGCGGCGGCCTTCCATCCGGCGCTCGATCTTCAGGTTGGTCACCCGGTCGACCGCGTCGAGCACTTCGAGGACCGAGAAGCCACGGCCATAGCCGCAGTTGAGCGTATGGCTCTCGCCCGGCCGCTCGATGAGCAATTCGAGCGCGGCGACATGCGCGGCGGCAAGGTCGGAGACATGGATATAGTCGCGCACGCCCGTCCCGTCGCGGGTGGCGAAGTCGGTGCCGTAGACGCCGACCGCGTCGCGCTTGCCGATCGCCGCCTCGACAGCGATCTTGATCAGGTGCGTCGCGCCGACCGTCGACTGGCCCGAGCGTCCTTTCGGATCGGCCCCCGCGACGTTGAAGTAACGCAGCGCGCAGTAATTGATCGGATGCGCGGCGGCGACGTCCTTCAGCATGATCTCGGTCATCAGCTTGGACATGCCATAGGGGTTGATTGGCGCCTTGGGATCATTCTCCGACACCGGCACCTTTTCGGGCGTGCCATAGGTGGCGGCCGTCGATGAGAAGATGAAGTGGGGCACGCCCTCGGCCACCGCGCTTTCGATCAGCGAACGGCTGGCGGCGGTGTTGTTGCGATAATATTTGAGCGGATCGCTGACCGACTCCGGCACCACGACCGAACCGGCGAAATGCATGATCGCCCGTACCCGGTGTTCGCGGATCGCGGCGCGCACGGCATCGTCGTCGGCGACGTTCGCCACGACCAGCGAGGCGCGGGAATCGACCGCCCAGTCGAAGCCGGTGACGAGATTGTCGAGCACGACGACCTCATAGCCCGCATCCAGCAGTGCCAGCACGGCATGGCTGCCGATATAACCGGCCCCGCCGGTCACCATCACCTTGCCGTCGATCGTCGCCATCGCATTTGTCCTTCAACCCCGATTGCCGTCGCCTAGCGCCTTCCTATCTAGGCATACAAGACGACAAGGAGATTCCGAGTGACCGAATATGTGACGCTGGCCGGGGGCTGCTTCTGGTGCACCGAGGCGGTGTTCAAGGACGTGATCGGGGTCGAATCGGTCGAAAGCGGCTATATCGGCGGCACGCTGCCCAACCCGACCTATAAGCAGGTGTGCGGTGGCGACACCGGCCATGCCGAGGCGATCCGCATCGGGTTCGATCCCGAACAGCTGGCGCTGGGCGATCTGCTCGACATTTATTTTGCGACACACGACCCGACGCAGCTCAACCGCCAGGGCAATGACGTCGGCACCCAGTATCGTTCGGCGATGTTCCCGGCGGATGAGACGCAGGAGGCCGCGATGAAGGCGGCGATCGAACGCGCGCAGGCCGGGCTCGACAAGCCGGTCGTCACCACGATCGAGCCGATGGCGCAGTGGTATCCGGCTGAGGATTATCATCAGGATTATTGGGAAACGTCGGGCCGGTCGAACCCCTATTGCATGGCGGTGATCCCGCCCAAGTTGCAGAAGCTGCGCAAGAGCTTCGCCGCGCGATCGAAGGCGGTGACGGCGTAAGGGGTGGGGGCGGGGTCGGCGTCAGCTTTCGATCCCGCCCCGTTCCGCCTGAGCACAGTCGAAGGCCACGTCCCGAACCCTACCGCGTGGCCGCCCGCCTCAGCCGGTCGTTGATCGCTTCGCCGATCCCCTCCATCGGGATGGGAGCCACGGCCAGCCTCGCGCAATGGCTGGCATCGGCGCGGTGTAGCGCCTCGAACAGTCTTGCCGCCGCTTCGACCGGATCGCCGCTCTCCGACAGGCTGTCATGCCCGCGCACGGCGCCAAAGCCGATCAGCCATTCGTCCGCCGCCGCCTGGGCCACGTCCAGGCGCAGGGGTTTGCGCGGGGCATAATGGCTGGCAAGCTGGCCCGGCGCGGTTACGATGGCGGGCGCTTCGGGGCCTTGCCTCATATCGCCCAGCACCTGCGCCAGCATCGCCGCCGTCACCGGGCCGGGGCGCAGGATGGTGCGACCTGCGACGATGGTCGATTCCAGACCCGCCTCGGTCGCGCCGTCGTCGAGGATCGGCACCTCCGGCCCCAGGCTGGCGCGGACATGGCGGCTGCGGGTCGGGCTGATCCCGCCGCTGGCATTGGCGGAGGGCGCGGCAAGCGGGCGGCCGGTTTCGGCCAGCAGCGCCTGCATCGCGCGGTGACGCGGCACGCGGATTGCGACCGTGTCCAGCCCTGCCGTTACCAGCGACGCGATGCCCACGCCATCGTTCAGCGGGCGAACCAGGGTGAGGGGGCCGGGCCAGAAGGCTTCGGCCAGCGCCAGCGCATCGTCGTCGAAGCCGGCCAGCGCGCGTGCCGCCGCCAGATCGGGGACATGGACGATCAGCGGATTGAACGACGGACGCCCCTTGGCCGTATAGATGCGCGCCACCGCGCGCGCGTCGGTCGCGTCGGCGGCGAGGCCATAGACCGTCTCGGTCGGCACCGCGACGATGCCGCCGTCCAGGATCACGGACGCGGCGGCGCGGATCGCGTCCGGGCCGAAGGGCAGGGTCGGGTCGTCGGGGGGAAAGGTCATGATCGCCCCCGCCTATATCCCCTCGCGCGCAGGGACAGAAGGGGGCGGGGAACCGGCTGGCTCCCCCTTCGACAATTCCGGTTCGGCCCCCTAAAGGACGGGCGCATGTTCGATCTCGATTCCTATCTCGCCCGTATCGCTCTGCCCTCGCGCGTGACTGTCGATGCCGAAGGGCTGGCGCGGTTGCAATGGGCGCATCGCCAGGCCATTCCGTTCGAGAATATCGATGTCCGGCTCGGCCGTCCCATCGCGATCGACAGCGCAGGCGTCTTCGCCAAGCTGGTGGTGGCCAAGCGCGGCGGCTATTGCTTCGAACAGAACCGACTGTTCCTCGACGCGCTGGCCGCGCATGGCTTTTCCGCTCGGCCGCTGCTCGCGCGGGTCTGGCTGGGGGCGACGGAAGTGCCGCCGACCACGCATACGCTCAGCCTCGTTCATATCGACGGGCAGGACTGGATCGCCGATGCGGGCTTTGGAGGCAGCTATTCACCTCCCATGCCGCTGTTCGAGGGAGCCGAGACGACCGCGCCCGACGGCGCGCGCTTCCGGCTGGCCCGCGATCCCCAGCATGGCTGGATGCTGCTGCGTGACGGGCACCCCGGCCTGACCGATGGCCGCGCGACGGGTGAGGGATGGCAGCCCCAGTATAGCTTCACCACCGATCATGTGTGGGATGCAGACCTGGGACTGGCCAATCACTGGACCTCGACCGCGCCGGACAGCCGTTTCCGCCAGGCGACGATCGTCAGCATCGTTCTTCCGCGCGGGTTTGCTGCGCTGACCGACCGGCATTATCGCCGCCGGATCGGACAGGACGAGACCGCCGCGACGATCGGCGATCCGCGCGTGTATCGAATGCGATTGAGCCTGATGTTCGGAATCGATCTGACCGCCGAGGAAGCGGGCGCGCTGTTCGCCGAATAACGGATGCGCTGCCCCTGCAAAAGGGGCTTCCGCGACTCGACAGGCCGGTCGGGGAGTCGCCCTTCGACGTGACGATTGTCTCATGCGCCGGAGATAAGCCCATTGTGGTGCTTGTCCGAAAGGCGTGCGAGCGACCAATGCCCATTTTCGACATATAGCGTCGCCATTTAAGCTGGATTTTACTATTGCCTGCTACACCGCCCGATGAATTGGGGGGTATTGCAGATGACAAGGTGTGGAATGATCCCGCTGGAACCGATGGGTTTCGGCCGGGCCGCCTCTGTGGACCGGGCGGCTGCCGCCCCGGTCGGGCTTGCTTGGTATTTCATGAGCTTTTGATTGGGCCGCGGGGAAATCCCGCGTGTCCGGACCTTTGACCTGAAGGATACATCATGTCGATCACCATGGTGATGGCAAGCGAGGACGTGTGCCTGCCGACCATCGGCGCTTTGGCCGAAGACTTGAAGAATGCGATCGCGCCCGATGCGACCGTCCGGCTTGACCTGACCGCTGCCGCTTCGCCGGACCTCAGTGTCATTCAGCTCGTCCAGTCGGCGCGTCTCAGCGCGGCGGCGGCGGGGTGCGATTTCGCGCTGTCGGCGCCTGCCGACGCGACGCTGCGCGCGCTGCTGACCCGTGCGGCCTTCCTGCCCGCCTCGGCGAACGACACCCAATTCTGGCTTCACGGAGACACCGTCCAATGACCGCTTCCATCCTGACCGTCGACGACAGCGCGAGCCTGCGCATGGCGATTCGTATCGCCCTGACCGGCGCGGGCTATACGGTGACGGAAGCCGCCGACGGCGCCGAGGGGCTGGCCAAGGCGACTGAAACCCGGTTCGACCTGATCGTCACCGATCTCAACATGCCCAATATGGATGGGCTGGAGATGATCCGCGCGCTGCGCCAGCAGCCGTCGCAGGCCGGCGTGCCGATCATCTTCCTGACCACCGAATCGGACGATTCGATGAAGGCACAGGCCAAGGCGGCGGGCGCGACCGGCTGGCTGGTCAAGCCGTTCCAGCCCGAACAGCTGATCCGCGTCGCCCAGAAGGTGCTGGCACGATGAGCGGCCCTGGGAGCGGCGAGGATCCGACAGCCGCCTTTCGGATCGAGGCGGGCGAGCTTCTCGAACAGGTCGAACAGGGCCTGCTCGACCTGGAGCACCGGCTGGACGACATGAACCTCGTCAACGCCGTGTTCCGAGGCCTTCACACGCTGAAGGGCTCGGGCGCGATGTTCGGCTTCGATGCGCTGGCCGCCTTCACCCATCACTGCGAAAGCGCGTTCGACCGTGTCCGCAAGGGCGATGTCCGTGCGACGCCCGAACTGGTTTCGGTGATCCTGTCGGCGGCGGACCATATGCGCGCGCTGGTCGATGGCGATGCCCCGGCCGCACATGGCCAGGCGATCCTGGACCGGCTGGCGGGGGCGGTCGATGCCGCGGCCGGGGGCGGTGCGCCCGTTCCCGCTCCGGCGCCGCGCAAGCAGGGCTGGGCGCTGTCCTTCCGCCTGCCGCCCGACGCCATGGCCAACGGCACCAGCCCACTGGCGCTGCTCGACGAGCTGCGCGAACTGGGCGAAGCGACGATCGTGGCGACCTTCGACAAGGTGCCCACGCTCGACGACCTCAACCCCGGCCATTGCTTCGTCGGCTGGGACTGCACGCTGATCGGCGACATTTCGCGCGAGGCGATCGAGGACGTGTTCCTGTTCGTCATGGACGATATGGAAATCACCATCACCCCGCTGGCGGTCGAAGAGGCCGAGGCGGAGGTGGCGGCGACGCCGGAACACGCGTCCGTGACCATGGATGCGCCGGTGGCCGCCAACGACACGACGCCGCGCGGAGCCTCGGCCAACCGCTCGCAGGGCGAGCATGTCCGCGTGCCCGCCGAGCGTCTGGACGAACTGATGGACCGCGTCGGCGAACTCGTCATCGCGCAGAGCCGTTTGTCGCAGCTGGCGGGCAACGGTCATGACCTCAGCCTGCGCTCGGTGTCGGAGGAGATTGAGCGTCTGGCGGGCGAGATGCGCGACACGATGATGATCCTGCGCATGGTGCCGGTGTCGACGCTGTTCGGCCGTTTCCGCCGCCTGATCCACGATCTGGCCAACGAGACCGGCAAGGCGATCGAGCTGGTGACCGAAGGCGAAACGACCGAGGTCGACAAGACCGTGATCGAGCGTCTGTTCGATCCGCTGGTCCACATCATCCGCAACAGCTGCGACCACGGCCTGGAAAAGGCCGCAGACCGTATCGCGGCGGGCAAGTCGGCCAGCGGCGTGATCCGCTTGAGTGCGCATCAGGCAGGCGGCGAAGTCCTCATCACCATCACCGATGACGGACGCGGCATCGATGTCGAGCGGGTCCGCGCCAAGGCGGAGGCCAATGGCCTGATCCAGCCCGGCCAGGTGGTGAGCGAGGACGAACTCCTTGGCCTGATCTTCCATCCCGGCTTCTCGACGGCGGCGCAGGTCACGAACCTGTCGGGCCGGGGCGTGGGCATGGATGTGGTCAAGCGCACGATCGAAAGCCTGCGCGGCTCGATCGACGTGAAGAGCGTGTCCGGCCAGGGGTCAACCATCACGCTGCGCATCCCGCTGACGCTGGCGATCATCGAGGGGCTGCTCGTCCGGGTGGGCGAGGGACGCTATGTGATCCCGCTCGCGGCGGTCGAGGAATGCCTGGAGCTGTCGCTGGAGGAGGATTTGCGCTCGCGCGGGCGCAGCATCATCACGCTGCGCGAACGGCTGGTGCCCTTCCTGCGGTTGCGGGACCTGTTCGAGACGGGGACCAAGCCCGACACCTATCAGAAGATCGTCGTGGTCGGCACGGGTGCCGAGCGCGTCGGCCTGGTCGTCGACCAGATCGTCGGCAACCACCAGACGGTCATCAAGGCCATGTCGCCGCTCCACCGCAACGTCGCCGCCTTTGCGGGCGCGACCATCCTGGGCGACGGTTCGGTCGCCCTGATCCTCGACATCGCCCAGCTCATTGCGCTGAGCCAGCCCAGGGAGGAGCGGCGTCTGGCCGCTGGATAAGCCCATGCCGTATCACAAAGTACCCCATTGGACGCCCGACAACGGCCTGGAGGTCCTGACCTTCGGCCTGGGCGGAGAGACCTTCGCACTGGAGGCGGGCATCGTCCGAGAGATTCTGGACATGATGCCGGTGACGATGGTGCCGGGCGCGGATGCGCTTGCCGCCTCGGTCATCAATTTTCGCGGTCGCATCGTGCCGCTCGCCGATCTGCGCGGCTCGTTCGGGATGGAGGCGCATGCCGCCACCGCCGACAGCCGGATCATCGTGATCGAACTGGACATGGACGGCGCGCCCATTCTGATCGGGCTGACCGCCGACCGCGTCGACGAAGTCACGGTGCTCCATGCGGGCGATGCCGAGGAGGCGCCCGTCATCGGTATGCGCTGGCCGCGCGAGCATGTCCGCTGCCTGGTTCGGCGCGGGGGCGATGTCGTCGTCCTGCCCGACCTAGCCGCCCTGTTTTCCCGTCTCACCGCCCGTGGCGGTGAACCTGTCAGCGTTCACTGATTTCACCAGTTTCGGGGGGGTAACATAAACATGCGTGCAACGATTAAACTCAAGCTGGGCGTGACGTTCACGCTCATCGTCTGTCTGCTACTGGCCGTCGTCGGCGTCGGCGTGACCAAGATGAGCGTCCTCAACGAGGCGATCACCGAGGTCATAGCGGGGCCGGCCAAGCGGCTGGAAATCGCGGTCCGCGTCAACGAGCGGATCAGCAAGGTTCTGCGCTTCGAAAAGAACATGGCGCTGACCGAGGACGAGGAGTTGACCCAGAAGTTCGATGCCGAGGTCTTGAAGGCGCGCAACGAGGCGCGGGACCTGATCGCCACGGGCACCAACATGGCAACAGCCGAGGGCAAGCCGCGCTGGATGCAGGTCCAGGCGCTGTTCGACCAATATGTGCCGATCAACGATCAGGTTCGTCGTTTGGCGATGGCCAACAAGAATGCCGAAGCGGGGCAGATCTCGATCTCCAAGTCGCGTGAGCTTGCCGGGCAGATGACCGCGGAGCTCGACCAGATCGTCGGCATCGCGCAGCAGGGCATGAAGCAGGCCGACGCCGATACCGATGCGCAATATGCCAATGCCCGCAACGTCCTGTTCATCACCGCCGGTCTGGCGCTGCTGATCGCGGTGGCGGGTGCTTTCTGGATTTCGCGCCTCGTTTCGCAGGGCTTGAAGACGGTGTCCGTGGCGATCGACGCGGTGGCGATCGGGGACCTGTCCCAGGACGTGGTCGTCCACTCGAACGATGAGATCAAGGATCTGGTCGACACCGTCAACCGCATGACCGCCAACCTGCGCGAAAGCGCGCAACTGGCCGACACGATCGCCAGCGGCGACCTGACCGTCAACCATCAGCCGCTGTCCGACAAGGACGTTCTGGGCCATGCGTTGATCGCCATGGTCGACCGTCTGCGCGGCGTCGTGGGCGATGCCACCCAGGCGGCGCAGAATGTCGCGGCGGGTAGCCAGCAGCTGTCGTCCTCATCGGAACAGGTGAGCCAGGGCGCGACCGAACAGGCGGCGGCAGCCGAGGAAGCCTCGGCTTCGATGGAGCAGATGGCGGCCAACATCAAACAGAATGCCGACAATGCCGCGCAGACCGAGAAGATCGCGCGCCAGTCGTCGCAGGACGCCGAGCAGAGCGGCCAGGCGGTGCAGAAGGCGGTCGTGGCGATGCGCACCATCGCCGAGAAGATCGGCATCGTGCAGGAAATCGCGCGCCAGACCGATCTGCTGGCACTGAACGCCGCCGTCGAGGCAGCGCGTGCGGGCGAACATGGTCGCGGTTTCGCGGTGGTGGCCGCAGAGGTCCGCAAGCTGGCCGAGCGCAGCCAGTCGGCGGCGGCCGAGATCAGCGGCATGTCCTCCGACACCGTCTCCGCGGCGACCCAGGCCGGCGAGATGCTGACCCGACTGGTGCCCGACATCCGCCGCACCGCCGAACTGGTCGCCGAGATCAGTGCCGCGTGCCGCGAACAGGATATCGGCGCGGTCCAGATCAACGAGGCGATCCAGCAGCTCGACAAGGTGACGCAGCAGAATGCCTCGGCCTCCGAGCAGATCTCGTCGACGTCGGAAGAACTGGCTGGCCAGGCCGAGGAGCTTCAGGAAAGCATCGCCTATTTCCGGGTCGAGGCTGGCGGCGACCACGCCCGTCCCAAGGCGGCGGTCCGCAAGCCCGCAGCACGCGCCTCGGCCAAGCCCGCCAAATCGGCAGCCGCTCCGCGCTCCGGCTCGGTCGCCGACCAGCAGGCCCGTGCGCGTGGCTTTGCACTCGACCTGACCAATGGGGGGCCGGACGGCGAGGACGCCGAATTCGGACGCGCGGCCTGAGCGGCGCGCACGACATCCAGGTCGTGGTCTTCGGTCTCGGGGAGGAGGAATTCGCCCTCCCCGTCACCACGGTCCGCGAAATCCTGGACCATCGCAACGCCTATCGGGTGCCTCACGCACCCGACTGGTTCCTGGGGTTGACCGATGTGCGCGGCGAGTCCGTGCCGATGGTCGACCTGCGCGTCCGGCTGGGCCTGAGCCCGGTCGAGCCGACGCTGACCACCCGCATCCTGGTCGTCGACATGACCGGGGACGAAGGCAAGCCGCTTGCGCTCGGGCTGGTGGTCGACCGGGTGCTCGACGTGGCGACCTTCGCCGCCGACTCGGTCGAGGGTGCGCCCGATCTGGGCGGTCGCTGGCGGTCGGACCAGATCGAGGCGATCCTGCGGCGGGGCGCGGGCTTCGTCGCGCTGCTCGATCCGATGCGCCTGTTCGGCGCGACTGACCTTGACGCGACCCGCACGGTCGCCTCGGCGGCCTGAGCGGTCGCTTCATAGCCCTATCAGGAGACGATAATGCGGTTCCATGCTTCGTTGAAAGACACATCGCATGTCGATGTCGCCACGGCCGAGATCGGCCGACTGCAGCGGGCCTTTGCCCAGGGACGGCTGGACGAACGGGCCGACCTGTCGGGGGCGACCGGGAAGGCGCGCGACATGCTGGTCGCGGTCAACGATCTGCTGGAAACCGCCGCGATGCCCGCCGCCGCCTTCAACCAGCGGCTGGCGCATGTCGCCGCCGAGCATGAGCGGGGCGATATCGACGTGATTCTCCCCGTCGACGAATTCCACGGCGATTTGGCTGCCGCGGCCCGAACCGTCAACGAGCTGGTCGCAAGCCATATCGCGGTCAAGAAACGCGCCATGGCCTGCATCCAGTCGCTGGCGCAGGGCGATTTCGAGGCACCGCTCGCACCGCTGCCGGGCAAGAAGGCGTTCATCAACGATACGATCGAGCAGCTTCGCGGCAATCTGAAGGGCCTGATCGCGGAGATGAATACCATGTCGGCCGAGCATGATCGGGGTGACATCGACGTGTTCGTGCCGGTGGAGAAGTTCCAGGGCGATTTCGGCGTCATGGCCCGCCGCCTGAACGAGATGGTCGTCAACCATATCGCCGCCAAGAAGATGGCGATGGCCTGCATCCGGCAGTTCGGCGAGGGCAATTTCGACGCGCCCATGCAACAGCTGCCGGGCAAGAAGGCGTTCATCAATGACACGATCGAACTGCTGCGCGCCAATTTCAAGGCGATCATCGGCGAGATCCAGCGCCTGATCGCGGCCTCGACGGCGGGCAGGCTCAGCGAGCGCGGCGACGCGACCCGCTTCCCCGGCGACTTCGCCGGGCTGGTCAGCGGGATCAACGGGATGCTCGACGCGATCCTGCTTCCGATCGGAGAGGGCAACCGCGTCCTCAACCTGGTCAGTACCGGATCGCTGCTCGAACGGGTCGAGATTGAATGCGACGGCGATCACCGGCGCATGAAGGATGCGATCAACCATCTGGTCGACAATCTCACCCATTTCGCGACCAATGTCGCAAGCGCCGCCGATCAGGTCGCCAGCGGCAGCCAGCAGCTGTCCTCCGCCTCCGAACAGGTGTCCGAAGGGGCGACCGAGCAGGCGGCGGCGGCCGAGGAAGCCTCGGCCTCGATGGAGGAGATGGCGGCCAACATCAAACAGAATGCCGACAATGCCGCGCAGACCGAGAAGATCGCGCGCCAGTCGTCGCAGGACGCCGAGCAGAGTGGCCAGGCGGTGCAGAAGGCGGTCGTGGCGATGCGCACCATCGCCGAGAAGATCGGCATCGTGCAGGAAATCGCGCGTCAGACCGATCTGCTGGCGCTGAACGCCGCCGTCGAGGCCGCGCGTGCGGGCGAACATGGCCGCGGTTTCGCGGTGGTGGCCGCAGAGGTCCGTAAGCTGGCCGAGCGCAGCCAGTCGGCGGCGGCCGAGATCAGCGGCATGTCCTCTGCCACCGTCTCTGCGGCGACCCAGGCCGGCGAGATGCTCGTCAAGCTGGTGCCCGACATCCGCCGCACCGCCGAACTGGTCGCCGAGATCAGCGCCGCGTGCCGTGAACAGGATATCGGTGCGTCCCAGATCAACGAGGCGATCCAGCAGCTCGACAAGGTAACGCAGCAGAACGCCTCGGCCTCGGACGAGATTTCCAGCACCTCGACCCAGTTGGCCGGGCGTGCCGAGGATCTGCAGGATAGCATCACCTTCTTCCAGGTTGCCAAGGGCGCACGCCCTGTCGAAGCCAAGCCTGCGGTCCGCAAGCCTGCGCCCCGCCAGGCGATCGCCAAGGCGCCCAAGGCCCCGGCGCGCGCAGGTTCGGTCACGCACCAGCAGGCACGGGTCCGCGGCTTCGCGCTCGATCTGAGCGAGGGCGGGCCGGACGGGGAGGACGCGGAGTTCGGCCACGCGGCCTGACACGACCCCGGATCAGCGGAGTGCCGGGGGGCACTTCGCTGATCTGCACCAATTATTGCGCCGATATCAGTTTTTTTGACCAATAATTCATCACTTTAGGCTCATCATATTCTCCAGTTTCTCCGGGTGATTTCATGACATCCGAAACGGTTAAACATCATACGGGGGGTGGGTCCATGCGTATAACGATCAAGGCCAAGCTGGCCGGTACATTCGCGATAGTGTTGTTGCTTCTGGCTGTTGTCGTCGGAGTCGGGGTTTCAAAAATCAACGCATTGAACGTGATGATCACAGAGATCATCGACGGGCCGGCACAACGCATGAAGCTGTCCTTGATGGCTGATGGCGATATCGGCCGTGCAATTCGCGCCGAAAAGAACATGATGCTGACGCAGGACATCACGCAAACGCGTAACTTCGACAGCACCTTTGCCCAATATGACGCCAAGATTCAGGAAAGCCTGAGCAGTGGTCTGAAGATCTCCACCGACCAGGGGCGGCCGCTATGGACCAGGGCGTTGGACGAGTGGCGCGCCTATAAGAATGTCAGCGACCGTGCACGTGCCTTGGCACTGCAGAACCAGAATGCCGAGGCCGGCGTCATTTCGATGACCGAAGGCCGCGCGATCGCGGTGAGCCTCAGCGAAGCGCTGGGCAAGCTGGCGGAAAACACGCAGGGCCAGATGGTCAAGGCCAAGGGCGATGCTGCGGCGCTCTATGGGTCGGCGCGTACCACCTTGATGGCCACGGCGGTCGTCGCGCTGCTGATCGCGATTGCGGGCGCGCTGTGGGTCGCGCTGCTGGTGTCCAAGGGCCTGCGC
Organism: Sphingomonas zeae; assembly: GCF_014197135.1. Classification (GTDB taxonomy): domain Bacteria; phylum Pseudomonadota; class Alphaproteobacteria; order Sphingomonadales; family Sphingomonadaceae; genus Sphingomonas; species Sphingomonas zeae. The sequence goes on from NZ_JACIFA010000019.1 coordinate 28,673, forward strand.
AAGATCGAGGAAGCGGTTTCCGCCGTCGCCGAGGGCGATCTCTGCACCGAGGTTTCGGTCGCCAGCAATGACGAGATCAAGGATCTGGTCGACACCGTCAACCGGATGACCCTGCGCCTGCGCGAGACGATCGGCCAGACCACCCATGCGGCGCAGAATGTCGCGGCGGGTAGCCAGCAACTGTCGTCCTCGTCGGAACAGGTGAGCCAGGGCGCGACCGAGCAGGCGGCGGCAGCCGAGGAAGCCTCGGCTTCGATGGAGCAGATGGCGGCCAACATCAAACAGAATGCCGACAATGCCGCGCAGACCGAAAAGATCGCGCGCCAGTCGTCGCAGGACGCCGAGCAGAGCGGCCAGGCGGTGCAGAAGGCGGTCGTGGCGATGCGCACCATCGCCGAGAAGATCGGCATCGTGCAGGAAATCGCGCGTCAGACCGATCTGCTGGCGCTGAACGCCGCCGTCGAGGCAGCGCGTGCGGGCGAACATGGTCGCGGTTTCGCGGTGGTGGCCGCAGAGGTCCGTAAGCTGGCCGAGCGCAGCCAGTCGGCGGCGGCCGAGATCAGCGGCATGTCCTCCGACACCGTCGCTGCGGCGACCCAGGCCGGCGAGATGCTCGTCAAGCTGGTGCCCGACATCCGCCGCACCGCCGAACTGGTCGCCGAGATCAGTGCCGCGTGCCGCGAACAGGATATCGGCGCGGTCCAGATCAACGAGGCGATCCAGCAGCTCGACAAGGTGACGCAGCAGAATGCCTCGGCCTCCGAGCAGATCTCGTCGACGTCGGAAGAACTCGCCAGCCAGGCCGAGGAGCTTCAGGAAAGCATCGCCTATTTCCGCGTCGAAGGGCACGGCGCCCAGACCCGCTCCACCGGGCTTCGCGCCCCGCTGCCCCGGAGCAAGGCGAAGCCCAAGGCCGTTGCTGCCACCCCGGCCTCGCGTCCGGGTTCGGTCGCCGATCAGCAGGCCCGCGTGCGCGGCTTCGCACTCGACCTGGCCATTGGTGGCCCGGACGGCGAGGACGCCGCCTTCGGACGCGCGGCATGAGCGGCACGCACGACATCCAGGTCGTGGTCTTCGGTCTCGGGGAGGAGGAATTCGCCCTCCCCGTCACCACGGTCCGCGAGATTCTGGACCATCGCAACGCCTATCGGGTGCCTCACGCACCCGACTGGTTCCTGGGTTTGACCGATGTGCGCGGCGAGTCCGTGCCGATGGTCGACCTGCGCGTCCGGCTGGGCCTGAGCCCGGTCGAGCCGACGCTGACCACCCGCATCCTGGTCGTCGACATGACCGGGGACGAGGGCAAGCCGCTTGCGCTCGGGCTGGTCGTCGACCGGGTGCTGGACGTGGCGACCTTCGCCGCCGGCTCGGTCGAGGGTGCGCCCGATCTGGGCGGTCGCTGGCGGTCGGACCAGATCGAGGCGATCCTGCGGCGGGGCGCGGGCTTCGTCGCGCTGCTCGATCCGGCGCGGCTGTTCGGTGCCGATGGCGCGCAGTCCGCGCTGGCCGATCTCGGTATGGCGGCATGATCGCATAACCTACCGGCCGTCTCGTGCGGCGGCCGGTCCATTCTTCCCGCTTCTGACAGGAGCCGTCCCTTTGAGCAATCTTGCCCCCGCGGCGGCGGCGCCGTCTCCTGACGCGCTGCAGCGCCGCGATTTCGATCGCATCTCCGCTTATGTCTACAAGGAGTGCGGCATTCGCCTGCCGCCCGCCAAGATGACGATGATCGAAGGCCGTCTGCGCCGCCGGGTGCGCGCGACCGGGCTGAGCAGCCTGGGGGATTATTGCGCCTGGGTGTTCCAAGCCGATCATCTGGAAAGCGAGCGCGAGCATCTGTTGAATGCGGTCACCACCAACAAGACCGACTTTTTCCGCGAGCCCAAGCATTTCGACTATCTGATGGGCACGGTGATGCCGCGCTTGCGCGACGAGGGGGCTCGCCGGGTACGGGTGTGGAGCGCGGCCTGCTCGACAGGCGCGGAGCCCTATACGCTGGCGATGCTGCTCGACGCCTTTGCCGCAGACAAGGGCGGTCCGGATTTCGGCATCCTGGCGACCGATCTGGACAGCGAGGTGCTGCGTACCGCGCGCCGGGGCATCTATCCCGCCGCGATGTTCGATCCGGTCCCGGCGGCCTTGCGCAAACGCTATGTGCTGAGCGCCAGCGACCCGAAGCGTGACGAGATGCGCATCGTGCCCGCGCTGCGCTCGGCGATCGGCTTTGCCCAGATGAACCTGATGGATGAGCGCTATCCGGTGGGCGATCCGATGGACATCATCTTCTGTCGTAACGTGCTCATCTATTTCGACAAGCCGACGCAGGAGAGGGTCGTCCGCCGCCTGACCGAGTGCCTGCGCCCCGGTGGCTGGCTGTTCCTTGGCCATTCCGAATCGACCACGGGTTTCGACCTTCCTCTGACCACGGTGTCCAACACCGTGTTCCAACGGATCTGACGGCCATGAAGAAAATCCGCGTCCTGGTGATCGACGACAGCGCCAGCGTCCGTCAGGCGATGACTGCGATCCTGTCCGCCGATCCCGAGATTCAGGTGGTGGCCGCCGCCGCCGATCCCTTCGCCGCTGCCCGCCATATCCAGGACGAAGTGCCCGACGTCATCACCCTCGATGTCGAGATGCCGCGCATGGACGGCATCACCTTCCTGCGCAAGCTGATGGCGCAGCGTCCATTGCCGGTGGTGATGTGTTCCTCCCTGGTGGAGGAGGGCTCGGAAACGCTTCTCCAGGCGCTGGAAGCCGGGGCGGTCGACGTCATCCTGAAGCCGCGCGTCGGTGTCGCCGATCATCTGAACGAAGCGCATATGATGATTCGCGAGACGGTGAAAGGCGCAGCCAAGGCCAAGCTCGGCGCGCGGCGCTCCGCACGCTCGCTGTCACCGGCGCAGAAGCTGACCGCCGATGCCGTCCTGCCGCCGCCGACGGGGCGCGCCATGAGTCGGACGACCGAGATGGTGGTGTGCATCGGCGCCTCGACCGGCGGGACCGAGGCGCTGCGCGAAGTGCTGGAGGCGCTGCCCGCCAATTCGCCGGGCATCGTCATCGTCCAGCACATGCCCGAGAGCTTCACCCGTGCCTTCGCCAAGCGGCTGGACGGGCTGTGCCAGGTCGACGTCAAGGAAGCCGAGGATGGCGACACGGTGATGCGCGGCCGGGTACTGATCGCGCCGGGCGGCCTGCGTCATACCATGCTGGAACGGCAGGGCGCACGCTATGTTGTGTCGGTGCGCGAAGGACCGCTGGTCTCGCGCCATCGTCCTTCGGTCGATGTGCTGTTCCGCTCGGCGGCGCGCAATGCCGGGGCCAATGCGGTCGGCATCATCCTGACCGGCATGGGCGACGACGGGGCGCGCGGCCTCCTCGAAATGAAACAGGCGGGCGCGCGCACCTTTGCGCAGGACGAGGCGACATCGGTCGTGTTCGGCATGCCCAAGGAAGCGATCGCGCGCGGTGCGCACGACAAGATCATCCCGCTGAGCAGCGTCGCACGCGAACTGCTTCACGCCACGGCCCGTTAAGAAGGAACGACAGATGTTTGTGGCACGGATCGATACCGACAACGCCGCCCCGCTGACCGGCGATGGACCGGCCCCCGCCATGGCCTTCGCGGAACTGGCGGACCAGGTGCAGGACCGGATGGGCGGCCTGGAGGATGCGTTTCGCGAAACGGGCGAGACGCTGGCCGCGGCGGTCGGCACGATCGACGGCATGGCGCAAGGGCTGGCGAGCATCCGCCAGGACCTGTCGCACGACACCGCCGGCGTAGCGGTCTCCCGGCTGCGCGACGTCGCCTATCGCCTCATCACCCTGCCGATCATCCAGAAGCGGCGCGCGATCGAGGTCGAGACGCTGACCGGTCGGACCCGCGAACTGCGCGGCCTGCTGAACGAGGTCAGCACCATCCTGAAGCTGCTCGGCATCTATGGGATGAACATCAAGATCGCCTCGTCAGGCGAAGCGGCGTTCTTCAACTTCGTCGTCGGCATGGACGAGAAGCTGACCACCGGTCGCCAGGAACTGCGGCAGATCGAGCGGCAGCTCGACCAGTTCGGCCGCGTGGTCGGCGACGTGCAGCAGGCCGACCGGCTGCTCGCGACCGAATGCGAGCGCGCCGGAGCCGCGGTGCCCGCCGAACTGACCGCCAATGCCAATGCGCTTCAGGACCATGTCGAGGCGGTGATGCGGATGACCGACGAGGTCGGCGGCATCGTTCGCACGGTGCAGGGCGAGGTCGCCCGCATCCTGGGCGCGATCCAGATCGGCGACAGCGTGCGCCAGCGTGCCGAACATGCGATCGCCATGCTGCGTCGGGTCGCGTCGCAGGACGGGGCCGCGCCCGTGCCGGACGGCGCAAAGGCGCATATGGCCCGGCTGGTCGCCGCGCAGCTGGACGCGATGGCGGACGAGTTCGGACGCGAGATCGGATCGATCATCACTTCGTTGGAACGGCTGGGGCCGCTGGCGGATCACCTGCGCGATCTGCTGGGATCACAAGGCGGCGATGACGGCCAGCTGTTGTTCCGGCTGGAACATGGCATCGCCTCGCTGCGCAGTGTCACCGACCAGCTTTGCGACGCCGATGGCCATCTCGCCGAACTGACCGGCTTTGTCAGCCGTACCCTGGCGGACCTGACCGAAGGGCTCAGCCGCATCCGCCATATCGCCGTCAATGTGCAGGATATCTCGACCAACACCCAGTTGCTGTGCCGCCGCCACGGGGCGCTGGGCCGCGCGGTCGCGGTGATCGCCAAGGAAGTTGCGCCCTGCGCCAGCCGGCTCGACCAGTTGAGCGTGGCGGTCGGCTCGCTGATCGGCGTGCTGAGCGGCATCGACCTGGTTCAGGACAGCGCGCAGGGGCAGGGCGGCGATACGCGCGGCGCGCTTCAGGAAGCGCTGGCGGTGGTGCGGCGCGCCTGCGAAAGCTCGGCGGGCGCCATGGTCAAGGGGGGCGGGGATGCCGAACGGATCGTCGCTTCGCTCCAGGCTGGCGCCGAGGATCTGGGCCGGCAGCGCGACTTTGTCGAAACACTCTGCGGGGTCGCGCGGGGGCTGACCCATTATGCCGACCAAGTCGCGCCCGAAACGCCCGAGGGGACCGAGCTGACGGCCGCGGACGAGGCCGTGCTGGCCGAACTGCTGCCCTGGGCGGCCAGCCTCTATACCATGGCGTCCGAACGGTTGATCCACGCGGCGTTCTTGCTGCCCGGCATGGAGCCGGTCGCCACGGTGGCGGCGGTGTCGTTCGACGATGACGATGACGGGCTGTTCTGATCCGGGTTGCAGGATGGTTTAGCCGTCTTGCAAAAACTTCACATGGGGGGCGCGAAGCTATTCGCGCCCCGGCTCGTTTCGCCCTTGCAACATGAACACGGGGCCTCATGCTATGGGTGAGGCTCCGATCACGGCAAGGGAATGATGAGCCATGGTCGAGACGATCGCCGATCTTCTGAACCGCACCCTGATGGAGGCGGGCGTCGAGCGAATCTGGGGCGTGACCGGGGACAGCCTCAACGCCTTCAACGATTCGCTTCGGAAATCGGGCGCGATCCGGTGGATGCATGTCCGCAACGAGGAAGCGGGCGCTTTTGCGGCGGGAGCGGAAGCGGCGGCGACCGGCGCCCTGGCCGTCTGTGCGGGCAGTTGCGGGCCGGGCAATCTTCACCTCATCAACGGGCTCTATGACTGCCATCGCAACCATGTGCCGGTGCTGGCGATCGCGGCGCATATCCCGTCGAGCGAGATCGGTCTCGGCTATTTCCAGGAAACCCATCCGACCGAGCTGTTCCGCGAATGCAGTCATTTCTGCGAGATGGTGCAGGACCCGCGGCAGATGCCGGAACTGCTCCACCGCGCGATCCGCACGGCGATCGGACGGCGCGGTGTCGCGGTGCTGGTCATCCCCGGCGATGTCGCGCTGAAGCCCGCGCCCGAGACGCGTCGCGTCGCCTTCCCGCCGCTTGCCACGCCGCGTCTCGTACCTCCGCCGCAGGAGCTGGGAAAGATCGCCGAACTGCTCAATGGGTCAAAGGCGGTGACGTTGCTGTGCGGCGCAGGCACGGCGGGCGCGCATGACGAGGTGGTGGCGCTGGCCGAAGCGCTCAAAGCCCCCATCGTCCATGCCTATCGCGGCAAGGAATGGATCGAATACGACAACCCCTATGATGTCGGCATGACCGGGCTGATCGGCTTTTCGTCGGGCTATCACGCGATGTTGGAATGCGACACGCTGTTGATGCTGGGCACCGATTTTCCCTATCGCAACTTTTATCCCGAAAAGGCGAAGGTGGTGCAGGTCGACCGGGACCCCGGCGCGCTGGGGCGGCGAGTGCCGCTCGACCTGGGCGTCGTCGGTGACGTGGCCGAGGTGGCGCGCGGCCTGATCCCGCTGATCTCCGGCGAACGGGACGGGCGGTTCCTGGACAAGGCGCGCGCGCATTACCGCGATGCGCGTAAAGGGCTGGATGATCTGGCCACCCCGCGCGACGGCGAAGAGCCACTGCATCCGCAATTCGTCGCGCGGATGATCGACCGGCTGGCCGACGGGGATGCCGTCTTCACGGCCGATGTCGGCACGCCCGCCGTCTGGGCGGCGCGGTATCTGACGATGAATGGCAAAAGGCGGCTGATCGGGTCGTTCAACCATGGCTCGATGGCCAACGCCCTGCCACAGGCGCTGGGTGTGCAGGGCGCCTGTCCGGGGCGACAGGTGGTATCGCTGTCGGGAGATGGCGGCCTGACCATGTTGATGGGCGACATGCTGACCGCTGTTCAGATGAAGCTGCCGGTCAAGATCGTCGTCTTCAACAACTCGACGCTCGGCTTCGTCGCACTGGAGCAGAAGGCGGCGGGCTATGTCGATGCCAATGTCGCGCTCCACAATCCAGACTTTGGCGCGATCGCGCGCGAGATGGGCTATTTCGGGGTGCGCGTCACCCGCTCCGACGCGCTGGAGGGGGCGTTGCGCGAGGCGTTCGCGCATGACGGCCCGGCGCTGGTCGATGTCGTGACCGAGACGCAGGAACTCATCATGCCGCCCAAGATCCAGGTCGAACAGGTCAAGGGGTTCAGCCTCTATGCCGCGCGCGCGGTCCTGAGCGGGCGGGGGGACGAGGTGCTGGAACTGGCCAGGGCGAATCTGTTTCGATGACGCCACCGCCCGCGCTACGGAAGTGGGTGACGGCGCATGCCTTGCGCGAGGAGACGGTCCGGTCGGTTGCCTTCGTCGCACGATGCACCGGCGCGGCGGTGCTGGCGCTGAGCATCGCCGATCGCCTGCACCTCGACCACCCGGTCTGGGCGAGCGTATCGGCGCTGGTCGTATCGCAGGATAGGCTGGGCGATACGCATCGGTCGCTCACCTGGCGGATCGTCGCGACACTGATCGGGGTGGCGGTGGCCCTGCTCGTGGCCTTCGCCCTGCCGGGCGCGGGGGCGGTCGCGATGCTGGCGGTGGCGGTCGGCGTCACCGCGGCCATTGCGCGTATCCGCACCGAATTGCGGGTGTGCATGTGGACCTCGGTCATCGTGCTGCTGACCGTGCCGCCGGGCGGGACGATCCTGACCGCCGCGCTGGCCCGCGCGCAGGAAGTGCTGCTGGGCGTCGCCATCGGCGCGATCCTGCACTGGGGCTTCGAGCGGCTATTATTCCGCCACACCGACTGATTATCTGTCCGACAAATAATCACTGTTCAGCCGCTGCCAATACGCAAATTTTGTGGCCAAGCTCGAAACCATTTGCGGATTCGGGCTGTCCGACGCAAACTGCCAAAAAAATAGAATAGTCGGAGAAGATCGGTGCCTTCATGCTGTCCCGCCCCGTCGCGGCGTCAAGTCCTTGCCACGGCCAGTACGGCTGCGCTGGCGACCGGATGGGGGGCGGTGATGCCAGCCTCCGCCTGGGCGCAGAATGGAGTCGGCGCCAAGTCGATGGCTCCCGTGCCCGCCAATGCGGTCCAGCCCTTCGACATGGCCGACGTCGCGCTGGCCGACAGCCTTTTCCTCCACGCGCAGAAAATGACCGAGGCGTATCTGATGCGCCTGCAACCCGACCGGATGCTCGCCAATTTCCGCAAGAATGCCGGATTGAAGCCCAAGGCGCCGGTCTATGGCGGCTGGGAGTCGGAGGAGCAGTGGGCCGACATCAATTGCCACGGCCATACGCTCGGCCATTATCTCTCGGCCTGCGCGCTCGCCTATCGCGCGACTAAGGACAAGCGCTACCGCCAGCGCATCGACTATATCGCGAACGAACTGGCGGCGTGCCAGCAGGCGGCTGGCACTGGCTTGGTCTGCGCCTTCCCCAAGGGGCCTGCGCTGGTCGCGGCGCACCTGCGCGGCGAGCCGATCACCGGGGTGCCCTGGTACACGCTGCACAAGGTCTATGCGGGGCTTCGTGACTCGGTGCAATTGGCGGGGAGCGAGGCGGCGCGGCCCGTGCTGATCCGGCTGGCGGACTGGGGCGTCGTCGCGACCAAGCCCTTGTCCGACGAACAGTTCGAGAAGATGCTCGAGACCGAATATGGCGGCATGAACGAGATTTACGCCGACCTGTATTTCATGACCGGCAACGAGGATTATCGCCGCGTCGCCGAGCGTTTCTCGCAAAAGGCGGTGATGAAGCCGCTGACGCAAGGCCGCGATTATCTCGACGGGATGCATGCCAATACGCAGATTCCCAAGATCATCGGGTTCCAGCGCGTCTATGAGGCGAATGGCGACGACGCCTATCACAACGCCGCCGCCTTTTTCTGGCGGACGGTCGCGCATACCCGCGCCTTTGCGACCGGCGGGCATGGCGATGGCGAGCATTTCTTCGCGATGGCCGATTTCGACAAGCATGTTTTCTCGGCCAAGGGGTCGGAAACCTGTTGCCAGCATAATATGCTGAAGCTGACCCGCGCGCTGTTCCTGCGCGATCCGCAGGCCGAATATGCCGATTATTACGAGCGCACGCTCTACAACGGCATCCTCGCCTCGCAGGATCCAGATTCGGGCATGGCGACCTATTTCCAGGGCGCGCGGCCCGGGTACATGAAGCTGTACCACACCCCCGAGGACAGTTTCTGGTGCTGCACCGGCACGGGCATGGAAAATCATGTGAAGTATCGCGACTCGATCTACTTCCATGACGACCGCGCGATCTATGTGAACCTGTTCATCCCCTCGACCGTGACCTGGGCCGACAAGGGCGCGTCCCTGACCCAGACCACGCGCTTTCCCGAGGCAGCGAACACCCAGTTCCGCTGGAAACTGCGCCAGCCGACCGAGCTGACCCTGAAGCTGCGCCACCCGAAATGGAGCCGCACCGCGACCCTGCTGGTCAACGGCGCGGAAGTGTCGCGTTCCGACAAGCCCGGAAGCTATGCCGAGCTGACCCGGACATGGAAGACCGGCGATACGGTCGAATGGCGTCTGGTCATGGAACCCGCTGTCGAGAGCGCCCCCGCGACGCCACAGATCGTCGCCTTCACCTATGGCCCGCTGGTCCTGGCGGGCGCGCTGGGCCGCGACGGCCTGGCACCGGGCGCGGACATCATCGTCAGCGAACGGAAATATGGCGAGTATAACGACACGCCGTTCCAGGCTCCGACGCTATCGGGCGAGCCCGATGCCTTGACGAAGAGGATCAGCGCCACGGGCAAGCCGCTGGAGTTCACCATCCCGGCGGCGGACGGCCAGCCGGTGCGGCTGGTCCCGTACCACCGCATCGCGCATGAGCGTTATGCGACCTATTGGAAGCTGGCCTGATCGCGGACCACCCCGGCGAAAGCCGGGGTCCAGTTGCCACCCCGTCGTGGGTAAAATCATAAAGAGATTTTGTTCGCGCGGAGGCGCGGAGGACGCAGAGAGGGTGTCCGATCGGCTGCGGCACGTCTTCGTCACCAGGCGGAGAGAGGCGTAAAGCTGCCGCAGGCGAGACACCTCCGCGTTCTCCGCGCCTCTGCGCGAACAACATCGTTCTCGGCTCGCCGCCGTTTCACCGCACACATAACATCTGGACCCGGCCTTCGCCGGGGTGGTGCCATTAGGCTGATGGTGGAAAATGGTGGGCGATGACGGGCTCGAACCGCCGACATTCTCGGTGTAAACGAGACGCTCTACCAACTGAGCTAATCGCCCCCTCTCGGGAAGCCCCGCCTAATGCCGATGCGCTCCGCATCTGGCAAGCCGCTTTTATGCCTCCAACCCATCTGGTTCGTTTGTTGGATACAAACCCCGGCGCAATCGGTACATAAGGGGAACATCGAGGGGCGGATACGATCGGGGGAGCGGTCGGGTTCGCACTCGGTGTTTCGGGGGGAGTGGGGATGGCCGGAACGGGAAAGGGCGCGCGGTGGACGCTGGCGCGGCGACGGCAATTCCTGGCGGCGCTGGCGATCAGCGCCGACGCGGAGGCGGCGGCATGCGCGGTGGGAGAGACGCTGCGTGCCGCACGCGCCTTGAGGGCGCGCGATCCGGCCTTTGGCGAGGCCTGGGACGCGGCGATCGGCGCGGCACATGCGCTGGTCGAGGAGGGGCTGCTGCGCCGGATGCTCGCCCTGTTGGCGGCCGGGGGCGGGGAGGCAGGAGAGGCCGGTGCGGGGACCACCGGCCTCTCCATCACCCCGCCGCTAAGTGCCACCGAGGTGCAATTTTATCTGAAGCTGCTCAGCCGACGGGATGCGCTGGCTAAGGCTGGTGACGGCGCGAGCGAAGCGGCGCGAGTCGATGCGGCCGAGACCGATGCGGCGCTGGAACGCGCGCTCGACGGGCTGGCGCGGCGGCGGTTGAGGGGGATGCCGTGATGGCGAGGGAGGATGCGGCAACGCGGCTTGCCACGCTGGCGATGCTGGAACCGGGCGCGCGCGAACAGGCGCTAGCCGCTTTGACCTCGGCGCAGAAGCGCGAGTTGGTCGAACGCTGGGAGTTATGGGCGCATGACGGACAGGTGGCGCCGCCGGGCGACTGGCGCGTGTGGCTGATCCGGGCGGGGCGCGGCTTCGGCAAGACGCGCGCTGGGGCGGAATGGGTGAGCGCGCTCGCCCGCGACAATCCGGGTGCGCGGATCGCCTTGATGGGCGCGACCCTGCGCGATGTCGAACGGGTGATGGTGCGCGGCGAAAGCGGGCTGCTCGCGGTGGCACGCAAAGGCGAGACGCCGCGCTGGATCGGCTGTCTGGGGCAGGTGCATTTCGCGTCCGGGGCGATCGGTTTCGCCTATTCGGCGGCGGCGCCCGAAGCCTTGCGTGGGCCACAGCATCATGCGGCCTGGTGTGACGAACTGGGTAAGTGGAAAGGGGAGGCCGGATGGGACAATCTGATGATGACGCTTCGGCTGGGACACCATCCCCGCGTGCTGGTCACAACGACGCCGCGACCCACGCCACTGATGCGCAAGGTGATGGCGCTGCCCGATTGCGTGGAGACGATCGGGCGGACCAGCGACAATTGCCATCTGCCCGACAGTTTCCAGGACGCGATGCTCGCCCAGTACGGCGACACGCGGCTGGGGCGGCAGGAGCTGGACGGCGAGATGGTCGACGACCGCGAGGGAGCCTTGTGGACCCGTGCGCTGCTCGATCGTCAGCGGGCCAAGACAGTGCCTGCGCTCGACCGGGTGGTCGTCGGCGTCGATCCGCCCGCGACCAGCAGCGGCGACGCCTGCGGGATCGTCGCGGTCGGGCTGGGGCGCGACGGGCATGGCTATGTGCTGGAGGATGCCAGCGAAGCGGGCCTGTCGCCCGAGGGCTGGGCGGCGCGGGTGGCGGGGTGCGCCCGGCGGAACCGCGCGGACCGGGTGGTGGCCGAGCGCAACCAGGGCGGCGACATGGTGGAAAGCGTGCTGCGGCTCGCCGACCCGACCCTGCCGGTGCACCTGGTCTACGCCTCGATCGGGAAAGCCGCGCGCGCGGAGCCGGTGTCGTTTCTCTATGCGCAAGGGCGCGTGTGGCATGGCCGAGGGTTTCCGGCGCTGGAGGACGAATTGTGCGGGCTGGGGGTGGCGGGGGCCTATGACGGACCCGGCCGCTCGCCGGATCGCGCCGATGCGCTGGTCTGGGCGCTGACCGAGCTGATGCTGTCGGGGCGCGGGCCGCCGGGGATACGAAATTTGTGAGGACCCGATCCTCCCCGGAACGGGGAGGGGGTGTGGGGACTTTGGCTTGCCCCCGGCAAGCCAAGATTGTGCCGAGGGCACAATCTCGTCCCCACACCGCGAAGCGGTGGTGGAGGGGGATCGCCACAAAGGGCTGACCTGTGTGGAAGCCCCCCTCCGTCAGCGCTGCGCGCTGCCACCTCCCCGTACCGGGGAGGAGTCAAAGGAGATTCGACGATGAGGATGTTCGGTCGCAAGACCGGGCGGGGGGCCGCGCGTCCTTTGCTCGGGTTGGGGTTGGCGCGGTCTGGCGTGCCGTTGACGGGGGCGGCGCCCTCTTACGAAACGCAGGTGCGCGAGGGATATTTGCGCAATCCCGTGGCGCAGCGCGCGGTGCGGATGGTTGCGGGCGGGCTGGCCGATGCGCCGCTGACCGCCTCGCACCCCGAACTGACCGCGCTGGTCGCAGCGCGTAGCGAGGGGCAGGCGCTGCTGGAGACGGTAGCGACGCACATGCTGCTTCACGGCAATGCCTATGTGCAGATCCTGCGTGACGCTGAGGGGGATGTGGCCGAGCTGTTCGCGCTGCGGCCCGAACGGGTGACGATGGAACTGGACGCGAGCGGCTGGCCTGCCGCGTTCCTCTACCGCGCGGGTGGTCGGGTGACGACGCTGCCGGTCGATCCGGTGCGTCCACAGGTCGTGCATCTGAAAAGCTGCCATCCGCTCGACGATCATTATGGGCTGGGCTGTCTGGGCGCGGCGGCGGGGGCGATCGCGATCCACAATGCGGCCGCCGCGTGGAACCGCGCGTTGCTCGACAATGCGGCGCGGCCCTCGGGCGCTTTGGTCTATGATCCGGGCGACGGCTCGACCCTGACGCCCGACCAGTTCGAGCGGTTGCGTGCCGAGATGGAGGGCTTTGCAGGCAGCGGCAATGCGGGGCGTCCGCTGCTGCTGGAGGGCGGGCTGAAGTGGCAGGCGATGAGCCTGACCCCGGCCGAACTCGACTTCCACGCAACCAAATCCTCGGCGGCGCGTGAGATCGCGCTGGCGTTCGGCGTGCCGCCGATGCTGCTCGGGCTTCCGGGCGACAATACCTATGCCAATTACCGCGAGGCGAACCGCGCGCTGTGGCGACAGGCGATCCTGCCGCTGGCGGGCGGAATCCTGAGCGGGTTGGCGCAAGGACTGGCGGGCTGGTTCGAGAGGGCAAGCCTGTCGGTCGACATTAACCGCATCACCGCGCTGGCCGAGGAACGCCAGATGCTGTGGGCGATGGCGGCGAGCGCCGATTTCCTCGATTCGGCGGAGAAGCGCCAGATGGTCGGTCTGGCATGAGCGGGGATGTTCTGGCGCGGCTACTGGCGCAGGCGGCGGATAGCGGCGCGGACCTGGTGACGCTGCGCGCGGTGGCGGAGGAAGCGGGCGAACTGGGCGCGACGCGCGCGCTCACCCGGCTGGGTCTCGCCGACGCAGAGGCGGCGGGCGATGTCGCCGAATTGCGCGAACTGCTGACCGCGTGGCGCGAGGCCAAGTCGTCGGTGTGGAAAAGCGCGGTCGGCTGGCTGACCCGGCTCTTGGGGGCGCTGCTGCTCGCAGGAATCGCGATGCGGCTGGGGACGGAGGACTGGCTGAAATGAGCCTGACTTTCACCGGCTATGCCGCGATCTGGGACCGGATGGACCGGGCGGGCGACGTCATGCGGCGCGGGGCCTTTGCGGGGGCGGGCGATGTGCCGCTGCTCTGGCAGCATCGCGGCGATCCGATGGGACGCATCACCGCGCTGGTCGAGGACGAGACCGGCCTGGCCGTCGAGGGGCGGGTCGAGGACCCCGCGCTCGCCGCGCTGGTCCGCTCGGGCACGGTGGCGGGCCTGTCGGTCGGATACCGGCCGCGCGTCATCCATCAGGGGGCGGCCCGTGCGATCCTGTCGGCCGAACTCATCGAGATCAGCCTGGTGACGGTGCCGATGCAGCCGCTCGCCCGCGTGAATCATGTTTTGACCAAGGGGGAATGATATGGACGTGATCGAACGGCCCGTGCTGGACGGCGCGCGCAAGACCGGTGGCGCATTCGACGGCTATGTGCGCAGCGGCACCACCGTCGAACTCAAGGCCTTTACCGGCACCACCGGGGACAGCGGCGGCTTCGCCGTGCCGAGAGAGATCGATGCGGCGATCGGATCGGTGCTGCGCAATGTCTCGCCGATCCGGGGCATCGCCAACGTCGTGACGGTCGGCTCGGCGGGGTATCGCAAGCTGGTGACGACCGGGGGCACGCCCTCGGGCTGGGCGAGCGAGACGGCGGCGCGGCCCGAAACGGCGACGCCCAGCTTCGTCGAACTCGCGCCCCCGATGGGCGAGCTGTATGCCAACCCGTCGGCCAGTCAGGCTATGCTCGACGATGCCGCGTTCGATGTCGAGGGCTGGCTGGCCAGCGAGATCGCGACCGAGTTCGGCCGGGCGGAGGGACAGGCCTTCGTCAACGGATCGGGCGTCAACCGACCCAAGGGCTTCCTGAATAACCCGATCTCGACGGCCAAGGATGGGGTGCGCCCCTTCGGCACGCTGCAATATCTGCCCAGCGGGGCGGCGGGTGCGTTCGGGAACGGGGAGGAGGACCGGCTGGTCGATCTGGTCCAGTCCTTGCGCGCGCCGTACCGCCAGGGGGCGTGCTTCGTGATGAACGCCGCGACCTCGGCCCGGATTCGCAAGATGAAGACGACGGACGGCCAGTTTCTCTGGGCACCTGGGCTGGCCGCCGGGCAGCCCGCGACGCTGCTCGGCTATCCGGTGGTCGAGGCGGAGGACATGCCCGACATTGCGGAGAACAGTTGCGCCATCGCCTTCGGCAATTTCCAGGCGGGCTATCTCATCACCGAACGCGCCGAGACTGCGATCCTGCGCGATCCGTACAGCAACAAGCCGTTCGTCACCTTCTACGCCACGCGGCGGATCGGCGGCTGCGTCAGCGACTCGGAGGCGATCAAGCTGATGAAGTTCGCAACCAGCTGAACCGGAAAAATCGGGGCAGCCGCAAGGGGCTGCCCCGTAGTTCAGGGAGGATGCCGAACCGGCCGGGGGGCGCGGGGTCGGCATGGCCGGTGCCCAAGGGGGAGGCGGGCAGCGGCTGTCCGACTCTCTGCGCTCCAACTGTGACGCCCGTGTGTCGGACCTGTCGCAGTTTGTATCGATGAAGGAGTTTACATGATGAGCGGGACGAAGGAGGCCATGCCCCTTGCGACCGTGACGGCGGCGGCGGGTGCGGTGCGCACGCTGCTGCGGTTGGAGGAGGGCAATGAGGCGGCGCTGGTCGAGCGAGCCGCTGGCGTCGCGCTGGGGCTGGCCGAATCCTTTTGCGGGCAGATGCTGGTCGCGCGGGTGGTCGAGGATAGCCTGGCGGGCCGCGCAGCTTGGCAGGCGCTGTCGGCGCTGCCGGTGCAGACGATCCTGACGGACGGCGAGGGGGCGATCGATCGCGACGGACGCGGCTGGTTCCGCACGGCCGAGGATGCGACGATCCACTACCGCGCGGGGCTCGCCCAGGACTGGGCCAGCCTCCCGCCCGAGATCGCGCATGGCGTGGCGATCATGGGGGCGCATCTGTTCGACAATCGCGATGCCGCCGCCGTGCCGCCCGCCGCCGTCGCCGCTTTGTGGCGGCCGTGGCGGCGGATGAGGCTAGACGGGCCGAGGCGGGCATGACCGCGCGGGAGGCGCTGCGGGCGGGGCTGATGGCCGCTCTTCGGCCTGTACTGACGCCGCTGGGGGTGTCGCTGTTCGATGCGGTGCCGGTGCGGGCGAGCGTGCCGCAAGCCGTACTGGGCGAGCCGGGCGACAGCGACTGGGGGGCGGCGGGGATCGAAGGGCGCGAACTGCGTGTCGCGCTGACCCTGACCGATGAGGGGGAACAGCCCCGGCGGCTGCGCCTCTGCGTCCAGGCGGCGGAGGCGATCGGCTTGGCCGGAGTGCTGGCCGATGGTTGGCGGGTCGCGGGGCTGAGCATGACCGGCACTCGCATGGCGAAGACGGGCGCGCGGTGGACGGCGAGCGTCGAATGGCGCGCCCGGCTGTGGCGCGTGGGACAATAGGGGGACAATCATGGCAATCGAAAAGGGAAGCGCCTTTCTGTTGAAGATCGGCGACGGGGCCGAGCCGCCCGCCTTCGCGACGATGGCGGGGCTGCGCACCACGCAGCTGTCGATCAATGGCGAGACGGTGGTGGTGACGAACAAGGATTCGGGCGGCTGGCGAGAATTGCTGTCGGGCGCGGGCGTGCGCCATGTCAGCGTCGCGGGCGCGGGAGTCTTTACCGGATCGGCGGCGGAAGCGCGGATGCGCGGCCATGCGCTGGCGGGCACGATCGAGACCTATCGGCTGAGCTTCGAGAGCGGTGGGTCGATGACCGGGCGGTTCCTGGTCACGCGGCTGGATTACAGCGGCGATTTCGGTGGCGAGCGGACCTACACGCTGGCGCTGGAAAGCTCCGGCGCGGTGATGTCGGCATGAGCGGCGCGGCAAATCCCGTGCGCGGCGAAGCGAGCGTCCGTGTCGGCGGCAGCGAACTGGTCGTCCGGCCGAGCTTCCAGGCTTTGGTCGCGGCGGAAGGCGAGCTGGGGCCGTTGTTCGAGCTGGTCGAGCGGGCGGGCGAGGGCAGATTGTCGCTGGCCGAGGCGGCGGCGCTGATCTGGCATTGCCTGCGCGAGGTGCCTGACGGGCTGAGCCGCGAGCAGCTGGGCGAGGCGCTGGTCGATCTGGGACTGGCCGCGCTGGCGCCCGTGTTGCGGCAATTGCTGCGCCAGATACTGGGCGGAAAATGATGTTCGCCGAGGTGGCGGCGCGACTGGCGGGGATGGCGGGCGCGGTGCTGGGCTGGTCGCCGGACCGCTTCTGGCGCGCCACCCCGGCCGAACTTCAGGGAATCGTGACGGCGATGACGGGCGGGGCGGAGGGCGGCGGCGATCCGCCCTCGCCCGCCACGCTCGTCCGGTTGCGGGAGATGTATCCGGATGGATGAGCAGGAATTCGCACCCCGTATCGATATGCGGGGCTTCGCCGCCGACATGGCGACGATGCGCGCCGAGCTGTCGCGCGGGCTGGGCGATGCGGCCGAGCTCGGTGCACGAACGGTCGAGGGGGCGCTGCTGCGCGCGGTGCGCACGGGAAAGTTCGGGTTCGAGGAGTTGAAGGCGACCGCGCTGTCCGTGCTCGATCAGATCGCGCGCCTGGCGTTGCGGCAGGGCGTGGGGACGGTGGGCGATGGCGGGTTGTTGGGCTTGCTGGGCGGACTGGCGTCGGGCCTGCCCGGCCGGGCGACCGGCGGGCCGGTATCGCCCGACCGCCCCTATCTGGTCGGCGAGCGCGGGCCGGAGGTCTTTGTGCCGACCAGCAATGGGCGGATCGAGACGCTGCGCCCCGGCGGTTCCCCGCGGGATGTGCGGGTGGCGATCACGATCAATGCCGGGGCAGGCGAGGCGGCGGGCGTGCTGCAACGCTCCAGCCGACAGGTCGCGCGCGCGGTCCGCGCGGCGCTGGCCGAGGACTGAGCCGCATCTTTCCTCCCGTTGCAGCGGAGGAACTCGAGGAGCGATACCATGCAATGGTGCCTGCATAGCGAACGCCGCGACCAGCGGAGCGACACGCTGTCTCGCTTCGACCCGCGCTATTGGACGGTCGATTTTCCCCGCCCGATGATGGCGGCGGTCGTCGTGACCGACCCCGATGGCTTGCGAGTCGATGCGGTCTTCTACCGCGCGGATGATCTGGCGGGGCTGATCTGGGAATCCGCGGATCGGCACGACCATCCGCTGTTGCGCTATGACACGGTGCGA
This sequence comes from Sphingomonas zeae, assembly GCF_014197135.1. Classification (GTDB taxonomy): domain Bacteria; phylum Pseudomonadota; class Alphaproteobacteria; order Sphingomonadales; family Sphingomonadaceae; genus Sphingomonas; species Sphingomonas zeae. Next base: position 46,597 of record NZ_JACIFA010000019.1, read on the forward strand.
GATTATCGCGATTGCCGGTTGCGGTTCCGCTGGCGCTCGCGCGGGATCAAGCCGCTCGATGCGATTCACGGCCCGACCCTGACCATCGAGGGACGCGATGCGGCTGGCCGACCCCGCGCCTGGTATGTCCGGCTGTGGAATTATGCGACCGGCACGGCCGAGGATGCGGAGGTCGTCATCGACTTCGCGAACCTGGCGGGCGGGTTCCGATTTCCCGAGGATCGCGATCCCGTCTGGGCGGGCGATGTCGACCGGATGTTCGTCTCGCTGGTCGCGCCCGATTATGATGCAGGCGGCCGCTTTCTTGGCCAGCCGCAGGAGGGCTGGGTCGAGCTGACCGGGATCGTCTGTGACGGGCCGGGCGCAGTGATCGGCGTCGGCGCGGCGGTGCTGCCCGAGCAGGGCTTTGGTATCGCGAGCGGTTATGACGACAGCTATCACCTGACGCCGCAACGTTTGCTGCGCAATATGCTGCACCTCGGCTATCGTGGCAGCATCGTCCATTATGTCGGCATGAGCCATTATTTCCGGCTCGAACGCAGCGGCGAGGGACTTTACGCCAGCCTGGCGGGCGGGGCGCTGAACGTGGCGAGCGCGGCGTGGCATCGCGGCTTTGCGGGTGAGGCGAGGGCACTTGGCTATGAGCTGATCTGGTTGCTATCCTATGAGTTGTTCGACGCCCATTGCTGGGGCGACTGGAAACAGCGTTCGGCGGACGGTGCGCCCGCGCTGACCGGCTGGGAACCGCCCTCGACCTTGCTCAGCCCCGCGCATGGTGGGGCGATGGCCTATCTTCAGGCGGTGGCGCGGGCCTTTCTGGCGATCGGGCAAGCGGCGGGGCTGTCGCCGCAATTCCAGATCGGCGAGCCTTGGTGGTGGGTGCGTCCCTCGGACGGCGCGCCGTGTATCTACGATGCGGCGGCGATGGCGGCCTTCGCGCCGGTGCCGATGGCCAGTATGGCCGGGGCGAAAAGCCAGGCGCAGGGCGACACGCTCGACCGGGCGGGGGCATGTCTGGCAGCCTCGACGGCGGCGCTGTGCGCAGCCGTGAAGGCGGCGGCGCCGGGCTGCGTCACCCATTTGCTCACCTATCTGCCGACCGTGCTCGATCCCCAGGCGCCGGAGGCCAAGCGCGCCAACATGCCGATCGGCTGGGCAAGCCCGGCCTTCGATGTGCTGCAGCTGGAGGATTATGACTGGGTGACGGCGGGAGACAGCGCCTCCACCCGAAAGGGCGTGGCGTTGGCGGAAGCGCGGCTCGGCTACCCGCCCGAGCGACAGCATTACCTGGCGGGCTTCGTGCTGCGCGCCGATCAGCGGACGCAATGGGCCTGGATCGCCGATGCGGCGGAGGCGGCCCGTGCGCGCGGGGTCGCCGCGACCTTCCTATGGGCAATGCCGCAGGTGATGCGCGACGGTTTCGTGTGCTGGGAAGGCGAGGAGGACGAGGTGCAGGCTTTCGATGACGTGCTGTTCCCGCTGGCGCTGGGCCGCGAGGCGGAGGTGACGCCGGGCTTCTCGACCGCGATCCTGACCGGCGCGGGGGGACGCGAGGCACGCAATGCGAGCTGGGCGGAGGCGCGGACGACCTATGATGTCGGCCCCGGCATCCGCTCGGCCGAGGATATTGCCGCGCTGCTTGGTTTTTTCCGGGCGCGGATGGGACCGGCGCGCGGCTTCCGCCTGCGCGACCCGTTCGACAGCATCGGCACCGACGAGGCGTTGGGCATGGGCGACGGTGCGACGCGACGCTTCGCGCTCACGCGCCGTTATGGCGACCAGTCGCGTCGCATCACCCGCCCCGTTCCGGGGAGTGTGTCGGTGAAGGTCGCGGGGCGCAGCATGACCGGGTTCACGGTCGAGCCGGGCGGCTGGCTGCTCTTCGACGCCGCGCCCGTTATGGGCGCGGCGATTACCGCCAGCTTCACCTTCGACGTGCCTGTCCGCTTCGCCGAGGATCGACTGAGCGTAACGCTGGCGGGATTCCGGGCCGGTGCGGCGGCGTCCGTCCCGCTGGTCGAGGTGCGCGAGGCATGAGCGCCGACACGCTGACGACATGGGTGCTGTGCTGGCGGATCGAACGCCGTGACGGGGTGACGATCGGGCTGACCGGTCATGACCATGATCTGTGGATCGACGGGCTGCGCTACCGCGCCGCGCCCGGCCTGACGCCGAGTGCGATCCTGCGCGGCGACGGGCTGGACCCCGATCTGATGGAAGCCTCGGGCGCACTGACCAGCGCGGCGATCGGCGAGCGCGATCTGCTGGCAGGTCGATGGGACGGGGCAGGCGTGGCGGCGGTCGCGGTCGACTGGACCGGTCAGGAACCGCCCGTGGCGCTGGGACAGGGCGCGATCGGCGCGGTGCGACTGGGCGAGGGCGGCTTTGCCGCCGAATTGCGCGGGGTCGGAGCGCTGCTCGACCGCCCGGTGGCGGAGGAAACCTCGCCCGATTGCCGCGCATCGCTGGGCGATCGGCGATGCCGCGTGGCGATGGCGCCGCGCCGACGCTTTGCGCGGGTCATGACCTGGGATGGCGAGGTGATGCTGACCGTCGATCGGCCCGAGCCGGTCGCCGGGGCCTATTGCCAGGGGCGGCTGATCTGGTTTGGCGGGGCCAATGCCGGGCTGGAGGCGCTGATCCTGGGATCGGAAGGCGACCGCATCCGGATCGCCACCGCCCCGGCCTATGCGGTCGAGGAGGGCGTGCTGGTCGAGTTGGTGGAGGGGTGCGACAAAAGGCTGGAAACCTGTCTGTCGCGCTTCGGCAATGTCGTGAATTTCCGCGGCGAGCCTTTCCTGCCCGGCATCGATCTGCTCACCCGCTATCCGGGCGCATGACCCGGGTGGAGGTGGCCGCGCGGGCGCTGGTCGGCGTGCGGTTCCGGCTGCACGGGCGCGATGCGACCCATGGGCTCGATTGCGTCGGGCTGGTCGCGCTGGCGACGGGGCGGGAGGCACCGACCGGCTATGGCTGGCGCAGCGGGGACGAGGGGCGGGTGGCGGCGATGCTCGATGCGGTCTTCGCGCGAGGGGCGCCCGCGCCCGGCGCGATCCTGCTGCTGCGCGTGGGGCCGGGACAACTGCATCTGGCGATCCGGGTGAGCGACGGGATCGTCCATGCCGATGCGGGGCTTCGTCGCGTCGCCTGGCGGCCCGGTGCACCGCCCTGGCCGGTGCTGGGATATTGGAAGGGGGAGGGATGATGGCGACCTTGGTCTTGGGCACGGTGGGGCGGGCGCTGCTGGGGCCGGTGGGCGGTGCGATCGGCGCGTTGATCGGCAATCGGGTCGATCATGCCGTGCTGGGCTCGCCCCGCAGGCAAGGCCCGCGCTTGGCCGAGCTGTCGGTCCAGACTTCCACCTATGGCACGCAGATGCCGGCCGTCTTTGGCACGATGCGCGTCGCCGGGCCGGTGATCTGGGCGACCGATCTGGTCGAGGCGCGCGGGGTGACGGGCGGCGGCAAGGGACGGCCGGGCGTCGAAAGCTATAGCTACAGCGCCAATTTCGCGGTCGCGCTGTCGGGACGGGCGATCCGGCGCGTGGGGCGGATCTGGGCCGATGGCCGTTTGCTGCGCGGGGCAGCGGAGGACTTCAAGGTCGCGACCGGCTTTCGTCTGTACCCGGGGACCGAGGACCAGCCCATCGACCCGCTGATCGCCTCGATCGAGGGCGCGCGGGCGTCGGCCTTTCGGGGCGTCGCCTATGCGGTGTTCGAGGGGTTGGCGTTGGCCGAGTTCGGCAATCGCATCCCGCAACTGACCTTCGAGGTGGAGGCCGATCAAGCCCCCGTGTCGTGCGAGGCGATCGCACAGGCACTGTGCCCCTTGGTGCGGTCTGGCGATGCGGGAATGAGCGTGGCGGGCTTCGCCGCGAGCGGGGGCAGCGTGCGCGCGGTGCTGGAGATGCTGGCGCAGATGAGCGGTGGGCAATGGGTCGCCGACGGGCCGGGCGTGCGGCTGGTGGTGGCGGAGACCGGCGCCGAACGGATGATCCGTGACGATGGCATGGGCGCCGATGGCCCGGGGCGACGCGGCACGCGCAACATCGCGGGCGAGGCCGTGGTCCCCGCCAGCGTCACGATCGCGCATTACGATCCGGCGCGCGACTATCAGATCGGTATCCAGCGCGCCCGCCGCCCCGGCGGGGTGCGCGACGATCGGCTGGACCTGGCCGCCGCGCTGGACGCTGCGACCGCGCGCATGTTGGCGCAGGACCGGCTGGCCCGTCATGCCGCCGAGCGGGTACGGCGCATCGTCACGCTCGGCCCCGAGGATCTGGCCATCACGCCCGGCAGCATCGTGCGGATCGACGGCGAGGCCGGACGCTGGCGCGTGACGGAGGCGGCGTGGGAGGCGATGGCGGTACGGCTGACCTGTGTACCGCTGGGGCCGCGCGGTCCGATCCTGCCCGCCTCGCCGGGGCGGATCGCGCGCGCGGCGGACCAGCTGGTCGGAGCGACTCGGCTGATGGCGTTCGAGATGCCGCCGCTGGCCGACGAGTTGCTATCGGCGCCGCGCCTGTCGGTGGTGGCGGCTGGCGGTCCCGGCTGGCGGCAGGCGGAGCTGGCCTATAGCCTGGACGATGGCGGAAGCTGGACCGCGCTCGGCCCCACCGCATTGCCCGGCGTCATCGGAACGGCCAGCGCCGTGACGCCCGGGGGCGGCAGCGCCCTGATCGATCGCCGCGGGACATTCGACGTGCAGCTGACCGAGGATCTGGCCGACGCCGATGACGCCGCGCTGGATTCGGGCGCCAATCTCGCCTGGATCGACGGAGAGCTGATCCAGTTCGCCCAAGCCCGGCCGCTGGGCAATCGGCACTGGCGACTGAGCGGCTTGCGGCGCGGGCTGCGCGGGACCGAGGCGATGATCGGACGGGCGAGACCCGGCGCGCCCTTTGTCCTGCTCGCGCCTGGGACCGTGCGAACGCTGGACGTGCCGATCGCGATGCTCGGGCGCACCGTCCGCTTCCTGGCGCATGGCCTGGGTGATCCCGCCGAGGGCGTCCAGGCGTCCGCCGAGGTGACGGGCCTGTCGATCCTGCCGCCATCACCGGTCGGCTGGCGGTGCCGTCGCGGGGCAGACGGGCGCGTCACCATCGGATGGACGCGGCGCAGCCGGATCGGCTGGCGCTGGCTGGACCGCGTGGACACGCCGCTGGGCGAGGAAGCGGAGCGCTATCGCATCGCCATCGGCGACCGGGTGGAGGAGCTGGCCGCGCCCGGCTGGAGCGGCGCAGCGCCCGACGGGACGCGGGTCACCATATGGCAGATCGGGACCTGGGGCGCCTCGGCTCCCCTGGTCGGAATCGTGGGGGAGGGAGCATGACGACGAACGACACGCCGCGCTGGTCGCTGCCGCTGCTGGCGGCGGGGCAGGCGCAGAAGGAGATGACCCACAATGAGGCCTTGAGCCTGCTCGACCTCGTCGTGCACCCGTGCGTCGAGGCGGTGGGGGCAAACGTGCCGCCGGGCGATCCGCTGCCCGGTCAGGCCTGGATTATCGGGGACCAGCCGGACGGCGATTGGACAGGGCGTGCCGCAATGCTGGCAGGCTGGACCGATGGGGGCTGGCGATTCCTGCTTCCCCGGATAGGATTGTCGGTGTGGAGTCGGTCGGATGATTGCCGCTGCGACTGGGACGGGAACCAGTGGCGGCTGGGCCGGGCCGCCGCGCGTTTCCTCATGATCGAGGGAAAAAAAGTTGTCGGCGCGCAACGACCTGGCATCGTGCCACCTGCCGGTGGTCAAGTTGTTGATTCCGAAGCGCGTTTGGCGTTGAATGCGATAATCGCGGCGATGCGCGACCATGGTCTGGTGGCGCCCGGCTGACCAAAATTCTGTGCCTTTAATGCCACAGTCGCGGGCTTTTGTTTTCTTGCGTGGAAACCAACGCTCCGATAGTGGGTTTGCGCTGTCCGTAGTGACAACCAAGAAAGGGGACTATGATGCGGAAGATTGCCATTGTTCTGGCACTCGCCTCCACCGCTCTGGCTTCGCCTGCCCTCGCCCGCGACAAGTCGTGGTACGTTGGCATCGAAGGCGGCGGGATGATCGTCGAAGATATCGACTATGATATCACCGGCACGCGCACCGGCACCGCCACCGTTGACCATGATTATGGTTACGATGTTGACGGCGTGATGGGTTACGACTTCGGTGGTTTCCGTCTGGAAACCGAAGTCGGCTATCGTCGTGCGACGGTTGACGGCTTCAGCTCGACCACGCTGACCAACACCGGCACCGGTGCTGGCACCGTTCCGGCTGGCAGCTATGACTATGCCGGTGGTTCGACCTCGGCGCTCAGCTTCATGCTGAACGGCTTGCTCGACTTCGGTGCTGACGACGGCATCCAGGGCTTCGTCGGCGGCGGTGTCGGTGTGGCTCGCGTCAAGGCGAACTATGCGCTCAACAACCGCGCTGACTTCCTGAACGACTCGGACACCGTGTTCGCGTGGCAGGCTCTGGCGGGCATCCGTGCTCCGCTGACCGACCACATCGACGCGACGTTGAAGTATCGCTTCTTCAACGCCGACAACGTCAAGCTGGTCGACGTCGCCAACAACACGCATGACGGCCGTTTCCGGTCGCACTCGCTGCTGGGTGGCGTGGCGTACAACTTCGGTGAGCCGGCTGCTCCGCCGCCTCCGCCGCCGCCCCCGCCGCCCCCGCCGCCTCCTCCCCCGCCGCCCCCGCCGCCGGCTCCCGAGGCCGTGCCGTGCTCGCCGGGTCCGTTCATCGTGTTCTTCGAGTGGAACAAGTCGGACATCACCCCGGAAGCAGCGTCGATCCTCGACAACGCGATCACCCAGTACCAGAGCTGCGGCAATGCCCGCGTGATGGTTGCAGGCTTCACCGACACGTCGGGTACGCCGAAGTACAACATGGGTCTGTCGCAGCGTCGTGCCGACGCGGTGAAGGCGTACATGACCTCGCACTCGATCCCCGATGGCTCGATCGCCACGGAAGCCTTCGGCGAACAGCGCGACAAGCTGCGCGTTCAGACCGCCGACGGCGTCCGCGAGGTTCAGAACCGTCGCGTCGAAATCACCTACGGTCCGGGCGCTGGCCAGTAAGCCACGCTCAGCCAAGGCTGATTGCGAAAGAGGGAGGTCGGCGAAAGCCGGCCTCCTTTTTCGTATGGGAACGCGGCGACAGGCGCCGACCTTCCCCTGCAGATCCTTTTCACCCGGCGGTGGCAGCCCGATGGCCGGGCGTAGGGCCACCGGTTGCGACGGGGCTGTCCAGGCCATCCTCGAAAATCGCAGCGTTGAACCGTTCAGCCGCCGGTCAAGCCAGATGCCTCATTGATGAAATCCGATTCATCCTTTCTTTGTCTCTGCGCCTTATGGACCGATAGTTCTATCGAGTATGCAGCAGGGGAACTGCCATGGGGCGGTCGGGGCCGGGCTATAAGAACCGCGAAGCGCGCCGGCAGGTTCTGATCCCCTGTCGCATCAAGTCCGTCCGGGGCTGGGGCGATGCGTGCATCCACAATGTCTCGTCACGCGGCATGATGATCGCCTGTGACGATCCGCTTGCGCCGGGCGAATATCTGGACCTGCGGCGCGGCCGCCAGGTGGTGATCGGGCGTGTCGTCTGGCGGCGCGACCGTTTCTCAGGCATCCGGACTCAGGATGTCATCAGCGCCGACAGCTTGGTCAACGAACCTCGTCTGGAAGGGCGGCCGGTGGATCCCCAGCAGGGGACGGAGCGCCGCGTCATGCGACAAAGCATGGCCAGCGAGATCGACGCAGCCCGCCGGATGGAGCGCAGCCGTTCGCTGTCCCAGATGCTGCAGTTCGGCGCGCTCGGCATTTTCGGGCTGGTCGCAGCGGTCACCATCGCGACCCAGGTCGGCCAAATGCTCGCCAAACCGGCCGTCCAGATCAGCCAGGCCCTGTCGCGTTAGTCCCGATCGGGCGCAAAGGGGCGGTCACTCCTGTTCCGCTCGCAATGCCGCCATAAGCCAATCGGGGCGGATCGCGTCGCCCAGTGATTCGACGCGGCGATGTTCGACCATCAGACCCAATTCGGTATAGGTCGCACGCGTCCGATCGCTCGCCTCGCCCAGCGGCGCGACGACCAGCCGCCGGTTGACCTTCGACCGATGGTGCATCCGCGCCGTATTCTCCTGCCCGACATAACAACCCTTGGTGAAGCTGACGCCGTTCAGTTCGCGAGCATTGCACTCCAGCCAAAGCGTTTCCCCCGATCCCAGCTCGCCCACACCCTCGGTCACGCCCAGCGACAGCCGATGCCCGGCCCAGCCGCTCGACGCCTCTCCCGCCGGGGCCAGCCAGCGATGACCGAGTTCGGCAAGGCGCGGATCATGGGGGCGGCCTTGGGCGTCGCGGCTCCAATGGACAGCCAGCCCCTCGACCGGCTCGATCGTGATCGCGCGGCGCAGCCGGTATATGCTCAGGCGCCGCGCCAGCGCCTCCGCCTGCGACGCCTCGGCATCGATCAGCACCGCGTCGCCATCGGCCCACAGGATGAAGTCGAACAGCGCCTTGCCCTGTGGCGTCAGCAGCCCACCCCAGCGCGGGCGATCGGGCGTCAGGTCCGCCACGTCCTGCGTCACCAACCCTTGCAGAAAGCCATGCACATCCTCGCCTGCGATACGGATCAGGCGGCGCCCGGCCAAGGTCGTGCCGGGGGTGGGGGCGGGGGCGGTCGTCGGGGTGGCATCGGTCATGGCCGCAAGGTAGGAAGGCGCGACCATTCGCGAAAGGCCCGTTTCCCATGACCTTCGATCTGCTTCTCTCCGGTGGCACCGTCCACACTCCCGGCGGCCCGATCCGCGCCGATATCGGCGTGAAGGGCGGCCGGATCGTCGGAATCGGCGCGCGGGGCGATGCGGGGCGGGTGATCGATTGCACCGGGCTCGACATCCTTCCCGGCGTGATCGACAGCCAGGTGCATTTCCGCGAGCCCGGCCTGATGCATAAGGAAGACCTAGCCTCGGGAAGCCGCGCGGCGGTCATGGGCGGCGTGACCGCCGTGTTCGAAATGCCCAATACCAAGCCGAACACCGATTCGGCCGAGGCGATCACCGACAAGCTGACCCGCGCCAGGACGATGTATTGCGATCACGCCTTCTATGTCGGCGCGACCAACCACAATGCGCGCGACCTTGCCGAGCTGGAGCGGATGCCCGGCACGGCGGGCGTGAAGATCTTCATGGGCGCGTCGACCGGCGATCTGCTGGTGTCGGAGGATGCGCGGCTGGCCGAAGTGCTTGCCTCCGGCCATCGCCGTGTCGCCATTCATGCCGAGGACGAGGATCGGATGAACGCGCGCTCGGGTGAGCGCATCGAGGGCGATCCCTCGTCACACCCCGTTTGGCGCGACGATGAGAGTGCGCTGCTCGCCACCCGCCGCATCCTGCGCCTAGCGCGCGAGGCGAATCGCCGCATCCATATCCTCCACGTCACGACGCCGGCCGAGCTGGAATATATCGCGCAGCACAAGGACATCGCGACCTGTGAAGTGACGCCGCAGCATCTGACCCTGGCGGGCGAGGAGGCCTATCCGCGCCTTGGTACGCTGGCGCAGATGAACCCGCCGATCCGCTCTGGCGCGCATCGTGACGGGCTGTGGCATTGGCTTAACCAGGGCGTGCCCGATGTCATCGGATCGGACCATGCGCCGCACACGCTGGAGGAAAAGGCCAAACCTTATCCGGGCAGCCCCAGCGGTATGCCGGGTGTCCAGACGCTGCTGCCGCTGCTGCTCGACCATGCGGCGAACGGCCGCCTGTCGCTCCAGCGGGTGATCGAGCTGACCAGCGCGGGCGCGCAGCGCATTTTCGGCATCGTCGGCAAGGGACGGATCGCAGCGGGCTACGACGCCGACTTCACGATCGTCGACCTCAAGAAGCGCTGGACGATCGAGGAGCGCTGGCTCCAGTCCAAATGCGGCTGGTCGCCCTTCACCGGCATGGAACTGACCGGCAAGCCGATCGGGACGATCGTGCGCGGGCAGGTGGCGATGTGGGAGGACCAGCTCGCCGACGTGGCCACCGGCCAGCCGATCCGCTTCGAGGCGGTCGATTTCGGATGACGGCGATGCGGGCGGTGCGCGACATCCGGGTCTATTGCCCCGTCGCGGCCGCGACGCTGGCCGCGCTGATCGCGGGCGATCCGGGAGCGATCGAGCGGGACGACACCGCCGCCACGCTGCTTGCCATCCTTCGCATGCCCCCGCTCGGCGATTTCGGGCGGTATCGCGAAGTGGTGGAACTGGCGATCGGCTATGAGGGGTTCCGGCCGGGCGAGGGCGCTGCGCCGACCCTGGGCACCGTGGGCGAGGCGAGTTGGTCGCCGACCGTGATCCTGACCGCGATCTATGACGCGGCGGCGGATGTCGGGTCGCTGGCGGACAAGCTGCTGGCCGCGCATCCCTGGGACGTGCCGGTGATCACGGTCAGCGAGCCGTATCGGCTTCTCGTGCGGGGATAAAGCAGGGCGTGGGCTTCGACTGCGCTCCCCTTGAGCGAAGTCCAAGGCCAGGGTCCTCCCTCCGCCAGGAAGGCGAAGGGAGGACCCAAATCAAAACGGCAACCACCGCGCCTTATGGGTGAAGTTCATATACCCCACATTGACGCCGGCCCGCCAACCGACGCCCAGCCGCACCGGGATCAGCACGACATTGCCCCGCCGCAGATAGGTCGCCGCAAAACCGCCGACGAAATAGAGTCGCCCCTCGGCCGCCGGGAAGCGGTGGAACAGTTCCTCGGTGTCGTAGAGGTTGTAGACCAGCACGAACACCTTGTTCGCATCGCCGCCGATATCGAAACCCAGCGACGGTCCGGTCCAATAGACCGGCATCTGCCCCTCGACCTTGTGGGTCATGATGCCCGAGCCATAACGCAGGCCAACGACGAACGCGCCCGACGCCTCGCGCCCGGCGATATAGGCGTTGGGGCGCCCCTGTTCGCGCAGGATGCGCTCGATCATGCCCGCCAGACCCTCGGCACCCTGGCCGAACACGCCTTCACCTGCGGCCAGCAGGTCGTCGCGCTCGAAGGTGTCGGCCGCCTGGGTGGTCTGCGTCGCCCGCGAATCGGGGGTGGTGGCCGGTGGGTTGGTGACGGGCGGTTGCTGGACCGGCGGGGTCGACTGGACCGGCGGGACCTCGTCCTGGGGCGGCGCACTGCGCTGCGGCGCGGGCCGAGAGGGCTGGGTGCCGAGGTCGCTGTCGATGCCCTGATTGGGATCGATCGTGCGGACCTGCGCCGCGACCGGCGCGGCGACGACCATGGCAAGCCCGCCCAGCAGCGACAGACCCAGACAGACGATACGCATGACTTTTCAACTCCCCCGGCGAACCGATTGGCCACGTTAACCAGCCCGCAGCTTGCGTTGCAATGAATGACGAAAAGGGGACTAGTCGATTTTCATCGCAAAATCCCGCTCCGACCCGGTTGATTGCCTCCACCAGCCCCGCTATAGCCGCACCTCGCCGCAGCCGGAGACGTGGGTGAGTGGCTGAAACCAACGCTTTGCTAAAGCGTCGTACGGGAAACCGTACCGAGGGTTCGAATCCCTCCGTCTCCGCCATTTATGCCCCCTGTGCGGCTGGCAAAAAACCCTGAAATCTGCTACAAAAGCCCGGAAATCAGCGGTTTTTTGTGCCGCTGCGTTTCACTCGATCCGACACAATCTCACGCGAAGCGTGGGGAAAAGTGTGGGGAAAAATTGAGGTGAGGTGGCATGGGAAAGCTCACTGCGCTCAAGATTCGATCGCTGATCGCGCCCGGACGCTATTCGGACGGGGACGGCCTATTTCTCGAAATCAACGGCAAAGGGGCAGCCAGCTGGGTTCTTCGAATCCAGAATAAGGGAAAACGCCAGGATATCGGGCTGGGATCACTCAAAGCGGTTTCTCTCAAGGATGCCAGAGAGGCCGCGTTCCTCACACGCCAAAAGATCGCGCAGGGCATCGACCCTGTCGCTGAGCGGAAGCAGGAGCGGCAGGTCATTCCGACATTCAGAAAGGCCGCCGAGATGGTCCACGAGGAACACCAGAAGGCCTGGAAGAACGGCAAGCATCAGGATCAGTGGATATCGACGCTGAAGACCTACGCCTTTCCCAAGATGGGCGACCGCTTGGTCAGCGAAATCGAAGGTCCGTTGATCCGGGACGTATTGGCACCCATCTGGCTGACAAAGCCGGAAACGGCGCGTCGCGTACGGCAACGCATCGGCACCGTCCTCGACTGGTCTTACGCACGCGGGTTCCGCGCGACCGAAGCGCCAATGCGGTCGCTTTCCAAGGGGTTGCCTCGTCAGCCCAAGAAGGAAAGCCACTTCGCGGCCCTGCCTTATGCATCCGTGCCGAACTTCCTCGAGAAGTTGGGCGAGCGGGAATCGGTGGGCCGTGTCGCGCTGGAAGCGCTCATCCTGACGGCGGCGCGGTCGGGAGAAATTCGGGGCGCGACTTGGTCGGAGCTCGACCTGGAAGCTGCATTGTGGACGATCCCCGCCGAGCGGATGAAGATGGGGCGAGTGCATGTCGTGCCCCTCGCGCCCGAAGCGGTGGCGGTGTTCGAGCGCGCCAAGGCGTTCAAGGTCGGCGCTAGCGAGTTGGTGTTTCCTGGCCAGAACGTGACGAAGCCGCTGTCGGACATGACGCTCCTCAAAATTCTACGAGACATGGACCTCGCGGTGACGGTGCATGGGTTTCGGTCGGCATTCCGGGACTGGGTTGCGGAGCAGACGGACTACTCAGGGGAAATCGCCGAGGCGGCGCTTGCCCACACGGTCACGAACAAGGTCGAGGCGGCTTATCGTCGGACCGACTTTCTCGACAAACGTCGGCTGCTCATGCGGGAATGGGCGGTATTTTGCAAAAAGACGCCCCCTGCGTCGGACGAGAACCGGGACGACGAGTCCAACGCCTGAGCTTGGCCTCGAATAGGGGAAGGAGTTGTAGAGTGGGAGGTGCGCCAAGCGCTTCTAGGGGAGAGCGGCCCGTTCTGGCCCTCGTCGACCCGCCCGCTCCTGACCGATTGCGCTAGGGTCAGGACCCATTGATGTGAGCGTCGCGATCTGATTCAGGCTCCGTGAGGAGACTGGTAATGAGCGACCTGTTTTGGCTGACGGACGAGC
>NZ_JACIFA010000020.1 GCF_014197135.1 Sphingomonas zeae
ACCCGCTACGATCGGTGCCCAACCGCCTTCTTCTCCGCCGTCGCCCTCGCTGCCACCATCATCTTCTGGCTTTGATCAACGAGTCCTGACCCTAACCACCATGATCGGACATACCACGATCAGGGCGCGGCCTATCCGTTCCCCATTGTCCGTCGCAGTCGTTCCAAGGCGATCCCCGCCAGGTTCTGAGTTCGTTTGACATAACGCAGCCGCAACCGCGCGGGGCGGGGCAGGGCGCACCAGCGTTCGAAATAGGGGCGGCAGAGCGGCGGCACGCGCACCTTGCCGTTCGCCTGGGCAATGACGGCCAAGGCATCGCCCAGCAGGATCGCATCGCACACGCCGCGCTCCTGCGCCAAGCGGGTCGCGGCGATCAGGGCCAGCCATTCGGCCTCCATCGCCGATCCCGGCCCCAGGTCGCGTTCGATCAGCGCTTGCCCGCCCAGCACCACGGCATATTCCATGCCGCAGGGTCGATAGCCGCCGTCGAAGAAGATTTTCACGACGCCGCGATGCTGCGCGCGACCGCCTCGGCCGTCTTGATGCCGTCGACCGCCGCCGACAGGATGCCGCCCGCATAGCCCGCGCCCTCGCCCGCCGGGTACAGGCCGTAAGTATTGAGGCTGTGCCCATCCTCGCCGCGCGTGAAGCGGACCGGCGAGGAGGTGCGGGTCTCGACGCCGGTCATCACCACGTCCGGGTGGTCATATCCGGCGATCTGCTTCCCAAAGACGGGGATCGCCTCGCGCATCGCCTCGACCACGAAGTCGGGCAGGCATTCGGACAGGTCGGTCGGCGTCACGCCGGGGCGATAGGAGGGCGTGACCGAACCCAGGCTGGTCGAGGGGCGCTTGGCCAGGAAGTCGCCGACCCGCTGCGCGGGCGCCTTGTAGTTGGACCCGCCCGCGACATAGGCGCGCTCTTCCCAATGGCGTTGTAGCGCCAGGCCCGCCAGCGGATCGCCGGGAAAGTCGCGTTCGGGATCGATGGCGACGACGAAGCCCGAGTTGGCGTTGCGCTCGTTGCGCGAATATTGGCTCATGCCGTTGGTCGCGACGCGCCCCTCTTCGCTGGTCGCGGCGACCACCGTGCCGCCGGGACACATGCAGAAGCTGTAGACCGTCCGCCCGTTCTGGCAGTGGTGCGAGATGTGATATTCGGCCGCGCCCAGGATCGGATTGCCCGCCTGATGCCCGAAGCGCGCACGGTCGATCCACCCTTGCGGATGCTCGATGCGCACGCCGATCGAAAAGGGCTTGGCCTCGACATACACGCCCGCCGCCTGCAGCATCGCGAAGCTGTCACGCGCGCTGTGGCCGATGGCGAGGACGACATGGTCGGCCTCCAGATAGCCGCCGCAGTTCAGGTGCAGCCCGCGCACCCGGCGCTGGCCCGACCCGTCGGTTTCCACATCCAGCCCGTCGACGCGGGTGGAGAAGCGATATTCGCCGCCCAGCTCCTCGATCGTCGCGCGCATGCTCTCGACCATCGTGACCAGGCGGAAGGTGCCGATATGCGGATGCGCCTCGGTCAGGATCTCGGGCGGCGCGCCCGCCTTGACGAACTCGGTCAGTACCTTGCGGTTCAGGTGGCGCGGGTCCTTGATCCGGCTGTAGAGCTTGCCGTCGGAGAAGGTGCCAGCACCCCCTTCGCCATATTGCACGTTGGATTCGGGGTTGAGCACGCTGCGCCGCCACAGGCCCCAGGTGTCCTGGGTCCGCTCGCGCACCACCTTGCCGCGCTCCAGGATGATCGGGCGGTATCCGGCCTGCGCCAGCACGAGCGCGGCGAACAGGCCGCACGGCCCCGCGCCGATCACCACCGGGCGCTTCGTGCCCGGCGGCGGCGCGCTGGGCAGGTGATAGCGGGTGTCGGGCGTGCGCTGGACGTCGCGGTCGCGGCGGAACCGCTCCAGTACGGCGGCCTCGTTCTTCAGGTTCACGTCGACCGAATAGACGAGCTGGATATTGTTCTTGTCGCGCGCGTCATGCCCGCGCCGGGCGATGACGAAACGGACCAGCTCGCGCGGCGTCACGCGAAGCCTGCGGCAGATGGCAGCGGGCAGCGCCTCGTCCGCATGATGGAGAGGCAGTTTCAATTCACTCAGGCGGATCATGCTCCGCGCCATACAGATTTGCGGCCCGCCCCGCCATGGCGGCGTGCGCGGACGCGTCCGTCGTCACGCCGCGGAATTACCCGCGGGCTTCACATCCTACCGCGCGTAGAAGCGGGGCTTCGGGGACGGCGGGGTCCGCCTCGATCTCGGCTTGGAGCGTGGCCCAGCGTTCGCCGAACCAGTATTGGCCGCACTCGGCGCGCAAGATGGGGTCGTGCACGGTCGCGACATCCTCGATCGCGGTCAGTGCATGGCTGGGAATGTCGAAAAAGGTACGGACGATCGGCGTGGTCGGGCTTTCCCCTTCGCGCACGACGATGCCCAGCCGATTGGAATGAAGCCGGACGAGCGCGGCGAAGGGCTGAATCCCCAGCGAGGCGATAAAGGCGCGCAGCGTCTCGGGATCGAAATGCCCGTCCCATTCGAGCATCTGTGCCAGCGCCTCGTGCGGCGACCACGCGCGCTTGTACGGCCGGATCGAGGTGACCGCGTCATAGACGTCGCATATGGCGGAGATGCGGACGATCTGGCTGATCTCGTCGCCCTTCAGTCCATCGGGATAGCCTGTGCCGTCCATCCGCTCGTGGTGATGGCGGCACACTTCCAGAACTCTCGGGTCCAGATCGCTCAAGTCGGTCAGGATGCGGTGGCCCAAGCCTGGATGGCGGCGAATTTCCATGATTTCGTCGGCATTCAGGCGGCCGGGTTTGTCGAGGATGGTGGCCGGGACGTGCAGCTTGCCGATGTCGTGAAGCAGTCCCGCCATGCCCGCGACACGCACGTCCTGCTCGCTGAGGCCCAGATGCCGGGCGAGGCTCATCATCAGCGTGCCGACCGCGACCGAGTGGATGTAGATATACTGCCCATCGTCCTTCAGCCGGGTGGCCGCGATCATCGCAGCGGCGCTCTTGGCGGTCGTGTCGGCAATGTCCTCGACGATCGGAACCAGATCGCTGGTGCGTATGGTATGGCCGTGCAGGGCGTCCTCGAACAGCCGGGCGATGGCGGCGGCGGCGCGCGCGGACACGGTGCTGGCCCGTTCCAGCTCGGTCGGTGGCTTGGTGCGACGCGGGCGGAGCGAGGTGACGATCGGTGTCATCGGGGCCTCGACGCTCTGCGCCGGGGGGGATTCGGGCGTCTCGGCCGCGGCGGTCTTGGTCGGACCGCGCCCCTTGGTCAGGTCGATCGTGACGGCGGGAATCGACTGGCGGATCTTTGCCAGGTCCTCCGGCTCGGTCAGCAGGAAGGACGTTCGCCAAAAGGGGCTGTGGATCCAGGAGCAGTGCAGTGCATGGATGTACATGCCGAGCGCGACCTGATCGCTCCCGATCTGAATGAAACGATTCGCGGACGACTGCTCTTCCATGCCCCCAACCTAACCCATGTGTCGTAAAGTTTTGGTTTCGGGAGCCCGTCCCTCGCGAACGTCCAAGACGTGTTCCAGCCGCGGACAACAGGATCAACCCTTCCTGACAGATGAATTCGCCGCGGTGCGACCCGCGTCATTCCAACGTGATAATTACTATCAATCGCGTTGACAGTGCGAATGTTTCGCAATAGCGGGCGATTCAAAGGGGAAAATAGTCATGTCACAATCCTTCATCGCCCTGTCCTGTGTCGGTTTCCTGGCGACCGCGCCGCATGTCGCCGTCGCCGAGACTGGCCCGCGTGCCGACAACGCGACGCCGCCCGTCGCCGCGCCACGGCCCCAGGATTCGACCAGCGAGCGCGACGTGATTGTCACCGGCCAGCGCGCCACCGGTGCCGCGATTCTGGAAAGCCCGAAAGCGACCGCCGGGCTGCTCGATACGCCGCAGACGATCACCGTGGTCAGCGAGCAGACCATCCGTAAGCAGAATCTCCAGACGCTGCGCGACGTGCTCCAGACGCTGCCGGGCATCACCTTCGGCGCGGGCGAGGGCGGTGGCGGTTATGGCGATTCGATCAACCTGCGCGGCTATTCGGCCAGCAACGACATCACCATCGACGGTGTCCGCGACAGCGCGCAATACAGCCGCACCGACCCGTTCAACCTGCAACAGGTCGAGGTCTATAACGGCGCGAACAGCGTCTTCAACGGATCGGGTTCGGTCGGCGGCACGATTAACCTCGTCTCCAAGGTGCCGACGCCCGAGACGCTGACCATCATGCAGGGTTCGGTCGGCACCGACAATTATTATCGCGGCGCGATCGACAGCAATGTCCGCGTGTCGGACCTGGTCGCGGTGCGGCTGAACGGCGCCTATCATCATAACGACGTGCCGGGCCGCGATGTCGAGAAGATGCAGCGCTGGGGCATCGCGCCCTCGGTTACGATCGGCATCGGCGGCCCGACCAGCCTGACGCTCGCCTATGTCCATCAGGAGGATCGCAACACGCCGGTCTATGGCATTCCCTGGTTCGACAATGGCCTGGTCGACGGCTTCGTGCCCGGTGCGAAGCGGGACGCCTATTTCGGCATCGCCAATCTCGATCGGCAGGACAGCATTGTCGACCGCTTCACCGCGACCTTCCGTCACCAGATCGACGAGCATTGGAGCGTGCGCAACCTGACCCGCTGGCAACAGGTCACGCAGAATAGCGTCACATCCGCGCCGCAGGGCACCTTCTGCCTCGCCGCCACCAATCGCCAGCCGGTGACGGCGACGCCGGGCGGGACCGTGGGCGCGGCGTGCCCGGCCAACGTCCCGGCGGGATTCTATCTGCCCTCCGGCCCGCGCGGACTGGTACGCGATCAGCAGAACCAGATGCTGACCAACCAGATCGATCTGCGCCACGAGGCGGGCGCGAAGGGCGGTTTCCACAATGTCCTGAACATCGGCATGTCGGGCATGATCGAGAATTACCGCATCACCCAGGGCTCGCTACTGCGCAATGCCGATGGCAGCGCGGTGTCGCCGCTGCCGCTCATCAATATCGCCAGCCCGAACACCAATTATACCGGGCCGATCAACTTCACGACGACCGCCCAGTCGCGCAGCGAGACGCGCAACCTGGCTGTCTATGCCTTCGACACGCTGGCGCTGAACCGCTTCTTCGAGCTGAACGGCGGCGTGCGCTGGGAATATCAGGAGGCGAATTTCCGCGCCCTGCCGCTCACCATCGTGCCCCCCGGTTCAACCCAGCTGACCGCGCTCCAGGCGGCGCCTCAGATCAGCCGTGAGAAGCTGTTCTCCTGGCGCGCGGGGGCGGTGTTCCACCCGGTCGAGAATGTCAGCGTCTATGCCAGCTATGGCAATGCCAAGACGCCGTCCTCGACGACCGTCCGGCTGGGCTGTGGCGTGCCGTCCACCGCGACCGCCGCGAATCCCTGTGCCGTCGCACCCGAAACCGCCAAGAATTATGAAGCGGGGGTCAAGGCCGGGCTGTTCGGTCGTCGCCTGGAGCTGACCGCCGCGGTCTTCCGCAACGAGCGGACCAATTACCGCGTCCCCTCCAACGATCCGGCGCAGCCCGTCGGCTTGCAGGTGCTGGACGGGCGCAGCCGCGTCGACGGCATCGCGCTGGGCGCGTCGGGGACGGTCACCCCGGCCTGGACGATCTTCGCCAACTATACCTATCTCGACGGCAAGGTGCTGCAGAGTATCTCCAACCGCGACAAGGCGGCGGGCGTCCTTGATCCGCAGGCGGGCAGCCAGCTGATCCAGACGCCCGAGCATTCGGGCAGCCTGTTCACCACCTATAAGCTGCCCTTCGGCCTGGAAGTCGGTTATGGCCTGACCTATCAGGGGGCGTTCGCCACCAATTCCCCCGTCGCGGGCAATCCGGTGCAGTTCCATGTGGACGATTATCTGATCCACCGCGCCTTCCTGGCCTATACCATCGCCCAGCGCTGGACGATGCAGCTCAACGTTCAGAACTTCACCGACGAGAAATATGTGACGGGCGTGCGCAACAACATCAACGCGACGACCGGCATCGTCACCGGCGGCTGGGCCGTCCCCGGCGATCGGCGTCAGGCGACGCTGAGCCTGTTCTACAATTTCTGATCGGGCTAGCCTTCGTCGATGCTGATCGTCCTTCCCGATATCCTCGATCCCGCCGGGGTCGCCCAGGTCCGCCGTGTCATTGATGCGGGGCCGTGGGCGGACGGCAATGCCACCTCCGGCCCGCAGGCGGCGCTCGCCAAGCGCAACGAGCAGCTGCCCGAGGATTCGGGTGCGGCGGTCGAGGCGGGGCGGATGGTCCTTGATGCGCTGGGCCGTTCGCCGCTGTTCGTGGCGGCGGCCCTGCCGCTCAAAGTCTACCCGCCGCTGTTCAACCGCTATGCGGGCGGCCAGGCCTTCGACGTGCATGTCGACAACGCCGTGCGGTTGAAGCGCGGCAGCGATTTCCGGATGCGCTCCGACCTGTCGCTGACCCTCTTTCTGGAGGATCCGGACGCCTATGACGGCGGCGAACTGGTGGTCGAGGATCTGTACGGCGAACAGCGGGTGAAACTGTCCGCCGGAAGCGCGGTCCTTTACCCCGCCTCCAGCCTCCACCGTGTCGAGCCCGTGACGCGGGGTGCGCGCGTCGCCTCCTTCCTGTGGATCCAGTCCATGGTCCGCGACGATGGCGAGCGGCGCATCCTGTTCGACCTCGACCGCGCGGTGCAGCGGGTGGGCGCGGACAAGGGACAGGGCGATCGCTCGGTCATCGAGTTGACGGGCGTGTACCACAATCTGCTGCGCCGCTGGGCCGACGCATGAGCGCGGCCGTTCTGCAAAAGCCGAAGAAGCGCAAATGGCGGGGCTGGTGGCTGAAACAGCTTCACACCTGGCATTGGATCAGCGCGGCGGTGTCGCTGGTCGGCATGATGCTGTTCGCGATCACCGGGCTGACGCTCAACCATGCCGCCAGTATCTCGGCAAGCCCGGCTACGATCCAGAAAAGCGGACTGTTGGCGCCCGGCCTGCGTCCGCTCCTGGCGCATCCCGAGGCGAATGACGCGCCGCTGCCGCCCCGTGTGGCGGAGGCGGTGGAGCGCGCCGTCGATCTCGACGCCGCCGGGCGGCCGGGCGAATGGTCGGACGGCGAGGTGTATGTCGCGATGCCGCGTCCCGGCGGCGACGCCTGGGTCAGCATCGACCGGGCGAGCGGCGCGATCACCTCGGAGCGGACCGATCGCGGCTGGGTCTCCTATCTCAACGACCTGCACAAGGGGCGCAATGCCGGTTCCGCCTGGTTCTGGTTCATCGACGCCTTTGCGGTCGCCTGTATCGTCTTCACCCTGACCGGGCTGCTGCTGCTCCAGCTTCATGCGCGGCACCGTCCCTCGACCTGGCCGCTGGTGGCGGTGGGGTTCCTGCTTCCGGCGGCGATCGCCGTCTTCTTCCTGCACTGATGGAGAATCTCGCGATGCGATCGACCGCTGTTTTCGCGCTGGGCGCGGTGGCACTGCCGGGGGCGGCGAGCGCCGCGACGGTCAACGTCACCATCCCCCGGCTGAACGTCGCCGAATATCATCGGCCCTATGTCGCGGTCTGGTTGGAGCCCGCGACCGGTGGCGCGGCGCGCACGCTGGCCATCTGGTACGACGTCAAGAAGACCGGCGGCGAGCCCGGCACCAAATGGCTGGCCGATCTGCGCGCCTGGTGGCGCAAGGGCGGACGGAGCATGGCGATGCCCGCCAACGGCATCAGCGGCGCGACCCGTGCGCCCGGCATCCATGCCGTGCCCCTGCCTGCCGACGTGAAGCCCGGCCAATATGTGCTGAACGTCGAGGCCGCGCGCGAGACCGGTGGGCGCGAACTGGTGCAGGTGCCGCTGACCATTCCCAATCCGCAGGCGCGCGGGGCGGGCGGCCATGAACTCGGCGCCGTGACCGTCTCGGCGCGTTGATAGGGGAGGATCATCATGAAAAGCCATCGTCTGAAACTGCTCGCCGCCGCCGCCTTGCTGGCGATACCGGGTCTCGCCTCTGCGCACCGCATGTGGCTGCTCCCCTCGGGGACCATCTTCTCGGGCACTGATAGCTGGGTGACGGTCGATAGCGCCGTGTCGAACGACCTGTTTTATGCCGACCACCAGCCCGGCCGGATCGAGATGGTGAAGGTCTGGCAGCCCGACGGCACGCCGGGGCGAATCCAGAACGGCTCGACCGGGCGCTATCGCTCGGTCTTCGACGTGCAGCTCGACAAGCCGGGGACCTGGAAGATCGGCAGCGAGATGTCGGGCATCATGGGCAGCTTCAAGGTCGACGGCGTCGAGAAGCGGGTCGGCGGTCGGGGCGGGCCGCCGGGGGCGAACGGCATGCGCCAGCCGCCGCTGACCGTCGCCGACATTCCCGCCAACGCGACCGACGTGACACTGACCGAGACGAGCGCGCGCAACGAGATCTTCGTGACGGCGGGCGAACCGACGCGCACCGTGCTGAAGCCGACGGGCAAGGGGCTGGAACTCGACGCCGTCACCCACCCGGACGAACTGGTCGCGGGCGAGGCGGCCAAGTTCCGCTTCCTGGTCGACGGCAAGCCTGCGCCCAATCTGAAGGTCACGATCGTGCCCGGCGGCAAACGCTACCGCGATGCCGAGGGCGCCAAGGAGGTGACGACCGATGCGCAAGGGGTGCTGAGTTATGCCTGGCCGGCAGCGGGCATGTACTGGCTGAACGCGACGCTGACCGACGACAAGCCGACTGCCCCGCGCGCGACGCAGCGGCGGATGAGCTATACCACGACGCTGGAAGTCATGACGCCGTGATCGGCCAGGCGTGACCATGCGCGTCGTCCTGCCGCCCCGGATCGATCCCGACGTCTTGGCGGGTCATGATCCGGCGGCGGCGATCGTGACCCTGGGCGGCGAGACGATGGGGACGATGTGGCGGGTGGTTTACGCCACCCGCGATCCCGGTGATGGCGAGGCGATCGGTGCCGCCCTCCAGGCGCGGCTGGACGATCTGGTCGTGCAGATGAGTCATTGGTTGCCCGCCTCCCTGCTCTCGCGCTTCAACCGTTCGGCACCGGGGGACTGGACCGCATTGCCGGCCGATTTCGCGGCGGTGATCGCAACCGGGCTACGCGTCGCGGCGCTGAGCGATGGCGCCTTCGATCCAGCGATCGGGCATCTCGTCAATCTCTGGGGGCATGGTCCCCAAGGGGCGCAGCCCGTTCCTGACGCGGCGGCGGTCGATCGGGGCCGCGCGGCAGGGGGCTGGCGCCGCCTGCGCTGGGATGCGGGCGCGGCGCGGCTGTGGCAGGCGGGCGGTGTCGCGCTCGACCTGTCCGGCATCGCCAAGGGCTATGCCGCCGATGCGGTCGCTGACATGCTGGCAGGGCTGGGCTTTCGCCATTGTCTGGTCGAGGTGGGCGGCGAGCTGGTCGGGCGGGGCATGCGGCCCGATGGCGATCCCTGGTGGGTCGACCTCGAAACGCCGCCGGGCGTCGACCTGCCGCCGATGCGCGTGGCGCTGCATGGCATGGCGGTGGCGGGCAGCGGGACCTATCGCAAGGGGGAGCACGGCCTCGACCCACGCTCGGGCTTTCCCCCGACCAATGGCGTGATCGCCGTCCATGTCATCGCGCAGACCGGGATGCTGGCGGACGCTCTGGCCACGGCGGTGGCGATCCTGTTTCCGGATCTGTCGTCATTGGCGCCGATCCGGGTCGCCGCGCGCATCCTGGTCCGCCGGGGCGATGTGGTGGAGGAAATCCTGACCGAGCCGCTCAAGTCGATGCTCGGCTAACTTTCCTCCCCTGCAAGGGGAGGAATTTGAAATCAGAACCGCCCCCTGAGCGTCACCCGGACATTGCGCGGCGCGCCGGGCATCGTCCACACATCGGCATAGCTGCTGGCGATGTAATAGGTGTCGAACAGGTTATCGAGGTCGAGCCGAACGTCGAAGCGCGGATTGACCGCCCAGGTGGCGTCCAGCCGCGCGACGGTATAGGCGGGCAGGCGATAGCCGGTGGCATAGGGGTCGCCGTTGCGGGCGCCGACATGGGTCACGCCGCCCCCGACCGTCACCGCCCCCAGCCGCTGATGCAGGTCGAGCGCCGCCAGATGCTCGGGCACGTTGGACAGCATGGTGCCGATCAGCGCGGTGTTCTTGTCGTTGCGCACCGTCGCGTCGGTATAGGTATAGGTCGCGGTGCCGGTCAGGCCGCTGGTCAGGTGCCAGTCGGCGACCGTCTCCACCCCGCGTGACCGCTGGCGACCGATCTGCGTCTTCACGAACGGATCGGTGGCATTGGGGTTGAGCACGTTGCGCTTCGTCATGGTGAACAGCGCGGTCTGGCCGGTCAGGGCGCCGCCGAACAGGCTGTATTTCGCGCCGATCTCGGTCGAACTGCTGCGCTCGGCATCGAAACTGCTGATCCCGTCCGAGGGGTTGAGCCGCAGCGACTGGCCCCAGCTGGTAAAGAGCGAGAAGTGCGGGCTCGCGGCCCAGGTCAGTGCCGCGCGCGGGGTGATGCCGCGATCGATCGTGTTCAGCACCAGATTGCCGCGCAGATAATTGGTCATCGTCTCGCGGAAATTGTTCCAGCGCGCACCCACGAGCGCGGTGAAGTCGCCGAAGCGAATCAGGTCCTGCGCATAGACGCTCTCGCTGCGGAAGGAATGGTGGCGATCCTGAAAGGGCGTGGGCACCGGCAGCGGCTGGCCATAGACGGGATTAAAGGCGTCGATGATCAGGATCGGCGCGCCCGGCCGTCCGCGTGCCTGGTCCATGCGGAAGTCCAGGCCGTGCCGCACCCGGTCGACGCCGATGCGCAGGTCATGCGATAGACCCAGCCAGTCGGCCTTGGCGGTCAGCTCGACGCGGGCGGTCAAATCCTGCCAGCGGAAATCGTGGAAACGCCGCGAGCGGCCGATCGTCCGGCCATCGGCCTGCACCCCGCGCGCGCCGAAATCGACCTGGGTGGCATAGCCGCGCAGAAACCCGTCGCGGCTCGACAGCCCGGCCTCCAGCGAGATGCGGTCGGACAGCGCGGCAAAGACGCTGCCCTGCTGCCACAACATCCGCTGAGTCATGCGGCCATCAGCGGGTTCGCCCAGAAAGGTGTCGCGGTCCATCGCGCGGGGCTCGCCCTTGATCGCCGCCACACCGCGATCGATCGGCGCGCGGTTGCGCATGAACTCGGCCTGATAGAGGAAGCGCAGATTCTGGGTCGGGGTGAAGGAAACCGAGGGCGCGATCAGCAGCCGGTCGGTGTGGACATAGTCGCGAAAGCTGTCGCCTTCCTCCGCGACGCCGATCAGCCGCGCCGCCAGCGTGCTCGTTACCGGGCCGCTGATATCGCCGGTCGCGCGCAGCCGGTTCCAGCTGCCATAGCTGAGCGTCGCCTCGCCCTTGGGCGTCGGGGTCGGCGCCTTGGTGACGATGTTGAGCGATCCGCCCGGCTCGCCCAGGCCGGACAGCGCGGCGGCGGCGCCCTTCAGAAACTCGAACCGCTCGACCGTGGCGACATCGACCGGCGCGTTGAAACCCAGATTGCTGCTGAAGCGGTTGATGAGGATGTCGGGGCCGCTATTCTCGTTGCCCGCGAACCCGCGGATCGCATATTTGTCCCACAGCCCGCCAAAGTCGTTCTGCCGCGATACGCCGCCCGCCAGGTCGATCGCATCGTCCAGCCGGGTCGCGCCGATGCGATCGAGCAGGCGGTGGTCGATGACGCGCAGACTTTGCGGATAGCGGTTGGGGGGCGTGTCGGTGCCGGTGATGCTGGCATTGGCATCGCGCAGGCCGGTGACGACGACATCCGCCTGCGCCTCGCTGCCAGCCGGCTCCACCGGCGCGGTCAGGGTTTGTGCCCCCGCCGCTTGCCCCATGGCCATCCCGGCGAACAGCACCGTACGCCAGATTGTTTTCGACATGTCAGAACCCCCCAATCGATTTTGGCGGGCCAATATCGATAATGATAATAACTCTCAATCAGAATTTGACAGGAAATGGGTTGGAGCCATGTCATGCATCTGCCATGCAGAGCCGCCATGAGCGTCGGGCGGCCCTGCGCCGCGACATGGGTGCGTAAAGGTGATGGCAATGACGATGCGGCGACGGGCACGGACCATGATTTTGCTGGCGGCTGGCCTGCTGACCGCGACCGGGGCGATGGCCGAACCGCTGAAGGTCATGACGTTCAACGTTCGCTATGCCTCGGACGAGGGGGCGCAGCGCTGGGCGGTGCGCCGGCCGGTGATGGTGGAACTGATCCGCCGCGCCGCGCCCGACGTGATCGGGACGCAGGAACTGCTTCAGCGGCAAGGCGACGACCTGATCCGCGCGCTGCCCGGCTATCGCTGGTTCGGACGCGACCGGATGGGCGGGCATGCCAATGAGCATATGGGCATCTTCTACCGCCCCGACCGGTTGACCCTAATCGAGCATGGCGACTTCTGGCTGTCCGATACGCCCGATGTGGTCGGCAGCCAGAGCTGGGACACCGACCTGCCGCGCATGGCGAACTGGGCGGTGTTCGAGACGAAGGAGGCCAAACCGCACCGTTTCCTGTTCCTCGACACGCATCTGGCGCACCGCGACGAGGATGCCGAGGCGCGGGACAAGGCGGCGGGGCTGATCCTGTCGCGGTTGCCCGCACTGGCGAAGAACCTGCCGGTGGTGGTGGCGGGCGACATGAACGCGCGGCCCGATACGGCGGCCTATCGGCGTTTCGCGGCCGTGCTGACCGATGCCTGGGGCAGCGCAAAACGGCGTGAGGGGCCGGAGATGACCTTCCACGACTTCACCGGCACGGCCGACCGGCGGATCGACTATATCTTCCTGCGCGGCTTTCGCGCGGAGTCGATCGCGACCGATACCTATCACCGGGGCAAGACGTACCCGTCGGATCATTTCCCGATCGAGGCGACGCTGACGTTTGATCGCTGAGATCCTCCCCGGCACGGGGAGGTGGCAGGGCGAAGCCCTGACGGAGGGGGGCTTCGACATAGGGTCTCCCGTGCGGCACGCCCCCTCCACCAGCTTCGCTGGTCCCCCTCCCCGTTCCGGGGAGGATCGTTTCCCGATAGCGTTATCATTTGGCCGCTCCTATGATCGGTCGACAGCCGATCGCGGCGCGGAATCGCGCGGCCGCGGGCATAGGAGAGGGATGACATGCGGATGGGGCACTCACGGTCCGGCGCCGGGCGGCGCATGGGTTTGGCGCTGTTGCTGGCCGCGGCGGCGGCTTGGCCCGCCATGGCGCAGGCGCGCCCACGTATCCTGACCCCGATCAGCGCTCATGCCGTCCTTCAACGCGACCGCCCGATCATCGTCGAAGGCGCGGCCGATGCGGGGGAGCGGGTCAGCGTCACGATGGGCGGGGCCAGCACCACCGCGACCGCCGATGCCAAGGGCCGCTGGCGCGCGACCCTGCCCGCCATGGCGGCGACCGCGACTCCGCTGACCCTGACCGCCACCGGCAAGGACGGCGCGGCCGACACGATGGACGATCTGCTGATCGGCGATGTCTGGCTGTGTTCGGGCCAGTCGAACATGGAATATCCGACCAAGCAGGCGCTCAACGGCGAGGGGCTGGTCAAAGGCGCGGCCGATGACCGTATCCGCCTGCTCGACGTGGCGCATCATGTCGGCCTGTCCGCCGACGAGCCGTTGGAAAAGCGCCCGGTCTGGGCCGCCGCCTCGCCAGCCAGCGTCGCCGATTTCTCCGCGGTCTGCTATCTGATGGTCAAGGACCTTGCCGCCAAGGCGAACGTCCCGATGGGGGCGATCGATTCGAGCTGGGGCGGGACCAAGATCCTGCCCTGGATTCCGGCGACCGAAGCGCGCAAGCTGCCCGGCCTGTCCGCCGATGCCGACTTGCTGGCACTCTATGCACGCGATCATGCAGCGGGCTTGCGCAGTTTCAGCGACCGCTGGGGCGACTGGTGGCGCAAGGCGAGCGGGACGAAGCGCGGGCAGGAGCCCTGGAACGCTCCGGACCGGCTGAGCTGGACGCCGGTGCCCAAATTCAGCCCTTGGGAGGAATGGGGCGTGCCCGCGCTGGCCGACTATAACGGCCTGGTCTGGTTCCGGCAGGGCTTCGAGCTTCCCACCGCGCCCAGCGGCGACGGGGTGATCGAACTGGCGGGGATCGACGAACTCGATACCGTCTGGGTCAATGGCGTGGTCGTCGGCGCGACCTTCGGCTGGGGCGACTGGCGGCGCTACACCGTGCCGCGTTCGGCGCTGAAGAAGGGGCGTAACGAGATCGTTGTCGGCCTGGGCGACACCTATGGTCCGGGCGGCATGTTCGGCCCCGCCGACCATATCCAGTTCACCCCCGCAGGGGGCCAGCCGATCCCGCTCGGCAGCGGCTGGCGCTATTCGGTCTATAAGCGCGACGACCAGAGTTATCCGCGCAGCCCCTGGGAAAGCCATGCGGGACTGGGCACGCTTTATAACGGCATGATTGCGCCGCTCGGGCCGATGGGGCTGAAGGGCGTGGCGTGGTATCAGGGCGAATCCGATGTCGGTCGCGCGGATTATGGCGACCGGCTGGCCTTGTTGATGACCGGCTGGCGGCAGCAGTTCCAGGCCCCGGACCTGCCCTTCCTGATCGTGCAGCTCGCCAATTTCGGATCGCCGCCGGTCAAGATCGGCGACAGCGGCTGGGCGGCGCTGCGCGAGACCCAGCGTCTGGCGGTGCTGCGCGATCCCCATGCCGCGCTGGTGACGGCGATCGATATCGGCGTGCGTAACGACATCCATCCGGCGGACAAGAACGAACTCGCGAAGCGTCTGGTCTTCGCCGAACAGCATCTGATGGCGGGGGACCGCGCCAATGCCTCCGGGCCGATGATCGCCTCGGCTACCCGCGCGGGGGGTGAGGTAGTGCTGCGTTTCAACGGGGTACAGGGCGCGCTTCATGCGTGGAGTGCGGCGGCCCCGATCGGGTTCGAGCTGTGCGATGCCAGCGCCTGTCGCTATGCGCAAGCCAGTGTGAACGGCTCTGAGGTGCGCCTGGCCGATGCCCGGCCGAGCGATGTGCGCGTGCGCTACGCCTGGGCGGATGCGCCGGTGGTCAATTTCTATGACGACGCCCCGCATCCGGTGGTGCCGTTCGAGATGGTAATCACGGGGAATTGATCCGAGCTACCCTCACCCTTCCCACCCGCTAAGGCGGGTTGGCCCCTTCCCTCTCCCACCGGGAGAGGGAGGGAGGCGCGAAGCGCCGGAAGGGTGAGGGTGGTCCAGCGAAAAGGGAGAAACGCCACCACCGGACGCGTTTGACCGGTCAACGCCCCCAAAAGGCGCTTGAAATAAAATGTCATCCGGTTGAAAGATAGCAACGACCCGAGGTGAATCGGGCAGAGTGTTGAGGAGAGAGCATGGCCGTGCCGCCCGAAGGCCATTCGCGCGCCAACCTGGCCCCGTTGCAACTGCATGTGCCCGAGCCGAAATTCCGGCCCGGCGATGCGGTCGACTTCGCCAGTGTCGAGGTTCCGCCCGCCGGCGCCCAGCGCCGCCCGGACACCGCCGCCCCCGCCGACAGCTTCCATGAACTCGCCTATACGCTGGTCCGCGTGCTGGATGAGGAAGGCCGCGCGGTCGGTCCCTGGGATCCCAAGCTCTCGCCCGATCGGCTTCGCCGGATGCTGCGCCACATGGTATTGCTCCGCGCGTTCGACGAGCGCATGTTCCGAGCGCAGCGGCAGGGCAAGACCAGCTTCTACATGAAGGCGCTGGGCGAGGAGGCGGTTGCGGTCGCCGCCGCCCATGCGCTGGACTATGAGGATATGTGCTTCCCCTCGTACCGTCAGCAGGGGCTGTTGATCGCGCGCGACTGGCCGCTGGTCGACATGATGAACCAGATCTATTCCAACAGCGCGGATCGGCTGGGCGGCAAGCAACTGCCCATCATGTATTCGGCCAAGGAAGCGGGTTTCTTCTCGATCTCGGGCAATCTGACGACGCAGTACCCGCAGGCGGTGGGCTGGGCGATGGCTTCGGCCGCCAAGGGCGATACCCGGATCGCGGCGGTGTGGTGCGGCGAGGGCTCGACGGCGGAGGGCGACTTCCACTCGGCCTGCACCTTCGCCGCCGTCTACCGCGCGCCGGTCGTCATGAACGTCGTCAACAACCAGTGGGCGATTTCGAGCTTCTCGGGTTTCGCGGGCGCGGAGGCGACGACCTTTGCCGCGCGGGCGATCGGTTATGGCATTGCGGGCCTGCGGGTCGACGGCAATGATGCGCTGGCGGTCTATGCCGCCACGCAATGGGCGGCAGAGCGCGCCCGGACCAATCAGGGCGCGACGCTGATCGAGCATTTCACCTATCGCACCGAGGGCCATTCCACCTCGGACGATCCCACCCAATATCGCTCGGCGGGCGAGCCGACCGCATGGCCGCTGGGCGATCCGATCCGGCGGTTGAAGGATCACCTGATCGCGCTTGGCGAATGGGACGAGAAACGTCACGCGGACCAGGACCGCGAGGTCGCCGAAGAAGTCCGCGCCGCGCAGAAGGCGGCCGAGGCGAACGGCATATTGGGTCACGGCCTGCACCAGCCGCTCGACAGCCTGTTCGACGGCGTGTTCGAGGAAATGCCCTGGCACCTGCGCGAGCAGCGTCAGCAGATGCTCGACGAAGAACAGGCGAGCGGACGGCCATGGGCGCGCAAGTGATCCCTGTTCGGCACCACCCCGGCGAAGGCCGGGGTCCAGTCGCCGTGTCCCCGCCATCGCAGGGTATCGCGTGCCTCCTATCGTCTCGCAGCTGGACCCCGGCCTTCGCCGGGGTGGAAGATAATTGATGAGCGACCTGATCAACCAAACCGCCCCCGAAACGGGCGAAACCACCCGCATGAACATGATCCAGGCGATCAACTCCGCCATGGACGTGGTCATGGCGCGCGACCCCGATGTGGTCGTGATGGGTGAGGATGTCGGCTATTTCGGCGGCGTCTTCCGCGCGACCGCGGGCTTGCAGAAGAAATACGGCAAGACCCGCGTGTTCGACACGCCGATCACCGAATGCGGCATCATCGGCGTGGCGGTCGGCATGGGCGCCTACGGCCTGCGCCCGGTGCCCGAAATCCAGTTCGCCGACTATATCTACCCCGCGCTCGACCAGCTGGTCAGCGAGGCGGCGCGGCTGCGCTATCGCTCGGCGGGCGAGTTCACCGCACCGATCACGGTCCGCTCGCCCTTCGGCGGCGGTATCTTCGGCGGCCAGACGCACAGCCAGTCGCCGGAGGGCATCTTCACCCATGTCTCGGGCATCAAGACGGTGATCCCGGCGACGCCCTATGACGCCAAGGGGCTGCTGATCGCCGCGATCGAGGACAATGACCCGGTCCTCTTCTTCGAGCCCAAGCGAATCTATAACGGCCCGTTCAACGGCCATTGGGATCGCCCGGCAGAGAACTGGTCCAAGCATCCCGGCGGCGAAGTGCCCACCGGCTATTACAAGATTCCGCTGGGCAAGGCGGCGACGGTGCGCGCGGGCGAGGCGGTGACGATCCTGTGCTATGGTACGATGGTCCATGTCTGCGCCGCCGTGGTCGCCGATATGGGCGTCGATGCCGAGATCATCGACCTGCGCACCCTGATCCCGCTCGACATCGAGGCGATCGAGGCGTCGGTGAAGAAGACCGGCCGCTGCATGATCGTGCACGAGGCGACGCGCACCGCCGGCTTCGGCGCGGAATTGTCCGCGCTAGTGCAGGAACGCTGTTTCTACCATCTCGAAGCGCCGATCGCGCGCGTGACCGGCTTCGACACGCCCTATCCGCACAGCCTGGAATGGGCCTATTTCCCCGGCCCGGTCCGCATCGGCCAGGCGCTCAAGAACTTGCTGAAGGACGCCTGACATGGCTCGTTTCACCTTCCGCCTGCCCGACATCGGCGAAGGCATCTCCGAGGCCGAAATCGTCGCCTGGCACGTCAAGCTCGGCGACCGCGTCGAGGAGGATCAGTCGGTCGCCGACATGATGACCGACAAGGCGACGGTCGAGATGGAATCGCCGGTTTCGGGCACCGTGGTCGAACTGGCGGGTGAGGTCGGCGATCAGGTGCCGATCGGATCGGCACTGATGGTGATCGAAACCGATGCGGTCGAAGAGGCCGTGTCGCCCGCCACGCAAGAAGCGGTGCTCGAAGCCGAAAACCCCGGCGTCGAAGAAGCGCAAACTCCCTCTCCCCCTATGGGAGAGGGCGGGGGTGAGGGGGCGCCACAAGCGACGTCCCCCGTGGTCACCCCTCACCCGGACCCTCTCCCACAAGGGGAGAGGGAGCAGGAGAAGAAGGTGCTGGCTTCGCCCGCCGTCCGGGCGCGCGCGCAGGATCTGGGCGTCGACCTTTCCGCCGTGAAGCCTGCCGAGGGTGACCGCGTTCGGCATTCGGACCTCGACGCCTTCCTGCGTTACGGTTCCGGCCAGGGCTACACCCCCGCCCGTGCCCCCCGCGCGGACCAACAGGTGCGCGTCATCGGGATGCGCCGCCGTATCGCCGAGAATATGGCCGCCTCCAAGCGCGCCATCCCCCATTTCACCTATGTCGAGGAAATCGACGTCACCGCGCTGGAGGAAACGCGGGCGCAGCTGAACGCGGGCCGGGGCAATCGGCCCAAGCTGACGATGCTGCCGCTCCTCATCGTCGCGATCTGCAAGACGCTGCCCGACTTCCCGATGCTCAACGCGCGTTATGATGACGAGGCGGGCGTGGTGAACCGGTCGGGCGCGGTGCATATGGGCATGGCGACGCAGACCCCGGCGGGGCTGATGGTCCCGGTCATCCGCAACGCCGAAAGCCGCAATGTCTGGCAGCTCGCGACCGAAATCGGCCGTCTGGCCGAAGCCGCGCGCGCGGGCAGCATCGCCAGCGCCGATATGGGCGGCGGCACGATCACCCTGACCTCGCTCGGGCCGCTCGGCGGGATCGCGACGACGCCGGTGATCAACCGGCCCGAAGTGGCGATCATCGGTCCGAACCGCATCGTCGAGCGTCCCGTCTTCCGCTCCGATGGACGCGGGGGCGAGACGATCGCGCGGGCCAAGCTGATGAACCTATCAATCAGCTGCGACCACCGGGTCGTCGATGGCTATGACGCGGCGAGCTATGTTCAGGCATTGAAGAACCTGCTGGAAACGCCGGTGATGCTGTTCGCGGATTGAGGCCGGTGCGGGGCGGGGTCGAAGGCCGCGCCCTGCAGCTTACCCTCGACTCTCATGGCTGAGCCCGGCGTCCTGCCCTTGAAACAGGAGGACGCCATGCGTGGAATGATGGGGGAACCGCTGGAAACGGCGTGAGATGGGACGGTCGGCGATGACCTCATCGTCGCTTCCGGCATCCATGCGACGATCAAGACCCGGCTTGCCATCCGCGCCCCAAGCGTCAACAGGGGCGGCATGACGACCGATCGACCTGCGCGTACCGGCCTGTTGCTGGGCATCGGCGCCTATATCAGCTGGGGCATATTGCCGCTTTATCTCAAGCTGTTGAAGGGCGTGCCCGCGCTTCAGGTGCTGGCGCATCGTGTGCTTTGGTCGTTGTTGCTGCTGGTCGCCGTCGTTGTGATCGCGCGGCGGGGCAGGGCGATCCTGGCGGCGGCACGAGGGCGGACGCTGTTGCTGCTCTGCGCCAGTGCCGCGCTGATCGCGATCAACTGGATGGTCTATATCTGGTCGGTCCAGAACAACCATGTGCTGGAGGCCAGCCTTGGCTATTTCATCAACCCGTTGATCAACGTCGCGCTGGGGGTCGCGTTGCTCGGCGAGCGGATCCGCCGGGGACAGGCGATCGCGGTCGGCATCGCCGCGCTCGGCGTGGCGGTGCTGGCGATCAGCGGGGGCGGGGCGATCTGGATTTCGCTGGCGCTGGCCTTGTCGTTCGGATTCTACGGCTTGGTGCGCAAGGTCGCCGCGATCGATGCGTTGGGTGGCCTGACGGTCGAGACCTTGCTTCTGGCAGCCCCGGCGCTCGCGGTGCTGATCCTGGCGAGCGCCAATGGCACGGCGGCGTTCGGCGCGGATCGGCATCTCGACATGCTGTTGGTCCTGGCAGGCGCGGTGACGGCCGCGCCGCTGCTGATGTTCGCGGCGGCAGCGCGGCGGATGCGCTACGCGACGCTGGGGCTGCTCCAATATCTGGCCCCCACCCTGCAATTCGCGCAAGCCGTGCTGCTGTTCGGCGAGCCGCTCAGGCCGGTCCACATCGTCACCTTCGCACTGATCTGGGCGGGGTGTGCGCTCTACGCGTTCGACAGCGTGCGGGGGAGCCGGACGCCGGTAACGGCGGAATAGGTTCGCGCGGAGACGCGGAGTTGGTCTGCCCAGCCGCAGGCTGCTTCCATCCCAAGCAGCGTGGCTTTGTCGTCCGATCGAGAGGGGGACGCCAGTCCGGCATATCCAGACACCTCCGCGCCTCCGCGCGAACAAAATCTACTTCCGTCCGCCCTGCAACTTCGCGACCGCCCGCCGCAAGACGCCGCGTGGCGCGACCCGTGTGCTGGCGGCGGTCAGCCGGTTGAGCAGCCCCGACACCATCACCGCCTGGCCCCGCTCCAATGCGGCAAGCCCGTCGCGCACCACCTGCTCCGAGCCGGAGGCGAAGCGCTCGAACAGCGGCGTTTCGGCCATGCCCGCGACATCGGCGAACTCGGTCCTGGTCGGCCCCGGACACAGCGCCGTCACCGTCACGCCACGACCCTTCACCTCTTCATGCAGCGCCTCGGAGAAATGCAGCACGAACGCCTTGCTGGCATAATAGACCGCCATAAACGGCCCCGGCTGAAAGGCGGCGGTCGATGCGACGTTCAACACGCGCCCCCGCCCGCGTGCCAGCATCGGCGGCAACAGCGCATGGGTGAGCGTCACCAGCGCACGGATGTTGAGGTCGATCATCCCCGTCTGCGTCGCCAGATCGCTGTCGGCAAAGTCGCCCAGCGCGCCGAAACCGGCATTGTTGATGAGTGTATCGATCCGCAGGCCCCGGTCGGCGATCCCGTCGAGCAGCATCCTGACCCCTTCCGGCTGCCCCAGATCGGCGGAGACGACATGCACCTCGACATCCGGCCGCGCGCCCAGTTCCCGTGCCAGCGCCGCCAGCCGGTCGGTCCGCCGGGCGGTCAGCACCAAAGTCACAGGCTTTTTCGCCAGCGCCCGCGCGAAATCCGCGCCCAGCCCGGCCGAGGCGCCGGTAATCAGGATGGTGTCGGGCATCGCCAAGTCTCCAAAGGAGCGGCCATCCCTTCGGCCAGCCGCCGCTGAGTCCAGACCCATAGCAATCCGCATCGCGAAGGCGGGTTCCGTCAGATCGTCCGTGGGGCGTTGGCGGGGTAGTGATGAGGGAAGGGGCGGCCCGTTTTCCAGGCCGCCCGGCATCCCCTCCCGGCACGGAGCCCGAAGGCTCCCGATGCCTAGGCGCCGTCCCGTGATCGGACAGTCACCATGACATGGCCATCCTCTAGTCCGGTCGGGTCGACTCGCTCAAGCACCAGTTTGCACCTACCCGCAAGAAGCCGTGCAGCTGTGTCTTTCGAGCAACGGGTATGGCGCTAGCCTCCAGCGTCGAAGGCGGGTTAATAGGGCGTCATGACTATCGAAATCCGCCATGACGGCCCTGTTGCAATCCTGACGCTACGGAATCGCCCAAATAATCATCTCGGCCTGGGAACTATTTTGCAATTGGCGGAGGCGTTCGACGCTGCGGATTCGGACCCCGCGATTCGCGCCATCCTGCTTCGATCAGAGGGTCGGGTATTTTGTGCGGGGGCGGACCTGGTCAACGCGAACCCCGTCGCCGACCCCCTGCCACCCGGCGAGCGCAGTCCCTTCTACATGGCGGCGGCGCGGCTGTACGGGGTGGCGACGCCGGTGGTGGCAGCGGTGCAGGGGGCGGCGGTCGGCGCGGGACTGGGGCTGGCGCTGGTTGCCGACTTTCGCATTGCGACGCCCGAGGCGCGGTTCGTGGCCAATTTCGTCCAGCTCGGGCTGCATCCCGGGTTCGGCATTTCGGCGGTGCTGGAGCGGGTGATCGGTCGCCAGCGGGCGGCGATGATGCTGCTGACCGGGCGGCGCATCCGGGGCGAGGAGGCGGAGCGCTGGGGGCTGGTCGACCAGCTGGTATCCGCCGACGCGCTGGAGGCGGCCGCGCTGGGCCTGGCGCAAGAGATCGCGGCGGCCGCGCCGCTGGCGGTGGCGTCAACCCGGCATACCCTACGCGGGAATTTGCGGGCGCTGGTTGAAGCGGCGACCGATCACGAACTGGCCGAACAGGCCAAGCTGATGCGGACCGAGGATTTCGCCGAAGGAGTGAGCGCCGTCAGTGAGCGGCGGCCGGGGCGGTTTGTGGGGCGGTAAAGCGGAACACCTTGCGCCCACTCCCGCCCTGCGCTCAGGCTGAACGGGGGTGGGGGAGGTTGGACGGACGCAACGCGTCAGCCTTTGCGCACCGCCAGCTCCGCCTGCCGCCCGGGCAGCGCCGCCAGGATCGCGCGGCGCTCGTCAGCGGGCTTGGCGCTCCAATTGGAAATCTCGCGGATGGTCCGCGCGCAGCCGAGGCACCAGCCGGTCGCCTTGTCCATCGTGCAGACATTGACGCATGGGCTGGCGACACTCGCCGGCTGGGGTTCGACAAAGCTGATGATGTCGAGTGACATGGTAGGCTTCAGATTCCGAACGAGACTTTCAGGAAGTCCGGGATCGGACCGTTCCAGCCGCCGTCATCGGGCGTCTCGTCCTGATGGGAGCGGCGGCGATCGCGGCGACGGTCGTCACTGCGTTGCTCGCGCGCTTCATCGTGACGGGGCTGCTCACGGCGCGGTTCTTCCCGGCGGGCACGGGCGGGCCGGGCGCGGGGCGCTTCCTCGACCGTCTCGGCGACCGGAGCGGTGTTAACCTCGACCTCGACCTCCGCGATGCGGGGCGCGCGGTCGCGGCGCGTGCGGCGGGCGGGGCGTTCCTCCTCCGCCGGGGCGAGCAGTTCGAGCCGATCGATCTTCTGACCGGTCAGCTTCTCGATATTTTGAAGATTCTCGGCATCATCGGGCGCGACGAAGGTATAGGCGGTGCCGGTCGCGCCGCCGCGACCCGTGCGGCCGATGCGGTGGACATAATCGTCCGGGTGCCAGGGCGCGTCGAAGTTGAAGACGTGGCTGACGCCCTTGATATCCAGGCCACGCGCCGCAACGTCGGAGGCGACCAGGATGTTGATGTCGCCGCGCTTGAACAGCTCGAGTTCGGCCAGACGCTGCGGCTGTTCCATGTCGCCATGGATTTCGCCCGAGCGGAAGCCGTGCTGCTTCAGCGACTTGTTGAGCTCGCGCACCGTCGTCTTGCGGTTGCAGAAGATGATCGCGTTGCGAACCTCTTCCTGGCCCAGCAACTGGCGCAGGCGCTTGCGCTTCTCGAACGACTGGGGGGCGACCGGCACGACAAACTGCGCGATGTTGATGTTGGTCGAGGCGGGACGCGCGACCTCGATCGTCTTGGGGTTTTCCAGGAACTTGTCGGCCAGCTTCTTGATCGGCGGCGGCATGGTCGCGGAGAACAGCAGCGTCTGGCGCTGCTTGGGCAGCTTGGTGCAGATTTCCTCGATATCGGGGATGAACCCCATGTCGAGCATCCGGTCCGCCTCATCGATGACCAGCATCGAACAGCCGGTCAGCAGGATGTTGCCGCGCTGGAACAGGTCCATCAACCGGCCCGGCGTCGCGATCAGCACGTCGACGCCCTTTTCCAGCGCCTTGATCTGGTCGCCCATCGAGACGCCGCCGATCAGCAGCGCCATCGAGAGCTTTTGACCAGCGCCGTATTTCTCGAAATTCTCGGCGACCTGCGCGGCGAGTTCGCGCGTCGGTTCCAGGATCAGGCTGCGCGGCATCCGCGCGCGACTGCGGCCATGCGCCAGGATGTCGATCATCGGCAGGACGAAGGCGGCGGTCTTGCCCGTGCCCGTCTGCGCGATGCCGATGATGTCGCGCATCATCAGCACCGAGGGGAT
This sequence comes from Sphingomonas zeae, assembly GCF_014197135.1. GTDB lineage: Bacteria > Pseudomonadota > Alphaproteobacteria > Sphingomonadales > Sphingomonadaceae > Sphingomonas > Sphingomonas zeae. The sequence continues at coordinate 23,984 of NZ_JACIFA010000020.1, forward strand.
GGCGGAGGCCTGAATCGGCGTCGGCTCGGTATAGCCGGCGTCGGTGACCGTCTTGAGAAGTTCGTCGGAGAGGCCGAGATCGGCAAAGCTCATGCAATTTTCCGGAATTTGGTGCGGAAAGGGAATCGCCCCGCACGCGCCCAGCAGCTTAAGCCGCTTGCGGATTTGGCGGTGAAAGTCAAGTTTTCCACAGCTTGGGGCTCGGCAAAACCGAGTTTGTCGTGGTTTTTCAGCGCGCCGGAACCAGGGTGCGGAAACGCTCTATCTCGCAGGTGCGGCCCGCCCGCGTGCGGATCGGGTCGCGCCCCGCGCAAATCTCGCCATCGATGCCGGGGCGGATATAGAAGCTGGAATAATAATCGAGCTGGCGACAGGCGCGGACCAGGCGGGCGCGCACCCGCTTGCCGCCGGTCAGGACGATGTCGACCGCGCCTTCATCGGCGGGCAGCGCGCCCGCCAGTTGCTGGGCCGGGATGCAGCGCGGGCCTTTGCGCTCCTTCCACCGGATCGGCGTGGCGGGGGGCGGCGCGGCGCGGGGGACGCGGATCACGACACGCTCGCGGATGACAAGCTGGGCATAGTGCAGCCGCGCAGGAGAATCCGTCGCGCCCAGCAGGGCGGGCGTCGTCAGCGTCATCAGGGCGATGGCGATCAGGTTTCGATGGCGGCGCAGCATGTCAGCGGGTTCCGATCATAGGGCGCATGATTGAACGCTTTATGAACCTGACCTAACTGACCCATGCCATGACTCCCGCCCAGACCGCATTGCTCCAGGCCCTGAGCCCCGTTTTGGGCGACAAGGGCATCGTCACCGACCCCGCGCTGATCGCCCCTTGGGAGATCGACTGGCGCCGTCGCTTTTCGGGCCGTGCCCCCGCCATCCTCGCCCCCGCCGACACGGCGCAGGTGCAGGCGGTGCTGCGCGCGGCGGCCGAGCACCGCGTTCCGCTGGTGCCGCAGGGGGGGAACAGCTCAATGGTCGGGGGCGCGACGCCGCCCGCAGACGGATCGGCGCTGATCCTGTCCACCCGGCGCATGAACCGCATCCGCCGCGTCGATGCGGGCGCGGGCATGGTGGTGGCCGAGGCGGGCGTGATCCTGGCCGACCTGCACGCCGCCGCCGAGGCGGACGGCGCGCGCTTTCCCCTCACCCTGGGGGCCAAAGGCAATGCGACGGTCGGTGGCCTTGTCTCCACCAATGCGGGCGGCACGCAGGTACTGCGCTTCGGGACGATGCGCGGGCTAACGCTGGGCGTCGAGGCGGTGCTGCCCGACGGGACGCTCTATGACGGACTGTCGGCGCTGAAGAAGGACAATCGCGGTTACGATCTCGGCCAGTTGCTGATCGGCGCGGAGGGGACGCTGGGCATCGTCACCGCCGCCGCGCTGAGGCTGGCACCGGGGATCGCGCGGGGCGCGACCGCCTGGGTCGGGCTGGCCGATCCGGCGGCGGGGCTGACCCTGCTGCGCCGGTTGCAGGCGGCGAGCGACATGATCGAGAGTTTCGAGATCATGCCTGCCGAAAGCCTGGCCGCCGCGGTCGCGCATCTGCCCGGTGCGCGGTCGCCGCTGGCGGGCGCGCATCCCTGGCATGTCCTGATCGAGGCGGTGACGGGCGATGCGCAAGCCGATCCGGCCGCGATGCTGGAGGCGCAGCTGGCTCGTGCGCTGGAGGACGGGTTGGCCGGTGATGCCGTCATCGCGGCTTCGGAAGCGCAGGCCGAGGCATTCTGGCTGCTGCGCCATTCGCTGTCCGATGCCGAGCGAGCGCTGGGGCCGGCGGTGCAGCACGACATCGCGGTGCCGGTCGACGCCATGCCGCGCTTCATGGTCGAGGCGGCGGCGGCGTGCGACGCGCGCTTCCCCGGCACCCATGCCTCGGGCTTCGGGCATCTGGGTGACGGCAATATCCATTTCCATGTCCGCGCCGCCCCCGGCACCGATCGCGACCGTTTCTATGCCGAGGATGCGGCCGTCATCACCCGCTTCGTTCATGATCTGGTGACGGCGGCGGGCGGCACCATCTCGGCCGAACATGGCATCGGCCAGATGAAGCGCGACGAACTCGCCCGCCTCTCGCCCGAGCGGGTCGCGGCGATCCGCGCCATCAAGGCGGCGCTCGATCCGCACGGTCTGTTCAATCCGGGCAAGCTCGTCGCTTGCGCATGAGGCGCTAGGTCCATAGACACGGGCCAGGACATGCGGCCGGGGGGCTCGCATGGATCGCGTTTTTTGGAGAATATCATGGCGAGCGCGCCGTCCCTTCCGCTTTTCTACAACGGCCTGGAGCCGCTTTCGAGCGAGGCTCATGCGAACTACAAGGTTCGCCCGCAGGAGACCGCGCCCTTCCTGGTCGGCCAGCACGCCATCCCCGTGACCGTGGACGAGTTCCCGCTGGTGCAGCGTTTCATGCCGATCGTCTTCTCGGTCGGCGACCAGCCGATCCCGCTGGCGCTGATGGGTTTGAACGAGGGCGTGAACGTCTTCGTCGATGACGAAGGCCGCCTGACCGAGACGAACTTCTACGTGCCTGCGTACATCCGTCGCTATCCGTACATGCTGGCGCGCCTGCGCCCCGAGTCGGAAGAGCTGTCGCTGTGCTTCGATCCGACCTCGCCGACGATCGGCGCGTTCGACGATGGCGATGCGCTGTTCGACGGCAGCCAGCCGAGCGAGCTGACCAAGAACATCCTCCAGTTCAACGAATCGTTCGAACAGGCGGGCGCCCGTACCCAGAACTTCATGAAGGAACTGGGCGAAATGGGTCTGCTGATGGACGGCGAAGTCTCGATCCAGCCGGACGGCGCGGATCAGCCCTTCGTCTATCGCGGTTTCCAGATGATCAACGAGGAAAAGCTGGTCGACCTGCGCGGTGACCAGCTGCGCAAGATGAGCCAGTCGGGCATGCTCCCGCTGCTCTATGCGCATCTCTTCTCGCTCTCGCTGATGCGCGACATCTTCGCTCGTCAGGCGCAGCAGGGCAAGATGCCGCAGCCGCAGCTTCAGCCGGTCGGCTGATCCGATGCGCGGGCCGGCCGTTTCCGCCAGTCCGCGCTACAGCCAGGTCGCGATCGTCTTTCACTGGACGATCGCAGGCCTGGTCGTGGCGAACCTTGCCATCGGGTTGCTCCACGAGAGCCTGTTGCCCGGGACCATCCCGCTGCACAAGGCGATCGGCCTGACCGTGCTGGCGCTGACGGCGGCAAGGATCGTCTGGCGCCTGGGCCACCGCCCGCCGCCGCTGCCCGCCGAAATCCCGGTCTGGGCGCGCGGAAGCGCCCATGCGCTCCACGTCACGCTCTATTTCCTGATGATCGCCATGCCGATGACCGGCTGGGCGATGGGCTCCGGCCGCGCCGTATCCCGCCCGGTCAGCTGGTTCGGCCTGTTCGACGTGCCGCCACTGCCCATCGGCAAGGCCGCTGCCGGGTTCGGGCACGAGGCGCATGAGATCCTTGGCTGGGCGATGCTGGTTCTGGTCGCGATCCATGTCGCGGCGGCGCTGCGCCACCATTTCCTGCTGCGCGACGGCTTGCTGGCGCGGATGCGTTTGCGCCGGGGCTGAGCCCGTTTATGGGACTTCCATAACAAACTCCTGATTGTCCTGGTTATCGACTGTCGGTTTGGCATCGGTCATGACGCGGGTGTAGCGTCGACAACGATGTGCTTCGGGTTAAGCGGTTGCACATGATATAGGCCTACCGAACGGCCCATGAGTAGGAAGTTGTTCTTCGCCCAGTTATTCGGGTTGCCTCTGCTTGCGATACTCTTCTTCGTAGGGTTGATGGTCCCGCGCTACGTGCCCAGCGACACGCTGATAAGGGCGGCCGCTTCGACGACGTCGCCTGATCTCGCAAAAGAACGGATCATCGCCAGCTTTGTCGGCCGCTGCCGCTCGAGATGGAATTTCGACAGGTTGCGGGGGCGTGGCGAAGCAAAGCTGTATTCCTTGGAAAACGACGCGGGGCTATTCGCCCGGACCTCGATCCATTGCATGCCTAATCGCGGATGCTCCGTCATTGCAAAGGCGTTGATAGCTTATCCATTCCCGACCGAAATAGGCGGAAAACTACTTCCTATCACAATATGGGGATGTGGACGCAGTACTCCCGACTGGAGCAAAAGCGATCTCATTACGTGACGCCAAGCGATCAAATCTTGGATGAGGGGCGGAACGACTTATTTTGAACAATGGGCCGCTTTCGACCGCCGGGCTCTTCTGATCGAGCATCTGAATCTGGGCGATTGCAGATAGTCGGTTTGCGCCCCGAGCCCGCTACGGCATCGCGCCTGCCAAGAGGGCACGCGCTGGGTCCGCCACCACCCGTTACGAAAAAATGACGAATTGCGGGCGAGAGGGTTGAACCAAATAGGCCCTTTCCTATTTATATCCTGTACGACGTCGTGTCCCCCCTTTCGCGATGTCGTATGACACGCTTTCAGCGTGTCTCCTCCCTGAACCTTGGCCGCCTCGCGCTCTTCCCCCTTGCGCGAGGCGGTTTTTTATTCGGCAGCCATCGCGGCTGACTGGCCCAGCGCTTCGGCGGCCAGGGCGGACAGGATGCGGCGTACCAGCGCGACCGTGGTGTCGAAGCCTGGCCCTGGCGCCTCCAGCGCGGCATCGAGATATAGTGACCGATCGAGTTCCAGTTGAACGGCATGGATGCCGCGCCGGGGATCGCCATGCCGCTCGACGATATGGCCCCCGGCATAGGGGGCGTTGCGCGTGACCGCGAAACCGGCCCCGCGCGCTTCCGCCTCGATCCGGCGGACGAAGCGGGTGGCGGCGGTCGTACCGTGCCGGTCGCCAATGACGATGCGTGGGACCAGTCCCGGCGCCCCCAGGGGCGGCATCGAATGCAGGTCGAGAAGGACCGCCACCCCGAAGAGCGCGCGCGCATCGGCCAGCCGCTCCGCCAGCGCCCGGTGATAGGGGCGGTGATCGCCTTCGATCCGCGTCACGATCTCCCCATCGGCGAAGCGCCGCGTCCATATATCGCCATGTCCCGCCACCCGGCGCGGGACCAGGCCCAGCCCGCTGCGCAGCTTGGCCGAAGCGCGAGGCGCCGTCCGTGCTCCCTCGTCGATCAACGGATCCCGCTCGCGCTCGTCGCGGTTCAGGTCGATCCAGGCGCGCGGGGTGTTCTGGATCAGCGTCGGCTCGTCCCCGCGCGCGGCCATGCCGACCAGATCGATCAGCCGGTCCTCCAGCCCCATCACGGCCGCGACCGGCACCCGCAACGCCGCGACCATCTCCGGCGTGTAGGCGCGCCCCCCATGCGGCACCGAGATCACCACCGGGCCGGGGGGGACCGGATCGCCAAAGCTCTGAAAGGATGCGCCGAAGCTCGGGCTGGCCATTGTCCGCGATCCTATGGCGGCAATCGGATGCGGGCAATGGTCTGGAAATCTTAACCGCCCCGCCGCTAAGCTGGACTTCGAAATGAATCGGGATGACGCGATGTTCCATATCCTGCTGGCCGAAGACGACGAGGTCATGCGCGAATATCTGACACGGGCGCTGACGCGATCCGGCTACCGGGTGACGGCGGTGGACCGCGGCACCGCAGCACTGCCGTTGTTGGAAAGCCAGCGGTTCGACCTGCTGCTGACCGATATCGTCATGCCCGAGATGGATGGCATCGAACTGGCGCAGCGCGCCGCCTCGCTGGTCCCCGACCTGCGGGTGATGTTCATCACCGGCTTCGCGGCGGTCACGCTGAAGGCGGGGCAGGCGGTGCCCAACGCCCGCGTCCTGTCCAAACCCTTCCACCTGCGCGACCTCGTGATGGAGGTGGACCGACTTTTTACGACGGAATCGGCCGATGGCGCAATTTAGGGCTTGTCAGCCCGGAACAACCTGCTAATTGCCCGGCCTCCGGCGGGCGTGTAGCTCAGTGGTAGAGCACTGTGTTGACATCGCAGGGGTCGCAAGTTCAATCCTTGCCACGCCCACCATCGAAAACCCCGCTAGGCCAATGGCTTAGCGGGGTTTTTGTTATGTCGGCTCCCCATTCCCCAGAACGGCTGCACGTTCGGCGATGGCGCGCATCAGGCCGGTGTCGAACGCCCGGGCCAGCGATCGTTCGGTGAACCGGTCGGCCCGGAGCACATAGGTCAGGATCCAGCCGATCTGTTCGACGCTGGCATCGGCGATGGCGGAGGGGTGCTCGACCATGTGCATCAGCGCGATGCGTGCTTCGTCATCCACCGGCGCGAGGTAATGGGCAGCGACATCTTCCTTGGCGATCGTGGTGACGAAGGCGGAGGCGGGTTCGGAAAGGCGGAACCAGGGCATGGTGATGACGCCATCGGCGGATCGCCGGGGTTCGGTCCATGCACCCGTCTCGAAATCCGGGTCGGCCAGGATGGGCGCGAAAGCGGCGATGTTGCGAAGCGTGGCCAGGTCCATATGCTGATCCTAGCCGCCCGATGAGGGGTGGCCACCGTTTTTGCGTATTGGTTTGATGATGACCGACCCGTTCGACCGCGATCTCGCCCGATTGGCGCACAGCACCCCGCCACCGACCCTGGACGGGCTGGAGCGACGGGTCGCGACCGCGATCGATGCGGGGGTGTCGGACACGGGCGGCCTGTCGGTTCATGGGCTGGCGCTGGCGGGGGGCGTGGCGCTGATGCTGGGGATCGTCGGTGGCGGGGCGGTCGCCGGGCGGATCGAGGCGCGGGAGCGGCCGGTGGCGGTCGCTGCGCTCGATGCGGGATTGGCACCCTCCACCCTGTTGCTCGGCCGATGAGTGGGGCGATGCGGCGGCATCTGCTGACGCTGGTGATCGCGTTCGTCGCGGCACTGGCGGGGGTGGCGATCGGGTGCCGGTTGCTGATGCCCGCCGAGCCGCAGGCGAGCGATATCCATATGCTGGTCCACCGCGACATCGCGCTTGATCCGCGGCAGCGGATCGCGCTCGACCGGCTGGAGGCGCAGTTCGCGGTGCGGCGCGCAAGTCTGGAAGCGCGGCTGCGCGGCGACAATGCGCGACTGGCCGCCGCGATCGAGGCCGAGCATCGCGACGGACCGCAGGTTTCGCAGGCGATCGACGCGGTGCATCGCAGCATGGGCGACCTGCAAAAGGCGACGCTGGCGCATGTCTTTGCGATGCGCGGCGTCCTTCGACCCGATCAGGCGGCGACCTTTGACCGGCTGGTCGCGGCCAAGCTGACCGATACGACGCGGTAATCCAGCGCGTGGGCGGCCGCGATCTGGCGGGTCTGGCGGACGGCGATCTTGTCGCGCTCGCCAAGGGCGGACGGCCTGGCGCCTATGCCGCGATCGTCACGCGGCACAAGGCGGCGCTCTATCGCCTGATCCTGGCGCATGTCCGCGACGCCGACGAGGCGCTGGATCTGGTGCAGGAGAGCTTCGTCGCGGGGCATGGCGCACTCGACCGGTTCGACGAAACCCGCAGCTTGCGCGCCTGGCTCAGCCGGATCGCGCTCAACAAATGCCGCGATTGGGCGCGGCGGCGGCGGGTGCGTGCGATGCTGGCGCGGGTGCTGCCCATCGATGCGGCCGAGGCGGTGGCCGACGACCGTATCGGGGCAGAAGCGGTGGCGATCGAGCGGGATTCGCTGGTGCGCACCCTGGCGGCGCTCGATGCCTTGCCTGCGTCGTTGCGCGAGCCGCTGATCCTCTGCGCGGTCGAGGGGCTGAGTCAGGCCGAGGCGGCGGAGGCGCTGGGCTTGAGCGCCAAGGCGGTCGAACTGCGCATCCGCCGGGCGCGCGCCGCTTTGCGCGAACAAACCGGGTGAGGGGTGGGGCTTTCGCCCGCGTATAAGGGGGCATGATCGATCCGACGACCGCGATACGCCGCCGTGACCTTCTGGCCGGGGGCGTCGGCCTGAGCACGTTTGCCGCTTTGCCTGCGCTGCCCGCCTGGGCACAGGGACACGGCCTGTCGCCCCATACCGGGCAACATGCCGCGCTGACCGGCCCCGACATCACCCTGACCATCGCGCGGCAGCATATGATGATCGACGGCAAGCCTTTTCACGCGATCGGCATCAATGGCTCCGCGCCCGCCCCGTTGATCCGCCTGCGCGAGGGGCAGCGGGTGCGGATTACGGTGGTTAATGCGCTGGACGAGGAAACCTCTATCCATTGGCACGGGCTGTTGCTGCCGTTCCAGATGGATGGAGTGCCGGGGATCAGCTTTCCGGGCATTCCGGCGGGCGGGCGCTTTACCTATGAATTCCCCGTCGTGCAGGCCGGGACCTATTGGTATCACAGCCATTCGGGGCTTCAGGAGCAGGAGGGGTTGTACGGTCCGATCGTGATCGATCCGGCCGGAGCGGACCCTATCGCGTCGGATCGCGAGCATGTGGTCCTGCTGTCCGATCACAGCCCGCTCCACCCCCATGCCATCTTTCGCCGGTTGAAGTTGCAGGGCGGCTATTTCAACTATCAGAAGCAGACGTTGGCCGGACTGCTGGCGGGCAGGGACCAGCCCTTGCGCGAACGGCTGGACTGGGGGCGGATGCGGATGGACCCCAGCGATGTGTCCGACGTGACCGGCTCGACCTATCGTTATCTGGTCAACGGCCATGGTCCTGCGGACAATTGGACCGGGCTGTTCACACCCGGCGAGCGGGTGCGGCTGCGTCTCGTCAATGCTTCGGCGATGACCAATTTCAACATTCGCATCCCCGGTTTGACGCTGACCGTCGTGCAGGCCGATGGGCAGGATGTGCGGCCGGTGACGGTCGACGAACTCCAGATCGCGGTCGCCGAGACCTATGACCTGATCGTCTCGCCGACCGAGGACCGCGCCTATACGCTGGTCGCCGAGACCTGGGATCGTTCGGGCATGGCGCGGGGGACACTGGCGCCCCGGATGGGGATGGCCGCGCCCGTCCCCGCGTTGCGCCCCCGTCCGCTGGCGACGATGAAGGATATGGGCATGGGGGGCATGGACCACGGCGCCATGGCGGGCGGCTGTTCGCCCGAGCATGCCGCGATGGGGCATCGCCAGCCCGGCGCCGCAGCCAAAATGGACCATGGCACGATGAGCCATGACATGCGCGACTTCGCCAATGCGCCCAGCCTGCCGCGCACACCGGTCGTCCAGACGGTCGCGCCGATGCCCGTTGATCGCACGGGCGAGCCGCCGCAGGGGCTGGCCGATGTCGGTCACCGTATCCTGACCTATCGCGACCTGATGAGCGCGCAGGTCAGTCCCGACACCCGCACGCCGTCGCGGGCGCTGACCATCCATCTGACCGGCAATATGGAGCGCTATATGTGGGCGTTCGACGGGGTGAAGCTGAACGCCGTGACCGCGCCGATCCCGTTCCGGCTGGGCGAGCGGGTGCGCGTGACGCTGGTCAACGACACGATGATGGCGCATCCCATCCATCTGCACGGCCATTTCTTCGAGCTGGTGACGGGGCATGGCGATCATGCTCCGCGCAAGCACACCGTCAATGTCGCACCGGGCGGCACCGTGACCTTCGACCTGACGGCGGATGCCGAGGGCGACTGGGCGTTTCACTGCCACATGCTCTATCACATGCATGCAGGGATGATGCAGGTCGTCACTGTCCGGCGTGATGCCGACACGGGAGCGGCGGCATGATCCCCTTTGCGCTGCTGTTGCTTGCCGAGCCGATGGGGCAGCATCACCACGACATGGCGATGCCGGGCATGACCATGGCTCCGGCCAAACCCGCCGCCGCGCCCCGAAAGGCGGCCAAGCGCCGTGTGGCCAAGCCTGCCCTGCGAAAGGCGCGACCTACAGCGGCGGCCTGTTCCGCCGAACATGCGGCCATGGGGCAATGCCGCCCGACCGATCCCAAGCCCGACACGATGCCCCCGATGCCCCCGATGGCAGGGGAGGGCGCTGCCCCCGCCTGTTCGGCGGACCATGCCGCGATGGGGCATTGCCAGGCCACAGTGGAGACGGAGCCGATGCCGGAGGGCATGACGATGAACCACGGTTCGATGGATCATGGAGCCATGCCGCAACAGTCCGTCGGCAACGCGCCGCCGCCCCCGGCTCCGGCCGATCGCGCCGCGGATCGCTTCTATGACCCCGCCGTCATGGCCGCCGCCGACCGGCAGATGCGCAGGGAGCATGGGGGCATGGGCTTCTCGCAGATCCTGTTCAACCTGGCCGAGGTCCAGGTCCGCGACGGGCGCGACGGCTATCGCTGGGATGGCGAAGGGTGGTTCGGCGGCGACATTCACCGGCTGGTCGTGAAGACCGAGGGCGAGGGCACGTTTCGCGATCGGATCGGTGCGGCCGAGGTGCAGGCGCTCTATTCGCGCGCGATCGACCCCTATTGGAATCTTCAGGCGGGCGTGCGGCAGGATGTCGGCAGAGGCGCGCGCCGGACCTATGCGGTGGTCGGGATCGAGGGCTTGGCCCCCTATTGGTTCGATGTCGAGGGCGCGCTGTTCCTCTCCGACAGGGGCGAGTTGTTGGCCCGCACCGAGGCCTGGGTCGACCAGCGCCTCACCCAGCGCGCCATCCTGCAACCGCGGATCGAGGTGAATCTCGCCGCGCAAGACGTGCCCGACCAGCGGATCGCGGCGGGCGTCTCCAGCCTCGAACTGGGCCTGCGCCTGCGCTACGAGATCGCGCGTGAGTTCGCCCCCTATGTCGGGGTCAACTGGGAACGCCGCTATGGCCCCGCCAGTGGTGGTGGCGCGGCGTTGGCGCTGGGTATCCGAACCTGGTTCTAGAAATAGCGCAGCCAGCGCAGGTCACGGCGGCGGCGCTTCAGTTCGGCGAACCATTTGGTCGGGTAATAAAGCGGTACGAGCAGCATCAGATAGACCAGCCACATCGCCCCGATTGAGGGGAGGCCGAACACCTGCCCCTGATTGGTGCCCCAGATCGCCACCGCGCCCAAATACAGGCCGCGTAGCACATAGAGGTGGAGCAGGTAGAAGGCCATCGGCGCGCCGCCCATCACCGCCAGCTTGCGCGTGACTGACCCGCTCCGCCCCTCGAACAGCGCGAGCAGCAGCGCCGCGACGCCCAGCGTCGGCAGCAGGAACAGCAAGGACGGCGGATATTTGGTCAGCGCCACAAAGCTCATGACGCTGCGCAGGGGATCGCCTGCAACCGGCGCCCAGGGCGCGTCGCCATAGCCGTTGATCGTCCGCAACAGGATGAAGGCCAGGATCATGCCGATGCCCAGCGCCACCAGACTGCGCCGCCGCTCCTCCGTCGGACGCGTGAACCACGGCCCCATCGCATAGCCCAGCGCGATGACGCCGATCCAGGCCAGCACCGGATAGGTCGTCTTGATGGTGATCCCCATCCATTCGAACGCGGTGCGCTTGTGGATCAGCGCCCAGGGCTTGAACCACGGACTGTCGGGGGCGAAGGCGATGGGGTCGAGCAGGTTGTGCCCCGCGACGATTGTCACGCCGATCGCTGCCACGCCCCAGCGCGGCAGATGGATCAGCCCGGCGAGCGCGATCATGCACACGCCGATCGCCCAGATGACCTGCAACCACAGGGTCTGGGGCGGGAACTGCGCCGACCAGGCAAAGCCGACCAGCGTCACCTCCAGCAGCATCAGGAACAACCCGCGCGTCAGCAGGAAGCGGCTCGTCTGCGCCGGGCTATGCGTCTGGCCATAGAGCCAGGCCGACAGGCCGGTCAGCGCGATGAAGGTCGGCGCGCAGAGCGAGGCCAGCGTCCGGCTGAAGAACAGGGCGGGCGCGACGAGGCGCGCGTCCATCGGATCGCCGACCAGCCAATGGGTGCCCAGCGTATCGCGGACATGGTCGAGCAGCATGATGACCATGACTAGCCCGCGCACCGCGTCGATGCTGGCCAGCCGTGCGGCGGCGGCGATCGGCGGCGTGGTCGTCCGCACGGCGTCGCGGGGCAGGGTCAGGCTGGTCACGCATCGTCCTCCGGCCAGGGCGCGTCGATGACGAGCAGCAGCCGGTCTTCGCCGGTCCCGGCGATCGGCGGCGAGCGGTGGATGATCGCGCGGTCGCCCGCGCGCTCGCGCCCCTTGAACAGGCCGACATCCCCCGCCGACAGCGCGCCCGGCGCGGTATCGTCGGTCGCGCCCTGCGGCAGCCACTGGGTCGCCCGCCCGCAATAGGTGGTGATGAGCCGCAGCCCGACATAATCGGCGTGGAATTTCCAGCAGCCATTGCCGGTGACGCGCTCGATCCGCACCTCGACGCGGTCCTCGCCGGTCCAGGTGGCATAGAGCATCGCCAACCGCGCGACGTCGGAGGCAAGTGTTTCATGCCATGGCTGGAGCGGCGGGGTGCCGAGCGCATCGCGGACAGCCGCCGCCACCGAATGCGTCGCCGCCGCGAAGCGGATCGTCGGGAAATCGGTCAAGTCGGGTGCGGGTAATGGCGATGGGCGCTGCCATATCGCCAGCGTCACCTGGGGCTGGTCGATCGTTGCCAGCACGGTCGAATCGCTGTTGATACGGACATGATCGGGAAGGGCGAGGGGTGGCGGGAGCGTGCTGGTGTCGGCCGTCGGGATCATGAATCTCGTCTTCGATCGTTCGTGTTACGGTGTAACATTACCAGATCGGATTTGAGAACGAAAGCCGAGGCAAAGCAAAAGGGGCGGCACCTCGCGGCACCGCCCCCCTTTGCGTTTATCCCGAGTCCGCGATTACGCGGCCTCTTCGTCCGGGAAGATATTGGCGGGCTTCGACCCCCACAGCGCGTAAGCGAGCACGACGACCTCGCAGGCCATGGTCAGGAAGAAGGAGTTCTGGAGGCCATAATGATCGGCCAGCCAGCCCTGCACGACGACGAGCGCGCCGCCCGCGATCGCCATGATCATCAGCCCCGAACCTTCTTCGGTCAGCGGACCCAGGCCACGGATGGCGAGGGTGAAGATGGTCGGGAACATGATCGAGTGGAACAGGCCCACCGCGATCAGCGCCCACATCGCCATCGGCCCGGTCGTGAAGGTCGCGATCGCGACGACGACCAGCGCGCCGAAGGCGAAGACGGTCAGCACGCGTTCCGGCGCGATCTTCTGCATCACGAAGCTGCCGAAGAAGCGGCCGACCATCATCCCGCCCCACAGCAGCGACAGATAGCGCGACGCCTGCTCATGGGTGACGGCCGCGATATTGGGTTGCGATACGAAGTTGACGAACAGGTTGGCGACGCCGATTTCCGCCAGCAGATAGGCGATCATCGTCGGGATGCCGAGCGTCAGGTTGCGATGCTTCCACAGCGAATGCTGCTTGCGCTCGGTCTTGGCGGCGCGCTGCGTCGAGGAGCCCAGCGCGGGCAGCGGGAAGCGCGCAATGACCACTGCCAGCACGACCAATACGATCGCGACCAGGACATAAGGCAGGATGACCGACTGGGCGTCGGCATAACGCTGCGCCTGGGTCAGCGCGGCACCCGCCTCGGCGGTGCCGCTGCGGCTGCGGCCGAGGATCAGGTAACCGGCGAACAGCGGTGCCAGCGTGGTGCCCAGCGAGTTGAAGGCCTGCACCAGGTTGAGGCGCGACGAGCCGGTTTCCGGCGGGCCGATGACGGTCACATAGGGGTTCGCCGCCACTTGGAGCAGCGTGATGCCACTGGCGATGACGAACAGCATGACCAGCGTCACGCCGTAGGACGGCAGGCTGGCGGCAAGGGTCATGCCCAGCGCACCGGCCGCCATGATGAGCAGGCCGATGACGATCGACTTCTGATAGCCGACCCGTTCGATCAATTTGGCCGAGGGGATGGAGGCGAAGAAATAGGCGATGAACCAGACCGACTCGATCAAGGTCGTCTGGGCGTAATCAAGCTCGAACACCGACCGCAGATGCGGCAACAACACGTTGTTGATGACGGTGATGAAGCCCCACATGAAGAACAGGCTGGCGAGGAGAGTCAACGCGGACCCGTAATTCGCCGCCTTCCCCCCGACAGGCGTTGCGCCATTGGCACGGGACGTGACGGGTGGTGCGGCCATGAAATCCTCTCCTTCGCGCCGGTGAACATCATCAAAAGATGTTCGTTGACCGGCTTGCTCCTGATATTTTGTCTGACTATAGTGACGCAAAAGGCGCGTCAATGGCGTCTGGCGACGAAAGGGTGAGGCATGTCGATGGCGTCAATCAAGAGCTTTCTTACTTTGGTAGCGGTAACCTCCGCCATGACGTCTACCGCCGCTCTGGCGAGCGAGGCGAAGCGCGCGCCCGCCGGCTATTCGGTCGAGGGGGCCGCGATCGAATCGGTGACGCTGACCAACAAGGCCGGACTGTCGGCCCGCGTCCTGACCTATGGCGCGACGCTGCAATCGGTGATGGCACCCGACCGCGACGGTAAGTCGGCCGACGTACTGCTCGGCTATGACAAGGCCGAGGATTATGTGAACCATCCGAATTTCTTCGGGGTCACGGTGGGCCGCTTCGCCAACCGCATCGGCGGCGGCCGCTTCTCGCTGGACGGCCAGAGCTATCAGCTGACGCTCAACGACAAGGTCAACTCGCTCCACGGCGGGACCAAGGGCTTCGACAAACATCTGTGGCGGATCGTGTCGATGAAGGACGGTCCGACCGCCAGCGTGGTCATGGCGCTGACCAGCCCCGATGGCGACCAGGGCTATCCCGGCAAGGTCGACGCGACCGTCACCTATTCGCTGGACGAGGCGGGGTCGCTGACCATCGCGTTCGAGGCGAAGACCGACAAGCCGACCATCGTCAACATGACGAACCACGCGATCTTCAACCTGAACGGCGAAGGGTCGCCGCTGGGTGCGACCTTCCACAAGCTGACCATCCCGGCCGCGACCTTCACGCCGGTGGATGCCAAGCTGATCCCGACCGGCGAGCGCAAGCCCGTCGCAGGCACCGTGTTCGACTTCCGCGCCCCCCGCGTCGTGGCCGACGGTATTCGCAACGGCAACGACCAGCAGATCCGCTATGGCCAGGGCTATGACCATAATTTCGCGCTCGACAAGGGGCTGACCACGACGCCGCAGCTGGCCGCGCGGCTGGAGGACCCCGCCTCGGGCCGGGTGCTCGAAGTGCTGTCGACCGAGCCGGGCGTGCAATTCTATACGGGCAATTTCCTCGACGGTACCTATGTCGGCAAGAAGGGGCACCTGTACCGCATGGGAGACGGCATCGCGCTGGAGCCGCAGAAATTCCCCGACTCGCCCAACAAACCCGACTTCGTCTCGCCCCGCGTCGATCCGGGTAAGCCCTATCGGCATACCATGATCTATCGTTTCTCCACCGTTCGCTGACCGAAAGCCTGACATGACCGACACGCCCACGAAGCTGCGCAGCCGCGCCTGGTTCGACAATCCCGACAATATCGACATGACCGCGCTCTATCTGGAGCGCTACCTGAACTTCGGCCTTTCGCTGGAGGAGCTTCAGTCGGGCAAGCCGATCATCGGCATCGCGCAGAGCGGCTCCGACCTGTCGCCCTGCAACCGCCACCATCTGGTGTTGGCCGAGCGGGTGCGCGAGGGCGTGCGCGAGATGGGCGGCATCGTCCTGGAATTCCCGGTTCACCCGATCCAGGAAACCGGCAAGCGCCCGACCGCGGGTCTCGACCGCAACCTGTCCTATCTGGGCCTGGTCGAGGTGCTGTACGGCTATCCGCTCGATGGCGTCGTGCTGACGATCGGTTGTGACAAGACGACCCCGGCGATGCTGATGGCGGCCGCTACGGTCAACATCCCGGCGATCGCGCTGTCGGTCGGGCCGATGCTGAACGGCTGGCACAAGGGCGAGCGCACCGGCTCGGGCACCATCGTGTGGAAGGCGCGCCAGATGCTGGCGGCGGGTGAGATCGACGATGCGGAGTTCATCCGCCTGGTCGCCTCGTCGGCCCCCTCGACCGGCTATTGCAACACCATGGGCACCGCGACCACGATGAACTCGCTGGCCGAGGCGCTGGGCATGTCGCTGCCGGGTTCGGCCGCGATCCCCGCGCCCTATCGCGATCGTCAGGAAGTCGCGTACCTCACCGGCAAGCGCATCGTCGAGATGGTGAACGAGGACCTGAAGCCCTCCGACATCCTGACCAAGGACGCGTTCCACAACGCGATCAAGGTCAACTCGGCGATCGGCGGCTCGACCAACGCGCCGATCCACCTTGCCGCCATCGCGCGCCACATCGGCGTCGACCTGCCCGTGCAGGATTGGGAGAGCGAAGGGCACAAGATCCCGCTGCTCGTGAACCTCCAGCCCGCGGGTGAATATCTGGGCGAGGATTATTATCGTGCGGGCGGCGTGCCCGCCGTGGTCAACCAGCTGATCGAGCAGGGGCTGATCCACGAGGACGCGCTGACCGTCAATGGCAAGACCATGGGCGAGAATTGCCGTGGCGTCGCGATCGAGGACGAAAAGGTCATCCGTCCCTTCGCCCAGCCGCTGGTCGAGGAAGCGGGCTTCATCGTGCTGTCGGGCAATCTGTTCGACGCCGCGATCATGAAGACCAGCGTGATCTCGCCGGAATTCCGCGAGCGTTACCTGTCCAACCCCGACGACCTGAACGCCTTTGAAGGCCCGGCGGTCGTGTTCGACGGGCCGGAGGATTATCACCACCGGATCGACGATCCCGCGACCGGCATCACGCCCGAGACGTTGCTGTTCATGCGCGGCGCTGGCCCGATCGGCTATCCGGGTGCGGCGGAAGTCGTCAACATGCGTCCGCCCGCCTATCTCATCACCGAAGGCGTGCACTCGCTGCCCTGCATCGGTGACGGGCGCCAGTCGGGTACGAGCGGTTCGCCCTCGATCCTGAACGCCAGCCCGGAAGCGGCGGCGATGGGTGGCCTGGCGCTGATCCAGACCGGCGACCGGGTCCGCATCGACCTGAACACCGGCAGCGCCAATATCCTGATCTCCGAGGAAGAGCTGGCCGAGCGTCGCAAGACCCTGGCGGCGGCGGGCGGGTATAAGTACCCTGCGTCGCAGACCCCGTGGCAGGAAATCCAGCGCTCGGTGGTCGGCCAGATGTCGACCGGCGCGATCCTGGAAGGGGCTGAGAAATATCAGCGCATCGCCCAGACGCAAGGATTGCCGCGCGACAACCACTGATGACGGCGACCGGCCGGGTGGATCATTCCGTCCGGCCGGTCGGTCCGCGCCTCGACAGGGCGTCGCGAAAGCCCGTGGCGCTCCACGATCTGGGGCCGCCGCCCATGCGTGCTGGACGACGCGCATGACATTCCCATGCGTCAGCGTTGCCGGAAGCCCGTCGGATTTGCTCCTCGGATTTGAATGCCCGGCCATTCCCAGGCGATTCCGGACGAGCTGACCAATTCAGGCCCTCTTGACCTGAACCGGACAGCAATCGATACCGCTAACAAATCTGCGGAGAGGAATTATGGCCAGCAATCTTACCGACCTGATGGGCGCCTTGCCCGACGATTGGCGCGATGGGCGTTTCGTCGGTCGGATCGACCGGGGCGAAGGGCCTTGCCCGATTCTGGTCGAGAATGGCCAAGTCTATGACATGAGCCGCGTGGCCCCCACCGTCTCGGCGCTGCTGGCGAGTGGTACGGTCGAGGCGTCGCAGGGCGAAGCGCTCGGTGAGCTGGCTGACCTGAACCTGTCGCCCGAGCAGGGCGCGCCCAACCGCCTGCTGTCGCCGATCGATCTGCAATGCGTGAAGGCGGCGGGGGTGACCTTTGCCGTGTCCGCGCTGGAACGAGTGATCGAGGAACGCGCGCGCGGCGATCATGCCAAGGCGGCGGGGCTTCGCGGCACGCTGGAAGCCGCGCTGGGCGGCAATATCCGCTCGGTCGTACCCGGCTCGCCCGAGGCCGCGCAGTTGAAGGACGCGCTGATCGCCGAAGGGCTGTGGTCGCAATATCTGGAGGTCGCGATCGGCCCGGATGCGGAAATCTTCACCAAGTCGCCGGTCCTGTCGACGGTCGGCTGGGGGATGCCGGTCGGCGTCCGCTCCGACTCGACCTGGAACAACCCGGAGCCCGAGGTGGTGCTGGTCGCCGATGCGCATGGCCAGGCGGTCGGCGCGACGCTGGGCAATGACGTCAACCTGCGCGATTTCGAGGGGCGCTCGGCGCTGCTGCTCGGCAAGGCCAAGGACAATAACGCGTCCTGCTCGCTCGGCCCGCTCGTCCGCCTGTTCGACGACGGCTTCACGATGGACGATGTGCGGTCGAGCGAGGTCAAGCTGACCATCACCGGCACCGATGGCTATGTGCTAGAGGGCGCCAGCTCGATGGACCAGATCAGCCGCGATCCCGAAGACCTGCTTGGCCAGGCGCTGAGCGAGCATCATTACCCCGATGGCCTGGTCCTGTTCCTCGGCACGCTGTTCGCGCCGACGCAGGACCGTGACGAGCCGGGCCGCGGCTTCACCCACAAGGTCGGCGACACGGTCGTCATCACCAATCCGCGCCTCGGCACGCTGGTCAACCCGGTGATGACCTCGGCCGACGCCCCCGCCTGGACCTTTGGTCTGGGCGACCTGATGCGCAACCTGGCCAAGCGCGGCCTGTTGTGACGGAGACTTCCATGTTGCAGAAGACCAGCGCCGCGACCGACACGGTCGCGCGCTATCCCAGCCTGATCGACAAGCGCGTCATCGTCACCGGCGGCGGCTCGGGGATCGGCGAGGGGCTGGTCGAGGCGTTCGTGGCGCAGGGCGCGCGTGTCGCCTTTGTCGACATCGCGGAGGAGGCGGCCCAAGCGCTCGTCGACCGGCTGACCCCCGATGCGCGCCATGCGCCGATCCAGCGCCACTGCGACCTGACCAACCTGGACAGCCTGAAGGCGATCTTCGCCGATCTGGAAGCGGCGCTGGGCGGGGTCGACATCCTCGTCAACAATGCGGGCAATGACGATCGCCACAGCATCGCGGAAGTGACCCCGGCCTATTGGGACGAGCGGCTGAACGTCAATCTGCGCCACCAGTTCTTTGCCGCGCAAGCGGTGATCCCCGCGATGAAGCGGGCAGGAGGCGGCGCGATCCTGAACTTCGGATCGATCAGCTGGCATCTGGGTCTGAACGACCTGGTCCTCTACCAGACGTGCAAGGCCGCGATCGAGGGACTGACGCGCAGCCTGGCGCGCGATCTGGGCCGTGAGAATATCCGCGTGAACACCATCGTGCCCGGCAACGTGCAGACGCCGCGCCAGGAAAAATGGTACACGCCCGAGGGCGAGGCGGAGATCGTCGCGGCGCAGTGCCTCGACGGGCGCATCCAGCCTTCGGACGTGGCGGCGCTGGTCCTCTTCCTCGCCTCGGACGATGCGAAGATGTGCACCGGCCACGACTATTTCATCGACGCCGGTTGGCGATAACAGACCGGGCGAGAGCATAGGAGAGAGTGATGCAGCAGGCCGAACATTGCCTGACCGTGGGTGCGACGCTGGGCGAAGGCCCGATCTGGGTCGATGACGCGCTGTGGTTCGTCGATATCAAGCAGCAGCGCATCTACCGTCACGATCCGGTCGCGGGCACGCTCGATCACTGGGCCTCGCCCGAAATGGTCGGCTGGGTCGTGCCGGCACAGCGCGGCGGCTTCGTCGCGGGGCTGAAGTCCGGCCCGCATCATTTCGATCCCGCGACCGGCAGCTTCGAGCAATTGGCCGAGATTGATGCGCATCTTCCCGCCAATCGCCTCAACGATGCCTGTGTCGATGGGCAGGGGCGCATCTGGTTCGGCACGATGGACAATGACGAGACCTCGCTGTCGGGCCGGTTGTTCCAATGGTCGGCCGGGCGGGTCACGCCGACCGCGGCCGATCCGGTGTGCATCACCAACGGCCCTGCTATCTCGCCCGACGATTCGATCCTCTATCACGTCGATACGCTGGGCAAGGTGATCCTGGCGCATCCGATCCTGGCGGACGGGACGCTGGGCGCGGCGAGTGAGTTCGCACGCTTCGGCGGTGCGGACGGTCATCCCGATGGCGCGATCTGCGATGCCGAGGGCGGCGTGTGGGTCGGCTTCTTCGGCGGATCGGCCGCGCGGCGCTATGGCCCGGACGGGGTTATGACCGACGAGGTGCGCTTTCCCGTCTCCAACATCACCAAGATTGCGCTGGGCGGTCCCGATGGCCGCACCGCCTATGCCACCACCGCGCGGCAGGGCCTGTCCGACGAGCAACTGGCCGAGCAGCTCCAGGCGGGCGACATCTTCACCTTCCGAGTCGCGGTCCCCGCCAAGCCGGTCCACCACGCCGCGATCTGAACCCCATTCCCGAACCCGGCGTCTCGGGTGGCCCGCTCCCTTATCGGGGGCGGGCCTTCTACCCCTTCATGGCGCTGCGGGTATCTTCCAGCGCCAAATCGACGAGCAGCCGCATGGCCTCTCCCGCGCCTTCGACATCGCCCGCCGCGATCGCGTCATAGACCTTCACATGGTCGGGCACCGGATTGCGGGGCAGCGCGCGCGAGCGCTGCTTGAACTGGGTGGTCCAGGCGACCGCCGCGCCGATGCTGGCGGTCAGCACGACCAGCGCGTCATTGCGCGTCGCGGCCAGCACCGCATTGTGGAAATCGCGGTCGGCCGCGCGCCCCGCATCGGTCGCCAGCGTATGACGGCGCATCGCTCCCAGCGCATCGCGCATCTCCTTCAGATCGGCCTTGTCGCGCCGCTCAGCCGCCAGTCGCGCGGCGGCGGGTTCGACGATCGAGCGCAACTCGAACAGGCTGCGCACGAACTGGATGTCCGGCTCACCCGAAAAGGCCCAGGCGAGGACGTCGGGGTCGAGCAGATTCCAGCGATGGCGCGGCAGGACGCGCGTGCCCGTCTTGGGACGGCTCTCGACCAGCCCCTTGGCGCTCAGCACCTGCACCGCTTCCCGATAGGCGCTGCGCGACACGTCGAGCGCTTCGGAAAAGGCGACCTCGCCCGACAGCGTGTCGCCGGGGCGATACTCACCCGAGACGATCGCCGCGCCCAGCTTGTGCGCGATCGCGCCATGCAGGCGGCGGCCGGTGCCCCGCTTGACCTTGGGGGCGGCCTCTTCCGAACCTATATCCGTTGCGGCGCCGGGCGGCGCATCCCCATTCGTCATGCTGTCACTCATCGCGTGTACCTCTCCGCCCCCATCTTTGCGCACAACCTTTAACATTGCCATCGCTCCGTCAAACTAATATGTCGGAGTAATATAAAGGAGCTTCCCCTATGACCGATTTCCGTTCGATCGACGCCGCCACCGGCCAGCCGGTGGGCGACGCCTTTGCGGTGCACGGACCGGCCGATGTCGACGCGGCCTGTGCGGCTGCGGAGGAGGCGTTCGACGTCTATCGCGCCACCAGCCGCGAAGAGCGCGCCGCGTTCCTCGACAAGATCGGTGCCGAGATCATGGGCGTAGGTGACGAACTGATCGAAGCCGCGATGCGCGAGAGCGGGCTGCCGCGCGCGCGTCTGGAGGGCGAGCGTGGCCGCACCGTCGGCCAGCTGGGCCTGTTCGCCAAGGTGCTGCGCGCCGGCGCCTATCTCCAGGTCCGCATCGACCCCGCCATGCCCGACCGCCAGCCGCTGCCGCGCCCCGATCTGCGCCTGCGCATGGTGCCGCTGGGTCCGGTCGCGGTGTTCGGTGCGTCGAACTTCCCGCTCGCCTTCTCGACCGCCGGTGGCGACACGGCGTCGGCGCTGGCCGCCGGTTGCCCGGTCGTGGTGAAGGGCCATCCCGCCCATCCGCAGACCGGCGCGCTGGTCGCCGCCGCGATCGAGCGCGCGGTCGCGGCGTGCGGCCTGCCCAAGGGCGTGTTCGGCCATCTGACCGGCCCCAGCAACGAACTCGGTGGGGCGCTGGTCCGTGATCCGCGTATCGCTGCGGTCGGCTTCACCGGCTCGCGCGCCGGTGGTCTGGCGCTGGTCAAGATCGCGCAGGAACGTGCCATCCCGATCCCCGTCTATGCCGAAATGTCGAGCATCAACCCGGTCGTGCTGATGCCCGAGGCGCTGAAGGCGCGTGGGAGCGCGCTGGGCACCGCGTTCGTCGGTTCGCTGACCATGGGCGCGGGCCAGTTCTGCACCAATCCCGGCCTGCTGCTCGCGATCGAGGGCGAAGGGCTGGACGCGTTCGTCGAGGCGGCGCGCACCGCGCTGACCGATGCGGCGGCACAGACCATGCTCACCCCGGGTATCCATGCCGCCTATACCAAGGCCGCCGAATCGCTGGCGAGCCATGACAAGGTTGAGACGGTCGCGCAGGGCAAGGTCGGCGAGGGCGTTACGGCGGGTCGCGCCGCCTTCTTCCAGACCACAGCCGAGGCGTTCCTCGCCGACGAGACGCTCGGCCATGAAGTGTTCGGCGCGTCCTCGATCCTGGTCCGCTGCCGCGACGAGGCGGAGCTGATCGCGGTCCTCAAGGCCGCCGAGGGTCAGCTGACCGCGACGATCCAGATGGACGAGGGCGATACCGACATGGCCGCGCGGCTGGTGCCGGTGCTCGAACGCAAGGCGGGCCGTATCCTTGCCAATGGCTGGCCGACCGGCGTGGAAGTCGCCCATGCGATGGTCCATGGCGGGCCGTTCCCGTCGACCTCGGACGCGCGCACGACCTCGGTCGGCAGCCTGGCGATCGACCGCTATCTGCGGCCGGTGTCGTACCAGAACCTGTCGGCCGCGCTGCTGCCGCAGGATTTGAAGGACGAAGCCGCGGGCACGCTGCCCCGCCTGGTCGACGGCCAGCCGGGCTAAGGAATGACGGGGCGCGGGCTGGTTCGGTTCGCGCCCCGTTTTTGTTGAAAAAGACTTTAGGGGAGGATTTGATGGCTGATCGTCTGTTGCAGCACCGCGCGCCCTCGGGTGAGCGCTCGGTCATTCTGGCCCGCGGCGACCGGGCGGCGTTCGTGCCGGGCGTCGAGAGCGTCATCGCGCTCGCCCAGCGCGCGATCGCCGAGGGCCAGTCGCTGCTCGATACCGCGCTGGCCTGTGGCGAGGGCGCCGCGGTCGATCTGTCGGCCGAACTGGCGGCGGGGCATCTGATCGCCCCGATCGATCATGCCGACCCCGCGCATTGCGTTATGACCGGCACCGGCCTGACCCATCTCGGCTCGGCCGAGGGGCGCGACAAGATGCACCGCGAAGCGGCGGCGGCCGCGCACCAGACCGACTCGATGCGCATGTTCCTGGAAGGCGTCGAGGGCGGCAAGCCCGGTAAAGGCCAGGTCGGCCAGCAGCCGGAATGGTTCTATAAGGGCGATGGTAGCCAGCTGGTCGGCCCCGGCGACGCGCTCGAAATGCCCGCCTTCGCGCAGGATGGCGGCGAAGAGCCCGAACTGGCGGGCATCTACCTGATCGGTCCCGACGGCACCCCGCATCGCCTCGGCCTGTGCCTTGCCAACGAGTTCTCGGACCATGTGACCGAGCGCCACAACTATCTGTGGCTAGCGCATAGCAAGCTGCGTCCCGCCTCGCTCGGTGCCGAGCTGCTGCTGGGCGAAGTGCCTGAGCATATCGCGGGCACCAGCAAGATCGTCCGGGGCGGCGAAACGCTGTGGGAAAAGCCCTTCCTGTCGGGTGAGGCGAACATGTCGCACAGCCTGGCTAACCTCGAGCATCACCACTTCAAGTACGCGCTGTTCCGTCGTCCGGGCGACGTGCACGTTCACTTCTTCGGCACGGCGACGCTCTCATTCTCGGACGGCATTCGCACCGAGGAAGGTGACGTGTTCGAGATCGCGGCAGCCCCCTTCACCCTGCCGCTCGCCAATCCGCTGAAGCGCAGCAAGGACATGTCGGTGACGGTCGGTCGTCTCTGACAGACTGATCCTCTACCGCAGGGCATAAAGGGGCGTCCTTCCCAACCGGGAAGGGCGCCCCTTATGCGTTTGCGCCCCTGATCCTGGACTTTTGGTGGCGTTGATTCGCGAAAGCACGCTCCAATGGAGATAAGGTTCCGGCGTCGTCGGCAAGATGGCGTCTCGTCAAACTATTGAAAGAATTGGGTTTTGCTGGTTTTTTACGAAAAAATGAAAATCGGCTGTTGACGGTTTGGGGTGAGCCCGCCTAGAGGGGTTTCACCGCGACGGAGCGGGCCGCTACGGCGGCTTCGGGGTCTGCGGTACTGGCATTGAGA
>NZ_JACIFA010000021.1 GCF_014197135.1 Sphingomonas zeae
CATCGGCAGATTGGTCGACCTCTTCCAGCCGCAGGAATGCGCCAACTACTTCAGCTCCTGCGGCTATGACCCAGACTGAACGGAAACCGCTCTAGGAGATCGCGCCATGTGCACTCGCGCCCGCATGTCCCACGAGCCGGAGAGGACGCCTTGGTGAACCTGCAGCGCCCCTATGATGCCGGACGGATGACAGTCCGGGGACCGGAGTTCCCGACGCGATCAGCGAGGCAACCTGCGCTGTTGTAGCTTCCGCTGCCGGTTCATCGGACCAGGCGTATGGCGCAGGCGGTCAGAATGGGCGGCGCTTCATCTTTCGTCCGGCCATCCGATCCCGGCCGAATACCGGTAGCCTCGGCCATCAGCCTATCTGGTCGGCTTAGGGGCACGGTCCCGGTTACGCCGATCGGCGACGAACCCCTGCCCGTTGTCCATCTTGACGATCTCGAACAGGCCGGTGGCGGCGAACAGCGCCGGAAAGTTCCGGACGCCATAGTTGCGCGGATCGATCGAAGCCTGGCGCTTCGCGGCGCTTCCTGCCGCCGACATGGCAGCCCACCCGTCCTCGTGCGCCGAAGCCTCGATGGCCCCGCGCAGGATGGTCACCAGCTTGGTATCCTGCGATAGCGGGCGCCGTACGGACGGCATGCGCTCGCCCCCGACGTCCTGCGGCCCGTCGGGATGCTGGGTGTTCGCAGCCTCCTGGGCCATCTCGGCAGACACGGCGGTCGGCTCCGCCGCTCCCTCGAGCGTATCCAGATACAGGAAGGTCGTGCAGGCACTGACGAACGGCGATGGCGTCTTGCGCTCGCCGAAGCCGTATACCTCCTGCCCGTTGGCCTTCAGCTGCATCACCAGCGGAGTGAAGTCGGCATCGCTCGAGACCAGGCAGAACGCCTCCGGCCTCTGCGTGTAGAGCAGCTCCATCGCATCGATCACGAGGGCGATGTCGGTGGCGTTCTTGCCCGTCGAATAGCTGAACTGCTGGATCGGCCTGATCGCGAAGTCGTGGAGCTTGTCCTTCCAACCCTTCAGACCCGTGCTCGTCCAGTCGCCGTACGCGCGGCGCACGTTCGCCGTGCCGTATTTCGAGAGTTCGGCCAGGATCGCCGCGATCTTGGCATGCGAGACGTTGTCCGCGTCGATCAGAAGGGCGATCCTGCGATCGGTCGTCCTGATGCTCTCGTTGTCGCCCTGCATCAACGCTCGGTCCCGACCGGATCCGCGATGGGAGCGTCGCTGCTTGCAACTGGAGGCGGGCTCGGGCGGAGCCGCTCGACGACATCGGCGACCTCAGCCAGCTCGCCCGGCGTCGCAGCCGACAGCTCCGTTCCGTCGGCCAGCCGCACATGGACCTTGCGGCCGGCACGACCCTGAAGCCAGACGCTCAGCGCGTCGAACGCCCGCTTGGTGAGATAGAACGCGGCGGCAGCCGCAGGACCACTGGCGAAGTAGAAGTGGCCTATGACATCGGAGGCAGTCGAGAACCGCGCGATGGGGACTGGACAGGTTCCCGCTTCCCGCCAGGCAGCTTCAAGAGCAGCATGGTCCTGTTCCCAGCGGTCGTCGCCTTCGCTGGAAGCCAGCATGATCTCGTCGTACATAGGCCCCCGCAATTGAACCGCCGCCTGGTCCGTCATGGCAGGCTATGCCGACGGTTTCGGCAGGTCAACGAGCCGAACTTCATCGCGCCTGGACGACGGGAACCTCCTCGATGCGCGTCGTCCAGGCCGGCGACCTGTTCTCGGCCCGCATCCTCCACTCGCGCCTGAAGCCCTGCGCCGCCGGCACCGCCGTGAACTTGCCGAATCGGCCGTTCACCTCGTCCAGCGCGGTCATCAGCCGGTCGCGCCGCTCGACGTTTCCCTCGAACAGCGTCCTTGGGCGCAGGTCGGCTGAAACGAGATCGTCGAGCATGATCCCCGCCTTCGTATAGGCGAAGCCATCGCGCCATGCCGCTTCGGCTCCACGCCGCGCGGCCGCCAGCAGTTCGAGCGAGTCCGCCGTCATCGGGTGCAGCGTCATGCGGCGCAGAGCCTGATATTGGCGCGCGTCCGACCTGAAGCGGTTGGTTTGGAAGAAGACAGTGAGCTGCCCCGCCACCAGGCCGTGGCTCCGCAGCTTCTCGCCTGCCCGCATCGCATACTGCGAGACGGCTCCCATCAGTGTGTCGAGGTCATCCACCGGGGTGCCGAAGCTGCGGGTGACCGCCATGCCCTTCCGCTGCGGCTCGATGACCTCCACCGCGCTAGCCGCCACGCCCTGCAACTCGGCGACGAGCCGCTCGAGAACCACGGTGCCAAGGCCCCTCGCCTGCTTCATCTGCATGTCGCGGATCTGCCCCGCGGTCGTGATACCCAGTTCAGCGAGCTTCGCGGCCGTGGCCCGCCCCACGCCCCAGACGTCGGCGGCTGGAAAGCGGTCGAGAACCCAGGTGCGCAGCACGGGATCGCGCAGGTCGGCGACACCATCGAACAGGGGGTTCTTCTTGGCCGCCGCGTTCGCCAGCTTGGCCAGCGTCTTGGTCGGCGCGATCCCGACGCAGGTCGGGATCGTCGTCCAGCGCCGCACCTGGTCGCGCATCGCGTTGGCGTGGGCGACGAGATCGCGGTTCGCGAAGGGCTCGAGGTCCAGGAAGGTCTCGTCGATCGAGTAGATCTCGACCTCGCTGGCGAATTCCTCGACGGCGGCGACGACGCGTCGCTGCATGTCGCCATATAACGTGTAGTTGGAGGAGCGAACCACCACGCCGTGCTTCGTCAGCCGGTCGCGGATCAAGTGGATGGGGTCGCCCATCTTCACGCCAAGCGCCTTCGCCTCGCTGGACCTGGCGATCGCGCACCCGTCGTTGTTCGACGCGACCACCACCGGCACGCCGTGAAGGCTGCTGTCGAAGGCGCGCTCGCAGCTGACGTAATAGTTGTTGCAGTCGATCAGCGCGATCGTGCTCATCGCCGGTAGCGACGCGCCAGCGCCACGACGACGCCCCAGATCTCGGTCGTCTCGGTCACGGCGATGCGCTGGTATCCTTCCGCCTCGGGCACCAGCCAGAGCCGACCCCCGGAGCGGCGCAGCCGCTTCATGGTGCGATCGCCATCGACCAGCGCAATTACGATGTCGCCGGGACGGGGCTCTACGGCCCGGCTGACGACGACAAGGTCGCCGTCCGAGATACCCGCGTCCGCCATCGAGTGCCCCGCCACCCGCATCAGGTAACTCGCCGCCGGATGATCGATCAGCCAGGCGGCCAGGTCGATCGGCTCCTCCATGTCGTCCTGTGCCGGGGACGGAAACCCGGCCGGCGTCGTCTCGACAAGAAGGCGCGCCTCGCTAGGTACCATTTGAAACGGCATATCGTGAAGAATAAGGGGCGGCATGGGTCATTGGTCTCCGGCTGCCGACCGTTATAGGACGCGACGAACATTTCGGGAACAGTGACATACCGCTATCGCATGCCGAAGCTCATGGTATTAAGCGCGACCTCGTTGACGTGAGCGGCTACTTCCTGGATCAGCACGTCATGGTCGACGCGGAAGACCGGATGCGCTAGGCAGAGGCGCTCGCAATCGAGCGCCTTCACGGCAGGGACGCTCCGAGATGGATCGCGGAGAGAATCGGCGCCCTCGCGGTCGAGGGCGATCTTGCAGGCGTCGAACGCTTCAGGGAGATTGCGCGCCGCTACGAGCGGCTGATAGCCACCTGCCCCGACGATCGCGTCACGAACCGCAGCTGAGGCGGCCCTGCCACGAGCGGCTGCGTCCATTCTCGGTGAGCGTGAGCTTCGCGGTGGTTTCGAGGTGCTCGGTGCCCTGTCCTACAAGCCTGCCGCTGTCCTCGATCGCGATCTCCATCCCTTCACCCGTCCAGCGGTGGTAAGTGTACGGGAAGACTTCCTTGGCTCCAGCGGCAGGAACGAGGCGGATGACGCGTCCGGCGCGCTTCACGGCTCCGCGATCTTCCTTCATCGCGACCCGCAGCGTGCGGCCCTCCCCTCCCAGCCAGGCGCAGCCGGTGCCGGCGGCACGTGCCTGCATGATCTCGTCCATGGTCATGGTCTGCAGCGGAAGATCGCCTTTTGGGTTTGCCCAGGCTGCGGTCGGGCCGCAGGAAGCCAGCAGAAATGCGGCAGCGAATCGCATCGTGAGTTCCCCCCTCAGCCCATCATGCGCGGGCCGCAGTCCAGTGTCGAAGGCCGCGGCGCATTGTACAGCTGACGGCAAGCGGAAGCGACAGGATATGTCGTGTGCCCTGTCCATGTTCCTCCTGCGACGATTCGGTTCGCAGGAAGCATGGAGAACACCATCATGAGCAAGGGTCGAAGCGGCGGCAGCTACCGCAGCGCGATCAGCGGGCGGTACGTCACCGCCAGCCACGGCAAGGCGAGCGCTCACACCACCGTCCGCGAGACCGCGGGCGCGAGCGGCACGTCCGGCGGCCACTACCGCAGCGCCATCTCGGGCCGGTACGTCACCACCGCTCACGGGAAGGCCAGCCCTCACACCACCGTCAAGGAGGGCTGAGCATGGCGAAGCGCTACGTCCGGGCGACCGGCAAGAACTCGCAGGGCGACATTACCCGGCTCTGCAACTCGGGCGAATACTGGTCGCCGCGCAGCAAGGCGGACGCGATCAGCGATATCGAGAGCGGCCTGCATGAGTACTGGGTGAACTGGACGCACTACCCGGAGACGAAGATCCGGGTCGTGAACGGTCCGACCGGCAAGTACCTACGCACGGACCGGGACACGACGTCGAAGAACAACCTCGACGACCTCCCGGACTGCTGATGCCCCGGGGCGCGGGGTCAGGGCGCGCCCTGACCCCCAAGCCCTTACGGCATGGACGCGAAGTCGTCGCGTCGGTGATCCTCAACCATCCGGGCGAGCTCCGGCGGCGACAGCACCTCGACCGCGTCGCCCCACATGTACAGGTGCCAGCACATTTCAAGCAGGCCCGCCGCGCGAAATCTGACCACCAGCGAACCATCCTTCTGGTGCTCCACAATTTGAGCAGGATGGAACAGGAAGCCTGTCGCCCGTGGGGCCGCGTGCGGGGCGAAGCGCCAGGCGACATCGTGGATCCCGTCCTCCTGCTGGTACGAGCCGAAGCAGCGCTGCGCATGTTCGTCGAGGTCGAAGCCGGCCTTCCGCACGAAGGACTCGGGCAGCACGACTGCCTCTTCGATAGCCTCGACCCGGAAATGCTGAATGCCGCCGCCTACCTTATCCAGATCGACTGCGACGAGGTATCGCCGAGCGCCCAGCAGCAGCCCGTGCGGCGCCACGATCCGCTCGCGGGCGACCTTGTCCTTCCAGCCGCAGTAGCGGATCCGCAATCGCGAGGTCCCCTTCAGCGCCGTGGAGATGGCATGGTCGATACCGTCGCGCCCTACCGGTCGAGGCCCAGGGCGCGCGGCATGGCCGAGCGCGAGCAGGAGCGCGTCCTCGTCCGCCTCGATGCGCCGGCTCCGCTCGCCTGGGATCAGCGCGAGGATCTTGCCATGAAGCGATCGCAGCGCCTGCACCTGGTCCGCGCCCGCGCCGTTCGTCAGCATCTCCTCCGCCAGCGTCAGCGCGGCGAGCTCCTCCGCGGTGGGAGCGAGAAGCGGCGCAATGGCCTTGTATGGAAGCCGCCAGCGCATCTTTCCTGATTCCTCGTCGCGAAAGCTGTCGAGTTCGGGAAATCGTTCGCGAAGTGCCCGAACGAGCCGCTGCGCCGTCCTGTAGTCGCGCTCGATCAGCTCGGCGATCTCCTCGAGGCTGATCCCTCGCGCACTTGCGGCGCGGGACGCGACGGTCAGAAGATCGATCGCATTGCGATAGGACATTCTCAACCCTCCCCATGCGACAGGATCTGTCCTGTGGCGACTTCATGATGGACATGCATGATGCAGTCCAGCGGATGGCGGTCCGCAGATGGGGGAAAGATGCGGAACTACGGCGGACGGACGATCTTCTCGGCGAGCGACCTCGTCAACTTCATGGGCTGCGGCCATGCCACCGTACTGGACGTGCGGAACCTCGTCTCGCCGACGACCTTCGCTGCCGATGACGAGAACGCCGTCCTCCTGCAGGAGAAAGGCATCCAGCACGAACGCGCGTACCTGCGCCGCCTGCAGGACGAGGGCCGCTCCGTCGTCGAGATCGCCTCGACCGGCACGCTCGACGAACGCGCCGAGGCAACCCGGCGCGCGATGCAGGAAGGCCATGACGTCGTCTACCAGGGCGCGTTCCTGGTTGGCCGCTGGCACGGCTACTCCGACTTTCTCCTTCGGCGCGACGACGTCCACTCGTCGCTGGGAGCTTACGCCTACGATGTCGCCGACACGAAGCTGGCGCGGTCGGCCAAGGCCAAGCACGTCCTCCAGCTCTGCGTCTACGCCGAGATGCTGGCAGAGGTGCAGGGCGTGATCCCTCCGCAGATGCACGTGGTGCTCGGTTCAGGCGAGATCACCTCGCTGCGCACGTCGTCGGTGCTGCACTACTTCGGCTTCGCGCGCCGCCGGTTCGAAGCGTATGTTGACGCGCCGCCGGCGACGTCGGCCGGCGACCCATGCGGACACTGCACCTTCTGCCGCTGGTCGGACAGCTGCGACGCCGAATGGGAGGCCGCCGACCACCTCTCCATCGTCGCCGGGATGGGGCGCGGCCAGATCGCGGCCCTGCGCGGCGCCGGCATCGACGACATCGGAACGCTCGGCCTGCTGCCGGCGGGAACCCGCATCGACGGAATGCAGCCCGATACCGTGGTGCGGCTCTCGAATCAGGCGCGACTACAGGCACATCAGCGACGGACAGGGGAACGGAAGGTGGAGACCCTGCCCGTCCAGCCCGGCCGTGGCTTCGCGCGGCTGCCGCGGCCTGATCACGGCGACATGTTCTTCGACATGGAGGGCGACCCGCTCTTCGACGGCGGGCTCGAGTATCTCTTCGGCCTGGTCGCCTTCGACGATGACGGCGAAGACCGCTTCCATGAGTTCTGGGGGCACGATCGCGAGAGCGAAAAGCTCGCGTTCGAACAGACCGTCGACTTCATGATCGATCGGCTCGCTCGCTTCCCCGCGGCTCACATCTACCACTACGCGGCGTACGAGCAGACCGCGCTCAAGAAGCTCGCGATGTATCACGGCACGCGCGAGGCGGAGGTCGACGACCTCCTGCGCGGCGAGAAGTTCGTCGACCTCTACCGCGTCGTCGCCGAGTCCATCCGGACGTCGGAACCGCGCTACTCGATCAAGAACATGGAGGCCTTCTACCTGCCCGGCGGCCGCCAGGGCGAGGTCAAGAACGCCGGCGACAGCATCATCATCTACGAGCGCTGGCGACGACTGGGTGACGAGCAGCTGCTCCGCGAGATCGCCGACTACAACGAGATCGACTGCCGCTCGACGCGCATGTGCCGCGACTGGCTGCTCTCCCTACGGCCAGCCGGCATGTCCTGGTTCGAAGGCCGCGAAGTCGCCGCGCCGGATCCTGCCAAGGCGGCGGCGCGAAGCGAGGCTGACGAACGGACACGCCGCCTCGCCGAGACGCTGATCGAGGCCGAAGATGCGCCGTGGCGCCGGCTGCTGGTCGATCTGCTCGAGTTCCATCGCCGCGAGGCGAAGCCGTCCTGGTGGGCGATGTTCGCGCGTCAGGACATGGACCGCGAGGCACTACTGAACGATGCCGAGAGTCTCGCCGAGCTCATGCCTCACCCGACGATCGCGCCCCGCAAGGAGAAGCGCTCGACCGTCTATACCTTCACCTTTCCGGCGCAGGACTTCAAGCTGAAGGTCGGGGACTCTCCCCTCCGCTCCGGGACGCTCGAACCGGCCGGCGACATCGTCTCGCTGGACGAGGAGGCGCGCGTCATAGAGTTGAAGCTCGGCCCCAGCCGCTCACCGCTGGAACCCGGAGCCGCGCTCATTCCGACCGGGCCAATCGGCGATGCCGTGCTGCGTGCAGCCATCCACCGCTACGCCGAGCATATCGCCGCGGGCGGCGACCGATACCGCGCGATCACCTCCGTTCTTCGCCGTGACCGCCCGATCCTCGCTGGCCGCACCCCAGGTCAGGCGATCGTCGCGGATGGTACCGACGCGACAGCCGGTGCCATCGACGCCCTGCTGGCGCTCGACGACAGCTACCTGCTGATCCAGGGACCTCCCGGTGCGGGCAAGACCTATACGTCATCGCAGGCGATCGTAGCCCTGCTCGCCGCTGGCAAGCGCATCGGCATCGCCTCCAACTCGCACAAGGCCATCAACAACCTGCTTGCGGACGTCGAGGCGGTCGCCAGCGCCCAGGGTCTGGCCTGCCGGGGCATGAAGAAGTCGAGCCGCGAGGATCAGGCGCTCGGCACGCGCGGCTGGATCGAGGACGTGATCGGCGGAAGCGGCAGCGGGGTCCAGCCCTACCACCAGCTTGTCGCGGGCACCGCGTGGCTGTTCGCGCGCGAGGAGATGGACGAAGCCTTCGACTACCTCTTTATCGACGAGGCCGGGCAGGTCAGCCTCGCCAATATCGTCGCCATGGGCGTTGCCGCGCGCAACGTCGTGCTGGTCGGGGACCAGATGCAGCTGTCGCAGCCGATCAAGGGCACGCACCCGGGCAGCAGCGGTATGTCCGCTCTCGACTACCTGCTCGAAGGTCATGCGACCGTTCCTGCCGAGCAGGGCGTGTTCCTGCCCGTCACCCGGCGGATGCATCCCGACCTGTGCGGCTTCATCTCCGACGCGGTGTACGAGGGGCGACTGGAAACGGAGGCAACCACCGCCAGCCAGCGCCTTGAGGTCGACTGCACGCGGGATCCCGACGCGCTCGCGCCGGCCGGCCTCCGCTTCGTTGACGTCGAGCATGCCGGATGCAGCCAGCGGTCGCAGGCTGAAGCCGATAGGCTCGCCCTCACCTACCGTTCAGTCCTGGGTGGCCGATGGACGGATCGGCACGGCCAGGAGCGCGTGATCGGCACCGACGACATCCTGGTTGTTTCGCCGTACAACATGCAGGTCGAGCTGCTGAAGCGCGTACTCCCCGATGGCGCGCGGGTCGGGACCGTGGACAAGTTCCAGGGCCAGGAGGCGCCGGTCGTGCTCATTTCGATGGCGACCTCGTCGGGCGACGACCTACCAAGAAACATCGAGTTCCTGTACAGCCGCAACCGCCTGAACGTCGCGATCAGCCGCGCTAAGTGCCTGGCGGTCATCTATGCCAGCCCGCGGCTGCTCGAGATCTCTTGCTCCACCATCGAGCAGATGGAACTCGTCGACGGCCTCTGCTGGGCGAAGCAGTTCGCCGACGAGCAGCGCGAGCAGTTTGCGGCCACCCTCGACAAACGACGTGCCGCTTGATGGCATGGTCCGATCAGGACGACCGTCGGGCCGCCCGCCTTAAAGCCGATCGCGCCGAACTGCCACGAAACGCCCGGCTGGTCGTGCGAGACGTCTGGCCGGATGGCGACGATGGCGCCGTGATCGTGCACGAGCAGTACCAGCAGCCTGCAAGATGGTGGCACCCTGCCACCCGTCTGATTGGAGTTCTGATGATCCTGCTCGCCATCGGCTGGCCAGCGATCCTGCTGTCGTTCGGCTGGACGAGGACAGGGCTTACCTTCGCCGTGGTGGATATCGCGCTTCTCGCCACCGGGTGGGAGGTGGTGAAGTCGGGCGAAAAGAAGTGGCTGCACTGTTACGATAACGAACCTTTAGTCGCTAGCGCACCAAGGTCAGTCGATAGATATGGAGAATGACAGACTATGTTCGAAGAGGAAGATGCATCGGATTACACCAGCGACGACAATGAAGTGGTGAAAGCAGTCAGCACGACAGCGCAAATCCGGGCATCATGGTCGAAGCAATTGGACCGCGGCTGGCACGGTGTGAAAGTCGCCGACTGGGCCGGGCTCTTCCTGCCGGCGAAGCTCGATGCTGACATCCGCTTCCTCAACCTGCTGGTCGACAAGGTACCTTCCTTCGCACGCGTGGCGCAGCGACGGAGGCGAGATGCGGTGGGTCGGCTTGCCCGTGATCAGTATCTGCTTCCATGGACCCGGAAGTCGCAGCCGCAGTTCTTTGTCGAAGAACGAGCTGGCCTTGAGCCCGCCCTCAAGGACGTTGAGCACGGCTTTCCGGTCGCCCAGGTTCAGTCGCTCGTGCTGATGGCACTCGAGGCCGGCGACGTCGAGCAGGCCCGCAAGCGCCTGGTCTACTGCTGGCTGATCCCAACGGTCCACTGCACGAACATCACTCATCGTGCGCTTCCGGGGCGCTGCGAGGACTTCGATCGTCCGCTTGACCGGTATTCGAAGCGACACCAGAAGCTGCAGGAACTCGCCGATGGCGAATTTCAGGGCGTTGCTATGACCCTCCGCCGCTACGATGGCGCCCCCATCGATCCGGATACCTACAGCCGGGCGCAACTGCTGGATGATCTTCGGACTATCGATCAGCTTCGCCCGATCGTCGACGGACTCGAGGGGCTGACGTTCCCGGACCCGGAAGAGGAAAAGGCCTATACCAAGCGGATGACCGATCGCACCAGGAAGCTCGACGCCTGATAGATGCAGCCGGGCCGATCAACCGCCGCGAGATGGTTCATCGGGTCGGTCCAGCTTCCTTGGAACTGCAGGTCGAGGATCATGTCGCGCTTGTATGCCACTCATCCAGCCGGCCCAGCGTCGGCATCCCGACTGCTGGCGGACCTAGAAGTCGATCTCGCGATCTGAGGTCATCGCGACTTTATGACGATGCGCCATGGCCCCTCGGTGCGGAAGGCGGTGTGCCCGGCGCAAAGGTGAGCGAGCCGGCCAGCTGGCCACCCCGTCGACACCTCGCCAAGACGTCACGTCATCAGCATAAGTCCGCATCGGCCCCAGTATGTACATGTGTGCATGCCGCCGCGGATGCACACATGTACAAGTTAGGGGTGGATTATGCAGACATGTGCATCCGCCCTCGCTTGCACACATGTGCATCGGGGGAGATTTTATGCACATGTGTGCATCGGCGTCGCTCGCGACTCGGCCGGACGACTATGCACATATGTGCATCGAGCGCCGGTTTATGCACTTGTCTGCATAATCGGCGTCGCCTGCCAGCAACTAGAAGTTCGTTGCGACATCGTCATCGAGGGCAACATCGGCGGTTTTCCGCGACTTTCAAGCCATTGACCTCAGCGCTCATCCGATGCACGCGCGCGATCGCGAGCGCGTGCGCGCAGATCTCTCTAATCTCTAGACTCTATAAGATAAGAGAAGAGAGTCTCTCACGCGCGCGAGGCGTCGTGCCTGACGAAAACGTCCGCTGCGGACCTGACAGAAAGCACCTGTTACCCACCGCCCGGTTGCGCCAAGTCGTTCCTGGACACCAGCAAGGCTCCAGCTCCTCAGCCGCTCCCCAGGATACAGGCCATCCGCAGGATCCTTGCGGATCGGTCGCGAGAAAATTGCACCGCGATCTTGCTGCAATTTGCCGCTCTTCCTAGAAGGTAGAAAATGGAGAAAGAAAGCGCCCTCAGAGCGGCGGGGGAGGCCCTGTACGGCGCCCAGTGGCAGTCGCCGCTGTCGCGCGATCTGGGCGTCACCGACCGTACGATCCGGAACTGGGTGGTCGGCCAGCACAGCGAACCATCCGATCTGCCTTCCCGTCTCCTCCCGCTACTCCGCGCTCGGGCGGACCAGCTCGCTCACGTCATCGCGCTCGCCGAGCGCCTCCAGAACAGGTAACCACATGGCCTCGACGACGATCTTCGGAACCTGCCAGCCCCGGCAGGACATCCTGAACGGCACCATGTCCGAAGCGGAGTTCGCCGCGCGCCTCGGTCCCGTACTCTCCGGCCAGGGCCCCGCCGACTATGTCGACGCGCGCCGGTTCTTCGCGAACACCTACCCGACCGCCGGCCTCAAGGAACTACTCGGTCAGGTGCTCAGCCGCCTGTCCGGCCACGGCTCGTCCTCGGCGGTGTTCCGCCTCGACACCAGCTTCGGCGGCGGCAAGACGCACGGTCTCATCGCGCTGATCCATGGCGCACGCGAGGGCGCCAGCGTGCCGAACATGGGCGAGTTCGTCACCCTGCCCTCGCTGCCGACCGGCACCTCGGTCGCGGCGTTCGATGGCGAAGCCTCGGACCCGTCCAACGGTCGCACGATGGGCGACGGCATCCGCGCGTTCACGCCCTGGGGCGAGATCGCCTATCAGATCGGAGGCGCCGCGGGATACGAGATCGTCCGCAAGTCTGACGAGATGCGCCGGGCGCCCGGCGCCGACACGCTGGCCGAGGTGTTCGGTGACCGCACCGTGCTCGTCGTCCTCGACGAGCTGGGCGAGTATCTGCGCAAGTGCCCCGACGCGTACGGCCGCGATCAGATCTCGGCTTTTCTCAAGGCGCTGTTCGCTGCGGTGGAAAGCCGCCCTCGCGCGGCCGTGGTGTTCACGCTTGCCGTTCGCTCGGACGGCAAGGCGACCGACGCCTTCGCTCGCGAGAACGAGGAGATCTCGCGGATCGTCAGCGAGCTGGAGAGCGTTTCCGGCCGCAAGGCGACGATCCTGAACCCCACCAGCGACGATGAGACCGCCGCGGTGCTGAAGCGCCGCCTGTTCGAGCGCGTCGACGTGCCGCAGGAGACGATGGACGCCTACTGCCAGCTCTGGACCCAGTACCGCGATCGCATCGACGCAGGTCACCAGGGCGCCGAGGCTCGCACGGCGCTTGCCGCCAGCTACCCCTTCCACCCCGACCTGCTCGACACGCTGACCGGCAAGACCGCGACACTTGCCGACTTCCAGCGCGTCCGCGGCATGCTGCGCATTCTCGCCAAGACGGTCGCCAGCGTGTGGGCGAAGCGCCCCAAGGACGCGGCGATGATCCACACGCATCACGTGGATCTCGGTGACGAGGGCATCCGCCGTGAATTCACCACCCGCCTCAACCAGAGCCAGTACGACTCCGCCATCCTCAACGACATCGACGGCAAGGCGGGCCGGGCGGCGCTGGCCGCCGGCATCGACGCCGATCGCTTCGGTGGCCTGCTGCCGTACGCCAGCTACGTCGCCCGGACGATCTTCGTCCACACCATGGCGTACAACAACGAGCTTCGCGGCCTGACGCCGGCGCACCTGCGCTATTCGGTGCTGTCGCCCGACGCCGACCTCAGCTTCGTGTCGGATGCGGAAGCCGCCTTCATCCAGGGCTCGGCCTATCTCGACGACCGTCCCGGCGCGCCGCTTCGCTTCAACGCGGAGGCGAACCTCACCCAGATCATCGCCCGCGAGGAGCGGAACGTCGAAGCCGAGGCCCTGCGGGTCGAGACCGACAGCCGGATCAAGGACATCTTCGGCGGCAACGGCTCGTTCGAGGCGATCCCGTTCCCGGCCGGCGCATTCGACGTTCCCGACGACATCGGCGACGGCAAGCCGCGGCTCGCCATCGTCCATCACCAGGCACTCAGCATCGGCAACGTCGTCGACGAGGTGCCGGACCTGATCTCCACCATTTACCAGCGCAAGGGACAGGACGGTGGCGGGCTGCGCCAGCTGCGCAACAACCTCGTGTTCCTCGTTGCCGACGATCGGCACGTCCAGCACCTTACCGCAACCGTGTCTCGCCATCTGGCGCTGCAGGAGCTCAAGCGCGCCGACCGCTTGAACGAGCTTGCCGACCACCAGAAGGCGCAGGTCATCGAGCTGGCGCGGCGGTCGGAGTCCGACATCGCGATCGCCATCCAGCAGTGCTACCGGCACCTCTTCTACCCGAGCCGCACCGCGCTCGGCGGCGGCACGGTCTCGCTCGATCTCGCGACCATCGACCAGCACTCGGCGTCCGAGCGTCCCGGCTCCGGCCAGACCCAGATCGTCCGTCAGCTCTCCGACATCGGCAAGCTGCGCACGCCCGAGGACCAGCCGGACCTGCCGCAGTTCGTGCGCGACCGCACGCCGCTGAAGCGCATCGGCCAGATGACCGCCGCCGACCTCCGCGCCGAGTTCCGCCGCGATCCGTCGCTGCCGATGCACGTCGGTGACGACCCGTTCCGCAAGCTGGTGATCAAGGGGATCACCGATGGGGTGTTCGTCTACCAGCGCGAGGGCCTGACCGCCGGCAAGGGCGATCCCGTGCCCTCCATCGTGATCGACGGCAGCTCCATCATCTCCACGGCGGACTATGCTCGCGACCACGGCATCTTCCCGCGCTCGGTGAAGACGCCGGAGCCTGAGACGCCGATCGGCGGTCCGATGGTGAACGGCGGCGATGTTCCGGGTAGCACTACGTCGACAAAGCCGAATGGCAATGGCAGCGGCATACAGGCTCCGGCGGTTCCGTTCGGCGCTCAGCCGGGTGCCGGTGGTCAACCGGCGGGCACGCCCGCTCCGTCGACGCCATCGGCCCAGACGTTCAGCGGCGAGGGTGTGCTCAAAGACGCGCTCTCCACCGTGTTCCAGCGCGCACGGGCCGCCAAGATCGAGAAGGTGTCGAGCCTGTCGCTGACGCCGTTCGAGGTCGGGCACTTCTTCATGCTGCTCAACGTGGTGGAAAGCGTACCCGGAGCGACGAAGAAGGCCAACGCCACGATCGAGTTCGAGACGACCGCTGGGTCGGTCATCTCGATGTCCATCGACGGCACGGTGGCCGACGCCAAGCAGACCCGGGAATTTGTGGAGCCGCAGCTGCGCGCCGCGGCGGAGAAGCACGTGGAGACAGGAATCCAGCTCGAATTCGCCGATGGCCTCGCGCTGTCCGGAGATGAGCCGGAAAAGATCATCGAACGACTGACGAAGTTCGGCACGTCTGCCGCCTTCGTCGAAGTCACCGCAGAGGCATGAACCTATGGTATCCAGAACTGCTAGGGTCGAGCGCGTGACGCTCCCCACCATCGAGCCTGCCTATGAGGTGCGCGCACGGCGCATCGTCGGCAACGAGCTTCAGGTCGAGATCTGGCAGATGCCCTCGCCGGCGTCACCGCACATTCACGTGCCTGTCCGCATGGCGGGTCTGGCCGGCCGCAACCTCGAGATCAACCAGGTCCGCATCCTCAAAAAGCTGAAGGACGCCGGCATCCGGCTCGAGGTCATGCCGATCGAGGGGCTGCGGTCGCCGATCCGCGAGGACGCGGCGCTGCGGCTTGCTCTGCTCTTCCGCACGCTGGCGCCGATGCGGTCGCGCGCGGCGATGGTGCACGTCGCCGAAGGGATCGAGGCGATGGCGCGCGAGGAAGCCGCATACTGGCTCGGCATGGCCGTCCACCGCAAGAACCCGCGTCGCGTGCTTACCGCCCTTCGCATTCTCCTGACCGCGCCAGCGCGCTGAGATCGGACTACATATGACCACCACTCGCCTGATCGAACGCTGGCTGCCTATTGCCGAAATCGGCATCGAGAGCGTGCGTGAGCGTACGCCGATGACACCATTCCCAGCGCCCAACCGCCTTCACGTGTGGTGGGCTCGGCGGCCGCTGGTCGCGTCACGAGCAGCGGTGCTAGCGTCAATTCTGCCCGAGGACGCCAATCGCGACGCCTTCAAGTTCACACTCGGAATTCATGGAGATCCCATCGCGGCCCGTGGCCGCATCGAACGAGCTGATCGCCTCGGCGAACGGCTAGGGTCCGATGCATACGGCTATCCTCGCGCGTTCGCCTACAATCCGTCTGCTCAAGACCGCGCTCAAACTGGTCAGGGTGCGAATTTTGTGGTGCTCGACCCTACCGCCGGAGGGGGAGCCATCCCCCTTGAAGCTCTTCGGCTGGGCGTCTCTGCGATTGCTAACGATCTAAACCCAGTCGCAACCCTGATCCAGAAGGCAACTATCGAGTATCCAGCTCACTTTGGGGCAGCGGTACTCGACGAATTCGCTAAAATCGGACCCGAGTGGTCCCAGTTGGTTCGGACCCGGCTGGCGG
The DNA here is from genome assembly GCF_014197135.1 of Sphingomonas zeae. Classification (GTDB taxonomy): domain Bacteria; phylum Pseudomonadota; class Alphaproteobacteria; order Sphingomonadales; family Sphingomonadaceae; genus Sphingomonas; species Sphingomonas zeae. The sequence continues at coordinate 15,865 of NZ_JACIFA010000021.1, forward strand.
GGCTTTACCCCGCGGAACCAGAAGAAGATTGCCGCCCAGACGCATACCTCTGGGCCCGGAGCATCACCTGCCCGTATTGCGCAGGTCGCCTTCCACTTGCTCCGAACTGGCGCCTCGCCCCGGATGGTACGGGAATTAAGCTGCATCCACGACTAGGAAGCGGGCCCGGAGATGAAACTCGAGCCTGCTCCTTCGAGATCACAACGTCGTCTAAGGACCACTCTGAAGCAACTGTGGCGGGTGGCGATGCAATCTGTCCGTTCAGCGATTGCAACCGCACCATCTCGGGGGATGAGATCAAGCGCCAGGGTCAAGAAGGAAAGCTCGGCGATCAGCTGTACGCCGTCGTTTACAAACGGCAGATTGTCGCCAAGACCAAGACCGGGAAGAACAAGATCAAGTGGGTGCGAGGCTACAGAGCGCCCCAAAGCCGCGATTATGATCAATCGCAGATTTCTAAGATGCTAGCGGAAAAGCTCCCTGAATGGGAGGCCGGTGATGTGGTCCCCTCCGAGCAATATCCAGACAACACTAACGATGACCGTCCGCGCCAGTACGGCATGCCTCTCTGGAGGGACATGTTCTCACCAAGGCAGCTTCTTGTGCACGGCACCGGAGTCGAGGTATTCAAGGAGCTATTTGATCGTGACAACAAAGAAGGGTCGATGTCTGATGTAAGGCGTGCCGCCTATGTCTACCTCAGCTTCTGCGTCGACAAGTTGACGACTTTCAACTCGCGCAGTTCTCGATGGATCTCGCAGCGTGAGGTGGTCGCCAATCTGTTCGAACGGCACGACTTTGCTGTCAAATGGTCTTATGGTGAGATGGCAGTCATGGTTGAAGGCCTTGGCCACGATTGGGCTGTTGAAGCCACACGAAAGGCACTCCAAGAACTGGTTCACATGGTTGCTGGTGGAAAGCGCGGCGACATGCTGGACAGCGTTGCAGGCGTGTCGGGTTCCATCACAGTTCAGAATGGCTCTGGCGCGTCGATGCCGCACATCGCCGACCGGTCCGTCGACGCCGTGGTCATGGACCCGCCCTACGGCGCCAACGTCATGTATGCCGAGCTGTCGGATTTCTTCTACGTCTGGCTGAAGCGCACCGCCGGCCTCGTCGTGCCCGAACTCTTTACTCGGCGTCTGGCCGACAAGGAAGCCGAAGCGGTGGCCAACAAAGCCCACTTCAAGGGCCAGAAGGGTGCGGCCCGTCTGGCTGATGACGATTATCGCATGAAGATGGAAGGTATATTCTCAGAGTGCCGTCGCGTCCTCAAAGACGACGGCATCATGACGGTGATGTTCACTCATAAGGAGACGGGCGCATGGGATGCACTTGCCTTGTCTCTCATGGACGCGGGATTTATCATCACCGCGTCGTGGCCGGTAAACACCGAGTTTTCCGCAAGCCTTCATATCAAGGATAAGGCCGCCGCCAACTCGACCATCTTTCTCGTCTGCCGCCCGCGCGAGGATGCGCAGGGCGAGACCATGTACTGGGAAGACGTGGAGCCGGAGGTGGCCCGCGCCGTCCGTGCACGCGTGGGCGAGTTCCAGCAGGCCGGCATCCAGGGCGTCGACCTCTACCTCGCCAGCTTCGGCCCCGCGCTGGAGGCGTTCTCGCGCCACTGGCCGCTGACCCGCGGCACGCCGGCACCCGAGCCGAAGAAGAAGCGGCGCACGCAGGGCGACATGTTCGAGGAATTCGATCCCTACGCCGTGCGGCCGGAAGATGCGCTCAACGCCGCCCGTCGCGAGGTGAAGGCCTGGCGCCTCGCCCAGCTCGCGTCCGCGAAGGCTCAGGCCGACATGGACGGCCCGACGGCATTCTACGTGCTCGCCTGGGATGCCTTCAAGGCGGTCAGCTTCCCATATGACGAAGCCCTGCGGCTCGCCCGCGCGGTCGGTGTAGATCTTGAGGCGCAGGTGATCGGCCGGCTTGCCGAGAAGAAGGCGGCCGAGATCAAGCTGTGGGACTCCGCCACCCGCGTCGCCAAGGGCGCGGTCGGCCCCGCCGATGGCTCACGCGGCATGATCGACGCGCTGCATCACGCGGCGCACGTCATGCGCACCCGCGGTGCCGAGGCGGCCCAGGAGATGCTGGAGCAGGCTGGGGTCGCCAAGGAGGACGAGTTCAAGGTCGCGATGGAGGCCCTGCTCGAGGTGCTGCCGCCGTCCAAGACGTTCTCTGGCATCGACGCCGACAAGGCGGTGAAGCCGGCGGCCGACGACTTCGACGCGCTCGAGAAGCTCCGCCGCATCGCCTATGAGGGCGAGATCGGCGAGCCGCAGCAGCTGGAGCTGTACCGCGAGCTGATGGCGGCCGAGTGAGATGCTGCTGCAGGACCGCACCTGGAAGCTGAAGTACAGCCGCGAGGACGGCGACCTGGTGTCGCGGTTCTGGGTGCCGGCGCTGTCGTCTGCGATCCGCTACGACCGCACGACCGGATACTTCCGGGCGGGCAGCCTGGCGCTGGCGGCGCGCGGCATCGAGCATCTTGCGCTTAACCAGGGCAAGATGCGCCTGCTCGTCGGCTGCACCCTCGACGATGGGGAGGTCGAGGCGATCGCGCGTGGCATGTCGATGATGGACGTCGTCGCCGCCAAGGCCGACTTCAGCCTGCCGGAGAACGTGTCGACGAGCGAGCGGGAGGCCCTCGAGCTTCTCGCCTGGCTGGTCGCCCGCGGCATGCTAGACGTCCGCGTCGCCCTGCCCTGCCATCCGGTCACGCGCGAGCCGGTCGCCGGAACGGCGATCTTCCATGAGAAGACCGGCATCATCGAGGACAAGACCGGCGATCGCATTGCATTCACCGGCTCCGTCAACGAGACGGTCCAGGGCTGGATGAGCAACGGGGAGACGTTCACGGTCTTCAAATCCTGGACACCGAACGTCGAATATGTCGACGAGGAGGACCGGTCCTTCGCGCTGTACTGGGCGGATCGCGCCGAGCGGATACGCACCTATGACGTGCCGACAGCCGTCCGACTCGACCTGCTCCGTTTCCTGCCACCGGACGACCAGCTGCCGACGCGGCTGCAGGAGAAGCCGGCAGCGAAGCCGGAACCAGTTATCTTGCCCGAGCCAGTGGCTCCGCCGGTTCCGCTGCACGACTGGGATCAGGAACGCGCTGACCTCTGGCAGCGGCTGCGCACCGCGGCCCGTGACGTGAACGGCGGGATCTGGGTCGGCGAGGCGACGTCTCCTGTCGAGGCCTGGCCGCACCAGCGCCGCGCCTTCCTGCGCATGTACGGCGAGGTGCCGGACCACGCGCCGCGGCTGCTGATCGCCGACGAGGTCGGCCTCGGTAAGACGGTGCAGGCCGGACTGCTGGTGCGACAGGCGTGGCTCGCCGGGCGGCTGAAGCGCGGGATCATCCTGGCGCCCAAGAACGTCTGCACCCAGTGGCAGGCCGAGCTGCGCGAGAAGTTCGCGCTCGACTGGCCGATCTATGACGGAAAGTCCTTCCGCCGGTACGACGCCGCGACCCAGTCGCTCGTCGACACGCCGGTCACACGCGACGCCTGGTCGGCCGAGCCGTTCGTAATCATGTCGAGCCATCTGGCCCGTCGCAGCGATCGGCGGCCCGAGCTGCTCGAGGCGGAACCCTACGATCTGGTGGTAGTCGACGAGGCGCATCACGCCCGGCAGAAGCGGACCGGTGGTCGCGTCACGCCGAACATGCTGATGCGGCTGCTGCGTGATCTGCGCCATCGTACGCACGGCCTGGTTTTGCTGTCGGCGACGCCGCTCCAGACCCACGCGATGGAGCTGTACGACCTGCTGTCGCTGCTCGGCATGCCCCCCGAATGGGACGCCGTCGCGTACGAGCGCTACTTCGCCGCGCTGGCTGACCCGCACCTTTCCGTCGAGAAGATGGAGGACTGCGCCTTCCTCTTTCGCGCGACAGAGGCATTCTTCGGCGCGCTGCCGCCGGAGCGGGCGGCCCGCATGGGCGGCAGCGCCGGGCAGCCGCTGTCGACCATCCGCACCCGCCGGATCATCGGGGCGCTCCGCGGGGCTGCCTCGATCCCGCGCCGCCAGCTCAGCGGCGAGGACCGCGCCGCCGCCGTGCGCATCATGAAGCGCTGGACGCCCGTCGCCGCGCTCATGTCGCGACACACGCGTTCGCTGCTCCGCCGCTACCAGGCCGAGGGGAAGCTCCAGGCGCGTATCGCCGTTCGGGACGTGCAGGATCGCTTCATCCACATGGAGCCGGCCGAGCGCGATATCTACGAGCGGGTCGAGAACTTCATCCGCTCCGCCTATCAGAACGCCGACCAGGCGCAGAAGACCGCGATCGGCTTCGTGCTGACGATCTACCGCAAGCGCCTGTCCTCCAGCTTCGCCGCCCTCGCACATAGCCTTCAGGGCCGCCTCGACCGACAGGTCGACGACGACCAGTTCGACCTGGAGGAGAGCGGCGAGGAGGTCGAGACGGACGAGGTGAAGGAAAAGGAGGAGGTCGCCCGCAGGCTGCTCGAAAGCGCCGCGATCCGCGAAATCCTTTACGACCTGCAACGGCTGCCGATCGACACCAAGGCGCGCGCGCTCAAGGACGAGCTCACCCGGCTGGCGGCTGAAGGCTATCAGCAGACGATGGTGTTCACCGGCTACACCGACACCATGGACGGGCTGCGCGACTGGCTTGCCGATCAGACGGGTCGCGAGGTCATCTGCTTCTCCGGCCGTGGCGGCGAGATCCGCACGCCGGACGGAAGCTGGCGCCTGGTGTCCCGGGCTGACATCAAGAAGCGGTTCCGCGAAGGCAAGGGCGACATCCTGCTCTGCACGGACGCTGCGGCCGAGGGCCTCAATTTCCAGTTCTGCGGCTCGCTGATCAACTACGACATGCCGTGGAACCCGATGCGCGTGGAACAGCGGATCGGCCGCATCGACCGGCTCGGCCAGCGCTTCGACAACATCAGGATCGTAAATCTTCACTACCACGACACCGTCGAGACCGAGGTCTATCTGGCGCTGTCGGGCCGCATCAAGCTGTTCGAGGACATGGTCGGCGGGCTGCAGCCGATCCTGTCGGCGATCAGCCGGGAGATTGGATCGCTGGCGCTCGCCGGCGCGCACGTCGACGTGGATGCGATGGTGGCAAACACGATCAGCGCGATCGACACGCCGAACGTCGACATCGACGACGTGGACGATCTCGGTGACATGCCAGAGATGGGTCACCCCGCCCTGTCCATCGAGGACCTCAAGGCCATTGTCGCTCAGCCACGGCTCATGCCGCAGGGTTACGAGCTCCAGCGGTTGGACGGCGACGACTTCGCGGTCGAGGAGCCGACGTCCAGGCGTCGTCGCCGGGCAACCCTGTCGCGCGGGTTCTACGCGAACCACTTTGATCACACCGATTTCTGGACGCCGGGCAGCGCATCATTCCCGCTCGAAGGATCACCTGAACCCGTCGCGGCGTAGCGCAGCACCCCGAATCGCGTCAGAAGCCGTTGCGTTCCAAGGGGATCGTGCATAGCATCTTATATGTCCGGGTGACGCTCGTCATGCCGATCGGGGAGGCATGAAGTGGGTCTCGCACCCAACGCGACCAACATCACCGTGCGCCAAGTTCTGGAGAAGCTCGACGGCGAATTCGCCGCCACCGCGAAGGCCGTCGAGAACGGCGAGTTCGCGCTGTGGGTCGGTTCGGGTATCTCGCGGAAGGCACCGAGCCTCGGCGGTCTCGTCGCAGCGGCGATTGAGTACCTTCGCGTACGGGCTGTCGATCCGGCGACTGAAGCCGAATACATGCCCGCGCTCGACGAGGCTCTGCAGCTAGCCGGTACGGATCGAGCGGCAGTCGGCGTCGACGTCCACTCGCCGTTCGCGACATGGGGCGCACGCGATGCGATCGTCGACGCGCTCTGGAACAGCTATTCGCGCGTCCTCGATATTCGCGTCGGTGCCGAACCCGGCGACTTCATCCTCTGGACCGCGATCGACATCCGGCGCCAGTTCGAGAATCCGCCACCGCCGGCGGCGGCGCACCTGTGTATCGCGCTTCTCGTACTCGAGGGTGCCGTAAAGACCATCGCATCCGGGAACTGGGACGGCTTCATCGAAGCCGCAGTCCATCGTCTCGGCGGCGGCATCCCCGGCATCCTTCAGGTCGTCGTCGATCCAGGCCAGCTTCGGGATCCCCCTGGTCAGGCGAAGCTGCTGAAGTTCCACGGATGCATCATACACGCCGAGCAGGACGAGGGGCGGTACCGCCGTTTTCTCACCGGCAGCCACACGCAGATCACGATGTGGCCGAACAACCCGGACTTCGCCGCCATGCGGAACGAGGTGCTCGGGATCGCCACGAACCGGAAGACGATGGTCGTGGGCCTGTCGATCCAGGACATGAACCTGCAGGGCGTGTTCGCCGCGGCGACCGGGATCAACAAGTGGCCCTGGCCCTGCGCACCGGATGCCCCGGGCCACGTGTTCTGCGAGGATCAGATCACCCAGGGTCAACGCGACGTCCTGCGGATCGTCTATGGCGACGACTACAACGGGAACGTGGCAGCGATAAACGCGGCCAGCCACATGCGTGCGTGGGGCGAACAGGTCCTGGTCGCGTTGGTGCTCAAGATGATGGCCGACAAGCTCAACTGCCTGATGGGGCTCGCGCTAGACGCGACCGGCAGAGGCGCGCTTCTCGCCCCTCTGACCGCTTCCGTGAACGCGCTGCGCGACCAGATGGCCGCCGGCGCCGTCGTCGACGCGGTGGACCAGAGCCGGACACCCGCCGTCAACAAAGGGATTGCTCTCTGGTCACGCGCGGTCGCCGTCTTCCGGGGCGGTCAGCTGCAGCATGATCCGGCAGCCTACGAGCCGATCAGTTCGAACACCATCGGCCTGCTGGCGACGGACCAGAATGCCCGAGCGAGCAGACTCGGCCATCTCGCCATCGTGCTTGCGCTGCTGGAGCATGGCAGGTCGACAGCCCAGTGGTCGCTGGCGTCGCCAACGAACGACGATCTCTCAGCGGGCATCGCCTCGCTTCAGGCGAACCGCGCCGGAGCGCCTGCCCGCCCCGTCTTCCTCGTGAAGTCGGCGTCAGAAGCGATCCGCCTCCAGGCCGACGGCGCGTACGCCAACGACAACGCCCTCGTCATCCACTCAGACGACACCTGGCATCTCACGATAGCCTCTCGCTCGAGCAGGTCGCCATCGAGCGCGCCGGGTCGGACAGGATCGCTCGCCCCCTCCCATGTCAGCGTAGAGAGCCTCCTCCAGGCCTCCGGCGACATCGACGAACTGCGTGCATCCTTCGCCGCCGAGGTGCTGCTATGACCCCATCGCCCTTGATCGATGCCATCCGCCAGCGCCTCAACGACGCCGGATACGATGACCTGCCGACTCCGTTCAGGATGGCTGGCGTCGAGTTTCAGTTCACCGGGGCGCTTCGCGGTCGGCACGGCCGTGCACTCGACCTCGTGCTTCTGGTCGACACCACGGCGGGATCGTTCGGCGACAGCGAAGGTGCGCGGGTTCGTGCCCGGGTCCAGGCGCTGAGCCGCGCGCTCGACGTCACTGCATCGCGGTACGTCCTGACGGTCGTGCTGGCCGGGGCGACGCTGCCCGGAGACGTCGAGGCGCTGGCCGATACCGCGCGCGTTCTGCACGTCGACACGCTTCCCATCGACCAGGCGGGGTCCCCGAACTTCGATCGCCTGGAAGACAGCATTCGCGTGCTGCTGCCCCTGTCAATCCCGCAGCCCGCCGCGGACGAGCAGGACGGGACGGCGCAGGATCAGCTGGAGGAGGCGTTGAAGAACGTCGTCGATGGAGCGACAATCAAGACCATCATGGACGCAGCGGAGCACGGCGACGAAGCCGTGACTGAGGCGATCGCGAGCCTGATCGATGCGGCACTCGTCACCAACGGAGAGGAGGAGAAGAAAGCATGACCGATCTTCTTCTCAAGGAACTGGACGTCACCGACTTCCGCAGCATCCGCGGTCGCGTGCACGCCCCGCTCGACGCGCAGGTCGTGCTCGTGCATGGCGAGAACGGCGCTGGCAAGACCAGCCTTCTGTCGGCCATCGAGCTTGCGCTTACGGGAGGCGTCCAGTCGCTTCGGCGGGCAGACCCGGACTATGCGTCGCAGCTGATGCACCGCTCCGCGGCGCAGGGTAGCGTGTGGCTGACGACGGTAGGTACCGGCGCGGCCAGGTACGGCGCCACGCTGTCCCCCGACGGTATTGCGACATCAATTTCCTTCGATGCGAAGCTCGCGTCGTTCTTCAGCGAGCGCAGCTACCTGCCGCAGGCGCTGCTCGGGCAGCTCCTGCAGATCTACCAGGATTCGGGAAGCGGCGCGGATTCCCCGCTGGCGAAGTTCGTCGGCGAACTGCTGCGCCTGGACCGCCTTGATGCCATCGAAAGCGGGCTGAAGCCGCTCGGGGACGTCCGCAACGTCCGCAAGGTCGTGGATGGCTGGTCGGAGAACGAGTTGGAGAAGACGCGGCTGGACGCGCTCATCAAGGACCAGAAGACGAGCCTGCTGCAGATCATCGAGGACATCGGCGTCCAGATGTCGGGTATCAAGAAGGCGGCGGACACGCTCGGGCTCGTCCTGGAACTCGACGACCGCAAGCTGGACGCTATCGAGCAGGCGCTTTCGCCGACGGACGACGAACAACGCCTGGGGACGATCACGGACCGCCGGCGTGAACTGGGTTCCATCCGGCGGGATCTCGTGCGGGTGGCGGGCGCGGGTACGTCCGCATTCCCCGCCGCGGAGCCGTCGTCCGACGCGTACGAGCGCTGGGCTGCAACCTACCTGGAGCGCTACTCGGCGCTTCGATCGAGGATCGAGGCGATCCTCCCCGCTACGTCACTGCCTGGCGACATGGCGACCTTCGGCGACGCCGCGCTCCGCCACCTCACGCTTCACGCCGACCAGGCGACGTCCCGCGCGAGCAAGGCCAAGGCCGACGTCGAGCGGCTTGCTGCAGCCAGGAGCGAGATGGAGGTCGCGCGGTCGCGCCTCAGGACCATCAGCGGCGAAATGGACGGAATCTCGACGTCGGCTGGCGGCCTCGCCTCGATACTGTCCGAAGTGACGGCCTTCATCGACGGCGAGACCTGCCCCGTCTGCGATCGCGACTATGCCGAGCTGAACGCCGGCCCGCTGGTAGAGCACGTTCACAACAAGGTGCGCCGCCTATCCGCCTCAGCCCAGCGCCTGCTGGAGCTCGGGCGTACGAACACGCAGGCGCAGGCGCTCGTCGATAGGCTCGAACGGGAGATCGCCACGCTGACCGACGCGATACCGGACGAGCGGACGCTAGCCGATCTCGACCGCGCCGCCGCCGAAGCGAACTCGGCGGGGGCCGAGCTCGCCGGTATTCTCGACGCGCTGAAGGAAGGGTCACGCCTGCGCGCTGGTCAGGTGGCGGCGCAGCGTGCCGTCACCGAGGCGCAGTCGCGCAGCGTGGCACTGACCGCTGCCCGCCAGACGCTGTCCGACTTCGCCTTGGCCGTCGCCACGACCCCCATCGTCGACGGCGAGGACCTCGGAGTGGCGGCCGAGCGGATCCAGTCCTTCCTCGACGCCGAGAACCGACAGCTCGAGGACCGGCTGACGCTGCGGCGCGAGGCCCGCAGCGCCATCGCAACGATCCGCTCGCTCCAGTCGCGGGCCGACCGTCTATCGGACGAACTCGGGCAGCACGAGGCGACAGCAAAGATCGTCGCCGAGGCGCAGCAGCGGGCGCAGAAGGTCAGGGTACAGGGGACAAAGATCCGCGACGCCGTCGACGCGATCCGATCGAGCATTATTCGCCGGGAATTTAACGAGCGGCTCAACCGACTCTGGCGTGACCTCTTCGTACGCCTTGCGCCGGGCGAGCCGTTCATTCCGGCGTTCCGGATCCCCGAAGCGGAGACGCAGCGCATCCAGCCGCGCCTCGTCACCGATCATCGCGCGGGAGGCGCTGCTGGCGGCACGCCGGGCGCCATGCTCAGCGCGGGCAACCTCAACACCGCGGCGCTGACGCTGTTCCTGTCGCTCCATCTATCGGTGCCGAAGACGCTGCCTTGGCTGATCCTGGACGATCCCGTCCAGTCGATGGACGACGTCCACATCGCTCACCTCGCTGCTCTCCTGCGGACGCTATCGAAGGAGCATAGGCGGCAAATCGTCATTGCCGTCCATGATCGCCAGCTCTTCGAGTATCTTCGCCTGGAGCTGAGCCCCGCGTTCCCGAACGACAGCCTGCTTACGCTCGAGCTGGCCCGTGGGCCACATCAGGACACACGATGCCTGTCGCGGCGGTTCAGTTTCAAGGAGGAGACGTCGCTGCTGGCGGCTTAGACATGAACCAGCCTGCGGCATGACCGGGCATCAGGACGGCTCGTCGAGACGAGCCACTGTGCGGCGACGGGCAGAGACGATCGAGAGGATGCACATATTGACGACGTCCACACGAACGACGAGCAGGCCCGACGACCAGCAGCTTGCCACCCTTCAGTTCCGTATCGACGACCCCGCCGGCATCGAGGGCTACAGCCGCAACAAGCCGGACACTCGGCTCGAGCCTACGATCATCGGCCACTACGATCTGCGGCCCACGGGTGGAAGAAAACGACTGAAGGAAGAGCCGTTCTTCTGGTGCTGCCATTGCCAGAAGGACAACCACTGGTCGGGCTTCGTCGTCACCAACGAGACGGGCCGCAGCTATTCGGTCGGCAAGGACTGCGCCGCCAGTCACTACGGCGTCGAGTTCACCCGCATCCGCCGCAACTTTTCCGAGCTCACCAGCCGAAAGGGCGTCCTGGAGCGGCTCGGGCGCATCAACGGCGGAGCGGCCGGGCTCGATGCTGCGATCGCAATCGTATTGAAGGGCCCTGCCCTCACCGCAATCGACGCCAAGCGCAAGGAGATCGAGAAGGCGCATCCCAACGCCGCCTATCTGCTCAGCGCCGCTGCCAACTCGGGATCGGACCTGCACGAGGACGTACAGGTGCGCGATATCGCGGCCGAACGGAAGCGTGCGGACCGGCTCGGAGAGCGCGACCCGAAGACGCCGATCTGGCGTAGCGAGCGGGGTTCCCTGGGACCGCTCGACGGCAGCGCGCTGATGCGCACGCAGTTCGACTGCCGTGACCGCCTCATCGCCCTGCGGGCGAGCGTCGCAAGGGCGGTCGCCGCGTATCGGGCCGACACCAATGCCATGACCACGGGAGAGATCACGAAGCTGGTGAAGGCCGTCGAAGCCGCCCATGCGGACGCCGTGGACGGCATCTCGGCGTACCGCCGTGCCCAGGCGTTCTTCTCGCCGCGGAACCTCGACCGGATCTCGCGCTGGTCGGCATCCTACCGCGACTTCAGCATCTCGGCGGTGGACGGCGGGCTCGCCATCCGCTCGGCGGACGACGAGGTGCGGCGGGTCACTCCCTTACCGACTCTGGTCATCCCGGCGCTACCGGAACTTGAGGCGGTGCCTTCCGATGTGGACACCGTCGCTGTGGAGGAGAACGCGACGGCGACGGACGTTAAAAAGAGCACGGGTGCAGTTCGACCGCAGCACGCGACGCCGTCGAACGCCTGGCCCGAAAGCCGGGTCGAGCAGCTGCGTACACTATGGCAGACCGGCGCGTCCGCATCAGAGATCGGCGCTGCTCTGGGTGGCGTCAGCCGCAACGCCGTCGTGGGAAAGGCGAAGCGGCTGGGGCTTCCGTTTGGCTGAATGGTGCCGAGTTGGGCTACCCGAAATCTGCCCACCGCGGTCATTATGGAGCTACACGCGTCTGATCTTCTTCAGCGGCAGTGTCTCCAAACCATTCGGAACGGAGGGAATGTCATGGTATCGTACGACCAAGGTGCGAGCACCACCGACGTTGAAAAGTCAGGCCGGATGACGAAGGACAGCGCAATGCAGACCTCGGTAGACGACGAGCACGCCACCGAAATCGATTTCGGGGAAGCCCTGAAGGCGCGAAGCGATGAAGCCGCCAGGGCCATGCTTGCCCGCGGCCGGTTCATCACCTACCGCGAGCGCGACACGCCGCAGGGTCATGTCGTCAGGGAATACCCCAACGGAACGCGAGAGACCGTCCGGATCGAACTGCCGAGGTCGAAGTCACGCCACGCATGACGGCAGGAGCATCGGCCAGACCGCAGCTCTGGGTGGTCGCGGGTCCGAACGGTGCCGGCAAGACGACGCTAGTCATGCAGCGCCTCGGCCGACGGGCCCTGAAGGACGTGTTCACCATCATCAATCCCGACGTAATCGCCCAGGAGCTGCCGCGCATCGACGGCCGGCTTGATGAGCGTATGGCAGGCGAGCTGGCGATCCGACAGCGGAACGGACTCATAGCCAGACGGGAAAGCCTGGCCATCGAAACCACTCTTTCGGGCAGCAGCACACTCCGGCTGATGCATGCAGCACGCGAGGCGGACTACAAGCTCACCCTGGTGTATGTCGGCATCGACTCGCCGGAACTGTCCTTCGAACGGGTACGCAGCCGCGTGGGGGATGGCGGGCACGATGTCCCGCCCGAAGCCATCGTGCGCCGCTATCCGGACTCGCTCTCCCGTCTGCCGGCGGCGATGGCTCTTGCAGAACGCTGCTATGTCCTCGACAACAGCGCGAAGCGGCGTCGTCTGCTCATAATCAGAGAGGCTGGCGAAGTGCGCTGGCTGGATAGCGACACACCTGAATGGTTCAAGCGCGCCGTGCCGCTCGAGCTGCGACGCTGGTCACGTCCGGCCTTCCAGAGAGGTGCTGCTCAGTCCAAGGAGCGGTGAACCTGCCATGGCACCCTCCGTTCACGCCGACGCTGCCGCGCCACGTCCTGCCGCTATTACGATAGGTTTCAGGATGACTCATCCATCCTGAAAACCTACGACCGCTCCGTCGCGGCACCGCTGCGGCGCGGACGTGTCGCTGGTATAGGGATGAGTGGGTCTCACAGGTATAGAAGCCGAAGGGACACCATCTAGAAACTCCCGGATTTCCGCCGTTTCCCGATGTTGGCGATTTCTCCCGTAGGGGTCACCAACTTAATTCGGAAGCGCGGAAATCCAGGATTACGCCAACTTCACCGTCCGCAGGTAGTGCGAACGGGTTTCGAAGCATTTGGTGCCGATGATCATATTCCGGAAACATCCTCGGACCGGTATCTACGATCTTACAAGAAACTGCTACGGCATCTGCGGGGCAAGATGAGCCGTTGTCAGGTCCGCCGCTCCCTCAAGATGCGCGATCCGGCCCTGGCCGCGCGACGAAATACAAATATTCGAACCTCGGCGTCGCGCTGTTCGAGTGCCGCTTTCATGAAACAGCCGGGCCGACCGATGCGGTGACGCTGCGACAGAATGGGGGAGAATGGTCGCGCCTCGTTCGAATGCTCCATAAGCAACGCTTTTATCATGCGCTGCTACCCGGTCCGGCGATTGCCGTTCATAAAAGCTACGCTGGATGCACGTTTTGCGAAGCGGCCCGTTCGCAACTGACCGTCCGCTGCGGGAAATGGCGTCACCTAAATTGATGAGGCCGTGATGTAGGCCCCAATCGCGATCACCATGGCAGCAAAGCCCCGTTCGAGCAGGCCCTTGCGCGTGCCGAGAAGCTTGCCCAGCGCGATACCGGCGATCGTCCCGCCAACGCCGCCCGCCACCAGCAGCGCCGTCACGCCCCAATCGACCAACCCGGACAGTGCGTAGGAGGTAGCGGTTGTCAGCCCGAGTGCACTGACGACGACCAATGATGTGCCGATGGCAAAGGGCAGAGGCATGGCGGTCGCGACGACCAACCCCGGCACGATCAGGAATCCGCCCCCGATCCCGAAGAAGCCGGCGGCAAGCCCCACGCCCATCCCGATCGGAACCAGGCGTGGCAGCAGCGTCGCGGCGGTGTCGCGGGTGAGCCGCACGTTCGGCGCTTCCACCGTGCGGCGCTTGCGCAGCATTGAGAGACCGACGCCGATCATCACCAGTCCGAACAGGACGAGCAGCCGCTTCCCGTCAAAAGCCTTGCCCAGTTCGGCACCGAGTCCCGCGCCGATCATGCCCGACGCCGCGAACACACTGGCGCACCGCCACTTCACGCGACCGGCGCGAGCATGGCCGATCAGGCTGGCCAGCGCATTGGCCGTGACGGCGACGGCGGCGGTTCCGATCGCAGCGTGCGGTGATCGGATACCGACACCATAGATCAGGAGCGGCACGGCCAGGATCGACCCGCCCCCGCCCACCAGACCAAGGATCAAGCCGATCACGCCGCCGGATACGAGCGCGGCAAGGATGGTGGCGGTATCCATGATGGCCTCAGGCCGCCGCGCGCCGGTTCCATGGCATGACACGCAGCAGATTGGCCATGCCGCACCACCCGGTCACACCGGCGAACATCAGCCCCGCCCCCACAAACGCCGACAGGCCTAAGAAGGCCGGAGCGACGAACAGACCAAGCACCACGCCGATCAGCACCAGCGCGCCGGCGGTGATCTGCACTTGCCGCATGATCTCCAACGGCTTCGACCGATCGGTGACGATAGGCTGCCCTGCCTGCCGCCATGCATCGATTCCCCCTTCGAGGATATAGGCAGGTACGTCACCCGCGGCCGCGCCGAGCTGCCCCGCATGGGCGGCGGTGCGCATGCCCGATCTGCAATGGAAGACAACCGGGCGACCGTCACACCGAAGATCGACAATCCGATCGACCGGCACGTTGATCGCGCCAGGAATGCGCTCGCGTGCGTGTTCGTCGGCGCCGCGAATGTCGATCAGGCGCGCGCCGGCATCGATCGCGGCGCGGGTATCGGCCGGGGAAAGGGTGACAAGCGTCATCGCGTCAATCCTTGCAATAGAGTTGGTAGAGGGTGGCGAGCAGCGTTTCGACGCGGGCGTCCGCAATGGCGTACCAAAGCGTCTGGCTCTCGCGGCGATAGGTGACGAGGCCTTCGTCGCGCATCTTGGCCAAGTGCTGCGAACAGGCCGATTGCGACAGACCGACATCACGCGCCAGATCGCTGACCGTCACCTCGCCATGCTCGACGAGCTTGCACAGCAGCATCAACCGTCGCGCGTTACCGATCGCCTTCAGCGTGTCCGCAACCTGCCCGGCTTTCGCCTCGAAAGTTGCCAGATCCATCGGCGGTTTCAGCATCGCCCCTACTCCATTAGCTATTGCTTATGTAGCATCTTCTAATATATTAGCAAGCACTAACGGAGAAAATCATGACCCAGCCCTTTATCGAGGCGTTTTTCGACGAACCGTCCAACACGATCAGCTATCTGGTCGGTGATCCCGCGACGCGAACGGCGGCGGTGATCGATCCGGTGCTCGACTTCGACATGGCCAGCGGCATCGCCGATACGCGCTCGGCACAGCGCATCCTCGACTTCGCGCGCGAGCATGACTGGCGGATCGACATGGTGTTGGAAACGCATGCCCATGCCGACCATCTGTCGGCCGCGCCCTTCATCAAGGCGCATACCGGTGCCTGGGCCGGGATCGGCGCGCATATCCGCGACGTGCAGAAGATCTTCCGTCCCGTCTTCGCGATGGGCGATCTGAAAACCGACGGTTCCGACTTCGACCGGCTGTTCGAGGACGGCGACCGCTTCGCGATTGGCGCACTGGAGGTCCAGGTACTGCATGTTCCCGGCCACACCCCGGCCGATGTCGCCTATGTGATCGGCGATGCGTCGTTCATCGGCGATACGCTGTTCATGCCCGACCATGGCACCGCCCGGGCCGACTTCCCCGGCGGCGACGCCCGCACGCTCTTTCGCTCGATCCGCCGCCTGCTCGCGCTGCCTGACGCGACCCGACTATTCTTGTGTCACGATTACAAGGCACCGGGCCGCGACGATTACCGATGGGAGACGACGGTAGGCGAGCAGCGCCGGTCGAACGGCCATGTTCATGACGGCGTGAGCGAGGATGAATTCGTCACCATGCGGGAGCAGCGCGACGCCAGCCTATCCGTGCCCAAGTTGCTCCTGCCGTCGATTCAGGTCAACATCCGTGCGGGCCGCTTTCATGAGGCGGAGTCGAACGGCGTCACCTACCTCCGTATCCCGGTGAAGTGGAAGGCGGATTGAGGATCGTCGCGCTTCGCCATCGCTTGCGAGATGTCGCCTCTGACTATCAAGCCAGTGTGGCCCCTACCGCCGAAAAGCCGACCATCGCCACAACGAGCGTGATCGGAGGGATATGCCAGCGCATCAGCGCGACCAGCCCCGCACCGACGGCGGCCACGTCCGCCAACGATCCTATGCCGGTGGTCCAGAGCGGATCATAGAGCGCCGTCGCCAATATGCCGACCACCGCGGCGTTCACGCCCGCCACGATCGATCGCGTGACGGGATTGTGCCGCAGGTGCGACCAGAATGGCAGGATGCCGATGACGATCAGGAGGCCGGGCAGAAAAACGCCAAGGATCGCCGGAAGCGCGCCCCATGCGCCACCGGCTGCGATCGGGCCAAGATATCCGGCGATCGCGAACAAGGGGCCAGGGAGCGCCTGCGCCGCGCCGTAGCCGGCCAGAAACTGGTCGTCCGTCATCAGGCCCGTCGGGACGAGCTCGGCACGCAAAAGCGGCAGCACGACATGGCCGCCCCCGAACACAAGCGCGCCAGCTCGGTAGAAGATATCGAAGAGGTTCCATCCCGGTTCGCCGAGCGCTGCACTCATGACCGGCAACGAAAACAGCAGCGCCCCGAACAGCGTCAGGCTGGTCATCCCCACGCGACGGGAAACCCGGGTCGGAAGGCCCTCGGCCGGAGAGGCCGCCAGATCGCGACACAAGAACAGTCCAGCTACTCCGCCGATGACAATGGCGGCGACCTGCCCGGTGGCACCGCCCCAAAGGCCGAGGACGAGGGCTGCGGCTACGGCGATCGTCACGCGTCGGAGATCGGGCGTCAACGACCGCGCCATTCCCCATACCGCCTGGGCAACGATGACGATCGCGACCAGCTTGAGCCCATGAATGGCGGCGGCGGCGACGCCACCTTGCAGCCGCGATGCGCCGGACGCCACGGCCAGCATGAGCAGCGCAGACGGCAAGGTGAACGCCGTCCATGCCGCGATCGCGCCGAGCGGGCCAGCGCGCGCAAGGCCCAGGACGAAACCGGTCTGGCTGGAGGCCGGGCCGGGCAGAAACTGGCACAATGCCACCAGCTCGGCATAGGCATCCTCGCTGACCCACTTGCGGCGTAGCACCAGTTCGTCGCGGAAATAGCCGAGATGGGCGATCGGTCCGCCGAACGAGGTGAGACCGAGCTTGAGGAAGGCGAGAAACACCTCCCCGACCCGGCCCGTGTCAGGCGATGTCGTCTCCCGATCGGCGTTCATGCCCATGCCCTTCCCCCGTTTACCGAACAGCCCACGTGCCTTTCCGCGCGCGATGGCCAGAGCCCCTGTACCGCCGATTCTGCCACGGCATATAGGTGTGCTGGGCGAACGGGCGTCCGTGGCCATCAGCCGATCAGCGCGATCGAACCACACCGACCACTTCCCCTACTCCCCCACGTCGCCGCCTGTCCCGGCGCCACGCATACCGCGTTACCTATTCCGCTGGCACCCAAAGGGGAACGGTGCTTGGCGACTATCATCCCTTCCCGGTTTCGCCTGTCGCGATGCATCACGGGTGAAGTGGCGGGATGGTCGACAACATAGACGGACTGGCAGGAATGGACGGCCTATCGTGCCGGACGGTGCCGGCCACGGATGTCCCCGTGTCATAGGCGCGACCAAGCCGCTTGCTCGGGGTCGGCTCCATGTCTATCCTGTCCACCATGGCGAGGCGTCATTCCCGATCCGCCGTTCTGGGCGCCCTGCTGGCTTTGCTGGCGGTCTTCGGCCTGATCGGGCTGTCGGGATGGCATGACGCGGTGGTGCATGACGAAGATCCCGTCCATGTCGTGTCGGTGGTCCACAATCACGCCGGATCGAAAAGCGATCCGGACGCGCCCATCCATCTGCTTGCCCATTCGATCGGCCAATGGGTCGATTATGGCGGGGCCATCCCCACCCCGCACCTGATCCCCATCGCCGACCGGCGCTAGGCGATCGCAAATTACGACCTGCCCGGCGGCCTTGATCCCGCCGCCCTGCTGCGACCGCCGCGCCGCTGAGCCCCGTCTGGCGCCAGCGCGCCGACAAGCTCCATCGTAGCAGGAACAAAAGATATGAACGGCTCCATTCGCCGGTCGCGCACCCTTGCGCTGGCCGGAACGCTGGCGGTGCTATACCCCGCCGGTGCGATATGGGCGCGGACCGCGCCCCCCTTTGCACAGCTCTTGCGCGAAGCCCGCGAGGCGCCACGCATTACGGCGCTCGACGCCGATGTGGATCAGGCGCTTGGCAAAGCCGAACAGGCTCGCGCGCGACCCAATCCCTCGATCAATCTCTATGGCGAGAATTTCGTCGGCGACCTGCGCCGTAACGCTCGCGACCAGCAGCAGACGACGCTTCAGATCGATCAGCCGATCGAGCTGGGGGGCAAGCGCGCGGCACGGATCGCCGCCGGGGATGCGGGTGTCGCGGTGGCGCAGGCACGCGGAATCGAAGGGCGCCTGGCCTTTGCGGCCGAACTGGCGCGCGCCTATGCCGCGGCCGAGATCGCCGACCGCCGCATCGCGCTGGCCGAGGATGAGGTCCAGGAGGCCACCGATGTGCTGAAGGTCGCGCGTGCGCTGGTCGCGGCGGGCAAGGAGGCGCGGCTGCGTCAGGTTCAGGCCGAGGCCGAGCTGCACACGATGGAATCGGATCTTGAAGTTGCCCGCGCACAAAGGGTCGGCGCGCTCGCCAGGCTGGCCGCGATGGCGGGCTCGCCCACGCCCTATACGGGGCTGGCCGAATCGCTGATCGACCGGATGAACGCGCGTCCAGCCAGCGGCCCGGTCGACCCCATGCAGAGCGCGGCCGTCCGGCTGGCCCAGGCCGAGCGCGAGGCTGCCGCCCGCGCGCTCACCGTGCAGCAAAGGAGCGCGACACCCGACATCACGGCGCAACTCGGCGTGCGCCAGTTGCGGGTCGCAAACGGCCCCGCCGTCGTCGCGGGCGTCACCGTTCCGCTGCCGGTGTTCGATCGCAACCGGGGCAATATCGCCGCCGCCCAGGCCGAGTTGCAGGGCATGGAGGCGCGCGCCGCCGCCGCGCGGCTCGAAGCGGAGGCAGGAACTCGCGCCGCCCGCGCCCTGATCGCTGCAACCGATGCGCGCGGCGAGGCGGCGCGACGGACGCTCTCCACCGCCGAGGAAGCCTATCGGTTGGCACGGATCGCCTATGAAGCGGGCAAGGCACCGCTGATCGAGCTGCTGTCCGCCCGGCACAATCTTGGCGCCGCGCGCAGCGTTATTCTGGACGCCGACATGGCGCGCTTCGATGCGCGTACCACGCTCGCTCGCCTCGCGGGCCTCAGCATCGCCGGAGAACCGGTCCAATGATCGCCAAACATCGTCTTTACGCGGGTGCAGCACTGGGCCTCGCGGCGGCCGCCTTCGGCTTCGGCGTGGCGCGTCTGACCCAGCCCGACGCGCCTGCCGCGCACGTCGCCGCCCCGCCGGCCGCCGAGACAGGCCCCCGCGACGCGCTGACCATCTCGCCGCAAGCCATCGCCGCTTCGCAGATCGGCGTCGCCGCCGCCGGAACGGGTACGTTGGACCGCGCCATCATCGCGGCCGCGACCGTTCAGGCCACGCCCGATGCCGACGCGGTGCTGACCGCGCGCGCGCCGGGGACCATCACGCGCATCCTCGTCCGCATGGGCGATACGGTACGCGCCGGACAGACGCTGGCGCTGATCGAGAGCCGCGACGCCTCGCAGATCACGGCGGACCGCGCCGCCGCCGCCGCCCGGGTAGGGCTGGCCCGGCGGCAACTGGAGCGCGAGCGCGGATTGCTGGCGCAAGGCGTGTCGCCCCGCGCCGATTTCGACGCCGCGCGAGCCAATCTGTCGGTGGCCCAGGCCGATGCCCTTCGCGCGACCGCAGCGGCGGGCGCGGTACGCGTGACCGGCGATGGCCGCTTCGTCGCTGTCACCAGTCCGATCTCCGGGCGCCTGACGATGACCGCCGCGCGGCTCGGTCAATATGTCGCGGCCGAGACCGATCTTTTCCACGTCGCTGATCCCCGCCGCCTGGAGATCACTGCCGCCGTGCCGCCGGGTGAGGCCGCGCGCATCCGGAGCGGCGACCGGGTTCAGCTGATCGTTCGCGATGGACAGACCATCGCGGGCCGGGTCCGTGCTGCGACTGGCGTTGTCGATCCGCAGTCGCGCACCGCGACCGTCATCGTCACGCCGTCCGCCTCGGGCAGCGCGCTGGCTCCCGGACAAATGGTCCAAGCGCGCATCTTCGCCAGTGGCGGCGTCGCGCATGATGGCGTCTTGGTCCCGCAGGATGCGGTCCAGACGCTGGGCGGGCGCGACGTGGTCTTCCTCCGCACGGCCGGGGGCTTCCAGGCGAAGCCGGTGCAGATCGCGGGCCGGTCAGGCGGGACGGTCGCGATCGCGGACGGCATTAAGGCGGGGACGCGGATCGCCACGCGCAACGCCTTTCTGATCAAGGCCGAGCTCGAAAAGGATATGGGAGGCGAGGAATGATCGCCGCCATCCTGTCCGGCTCGGTCCGGCTGCGCTGGCTGGTCGCGGTCCTGACGCTCGCCATCGCCGCGTTCGGTGCGTGGCAGACAACCCGGCTGCCGATCGACGCGGTGCCCGACGTCACCAATCGTCAGGTGCAGGTCAGCACCTTCGTCCCCTCGCTGGGACCGGTCGACGTCGAGAAGCAGGTCACCTACCCCATCGAAACCGCGCTGGCGGGCATTCCGGGGCTGGAGATGACCCGCTCGCTGTCGCGCAACGGCTTCAGCCAGGTGACGGCGGTGTTCACCGACTCCACCAGCATCTATTTCGCGCGGCAGCAGATCACCGAACGGATCGCCCAGGCAAGGGACAGCCTGCCCGCCGGGGCGCGGCCCAATCTGGGGCCGCTGAGCACGGGGCTGGGCGAAATCTTCTTCTACTCCATCGCCTTTCGCCATCCTGACGGACGCGGCGCGGCCCGGGTCGACGGCAAGCCGGGCTGGCAAAGCGACGGCAGTTATATGACGCCCGAGGGCGAGCGGCTGACCACCGAGCTGGCCAAGGCGGCGTATCTGCGCACGGTCCAGGACTGGATCATCCGGCCGCAGATGCGCACCGTGAAAGGGGTGGCTGGCGTCGATTCCAACGGCGGCTACGTCAAACAATATCTGATCGAGCCCGATCTGGCGGCGCTCGCCTCCCACGGCATCTCGATGACCGAACTGGCCGACGCGGTGGAGCGCGCCAATGTCTCGGCCGGGGCCAATTATGTCCGCCGCGCGGGCGAAAGCTTTCTGGTGCGGGCCGATGCACGGCTGAAGTCGATCGAGGACATTCAGGACGCCGTCGTAGCCACCCGAAATGCCGTACCCGTCCGGGTACGCGATCTTGGCCAGGTGACGATCGGCGGCGCGGTCCGCACCGGCTCCGGCAGCCGCATGGGGTCGGAGGCGGTCATCTCCACGGTGCTGATGCTCATGGGAGAGAATAGCCGCGTCGTGTCGACCGCGGTCGCCGACAAGCTGGTACAGGTCAATCGCACCTTGCCCCCCGACGTCTTTGCCGAGCCGGTCTATAACCGGTCGAAGCTGGTCAACGCGACCATCGCCACGGTCCGGAAAAATCTGGTCGAGGGTGCATTGCTGGTCATCGTGGTGCTCTTCCTGTTGCTCGGCAATGTCCGCGCGGCGCTGATCACTGCGGCCGTCATCCCGATCACCATGGTGATGACCGCGGCCGGGATGAACGTGCTGGGCGTCTCCGGCAATCTGATGAGCCTGGGGGCGCTCGACTTCGGGTTGATCGTCGACGGGGCAGTCATCATCGTCGAGAATGCATTGCGCCACCTCGCCGAGCGCCAGCATGTCCAGGGAAGGCTGTTGAGCCTTGCGGAACGGCTGGAGACCACCGCCGCCTCGGCACGCGAGATGATCCGCCCCACCGTCTATGGCCAGGCGATCATCTTCCTGGCTTTCATGCCGCTTCTCACCTTCCAGGGGGTGGAGGGCAAGACCTTCGCCCCCATGGCGATCACCCTGATGATCGCGCTCGCCTGCGCCTTCACCCTGTCATTGACCTTCGTGCCCGCCATGATCGCGATCCTGATCAAGGGCCGGGTGGACGAGACGGAGGTCCGGCCGATCCGTTGGTTCAAGGCGCGTTATCGACCTGTTCTGACCCGCGCCATCGCCCGACCCCGTCCGGTTATCCTGGGAGGGGTCGCGCTATTCGCGGTCGCGATCCTCGGCTTTGGGCTGCTCGGCGAGGAGTTCATGCCACAGCTGGACGAGAAGGACATTACCATCACCAATTTCCGCGTTCCCTCCGCCTCGATCGACCAGTCGACGCAGATGCAGATGTGGATCGAGAATGCACTCAAGACGCTGCCCGAAGTGGCGCTGGTCTTTTCCAAGAACGGCAATGCCGATCTGGGCACCGACCCGATGCCGCCCAACGCCTCCGACACCTATGTCATTCCCAAGCCCGAGAGCGAATGGCCCGCCGAGGTGCGGACCAAGGCCGACATCGTCCGTCGGATCGAAGAGCGGATGAAACAGGTGATCGGCAACCGGACCGAAATCCAGCAGCCGATCCAGATGCGCTTCAACGAACTGATCGCGGGCGTCCGCGCCGATGTCGCGATCAAGCTCTATGGCGACGACCTCGACGCCATGGGCATCGAGGCGCAGAAGATCGCCGATGCCGTGCGTACCATTCCCGGCGCGGCGGATGTCGGCGTGGAGCAGACCGGTGGCGCGCCGACCTTCGACGTCCGGATCGACCGGCAGGCCGCGGGTCGGCTGGGCCTGTCGGTCGACACGATCGCCGCTACCGTCGCCGCGGCGCTGGGCGGGCGCGAGGCCGGGCTTTTGTTCGAAGGGGATCGTCGGTTCGACGTGGTCGTCCGCCTGCCCGATGTCCAGCGCGACGATATCGACACGTTGGGCACCATCCCGGTGATGCTTCCCGCCGCCGAGGGACAAACCGCGCGCTCGGTGCCGCTGCGTGAGGTGGCGAGCTTTCACTACACCCAGGGGCTGAACCAGATCAGCCGTGAGAACGGCAAGCGGATGATGACCGTCCAGGTCAATGTCCGGGGCCGCGATTTGGGCGGCTTTGTCCAGGAGGCGAAGGCCCGGATTGCGCGCTTGGCGCTGCCGCCGGGCATGTATACCGACTGGGGCGGCACCTTTCAGAGCCTGCAATCGGCCCGGCTTCGGCTGATGCTGGTGGTACCGATCTGCTTCCTGGCCATCTATGCACTGCTGTTCATGGCGCTGGGCGGCTTCATCCCGGCGCTCATCGTGTTCTCGGCGGTGCCGATGGCGCTGGCGGGGGGCGTCTTTGCGCTCCTGTTGCGAGGCATCCCCTTCTCGATCACCGCGGCGGTCGGCTTCATCGCGTTGTCGGGTGTGGCGGTGCTGAACGGGCTGGTGATGATGAGCGCCATCGCCCGCCACCGCGCAATGGGGGTGGACGACGATCGCGCCATCGCTGACGGAGCGATGGAGCGGGTGCGCCCCGTTTTGATGACCGCGCTGGTCGCCTCGCTGGGTTTCGTGCCGATGGCGCTGGCGACCGGCACGGGGGCGGAGGTCCAGCGGCCGCTCGCAACGGTGGTCATCGGCGGGCTGATCACCTCGACCGCGCTGACCCTGGTCGTGCTACCGGCGATCACCGCCTGGGCCTCGCGCTGGACGAAGACGCAGCGTCGCGCCCACCCGGAGGCGCCGCTCGACAGCTAAGCCCCGGCCCGCCCCCGGTCCGATCCGGGGGCGGCCCCATGCCATCGCAGCGGTTCCTCATGGCTTTCGATATGATGCCGCACAGGTTGGGACGGATCGCCGTCGCTCAGGCGGATTCTACGGGGCCGGCGGACGGTTCCAGTATCTCCACGATCTTGTTGCCGAGCTCGGTCATGACGAATGGTTTGGTCATGACGGCCATGCCCGGCGCCAGGTGTCCGTTGCCGACTGCCGCATTTTCGGCAAAGCCGGTCACAAAGAGGATCTTCAGATCAGGGCGAATGTCCCGCGCCGCATCGGCGACCTGCCGCCCGTTCATTCCGCCCGGCAGGCCGACATCGGTGATCAGCAGATCGATCGGGATGGCGGATTGGAGGATTTTCATGCCGGACGGGCCGTCCTCGGCCTCCACGGCGGTATAGCCGGCCTCTTGCAGGACTTCGACGATCAACATCCGGACCGTCGCTTCGTCATCGATAACGAGCACCGTTCGCCCGGTGCCATCGTCCACGATCGCCTCGTCCGGCACCTGATCGTCGCCGACTTCGCCAAGGTAGCGCGGCAGATACAGGCACATCGTCGTCCCGTGCCCCGCTTCGGAATAGACCCGCACCTGGCCGCCCGACTGCCGCACAAAGCCATGGATCATCGACAGGCCGAGGCCTGTGCCCTGCCCTATTGGCTTGGTGGTGAAAAACGGATCGAAAATGCGGTCGATGAGATCCCTGGGAATGCCGGTGCCGCTGTCGGTGACGCAGATCGACAGATACTGGCCGGGCGGTAACTGCCGTTCGCGCCCACCGCGATCATCAAGCCATTTGTTGGCGGTTTCGATCGTCAGCCGGCCACCGGTCGGCATGGCATCCCTTGCATTGATCGCCAGATTGAGCAGCGCGCTTTCGAGCTGCGCGGCATCGACCCTGGCTGGCCAGAGACCACCGGCTCCCACGACCTCGACCCTGATGGCCGGCCCGACCGTGCGGCGAATCAGGTCCTCCATGCCGAACACCAGCCGGTTGACGTCGGTCGGCTTGGGGTCGAGCGTTTGCCGCCGGGAAAAGGCGAGCAGCCGCTGGGTCAGCGCGGCGGCGCGCTGCGCCGATGTCTGAGCGCCGCTGATGAAACGATCCAGGCCATCGACGCGGCCGGTCGACAGGCGACGCTCGATAATCTCCAAGCTGCCGATGATGCCGGCAAGCAGATTGTTGAAATCATGGGCGATGCCGCCTGTGAGCTGGCCGACCGCTTCCATTTTCTGTGCCTGGCGCAACTGTTCCTCCGCCTCGGCGAGACGGGCCTGGTCGCGCAGCCGGTCCGAAACGTCGACCGCATATTGGAACGCGCCGACGAAATGGCCCATGCGATCATGCAAGGCGTTGAAGCGCAGTTCATAATAGGGGCGAGCGCGGTTGGCGTCGCCAAATTCCTCGACGATCGAGAAATTCTCGCCCGCCAGCGCTCGGCGCCAGATGGCCAGAACAGGCTCGCAATGCTCGGGCATCTGGCGCATCAGCCCGGGCAGATGATCGCCGACCTTGGGTCGAATGCCGAAGATTCGTTCAAATTCCTCGGCATAGGCGGCGTTCAGCGCGAGATAGCGGAATTCGGAAGACACCACCGCGATCAATGCGTCGGTATTCTCGATGACGTCGGCCCACAGCTTGCGCTCGGCGACGGCCTCTTCAACGCGCAGTTCGAGTGTGTCATTGACCTCGCGCAGTTGCAGTTCCGCCTGCCGCCGGGCGCTGACATCGTTGAACAGGATCGCGATCCTGTTCGCGTCCGGCTGTCCGACCCGCAACGCATGGACGTCGAACCAGCGGCCCATCGCGTCCGATCCGCTTTCGAAACGGATGGCCTCGCCGCTGCGGGCGACCTGACCATAGCGATCGAACCACGACTGCTCGAGTTCGGGAACGAGCTCCCGCGCGCTGCGGCCCGTGGCATGGAACAGGCCGGTCTGTTTCTGGAATGCCGGATTGGCTTCGATAAAGCGGTAGTCGACGGCGCGGTCGCCATCGAACTGTATCTCGGCAATGCAGAACCCGACCTCGATCGACTCGAACAGGGTGCGATAGC
Organism: Sphingomonas zeae; assembly: GCF_014197135.1. GTDB lineage: Bacteria > Pseudomonadota > Alphaproteobacteria > Sphingomonadales > Sphingomonadaceae > Sphingomonas > Sphingomonas zeae. Next base: position 41,736 of record NZ_JACIFA010000021.1, read on the forward strand.
GTTCCTCGCTGATCCGCAATGCGTTCTCGGCTTCGCGCCGCTCGTTGATGTCGATGACCGAGCCGATATAGCCCAGAAACTCGCCATCCGCGCCGAAGCGCGGCGACGCGGCATCGATCGCCCAGCGATAGGTGCCGTCATGGTGGCGCAGCCGATATTCCAGCCGGAACGCCTCGGCCGTGGCATTGGCGGCCAGAAACATCTCGCCCGACCAGCCCCGATCGTCGGGATGAACCGCGTCCAGCCAGCCCAGGCCATGCGCCGCGTCCTCGCTCTGTCCGGTGAACTCATACCAGGCGCGGTTGAGATAGGTACACTGGCCCCCCGCATCGGTGACCCACATCATGACGGGCGCATGATCGGCCATGTTGCGGAACCGCGCCTCGGACTCGCGCAACGCGGCGTCACGCGCACGGCTGGCGGTGATGTCGCGCGCCTCGATGATCGTACCCACCGGCTGGCCGCGATCGTCGAGCAGCGGGCTGGCGGTGAAGCGCACCGGATAGAAGCTACCATCCAACCGGACGAACAACTCCTCGCCATCCATTTGCGCGCGTTCGGGAAAGGCCCGGTCGATCGGACATTCCTCCAACGGGTAATGCGATCCGTCGGGCCGGGTGTGATGCACCACGTCATGCAGCGGCCGCCCCGTCATCTGGGCCAGCGAATAGCCGGTCAGCGTCTCTGCCGCGGCGTTCGCATAAACGCAGTGCTGATGCTCATCCATCAGGAACACGGCCATGCGCGTATTGTTGAGGACGGCGTCGAGGCGGCGTTCGCTGTCGCGATGGGCCTGGTCCGCCGCGGTGCGTCCGGCGATCTCTGCCTCCAGACGCCGCGCGCGTTCCTCGCGCATCGCGATCTCGTACCGCAGATCCAGCTGCGTCATGACCTGGCGTGCCAGCAGGCGCAGGGCGAAGCGCTGTTGCTCGGTGACGCCGTCGGAGCGCGCTTGGGTATCCAGCACGCTCAGCGTGCCGATCGGCAGCCCCTCGGACGTCTCCAGCAGCGCCCCCGCGTAGAAGCGGAGCCCGGGATCGTCGACGACGAGGGGATGGTGGCTGAACCGTTCGTCTTCCACCATGTCGGGTATAATGAACACGTCGGGCTGAAGGATCGCGTGCCGAAACAGCGATGCGGCGGGCGGCAGGGTATCCGTCCCGATCCCGATCTCGGCCTTGAACCACTGCCGGTCGGTTGCAACGAAGGTGATGACGGCGATCGGCGCCTCGAACAAATCGGCGACCAGGCGGACCACGTCGTCGAAGGCGGCCTCCCGGCCTGTGTCGAGAATGGCGTAGCGGTCGAGCGCTGCCAGGCGGGCCGTTTCGTTCCAGGGCGGCAAAGGCCCCTGATCATGCGATGGTGTCACTGGTATCGGAGCCTGATTATCGGTACGCGCTTCACTTCGACCGCGCCATATCGGTCGGCCACACTCAACGCCTAACCCGTTGATTTGATGCAGCGCCGCAGGAAATCATTGGGACGGTACGCGGACTGCCCGAGCGGGCGGGAGGGAGAGGCTGAGACGCGGTCCTTGACCTCCTCGGCGGCTTCCGCTCTTCAGAAAGCGTCTGTGGGACGCTTCGGTCATTAACCGTTAGGCTGGCCCCCTAATCCATTTCCATTGATGTGGATCCTGGACAGAAAGGAACGCCGCAGGGGCTACACAGCCTATAGAGCCGTCATCGGCTGACGGGCAGTTTCGTGCCGAGGAGCACCAGGCGATCGCCCGTGACCCCGAACCAGTGGGGCACCCCTGCGGGAAGGAGCAGGACGTCACCGGGCCGAAGCGGCCGCGTCGTGCCGCCGTCGATCCGCTCTCCCTCCACGAGATTGGCCGCCCGCGTGACCGGCGCGACCAATGTTCCGCCCGTCACCAGCGTACCGGCCCCCTCCAGCACGACGACATATTCCGCTTCTGTCGGATGCATCGCTGGTCGGCCGGGCTTCTTCCAGATCTCGATGGCCACGACCCGCGGGCCATCCTGGACCAGCGGACGCCATGCGAACCCCTGACCGGGCTTCATGTCCGCGAGCATCGCCGCCACCTGTGCGCGAACCGCATCGCCGCTTGCGAAATCATGGCCGCCTGACGGCGCCAGTGTGCTGGCTTGCGATGCCGCTCCGCAAAGAAGCGCCGATGTCACCACAACCGCCACGTTCCCGCTGAAAAACCGCATCTGAAACCTGCTCCGCCAAAGACCTGGTTGTGGCATCGCCCCGCCTCGACGACAACAACTACGAGGCTATGCCTCTGATTTCGGCCGCTTCTGCCAGGCCGCAAGCGCCGCCATCGTGATCGCGAGGACACCGAGGGGACGCCCCCTGCGCAACAAGGCGAAGCCGATGGTCGCGACGGTTCCGCTACCGGCCAGCACCACTGCGGTGCCAAGCGGTTCAATCCGCCCGGACAAAGCCTCCGCCTGTGGCCGGGTGGTCGATGACATGGAATGCTTCTCTCGCGCACGCACGGAAGTGGGCGCGTCGCCCTTGACCTGGCGTTCCAGCTCGGCATTCAGTTCCGCGCCCATCAGGAAGACATAGGCGCTGAGCCAGAGCCATGTCAGGGTCACGATGACGGCGCTCAGCGAGCCATATGTCGCCCCGTAATTGCCGAAATGCGAGACATAGAAGCCGAACGCGGCTGTGCCGGCCAGCCACAGCAGCGTCGCGCCGACCGACCCGGGGGACAGCCACACCCATCGCGGTTGCCGCTGGTCCGGTCCATAGCGGAACAGCATCGCGGCCGCTGTCACGACGAACATCGCCAGCAGCAGATAGCCCCCCAGCCTCACCGCCACCAGCACCACTCCGGGCGCACCGGGGATGAGCCCGTCGAGAAACGCCAGCAGCATGGTCGTACCCATCGCGACGAAGATCAGCAGGACGCCACCGGCGACGATCGCGAATTGCAACAGGTTCAGCCGGACAAAGCCCCGCGTCTCTCGGGTATCATAGGCAACGTTCAGCCCCGTGACGATGGCGGAGGACCCCTTGGTCGCCCCGTACCAGGCCAGAGCCAGCGCAATAACCAGCCCGGTCCCCTGCTTGTCCTTCGCGCTCTCCACGACCGTCAGCAACTGATCCGTGATGATCGAGGCGGCGTCACGCGGCAGCGATGCGAAGACAGCCTCGACATTATGCTGCACCGTCTCCGCATCGGCGAACAGTCCGTAGCTCAGCACGACGGCGCCCAGCGTCGGGACGATCGCGGCAAAGACATAGAAGGCAATACCAGCGGCGATGATGCCGATATTGTCGTCGCCCATCTCCTTCCAGGTTCGTTTGACGACGGCCAGCCAACCCCGGGGAGGCACCTGAAGCGGCGAACGCGCGCCTTCGCCAGCACGCTGATCGGTTGCTCCTTCGCCTGCCGCGGCCCCCTGCCCCATCCTGTCATCCATTTGCTTTCCCTTCGGAAAAGGCAAACTCGCGCTGGGCCGGATCGGTCCCCGGGGGAGGCAGGCGCGGCTTCCATAACATTGCGCTTCGGTCTGCAACCATGGCATGGCCCGGCCGTGGAGCATCGCCCCTATATCCTTGTGGACGCCGACGCCTGCCCGGTGAAGGACGAAATCTACCGCGTCGCTTACCGCCTGGACGTCCCGGTGACGGTGGTGAGCAACGCGCGGCTCCGCGTGCCGGACCACCCGCTGATCACGCGCATGGTGGTCGGCGATGCCTTCGACGCCGCCGACGACTGGATTGCCGAACGCGTCGACCGAATGGCGATCGTCATCACCGCCGACATCCTGCTTGCCGACCGTTGCATCAAGGCGGGCGCGGCGGTGATCGCGCCGAACGGCAGGCCCTTTACCACCAGCTCGATCGGCAGCGCGGTCGCCGTGCGAGCCATCATGGCCGACCTGCGGGCGGGAGGTGATCGCGTCGGCGGACCACCCCCGTTCGGTAAGGAGGATCGGTCACGCTTTCTCTCGGCGCTGGACGCCGCATTGATGCGGGCTTTTCGCCAGGCGAAGCCGTAACGATCACTGCAAGGCGGGTACGGCTTGATCTGCCGGGCGGAGGCCGACTACGACCGCGACCATGAAGTCCTTTGCTCCCGCCCTCCGTCGGCTGCCCGTCGCCATCGTCCTGTCTGCGGCTATCGTAGCCCCGTCAACCGCGGCGATGGCGCAGGTCGGAAAGTCGACAAATGCCCCGGCCCCGAAGCCCATGCCGGACGCCGGCATCATTCCCTTGCCGCTGACGCCCATCGTGCCGGCGTCGCAGCGTTCGTGCACCACGCAAACTCCGTCCGGGCTCGGCTATACGGTGCTGCGCCCCGCGAGCGGACCCAAGCCCGGCGCGGATGCGACGGTGCTCGTCAACTATATCGGCTAGGGTCAGGACTCGTTGATCAAAGCCAGAAGATGATGGTGGCAGCGAGGGCGACGGCGGAGAAGAAGGCGGTTGGGCACCGATCGTAGCGGG
>NZ_JACIFA010000022.1 GCF_014197135.1 Sphingomonas zeae
CCGCTACCTGCCTGAGCCAGTCAGCGGCTTTCAGCGCAGACCAGCCGCCGATTATCTCCGCGCCAGACGCCGACTTCTTCAACACAATCGCCCAAACCTTGCCATTCCGACCGCCGAGCCAACGAAAGCCGAAGACCCAATTGATCGACATGAACGAATGACCGAAGCTGGGAAGCGCTCTGGGCGCCCTGAATGGCCGAATGTGGGTCACCTATCCCATGCTTGGCATAGGTGTGTCTCCGCTAGGCGCATCATCGGATGGCGTCGTATCGGTTTCGGGATCGGTTTGAACGGCGGCCTGAATTTCACTGGGTGCGCAGCGTCGGAAATCCTGCGTTTCGCTACCGTCGAAGAGCGTAGACATGGTGTTGTTGTCGGCGTCTGTGATATCAAACGACCAACTGCCGCTCGGTCCAATGATGCTGACCCGGCGGCCCTGCATCGTCCAGCGGAAGCTGGCTCCGTCGCCAAAGTCTGCGACGCCGCCTCTGACGAAGCCGAAATAGCCTTTTTGAGAACATGCGTCGCTGCCAGCCTTGGCACCGACCCAGCGTCCAATCAGCCAGCCGGGTTTGACCAGCGCGGTCAGCTTTTCTTCGGCAACCTTGTCGGCTTCCTGGGACGCGGCCTGTTCCGCCCGTACCGCATTATCGTCGACCAACTGCTGATGATAGGCATCAACGCCTTGGGCGGTGACGAGAAACTGGCCATCGTCCCTCGCCGAAGGGGAGACGGAGATGTTGAGCGGGGCATGGTCGATCAGCCCTCCGCCGGGACCCTGGACCGTCACGCGGGTGTTGCACAGGGCCTTGTGCACCTGAGGATCGTAGCTCTCCAGCGTGGCATCGCTGAAGGTGACCGAATAGGCTTTGGCCAGGTCGGGTTTGGGTGCGATCATCTCGCGCAGCGTGTCTTCGACTTCGGGTGCCACGCAGATGCGCGCATCACCGGCTTTGAGCAGAGCAGTGGCGTCGTTTGCGGCAGGCTTGCAGCCGGGCAGCAGGATGAGACCTGCGCCCAGTATGATGATGGCTTTGGACATGGGCGTTGCGCCTTTCACAGGGCATTGGACTGGTGGATGGGAGAGGGCGGGCGGTGGAGCGTGCCAAGCATCGTCGGCATGGACTACTAGTGCCGGGGCAGCGGTGCCGGGCAGATGCTGATGAAGTCGCGCGCTGACATGGGCAGGTCGGGAAAGGGGAATCGGTTGACGGTGCCGCCCGAACGCAAGGCGATGCTGGTCGCCCGGGTCAGGGCGGTCAGCTGATCCTCAGCGAGCAGGATTTGCCACTGGATATCGGAGTCGACGGGTTTCCAGCTAATGTCGACCGCGCGGGACATGATGCTGTCGGGGCTGACGATGTCGAGGGTGGCGCGGGTTTCACCCTGCGTTACCGACCCCCGGCTATGGCCGGTGATGAGCAGGGTAGGATCACCGTCCGTGCGCCCGAGCTTGTACTCATAGCGCCGATCCGACGAACGCGTGCGGACATAGCAGATGCCGCGGCGGATGGGGTACATGGCCCAAGCCCCCAGGGTGAGGGGACCATCCGCGTCGATGGCCGCCACCCGGCTGGCCAGATAGTCGCCCCGCAGCTTGAGCTTGAAGCTCTCGAACAGCTGGCCCAGCGCGCGGTCAGCACGGGGCAGGCCAATGGCTTTGCCGACCACGCCCCGCAGATTTGCCCATTCGCGTGTACAGGCCATGCGTGCCGGTTGCGCAGCAGCCAAGTCGGTCTGGCCTGCTTCGATGAGGCGTACGCCTTCGGTAGCAGCACACATCATCCAGCCTCGGGTTAGCGGGCGGAAGGGTTCGTCGAACAAGCGACCGGTATCAGCCACCGTCTGTGGGTTGGTCGTAGTGTATTGGGCATAGGCTGCCGGGGCAGCGGCCAGCAGCACGAAGCTGGTCGCCCAGCCGAGATGATGTCGGGGCATGGATGTGCCTTTCCAAAAGAGACAGAGAACCGGGGGGATGGGAGACGGTCAGCCTATGCCTTGCGCAGCCGTTTTTGGGCTAAGCTGCGGGGTCAGGGCTGTTTGGCATCTCGCGGATCGCTGCACTCCTGGAGGAATACCCAAACGGCAGCGTCGGTGGGCGGCACGTCGATGCGGTCCAGCGTCGTGTGGGTCGACAAGACCAGCTGATGGAGCTGCATCACGAAATCTTCGTCTTGCGCACCGATTTCAAAGGTCCATTGCACAGCGGACCCTTTGGCGACCCAGTTGGCCTTAGTGGTGCGCGGCGTGCGGCTGGGCGCTCCGTAGAGATCAATCGTCCCCGTGCCCTTGCTGGCGGCCATGGGTTTGGCAGGTATCATCTGGATGACGACCTCGACCGGCCCCTCCCAGCGGACGTAATTGATTTTGACCTTTTGCTGGAGGGCCTCGTAGGAGGCCAAGCAGACATTGTAGCGGATGGGATAGAGCTTCCACGCCCCAACGGTGCGAGGGCCAGCCTTGTCGATGGCCTCAACCCGGTATTTCAGAAACGCGGTAGATAGCTGATCGGCGAAGATCGCATCGATCCTGGCGATGACCTTGTCAGCGCGGAGGGGCGGCATGACGAGGGTCAACGACCGGCGGAGGTCAGCCCGTTCCTGGCTACAGGCTGCAGGAAGCAGATCGGCTGTTTGAAGATCATCCTTGCCCATGTCGAAGGCGGCTGAGCCTTTGGCGTTGAAGCAGTCGACCCAGCGCTCGAAAAACTGTTTGTGTGGCATGACATCGGTCTGCTCGCGGTCGGCTCTGGCCTGAGCGACGGACACGGCAGGAGGGCGGCGTTTGGCCGTCTTGGTGTCTGCAGCCGTGCCGGCGAGTGCGACCCCCAGCGCAGCCGCGCAAACCGCAACCCGGCGTGCATGTCTGGCGCGGTAACGGAATAGGTTCATGATCATTCCCCCGTTGCAAAGGGGGTGGCACTGGCTTCGACGCTCGCGTCACCCCTATGTCCTCTCGGGGCGACGGCCGAAGCCGGATGTTGAGAACCCGCCGAATCAACGAGCGCATGCGCCTTTATCGGCCGGAGCCGACTGGACATGCGCGCATGCCACCCGGCCTCCAAAACTGGCGACCGAGTTCGATTCAGAGGGGTTCTCACGCCCCACGCTGCGGCTTTCACGCAGCGCAATCACGGTGCTACCGGCCCGCCTATGGCAAAGCAAGCAGGCCAGGCTGCACCGGGTATCTATGGTGTGACCCAACTGGTGACATTCGGGTCGAATGTTCACGAGTGGGAAAAGGCAAGTCTCAGGCTCACCCTGGCCGCTCGCGCACCCGGTGTGGGCGCAAGCCCAACACGATGGTCCACTCCGCCTGAATACGGTGGCGGCGCTTGGAGCTACCCATACCGGTGGCCGACAACTGCAGGTGTTGCAGGCCTGAGCTGTCGTGTAGCCCGAGCAGGCGCGGCGTCAGCCGGGCCGCCATGGTGTAGTGGCGGTGCTCGCCCGCCAGCAGCAGCAACAGTGCATCACCGGCGTCGATCGTCCTGCGGGCAAGGTCGAGCCATTCATCGCGGCCCGCCTTGGCATTGCCGGCAAAGGGCAGGGCGACGCTGATGGGCACATCGAGCTTGGCTGCGACATGCTCGGCCAAATGGGTGACCAGCGCGACCCAGGGATCGGGGTCGATGCCGTCACGCACGGCGGTGGTCAGCGGCACGTGTTCAGCGATATGCGCCAGCCCGTGTTTGAACATGCGGGCCGCCCCGCGCCGGTCAACGGTGACAACTGGGGCCAGCACATAGGCCAGCGCATTGATGGCGGCATATAGCCCGCACAGCCCGTCGAGCTGGCCCTGCCGCCACGGCGGGCGGGGCAGGGGGCAGGCCATCACCATTCCTCCGCCAGCATGATGGTCAGCACCCGGGTGGTGACCTCCGGGTCACCCGGATCGGGTGAGCCAAACACCATCGCCTTGTCGAAACAGTCGATCTTCCAGAACAGCCGGTGCCCCTGCCATTCGAGCACGCCGAAGTCGTGCTCGCCATATGGGTCATTGTCTGGGGTAAAGGCATCGAACGTGCGCACCATCCCGATGATGGCGGGCAGGGCACCTGCGCCCAAGCCGATGACGCCAGCGGTGGCGACCATCGCACCCCTGCTGGGGTTGCGGCGAAAGGCATCGTTCAAGACGGTAACGGGGTTGGCCGCGCTGTCCTGGGGACGCGCGTCATCCTTCGCGGTCATGCGAATTCTCCAATAAGCCAGAGTGTAAAGGGGAAGGGGGCTTTGCCTCAGACGAGGCGGATCAGCCGGTGCTGGGCGGCGCGGTCGCCCTCGATATAGCGCTCGGTGGTCGTCAGGCGGCGGTGACCGGCCAGTTCCTGGACATCACGCAGTGAACCACCGGTACGCGCGAGCAGCCGCGCGGACCGGGTGATGAAGGTACGACGGCCCGAATGCGACGAACAGCCGTCCAGGCCCACCCGGTCGTAAAGCCGGGCATACCAGTTGACGATGCTACGCGGGGTCATGTGGCACCCGCGTTCCGAGCGGATAACGGGGCCGGCGCGAGGGCGGTCATGCGACCGGTGCAGTGCCAGCAGCGCATAGGCCAGGTCGGGATGCACCGGCACCCGCCGGGCGGCAGCATTCTTGGCGATGCTGGCCGCGATATAAAGCTGGTCGGCGATCCCGCCCTTGGGCGTCAGGACCATCGACCAGTCGAGGCCGGACATTTCGCAGGCGCGTAAGCCCGCCTTGAAACTCAACAACACAAGCGCACGGTCGCGCAGCGCGTGCCGGTGCTGGCTGACGGCGTCGAGCAAACGACGCACGTCCGCCCGCTCCAGCACCCGGGCAGGGTGGGGCATGATGACGATCTCCGATGTGGTAGGTGCACCAGGCAAGGGCCTGGTGTATTATTATACTAACACAGTTTAACTGAAATGGCAAAGAGTACGTTGCCGGGACATTTGCCCTTTCTCCTAGCCGCATCGCGATCCTGGGCGGGCATTCGGTCTTAGGCTATACTCGCGTCATGCTTGTCGGCTGGCATAATGACCCATTTCCGGTCGTTCGCGGCTCTTTTTCACTCCCCGCTTTCTGCCATCCGTTAATGCGGGCCGCGGCGGAAGAACAAAGCCTTTGCCCTCCTCCATCACCCGCGAGCTTCTCCAAAAGGTTGGCGTTTCGACAATTCCACGGAGTTCTCATGTCCCCCACCTCGATGGGCATTAAGATCCTAATTGCGGCCGTGCTTAGACACCGCTAGCTGTTGCATATGATTAATACAGTCAGTGTGCTGAAGCAGGCGGTTTACGGCGGTTTGGTGGCGCTGACGGCTTCCGTCTTCATGGCGGACGCCAGAGCGAACTCCGTGCTGCCGGATATGACTGCAATCCTGCGAGAGCAGCGCGTGGAGAGCGCGTCGGTTGCCGTTATCCGCAACGGACAGATTGTCTCGACTAAGGCTTGGGGCATGGCGGGCTCGAACCGTGCAGCGACCGTTGCCACGCCCTACAATCTCGCTTCGCTGACGAAGCCGCTGACTGCTGAGGTCATCCTGCGACTGGCGTCGGCCGGCAAGCTGTCGCTCGATGAACCGATGGAGCGCTACTGGAGCGACCCGGACCTTGCGGGCGATCCCCGGCGGATGAAGCTGACGGTCCGCATGGCGCTGAGCCACCGCACCGGCTTGCCGAACTGGCGCGGTGCGAAGGGACTGGCGTTCGAGCATGATCCTGGCACGACGACCGGTTATTCGGGTGAGGGGTATCAATATGCCACGCGCTATGCCGAGCATCGCACCGGACAATCGTTCGAGACGCTTGCTGGTCGCTGGCTGTTCGCCCCCGCCCATATGCGCGCCTCGGGCTATGTGTCGGCGCAAGGCGAGACGGTGCCGATTGCCGTGCCATATGACGACGCGGGCAAGCCGCTGCCGGTCGAGCGGGTGACGCGATACAACGCTGCCGATCTCGCCCATGCGACAGCGCGTGATTATGCTCGCTTTCTCATTGATGCCCGCAACGACCGGGGTCTGGTTGCGTCTTTAGCGGCGGAGCGCCGCAAATCGCAGGCCGACCTGACGCCCGAAATATGTGCCGGATCGAAAGCGGCCAGCTGTCCGCCCTGGACCGGCTTTGGCCTCGGTTGGCAGCTTCTCGGTTTTCGCGATGGCACGACGATGCTCCACACCGGCAAGGATGCAGGGGCTTTCACCTTCGCCGCGATCGATCGCGCGAGCGGCGACGGCATCGTTATTTTGACCAACAGCGACAACGGATGGCGGGTCATCCTGCCCATCCTCGAACGTACGGGGAGCGATCCGAAGCTGATCGCCTTCCTTCGCGGCCAGATGAACTGACAGGACCATGAGCATGATGACCGCCATCGCCGTTGCCGCAACTTTGCTCGCGACGTCCGTGCCGTCCCCGGCCGATCCGTTGACGACCGAGATCGGCACGCTCGATGCGAAGGTGTTCGACGCCTACAACCGCTGCGACCTGCCGACCTTCTCCGGTTATTTCGATCCGAAGGTCGCCTTCTACCACGACGCCGGCGGTGCGACATTCGAGCGTGACGCGATGGTGGACGGCGTCCGCAAATACATCTGCGGGAAGGTTAAGCGCGAGCTGATCCCGGCGACGTTCCGCGTCTATCCGATCAAGGACTATGGTGCCATCGAGGAAGGCGAACACCGCTTCTGTGACCTGGCGACGGGACGATGCGAGGGGATCGCCAAGTTCGTGATGGTCTGGGCCAAGCAGGATGGTGCCTGGCGGATCACCAGCGTCCTCAGCTACGGGCACCGGGCCGCGACGGCTGCAGAGTAGCGAAGCGCCACTGAACCGATCCGGTTTGACGGATCGACCCACAAGTCGCCATTCAGGGTGAGATCAGCGCTCCCAAAACCCGACATCCGTTCATCCGTTGGCGAACAGGTCCACTACGCTCATCGGCGCATCAGGACCAAAGAAGCGCGCGAGGTTGCTGGCGCTGAGGTGCGCAACTGGACAGCTGCGTGCGAACAGCTCCTTTTCATAGGCCGCCAGGGCCGTGCGCGCCCGTGACCATGCACCATCCGCGCCGACCAGCAGCATAGTCTCGACCGCCGAGCCGTTCCCAAACGCCACCGCATGGCGACTGCACCCCGTCTTGCGGACCGAAGCGACCTTATGCCCCCACCGCACGACATCCGGCGGCAAGGCGTCCAGCAGCATCCGGCGTAGCTCGCCGCGATCAACCTCCGGACGGGCCGTGGCGAGGTCGCCCGGACGGTCGAGCAAGACCGTGCCCTGACAGTCGACGACCCGCTTTGCATCCTCGCCCGGCCGCACCAGTGCGAGGAATGCTTCGTAAAGCCCCAGATCATGCAGCGCCCGCTGCCCGCTATGCTCGTGAAGGTCGAGCAACCCGCCCTGAGTACGCGCATCCGCTGACGCCTCCGCCTCGTACACGGCGATCTTGACGCCTTGGCGATGCAACATGCCGGCGAGCACCAAGCCGCCAAGCCCTGCGCCGATGATGGTAACGTCTGCTTTCAGCTGTTCGCGCTCCTTCGTCTCGCGGACAGTGCCGCGACGACATGAGTGGAGCCGCTGGCCGACAATTGAGCCGGCGTGTGCGTGGGGGTGGTCGCAACCACGCCGCCGTTTTTCGCAGCAATGAGATCATAGGATGACGCCACGGACCGCGCAAATCCGTGCTTGCCCGGCGAGCTAGACCTACAGCCGGTCGTCACGGCGGCCACGCCTGCCGCCCGACTTTGGACACTCATCCAACGATGTTGTAATCGCTTTTGAAGGCAAAAGGGCTGACCTCGGGGATCGGAATTATGTTGGTTCTTCGTCTTCTGATTGCCCTGAGCCTTTGTTTTTGTGCGGCTGTCGCTCATGCCGAGTGCCGCCTTGGTGACGTCGATGCCCTACCCGATCGAGCATCGGTCTACCTTCCCATGCCCCCCGCAGTAGAGCCAATGCCACTCGTGATTCTGCTGCACGGCAGCACAGGCACCGGGGCAGAGATACTACGCGATAGCCATCTTGCCGACACGGCAGATCGGCATGGCTTTGTCGTCATAGCGCCTGACGGCGGTATCGCAGCAGCTCATGGCTTTGTCTGGAATATCCCTGGTGTCCCTACTGTGACGGGTGCCTTGCCGCCAAAGGGCGCACGCGACGATGTGGCTTATCTGACGGGCCTGGCCAACCGGCTTGTCGCAACCGGCTGTGTCGACGGCACACGCATATACGTCACCGGCTTGTCGGGCGGCGGGCGGATGGCGTCTTGGCTCGGCTGCGTCGCCGCTCGACGTTTCGCTGCGATTGCGCCAGTCGTCGGGCTGCGCGCCGGACGCCCGCTCGCGTCCGATCGAACGCAAGCTGATCCCGCGACCTGTCGCCCGGAAGTGCCGATGCCCCTTCTCGCTTTTGCTGGCGACGCGGATTCCACAAACCCGATCAACGGAGGGGGTGCCTCCTACTGGCAATATGCCCAGTCCGTGGCCCTACAACGCTGGGCCATGCTAAACGGCTGCTCCCAGCCTTACGCTCGCAATCTAAGCGCTACGATCTACGAGCAAGGTTATGCACGCTGCCCAGACGGAGCGGCGGTTGCAGCGCGTGTGACACGCGGCGGACAACACAGCTGGTCCGTCGTCGACAATGAGGCGATGTGGACGTTCCTGTCACGCCATCGGCGCTAGACGGAACCTCGGCCGCTTGGGCGATCAATATTGGGGACTTTCTTCCCCACCAGCTATCGCGATCCCCACAGCGGATAACTGCCGCTCGGTAAGCCACAGCCGTCCCGAAAACGATCGAGAACTGGGAACGCAAAACGGTTCTCGAAACTCAAGGCTAGTGAAAAGTCCGGCCAAACGGTGGCGGAGAATATCAACTTGCCGTACCCACCGCCCGCGCAAGATCGGTCGCCATGCTCCTCGCCAGTCTGCCTTGAAGCGGCACATAATCCTGCATGTCGGTGGGAGCGGCAAACTGGCCGGACCATAGCACGCGATCCGAACCGTCCTCGGCGAGCGTCACAACCACCGTTGTCCGCTGCTGCGTCTGGCGCACGCTGACCCGCGCATGAAGATCAGCCTTTTGCCCGTTGGCCGCCACGGAGTAGTTGGCGGGCAGGCGGCGGCTGGTTTCGGCGATGAAGCTCTCGCGAAGTCCGGCATTGAAGTGCGGGAACAGCACATACTCGCATAGCCCCTTCACCGGCTCGATCGCGATCCTGTGCCGGGTCGGGAACATCGCTCCCTGCGCCCACACTGCGCCCCCGATCGCGATTGCGGTCAGCACGGCCCCGGCCGCGATCGGGCGACGGCCTCCGGCAGTTGGCCTCTCTAGTCCAGCCTCTGGATCGTCCGCGTCGATCGTACCGATGAAGCGATAGCCCGACCTTGGCCGGGTCTGAACAAAGCGCGGCGTGTCAGCGTCGTCACCGAGCAGGGAGCGGATGCGACGAATACAGGTGTTGAGGGCGGCATCCCCGCCCGTGCCTGACCGCGGCCAGAACCGATCGAGCAATTCGGATCGGCCGACCGTCCGCTCCCTGTTCTCGATCAGAAAGGCCAGAACCTCGACGGTCTGGGGCGATGCGTCGAGCACCGCATCATCACGGCATATCCGCAATGCGGCGGGATCGAGGTCGAAGTCGGCGAAGCGGATCATGGCGGTTACCGGAAAAGCGCGGGAAAACAGGTTCGATCGCAATATGTCAGATCAGGTCACGAATTGTCATGCGGCGTCGGGAGCGGGGGCAGGATAATCGATCGCGGCATCGCCCGCATCATCCCGAAAGGCCAGTCTTGCCGCAGACAATCCTCTCCGCCGCCCCCGACCGGCGAACCGTGCTGGGTGCCGGCCTGACTGGGCTGGTGGCATCTCTGACGTGGTCCACAACCGCGGGTGCAGCGGCGGCTTCCACCGGTATCGACGACCTGCTCGACGTTTCGGCGCGCACCTATGGCACGGTCGGGTACTCCGTCGCCGTGTTGCGCCGGGGCAGACTGGTCTATTCCCGCCACGCAGGGCTGTCGGATCGCGAAACGGGCGCACCGATCACCGACGCTTCGGTCTTTCCGCTCTTCTCGATCTCGAAGCTGTTCCTCGTCGTGGAGCTGCTAAAGGCGCGACAGGCTGGGCTGATTGACCTCGACGAACCGCTCGGCGCGATACGAACCGGGTTGCCCGAGGCGTGGACCAGGATCACCCTCGCACAGGCTCTCGCCCATGTTTCCGGCCTGCCAGACTATATTCCCGATCATGTCGCGCCGACCGAGGACCAGGCGTTCGCCGCCATCGAAGCGCTTCCCCTTCGCTTCGCACCGGGCACGCGCAACGACTACAACCAGACCAATTTCCTGTTCGCCAGAAAGGCGCTCGAACAGGCGACGCGGACACCGCTGACGACTCTGGTGGAGCATCAGTTCCGCAGCGTCGGGATGCGAAGGACCAGCTACCATGTCGAGGGACAACCCCGGCTGAAGGATGTGGTCTCGAGCTACCGTCCTGCGCCCGGACGTGCTCGGCCGCCGCTGCCCTACGTCTCGCCGTCGTGGCCGGCCTATACTTTCGGCTCGCGGGGCGTCTTCGCGACGCTGCCCGATCTGGTCCGCTGGTCGCAGGAACTGCTCCGGGGAGGGCTCATTCCCCTTACCGACCTGCGTGAATCCTGGTCGCCCTTCACCATGCCCTCGGGCGATGCCGCGTGGCACACACACGGTTGGGAATATTTCCGGCACGACGACGTGACGATCGTCGGGCATGGCGGCGATGTGCGTCTCGTCTGGCGGCATTTCTTCCGGCACGCCGATCCTGACGACAGCGCGACCGTGATCTATCTGGACAATGGTGGGCGCACGACGTTCGACCGGCATCGCCTGGCCACTCTCATTGCCGATCGCGTTATGCCGGGGGCCGCGCGGAAAGGCGAGGAGCAGGAAGAAGCTCTATACCGGGGCCTGGTGTCCGGCCGGTGGGACCAAGCCGTGGCGGCAGTCGCGGCCACGATCCCGGCCGATCGGCTTGAAGCGACCGTCAACCGCGTCGGCTACGACGCCATGAACATCCTCGATGCCGACGCCGCCTTGCCGGTGTTCCGGTGGAATGCGGAGCGGTTCCCAAATTCCTCCAATGCTCATGACAGCCTGGGCGAGGCTCATCGTACCGCCGGCCAACTCGACCAGGCGAGGGAGAGCTACCGGCGGGCGTTGACGCTCGATCCGTCAAACGCCCGCCTTAAAGCGACGCTGAACGACCTGGACCATCCGACCCGTCCCCGGTGACGTGCAAGCCCTTCAACCAAGGACGATCATGATGTATCTGCTCCCGCGCCTGCTGAGCGCTACCGCCATGCTGCTGTTGGCGACCCGACCCGCCGCAGCGGAACCGACCAGGGTCGACGTTCGCGTGATCGCGCGCGGCGCGAAGTTCCTGGGCGGCTACACGATGCCCGTGCGCGTGACGCTGACCGACCCGGACACCGGCGAGACGCTGGCACGCGGCGTCACGTCCGGCACAACCGGTGACACGCAACGGATCATGACCGGCGGCAGGAACAGTGGAGGCAAGCGGGCCAGCGCCGATACGGCGGCCTTTCGGACGACGCTGGATATCGCGCGCCCACGACGGATCACCGCGACGGTGACCGGTCCCTTGAGCCAGGCACAGGCGGCGACCACCGCGACCAGCACGCAATGGGTGCTGCCCGGCCATGACGTTACTGCCGGCGATGGCTGGCTGATCGAGCTGCCGGGCC
Organism: Sphingomonas zeae; assembly: GCF_014197135.1. GTDB lineage: Bacteria > Pseudomonadota > Alphaproteobacteria > Sphingomonadales > Sphingomonadaceae > Sphingomonas > Sphingomonas zeae. The sequence continues at coordinate 11,718 of NZ_JACIFA010000022.1, forward strand.
TGATCGTCGATATCGCCGATCCGATCGCCTACCGCTGGGTCAAGGCCGGCGAGACGGTGAAGCTTCGGGTCGGAGTGACGATGCTCTGCGGCTGCGCAATCTCGCAGAACGGTCCGTGGCGGGCGAGCGAGACGGAGGTTGAGGCGATGGTCACGACGAACGGCGGTGCGCCGCGTCGCATCCCGCTGCGCTTCGATCCTGATGCCGCCATATTCACGGCCGATGTGCCAGCGAGGGAAGCCGGCCTTTACGAGATCGAGGTGACGGGCTGGATCGCTGCCAGCAACAATGCTGGCGTCGCGCATACCGCCTTCTTCGTTCGTTGAAGGCGCCCTGATGCAGCAGCGTATTCCCGATTGGGAACCGTGGCGGGAATGTCCGGCCGCCGATCGCGCTGACGGACGCCCGCGGGTTTCGCTTTCCCAAAACCTGTTCCCGATTTACAATTCCCGAAACTGCCGATTTCGACAGGGAAACGGGAAAGATGCTGATCGGCTATGCGCGTGTTTCGACGGCCGATCAGGATTTGAAGCTGCAACTCGATGCGCTGGCAAAGGCCGGGTGCGAGAAGGTGTTCACCGACAAGGCGAGCGGCGCGAAGATCGACCGGCCGGGGCTGGTCGAGGCGCTGGGCTTCGCACGCGCCGGCGACACGCTGGTAACTGGAAGCTCGATCGGCTCGGCCGCTTGATCCAGGGCCTGATCGCGCTGGCCGCGGACCTGTCGGCGCGCGGCATCGACTTTCGATCGCTGACGGACGGGTTCGACACGTCGACGGCATCGGGTCGGCTGCTGTTCCACATCCTCGCCTCGGTCGCGGAGATGGAACGCGAGTTGGTGAAGGAGCGGACGATCGCCGGACTTGCGGCAGCACGCGAGAAGGGCAGCACGGGGGGAGGGCGCAAGCTGGTGATGACGCCTGATAGGATCGACACGGCCCGCAAACTGCTCGCCGTGGGCGAGAAGCCGGCCCGGATCGCGAAGCTCTTGGGCGTCGGCCTCTCGACCTTCTACCGGCAGTTCCCGGCGAGCAATTGCGACGCCATGTCTGGCTCGCCCCCCCGGCCCGGTTCTTCCCGGAACGGACATAGAGGGCGGAATTTACAGGTTCGCGACAGCGCGTCCCCCCAAGGCGAAGGGATTTTTTCTCGAGACTTTCCTGTCAAAAGGAGTCCAGCGCTTTCGGGCCGGACTTATTTCGCCGTCCCCCGGATAAGAGCGGCGGCCACTCAGATCATTAGAAAATTCCGGTTCCGAGGCAATTTGGCGATACAAGTGCCTCCTTATGATTGCCGTTCAGGCGCTGACGGCGTGACGCCGAAGTCATCGTGGTTCATATCGCTCGGCACTGAAGCGTCCCAAGGGGCGCCCACCTTTGGGACTAAGTCGACGTTCCAAGCTGGTTCGATAAACGGCAGTTTTTGACAAGAGCCGACGCTGGCGTACTGAGCCATCAAATGTTCGCTTCCGCTGAACATCAGCCCGCCCGCTGTCAACGGGACAACTGAAAATGGCCACGCCAACGCTGAAAGCTGCGCCGCTAAAGCCGTCGCTCGTTCATCCGGATAGCGCTGCGGCTCAGGGTGCAACCGTTCGGTTGCGGAACTGCGCCCGCAGAAGAAGAAGCGTCGGGCAGCAAAATCGCGGTCTAGACCCGCCCCGACCCGGGCAGGATGCCATCGCGGGCGAGCGCGGCGAAATGGTCTTCGCTGAGGGGGCCGCTGAACAGGTATCCTTGGCCGAGCTTGCAGTTCATGGCGCGCAGCATCGCCCTCTCGTCTTCCTGCTGGATCCCCTCCGCGACTATATCAATGCCCAGTTCGCCGCCGAGCTGGATGACCGCGCCCACGATGATCCGCTTGGCGGTGTGGTGATGGAGGTCGGCGACGAAGCTGCGGTCGATCTTCACCTCCGTGACCGGAAACCGTTCGAGATAGCGAAGGCTGGAATATTCGGTCCCGAAATCGTCGATCGACAGACCGACGCCGAGTTCACGCACGCGCTGGAAGATCGCGAGCATCTCGGGCGAATCGGTGGCGATCAGCCGTTCGGTCAACTCCAGCGTCAGCCAGGACGGGTCGACGCCCGTCTGCTCCACGACGTCACGGATGAAGGCGACCATGTCACGGTGCGTGAACTCGATCGCCGAGACGTTGATCGCGAACCGCAGCGGCCGGCGGCGAAAACGGTTCACGCGCACGGCGAAGTCGGCGACCTGCCGGAACCCGCGCGCACCGATGTCGAGGATCAGCCCCGTATCCTCCGCCAGCCGCACGAACCTGTCCGGCGATTGCAGTCCGAACAGGCCGTGCCGCCAGCGCAGGAGGGCCTCGGCGCCGACGACCTCTCCGGTCTGGAGGTCGATCTTGGGCTGATAATGGTACAGGAACTCGTCGGCGGCGAGTCCCTGTTGCAGCTCCGCCGTCAACCGGATGCGGTTGAACGCATCCCTTTCGGCTTCGCGGGCGAAGGCGCACGGTTCGCGCAAGGGCGAGGCGTTGGACTGGGCCAGCGCCGCCCCGGCCTGCCGCACCAACATGATCGGATCGTCGCCCGGGCTGCCCACTGTATAGCCGGTTGCGAACCGGACCGTCAGCGCGGCACCAGGCAGGTCGTAATGCGTTCCCAGCCCGTCCGCGATGCGCGCGAGGAGGTTCGCAGGGCTTGCATCCTTGCCGAGAGTGAAGACGATCGCGAACTGATCGTTGCCGACGCGAGCGACCATGCCCTCATCCAAGGTCCCGAGCCGCCGCGCGGCTTCACGCAGCATCGCATCCCCCAGATCATAGCCATAGCCGCTGTTGATGTCGTGGAAACGGGCGATGTCGACCTTCACCAACAGGATTTGATTATTCGCGCAGAGTGGCCGCAACGCAGCGAGCAATCCGTCGCGGTTCAGGCAGCCGGTCAGCGCGTCGCGGTTAGTGACGGTTTCGACCCGCGCTTCCGCTTCGACAAGATCGGTCACGTCGCGCAGGACGCCCGCATAATGGGTCGGAGTTCCGCGTGGTCCAAGCGGCGTCAGCCGCACATGGTTCCAGAACAGGGTGCCATCCTTGCGATAATTGCGCAGGCGGACCTCGCAATCGGTGCCAGTGGCGATTGCTTCGCGGATGTGATCGATTTCCGGCTGGAGGCGGTCGGCGCCCTGCAGGTAGCGGCAGTTTTTGCCGATCGCCTCATCCGGTCGATAGCCGGTCAGCCGTTCGAACGCGGCATTGGCATAGACGATGGCCTGACCAGGCTTGCCGATGTCCGCGATAAGGATCGCGTCGCCGGCATGGTTGGCGAGCTGCGCGAACAGCTCAGGCGCGATCCCCCCGGTTTCGGGATCGGCTGACGGCACTGGTCGATGGTTGAGGAACGGCAGACGAAGCATGACGCATGGCTACTGGCTTGGGATGCGCCACACCGCCACGCGGACGGGCGGAAGAAAGCGCAACAAGGACAGGCGCTTATGCGGCATGGCTGGACTGCCGACAACCGAGGCCCGGGACCGGATCCGGCCAAAGCGCGTCCCGATCCGGACAATCTCAGGTTCCCTTGCCAAGCGAGCCTAGAAGCGGTCGCGATACTGGCGCATGGTGATACCCAGCACGCGCAGGAAGGCCCGCCGCGCCGATGCCGCGGTGCCCAGGCCCGCCGCACGGGCGACCGCGGCCAGCGGCAGGTCCGTCTCTTCAAGCAGCCGTCGCGCGAAGTCGATCCGGAGGCGCTGGACGAATTCGGCGGGGGTCGCGCCCGTCTCCTGCCGAAATATACGCGTAAAGTTGCGCGGGCTCATCGCGGCCCGTGCCGCCAGTGCGGCCGTACCCAGATCGGCATCGGGATGCTCGGCCGCCCAGCGCTGGACCTGTTCGATCGGCGTGCGACGGCCGGTTTGCGCGACAAGGTGGACGCTGTACTGCGACTGGCCGCCCGGGCGCTTCAGATAGATGACCATGTGGCGCGCGATTGCCATCGCAAGATCGCGTCCGTGGTCTTCTTCGATCAGCGCCAGCGCGAGATCGATCGCGGCGGTCACCCCGGCCGAGGTGAACAGCGCGCCGTCGCGAATGAAGATCGCATCCGCATCGAGGCGTGCCGCCGGATACCGCGCGCCAAGTGCGTCGGCATAGTCCCAGTGCGTCGTCACCCGCCGCCCGTCGATCAATCCCGCAGCGCCGATCAGGAAGGTGCCGGTACAGACTGCTCCAAAACGACGGGCGGCATGGGCCTGCTCGCCGATCCAGGCAAGAACCCTGTCGCTCGGCGTCTCGGGTATGCCGTAGCTGCCGGTGATGAAGACAGTGTCAGCCGCGGCGGGCGCATCGTCGATCGTGCAATCGGGCACGATCCGCACCCCCGACGCGCAGCGGATCGGCTCGCAAGTCTCGGCCACCACGCAAAGGTCATAGAGTGGTTGACCGCTCTGGCGGTTCGCTTCGTGAAACGCGTCCATCACGCCTGAAATTTCCAGCGAATGGAGATCGGCGGGCGCAAACATCGTCACATGGTGCGAAGACGGGCGGGACATACCGTCACTTCGGTCCGGCCAATAGATCGGTCATGTTGCTGGTGCGCCGGTCGATCTCTGCCATGGTGTAACCGAGGATCGGAGCCACGCGACCGACAAGCGGTTCCCATTTCTCTCGTCCTGCGACATAAGCATCGACACCATCCGTTCGCACCGCGATGCCAGCACCGGCGAGCGTCCGCTCCGCAGCGACATAGCTTTGACGTAGGCGCAAACCAATTTCCGCGTCCTCGCTATGGCCAGTGGCCGTCGGAAAATGGGAGTCGAGCGTTTCCAGCAGCATAAGGGTGCCTCGGCGGATGGAAGCGACCGGGGCTGACGCCGCAACAGTGGCGTAATGTTTGCGATCGAGTGCGCATTCGATCAATGTTGTCGCGTCGAGAAGAACGAAGCTGAGCCTCGACACCGCGTAGCGTGGTTCCTCGAAGCGGAAGTAGAAGAGCAGCGGATAGAAATGATGCGCCTCTTTGATCGCGGCCAAGGAGCGAGCAAGGCTGCTCAATTCGTTGGTCGCATCCCCCGCCTCACCACGGGGCATGAGCCGGTGAAGCAACACGGCCGCATCCCCGGTGCCATCGGTCATCCAATCGACCGTCAGCGCAAGCGCGTTGCGCTCGCGCAGCCCCGAATAGACCTGGACGAGGTAGCTCAACACCAGCGACAGCACGGAGGCGCCGATCAGCGAATTGAGAAGAAATAGAAACCGGGTGCCCGTGGTATGTGGCGAATAGTCGCCGCCGCCGACGATCGAGAGGCTGTTGCCCGCAACGAGGAGCGCGGTGACGAAATCGGTCGGCGCTTCGCCGCTCGATGGTCGGATCGCGATGCCGAGCTCGGGCTGGACGATCAGCGCCACACCGAGCGTAAGGCCGAAGGACCAGAAGGCGATCAGCGACACCACGATGAGCGGGCCGGCAAAGCTGAGCGCGGTGCTGCGATGCCGCCCGGCCAGCTTGGCAAGGCCGCGCAGCAACGCCCAGACAATGCGGTTCCAGCGCGGCGCCAGCAATCCCGTGCCGGCGCGGGCGTAAAGAACGGTCAGGAAGACATCGGCGAGAAACAGGAGCATCAGCGCCGTCCCGATACCCTGTCCGGCCGTCATGTTCGCCTCCTCGTGTCGATCATCCGATCGTCGATGGTCCGGCCGACGGCTTGCGCGGCCCAGCAAGTGTGCACGGCTCATCGGCCTACAGCATGGGGAGTCGGTGCGGCTCTCCGCTATTCTGTTGGCGTTGTCGTCATCGTCAGAACGCGGCTGCTCTATGGCGCGAACACCGCCCGCAGGCAGCCGTCCTCCTTGTGCTTGAACATGTGATAGCCCTTGGGGCTGTCCTCGAGGGAGAAGCGGTGCGTGGCGAGCGCCGCAGGCTTCAGCTCGCCGCGTAGGGCATGTTCGAGCAGCCGCGGAACGTAAGCTTGGCCATGCTGCTGCGCGGTGCGCACAGTCACGCCCTTGTTCATGAGCAGCCCGAGCGGGAACTTGTCCATCAACCCGTAGACGCCCAGGATCGACAGCGTGCCCCCCTTGCGCACGGCCAGCATGGCCTGGCGCAGCGCGGTGCCGCGGTCCGTCTCCATGTAGAGCGCCTGCTTCACCCGGTCGTACGCGCCTTGCAAACCGGTGCCCGCCGCTTCCATCCCGACGGCATCGATGCACGCATCTGGGCCGCGGCCCGCGGTCAGCTCCTTCAGCGCATCGACCACATCCACCTTGGTGAAGTCGATCGGGATGGCACCGAACGCCTCGGCCACGGCGAGCCGTTCAGGATATTGGTCGATCGCGATCACGCGTTCGGCACCGAGGATCATCGCGCTCTGCTGCGCCATCAGACCGACGCCGCCGCACCCCCAGACCGCGATCACGTCGCCACGCTGGATGTTGCAAAAGTCTGCCCCCATGAACCCAGTCGGAGCGGCATCCGAGATGAACAGTGCATCCTCGTCGGCCAAGCCGTCCGGCACGACGAAGCAGTCGGTGTCGGCAAACGGCACGCGGACATAGTCGGCGTGGCTGCCCGCGTAACCGCCGAAGGCATGCGAGTAGGCGTAGATACCGGCCGTCGGATAGCCGAGCAGCGGTTCCTGCAGCTCCGGCTTAGGATGGCTGGTGTCGCACAGCGAATAGAGGTCGTGCGCGCAATACCAGCATTGCCCACAGGCGATGAAGGAGGGCACGACGACCCGGTCGCCGCGCTTCACCTTGGTCACGTCGCGGCCGACGTCGACGATCTCGCCCATGAACTCATGGCCGAGGACATCGCCCTCGCGCATCGTCGGGATCAGGCCGTCGATCAGGTGCAGGTCCGATCCGCAGGTGGTGGTCAGCCGGACCTTGAGAATGACGTCTTTCGGATTGAGGATCTCGGGATCGGCGACCGTCTCGACCCGTAGATCGTTGACGCCGTTCCAGCAGAGTGCGCGCATCGGCTTGGCTCCTAGCGATCGGTGCCGCCGTTACGGGCGGCGGGCTGGGGTTCGGTGGTCGGGATCTCGCCGGTTAGGGCAAGCGCACGAAACCTGTAGAGCGCCTTGCGCGCGATTTCGGCGGGAGCGATGTGGAAGAGCTTGCTGATCGCCTCACCGACGGCTCCGCCGGGCGGATCGAACCGCACGTCCAGATGAAGCTCGGTGCCGCGGTCACCCGGTGCCGGTCGGAACATCAGCAGTCCGGTATTCGGTACGTCTGCGCCCTCCATCGCGGACCATCGAACATCGTCCGAAACAGCGTCGGCGACCTCGGTTCTCCACCGATACTCCCCGCCCGCCGGGCCGCGAGCGACCCAGTCGAACGTGCGATCGTCTAGCGGGGTCACATCGGCGAAATGTGCCCAGATGCGTGACTGGGTGGCTGGATCCAGCCAAAGTGAGCGGAGTTCCCCGGTGGGGCGGCCGACCGTCACCGCCGCGCGAGCGGAGGCGTCGAGCGCCATTTGCGAGGCCGGGGTGCTCACAACGCGAGCACCGGCAGCGCGTCCGCGACCGTGCCTTCGGCGCGATAGTCGGGCGGAATGTTGAAGTCCTCGCGCGCGAGGCCGCGCGACGCCTGCGCGCCCCGTGGAAACCCCGAGCGGTCGGAATAGTCGCGGTCGTCGCCGGGAGAGCGACGATGGGCGGCCTTCACGCCGGTGTAAGCGGCCACGTCGAGCAGTGTGATGCCGACGACCAGCGCGGTCGCTATGGCGGCATTCCGGCGCTTGGGATTGTCCCGGCCGAGCGCCGTAGCGAGCGTTGCGAGATCGAGCGCATCGCCGCCAATCCGCGCGGCCAGCCCGATCGGCTTGTCGATTGACAGCGTTGGCATCGCGCTCGCCAGTTCGCGTGCTCCGTAGGCGCGGATCAGGCCTTCCTTGCCCTCCAGGCCCAAGGCGCGGGCAAGGCGTCCCGGCGCCACCAGTTCGGTGAGGCCAAGGCCGATCGAGAACCAGCCGAGGGCACGGGCGAGACGGTCAGCACCGCGCATCGAGCTCGGTCCCTTGCGCTCGACGCGCGGGTCGCCCTCGGACCGGGCGATGCCGGTGATGTTGGTGAGTGTCATGGAAAGCGTCCTTCAGGGCTGGAGCATGACCTTGATGCAGCCGTCCGCCTTGTCGCGGAACGTGGCGTACATCTCGGGACCTTGGGACAGATCGACCTTGTGCGTGATGACGAACGAGGGATCGATCTGGCCTTCCTCGATCCGGCGGAGCAGGTCGCCGGTCCAGCGCGGGACGTGCGCCTGCGCCATGCGGAACGTCAGCCCCTTGTTCATCGCCTGACCCATCGGGATCTTGTCGACGAGACCCAGGTACACGCCGATGATCGAGATGACGCCGCCGGGGCGGCAGACGAAGATCATCTCGCGCAGCACGTGCGGCCGATCATTCTCCATCATCAGCATCTGCTTCGCGCGATCGAGCACCGTGTCGGGCTGGCCGAAATTGACGTGACTCTCGGTGCCGACCGCGTCGATGCATTTGTGCGGCCCCTTGCCGCCGGTCAGCTCGTTGAGCCGGTCGACGACGCTCTCCTCCGCGAAGTTGATCGTGATCGCGCCCGCCGCAGCCGCCATCGACAGGCGTTCGGGCAGATGATCGATCGCGACCACCTGTTCGGCGCCGAGCAGGATCGCCGAGCGAATCGTCATCTGCCCTACCGGGCCGCAGCCCCAGACCGCGACCGTGTCGCCGGGCTGGATGTCGGCCTGCACCGCGGCCTGCCACCCGGTCGGGAGGATGTCGGACAGAAACAGCAGCTTTTCATCATCGATACCGCCCGGCACCTTGATGTGCGTGGTGTCGGCAAAGGGCACCCGCAGATACTCCGCCTGACCACCTGGATAGCCGCCGGTCAGGTGGGTGTATCCGAACAGGCCGGCGGTGGCATGACCGAACGCCTTGTCGCCCAGTTCCTTCTTGCGGTTCGTGCGCTCGCACACCGAGAAGTTGCCGCGTCGGCACTGGTCGCATTCGCCGCACTGGATGGTGAAGGGGATGACGACACGGTCTCCCTTCTTCAACGATCCCTTCGCGTCGCTGCCGACCTCCACGACCTCGCCCATCGTCTCGTGGCCCATGATGTCGCCGGGCAGCATCGCGGGCACAAGGTTATGAAAAAGGTGGAGATCTGAGCCACATATTGCGCAACTCGTAACCTTGATTATAGCATCGCGGGGATGCTCGATCGCAGGATCGGACACCGTGTCGTATCGGATGTCCTCCTTGCCGTGCCATACCAGGGCTTTCATGCCGGTCTCCTTGATCGGATGCCGTCCGACTGCCCCATGGCTCGGTTCATCCCCATACGGACGATCCCTAGGGAACCTTACCCAGCCAAAAGAGCTTGCCGGCATGCCGGCAAATCACCTGCAGGAGAGCCGGCGCAATGTCAGACAACGGGCCTTCTGAGCAAAATGCGCGCGACGCGCCGTCTGTGGACCAGATTGAACGCGCGCTACGGGACGGGCGCCTGTTGCTCGCGTCGGTTCTCGAAAACCTGCCGCTCGGTGTCGGCGTCTATGACGGCGACGGCAACCTCACCCTCGCCAACCAATGCCTTCGGACGTACGGCTATCTCAACCGCCTGCCGTCGCGCGAGGTGGCTGAGATGCGCCGTTGGCGCGCCTACGACGCCGATGGTCGACTGGTGAAACCCGGCGATTACCCGGGTTCGCGCGCATTGCGTGGCGAGTGCGTGATGCCCGGCATCGACTTCCTCTATGATCCCGGGGACGCACCCGAGCGCTGGATGAGGATCAGCGCCGTGCCCTTCCATCCCGAGGACGCCGACCACGCAGAGGCCATCGTCGTGGTACAGGACATCGACGATCTGAAGCGCGCGGGCGAAGAGATCGAGGCGGCGGCCGCGAGACTGGCGAGTCAGGCCCGCTTCGTGGAAGCGACGCTGTCGTCCATCCCCGATTATGTCTATGCGTTCGATGCAGATCGGCGGTTCGTCTATGCCAATCCGGTGATGCTCGGGCTATACGGGCTTGCCAGCGACGACCTGCTGGGGCGAACCCTCGCCGATCTCGACTACCCGCCCGACCTGGCTACCCACCTCAACGATCATATCGACCGGATCTTCAGGGACGGTGTCACGATCGAGGACGAGGTGTTCTATGAAAGTCCCACCGGTCACGCCGCCTACTTCAGCTATCTCTGGGGACCGGTACGGAACGAGGACGGCGCGGTCGAACTCGTCGTCGGCGTATCACGGGACACCAGCGAACGGCGCGCGTTCGAGGAGGAGGTCCAGCGTAACGAGGCGCGGTTGCGGGCCGCCACCGAGTTGGCAAAACTGGGCATCTACGCCTGGGATCCCGTCACGGGAGCGCTCGATTGGGACGACCGCTTGCGCGCGATGTGGGGCCTGCCGCCCGGCGCACCCGTCGATATGGCGGTGTACGAGAGGGGCATCCATCCCGACGACCTGCCGCGGGTGCGCAACGCGATCGCCGCCTGCGTCGATCCGGTCGGCGATGGTCGCTATTCGGTGGAATACCGGGTGATCGGACGCGACGACGGCGTCCTCCGCCACATCGCCACCTCCGGCCGCACCAGCTTCGAACGCGGCCGCCCGACGGCCTTCATCGGGGCGGCTCTCGACGTGTCCGAGCAGCGGCGGAACGAAGCGGCCGTCCGGTCAAGCGAGGCGCAGTTCCGCGGCTTCGCGGAGAACAGCAGCAACTTGTTATGGATCGTCGATCCCGCCGTGGGCGAGATCATCTACCGCAGCGCCGCCTTCGAACGGATCTGGGGAATCCCTGGTGGCGAGGCGCCCGTCACGCTCGAGGCATGGATGGAGAATGTCCACGCCGACGACCGGGTTGCTGTCGCGCGGGCCCTGGAAGCGGTGAAGTCCGGGGAGGTCACACAATACGAATATCGCATCGTCCGGCCCAAGGACGGCGGCGTGCGGTGGCTACGCGACACGAGTTTCCCGATCCGGGACGACCACGGCGCGATCATGCGCATCGGCGGTATCGCCGAAGACCTGACGCAGGAGGACAGCCGGCAGGTGTATATCGTCAGCGCCAAGCCATCCGAGGCGCGTCGCCTCGCCCGGCTGGTTCGCGCGACCGACTACCGGGCCCGGATTTTCGAAAGTGCGGGTGCTTTCCTCGACATCGCGCCGGTCCTGGCGCCGGGCTGCGTGCTGGTCGACCTTCGCAAAGCGCGGGACGAAGGCCTCTCCATTCCGCGTGAACTCAAGGCCCGATCGATCACCTTGCCGGCGATAGCAATGGACGAGCCGGAGGCTGGCGCCGCGTCGGCGGTGGCCGCGATGAAGGCCGGTGCGATCGACTATCTCCTGTTCGACGAAGAGGCGCTGCTGCGGCAGAGGCTCGCAGCGGCGTTGGCGGAGTGCCACCCGACGACAGGTCCGCCATCGCGAGACCAGGAAGTCGGTGCGCAGATCGGCCGATTGACCTCACGCGAGCGGGAGGTGCTCGTCGGGTTGATTGATGGCGGAACGAACAAGGTCATCGCCCAAGCGCTCGGCATCAGTCCGCGGACCGTCGAACTGCATCGTGCTCAGGTGATGAGCAAGCTCGGGGCCGGCAGTCTGACCGAACTCGGTCAGATCGCGCTCGCGGCCGGGCTGTCACCGTCGAAGGCGGGTGCGAAGGTCCGGAAGCCTACCTAGGGTCAGGACCCATTGATGTGAGCGTCGCGATCTGATTCAGGCTCCGTGAGGAGACTGGTAATGAGCGACCTGTTTTGGCTGACGGACGA
>NZ_JACIFA010000023.1 GCF_014197135.1 Sphingomonas zeae
CATCGTTCAGGCCGCGCGCGATTGCCTCGTCATCGGACCCGGCAACTGACAAATAGCGCGATCAGAACGCCGCCATTTAGCGCGAGCGTTTACACCCAAGAGCGTGACCGTGTTCTATGTCGCAAAACTCAGGACTTCCGCGACAAGCCGTGGCCGCTGCGATCCATTCTCTGTCGTTCCGCTCGCGCTGATGGGCGCCTGAAAGCCACCGTTGACTCGGTCGAGCACGGCTGTTCAGAAAAATGACCGGTTGTGACACTAGGTATCGTCATCGTGGTGAGTTCGACGGACACGGCCAGGTCTCACTCATCGCGCGCTCCGCGCCCGCCATCATGTGCTTGTCATGGAAGTACGTGTTGACTTCCGCCCAGCGCACATAGGCGGTCCGCAACCGGTGACGGTTATAACGAGGCGGATTACAGACACTCTGCTGGGCGATCATCATGTCAACGATGCCCTGAAGGTAAGCTCCGCAGCCCGACTCGCCTGCCCGGCAGCTCGTGAGCAGCGCCAGACCCTGCATATCGCTCGGCGTTTCGTCTTGAGCGAGCGCGCCTGTAGGCGCCAGCGCGGCTGCGGCGAACAGCGCCGTCCACCAGTTTCGTGTCATAGGTCAGCTCCGTTGCACATTGGTTTTATCCAGTGCTGCACGGAGCCCGCGTGCGAGCTTCTGGGCGTCGTCATTCGCCCAAAAGTGCATGAAGAAGAGCCGGGGCTGGTCATCCAGCATGTGATTGTGAAGCGCGGTGACCTCGATGCCCCCCGCGCGTAGTGCGCGGAGCACGGGATCGACCTCGGCGGCGGTGAGCACGAAGTCACCGGTGATCGCCGCCCGGCCCGAGCCGGTCGGCTGGAAGTTGATCGCGGTTGCGGTGCCCATGGACGCTGGCGCGGGCATGCCGCCGTCGCTCAGCTTCTCCGCGCGGGGAAAGCTGAACTGATAGACCCCACCGTTGGGCTTACCCTTGCCATCCATCAGCCGGTCAAGCGCGGCGGTGTCGAGGGCGATTGGCTGCGACGACCCCGCGCCGGCGGACGGCGGTTGCGAATCCCTGGATGGTGCCGTCATCGGTGTCCGGCTGGCGGCGAGCGCTTCACGGAGGGCGGCCGCAAGCTTCACGGGGTCACCATGGCCGCCGATGTGCATGTACATGGTCGCGGGCGCGGAACGAAGCAGATGGTTGTGGAGCGCGGTGATCGTGAAGCCGGATGCCAGCAACCGGCTCATGACCGGATTTACCTCCTCATGCGTCAGCACGAGGTCACCCATGACCATCACGTCATTGCCCATGGGGTGGAACGCCGCCCAGGAGCCGAGGGCAAGCGCCGGCTTGATTGCCACACCGTCGAGCTGGACGTTAAGATCGCTGCGCGGGAACCCATACCGGCGAACGCCGTCGGGCTGCGTCGTTCCCGCTCGGCCGAGGCTCTTGTCCACGAGCGCCCACCTGTCGCCGTGCGCCTCGGGCGGTGTCGCTTGCGGGTTTGTCTGGGCGGCGGCCGGTGCGGCGAGCGCGATCGCCAGCGGGAGCAACAAGTGACGCAATGCTTCTCTCCTCGATCTCAATTGGTTTGTCGGCATGGGAAGCGCTGGCGTAGCGCCATCGTCACACCCGCCAACCGGGGCAGGTTGGCTGCGTGACGGTTCTCTACCGCCCACGCCGGGAAGATACGGCTCAACTCGCCCGATCGGACGCCCCGGCCGCAGATTCCGGCTTCGCTGCCGCCGTTGCCGAAAGCGGAAAGCGTCTCGGCGGCACCAGCGAGATACGCTTCGCACCGACCGTTCACCTTCCTTTTCGTCTCGTCGACACACGTCCGATAGAACTGCGTAACCGTCTCATAGCGAGGTTGGGCCGCGGCAGACGAGGCCGCTGGGCACGCCAGGCACGCCAGCATGGCGGCAGCACCTGATCCAACAGCTCGCATTGCGGTCTCCTCACCCCAACTTTTAATCCACCCAAGCAAACGATACAAGTGTACGTTCGTTGCGTCGCTATGTTACAGTTGCTTCATGGCTGATGCTTCTTCGCCCGAGCCCCGTGACTGGCTGCTCCTGATCCCACAGCTCCCGGCCAAGCCCGCCTATCTGCGCGTGCGGGTCTGGCGGCGCTTGCAAGCAATGGGAGCCGCTCCCCTCAAGAATGCCGTTCACGCGCTCCCTGCTCGCGACGACACCCGCGCGCTCTTCGAGGAACTCAGAGCGGAGATCACCGCAGGGGGTGGCGAGGCGTTGATCCTGAAAGCCCGGCTAGTTGAGGGGATGGTTGATGCGGAGCTTCGCGCCGTGTTCGACGCGGCCCGCGACGCGGATTACGAGGAGTTGGCGCGCGAAGCGCGTATGATCGCCGAGGCGGAATACGTGTCGTCCGCCGACGTCCGCCGCCTGCGTAAACGCCTGGACGAGATCGCAGCGGTCGACTTCTTCGGCGCGCATGGACGGCAGGCGGCGGACGCCGCGATAGCCCAAGCGGAGGGGCGCGCCGGCCGCCACCCGGACGTGAGCGGGCCGGGAGCGCCGGAGCTGACGCCGGCGGAGCTGAAAGGCCGCACTTGGGTCACGCGCCGGCACGTGCATGTCGATCGCATCGCCTCGGCCTGGCTTATCCGCCGGTTCATCGACCCGAGCCCCAGCTTCAAGTTCGTGGACGGCAAGGACTACCAGCCCGAGCCCGGCGAGCTTCGCTTCGACATGGCGGACGCGGAGTTCACGCACGAAGGCGACCACTGCACCTTCGAAACGCTGACATATCGGACGGGGCTCGACGGCGATCAGGCGCTCGTTGCACTTGCCGAGATCATCCACGACCTCGACATCGCCGACGACAAGTTCGGTAGGCCGGAGACCGCCGGCATCGCCGCGCTCATCAATGGCATCTGCGCGAGCACCGACGGCGACAACGAGCGCATTGCCCAAGGGTCGGGCGCGCTCGATGGCTTCTACGCACATTTCACCAAGCGACGCGGCGCATAAGGGGAGCAGAACATGTCGAGCATCGAACATCCTGCCCCGGCGAGCGCGGCTCTGGATGAAGCCCAGCCGCCAGAGCTAAGTTATCCCGCGCTATTCTTGCGCTTCTTGCGCTTCGGCATGATGGCGTTCGGCGGCCCCGTAGCGCAGATCGCAATGATCCGGCGCGAGCTGGTGGACGAGGAACGCTGGATACCCAGCGACCGATTCAACAAGCTGCTCGCAGTTATGCAGGTGCTTCCCGGGCCGGAGGCGCATGAACTCTGCGTCCATCTCGGCATCCGCGCCAAGGGGCGACTGGGCGGCCTTCTGGCAGGGCTCGGCTTTATGTTGCCCGGCCTCGTGCTCATGCTCGCGCTTGCCTGGGCGTACACGCGGCTCCCGATTCAAGGAACGCTCCTCGGAGCCGCATTCTTGGGCATCCAAGCAGCGGTGATCGCTGTCATTGTCCGCGCGGTCCATCGCATCGGTGAGCACATCTTGTTCGACCCGTGGCTTTGGGCCGCAGCGATTGCGGCGGCGGCCGCCTCGCTCGCCGGCGTCAGCTTCTGGATCGTGCTTCCGGCGGCCGGCGCGGCCTACGCGCTCGGATCAACCGGGCGCTACGCGCTCGCCGCGGTCGTGGTCGCGCTTGCCGTTGGCCTGGCGGCTCTGACCTGGGCAGGAAGTCCCGGGGGTGCCGAAATAATGACGGGCACCAAGGAACCAGCGCCTGCCATCGCCGCGCTGTTCTGGGCGGGATTGAAGGGTGGACTCCTGACCTTCGGCGGAGCCTACACCGCCATCCCGTTCATCCGCAACGATACGGTCGGCCGGGGATGGATGACCGACGCGCAGTTCCTTGATGGCTTGGGTCTGTCGGGCATCCTGCCAGCCCCCCTCGTGATCTTCGCTACCTTCGTGGGTTGGATCAGCGGCGGCCTTGCTGGCGCGCTTGCCATGACCGCTGGCATGTTTTTGCCCGCCTTCGCGTTCTCGCTCCTGCTCTACGATCGACTGGAAGCGGTGGTCGAACATAAGCGATTGCAACTCTTCCTGGCGGGCGTGGCGGCCGGCGTCGTCGGCCTGATTGTGGTCACCGTTGTTGATCTTGCCCGAACCACGGGCGCACGCACGCCGAACCTGATCGTAAGCGCGCTCATCTTCGCGGTCTCGCTGGCGATTATGTACCGGTGGAAGAGCAAGCTCGCCACGCCGGTTGTGCTGGCGATTGGGGCGGCAATCGGTGCCATTGCGCTGAGCTGACGGTTGTTGATGACTAAGGCTGTTCCTTCTCGCCCCAGCGTTGTCGCAGAAGCGGCGACGCTGGGAAGTCAGAATATTTGCGACATTGACTAAGCGAATAAGCTGTTAAGCGACAAACTGCTTTTCGCCCTTTTAGGCTCCAGCAGCCAGCGGTTTCCGAGGCTACCCGCTCTTGCGGCCGTTCTCGCGTGAAGCGGCGATCTTGGCTGCGGTCGGTCACCTCCTCCCCCATGCCAGACTCGATACAGGCAGCGCGACCACTCGGCCCAGGAAGCAGGCGGCGCGGATGCTGAAATGCGAGTGCTCGACGTGCGGCTATACCGTCAGGACCGCGCGCAAATGGCTGGAGACAGTGGGCGCACCTTTGTGCCCGATTGAGGGGGCATGGCCCGATGCGCCACGATCTGATCGGCGACGAAACTGAGGACGGACGTGACTAAGCGACTAATGCCCTTTACGACTAAGCGGCTAAGCTCCATAAGCCGCTTAGCCGCTTAGTAGGAGCAGCAGCTATGCAAGTATGGGCCGTCATCGCGCAAAAGGGCGGGCAATCCAAAACCACCCTCTCAACCGGATTCGCCGTCGAGGCGGCGCGGGAGGGGGCGTCGGTCGTTATCCTCGATGCCGACGATCGCCAGGGATCGGCGCTCTACTGGTCCGAACGCCGCGACGAGGACGACGTGATGGTGAAGGACAGCAGCGTTGCCGGTCTGCCGCTCCACGTCTCGCGCGGGCGCAGCAGCGGCAAGGTCGACCTCATCATCATCGACACGCCGGCGAACTCCAAGGACATTGCCATGCTCGCAGCCGAGCAGGCGGATTTCGTCATCATCCCTGTCGCGCCGCGAGGGCTGGACGTTCATTCGGTGTTGCAGACCGTCAAGCAGGTGCAGCAGGCAGGCACGCCGTTCGCTGTTATACTGACGCAGGTTCCGCATCAGGGCGGGGAGGGGCAGGAGGCCCATGCCGGTTTCGCGGCGAAGGGCGTGACGATGTTCGACAGCCGCCTCCACTTCCGCAAGGATTTCTACAAGGCCACGCCGCTCGGCAGAACGGCGGCCGAGACGGACCCGGACAGCAAGGCGGCGACCGAGTTGCGCGCCGCCTATGATGAGGCTAAGCGACTAAGCGGCTTTACGACTAAGCAAGTAAGCGAGGTTGGATGATGGCGAAGAAAACTTCCGCGCTCGCCGGCATCTTCGATGACGAGCCCGAGGCACCGGCACCGGCACCGGCTCCCGTTGCCGATGCAACTCCCGCGCCGCAGCCTGCCGTCCCGCGTCGGTCGCGGCGTGCGGCGGACACGTCGGCCCCGGCAGTACCTGCCCGGCGCAGCAGCCATCCTGGCAAGAAGCCGGTGCTGATCCACATTCCCGAAGACATGCACCGCACACTGCGCCAGCTCAGCGTCGAGGAGGGCGGGGAGCCCCTTACCGTCATCACCGAGCGGTTGCTGCGCCAGTATCTGGTCCAGCGGGGACACACCAGGTTCGCGCCGTGAGCAAGCGGCGTGATCCCAATCCCGAGTTCGACCTGTTCATTCCGGCGCTCGGCGATCTTCCGCTCAAGGACCAGCGGGAGGTCATGGAGCGCCCGTTCTTCTCGCTCCAGAAGCGCAAGCGGCTGAAGCCGATCGAGTATCGCAGCCCGGATGGCGAGGCCTGGGTGCGCGTGCAGGCCATTCCCGACTACGGCATGGCCACGATCTGGGACGCCGATATCCTGATATGGGCCGCGTCCACGCTCAACCGCATGAAGCAGCAGGGGCTGAACGATCTGCCCCGCACGCTGACAACCACGCCCTACGACCTACTGCGGGCGATCAAGCGCAGCACAGGGGGCAGGGACTATCAGGAGCTGCAAGCTGCGCTCCTCCGGCTCCAGACGACTTCGATCACAACTTCGATCCGCGCGACGAAGCGCCGGCAGAAGGCTGGCTTCAACTGGCTCGACAGCTGGACCTTCGACACCGACGCCGAAACGGAGCAGCCGCGCGGCATGACGCTGACCCTCTCGGATTGGGTCTATGAGGGCATCGTCAACGAGAAGTCGCTGCTCACCATGCACCCCGACTATTTCCTACTCTCCGGAGGGTTGGAGCGGGCGCTCTATCGTATCGCGCGAAAGCACGCCGGCACGCAGCGCGGTGGGTGGACTTGCCGGGTAGAGGTGCTTCGCGACAAAACCGGCAGCGATGCCCAGCCCAAGGAGTTCAACCGGATGCTTCGGCGGGTGATCGAGGCCGACCAGCTCCCCGACTATGCGATGGAGCTGACCGAGACGACGGACAAAAGCCCGGCCGTGTTGTTCAGGCTCCGCGGCGAGGCCGAGGCACTGGCACTCGCCGAGAGAATGCGCGCCGAGGAGGAGCGGCGCGCCCGTTTCGACGCCGAGCGCAAGCGGGCCGAGGAAGTCGATGCACAGATGGACCGGCTTGCCGGCCGCCGCTGACTATCGGGGTTTCACACACCGCAAGCCCAACTATCGGGGTTTCACACACCGGCCAGCGATGCTGCCTGAACCCTGACATGCTTCGGGCGATGCCGGAGCCACCAGCCAGGCTGTGGATAACTGGCACCGGAGGCCCCTTTTCGGCTCCAGAGTCTCGGGGTTTCACCCACCTTGGCGTCGGGGTATCACCCACCGCACTATCGGGGTATCACACACCGAATCACGGGGTTTCACCCACCGGGCCGGCTGGCAAGCAGTTGATAAACAAAGCAAGATTCCGCTTTTTGAGCGGCTTAACTTGTTTAACGATTCCTATTTAACAGAATCTCTTAACGACAGGGCTCACCCAAAGCCGTCAACCTGAGAAGGGCAAGCGGAATTGGCCTACGGCCAATGCGCCTTCGATCCGTGACGGCTATCGCCGTCACCAGAGCGGCCTAACGGCCGCAAGGCTTCCGGAAGAAGCCAAGCGAAACTGGCGGTGTGTGCCTTCAACGTTTCGCCGGCAGAGAGGGCGATGAGGCGCTACCCCAAAGCTCACTTTCGATCTTCAAGGACCGGTGTGTGCGATCATGCCGGATCGAACAGGCCGGCGAACTCGCGCTGGTCATAGTAGCGGACCTTGCCGGCCCAGAGTGGGCGTTCACCCTGGCGCAGCAACAGGAGCGTGTCGGTGGGCATTCGCATGATTTCATCAGGTGTGACGAGCCGCCGCGCCGTGACATGCGTGCTGACGCTTTCCGAAGGGCCGGCGCGATTATCGCCCCAGCCAGTGCCGCGTGACGTGCTGAGGGTCGCATATTCCAGCGTCGTGTCGCCGATCGTGCGCGAGAGCATGTCGGCGGTGGCGTGATCGTTGACCCCGAAGGTCTGGATCACGCCGGCATTGGACAGGAAGGTGCCGGCGCGCTCGCCGTAGAGCGCGCGGAGCTGGTGCATGTCCTGGAGGATCGGCCAGAGCTGGAGGCCGTAACCCGCCATCAGCCCCATCGCTCGCTCCACCGGCTCCAGTCGGCCAAGCGCGGCGAACTCATCGAGCAGGAACAGCACGGGGCGTTCCGGCCGGGCAGGGGAGCGCGCCATGTCGGTGACGGCCTGAGCTACCAGCAGCCGCAGCCATCGGGCATAGGTATCAAGCCGGTCGGGCGGGAGGCACAGGAACACGGTGCCGGGCCGCTCCTTCAGGTCCGCGAAGCGGAAATCGGACGCGGACGTGCTTTCGACCAGGCGCGGGCTGTCGAGAAAGTGGGTGTGGCGCTGCGCCGAGGACAGCACGCCGGCCGCTTCCCGATCGGATTTGCCGAGCTGGCGATTGGCGGCGCGTGCGATCAGGCCATGCGCACCATTGCTAGCCTGCATGTCCGCCAGCAACGCGGCGAAGCCGGCGGGCTCGCGGGTGAGCTTATCGCGCACCGTGGCGAGCGTGACGCGGGCAGGGGGCTCGTGGACGACGGTGTGCAGGATCACGCCGGCGATCAGCGCCTTCGCCTCCTCGTTCCAGTGCGCCTCGCCCGATTGCCCCGGCGCGTCGTGGACCAGGGCGTCGGCGATCGTCTGCGCATCTTCCGCGAGGTCCGGGCTTGCCGGGTCGAGCTGCGCCAGGGGGTTGTAGCGGCCCGCAGGACGCCCGGAGACGCCGAAGGGGTCCAGGCACCACACAAGGCCCTTCCTGGCCCTCCCACGGGCCGTGACGCGGGCATTCTCGCCCTTGGGGTCGATGCAGACCACCGAGCGGTCGAGCAGCAGCAGGTTGGGGATGATCGTGCCCACCCCCTTGCCCGACCGGGTTGGGGCGATCGTCAGCAGGTGCGCCGCGCCATCATAGCGGAGCAGCTTGCCGGATTCCTTGGCGCGGCCGATCAGGAGATCTCCATTCGCCTCCAGCTTGCGCACGTCGGCGCGGTCGCCAAAGCGCGCCGACCCGAGTAGCTCGTTCCTGCGCTTGCCGACGCGGCTGTTGATCCACCAGGTCGCGCCGATCAGGCCGACCAGGACCAGGAACGAAACAGTGCCGGAAATCTGCCCGACGCCGAAGATGCCTTCCAGCCATCGCGCGGTCGCATAGGCCGCGATGAACGCAACGACGATTGCGAGCCGCCAGCTGATCGGCCGACGCCCGCCGATGAGTGGACCAGCCATCAGCAGGCCTGTTCCAGCGGCGTAATCGCAAGCGCCGGATCGGCGTCGGGATGCCCGAGCAGCTTGAGGATGATTTGCGTGGCGAGGGGAGGGGGCACCGCCTCGTCGCGCAGCATGTCGAACAGCGCCTCGTCATCCCCGCTCAGCGTCATGCCCTCGATCGCGAGGTTGGCGCGGGATTCGGCATCGGCTTCGCGCCATTCCGCCACATCAGCCGGCGTGCCGCGCTCAAACTCCAGCGCGCGAACCTCCCGGCGGATCGCATCGAGGTCGAGGAGGGGCGTCACGGCTTCATCCTTTCTCGCGGTATGGTGGCTAGGTGTTCATTTGAGGGCCAGCGCGAAGTTCACGCGCACCGTCACCATTCCGGCATTGGTCCCCGCCATTACAGTAGCCGACGCCTGTTCCGCCTGCACAGACACGGGCGGCGGCGCGACCATGCGGGCATCCATTGCCCCCATTTGCGGCATGTAGCCGCCCTGGCCGCCATCGTGGATCGCGAGCACTCGGTCGATGCGCAGGCCAGCGGCCTTGGCATAAGCCTCGGCCTTGGCGCGGGCAGACTTGTAGGCAGCATCATAGCCGCTCAGGTTCGCCTTCTCGGGATCGGTAACGGAGAGGTCGGGGCCAGACACGATGTTCGCGCCGGCATCGGTGACGGCGGCGATCGCCTCACCGACCCGCGCCGTGTCACGCATCCGCACGGTGAGGGTATTGCTCGCCTCGAAGCGGCCCTTGTTGGGGCCATAGTCCAAGCGATTGACCGACAGGCTGCGCGTCTGGATATCGCGCGCGGGCACGTTCAGCCGGGCAAGGGCGGCCGTGATCCGGCTCATGGCTTCCGCATTCTTCGCGCTGGCGCTTTTCGCATCAGCCGCCACGCTCGACAGGCCGGCGGTGAACAGCGCCTGGTCGGGCGCGGCTTCGGTGCGTCCGGTGCCTGTTACCGTCAACAAAGTCTCACCGGTTTCGAGGCCTTGCGGATCGGCAGGGCCTCGACCGCAACCGGCGATGATGACGCAGAGCGGCAAGGCCCATAGAGTCTTCCTCAAGACAGCTCCTCCACATTGTTTTCCGCATCGAACGCGCGTTTGCCGCGCCGCTTCCAGAGCGCAAGCGAGTCGCCGGCCTCGCCGCGAGCGCGGCCGACCAGCTCCAGCAGCGCGCCGTAAATCGTTGCGCGATCGTCGTCGGCGAGATCGACCAGGCCAGCCTTCTGGACGAGGCCGCCCAGCTCGATCAGGTGGCGGGTGCGTTCGCGCCGAGCCAAGACCCAGCCCCGCGTATCAGTCCGACGCCGTGCCGCTTCCAGACGCTGGATCAGCGCCCGGTTGCGTACCTGCGCTGTCGCCGTTGCCGCCAGCAGTCCGCCCAGCTTTGCGCCCGCGCCGTTGAAAGAAAGTGGAGCCCTTCGCGCGCCAAGCCTCCTTCGCTTCCGCATCCTTCGACGCAACGGCATCGAGCAGCGCGCCGGCGAGCATTTCCATGTCGAGCGCATCGGCCCCGGTTGCGGTGACGAGCTGGCCGAGCTGTTCGATGCGACGCGCCTTGATCGCCTTGGCGCGGCTCTCCAGCGCTTTCAGTTCCGCGTCATAGTCGCGCACCTTGCGCATGGTGCTCTCTCCTTCCGCGTCTGGTTCACCGCAGCCTAGCAAACAGGAGCAGGCAGGCAACCCATAATGAAAACGCACCGCAGTCAATCAGCGGGAGCGAAGCGAATGATGAGTGCGCGCTTATACGTCGTTGCCGACGTGCGCTAAGTAAGGCAGTGTGCGTAGCGTCATGGCGATCTACCATTTCTCCGCCAAGGTTGTGAGCCGCGCGAACGGATCGAGCGCCGTTGCGAGCGCGGCCTATCGTTCCGCGTCCGAGCTGCACGATGATCGGCTTGGGCGTAACCACGATTTCAGCAACAAGGCGGGTGTCATTCACTCGGAAGTGATGTTGCCGGAGGGCGCGCCGGAGCGTTTAAACGATCGCTCGACCTTGTGGAACGAGGTGGAGGCCGGCGAGAAGCGCAAGGACGCGCAGCTTGCCCGCGAGGTGGAGTTCTCGATTCCGCGCGAGATGAACGAGAAGCAGGGCGTGCAGCTCGCGCGCGATTTCGTGAAGAAGCAGTTTGTCGATCGCGGCATGGTCGCGGACCTGAACGTGCATTGGGACAAGGCGAAGGACGGCACGCCCAAGCCGCACGCGCATGTGATGATGACGATGCGCGACGTAGGGCCGGAGGGGTTCGGGAAGAAGAACCGTGACTGGAACAGCACCGAGCTGTTGAAGGACTGGCGCGAGGCATGGAGCGCGCATGTCAACGAGCGCATGGCCGAGCTGGGGCTTGAGGGCCGGATCGACCATCGCTCCTATGAAGACCAGGGCATCGCGCTGGAGCCGCAGCACAAGATTGGGCCAGCGGGAATGCGGCGGCTCGACCGCGGCGAGGATGCCGAGCGCGCCGACGATCACCGGCGGATCGCGCGGGAGAATGGCGAGAAGATCGCGGCCGACCCGCGCATTGCGCTCGACGGCATCACGCGGCAACAGGCGACCTTCACCATCCGCGATCTTGCCGCGTTCGCCTTCCGTCATTCGGACGGCAAGGAGCAGTTCGACCAGGTGATGGCGGCGGTGCGCGCCAGTCCCGAGCTGGTGGCATTGGGCAAGGACGGGCGCGACCAGGAGCGGTTCACCTCCCGCGAGATGATCGCTACCGAAGCGAAGCTTGAGCGCGCCGGTGACGAGCTGGCGCGTGGCGCCGGGCATGGCGTGTCCGTGTCCCATCGCACCGGAGCGCTGGAGACGGCGGAAGGGCGCGGCCTGGTGCTGTCGGGCGAGCAGCGCGACGCCTTCGACCATATCACGGAGGGCCGAGGGCTGGCGTCGGTCATCGGCTATGCCGGCACCGGCAAGTCGGCGATGCTGGGCGTCGCGCGCGAGGCGTGGGAGCGCGAGGGCTATCAGGTGCGCGGCGCGGCCTTGTCCGGGATCGCGGCCGAGAACCTTGAGGGCGGATCGGGCATCCAGTCCCGCACCATCGCCAGCCTTGAACATGCGTGGGCGCAGGGGCGTGACCAGCTGACCCGCAATGACGTGCTGGTGGTGGACGAAGCGGGCATGATCGGCACCCGCCAGATGGAGCGGGTGCTGTCCCATGCCCGTGACGCCGGCGCGAAGGTGGTGCTAGTGGGCGATCCCGAGCAGTTGCAGGCGATCGAAGCCGGCGCGGCGTTCCGGTCGATCAGCGAGCGCCACGGCGCGGCCGAGATCACCGAGGTTCGCCGGCAGCGCGACAACTGGCAGAAGGACGCGACGCGTGCGCTCGCCACGGGCCGCACGGCCGAGGCGCTGCACGCCTATGCCGATCACGGCATGGTTAATGCGGCGGAAACCAGAGAAGCTGCGCGCGCCGCGCTGGTCGATGGCTGGGACCGCCAGCGCCAGGCTGCGCCGGAGCAGAGCCGGATCATCCTCACCCATACCAATGCCGAGGTGCGGGAGCTGAACCAGGAAGCGCGCGAGCGGGTGCGCGCATCGGGCGGGCTGGGCGAGGACGTGGGCACCACGGTCGATCGCGGCCGGCGCGACTTCGCGTCCGGCGACCGGATCATGTTCCTGCGCAACGAGCGTTCGCTTGGCGTGAAGAACGGCACGCTGGGCACGCTGGAGCAAGTCAGCGAGGGACGCATGGCGGTGCGGCTCGATGGCGGCAGCCGTGTCGCGTTCGACCTCAAGGACTATGCCGCTGTCGATCACGGCTATGCGGCGACCATCCATAAATCGCAGGGTGTGACCGTCGATCGCGCGCATGTGCTGGCGACGCCGGGGATGGACCGGCACGGGGCCTATGTCGCCTTGTCCCGGCACCGTGAGGGCGTGCAGCTCCACTATGGCCGCGACGACTTCACAGACCAGCGCCAGCTCGCCCGCGTCCTGTCGCGTGACCGCGCCAAGGACATGGCCAGCGACTATACCGCGCCGTCCGACAATGACCGGGCACGCGCGTTCGCCGAGCGGCGCGAGATCCGGTTCCCGGAACTCGCGCGGGAGATCGCCGCCAAAGTGCGCGACAAGGCCAAGGGCATGTTCGACGGCTTCCGGCCCAAGCCGGCAGCCGAGAAGGCGTCCGCGCCCAAACGGGAGCCTATGATCGGCGACAAGCCGGGCCAGGACAAAGCGATCGAACGCTATGCGCGCGCCACGGCCGATATAGGCCGGATGCGCGCCAAGGGCCTGCCCGTGCTGCCCCACCAGGAGAGCGCATTGCGCAAGGCCGGCGAGGCGCTGGACGCAGGCCGCCCCCATGCCGCGCGCGACCTCGCTTCCGCGCTCCGGCGTGACCCGAAGCTCATCGAGCAGGCCGCCGGCGGCAACACCGGCGGGGCGGCGCGCGCGATGGCCGAGGAGCAGCGCGTGCGGCTCGACCCGGAGGCGCGCGCGGGCCGCTTCGTGGAAGCTTGGCAGGCGATGCAGCGCGATCGTGCCACCCTTGAGCGGGCGGGCGACCGCGCCGGCGCGGAGCGGATGCGCGGCAACATGGCGAAGGTCGCCGGCGCGATCGGGCGCGATCCGCAGCTGGAATCCGCGCTGCGCCGTCGCGCGCCCGAGCTGGCGCTGAAACTGGAGAAGGACCGCGCGATCGGCGACGCGCTGGCGAAATCGCTGGGGCCGGACCGCGAGCGCGACCGGGGATTGAGCCGATAGGTTTCGCGCTTTCGGGTGCGTGAGGGAGACAGGATGAGCGAGGACGAGCACGAACCCGAGACAGCCCAGGAAGCCTTCGCGCGGGTGGAGGGCGAGCTGGCGCTGCTGCGCCGTGCCGTGGAGCGGATGGCGATCGAGCGCGTCGAACTTCCCGAGCAGCCCGACTATAGCGAGACGCTGGCGGGCCTGTTGCAGACGATCAACGCCACCTTCCAGCGCGCGGACGCTCTGGTGGTCGCAGCCAAGGAGGGAGCGACCCCGCGCCATATCGTTGACCGGATCGTGGCGGCGGGCGCGGACGCCAGCGCCGAGGACCGGCGGACGATCGCGACCGCCGCTGCTGAGCTGAAGGACGCGACCCGGATGCTTCAGGGCGTCGTCGCATCGGCGCGGCGCCGCGACGAGCAGAACCGATGGGTGATGTGGACGGCGACCGGCGGGGTGGTGCTCGGCATGGTGCTTTGGGCGACGTTCGCCGGGATTGTGGCACGCGCCGTGCCGGCGAGCTGGCAATGGCCCGAGAAGATGGCGGCGCACACGCTCGACATGCCGATGTGGGAAGGCGGGCAGCGCATGATGCAGAGCGCCTCGCCTGGTGCGTTCACTGCACTGGCGGCGGGCGACCGGATCGTTGCCGCCAATCGTGAGGCGCTGGAGGCGTGCCGGAAGCGTGCAGACAAAGCGCGCGAGGCGGTGCGTTGCACCATCGATGTTGAGGCAGACGAGAGGACGAAGCGTTAGGGGGCTAGCACCCCTTCCGCCCCTTCCTCAGCAATCGAGCAGATCGTCGAGGTTGTTCTTGGTCGAGCCGTCGCGGCGGGTGCGGAGGTACTTGCCGCTGGGGCCGTTAACGACCGTGATGGGCGTCTCCTGACCATCGGTCCATGAGACGTAATACTGGTGATCGCCGTTCTCGATATCCCGAATAGCGTCCGCCTTGAAGCGGGGCGACCAGCTCTGCCCGGCATTGCAGAGCTTGGTGATATCACCGTCCCTGTCCTTGCCGGTCTTGTTCACATAGCGCTTGGCCATGATGGTCCCCTCCTTTTGTCAGCTCTCGCGGACGGTGGTGTGGGGGCTGGCCTTGCCATGTGCGGTGGTGACGTAGCGGCCGCTGATCGCGCTCCGATAGTGACCGCCGGAGCTGCCGCCCGAGTTGGATTCCCGCACCGTCGTACGGGGGCTGGCCTTGCCGTGAGCCGAGGTCACGAACCGACCGCTGATTGCGCTGCGGTAATGACCACCGCCGCCCTTGCTACCTGCCATTCTTCAAACTCCTTGAACCATGATGTCCGGCATCCAGTTCGGACTACCGGTACAAGCAATATGGCTACTACGAGTTCGCTGTTCAAGTAGGAAAAATGAGGCTATCACCGAACGAACGAATTTTCACGGAGAAACCATGTCATCGACTCTCGGTCGGAAGGTTCGGGAGCTACGGCAGGAGAAGAAGCTGACCCTTGATCAGCTCGCCCAGGCTACCGGCAGCAGCAAGAGCTACATGTGGGAGATAGAGAACAAGCCGGTCGCGCGTCCCTCGGCCGATAAGCTGAATCGTATTGCGGCCGTGCTGGGGGTGACCCCCGAGTACCTAGCTGACGAGGAGCGAACTCAGCCCACCGCTGACGAACATGATGAGGCGTTCTATCGCAAGTATCAGGGAGCCAATCCCGACGTGAAAGAAAAGCTCAAACGTATCCTGGACGTTCTGGACGACGAGTGATGCCCGATCCCACACAACCGAGAGCATGGGCCAATCTGCTGAGCCAGCTATGGGGGCCACGTTTCCCGGTTGATGTGAGAACCATCGCACTCGACTATACGCAGCGCAAATTTGCCGATCCGATCAAGACGATCAAGGAGGCACCAGTAGACCATTTCGAGGGTGCGCTGGCGCCGTTACCCAAAAGCGGAAAATGGGCGATCCTCTATAACCCTAACATTGTGTCGGCGGGACGCATCAACTTTACCTTGGCCCATGAGCTGGGGCATTATTTTGTCCATCGCCAGATCAGCCCCGGCGGGTTTGAATGCGGGGAGAAGCAGATTCTGGGTGTTGATCGCGATGCAGAGCGGCGTCGCATCGAACAGGAGGCAGATGCCTTCGCGTCATACCTGTTAATGCCGATGAACGATTATCGGGATCAGGTTGGCCGCGACGACATGACGCTGGAGCTGCTGCGGCAATGCGCCGATCGCTACGGCGTCTCGATGACCGCAGCGGCGATCAAGTGGCTGGACTTCACACCCAAGTGCGCCGTCCTCGTCGTGGCAACCAACGGTTTCGTGCTGTGGTGCTGGCGCAGCACGTCGGCGAAGAAGCGACGGCTATACTATCCGAGCGGGATGGAACTGCCGGCAGGATCATTGGCGACGCGGCCCATGTTGATTCTTCCCGATCCGGATCGGGGGACCATGCTTGATCGGAGCGTATGGGGTGGCGTCAGTGACGTACGAGAGATGGCGATCTTCGCCGATCGCTATGAAATGACGATATCTCTTTTGGTGTTTGATGACGCTGAGGACAGCAGGACCTCCTGGGAGCAGGAGTCCGATGAAGAAGATGCTTTTGATCGATTTACCCAAGCCGCTTCCGGCCGGTAGTCATCCACCTTGAGGCAGGACGCGGTGTCAACCATTCGGCTTTGACCTGTACATCAGCATGGTAGCTTGCTTCTAGATCCCAGCGTTTGTGCATTCTTGTGTTGCGGCGGCTAATGTGGATGAAAACGCTGCTAGACCGCCTGGTCGTGCAATACCGGACACTCCAGTTGTTATCGCGAGAAGGCTGCCAGTTGGCAGCTGTTCACGTTGGAACACCTTCGCTTCCTCGCCGACATCGGCGGCATTCAGGCTGGGGTAGGCGAGGATTGCCTTGGAGCTACCCGTCGCGTGCATGAATGCAATCACTTCGTACCGGTCGGCAGCCGACACCGTATTGCGTCCGCGTTCTTCGTTGCCTTTGTACTTCGCGTCGAAAACGATGGGGCCGTCCACGTCCACGAGCGCGTCTGGTCTAACGAGGCTTGAAGTTGCCCGTCCTGCCCGGTGTATTATGCCAAGCTGGAAATCTTTTTGGAGCTGGACGCGATTTGCGCCGAGGCGCATCACGAGTGAGCGCTCGACGAGCGCTTCCCAGGTTCGCCATGTGTCGAGGGTGAATTCAAAGGTAGCAAAGGCGCCGGAACCTGGAGCGAACCCTGCATTTTTCAGCAGTTCGAGCGCGAGATCGTAGGCTCTTTGCCAAGCGGAGAGACGGGGCGGTAGGATGCGTCTGATCCGGCTCGGTCGAACGGCGGGGGAGCCCCAGCGTCCTACCGCATCTCTGAGCATAACGGCTACCTGGACATCGCGGACATGACCCAGCAGCGCATGTGCACCGGCATGTATGGTCGCCCAGTACTCGTTGTCGCGGCTCATTGCGTAGAAAGTCTGCCGCCAGCCCTCCTCCCCTGGGTTTAGAAGAGTGTCGGGATCAATCTCTCCAAGCGGCTCGAAGGTTTCGGTTGTGACCCGCCGACGCGCCTTGAGGGGGGTCCTGTGATTGCGCCGGAGCTCATTCAGTAGCGTCCTTGCGATTAAATCGGCGAGGCTGTTCGGGGTAGACTTGTCGGAAGCAATGGTGCGGATCGGATCGATGCGCCCATGGGCAGCAAACAGGGCGAGAAACAGGAGGTCCGCTCGCCAATCGTCACCTTCACCCGCGTATTTTGGGCGTATTTCGAGTTCCACTCCGGGTGCGAGCGCCACGATGCCGGCCACACCTTTTGCCATCACCCGATCGCCAACGATCTCAATAGGGTTGAAGGCCAATCCATGGTAGCGTTGGATGCGCTCGCCAGTTGCTCGCAGGCGCTTCTCGGCTTGCGCAACAGTCTCGCGTAGTGCCCCGGCGACGACAGGGAGGATGTCCCTCGGTGCGCCGTACTCGACGATTCCAACGGTGAGCCTGCTAGGCACCCGCGATCCGTCTGAGAACAGCGTAGATGCTGGCCGGGCTGATCGTCGGTTCGATCAGCGTGAGGCGGTCATCGTTGCCGTAGGCGGCGTTCTCGAGCCGGTAGCCGGTGGGGTCATCGCCCGCGTTTAGCGCAACGCCGGTGCCGATGAGGTCGCCATAGAACACTTCGCGGACATGAACGTACACCTTCTTCCACCAGCTAGCAGCTAGAGTAAGCGCTTCGTCAACAGTCGCCAGCTCGGCCCTGGCGAAGATGCCATGGCCGAGCTGGTGGTCGGCCGATCGCCCGAGCGAAATCCGGGCATTAACTGCCGCCCACGCCCGCACTGCTGCCTCAGTCACCTCGCCCGCCATGGTCGGCGCGTCTGGGAGGGTTGCGGCCGCGCCTACAGCCTGGACGAAGCTCCTGGCCTTCTCGGCGTCCGGCATTATCGCGATTGTCTCAAAGCGACGTAGGAACGCTACGTCGAGCGGTTCGATCGAGCTGTCTGCCTGGTTCACCGCCGAGAGGATGTAGAGGTGGGTCGAGAGGTAGAGGTCCACGGTAGCGCCGGTCTCGTCGAGCACTTTCATGGGCCAGCTCTGCGCCGTGGGCTTGTCGTCTGGGCCAAGCCGCTTATCGCTCTCGATAGAGACTACGGCGTCGCCAAACAGCTGCACCGCAGGGCCGCGGTTCATCTCGTCGATGATCAGCAGTGCCGCCCCACCATCTAATGCAAACGCGTTTGTCTTCACGAGTGAACCATGCGCGACGCTGAAGGACGGACCGCCGGCGCCGGCATCGGTGCTGGGAACGAAAGCCGTCGTGAAATCACGGGCTTTAGTGTTTGCCGAGAAGGCGATGCGTTCGACGTGGCGGTTCGATCGACCTCCGCTCGGCATGTGCGCGTCCGCTGTGGTCGCAAGCGGCACCTGCGCCGGCATGGCGATGCGCCCGCTGGACGTAATGGGTTTAGGTGGCGGGGCCGGTGCGGCCGTCACCTGCTGGAAGGCTTCCGCAACCTCCTGCATCAAATGTGTCTTACCGCAGGAAGGTGGGCCTGACAGAAGTACGTTGTGTTTGTCCTTGAGCGCCTGGAGGACAGCGCGCGCTTCGTTCGAGATAGCCATCACTTCACGAACGAGGTCTTGGCCTCGAAGTCCTTGAAGCCCATCGTGGCGTTAGTGCCCGGTGGCTGGGCCAGGATAGGTCGAAAGAAGTCGGTAACCTCTGCGTTCCAAAGATTATTCTGGATTGCCTGTTCTGTAATGAATGCAAGCCGCGGCGAGACCTGGGCGTCGCTCTGGATTACCAACAGGAACACCCGGCCTTCGTTCGTCGGCGGCGTGAGCCTGAGTGCAGCGACGCGCCCGAGGCGAACCTCAGTAGGTCTGGCTTTTGTCGGCGGCCAGTATTCCATTCTCATGACAACGTAGTCCTCGCCATCAACAGACCTTACCTCAAGTTCGGTTGCTGCTCTGTCGATGGCAGTATCATCAATGTGAACGAAAACGTCTGCGGCATGGACGTTTGAGACCTTTTTCTTACCGCCCCACTCGGTTCGTTGCCTGGGCGTAGCGCTCGGGAAGATTTTTGAGAACACGGGCGCGAACGTTCCGCCAGGGCTAAAGCGTTGATCGCGCGCGCCGCCACCGGTCCCGCTATCTGCGGACGCTGCCTCAAACTTCCTGAGATCCCCCGCCTTCAGCTCCTTATAAACGAAGCGCTGTACCTGACCCGTTCCCGTCACACGCTGTCCCCCCTCAACTATCTTATTAGAGACCGTGGGCGACTTGAGAAGTCGTAGGCTCGTCGGCATCGACCTGTGACGGGACATAGGCCCGAGCGCCAAGCGTCGAGGCTGCGAGCACACGCTGCCGAGCGATGTCCTGCTGCGATCCGCTAATCTCGGAAAGAATGAAGTCGCGCGTAATGGTTGAACGCTTCTCTCCCGGCAAGGCAGGCTGGCTGCGGTCGAGGCTCGGAAAATCATCTAAGATACGAATGACATCGGCATCACTCCTAATGCCATATGCGCGCAAGCAGATAAGGTCGATGTCACGCCGGGCGGCCGCAATGGTTGCGGCCGCATCTCCTCCCCTACTTACATCGGCCTGCGCAATACGGCGGGCGGCCGCAACGATACGCCGCGCCGGCAGGGAGTCTGGCAGGATTGGAGGGAGCGGTACACTCTGGAGTAGGAAGTAGTTGACAGTGGTGGTGAGCACCCGCCGAAGGAGCCAGTCAAAGGCTATGCTGTTGACCATGCCGCACCACAAGTGCAGCGCGTCCTCTCCAAGGGCATTTGGAAATAGGATCGTAGGGACTTTGTTGCCGCACGCGACGCCAGCTGGAATAACAGCGGCCAGCATCGAACGCTCGTTAGTTTGGCCGGCGATGTCGCAGAAGCCTGCCCGCACTTGAGACAGGCGCGGACGTGCCGTGGCTGGAACATCAGAAGCCTTGATCCAGAACTGCGGCTTAATTGTTGCTTTGCCGATCGGAGCGCTGCTCCAGATCGCACGTCTGCCAGTGCCGCTAAGATACACCTTTGCACCAAATCGGTGCTGATGGACCATTCGTCCCTCTACCAGCGGTATAGCGCCGGGCGTGGGCTTCGTCTTGAAAAGACGTCGCTCCCTAGTCATGTCGACTTCGCGCGAAAACTCGGGCGCCCATGTGTCATCAGCTTCTGCCCAGCGCTGGCCGGCTTTGCTCATCCTAGCGAACAAGCGCCATTCTGCGCTTGAGCTAACTTCTGGTATCGACAGATCGGGGCGGAGGCGGCGAAGGCTCGACAGCGGAATGGAAACGGGCTCACCACTTTCTGCAGCGCCCCGCGAGCCGAGCCCGCGCGATAAAGTGAGTTGGGCTGTTCGGGACCCGGCTAGCTTTGCGGTGCCTGCCCCGGTCACGGCGAGAAACTTGAAGCGACTGTCGATACCAAAAAACCGGGCGCTGTTATCGAAGACAGCGATGTCTATCCGCTCGAATCTATCCAACAGGAGTTTGCGTAGAGCCGTGGTAGATTTAGAGCGGATAAGGCCGGCGGGAAGCAGGGCGGATATCGCGCCTCCGGGGCCAGAAATTTCTAGGAAAAGTTGTGTGAAGGCTGCGAACAGATCCTGTTCACCACTCGCCAGTCCGAAGCGCTCCGAGACGGCTTGGGCGTAGTTCCTAACTTCCTTCTTTCGCTGCTCCGTCGCGATCGAGATCGCACCTTCGTGCACCGCGCCGTAGTGACGCGACGATCCCGTAGCACGCTCTTCCTCGTGCCTGTGCACCTTCAGCTTTTCCCAAGGAGGATTGCCGACCACCATCGCGGACGCAGCCCCGATGTTCTCTCTCCATTGCCGTGCGGAGCGCATCAGGCTGTCCCCGGCGTGCCAGCGCGCTGTCATCGATTTAATCACAGTGAGATCGCCGGTGAGCGACGCCAGCGAAAGTCGGGCGCCTCGCAGTGCAGTGGAGGATTGGTCGGCAGCGATTACACCTTCCGCAAGGCGCTTGGCCGCGGCTCGCCGGTCCTGGTTGCAAAGTGCGAGGACAGACGCGACTAGGAGGATGCCGGTGCCGCTTGCTGGATCAACTAACGGAAGTTTTGGCGAGCCAGCGACAGCGATATTTCGGCCGATCAATCCTGCGAGACGAAAGTCGGTATAGTGCGCGCCAGTAGTGCGCTGAGCATGGACGCTCAATCGTTCTCTAGCTAGAGACGACAAGGCGAGAGACGGATGAATGTTTGTGTCGCGGATGGCACTGAGAAGTTTTGACGCAACCTCATCCAAAGTACTGTAATCGTGCGTGTCGATACCAAAGGTGCGATGGAAGGACCTTAGATCATATCCTCCCAGTCGCGCAGACGCTGCTTCAAGAACTTGCATCCTGCGCTCGGCATCTGGCTTCTTAGACCTGATGCATGCGGCGTCGAGAATGCGTTCGGCTGGCCCTAACAATGAATGTTCGAGCGGGATAGGACCGGTCATGCGGTCGCGCCTTCTAAAATCACGTTCCGAGGCATTGGGGAGCTCTTTCGCGCCCCGCGTCGTGCATATGTAAGAATGTACTCTGTGACGGTGTCACCATTGGCGCTCGCCGAACGGTTTGGCCGGTAGCGGCCCACCTCCTCAATCGGAGTAGTGACTATTTTACCACTGCGGGAAAGCATCTCCTCCAGCTCTAGTAAGTCGACGTGGCCTTCTGCGCTGTATGACAGAATGACGTGACGTGAGCCGATGTTTTCGACAAGTGAAACAAGCGCATCAAGCGCACGACGCTTGTAGCAGAAGGCCGAGGCTTTGTGCTGCCAAGGCCTTAGGCCGCTCACACCTTCAACGCGGGGTTCATCGCCAAGCACCAAGGTTTCAATGATGTGGTAGTATGAGGCGTATTGGCGCTTAGTGTAAGGTGGATCGAGATACACTAGATCGTTTTCGGCCGTTACTAAATCAGCGACATCGTGCGTGGTAGTATCAAGCTCCGTCGCAAAGTCCTTTAGCAATCGAGGTTGCAGAACTATGGGACGCAGTGCTGCGCTCTGCCACTTGGATAGGAAGCAGCCGTATGTCCCGGCAATATTAGCGCATCTGTTTACGCCCGCAATTAGGTCTGCGAGTAGCAGCTTTTCCTCATCAGGGCTTATATCGCCACCCTCACGCCAGTCAGAGATCAATGACCGCATGGCATCAATTCGGGCAGCATTCTCCTCTGTGAAATACCTGCGCGCGGTTCCAGCGTGCAGCGCGGAGGCAGGGCTGTACGTCCGGTGAAAGTAGCCAGTCCGAGCCGGCGTTTGGTTCAATCGATTGATGGCACCGTCATAACCGTCAAGACGGCTGAAGCTGACTTGGTCATGTGAAAGAAGCCGAGCTGCCGTCATGATGGTAGCGCTGACCATGGTGTCGTTTGCCCAGACATCGCGTCCGAGCAGGCCAGCTACCTCTGATACCGCCCCGGTCCCGCAAAACGCATCCACGAAGCGATCGCAGTTGTCATACGAGGAGATAACCCGACTCAAGGGGCTAGTTAGGCGCGCTTTTGAGCCAATGTACCGGAACGTCACCCTTGCACCTCGTTAAGTTGGTGCGCCGCCCCTAGCGATGTCTCGCTTCGGGTCACGGTTTTACCGCCATGTGTGTCATAAATCCGGGACCTATCGCTGATCGGAAGGCTCGTGCGCGTGGATAGCGCTCGGTAGAGAGTGGCGTGGTGGCACTTGAGCAGCTTAGCTGCTTCTCGGACGGATGTGCCCTCCTCCACCAGACGTTCGCCTAGAGCGACTTGGTCTGAAGTAAGTTTAGGCGGCCGGCCGAAGCGCACGCCTCGCGCTCTGGCGGCAACCCGCCCACTGCTTGTACGCTGATAGATTAGCTCGCGCTCGAACTCGGCAATGCCGGCAAAGACGGTCAAAACCATGCGACCCGCTGGGGAGGTTGTATCGGCCCAAGGCTCGGCCATCGAACGCAACCCCGCGCCAGCTTCCTTTAAGCGCTCAGCGATGTCGAGCAGGTCTCTGGTTGATCGTGCGAGCCGATCAAGCCGCGTGACTACTACTACGTCATCGTCACGGAGATGTTCGAGCATGCGTTCCAGCTCGGGCCGGTTGCGCCTTGCGCCCGAAACCTTCTCCTCAAAAGTGCGGCGACAGCCGGCCTCCTTCAGTGCGGCGCGCTGCACCCGCAAATCCTGATCGTCAGTTGAGACACGCGCATAGCCAATGAGCATGTTGCAAATGTGCCTATAAAGGAATCTGTTTTGCAAACGAATTTTGCGACATGCTCGTTGGCCCAAGTGTAAACGCTCGCGCTAAGTGGCGGCATTCTGATCGCGCTATTTGTCGGCGAGCGTCGCTACGCGGCTACCGGCTTGGTCTCGGCCGATCGCACA
>NZ_JACIFA010000024.1 GCF_014197135.1 Sphingomonas zeae
CCCGCTACGATCGGTGCCCAACCGCCTTCTTCTCCGCCGTCGCCCTCGCTGCCACCATCATCTTCTGGCTTTGATCAACGAGTCCTGACCCTAAGCCGGCAGCGGGCGCGGTCAACTGCCGCAACGACCAACTTATGCTATGGGGCGCTCGCGGCGACATCGATCAAGAAAGTGGAGCGGCCGTTTGCGACCAACATACGTCGCTCAGCCGCTCGTCCTTGAATGTCTGCTACTGATGAAAGCTGTCGCTTATCGACGAGCAATTAGTCAGTCTGCAGCGCACCCAGCTTCGCTCATTCGACTACGGTTTGGGCCGCATCGCTGCAACGAACAGGAATTAAAAAGTCATGGCATTTAGCAGCGAAGCGGAGATGCAGCGGCTGATCGAGCAACTGCTTTCAGACGGCGCGTTCGGAAACGCGATCGGGGACCGAGACAGCATCGACCGGCTCGCGGCACCGGCGCCGGATGTCTTGCCGATCTTTGCTATCGACCGGGTGGCCCGCGCGGCAATGCTCGCCGCGGCGCGTGATGTGCTGGCGGACATCGACGACCTGATCGTGCTGACAAGCGATACCAATATTTCGATGAGTCGGGGCGAGACCTTGCGCCCCGATTTTGTCTGCATTTCTGCATCGACTAACTCGGTCTATCTGATCGAGTTGAAAAAATCGGCACAAACCGCGCGCGAGGCGATCACCGAGCTTCTTGGTTATGAGCACGAGATCAAAAACTATCTACCGTTTCTCGCGAACCACGATCTCAACTTCGTCCTGATCTCGTCGGAATGGTCAACATTGCTCGACCATGGTGCCGCCTCGGCCTGCGCATGGTCACGCAAAAAGCTGCTCTGCCTTGAGGCGGGCCTCGATAACGGTGCCGTCACGTTGACGCCGCGCATCCCGGAGGCCTGGTCAATTACCGGCGTGACGGCCTTTCCGCGAGAGAGCCTGCAGACGTTCCAGCTCACTCTGGAGGGCCCGGCGGCCGATGAAGAGGGTGATCCTGACCCGCGCCTGTTGGTCGCGATGAATTTGCTCGCGCGTTCCGGTGATCGTGCAGGCGCTCACGGTTTTGCCATGCTGTGGCGAGACCGCTTCGATCCAGCTAGTCGCACTTTCCATATTACGGTCGGCGGCGTCGATACTATCGCCTTTTTCGACGCAGCAGTCGACACCGGGATGATCGACCGCGGTCAGGGACATTTCACTGTTCCATTTCAGGAGGCAGTGGCGGCGGCTCCACGCACAGCGCCCGCTTCTTTGTTTGCGCTCGTGCGCAGCATCCGTCCGGTGATCGAGGAATGTGCCAGCGTCACGATGGAG
Organism: Sphingomonas zeae; assembly: GCF_014197135.1. GTDB lineage: Bacteria > Pseudomonadota > Alphaproteobacteria > Sphingomonadales > Sphingomonadaceae > Sphingomonas > Sphingomonas zeae. The sequence goes on from NZ_JACIFA010000024.1 coordinate 1,326, forward strand.
GGCTTCTTCGACTGGGAAACAGCTCGGGAGACCTATTTCTGCCGCGCCGAGCCGATTTCATTCGAGTTCTGGGGAATGCTCGGCGATCACGCGCGGGCCTACCTCACTAACCCGGCGGTGCGCGGCTATCGCATGTCGTTGCTTGATGGCGGCAGGATGGACTGGACCCATCCCTTTCTCGGCCTTTTCCTGCTCCAGTCCTTTCGCGGCAACCAGTTCTTACGCGACGGCGAAATCCATCTGTCAGACGCATTTGCCCTTGGTTCGGCGCTCGGCATGGATGGCGGCCTGCGTGAGATCATCAACAATCCGAATGCGGTTTCCGCGCTGCCGGTGCTTGAACCCGCATTCCTGTGGAACTCGTACACTACGGCACATATGCTGGAGGAACTCATGCTGGTCGCCAGCTCGACAAGCAGTATCGCTCCCCTAGGCGAACTCCACTTTTCGCTACGGGCGGTGCCTTTGCCCGAGGAGCAGACGGGGAATCTGATCCGCTGGATCTCGAAACAGGTCCTGCGCGACCAATCGCATTTCGTCAGGGCTTTCAACCTCGGAATGCGCGGCGGCGTCGCCTTCTCAAGCGCGCTGGCGCGTGCGACTGGCGACAGCTTTGCTTCTACTCGCGCAGCGCTTGCGCCTGAACTCTCCGACATCCGTGCCGCAGCGCTCTCCCTCCTCGCCGAGGCCAAGGCCAACGGTCCTCTCAATCATGAACAGCTGCGCCTAGCCGACCTGGTTGCGAGGACCACGGCATGGGATGATCACAGGGCAATGGACGTGTTCCGCCTGCTCGATACGCTGGTGCCCGCGGTGGCCCATCAGTTGAATGCCGTCGCGCCGAGCAATCACGATTGGGATTGGCTCAAACAAGGCGTGCGCGAGGTCAGGGCAGCGGGTGGCAGGCCGGCCATCGCACTGAGCGCCGACGGAACCCTTGGCACCATGGATCTAACTGATCCAGCGCTGCTCATGATGGGCGATGTCATGGACACGGACAACGAGGTGCTGTTCCTGAACAATCTGTCGGGCTTTCAGACGCTGGTGAAGACGAGCTGGGATGCGCTGGCGCGCGGCGATCACTTTCCCGTGTCGGGCGGAAAAAACGCTCCTTGAAACGGGGTGCATCAGAACTGAGGCAGGCGACCCCAATTTGTGCGCGCTGGGGTCCCAAACGCAACACGACTACGTCCGCAACGTCAGCATCCAGCGGAAGCTGACATTGGGAGTTCTGAACGGGATCGGCAGCAAAGTCCCAGAAAACGGCGATCAGCCGTGGCAGCAGGCGACCAGCTCAAGACATTCAGCGCCGTTGATATGAACGGCGGCTCTTGTTGAAACCTGCCATGCGTTCAACGAGAACGCGACCCATCTTGAAAGCCGACGTCAGCTGGCTAGTCATTCACCGGGTCAGGAACAAAAATCTGCTTCAACGGGAGCATCACACGATAGCGTGGAGCAAGTTGCTCATAATGAGCAAGTATCGTCTGGATCAGATCGTCCCCGTCGAGCAGTCGGAGCCGGGGATTGTTCCGCTCACGAACGCGGGCCTGCCGAGAATAGGAGCCGAGTGTGACAAACAGGGCATATTCTCCCTCTCCCAATGTTCCGAGCAACTGACTGACTTCCGGTTCACCGATCTGCCGAGTCTGCCGCTTGCACTGTACCTTGATGACGGGCGGCTGAAAGCCAAGCTTATCGGTATGGGCGATCACATCGACGCCACCATCCCCGCTCTTTTCCGACACGCGGGCCGAGTACCCCATGCATTCTAGCAGGTGCGCCGTGAAATGTTCGAACTCATATCCGCCGAGCAGGCTGTGCAGCCTCCGTACGATGAAGTCGGCTGTAGTCTCCTCCGCAACCTGCGACGCCTGCTGCGCGGTCAAATCATCGGAGAGCGGTGCTTCTGTGGCTTCGGCGGGCGCCGAAAATGAGAGACCCGGCGTCGCTTTCGCTGCGAACTCGGCGGTATGTTCGCGAATGCGAAACAACGTGATAAACGATCCGATCTCGTAGAGCGCCGATTGACTGAATGCGTCACGCGGCTCGTGCGCAAGCCATTCGACGCCTTGATGATTCGGGTAATCTGCGCACCACGCGGCGCCCGTCGGATCGTGCCATTTTATGCCCGTCGCCTTGCCGATATGGATAATGCGATCGTGCTTGGACGGATAAACGACAAGGTCCCCGGGCTTTACTTCAAAGGCGAACTTGAACAGCGTTCCTGCGTCCACCGGTATCGCGCCTGCCTTCTTTTCGGGATAGCGCTGAGCCAGCAACCGCTTGAATACCTCCCGGTCGGCCGGCAGGGCGAAGATGTCGCCGAGCGCGGGCCAGCCCAGGCTGACGAACCCACCGTCTACCGGATCGCTTCCCACCACCGCCGGGATATGGATGCCCCAGGCTTCAGCCATCTTGTGCGCTTTCCTTGATCGTGTCGGCCGCGTCTCGCTTCCTTCGGGCGGCGACGCGGCGGTTCTGACGGACGCCTTCGTTCTGCAGCGGATCGATCAGCCGCTGATAGAGCATGAACAGATGCTCGACGCGTTCGCGGTCCGAACCGAAGAGCGCGCGGCGATAGAGCCGATCGACTGCTGTATCCAGCTCGCGATGGGCGCGGCGAAGCTCGGCAGGCATGGTGTCGGGATCGTAGAGGTCTGCGAGCGTCGACGTTGCGTTCTTCGGCAGCGCCCGCGCATCGAGCACGGCCTGGGCAAGAGCTTCGATCTGTGCTCGCTGGGCAGGCGAGGCGTCGGGCCATGGGAAGGTGTTGTAGACTAGACCCGGCGAATACTGGAAGTCGCTTTTGAGGCGGCCGCCTATGTACCTTACCCATGACATATGAAAGCGGCTTGTAACCACGGCGAAGTGCCAGAGACCCGCGCCCTCCATCACAAGCAATTTGTTGCTGGGGATTGTGGGCGGTTGCACCCATCCGATGGGAATATACTCACGGCGCTCCGAGCTCACCTCGGGGATCACAAGAAATGGCGCGGCCGGGACCACAGTAACGTGATAAGCAGTAGGGTCGTCCGCGAGCGCGCGCGCAAGCAGGCCGCCGCTTTCCTCGCGGAAGCGTCGAACGGCGGCCACACGGGCGCGCAGGACGGAGGATCCGCGAATTAGACTGGCCGAAGCGCCCTGGAGGTGGAGCAGCCATCGGGGCACACCGTTGATGAATTCGTGTCCTCCGACGAACGGTCGTAGCACCTGTTCGGCCATCGGTTCTTCAGCGAGCAGCGCGGAGCGTTCGGCGGGTCCGAAGATCAGATTGCCGCCGTCCACCGGCTTAGTGCCGACGCGAACCACCGGCTCGCCGCAGAGCGAGGCACGTTCCCGGCGAACTACCAGATGCCGGTCAGCTTCTTTTGCGTCGAACAGGTAAGCGGTTAGGGACGAATGACGAGTCTCGTTTGGCTCGCCCTTCCCGTCGACATAGCTGAACAGCCGTTTCTCAGCCGGTTCGTCGCCGCGTTGTGTCATGCCGACGATCACGCAATGCACGGCAGCCCGTCCCGGCCACACGAATGTCCGGTGCGCGAAGGCAATTTCCATTCCGGCTCTGAATAGGACGGGCCAAAGCTGGGCGACCTGCTCTCCCTGCGTGATGGAGTTCGTTGAGACAAATCCAATGCGGGCACGCCCACCCGCAACATATAGCGCAGCCTTTACGAACCATCCGGCGACGTAATCGACGCGGTTCCCGCCCATTCCGACAGATGCAAGTAGGCGTGAAAACTGCTCCTGCTGAGTCGCACCTCGCATCACGAATCCGACGAACGGCGGATTGCCGAATACGAAGCTGCAGCGCTCGGCCGGTAGCACTTCGTTCCAGTCGAGCTCCAGCGCGTCGGCGTGGCGGATGCCGGGTGCGGTCACCAGCGGGATGCGCGCATAATGCTGGCCGAAATCCTCCGCCAGCCGCGTATTGGCGATATGATCGGTCATCCACAAGGCGACCTGAGCGATCATCGCCGGGAATTCGTCGATCTCGATCCCGAAGAAGCGGTCGACATTGAGCCGTGAAAGCATGGCGACATCGGTCACCAGCTCCACCTTGCCATCGATCGTCAGCAGCTCCTTGAGCAACTCACGCTCCAGCTCGCGCAGCTCGCGATAGGCGACGACCAGGAAATTGCCGGCGCCGCATGCCGGATCGAGGAAGCTCAGCCGCCCAACCGCTCGTGAAACGCGCGCAGCGCCCGCTCGCGTCCCGATTTGAGCGCCTTCAGCCGCGCGAACTCGGCGCGCAGATCATCGAGGAACAGCGGCTCGATCACCTTCAGGATCGCCTGTTCGGGGGTGTAATGCGCGCCCTGCTTGCGGCGCGTCACCTTATCGATCACGCTTTCGAACAGCGATCCGAAGATGGCCGGGGAAACTTCGCCCCAATTGAACATGCTGGCATCGAGCAGCATGTCGCGCATCGCATTGTCGAACGCCGGCATGTCGATTCGTTCGCGGAACAGGTCGCCGTTGATATAGGGGAATTCGGCTAGGTCAGCGTCCAGGCTGTGCTGGCGCTTGTCGGGCGCGGTATCCAGAGTCTGGAACAGCTCGCTCAGCCACCGGCCGAGGTCCCGTCCGTCCGGGCTTGTCCGCTGTTCGAGGAAGGTCAGGAACATGTCCTTGCGCTCGAAGATCCCGGTATCGTCGGCGAACAGGATGAAAAGCAGCCGCACCAGCAGCCGCTCGAGATTGTGGCCGGTATAGCCATCGGCGGCGAGCGCGTTGTGCAGCCGCCCCATCAGCTCTGATGCCTTGCGGTTCACCGGTGACTGGTTGCGGAACAGCCGCGGCTGCACGCCAATGATAAAGCCGAACGCCTCGACATGGCGCTTCAGCTCGGCGAGCGGGAAGCACCATTCGCGGCGCGTTTCGAGGTCGACCAGTTCGAAGCGCTGGAAATCACAGACCATCATGTAGCGCGGGCGCTGCACTTCGGGCAGCCAGTCATAATAATCGAGTGCCTGTGACATGGCGCGGGTAAGATCGCGGCCCTGGCTCTTCTGCTCCACGATGAGCGTGCCGGGCCAGAATAGATCGATGAAGCCGCCGGTGCGCGCCGCATCCAGCGCCTTCACCCGTTGTTCGTATACCGCCACTTGTTTGCGGGGCACGCCGAAGATGGCGAAGAACTCGTCATAGAAAGTCTGCGTCTGTCCCTTCTCGTAGCCTTTGCCCTTCCATTCCTCGCTGAAACGGGCGGCGTTGGCGCGGATTTCTGGCCAGCTTAGGCGCATAGGGTCGGCTTGATCATCATCGGCGGCAGCCTAACGATCTGATCGGCGCGAGAAAAGCGACACACGTGTCTATTCGAAAGCGTTGTTGTGCACTTTTAGCATTAGAGGCTCAACGACGGGGTCGTGACGAGTCGCCAACGCTGGAGGTGGGACAGCCGCGTTGAGCGGCTGGCGGCTCACAATCAGGTCGGAGGATTGGCTTGTCCCGTACCGCAAGCCGCAAACGTTCGTTCCCGTCCCAGCCCAACTTTTGTGGGAAAGCCACGCCGCGCCGATAAGTGCTGACCGTCGGCTTCTGACAAGAGCTGACTCTACCCCTGCGGTATGACAACGGCGGGTTTGTCCCACATCACGCCATTTGGGATGACAACGCATCTTCGAAATCCAAGCGCTTCCGGGCGGCGGATTTCCAGGTCGCTTCCGAAATTGAGTTGGAACGCTGCGATGGGTCGCGAACGCGCTCATCCGGCAGGATGATCATCAACATGGTAGAACATCGGATTGCGCAGCCATTCCTCGACGGCTGCGGCGCGCCAGCCCACGCAGCGGGTACTGAGCTGGATGTTTTTCGGAAAGGTGCCGTTGGCCATCTTGCGGTAGAGGGTGGAGCGGCAGAGCCCGGTCTGATCGAGGACGGCCCTCAGGCGCAGGATTCGGTCGGGGTTGGTGGACATGGCATCACCTCGCGGTTCTTTGGAACGGAGCTGCCAAGGTCTTGCTTTTGGCTGAAGGATAGTAGGGCCTGACTGAGGCCCTGACGGCACTGTCGAGTGACATCCAGACAGTCGAACGATGCCGCCTCCTGCGATGGCGCAGGACCGGGCTCTACGCCGCTGACGCGGCACCGAGCCGTGCCGTCTCGGCCCATGCGGGTTGCGATCCCTGACGGCTGACGGTGCGGCCTCCGCAACGTCAGCGGACAGCGTGGGTGCCCCCACGCTGGCGTGACGCGCCGGGCGCGTCTGGCGGGGGTGGGCGTCACGGCCCTGTAGTCCCGCCGCGGCGTGCTGCAACCGGCTGCGCCGGTCCTCCACGGTGTTTCGGCCCTCTGGGTGCACCCCGCCTCATCTCGACGGGACTGTCGGTCCGCTCCTGCCGCCCACCCCCGCCATTCCGGCCGGGCTGCGGTGGTTTTGAAGGAGTGAGGATCATGTCGAGGACCATCGACCAACGTCAGAGCCTCTATGCCGAGGTGACGGCACGCGTGATTGCCGAACTGGAGGAAGGGCGGCTGCCTTGGGTGCAGCCTTGGGACAGTGCTTCCTGTGCCTGTACCATGCCGGCAAACGGGGTGACCGGGCGGCGCTATTCCGGGATCAATGTCTTGATCCTATGGGCCAGGGTCATTGAGGGCGGTTACAGTTCGCAGCGCTGGCTGACCTACGCCCAAGCCCAAGCGGCGGGCGGCAACGTCCGCAAAGGCGAGCGCGGCACCACCGTCTGTTATGCCGATCGCTTCACGCCGAAGGCCAAGGATGACAGCGCCCGCGATGACGGGCAGGAGGCGCGCACGGTTGCCTTCCTCAAGCGCTTCACCGTCTTCAACATCGACCAGTGCGAAGGTCTGCCCGAAGCGTTGACGCAAGCGCCCGAGGTTCGGCCTGAGATCGAGATCCTGCCCGAGGTCGCAGCGCTCATCGAAGCGAGCGGCGCAGATGTGCGGATCGGCGGTGACCGTGCCCATTACCATCCGGCTCACGACTATGTCGCGGTGCCGCCGGTCGCGGCCTTCCGCGAGCCGATCAACTGGTACCGTACCGCGCTCCACGAGCTTGGTCATTGGACGGGGCATCCAACGCGCCGGGATCGCGACCAAAGCGGCGCATTCGGCAGCGCCAGTTATGCGCGCGAAGAGCTTGTCGCCGAGATGGCCAGCGCCTTTGCCTGCGCGTCGCTGTCGATCCGGCCGACGGTACGCCATGCCGACTATGTCGGCTCATGGCTCCAGGTGCTGCGCCACGACGACAAGGCGATCTTCCGGGCTGCGAGTGCGGCGAGCAAGGCGGCGGACTATCTGCTCGGCTTTGCGGGGCATGACGGGCAGTCATCATGACGCGGGATCGGCAATTCCAGGCGCGGTGGCGCGCCTGGAACGCGCTGCCGCCGGGTGACCGCGCGATCTTCGCCAGCGTGCGCATCGACGGGCTGGATTATGACGAAGCAGCACGTCGCCATGGCTGCACCGCGCAGGACGTCGAACAGGTCATCGTGCGCGTCCTCGTCGCTGTCATGAACGCGGATGATGACGCCCCACCATGATGCGAGCGCCGGCATCCCATGAGCACGAAGGATGTACGCATCCGTAACGGTTCGCTAGGATAACCGTCATGCGCGACGACGTTGCTCATCTGCCGGACAAGAAGCGCCGCGATCTCGATCGGATCGTGGAAGTGCTGTTTGCCGAGTTCGAGCAGGCGACATCGCTCTCAACGCAGAAATGGCGCCGGCAGGGCCGCATCCTCAAGGTCATCCTCTACGGTTCCTATGCGCGCGGTGATTGGGTCGATGACCCCATCGGCGGCTACCAGGCCGACTATGACATCCTTGTCGTTGTCAGCGACGAGCGGCTGACCGAACCGGGCGAGTTCTGGGCCAAGGCCGACGACCAGTTCGTCTGCGAGGTGACGATCTCCAAGCGCATCAGCGCGCCGGTCAGCTTCATCGTCCACAGCCTTGCTGACGTGAACAATCAGCTGACGCAGGGGCGCCCGTTCTTCATCGATGCCATCGACCAGGGCATCGCCCTGTATGAGGTCGAGGACTTTCCGTTCGTCACCCCTCGGCCGCTGGAGCCCAAGGCTGCGCGAGCGGAAGCGCAGAAGCATTTCGACAAATGGTTTCCGGGGGCTTTGCGCCGCTTCGATATGGCACGAGGTGCCATCGAAAAGGGCTATACGAATGAGGCGGCGTTCGACCTGCACCAGACCACGGAACAGTTGTATCACTGCTTTCTGCTCACGCTGACGCTGTACAGTCCGAAGTCGCACAAGCTGAATTTCCTGCGCAGCCAGGCCGAGCCGCTCGTGCATGAGCTTATCGCCGTCTGGCCGCGTGACACCAAGTTCGCCCAGCGCTGTTTCGAGCTGCTGCGCCAGGCCTATGTCAACGCGCGCTACTCGCCGCATTACAAGGTGACGCCGGCCGAGCTTGAATGGCTCGCTGAACGCGTCGAGCTGCTCCAGCAGATCGTCAAAGAGGCTTGCGAAAAGCGGCTCGCGCAAGCCTGACGTCCGTCAGCCTGCGCCCGCATCATCGGCAAAGGCGCGTCGCCCACGCCGTGTCCAGATCAGCCGGTAACGATCACCTTCCTCGCCGCGCAGCCTGCTCGCCACGTCGATGAGCGCACCGTAGATCAGCGCGCGGTCATCGTCGGTCAGTTCAATGAGACCGGCTTTGGCCACAAGGCCGCCAAGCTCGATCAGCTGGCGGGTGCGTTCGCGGCGCTTCATTTGCCACTCGCGTACGTCATGCCGCGCCCTGTTCAGTTGGAGCCGGGCGCGTAGAATCGCTGTCCGTCGAAGGACAGCTTTTGCCATGCCGAGCGCTTGGGCGTGTGCCGGATTTCGCGCGAAAGAACGCCGCGCCGCGTGCCCGCTGCGCCTCCTTTGCGCGCTCGTCTGTAGCCTCCACCGCCAGCAGCAGCGCGCCGGCCAGTTGCTCGATCGGCAGTGCGTCGGCACCGGTCGCGATGACCAACTCGCCCAGCTGTTCGCGCTTGCGGGACTTTAGCTGTCTGGCCTTGTCATCGAGCGCCTTGAGTTCGGCGTCATAGTCACGAGGTTTGCGCATGGCATCATCCTTCCGTTGTGAGGTAAGGATGATCCAGTTATCGGGGCGCTCAATCAGCTGCAATGCGCCGGGATGACTTGGGACAGTCGCGTCCCGAGAAAGATGAAATCTTCGAAGGGCGCGCTTATACGTCGTGCCGACGTCGCTTGTTTGGTGTAAATGGTTGGCCGCCATGGCGATCTACCATTTCTCCGCTAAGATTATCTCGCGGGCCAACGGCTCGTCAGCGCTGGCGGCGGCTGCCTATCGCTCGGCCTCGCGGCTGCATGATCAGCGGCTCGATCGTCACCACGACTTCTCTAACAAGGCCGGCGTCGTTCATTCCGAAGTGCTGCTGCCCGATGGTGCACCCGAGGCGTGGCGCGACCGGGAGGCGCTTTGGAATGCGGTCGAGGCGGTGGAGGTGCGGAAGGACGCGCAGCTTGCCCGCGAAGTCGAGTTCGCCATTCCGCGTGAGCTCGACCGGGCGGAGGGCATTCGGCTGGCACGTGACTTCGTTAGCCACGAGTTCGTCGCGCGCGGCATGGTCGCCGATCTCAACGTGCACTGGGACATCGACGCCGATGGTGTGCCCGAGCCCCATGCCCATGTCATGCTCGCCCTTCGCGAGGTGAACGCGGAGGGCTTTGGCAAGAAGAACCGCGACTGGAACCGCACCGATCTGCTCGAAACCTGGCGCGAGCGCTGGGCGGGGCATGTGAATACCCGGCTGGCCGAACTCGATATCGATGCGACCGTCGATCACCGCAGTCTGGAAGCGCAAGGCATCGACCTCGAACCCCAGCACAAGATCGGCCCCGCCGCATCGCGCATGGCGGAGCAGGGGCCCAGCAGCGAGCGGCTTGTCGAGCACCACGCCATCGCCCGTTCCAATGGTGAGAAGATTCTCGCCAACCCGGCGATCGCGCTGGATGCGATCACGCGTACCCAGGCGACCTTCACCACCCGTGACCTGGCGATGTTCGTCCATCGCCACAGCGAGGGGAAAGAGCAGTTCGACCAGGTGATGGCGGCGGTCCGCGCATCCCCCGAATTGGTGAGGCTCGGCAAGGACGGGCGCGGTCAGGAGCGCTTTACCAGTCGAGATATGATCGACACCGAGGCACGGCTGCAGCGCGCCACGATCAAGCTCGAGGCTAGCCTTCGTCACGGCCTGAGCGACCAGCACCGCAAGCTGGCGCTCGTGCGTGCCGAGATGTGCAGGCTCACCCTGTCGCCCGAACAGCGTAGCGCCTTTGACCATGTCACCAGCGGCAAGGGGCTGGGGGTCGTCGTCGGCTATGCCGGGACCGGCAAGTCGGCGATGCTGGGTGTCGCGCGCGAAGCGTGGGAGGGCGCGGGATATCAGGTCCAGGGGCTCGCGCTGTCGGGCATTGCCGCCGAGAACCTCGAAGGCGGCTCGGGTATCGCATCACGCACCATTGCCAGCCTCGAGCACCAATGGGGGCAGGGACGCGAACTCCTGACCGACAAGTCGATCCTCGTCGTCGACGAGGCTGGCATGATCGGCACGCGCCAGCTCCAGCGGGTAATCGCCGAAGCCGAGAAGCGCGGCGCCAAGGTCGTGCTGGTCGGCGACCCCGAACAGCTTCAGGCGATCGAAGCCGGCGCGGCGTTCCGCAGTGTCGCCGAGCGTCATGGCAGTATCGAGATCACTGACATTCGCCGCCAGCGCGAAGACTGGCAACGCATGGCGACGCGCCAACTCGCCACCGAGCGTACCGGCGAAGCGCTTGGCGTGTACCAGCAGCATGGCGCGATCCATGTCGCCGAGACCCGCGGGGCGGCACGTGTCGATCTGATCGACCGCTGGGATCGGCAACGCCAAGCCGAACCTGATGCCAGCCGGATCATCCTCACCCACACCAACGACGAGGTGGCGCGGCTCAACCAGGCAGCGCGCGGCCGATTGCGTGCGCGGGATGAACTTGGCGACGATGTCGCCCTGCAAGTCGAGAAGGGCGAGCGTCACTTCGCTACCGGCGATCGGGTGATGTTCGGGCGCAATGAGCGCAGTCTCCGCGTCAAGAATGGCTCGTTGGGGCGGATCGAGAGCGTCACCGCAACCCGCATGGCGGTGATGCTCGACAACGGCACGGCCGTCGCATTCGACCTCAAGGACTATGCCGCTGTCGATCACGGCTATGCTGCCACTATCCACAAGTCGCAGGGCGTGACTGTCGACCGGGTGCACGTGCTGGCGACGCCGGGGCTCGACCGGCATGCCGCCTATGTCGCGCTGTCGCGGCACCGCGACGGTGTCGATCTTCACTATGGCCGGGACGACTTTGCAGGCCATGGCCAGCTTGCCGCCACGCTGTCGCGCGAGCGGGCCAAGGACATGGCGTCCGATTACCCGGTTGCGGACAAATCGGCCGAGGTTGCTACGGCAAAGCCGCGCGACAGGTTTGCCGGTCTCAGGCTTACGCGGACAACAAGCCGCGAAATCGAGCGATCACCGCTTGATCAGGCGGTCGAAAAGGTTGGCCGAGCGGTTGCCGACATCATGCGAAGCCGTCGCCAGGGCTTCGAGCCGCTCCCCCACCAGCAGGCCGCCCTCGATACGGCGGTCTCGACGCTGAAGGCGGTTCGCCCAGACGGTGTTCGCGACATTCGCGCTGTTTTCAACGCCGACCATGGGCTCATCGAGGAGGCCGCCAAGGGCAGGACGACGCAGGTTGTCCGCGCGATGATGCTGGAGGCTGAGATGCGCGATCAGCGCGCTGCTCGCGCATTGGCGCTGGACGAAAGGATGCGCAGCGATCGCGCACTTCGCGCGGACAAGTTCGTCGAGGATTGGACTAGGCACGCAAAGCGCGCCGCGGCATTCGATGGCAACGGCGAGCGTTGGCGCGGCGATGAGGTTCGCGAGGCGATGACCGGCATGGCCAAGAGCTTGGAACGCGACCCCCAGCTCGAGTCGCTGCTACGAAACCGCGTCAAGGAACTTGGAATCCGCCCCTCCGGTGGGGCCTCGTTGTCCCATGATCTCCAGAACTGGCTCGGCCTCTCGCGGGGCCGCGGCCTGGGGCGGTAGGCTGCGGTCATGACCCAGCCCACTGACGTATCCACCGGCGAGACCACGCTCGCCTTCGAAGATCTCCGCGCCGAGATCAGCCTGCTCCGCCGAGCCGTGGAAGGCTTCACCGCTGCCCGCGAACGAATGCCGGACTATACGCCGACGCTTGGATCGATGATGGCGCAGCTCAAAACGACGCAGGAGGCGTTGCATCGGATCGAGCGCAGTCCGGCCATCGCGTTGACGCCCGTCGAACTTACCAAAGAGATCGTGCAGGCTGCCGCAAACGCCAGGGCGGAAGATACCCGCAAGCTCGACGAGGCACGCGACACCATCGCCCGATCGATCGGGCGGATCGAAGGCATCGTGGAACGCGGCCAATCGGTGGAAGGCCAGTCTCGCCTGCTCCGCCGGAGCTGCGCAGCAACCGCGTTGGCGACGATATTGCTCTGGTCGATACTGTCCGGCGCGATTGCCCGGTCGCTTCCTGCTAGCTGGCATGTGCCTGAGTGGATGGCAGCCAGGATCGTCGGATCGGAACACGTCAAATCTGGCGAAGACGGCAAAATGGTGACCAGCCCTGAAACGCAGCTGAAAAGCCCGTAACAGGCCAAATCCCGAAGTTCGCCGGATTGACGGGGATCCTGATGGCCGGCGCTCCATCAGGCAATTCGATGAAAAACCTGGTGGAAAGCGGAATGACCGCTTTTGGGCGCCCTTACCGCGCAAGCGGACGTTCGTTCACCGAGCAAGTGGCGGCCGCTTCACGCCCTCATCGCGGTCATTCCAGGCCCGCTCAAGCGATCCTGAAAGCCGCCGTTGGTTCACACCGGGATGGGCGACCGAGATTGTTCGATGGATCGCTCCATAATTCTATTCAAAACGAAGACGAGTCTGAGATATTACGGAATAACGCGGCTGTTGCGACGGCCGCTCTACAGGCGGGGGTGGTGCACGACTGCGGCTCACCCTGCAGGAGCCCGATCGGCGGCGGGTATTGCCGACATGGCTTCATGGTATTGGCCGGCAGTAACCGGGGAGGTCAGTTGCCCGACGGCGGCTCGGTCCCGGATTCCCGCAAGATGGTGAGGTGTGGCGCTTCGGCATCGAGCTTCCTGCGGGCCTCGAACAGATCGACGCGCTTCTGCATGTCGAGCCACAGATCGGCCGACGTGCCGAGCACATGGGCGAGACGCACCGCCATGTCGGCGGTAATCGCGCGATGACCGTTGATGATCTGGTTCACGGTGAAACGCGATACGTCGAGCGCGTCGGCAAGCGACTCCTGTGTGATCTTCGCGCCGGCCTTGCGCAGCACCCGGTCGCGCAGGAACACACCCGGCAGCTGCGGGGGAAAATCTCGTGTATCAGCCATCAGCCTCATGCCACAGTTTCAGTTCGACCGGACCGAACGGTGGCGTCCAGCCGAACATCAGCCACCATCCATTCTCGACCGGCACCCGCCAGCGGCCCGGGCCATGCGCCATGACCTCGCCGTCGAACAGCAACGTCACGTCCGACCAGATGTGGCAGTCCATGAGGAAATCGGCGAGCGCCGCCACTTCCTCGGCGAAATCCTTGGGCAGGCCGACGACGCAGCCATGCCGCTGGGCCTGTTCGACCCGAAGGTCCGAAATACGCGAAACCATGTGAATTCACTCCAACCCTGAACGATGCGGGCCGCGCGAAATGCGCGGCGACGGCATCGCCCTCGGGCGGCGGACAACCGGTCCAGAGCGCGAAGCTCAGGACCATCGCACGGGTCGAGGACTGCACGCCCGAGGGCGGCGGGAAATGGAAGATCAGCCTGACACGCGCATGTTCGCGAACATGCGCTACGACCTTCTGCGCAAGGCTGGCGAGATGTGCGTCGACATCGGCGAAGCCGTCGTCATTGCGAAAGGGATTGCTCTGGAGACGGGCGACGAAGGCATCGATGAACGCATCGCGCTTCTTTGCCGACATGTAGTTCTGCACCGCGTACACGCGATGCTGGCCGTCGATGATCGGCTGATCGAGCAGGCGATTGAGATTGGAAGGAAGAAACAGCCCGTTATCGATGTCGATGACTGCATCGCCCTCGGGGCAGACGTGCGGACGGATATGCGTTGCTGTCGCAAAGCTGCCAATGGCATTCCAGAACTTGGTCGAACTGCCACGCGCTTCGTCGAGATGATCGATTAGAAGGTGCGTCAGCTCCTTCGCTGCAATGAGTCGGGACCAATCACGATCAGGCGCCAGCCATTCAGCGAGAGCCGGCCAGGCGATCTTGCCCTCTCGCCGCGACCGAAACTGGGGTTCGCTTGCAGGCAGCCGCCCCAGATAGCGCCAGGCCGCTACCAGCGCGGTACTGGTCGAGGCGAACGCCTCGCTGAAGGTCTGCTCAGGTAGAAGCGGCGGCTGCATGATCTACAAATGGAAACAGAGACATTACATTTCAAGGGATGCATTGGAAGTATTTTCCGGCCGCTATTCCAGCAGCTCGCGTGTCAGAATGTCCTCGGTCGGCAAGGCTGAGCGTGCGAGGCAGGCCGACAGGCACACGATGAGGAGATTCCACGCATCGACCCAGTCGCGATGGTCGAGCTTGCCGCCGCTGCCATGTGCCGCGCGCGAACGTCGCCCATAACTGCGCTTCGCTTCCTCATAGGTCTTGAGGCGGTCGGATCGCACCGGCGCGCAAAGCTGGCTCACCAGCAGACCGAGGCGGAACGACACTTCGGTCGAGACATTGGGGAACAGCGCTTCGATCCCTTGCCAGATATGCAGCAGCGAAGACGACAGGTCGGGAATTGCCGGCGCCGTTTGCATGGCAAGCCGCGCGGCCTTGAGCTGCTGATGCGCGGCTTCCAGCGCCGTCCAGCGCTCCGCGGCTTCGACCGCGTCGGTGAATGCCCTCGCCGATATGGTCCGCTCCGCACCCGCGGTGATCGACTGGAAGGTCGGCTCGTGCAGCCAGCCTTCGATCTTGCCGTCCGTCGACACGAACCCGCTCTGCAACTCGAGCGGCAGCTTGGCGCGCATCGTCGCGGAATCGCGATAGTTGAGCCCGCTATAGTCGCGCAATGTATGCGTCATGCCGACCGGCATGATGAACGGTGACACCCATTGCAGGTACAACATCACCTGCAGGATGCGGACGCGCTCCTGCGCGTGCGGAAAGTCGGCTGCGTCCCTGATCTCGATCTCGAGATGGCAAGCGTTCAGGAAGACGTCGAGCAGATGCCAGGAAAATTGCAGCCGGTGCGAGGCGCCGAGCGTCGCGAAATCGAAGGTGGTCGTCTCCCACTGGCGGCGGCGCAGCGCCGCCTGCGGCGTTTCGACGATCAGCGGCAGGTCACCGGGCGCGAGCGCCAGGCAAGGGAAGAAATAGCTTGGCATCACCCGTCATTGCCGGCGGGGCTGCCGGCCAGCGAGACGCCGGCCGCGCGCTCGTCCAGCTCCGCTGCGGTCGGCACGCGGCCGAGTTCGACGCATTTGCGCAGCAGGGTGAGCAGCACCTCGCCCGCGAGGGCGTAGCCCTGTTGCAGAACCTCGGGCTTCGCGCGGCTGCCATGGACGACGCGGGAGCGCACATCATAGCCCTTCTTCACCCGCTCGAAGTAGAGCGCCTTCTCTGACGAGGTGCCATCGAGCAGGATTGCCGCGTGCAGCGCGATCCGGCGACGCAACTCGGAATCGACATCGAGCAGTCCCTCGATCCCTGCCCACAGCAGCATGATCTTGGCGTCGTCGTCGAACAGGTAATGGGCGTTGCCATAGCATCGCACCGCGTTCTGGAACCGATTGTCGTCGAGCAAACCATGGAAGGTATCGAAATGCGCGCTGGCCCAGTTGAGGTCGGCATCGCCGGCCGGCGCGACGCTCGGCAAACGATGGATGACGAGGTTGCGATTGGCGAGCGTGAACCGCGTCCCATGATTGGCTGCGCAATAGAGCGGCATCACCGGACGGCGGCACGCCAGCGCTAGCAGGTGAAAGATCCACAGCGCATTCCACGTCTTCGCCGCCAGCGCCTGGCCACCCCCATCCTGGGTGATGTGAAGCGAGAAATCGGCGAGCGGCTCCATCGCCATCACGTTGAGCGTCTCGCGCAACTCGCCGACCGTCCGGCTGCCGAACGAGCTGTCGTTGGTCGGCGCCTTCCCCGACACGGTGATGCCAGGCGCGATCTCGCATTCGGCCTCGATCGTGATGCCGTGTCCGATCAGATGTACGAAAGGGGCGCTGCCGACGTCGATTCTCACCTGTCGCAAATATTGAGCGCGAGAGGGTTCAGCAAGGAGAAGCGAAGGGTGAAGCGGCATACCGCCTCGCGCTGGCGCGCGACCGCTTTTTACGTTTCTAGGGCCCGGCTACACCGCGCCAGAGCTCTTCCGAGCCGCTCCCCGTCTCGTCCATCCGGTGACGTTCGACTGGCGTGTGGGGCCGGGCTGCGCCCCTCCCTGACGGTCGCGACGGGGTTGCGGCGCGGCGTTTCTCGCATAATTTTCCCTCTCCAGCGGGGTGAGCGGCGCTTCCAGATAGGCTTGCAAACCAGTGAACTCTCAATTCAAACCGTTCAATTTTCATTCCTGATAGTGTCCACTTTTGCATTCGTCGGGCCAAACTCTGCCTAGCTGCAAGCGGCCCAGTTTCAGCCGCCGGGCAGCAGGTGAACCAACGACCGCTTTCAGGGAGCGTTCAAGCAGCGGCGAACGTCCGGAACTGGGTCGTCATGGCGTCCTTGCCGCTGCCACACGTACAGCGGCAGTGCGTCTCACGCGTCCTTGCTGCCAGCCAGTACCGGAATAGGCCAATCTTCGCAGGCATGGCCAACCACGAAGCATTAAGATGATATGGATTGTTAACCAGTAGGTGGGATGGCCGCAGCCACTCTTGCTGCTGCGATGGGCTTCCCTTGATATCCTCCCTGTTGCCCTATTCCGCTTATCTTCTGGCGGTTTCCATCGGCATTTGCCTGACGTCGGGCTGGTTGGTGGCACTGCTTACGGCGGAAATTCGCCATGCCCGCATCAGCCCAATTGGCTGGCGCGATGGAGGCTTGGTGCTGGCTGCGGGGTTGGGGGTGTGGTCAACCCATTTCAGCGCGATGACCGCCTATCGTCCTGATCTGATCCTGACTTATGCACCGGATCGCACCGCGATTTCCGCTGCGGTGGGCATCCTACTGGTCGGCCTGCCAATCGCCGCGCTTGCCAGGGTCGAGCATCGACGCAGGCAGATCGTTCTCGCCATGACGGCAGGAGCAGGCATCTGGTGTATGCATGCCGTTGGCTTGTCGGCACTCGTCGACTGCGGCCACCAATTTTCAACCATTACAAACCTGATCGGCGTGCTGATCGGCACAGCGATCCTGATCGGTTGGCAAATTCGTCGCTCGTCCAATTTTCCACGGCTTGCCACCGGCATCTCTTTTGTTGGCGCTGTGTGCGCCATCCATTTCATCAGCCTGGGCGGGGACACGGTGACCGCACCCCTAGCCAAGATCCATGGCAGTGCCATGTCGCCAGGCCTCATCGCGGCATGCACCGCCTTTGCCGTCTCGATCGCCTGCCTGGGTGGCGTCCTTTCTGCCTCACAGGCACGGTTGCGGCGCGAGCGGGAAGCGCAGACGCTTAAAGCTGTTATCGAGAGTATGTCGGACGGTCTGGTCTTTATCGACAAGGCGGGGCGGCTTCGCCAGTACAACAAGCGTTTCCTGACCCTGTTCGATACGCCGCCCGAAGCGCTTCGAACTGGTGTGACCATCGACACCTTTCTAGACACCATTGCACGGTACCGAAACTGGCATCCCGACAAACGCACCCTCGTTGGACAGTCGATGAAAGCCTGGGTCCATTCCGCTGACGCGTTCGACCGCGAGTGCGAAATGGAGGACGGCCGAACCTATGTCATGCAGTGTCGGCCGGTCACTGAGCAAGGCGTGGTCCTGACGTTCAACGACGTGACGGTCGAACGGCAGGCCAGCCGTAAGCTGAGTTATCATGCGCATCATGACGTCCTGACCAATCTCGGCAACCGCCGGGCGCTTCAAGACCACGTGGCGACCATGATCGACAAGGCAGAGACGTTCAGCCTGCTGCTCATTGACCTTGATGAATTTAAGGAGGTCAACGACACCTTTGGCCATGGCATCGGCGACAAGCTGCTGGTCCACTGCGCGGCAGTCTTGAATCGCTTGGTCGACCCGGACAGCTTCGTCGCCCGTATGGGCGGCGACGAGATGGCCATCGTGATGGGCTTGCCGATCGGTCAAGCCACGACGTTCGCCGCAGACGTAGTGACCCAGATGTCGCATGCCGTGACCATTGACGGCTATCGCCTCCTGCCGGGATGCAGCATCGGTGTAGCGGAGTGGGAGCCCGGGCTGTCGGGTGAGGAACTGATGAGGCGTGCAGACCTCGCGCTCTACGACGCCAAACGTGCGGGCCGTCGTCGCGCGCATCCTTACGAGCACGCCATGACAGAGGCGCTCCGGAAGCGACAGGAGATCGTCGACGGCCTTCATGATGCTGTGAAAGGCGGCGGCTTCCGCTTGGCCTTTCAGCCAATCGCCGACCTCGCTTCCGGGATCACCTGCGGCTATGAGGCGCTGCTGCGCTGGCAACATCCCGAACGAGGATGGATCTCGCCTGAAGTCTTCATCCCCATCGCCGAGGATGCAGGCCTGATCGACGACATCGGGCGGTGGGTGATCGCCGAAGCGTGTCGACACCTGGCGGGGTGGTCGCCCCATCTGTACGTGGCGGTCAACGTTTCGGCGGCGCAGCTGGCATCGGACGCGTTGCTCGACCACCTCACGCAGGCTGTCATGACCAATGGATTGGCAGCCGAGCGGCTGGAGATCGAAATCACCGAAACTGCGCTCATCCGTGACCCTGCGAAGGTCGCTGGCCGGTTGGAGCGTATTCGCAAACTTGGCTTTAAGATCGCGCTTGATGATTTTGGGACCGGGCAGTCGTCGCTCTCTCATTTGCGCGATCTGTGCTTCGACCGGATCAAGATTGATCGCAGCTTCGTGCTGCGTGCGGCGAGTGATCCGCGCTCGATGGCGGTCCTGCGAGCGACCGTCAGGCTTGGACGCGAGCTGGGTGTCATCACCCATGCCGAAGGCGTTGAGACATCGGAGCAACTTGCCTTGTGCCGGGAAATTGGTTGCGACGCCGTGCAGGGATACCACATCGGCCGTCCGCTCATTCCGTTGATTGACATGGGAATGCCCTACTATGTCCAAACCGATAGGGCGGCTTGACGAACGTCGAGGACAGCCTTGGTACATAGGCAACGCCTACATAGCAGGTAGCGCAATTCGATATTCGTGACCGTCACGACATACCCCGCGCATCAAATCAATTTGGCACTACATATTTATCATAGATAATTGATTTACATTGGTTTGTTATGAGGCGAACCATCTAAATGGATGGCCCCATGAAAAATATATCAATCCCGAAAAAGCTTGCCGTTGCATTCCTCATAATCGCTATGGTTCTTTGCGGCGTGGCAGGTTTTTCGGCCGTCCAAATCGGTAATATGAACACAGCCATCGGCTATGTGTCGAATGACCTCATGCCGAAGACAGTCGCCGCTCAGCAGATTGATACTGCGACGTCGGACTTCCGGATAGCGGAAGTGCAGCATATTTTGGCAACTCAGTCCGCCGATATGACGGCTGCCGAGCAAAATATTGCCACTGCCCAAGGTATCGTAGACAAGAATTTTTCGATGCTCGATCGAACCATAGTACGGCCTGAGGCTCGTCAACTTTTGACCGCGTTCCGCCAGAAATGGATTTCCTATCTCGAGCAGCATCAGAAACTCATCACCCTGTCGCGGCTAAACCGCAATGAGGAGGCGACCGCTATCATGCGGGGGCGCAGCCAGGTGCTGTTTGACGAGCTGTCAGATCGTATCAGCGCGCTTGTATCCTTCGAAATAAAGCTGGCGGCACAGCAGCGTCAGGACGCTTCCGACCTTCACACCCACGTCGTTACGCTGCTTGCGCTGGTCGTCGTGATGGCATGCGCTGCCTTGGTTGGCATATTGCTTCTGCTGGTCCGGCAGATCGCACGTCCGGTGGATCAGGTGACTTCTGGTTTGACGGCGTTGGCCAGTGGCGACATGTCCGTCACATCCGTCGATCATGAGCGCCAAGATGAAGTGGGGCGCTTGGCGGGCGCCCTGAACAATCTGCGCGGGCAATTGCTCGCGGCGGATGAAGCCAAGGCAGCCCAGACGACATTGATCGTTGAGAGCATCGGGCGAGGGCTGGGGGCGCTGGCCGACGGTGACCTGACCGCGAGGATCGAAACCGATCTTACGGGGTCATTCGCCAAGCTCCGTACTGATTTCAATCACGCGTTAAGTGCGATGAATGACGCAATAGCTGCGGTAACTGATGCGACAAGCGGCATTAACAATGGTGCGAGCGACATCCGTCAGGCGTCCGACGATCTGTCTCAGCGGACCGAGCAGCAGGCGGCCAGCCTCGAGGAAACGGCCGCTGCCATGCACGAGATCACCGAGACGGTTCGCAAAACCGCCGTGAATGCCAAGCGTGCCAATCAGGTCGTTACCGAAACCCGCACCGATGCCGACCAGTCCGCCGATGTGGTTCGCCAAGCTGTTGCGGCGATGCACGGCATTGAGCGATCGTCGAATGAGATCAGCGAGATCATTTCGGTGATCGACGGCATTGCGTTTCAAACCAATCTCTTGGCACTGAATGCAGGTGTTGAAGCCGCCCGTGCCGGAGATGCGGGCAAGGGCTTTGCCGTCGTCGCTTCCGAAGTTCGGGCACTCGCTCAGCGGTCAGCCGATGCGGCCAGGGACGTCAAGGAGCGGATTACCGCTTCGAGCCAGCAGGTCGATGCGGGGGTCCAGCTGGTCGAGCAAGCAGGCAACGCACTGACTCGCATCACCGGGCGGATCGGCGAGATCAATACGCTCGTCTCGGACATCGCCTCGGCCGCGGCACAACAAGCCACGGGGTTGCAGCAGGTCAACACCGCCGTCGCCGAGATGGACGGCGTCACGCAGCAGAACGCTGCGATGGTTGAGGAAGCAACCGCTGCGGCGCGGTCTCTATCGACGGAAGCGGATGAGTTGTCCCGCCAGGTAAGGCGCTTCAAGGTGGCCAACGGTCGTCCGGTCGCGTCTACCGTGCATGAACTTCAACAACGGGCTGCCACGGCTGGTCAGGCGATCGCTACCTCAGCTTCCGCACGTCATGCTGGCAAGGCTGCGCTTACCGTAGTGCAGGACGGTTGGTCAGAATTTTGATAGAAGTCTGACTGTTTGCGGGGCAGGGGGACGCTCGAGTGTGTTCCCCCGAGCTTCCCCATTCCAGCCATTGCTTGACCGCCAGATAGCTCACGTCCGTGCTTGCCCTTTGGCTTAACAAACGGCCGATATCGAGAAGTCTGAAAAAGTGCATGAACGTCTGGTTTTGGGTGATTGTGTTGAAAAAGGCTCGCTTGCAGTCGCGCTGATGGTTTGATTCAATCTTCGGCAAGTAAGCGGAGACGGGCCGATGATGGGCAAGCGGACGGTCGCGCAGGAGGCGCTGTTCTACAGCTTCAGCCTGGAGCGGCACGTGCCGGCGGACCATCTGCTGCGCTCGATCGACCGGTTCGTG
>NZ_JACIFA010000025.1 GCF_014197135.1 Sphingomonas zeae
CTCGTCCGTCAGCCAAAACAGGTCGCTCATTACCAGTCTCCTCACGGAGCCTGAATCAGATCGCGACGCTCACATCAATGGGTCCTGACCCTAGCCCCGCGCAGTTCGAACGAACCGCGTCACGCTGAGCATATGCCTCTCAACTTAAGAGGGGCGAGTCCAGCAGGCCCATAGGCCTCAAACTGACGCCTTGCATGGCTTATCGCCGGTCGGCGGTGTGTGAACATCACCGCAGACCGGCGTGGATAGTGGCCAAGTATCCAAGAGAAGCACCAGCTTCGTCAGAACGGTGCGTCGATGTCGACCACGTTGATGAGCTTGTGATTGACGAATTCCTTGATGCCGAGGCCAAGCAGTTCGCGCCCATAGCCCGAGCGGCGGATTCCACCGAACGGAAGGTCCGCCTTCACCATCGTCGGATGATTGACGAAGACCATGCCGGTCGAAATCCTGCGGGCTACGTCCGCGCCGCGCTTCGTATCGGCGGTGAAGACAGATCCGCCCAGACCATAAGGGGAATCGTTGGCAATGCGGATGGCGTCCGCTTCATCCTTGGCGCGGAACAGCATCGAGACGGGACCGAAGAATTCCCAGTAGCGCGCGGGATTGTCTTCACCAATGTCCGTCAGGATCGTCGGCTGGACGAAGGCGCCCTGATTAGGGATGTCAGGCCCGACCGGCGTCGCGGTCGCGCCATGCTCGACCGCCTTGTCGATCATGGCCCGCAGATCGTCGGCGGCCTTTTGTGACGAGAGGGGTGCCAGCGTCGTTGCAGGGTCGCGCGGATCGCCCATCTTCAGCGCCGCGACCCCTTTCGTATAGCTGGCCAGGAATGCGTCATAGACTTCATCCACGATGATCATGCGCTTGGACGATACGCAGACCTGACCGCCATTCCAGTGACGGCCGAACACGGCCCATTTGACGGTCTTATCCATATCGGCGTCCGCCAGCACGACAAAGGCATCCGCGCCGCCCAGCTCCATTGTCGATTTCTTCAGCGCCGCGCCGGCAATCTGCGCCACTTCGGCACCCGCCGCCTCCGACCCGGTCAGGGCCACGCCATGCACGCGGGGATCGTGGAGGATCCGGCTGACCTGGTCGCGCGTGGCGTAGAGATTGGTGAAACCACCCTTTGGCAGCCCCGCTACGAGCATCAGCGCCTCGAACCGCGCGGCGCTCTGCGGCACGTTGGAGGCGTGCTTGAGCAGCATCGTGTTGCCCGCCGACAGCTGCGGCGCGATGATCCGCGCGATCTGGTAATAAGGGAAGTTCCACGGCTCGATCGCGAGCAGCACGCCCAAAGGCTCGCAGACAAGCTCCGCCTGGCCCTCGGCGGGATCGGCGACGGGCAACGGCTCCGCGGCGAGCAGCGCGGCGGCATGGCTGGCGTAATAAGCGAAAATATCCGCGGACAATGCAACCTCTGCCTTCGCCTCGCTCAGCAACTTGCCCATCTCGAGCGTCAGCAGGCGGGCATAGTCGTCTATGTCACGGCGCAGGATCTCGGCCGCGCGGTGCATGACCGCCGCGCGCGTGGCGAAATCGGTATCCCGCCATTCCGTAAATACGGCATGCGCCGCTTCGATCGCGCTGTCGACTTCGGCATCGGTGGCGAAGGGAAAGGTTGCCAGCGTCTCCCCAGTATAGGGATTGGTCGTCGCGTAAGTCATGGGAACAACACCTTTTCGTCAGGGGAAAGAGCGGAGTCGCAGGGGGCGAGTGCCGCCAGGGAAAGTTTATCGGGTGTCAGCCGCTATCCTTCAGCGCCTGCACCATGGCGGCCAGAACGGCCTGGGCATCGCCATAGACCATCGCGCAATTGTCGAGCCCGAACAGCAGGTTCTCGACGCCGGCATAGCCTTTGCCCTGGCCGCGCTTGATGACGTAGACCTGATGTGCGCGGTCGACGTTGAGGATGGGCATGCCATAGATGGGCGAAGTCTTGTCGCTCCGCGCCGCCGGGTTGACCACGTCGTTGGCCCCGATGACCAGCGCGACGTCGACCGCGTCGAAATCATCGTTGATTTCGTCCATGTCGAAGATCAGGTCATAGGGGACGCCGGCTTCGGCGAGCAGGACGTTCATGTGCCCCGGCATTCGGCCTGCGACCGGGTGGATGGCGAATTTCACGCCGACGCCCGCTGCCTGGAGCAGCTTGATCAGCTCGTACAGCTTCTGCTGCGCCTGGGCGACCGCCAGGCCATAGCCCGGGACGATCACCACGCTCCCCGCATAGCGCATGGCCAGTGCCGCGTCGCTCGCCTCGGCCGACTTGGCGGGCCGGGTCGCCTCGGTCCCGCTGGCCGACGCCCCGGTTTCACCGAAATCGCTGAACAATACATTCGTCAGGCTGCGGTTCATGGCCTTGGCCATCAGCAGCGTCAGCAACGTGCCCGCCGATCCGACGACCATGCCCGCGATCATCAGGGCAGGATTGCCAAGCGCATAGCCTTCCAGCCCAACCGCCAGCCCCGTGAAGGCGTTGTAGAGCGAGATCACCACCGGCATGTCGGCGCCACCGATCGGCAGCGTCATGGCAATCCCGAACAGCAATGCCATGGCGAAGAACCCGCCGGTCAGCACGGGTCCCGGCATCGGAAATATCGCGATAAGGGCACCCAGGACCAGCGCGGCGAGCATCACGAGCACATTGACCAGTCTCTGCCCCCGAAAGCGCCATGCGCTTCCCATGCTTCCATCCAGCTTGGCCCAGGCGATCACCGATCCGGAGAGCGAGATCGCCCCGATCAGAGCGCCTGCCAGCGTGGCCGCCAGGTCGACGCCCGTCGGCCGTATGCCGCTCGTCAGGGCCACGGCGGCCACCGCCGCGGCGGCGCCGCCACCCATGCCGTTATAAAGAGCCACCATCTGCGGCATGGCGGTCATCGCGACGTGACGTCCCCGCCACCATGCCCAACCGCCACCCAGAATCAACGCGATCAGCGCCAAGCCGGCGTTGAGTGGCAGCGCGGCGAGGGCGGGGGCCGGCAGATCGGGGAGCGCGATCACACTCGATGCGATCGCCGCAATCATGCCAATCCCTGCCAGCATGATGCCCGACAGCGCCGAGGCGGGCGAAGACATGCGTTTCAGGCCCAGGATGAAAAGGAGTGCGGCAGCGAAGCCGCACAGGCCAACCAATGGGGAAACCAGTGTCGACATCACTTCGTCTCCTTGCCGCTGGCGCGGAACATGGCGAGCATCCGTTCCGTCACGGCATAACCGCCGGCGGCATTCGCCGCGCCAAGCAACACCCCCAGGAAACCCAGCACCCGCCCGCTTGTCGAGGTCGCGCCGAACAGCGCATCGAGCGCGCCGACGACGACGATACCGTGGATGAAATTCGATCCCGACATCAGCGGCGTATGCAGGATCGAAGGCACCCGCCGGATCACCTCGTATCCTGTGAACCCCGCGAGCATGAAAACGTAGAGCGCGACGATCCCGTTCATGCCGCCTCTCCCGTCAAGGCTGCACTGCCGGGCGTCGTGTCTCCATCCGCTCCATCGGGACGGACGCGCATCGCGGAGACGATTTCGTCCGCCAGGTCGAGCTTCAGCGAGCCCTGCTCTATCAAAAGGCCCAGCATCGCCAGCAGGTTGCGGGCGTAAAGTTCGCTGGCATGTTCGGCGAGGCGGCTC
The DNA here is from genome assembly GCF_014197135.1 of Sphingomonas zeae. Classification (GTDB taxonomy): domain Bacteria; phylum Pseudomonadota; class Alphaproteobacteria; order Sphingomonadales; family Sphingomonadaceae; genus Sphingomonas; species Sphingomonas zeae. The sequence continues at coordinate 3,645 of NZ_JACIFA010000025.1, forward strand.
GGGACATTGCGCGGGGCCAATATCGTCGTGGGTCCGACGATCACCGTTTCACCCGGCAGCGTGCCCTCAACATTGCCACCGCTATCCGCCGCCAGATCGACGATGACGGAACCCGGCTTCATCGCCAGCACTTGCGACCGATCGATCAACCGGGGTGCCTTGCGGCCGGGAACGGCAGCGGTGGTAACGATCAGATCGGCCTCGGCGATGTACCGCGTCAGCGCCTCCCGTACCGTCGCGTGCTCCACGTCAGTCAGCGGGCGGGCATAGCCGCCTTCAGCACGGGCATCGACGCCCGTCTCGACGAATTTGGCGCCCAGCGATCGGGCCTGTTCGGCGGTTTCCGGACGAACGTCATAGCCGCTGGTCACCGCACCCAACCGGTGTGCCGTCGCCAGCGCCTGTAATCCCGCGACGCCCAACCCCATGACCAGCACACGCGCGGCCCGCAGCGAGCCGACCGCCGTCGTCATCATCGGCAGGATGCGGGGAAGATGCGCCGCCCCCAGCAAGGGCGCGTAATAGCCCGCCAGGGCCGCCTGGCTCGACAAGGCGTCCATCGCCTGCGCACGGCTGATCCTCGGGACCTTTTCCATGGCCAGCGCCGTGATCCGGTTTTCGCGCAGGGCGGACACCAGATCGGGGTGGTCCGGCGCCTCGACAAAGCCGAGCAGGATGGCGCCTGGCTTCATCGCGGCGACGAGCGTCGGCGCGGCTGGCCGGACCGTCATCACGATATCCGCCTCGCGCACGGCATCCGCCGCGGAGGCCGCGATCGACGCGCCTTGATAGGCGGCATCGGCAAAGCCGGCCGCCTGCCCCGCGCCGGTTTCGATCGCGACGGTCACGCCAAGTCGCAACAGTTTCGCCAGCGTGGGGGGCGTTATCGCCACGCGGCGTTCGTCGGGTTCGGTTTCCTTCACGATCGCAATGAGCATCGTCATGCGGCCTTTCTGATTGGCATCTTTCGGCTGCGTTGCGGCGGAACCTGGTCGAGGTCCGTCTGCCGGCGCATCATCGGGGAGATTTCGGACGCGGGTCCATCAGCCCGACAGCGCATTCTCGGGCTTGCGCCGCTGCTGACAGGCGAGATGAAAGACAAATGTCGTCGATGTGAAAGATGTCATCTTTTTCATGCCAAGTATCCCTGGGCAGTGTCGAAAGAATGCTTTCGGTATCAATTGTTCCACAGCCGGCGAAGTGCCGCCCTATTGGTGGCCGTGCTCCTCAATTTACGGCCGCCGCCAAAAGGGAAAATCCGTATCTTCCCGTAGAAAACACGTTGCTATGGATGAAGACGGCGGGGGCGGTCGCCGCGGTCGAACATCTTCGCCAGCGACCGCCGTCAGACGGGTGCTCATCATCCACGCGTTCGCGCTTATCTTCGCGGTCAGGGACCGGTATCGATCACCCGCTGTCGCGTGCCGGTACCCGCACTGGCCAGCGTATCACGAGTGACGAGAAGCGTCGCGCCCGGTTTCAACACGCCCATGACGAGCGATCGGAAACCGTCGGGCAGATGGACCTTCGTCTCGTCCGCCGCAGATGTCACGGTGCCGGAAGGGGATGACAGGCCGGGGACCGGCAGCCGCAGCCAGTGCGGGCCGGAGGCATCAATCGACTGCAACTGGAAGGCGGCGGTCATGCTCACGGGCTGGTCGAGCAGGATGGGCGCGTTGCCGATCTCCACGCCGTTGCGCAGGACGAGGAGGCGACGGTCGCGGCCGCTCAGGACGAGGGATACCGGACCGGACGGCGCCCGCTCGGGTCGCCATGTGAACGCCGATCCGGCATCGCGGGCGTCGCCAGCGGGAGGCGCGAGCGGCGCGGCCACGGGCGAGATTTCGGGTACGGACGGCGTATCGGTTACGACCACCGTCGCCCCAAGCCGGGTGATCGAGAACAGCCACCGCGCGAAGGCGACCGGCAGGCGGATGCAGCCGTGACTGGCCGGATAGCCGGGCAGTGTTCCGGCATGGAGCGCGATCCCGTCCCAAGTCAGCCGCTGCATATATGGCATGGGCGCGTCATCATATTTGTTCGAACGATGATCCGCGTCCTTTTGCAGGATCGTGAATATGCCCGTCGGGGTCGCATGGCCGCTGCGGCCGGTCGATACGGTACTGACCGCGACGGGTATGCCGTTGCGATAGACATAGGCACGCTGGAGCGGCAGGCTCACCAGGATCGTGACCGGCCCGTCGGGGGCCAGTTGCGGTGCCATCAGCGCATCGCCGGCCTGCATCCGCTCGATCGGTCCTGGCACGGCATCCTGCGCCTGCACAGGCCCGGTCAACCCGAGTGCCGCACCGATCAGCAAGGCTCCGGCCCATGTCCGCCGCCCCGACGGGCGCCGTTCGCGGCAACCCGCGCGCGGCCCCGCCGAGCCGCTATTGCCCCCTTTTGCGCACGCCATCGGATCAATGGGCAAAGAAGACAGGGACGGGGCTTTCGGTCAGCATCTGTCTCGACACCCCACCGAGAACGGCCTCCACCAGCCTGGCATGGCCGAATCCGCCCATGACGACGTAATCGACCTGTCGCGCCTTCACCTGCGCGATGAGGACATCCGAGGTTGCGGCATGGCCGCGAGCTATCTGGTCGATACGAACATGGATGTCGTGGCGAGACAGATACGCTGCGGCATCCTCGACCGACGCGCCGGACGAACACTCATCGATCTGCAGCATCGTCACGTTGCCTGTGAGACGTAGAAGCGGGATCGCTGCCCGCAGCGCGGCCAGGGCGGCGGGGGAGCCGTCCCATGCGATCAACGCATGGTCGCGGCCTAAGCGCTGGCATGCCGGCGGAACCGCCACCACAGGCTTGTGCGAGCGCACGATCAACTCGGCAGCGGTGCGCCGCATATCGATCAATGATGTGTCATCCAACTGGCGGCTGGTGACGATCAGGTCGCAGAAGCTGGCCGCATGACGCAGGACAGTGGCGGGATCGCCACTGACGTCCTTCCATTCCCAACTAACATCCTCCTGCGCCAGACGCTCCTCCAGGCGCGTCCTGTTGGCACTTTCGCGTTTGGACTCTGCGGTCAGCAGGTCGGCCATGACGTATCCGTCGTCATAATAGCCCGTGCCCACGAGCGGCGGAACGTAGGTGACGTCAAGACAGAGGAGGTGGCCCTGCAAGGCACGGGTTAGGTCGAGGGCGACCTGATACCGGGCTTCCTGGCCGACGTCGTCGTGCACAAGCAGAAGGACGTTCTTCATGGTCATTTCTCCGATGCGATGACATCCACGTCATAACCCGCCCTGGTGCGGTGACGGCATTCGGTATTCTACGGATGGTCTATGAGAGTGCTGCGAGCAGCGCCTGTTGCCGCAACGGTTTCTCCAGCACGGCGTCGAAACCGCTGGCCCAGGCCTCGGCGGTCAACGTCTCGCTCGGATAGCTCGTAATGAGCACCGACCGGCCCGACCAGCCGCGCCTCGCCAGCGCCAGTCGAACGTCACAGCCGGTTGCATCGGGAAGGCGATAGTCCGCGATCAACAGGTCGGCGCTATCCAGGTCGGCGGCGGCGAGCAGCGGCCTCGCCGCCGGATAGGAGCGCACATCATAGCCCTTCCAATGCAGGAGCAGCTGAAGGGATCGCCGGACGCCCTCGTCATCTTCCACCAATAAGGCGGTGGGTCCGCTGCAGGGGCTTCGTTCCAATGTCATGCCGCGTTCACTCCAATGAGGGAGATGGAGCATGACGAGAGCGGGCCAGTGCGTCGTTACGTGATGTTCCTAATCGGCCTTCCACCCCGCCGCAAAGGCAAGGCGAAGCGCTTCCGACAGGCTTTGGACCTCCAGTTTCGTCATGACATGGGCACGATGGACTTCGACGGTTCGCGGACTGATGCCCAGGTCGAAGGCGATCGTCTTGTTGGGATGACCGCGAACCAGTCCGTGCAAAACGTCGCGCTCGCGCGGAGTGAGCGCCGCGATGCGTATCCCGGCGTCATGTGCATCGGTCAGTGCGGCGTCATGGTCGACCAGCAGCGTAAAACCCCGTTCAAGCGCCGCAAGCAGCGCTGCCCTTTCAAAAGGCTTTTCAAGGAAGTCCACCGCGCCCTGCCGCATTGCCTTTACCGCAGTCGCGATATCCCCGTGACCCGTCAGGACGATCACTGGCATGGCGATGCCGCGGCGTGCCAGTTCGTGCTGAACCTCCAGCCCGTCCATATCCGGCATTCGGATGTCGAGCAGCACACATCCGGCTTCGGCGGACCTTGCGCCTTGCAGAAAGGCGACGCCGCTATTCCAGGTCGTTACCGTAAACCCGGATGTCCTGAGCATGAACGCGATCGAGCGGCGAACCGCATCCTCGTCGTCGACAACATGGACGTGCCGTTCTTCAGTCATCGCCTTCCCCCGGATCGCCATGCCAGACCGTGAAGTAGAATATGGTCCCATCCGCTTCGCCGGGTTCGGCCCAAATCCGGCCGCCATGCGCCTCGACGATGGTGCGGCAGATCGACAACCCCAAACCCATGCCCTGGTCCTTGCCCGTTGCGAACGCCTCGAACAACCGCGGCGCGATTTCGGGAGCGATGCCGGGACCGGTGTCCGCCACGCCGATCACGATCATGCCGCCCTCGCGCATCGTCGTCACGGTGATGTCGCGACGATCGCTGTTGGCGACGGCTTCGGCGGCGTTGCGCAACAGGTTGACCAGGACCTGTTGGATCTGGACACGATCCGCCAGCACCGTCGAGGCGTCAGGGGATAATTCGGTGAAGAGCCGGATGCCACGCTCGGTCGCTCCGAGCAGCCCGAAGCGTGCCGCCTCCATAATCATCTCGGGCAGCTGATGAACCGCTTTCACCACCTCTCCGCGAGCGACGAAGTCGCGCAGTCGCCGCACGATCTGCCCCGCCCGCAAGGCCTCGCGCGCCGCTTCCTCCACCGCCTCCCGCAGGAAATGCCGGGCATTGGGAAGGTCGCTGTCCATCAAGTCCCTGCCTGCCTCCAGATAATTCGCGATCGCGGTCAGCGGCTGGTTGAGTTCATGGGCGAGCGTTGACGCCATCGTGCCCATCGCACTGACGCGCGAGACATGGATCAGTTCGGCTTGCAGTTCCTTCATCCGCATTTCGGCGAGCTGTTGCGCGGTCAGGTCGCGGATGAAGCCGGTGAAGATACGATGCCCGTCATCCCGGGCTTCGCCGACCGAAAGCTCCATGGGGAACGCCGTTCCGTCACGGCGCAATCCGGTGACGATCCGGCCGATGCCGATAATCCGGCGCTCGCCGGTCGCCTCGTAGCGCGCGATGTAGCTGTCGTGCTGCTCGCGGTAGGGCGCCGGCATCAGAATGCTCACATTCCGACCCACAAGCTCGGCTTCGGTATAGCCGAACAGGCGTTCGGCTGCGGCGCTGAACGAAAGGATCAGGCCCGCATCGTCGATCACCACCATCGCGTCCGGCACCGTCGCCAGGATCGAACGGACATGAAGCTCGCTCTGACGCAACGCCTGTTCCCGCGCTTGCCGTGACGTCACATTGGCAACCTCAAGGCCAAAGCCGGTCGCCCGATGGCCATCGTCGCGCAAGGCAAGGATCGACATGTCCGCCAGGAATTCGCTGCCATCGCACCGCGCCAGCCATCGTTCGCTGCGTAGCGGCAAGCCCGTGGCCGCGTGCAAGAGATCTTTCTTGAATTGGTTTTCGGCATCGGGCGCTGGCGGGTAGAGAAGGATTGCCGATTTCCCGACGAGATCGGCCGCCCTCCACCCCAGCAGCCGTTCGACACCGATATTGCAGTGGGTCACCGACCCATCGTTCGCCAGGATCAGAACGGCACGATCCGGTTCGGCCTCGATGAAGCGGGCGAACGGATGCGCAGGCAGGGGATCAGGTCCGCTGGATGTCATGTCGTTCTTCCAGCTCGCGCTCTACGAAACGGATGCGGCCGACCATGCCGACGAAGAAGGCGGTCGACCAACCCAGCAGGATGATTCCGTTCGCGCCCTCGATCGCGCCAACGATGCGCCACGGCTTCGTCACCAGAACGTCGCCGTAGCCGATGGTCGTGTATGTGGCCGTGGAGAAATACAGGGCGGTTTCCAGGTCGGGGGCGGCGCGAACGTGATGAAAGAGCAGGGCATAGGCCCATATCTCGATTCCGTGCAGGCCGAATAACGCGATCGCTGCCGCGATGATGCCGGCGATGTTGCGTCCAGGTGTCGGCCGCTGATCCGTCGAAGCCTGTCGCCGGATCAGCAGCAGCAACGTCGCCAATCCTCCCAGATGCAACAGCACCGTGGCCAGGACCATCGCGGTAGAAACCATGAGTTGCGTGACGATGGTCATGCCCGGAAGACTATCCTTCGCCATCCGATCTAGCCCATAAGTAGAAACCCGTACAACCAGTCAGGGCCGAGGCTCGACCAGCGCGAGATCGCCGGAGCGGTCGCGCTCGCCTTGGCGCTTGGTTCGCTTAGGATTGCACCGGCCGCGAAGAGTGGAAGCGGCTTGGCCCTCGCGCACCAGCGGAGCCCTGAGGTCGGGGCCGGACGGCAGGATCAGGGCAGGCCGCCGCGCTGCCGAAGTACGTCGGCGAGCGTGTAGCGGCGTACCACATCCATGAAGGCGCGACGCGCTTCGTCGAGCACGCCTGGCAGATCGCAGCCGCGTGCGAGGCGGCAACCGGTGCAGTCGACCATCGGGCAGCGTGGTTCGGTGAGGTCGAGCACGTCGCCGAGGTTGATGCTTGCAGGGTCGCGCGCCAGCCGGACACCGCCGTGGCGGCCTCGCACCGCCTGAAGCATGCCTGCATGTGCCAGCCCGTTCGCGATCTTCATCAGATGGGTGGCCGAAATGTCCTGCTCCGCCGCGACCGACGCGATAGGGACGAGTCGGTCACCCGTCCTGCCCAGATGGATAAGCAGGCGCAGCGCGTAATCCGAATGGCGCGTCAGTTGCATCCCGGCTTCTTCTCTCCTCGCCATGCCTGTTGGTACACTGGGCAATGTACATGGATTTGACGCGCGTCAAAGCAGGGCCGTGGGGCGCCGATTAATCGGAATTTGTAATTCAGCTTTATCGGAGACCGGCCATGTACTGCGTCCAGTGCGAACAATCGAACAAGGGCGGGTGTGCCGCCAAGATGGGTTCTTGCGGCAAGACGGCGCAGACCGCCGATCTGCAGGATGTGCTATTGCGCGTCATGCAGGGCGTCTCGGTCTATGCCGATCGCGCGGCGGCAAAGGGTGCGCGGGACGAGGTGGTCGATGCGTTCACGCCGCATGCCTGGTTCACCACGCTGACCAACGTCAATTTCGATGAAGCTCGGTTCGTGTCGCTGATCCGCAGGGCGATTGCGATGCGGGAACGGGCGCGGCTGCTCGCGGAGACAGCGGGCGCAGACCTCTCCGCGCTTGCCGAACCCGCCAACTGGCATCCCGGGATGACGCCGTCCGAATTGTCGGCCGCCGCGCCGTTCGCCGCGATTCAGCGCTTCATGGACCGCGATGGGCCGAGCATCGTCGGCTTGCGCAACCTGATCCTGTATGGCCTGAAGGGCACTGCCGCTTACGGCGAACATGCCCGTGTCCTCGGCTTCGAGGACAGGGCGATCAGTGCTGAGTTCCACCGCATCGCCGCCTTCCTCGCCACCGATCCGACCGATGTCGATGCGCTGCTGAGCCACGCGCTGGCCATCGGTGCGCTCAATTTTCAAGTGATGGAACTGCTCGACGCCGCCAACACCGGCCGTTTCGGTCATCCCGAGCCGACGGCGGTCCGGATGACGCCGCGCGCGGGCAAGTGCCTGCTCGTGTCGGGGCACGATATGGGGGATCTTGAGGCGATCCTCCAGCAAGCCGAAGGCACCGGCGTGCTGGTCTATACGCACGGGGAGCTGCTGCCCGCCAATGCCTATCCGGGCCTGAAGCGATATCCCCATCTCGCGGGCAATTACGGCGGCGCGTGGCAGGACCAGCAGAAGGATTTCGATGCTTTTCCGGGCGCGATCGTGATGACGTCCAATTGCCTGATCAACCCCAATCTCAAGGGCTATGCCGATCGTATCTTCACCACCGGACCAGTCGGCTGGAATGGATTGCCTCATCTTACCGAGCACGACTTCACGCCCGCCATCGGCTGTGCGCTGGCGCAGCCGGGCTTCGCCGAGGACGCGCCGGAGCGGACGCTCACCATCGGCTTTGCCCGCAACACGGTGATGGGCGTAGCGGACACGCTGCTCGGCATGATCAACAAGGGCGAGGTGAAGAACCTATTCCTGATCGGCGGCTGCGACGGCGCGCGGCCGGGTCGTAATTACTTCCATGATCTCGCCATGGCGACACCCAAGGACAGTCTGGTGCTGACGCTCGGGTGCGGCAAGTTCCGCTTCAACCGGGAGGAACTGGGCGATATCAATGGAATCCCGCGGGTGCTTGATATCGGCCAGTGCAACGATGCCTATTCGGCGATCCGCATCGCCGGCGCCGTGGCCGAAGCGCTGAACGTCGGCGTCAACGATCTGCCGCTACATTATGCGATCAGCTGGTTCGAGCAGAAGGCGACCGCCGTATTGCTGACGATGCTGCATCTGGGTCTGCGCCGGATTCACCTGGGGCCGACTCTGCCGCAGTTTCTAACGCCCGAGGTGCTTAACATCCTGATCGACAAGTTCGACATCCGTCCAACCGGCAATGCCGACGCCGATCTGGAGCGGATGCTGCAGGCCGCCTGAAAGGGCTCACCCGCCCGGTATGTCCGCGCTGCGGACACCGGGCGGGTCTTCAGCGGATCGTGACCATCATGCTGACGCGGCGGTGGGCGGGAGCGACCTCTTCATCCGGCGTCATGTCGAGCAGCGGTCGACCGTCGGCCGCCCAATGGATCCGGCGGACGCGCGCGTCGCGGCCATCGCCGCCGACACCATTGCCCCAGCTGTGATAGACATAGAGTTGGTTTCCGTCTTCGTCGGTGGTGAAGGCGCCATGACCCGGTCCCTGTTCATAGCGCCGATAATCGGTTTCGCCGGCCGGCATAGGCACGCTCTTCTGAAGCGGTGCAGACCATTTGCGCCAGACGTCGATCCGCGTGAGATCAGCGTCGAGGGGCGCGGAGGTGCCGTTAACGACATAGGTGGGACTGACCCCCGAACTGGAATAGACAAGGGTCATGCGCTGGTCGTGGAGAAGCGCAAAGGCGCCCTCGGCGAGGTTCTCCTCGACCGACGTTTCCGGTGCGATGATGGGGGCCGGTGCACTGGTCAGCCGCGTCGGACGGACGGGATCGACCTTGGCGATCCACGTCAACGGGTCGCCCAGCGGTCCCGACTTCGGCAGATAGCGCTGTGACCATATGTAATAACCCTGATGGCCCACCTCGAAATAGGACATGTCGAGGCTGATATTGGCGGCCATGTCCGGGCGGCCGAGCGGCGTGCCGTCGGCCTTGCGGATCGCTGCGGGCTTTGACCAGTCGGCGGGGTTGGCCGGGTCCCCACCGTCACGCAGCTGGATGATGTGCGACTGGACCTGAGACCATTCGCCCCCCTCGCTGGATTGGTCGTCCTTCGGGTTGAAGCAGGGGGCGAAGAGGATCGACAACCGGCCGCCGATTTCATGGATTTCGGGAGCCCAATAGCATCCGGCTATGACGCGACCTTCGGCCGTGCGATCGGCACGGGTGCGGCGATTGAGCAGGTCGACTTCGCGGGCGCGGCCGCCCTGATCGTCCGCAAGGTCCGCAATCGTGTCGGCAATGCGAAGGGGCAGATGCGGGGAGCCGACATTGTCGTTGTTCGTGTCGTCGGTGGCAGCGAAAAGATAGCGCACGCGACCGTCATGCTCCCACCGATAAATGTCGGGATCGGCACGGTTATAGGCGAAGATCGCGGGATAGCGCGTCTGACGGATGGTGCCGTGGACCAGATAGCGGCCGGGCCGGGTCAGACGCGCTACGTCGGCGCGGTCCCAGTCGACGGCGCGGGTGGCGGTGGAGCCGTCCGAATAACCCAGCGTAACGCGCGCGCCGCTGAGCTTATCGATCCGGCGGAGATCGATGGTCCGGGGGGCGACGCTGGCCGTCGTGTTGACGACGCGGCCGAAGCGATGGCGGAGCGCGGCCGCCATGGTGTCGTCGATCGGAAGCGTGTCGGTGTCGGTGGAGGTCACGGCCCCGATATGGGCGTCTCCGACATTGCCGGCGGACACGATACGCGGACGGTTGCCGCCTGGTCCGGGGGAAAAGGCCGTTTTATGCCATTCCGTGCGTGCCAGATCCGCGACGCTGGTCCAGCGCGGTCGGCCGGTGCGGTCGGTCCACGACACGATGTAGCGGTTGGTGGCGGTATCCCAGACAGCGCGGGGCTTTGTGATGCCACCGGCATCGCGCAGGTCCAGCGTGCCCAGTTTGACGAAGGTTGGCGGTTGCCTGGGATCGCTGCGGAAAACGACCGTCTCGGTGGCCGCGGGGTCGGGCGTGCCATCCATGTCCACGCGCGTCGCGATGACGCCGAGCGCGCCGTCGGCGAAATAGAAGAGCGATGGGTCGGCGATCCCTCGAAGGGCGACGCGATCGACTCCGACATAATCCCCGCTCGCGAACGCTATCCCGTAATTATCGTTGAGGGGGATCATGCGGCCGTCGGCGCCGTCGAGCGCCAAATGGATACTGCGCGCCACGGTCGGCTGGTTTGCATCATGCGGTGTGGTGGGCACACGCGCATAGGATGCCAGTCGGCGTGCGGAGCGGCCGAGCAGGCGGACGGAAAAGCGCTTGGTCAGCATCGTGCCATCGGGGCCGCGCACGACGCCTTCCAGGCGGACGGTCCGCGGCTCTGCACCCGGGTTGACGAGAACGCCGTCCGGCAAAGGCCGGTCGTCGGCGCGCCACGTCGCGACGTGATCGACCGGAACCGGCAGGCGCGTGCCCGATGCCAGTACCGGTGGCACGACCCAGCTGTCGGCCAGGGTCGCGGCGTCGGGCGCCGCCGGGCTCCAGTGCGCCGCGAGGGCGTCGCGCTCGGCCGCGGTGATCGACATGACCGTGCCGTGGCGCGGCGATTTGGGCAGTCGGAAATCGTGCGGGTAGGTCCACGCGATCTTGCCATCGAGCGAGTTGGTGGCCAGCGGAATATATCCGACGCCCCCATAGTTATCCACCCAGAGGAAGTATTTGAACCCGCTGGTATCGCCCGGGTTGGCGAGGAACGCGGTGGGGCCTTCCACCTCGGGCGTGCCGGAGCGGCGGCCGATACACCGGTCGATGATTTTCCAATGGCCCGAAGCACCGTCGGCCCGCAGCGAGTGCGATACCTGCGCCAGAATATCGCTCGACGGACAGCCACTTGCATCGCTGACTTTGGTGAAGCGATAATAGCGATCGCCGTCCTTCATGACGGTCGCGTCGATCATCCCCTTGGCCGTGACGGCGCCGGGGACATCGGCGGCCTTGAACCAGGGTTCGGGGGTGGTGAAGGTTCGGAAATCGCGGGTGATCGCGCGCAATATCTGCGGCCCGTTGCCGTCCTCGATCTTGTGCGCCGCGTCCTTGTAGAGGGTCGACGTCCAATAGACGACATAGGCGCCGATCGTGGGATCATAGGTCGCCTCGGGTGCCCATGTCATGCCCGCCATCGGTCCATTCACCCGGACATGGCGCTGCTGCCCCCAATGGATCAGGTCGGTCGATTCCCAGATTTCGAGGTAAAGGCTCCCCTGATCGGTCGAACCGCCCCAGCCGGTACGACCAGTCGACAGATCGGTGGCAAGCAGGAAGAAGCGATCCCCCTCCGCCGAGCGCATGATGAACGGATCGCGCAGGCCCCGCGTGCCCTGAGTGGATTCGAGGATCGGCTGTGCGTCGTTCAGGGTTTCCCACTGCAAGGCGTTGTTGCCGTCGGAAACCGCGAAGCGCAGCTTTTCACCGTTGATCGTGTTCTCGGTAAAATAGACGAACAGATAGGCCGAGGGCGGGGGTGCTATGGCAGGCGCAGCCCGTACCGTCACATCGATCGGGACGGCGCGCGGAGCGTGCCCGGCTAGCGAGACGGTAGCTGTCAGACGCACCGGCCGATCGGCCTTGCCCCGGATGACGGCGCCTTTGCGGATGACGTCCGCGCCCCGCCCGCGGTCGGTGTCCGTAATCGTTTTCGGATCGGAAGAACGCCATGTGATCCGCGCGCTGGTCAGGTCCAGGCGGCCAGCGAGGGCGGGCAGGGCGGCGGCGGTTTCAGGGAGCGTGACATTGCCGCGCAGCGGACTTGCCCAAGCGGGATCGTCGCGCACGGCCTGAGCGATCGTGTCCAGCAAGGGGGCCTGGGCCGGCGTCGCGCCGCTCAACGCTGTGCTCGCGATGGCGAGCAGCAGTGCGGGCAAGGGGCGCAGTATGTTTTTCATTCGGCCTCTCCCTATCGCCGTGCGGTTCTCCGCCAATATGTCTCACGGCGTTTTGGACTGCTTATGTCGGACATTTGGAATGGTGCAAGTCGTATTTGCCCATATGGCCAACATCCCCGCCGCCCGTACCTTGCCCGTTGGTGGGATCCGCTCGGTCGACATTCGCGGTCCGGTCGAAAGGGGGAAGTCTCGCTGCGCTCGCCGCTGCGGCACCGGCATATTCCGCGCGACGGGTGCGAATTTTTTGGTTAGCGTCGCGCGGCTGATTCAGTCTTTGGTCGAGTGAGTTATATGCGTATTACCCCGCTGTCCCGTCTATTGATGATGGGCATCGCGACATGCTGCGCTATTCCGGCTCCGGCGGCCGCCCGGTCCTTCGAATTGGTCGAGCTTCAGCGCGAAATGAACGCGCTGATCGCGGGGCGCTCCGGTGAATATGGGATCGCCGCCATCGATCTGGGCGATGGTTCGATTGCCACGGTGAATGGCGAAATCCCCTTTCCGATGGCAAGTACGGTAAAGCTCGCCATTGCGGGCGCCTATCTGACGGACGTCGATCAGGGGCGACGCAGCCTCGGCGACATCATCAACGGCCGCACCGCCGCCAAGGCGATGGAGGCCATGATCGTCCACAGCGACAATCTGGCCGCCGATCAGCTGTTCGCCGCGCTTGGCGGCCCGGTCCGTGTCCAGCAATGGGTATTGTCGCACAACATCAGCGGCATTCGCGTGGACCGGACCATAGCCCAACGCCTCCGGGAGCGCGGGCACCTGGCGGATATCAAGGATGTGGCGACGCCGGTCGCCATGGTTGAGCTGTTGAGGATACTCGACAGCCCTACCACGCTGTCTCCTCGGAGCCGCGCCTATCTTCTCGGATTGATGAGTCAGTGTCGGACGGGCACTCGTCGCATTCGGGCTCTGCTTCCCGCCGGAACGCTGGTCGAAGACAAGACCGGCACGCTCGACGGCATCACGAACGACGTCGGGTTCATTACCATGCCCGACGGCCGCCGCGTGGCGATCGCCGTCTTCGCCAGGGGCGGACGCGACCGCCAGCCGGTGATCGCCGCGCTCTCCCGCATGGTCTATGATCGGTTTGTCGACAGCGTTCGCAATGCGGTGGCGTTTTTCATGCGAATGAAGTGACTTCGGAGCAGGGAAACGCATGGATCGTCAGCGGGGCGTCGCCCACCGCAATGCCGGCCCGAGTGGCGCTCGCCGCAGCCGCCTGCTTTCTGTTCTTCGCTATATTGCCGTGGATCGTCCTGGGGTGGTTGGCACACTGGTGACGCTCGGCCGGTTTCGGTCAAGCGGTGGAATGCCATGAAAAGCCAGAATATGCCGGTCCGGCTCGTCGTCTCTCCCAGGTCGAGCCTGATATGCTGGCTCCGACTTTCGACGTGACGAAGCGGCAACGGGCCTGGTCGGGCGAACATCGGCACTGACCTCCCGCTAACCAATTCATTCCTGGCTGAAATGGGAGCCGGCCGGGCAGTTTGGCAACGGGCGTGCCGGGCGGCCGGGCTATCCTCGCCATGCAGCATGGTGCTGCATGTCGAGAGTATAATCCATGACCGCTTATTATCCTGAACTGGCGAACGAGATTCGCGATGGACGATCCACGCCCATGAACGATGCCTCGCACGCTTTGTCCTTCGGGCAACTGGTGACACGCTATGACAGCAAGGCGCAGACCCTCTGGACGGATATGCGGCCGCGTATCCGGCCCAGCTTCAACCCCGATCTGTTGCGGGATTTCGAGCGCTGGCAGGATGGAATTGTGCAGGCGGTCGATACGGGCGCGTTGCCGGTACGCTATCTGGTGCTCGGCTCGTCCTTTCCCGGCGTCTTCTCCCTGGGCGGCGACCTCGATCTGTTCGCCCAGGCGATCCGCAATCGCGACCATGCCGCGCTCGCCCGTTACGGGCATCGCTGCGTCCGCATCCTCTATCGCAACATGTGCGGGCTGGAGCGGCCGATCATCACCATCGGACTGGTCGAGGGCGACGCCCTGGGCGGCGGGTTCGAGGCGCTATTGTCCTTCCATGTCGTCATCGCCGAGCGCGGCACCAGCTTTGGCCTACCCGAGACGATGTTCGGCCTGTTCCCCGGCATGGGGGCGCATTGTTTCCTGTCGCGGCGGCTGGGCGCGGCAAGAGCCGAGCGGATGATCCTCAGCGGCCGGACTTACAGCGCCGACGAGCTTTATGAAATGGGGCTGGTCCATGGCCTTGCGGAGCCGGGGGGGGGGCGGAAAATGGTCGCGGACTATGTCCGCCAGAATGACCGGAGACACAGCGCACACTGCGCCATCTATGAGGCGTCGCGGGCGGTCAATCCGCTGCGGCTGGAGGAACTGGAGGCCGTGGTCGACCTGTGGGCGGATGCCGCGCTTCGGCTGACCGAGGGCGACCTGAAACGGATGGAGCGGCTGGTCGCCGCACAGACCCGGTTGAGAGGCAAGTCCGGGAAATAGTCAATCGGCCTCGGGCAGGGAATGGCCTTGCCCGAGGCTTTTCGTGGCCGGACATGCTGCGGTGAAAAGGGCGAGTACCTCGTTCGCGGGCATCGGTTTGGCGAGCAAATAGCCCTGAACCGCGTCGCACCGGGTTCGGCGCAGCTGGTCCAGCTGGGCGGGCGTCTCGACCCCCTCCGCGACCGTCCTCATGCCCAGTTTGGCGGCGAGTTCGACGATCGTCTGGACGATCGCGATCGAGGCGGGGTTGTGCTCCAGGTCCATGACGAAGGACCGGTCGATCTTGAGCGTCTGAAATGGAAATTGAGTGAGATAGCTGAGCGACGAATAGCCCGTCCCGAAATCGTCGAGCGTGGTACACACGTCGATTTGGTTGAGGGTGGTCAGCGCGGCAAGCGACCGTTCGACATCGTCGAGCAGCACGGTCTCCGTCACTTCCAGGGTCAGTCGTTTGGCGGGCAGGCCGCTCGCCTGCAATGCGCTCACCACCGTGACAGCCAGCTCGGGGGTGCGAAGCTGTACGGGCGAAAGATTGACCGCGATGGTCGCCGTCGATGCCCATCCACTCGCCACCTGGCAGGCCTGGTGAAGCACCCATCCGCCAATGGGCACGATAAGGCCGTTTTCCTCCGCGATCGGGATGAACTCGCCGGGCGCCACAGCGCCGAATTGCGGACTGTCCCACCGCAGTAATGCTTCGCAGGAAGCGATATCGCCTGATGTTAGACAAAAGATCGGTTGAAACAGCAGGTGGAACTCATTCCGCTCGAGCGCACCGTTCATCGCGGCGCCGAGCTGGCGGCGGCGCTCGATCTTTTCGTCCATCACGGGTTCGTAGAACAGAACCTGACCCCTGCCGCTTTCCTTCGCGCGATAAAGGGCCAAATCGGCGTTCTTGAGCAGCGTGTCTGCATCGTTGCCATCGTCGGGCGCAATGGCGACGCCGATCGAGGGGGTGATGTGCAGCATATGACCGCTGAACGACACCGGCTGCCGCACCAGATCGAGAATGGCTGTCCCGATCCGGCCAGCCGTCTCGTGATGCGATACGTGGCACAGAACCGCAAACTCGTCGCCCCCCAGTCGGGCGACGAGACCCTTGCCGCGGAAACGCTCGTTCAGCCGGCGCGCGACGGCGACGAGCAGCGCATTGCCGGCCAGATGCCCGAAGGAGTCGTTCACCTCCTTGAAGCGGTCGAGATCGAGCCATAGCAGCGCCAGCCTGTCCCCGGATGCCGCCAGACCTTGCAACCGTTCCTCGAAATGCTCGCGGAACGCGGTGCGGTTGGACACGCCGGTCAGATCATCGCGTCGGGCCATCTCCGCATGATGCTCCGCCAGCGCGGCCGTCTCCTCCGAAGCGATGGTGGCGCGCAGGATCGCTCCATAGGTCTGTTGGGTGATATCCATCATCGCGACCACGAAAAGCACGATAACCAACGCCATCAGCGCCTTGAGCGGCTCCACTGGTATCAAGAGCCCCACGGCCAGCGGCAAAGAAGCGCAGCACAGCTGAGATAGCGCGATCAGCGGACGCCCGGCATTGCGCCCCGCAATTCCCGCCGCATAGCCGATGGCCGTCGTGACCGAAAGGAGGTGAAGGACGCCGTTTTCGGTCCGGGTGAGCGTCAATAACCCGAACAGACCCAGCAGCGTCGCATAGCTTAGGGCACCGAGGCGATAACCGCGCTCCTGGTCTGGCACCGTGGCGGATTGGCGCGTCCAGAGCGTATCGACGATGCGGACCACCCCGACCAGCCCGACCGCGACCGCGCAGACGACCAGCCATTCATCCCCGCTGCAAATCGCGACGACCGCCGCGATCGCGCTGCTCGTCAGCGCCCCAATGACCAGCGAGCGAGGGGAAGCATAGAGCGATTCAACCAGTACCGCCCGAACCCGCGAGGAGATCCGGCCATCGGCCTGCCGCAATCGCCTAATCCGGCTGATTAAGCGTTCCATATCAACCTCCTGAGCGCTGACTATCTCATCCGCTCCGGGTGTCTATAGGAGTATGCGAGATTTGGTCGCCAGCCGATGTGCGCGCCGTCGCCACGCAAGTCACCGTCAACCCAAGGCAAAAGGCGTCCTCCAAGGTGAGCGGGGGAGGGTAGGAGAGCGATATGACGGAGTGTTGTGAGAAAAAAAGGCATTGGTATGAAAAATGTTGTTGACCGTGTGGCTGCCCCGGCCTAGAGGGGTTTCACCGCAGCGGTGGTCGCCTAGATCGCCGTTTGCAGCTACGACAGATCGGCGCACTTGAGGCCCTGGGAACGGGGTTATGG
>NZ_JACIFA010000026.1 GCF_014197135.1 Sphingomonas zeae
ACATCGTTCAGGCCGCGCGCGATTGCCTCGTCATCGGACCCGGCAACTGACAAATAGCGCGATCAGAACGCCGCCATTTAGCGCGAGCGTTTACAGGGCGTTGAAACAGCTCTTTTAGCTTCCTAAAACTGTCCCTTGTTTCCTTCTCCGAAATCCGGCTAGGTCGTGTCGAGTTTTCGGAGAAGCCCCTTGCTCGTCGGCTATGCGCGCGTGTCCACCAGGGATCAGTCCCCTGCCCTACAGCTTAATGCGCTCCGCGAAGCCGGGTGCGAGAAGGTGTTCACCGAGAAGGCGTCGGGCGCGCAGCGCGATCGACCGGAGTTGAAGGCGGCGCTCGACTATCTCCGCGCCGGCGACACGCTGGCGGTGTGGAAGCTCGACCGGCTCGCGCGCTCCGTCCGGCAGCTCGTGGACACGGCCGAAGATCTCGCCAAGCGCGAGATCGGCCTAAAGGTTCTCACCCAGGCGATCGACACCACCAGCCCCGGCGGGCGGCTCGTGTTCCACGTCTTTGCGGCCGTGGCGGAGTTTGAGCGCGAGCTGACCCTGGAGCGCACCCATGCCGGGCTTGCCCAGGCGCGGGCCTTGGGGCGACGCGGCGGGCGCAAGCCGGCGATGGGACCGGCCGAGATCAAGCGCGCCAAGGCCATGCTGGCAGACCCGACTATCACCGTCGAGGAGGTGGCAGCGCAGCTCGGGGTGCAGCCATCGACGCTCTACCGGCACATTCCGGGCGGGCGCAGCTCGTTAAGCTTGCCGGCGTAGCGGAGGCCGGCCCGAGCGGGGCGGCCGCGTTGTTTGTCCCACCCACCCAGCTCTTGGGGCCGGGCATTGCGGCCCGGCCGGGCGCGAAAGCGCGTTCAGGCGAGGTCGTTGTTGCTTGCGCGTGAGCGTGTTCACACGTTCACGTGTTCATAGGTTCACATGAAACCATTGTCAGAGAGCGATGCATCCCCCCTTGACCATGTTGTGAGAAATAGCTACATTCGCGCCAATGCATCGGAAAGCCCTGCGTAACATCTCTTGGATCAAGGGCGCGCTTAAAGAGTTCGGCCGCTTTCCCGAGGACGCGCAGGACCAGGCGACCGACGCCCTCACGGCAATTGCCGAGGGTGACACGCCAGACATCGCTAAGCCCATGACCGGTTTGGGTTCGGGTATATGGGAACTGGCGATCAAGGAACGGGGAGACGCCTTCCGGGTGATCTACGCCCTCCAGCTCGACGACGACATTTGGGTGGTTCACGCCTTCCAGAAGAAGTCTAAGAGCGGGATCGCCACCCCGAAGCAGGAAATCGACCTGGTGCGCGAGCGCATCAAGCGTTTGAAGGAGGCGCTGCAATGACCGACGATGACGACTTCGAGATGATCCGAGGCACCGGCAACGTCTATGCCGACCTTGGTATGAAAGAACCCGAACAGCGCCAGCTCCGCGCGATCCTGGCGGCCGAGATCAGCAAGACGCTGGCGACCGACAATCTGACGGTGCGTGCGGCCGAGAAGATCACCGGCGTCGCCGCAGCCGATTTTTCGCGCATCCGTCAGTCCAAGCTCAAGGGCTTCACCATCGACCGGTTGATGACGATCCTCGATCGGCTTAATCGCGATGTGCAGGTGTCTGTATCCGTGCTGCCGCGCAAGGCGGACGGGCAAGCAGGGTTTCACCTTCTCCCGGCCTGAAATGCTCGACTAGGCCATCGAGGCGGTGTGTTCCAAGTTCGACGACCTGCCGCCGCTAGTCTGGAAGCCCCTTATCGACGAGGCTGTTGTGGCGACGCGGCGAGCGGCGAAATCCGCGAACAGCAAATAGGGTCTGGCGCCTGCCGCTGCGCGGCACCGCCGCTCTCAGTCGCTTCGCTCCCCAAGCCCGCAAGCGGTCTTGGCCCTGCCGGGTTCCGATCGGCTGGCGGGGCGAGGATCCGCGCAGCGGATCGCCGCCTTGACGTGGGCGCATGATTCGTCCACACGTGAACGTGTTCACAAGTCCACACGTTCACGTGTTCAGGGGTTCACATGAAGGTCATTACCGTCATCAGCCAGAAAGGCGGCGCGGGCAAGACGACTCTGGCGATCCACCTAGCCGCAGCCGGTGCGGGTGCGGGGCTTACCGCGTTGATCCTCGACACCGACCCGCAGGCGACCGCGAGCCACTGGAGCGAGTGGCGCGGATCGTCGGACCTAGAGGTGGTCGATTGTGCCTCCCCTCCCCTCTTGCCCCGCAAGCTTCAGCAGGCCGCCGAACTGGGGGCCGACCTGGTGGTGATCGACACCCCGCCCCATGCCGACATCATGGCGCGGGAAGCCTGCAAGGTCGCTGACCTGGTGCTGATTCCGTGTCGTCCGCAAGCCTTCGACCTCAAAGCCGTCGAGATGACGGCCGAGCTGGTGCAGGCGAGCGGCAAACCCGCGTTCGTGTTGTTCATGGGCGGCCCCCAGCGCGCGCCGACAACCTACCGGGATGCCCGCGAGCTGATCGAGGGTAGCGATGGCGTCGCCGGCATGGGCGTGGACGTTGCGCCCGTCATGCTCACCCAGCGGGCGATCTATCATCACAGCACGGCGCAGGGGAAAACCGCGATCGAGCTGGAACCCGAAGGCAAAGCGGCGGAGGAAGTTGCCGCGCTATGGGAGTGGACAAGTAAACAGGTGAACGTGTCCACACGTTCACGAGTGAACAACGAGCGGGGCGCGGCATGAGCAAGTTCGGCGCAATGAAGCAGCAGCGGGCGGAGAAGGCTGGCGCGATCGGCGACAGCCCAGACCAGGCGACGGCGACGGTCGCCACCCGCGCCCAGACCCGGCAGGGCAAGAAGGCGGTGAGCGCCTATTTCAGCCCTGAGGTCAGTCGCGGCCTCAATATGCTGGCGGCCGAGCAGGGGACGACGTTGCAGGCGCTCCTTGGCGAAGCCATCGACCTTCTTATGCGGCAGCATGGCAAGCATCCGTTTGGCGAGCGGTAGCTGTCCACGCGTGAATATGTGAATGTGTGAACACAGAAATTAGGAGCTTGGGGGTGGCACGATCGACAAACGCCAGAAAGCCGGCCGGGACGGCAGCGCAGGCCGACGAACCGATGCTGCCGATCGAAGCGCCGCGCCGTCAGCGCAACCGCATCGGCAAGAAATCGATCGCTGGCCGGTTTGATCCGGCGGTTGCCCGAGCGTTCGCGATCCTTGCTGTCAAGGAGGACAGCACGATCGAGGCCATGTTGACCGAGGCCGTCCTCGACATTCTCCAAAAATACAATCAGCCAATCGAGAAGTGAACAGGCTCACGTGTGAATGTGTGGACACGTGGACAATAGACCTATTGCACCAGCCTTATAGAGCACACTTCCCAACGCTATAGGAATCTGACAGGCTTTGGTGTCGGCGAACTCGTTCGCCGATTCGTCGTGGCGATCATAGCGGGTGGCACCGCTAGGGCCAAAACGACGAAAGCCCGGCTTGGCGGCCGGGCTCTCGGAAAGTCTGATGGGCGGGAAGCCCGTGTTCTGTCGCAGGAACAGCCTCCCGCAGATCGGACGTGAAGTCAACTCGAAAACGCTGTTTTCGAGAACGGGAGAGCTATGTCCATGTGGGATTGCCGCCAGCAGCCGGGCCGACCGATCGACGGGAGGTTCCCATGCAAACTGTATTCGAGGCCCTGGGAGGGGCGACGAGAGGGCGACGACCGGGCCGTCAGACCGGCCAGCGGGTCCATCGCTACAGCCGCACCGAGGAGGGCCGGGAAGGGCGGTTCTGGCAGCCGTTCAATCCCAAGAATGTCGCCCGGTTCATGCAGGCGGCCGAGAAGTATGATCGGGTGAAACGGCTTGCCCACCGGCGCGAGCGCAACAACCGCGAGAACGGGGCGATCGGCCATGTCGGGCTTGAGGTATTGCGCGAGCTGCTACGCCTGATCGACTACAAGACAGGCCGGCTCGATCCGGCGATAGCGACGCTGGCGCTTCGCATCGGCCGCTCGATCGCGGCCGTGGTGGACGCGCTAAAGCGGCTCAAGGCGCATGGCTTCCTCGATTGGTTGCGCCGCTATGTGCCGACCGGCAACGCGGGGCTGCGCGGCCCCCAGGTCAAGCAGACCTCGAATGCCTATCGTTTGATGCTCCCGCCGCAGGTTGAGCGCGGCATGACCGCACCACCGCCAGAGGATGACAGCGATCGGCGACGGGTGGCGGCCGAGGAGGGCAGGGCGATGATCGCCGCGCTTAACCTTGATGAGCAGCCAGCCCAGCTCATTGACGATCCCGGCCTTGCCGCGATTCTTGCCCGGCTCGGGCGAGGGATCATGGACCAAGAACGTGATTCAGAGAGGCAGAATGAATCCCGGCAGAGTTAGAAATATACAAGTGGAATTGGCCTAACGGCCAATGCGTAGTTCACTTCGTGCCGCCTACGGCGTCACAAGGGCGGCGCAAGCGCCGCTGGCTAGGCGGAAAAGAAGTGGGGCAGGTGGCGACGGAATCACCCGCTACGGCCGCTCAGGAAAGCCGTGAGGGCAGGAGAGGGGCTTTCGACGTGTCATGGACGCCGATGACGGCAAACTCCACCAGCGAGGTTTAAATCGACCCGGTGGTTTGCGGCCGAACTAGCCGCCCCAATCGTTCACGCCGAATCGAACCGCCCGGCGAACTCGCGATCGTCGTAGTAACGCAGCTTGCCGGCGATGATCGGGCGCTGCCCGGCGAGGAACAGGAGCTGACGGTCGGGGCGGAGTGTGCGGACTTCATCTGGGGTGAGCAGCGCGCGGCCGACGTGCTGCTGCCCGTAGGAGATCCCGCTTTCTTCCGCGTCGATCGCGCGGCTCATGGTCTCGAACACGACGGTTTCCTGCCCGGCCAGATCGGAGACGAGCTTGGCGCTGTCCTGATCGTTGACCCCGAACACCTGGAGGACGCTGGCGTTCGACAGGAAGGTGCCGGCGCGCTGCCCGTAGAGCGCGCGGAGCTGGTGAACGTCCTGCAGGATCGGCCAGAGCTGGACGCCGTAACCCGCCATCAGCCCCATCGCACGTTCGACCGGTTCAAGGCGGCCGAGCGCCGCGAACTCGTCGAGCAGGAACAGCACCGGCCAGGGCGGGCGACTCGGCGCGCGCGCCAGCTCGGTCAGGGCTTGCGCCACCATCAACCGTAGCCAGCGGGCATAGCTGGCTAGCCGATCGGGCGGCAGCACGAGGAACACCGTCGCCGGCGCGTCCTTCAACCCAGCGAACGTGAAATCCGATTGCCCCAGCACCGTCACCATGCGCGGAGAATCGAGGAAGTGGGTATGGCGCTGCGCGGCCGACAGCACGCCGGCCGCTTCGCGATCGGATTTGCCGAGCTGACGATTGGCGGCGCGCGCGACCAGGCCACCTTGCGCCTGCATCGCGGCGAGCTGCGCCGCCAATGCGGCCGGAGCGAGTGTCAGCCGGTCGCGCAGCGTGTCCAGGGTGCGGGTGGCTGGCGGTTCGGTGGTGACGATATGGAGCAGGATGCCGGCGATCAGCGCCTTGGCTTCCTCGTTCCAATGCGCGTCGCCGGCTTCGCCGGGCGCATCGTGGACCAGCGCGTCGGCGAGCGTCATGCAGTCGTCGGCGAGATCGAGGCCGTGCGGGTCGATACGGTCGAGCGGATTGAATGCGGCCGAGGCCAAGCCCGTGACGCCGAACGGATCGAGGACATGGACCGCGCCGAACTTGCCGCGCTGGCGCGCGGCGATGCGGGCGTTCTCCCCCTTGGGGTCGATGCAGACGACCGCGAACGGATATTCGAGCAGGTTGGGGATGATCGTGCCGACGCCCTTGCCGGTGCGGGTGGGCGCGATCGTCAACAGATGGGCAGGACCGGCATAGCGCATCGGCTTGCCGGTTTTCACGTCGCGGCCGATCAGCAGGCCGTGATCGTCATTGAGCGCCTGGGCTTCCCCGGCTGTGGCAAAGCGGGCCGAACCATGTGTGTCGGCGCTATCACCATAGTCGAACCGGCGAAGCAGGGGCAGGACGAACATCCAGGCCGTGACCAGGACCACGGCACCGCTGATCCCGAACACGCCAAGCTGAGCGACAGCGCCGTTCTTATCGAGGCCGAAGTACCAGATCGCCAGCATCAGCAGCAGGAATAGCGCGACGAACAGCACCATCGTGAACAGGACCACGCCGATGATGTGCCGGGCGAACCGGAAAGGGGCGAGCAGGATGCCGAGTAAGGCCCACATGGGGTTGGCACGGGCGGTGCGGGCGAGATTACGGGTGGCGCGCGCAAGGCCCATGCTACTTCCCCAGCGGGAGCGTAATGACCGGGGCGTCGTGACGCTCGGAATATCCCAACATCAGAGTATGATAGCGTTCTGCAAAGCCGAGCACATCAAAAACCCGGTCTCACCTGATCGCTCGGCTCCAATGCTTGCAGCGTGCGGATCGGAGCAAGCATCCTCGCCAGCGCGTCGGACAGGTCTTGGATGCGACATTCAAGGTCTGCCGCCAGGTCGAACATTTCTTCGGCCATGACCGGATCGGTATGCCCCTCATTGACGAAGCGCATGGCTAATCCGTGCAGGCGCAACAGGTCGTGCCGCATCTCCGGTGCATTGTAATTATCGCCTTTGAGGTGATCGCGCATTACGTCCAGGGCATCCACCGTCCGCAGCAAGGGGCCGGTGTCGAAGGCCGCGATGCGTTCATCCCGATCGTCGGTTTTGGGCATCATGTCGTCCGTTGAATAGGCGTGATCGATAGAGACCGATCGGCGTCGGGATGATCGAGCAGCCGGAGCAGGATTTGCGAGACGAGGGGAGGGGACACTCCTTCGCCCAGCAGCATATCGAACAGCGCATCATCGTTCGGCGTCGGGATCATGTCCTCAATCACGAGGTTGGCGCGCGACTCCGCCATATCTTCACGCCACATGGCGACTTCCGCAGGCGTGCCGCGCACGAAATCCATCGCCCGGACTTCCGCCCGCACCGCGTCGATATCGAAATCCGTCATCCTCTTATCCCTTAAAGCCGCAATCCGAACCGGGGCCCTGCCCATGTCATGGCGAGGTAGAGCGCGATCGTGAGCACGCACCCAGCCGTAAGCGCCAGCCAGAACGGCGCGCCGCGATTGAGCATGGCCGGGATCAGTAGAAACATCGGCAGCGAGGGGAGCACGAACCAGAAGGTCGCACCAGCATGAGCCGCCATGCGGACGGGATCGTGTGTGTCGCGCCACAGCCAGATCATGCCCAGAACGGAAACGAGAGGGAGCGACGCGACCAGCGCACCGACGCCAGGGCTGCGCTTGGCAATTTCTGAAACAGCTACGATGATGATCGCCGAGATGCCGGCCTTGAGAAGCAGATAGAGCACAGGACACCTCAGCTATCGATCAATGGTTCGGCTTCCGCATCGAACGCGCGTTTGCCGCGTCGCTTCCACAGCGCCAGCACGTCGCCGGCATCATCGCCGCGCGCCCGTCCGGCGAGATCGAGCAGCGCGCCGTAGAGGGTGGCGCGATCGTCGTCGGTCAGCTCGACCAGGCCGGCTTTCTGGACGAGGCCACCCAGCTCAATCAGGTGGCGCGTTCGTTCGCGGCGTTGCATGACCCAGCCCCGCGTATCGTTACGTCGTTCCGCCGCTTCCGCCCGCAGCGTCGCCGCGCGGTTCAGCTTGAGCGCCCGATCCGTGGATTGCAGCAGCGCCGCCACCTTTGCGCCCGCGCCGCTGAAAGAAGGCAGCGCCCTTTGCACGCCATGCCTCCTTCGCACTCGCATCCTTTGATCCGATCGCATCGAGCAACATACCGGCGAGGGTTTCAGCATCAAGCGCATCGGCACCCGTGGCAGCAACGAGCTGGCCCAACTGTTCGACCCGCTTTGCCTTGAGCGAGCGGGCCTTGTCACCCAGCGCCTTTAGCTCGGCATCGTAATCGCGAACCTTCCGCATCGCTTTCACCCTTCCGCGTATCGACCAGCAGCACCTTAGCGCACCCGGCAAAGGGGTAAAGCCAGAACGAACAGAAGCGCCAGCAAGTCAGGAATAAGGAGCGCAGCGAATTGTGAGTGCGCGCTTATACGTCGTTGCCGACGTGCGCTAAGTAAGCCAGTGTGCAGAGCGTCATGGCGATCTACCATTTCTCTGCCAAAGTCGTGAGCCGCGCGAACGGATCGAGCGCCGTTGCGAGCGCCGCCTATCGTTCCGCGTCCGAGCTGCACGACGATCGGCTGAACCGCGATCACGACTTCAGCAACAAGGCGGGCGTCATCCATTCCGAAGTGATGTTGCCGGACAGTGCGCCGAAGCGTTTAAACGACCGCGCCACGTTGTGGAACGAGGTTGAGGCAGGGGAGAAGCGCAAGGACGCGCAGCTTGCCCGCGAGGTCGAGTTCTCGATTCCGCGCGAGATGAACGAAAGGCAGGGCGTCCAGCTTGCGCGTGATTTCGTGAAAAAGCAGTTTGTCGATCGCGGGATGGTCGCGGACCTGAACGTGCATTGGGACAAGGCGAAGGACGGCAGTCCGAAGCCGCACGCGCATGTGATGATGACGATGCGCGATGTAGGCCCGGACGGGTTCGGAAAAAAGAACCGCGACTGGAATAGTACGGAGCTGTTGAAGGACTGGCGCGAAGCGTGGAGCGCGCACGTCAACGAGCGCATGACCGAGTTTGGGCTGGAGGGTCGGATCGACCATCGCAGCTATGAGGCGCAGGGGATCGGGCTGGAGCCGCAGCACAAGATCGGCCCGGCAGCATCCCGCAGGCCGGAGCAGGGGCTTGAGGCCGAGCGGATCGAGGATCACACGCGCATCGCCCGCGAGAACGGCGCAAAGATCATCGCCGATCCCAATGTCGCGCTGGACGCGATCACCCGGCAGCAGGCCACGTTCACCGTCCGCGACCTTGCGACGTTCGCGTTCCGCCACAGCGACGGCAAGGAGCAGTTCGACCAGGTGATGGGAGCGGTTCGGGGATCGCCCGAGCTGGTCGCATTGGGGAAGGACGGACGCGACCAGGAGCGGTTCACATCGCGCGATATGATCGCGGTGGAGGCCCGGCTTGAGCGCGCCGGCGACGAGCTGGCGAGCCGGGCCGGGCATGGTCTCCCGGCGCACGCAATGGAGGGGGCAATCACGCGCGCCGGGAGTGAAGGACTCGTGCTGGGGGAAGAGCAGCGAGCCGCGTTGGAGCATATAGTGGGTCCGGGCGGCATCGCCAACGTGATCGGATATGCCGGCACCGGCAAATCGGCCATGTTGGGGGTGGCGCGCGACGGATGGGAGCGCGCTGGTTACACGGTACGCGGTGCGGCGTTGTCGGGCATCGCGGCCGAAAACCTTGAAGGCGGGTCCGGCATCCAGTCTCGCACCATCGCCAGTTTTGAACACGCATGGGGGCAGGGCCGCGAGCAGCTAGGCCCCAAGGACGTGCTGGTGGTGGACGAGGCCGGCATGATCGGCTCGCGTCAGATGGAGCGCGTGTTGAGCCAGGCGCGTGACGCCGGGGCCAAGGTCGTGATGGTGGGCGACCCCGAGCAGTTGCAGGCGATCGAGGCGGGCGCGGCGTTCCGCAGCGTCACCGAGCGCCACGGCGCGGCCGAGATCACCGAGATACGCCGGCAGCGCGAGGACTGGCAGCGCGACGCGACGCGAGCGCTGGCGACCGGGCGCACCGGTGAGGCGATCCACGCCTATGACGGCAAGGGTATGGTCCACGCGGTCGACACTCGCGAGCAGGCCCGGGGCGAGCTAGTGGACGGTTGGGACCGCGCGCGTCAGGCCGAGCCGGGCAAGAGCCGGATCATCCTTACCCACACCAACGCCGAGGTGCAGAGCCTCAATGGCGAGGCGCGCGACCGGTTGCGCGCGAGCGGCGACCTTGGCGACGACGTGACGGTGAAGGCCGAGCGTGGCGAGCGGCAGTTCGCGACCGGCGACCGCATCATGTTCCTGCGCAACGAACGCGGCATGGGGGTGAAGAACGGCACGCTCGCCACGATCGAGCGGGTATCGTCCGAGCGCATGGCGGTGCGCCTCGATGACGGGCGCGGCGTCGCGTTCGACACCAAGGACTATGCCCATGTCGATCATGGCTATGCGGCGACGATCCACAAATCGCAGGGCGTGACGGTCGATCGCGCGCACGTTCTCGCCACCCCAGGCATGGACCGGCACAGCGCCTATGTCGGCATGTCGCGGCACCGCGACGACGTGCAGCTTCACTATGGCCGCGACGACTTCACCGACCAGCGCCAGCTTGTTCGCGCCCTGTCGCGCGAACGCGGCAAGGACATGGCGGGCGATTACGCCAAGCCCGAGCAGGATCAGGCGCGGGCGTTCGCCGATCGGCGCGAGATCCGGTTCCCGGAACGCGCGCGTGAAATGGTGGCGAAGGTCCGCGACAAGGCGCGGGGCATGTTCGACGGCTTCCGGCCGAAACCGGCAGCGGAGCGTGCGACGTCGCCGGAGCGCAGCACGGCCGACCGCCCGCTTCCACCCTCGCAGGCCAAGGCTATCGAGCGTTATGCGCGAGCCGGTGCCGACATAGGCCGGATGCTGGAAAAAGGCTTGCCGGTGCTGGCGCACCAGGAACAGGCGCTGGCGAAGGCAGGCGACGCGCTCGACCAGGTTCGGCCCCATGCCGCCCGCGACCTCGCATCGGCGCTGGCGCGCGATCCCAAGCTGATCGAGCAGGCCGCCGGGGGCAACACCAGCGGCGCGGCGAAGGCGATGGAAACCGAGCGCCAGGTCCGCATAGATCCGGAGAAGCGCGCCGGCCGGTTCGTGGAGCAGTGGCAGGGATTGAAGGAGGCGCAGGCCAGCATGGAGCGTGCCGGCGACCATGCGGGCGCGGAGAAGATCGGCAAGCGCATGGAGAGCATGGCGGGCGGGCTGCATCGCGACCCCCAACTCGAATCCGCGTTGCACCGGCGCGCGCCTGAGCTGGAACTGAAAATGGAGCGCGGTCGATCGATCGCAAACGAGCTGGCGCAGTCGGTCAGCATCGGGCGTGACCGCGACCGTGGCATGAGCCGGTAGGTGATGATGGACGACGATATTCAGGAAGGCGGCGATCCGGCGGAGGCGTTCGACCGGTTGCGCGCCGTGATAGAAGGCCAGGACCGCGAGCTGGCGTTGCTACGCCGTGCCGTGGAGGGCCTGGCGGCCGAGCGGGCGCATATCGATGTGCCCGACTATTCCGAGACGCTGGGGCGGATGCAGCAGGGCGTGGACGCTACAGCCGAGCGGATCGCGGTCATCAACGACGTGATCGCGCGCAGTCCGGCGCTGGCAATGACGCCCGAGCAGATGGCGCAGCGTATCGCCGCAGCAGGCAGCACCGCCCGGCGCGAGGACCAGGCGGCGCTCGCCAAGGCCGGCGAGGACAAGGCCCGCGTCATGGCCGAGCTTCGCAGCCTCGCCGGATCGGCATGGACTCGGGTCGACCAGAAGAACCGGCAGCTATGGTTCGGGCTGGGCGGGGCGGCGATCGGCATCCTTGTATGGTCGATCGTGCCGGGCTTGGTCGCGCGCGAGATCGCGCCGGCGAGCTGGCAATGGCCGGAGCGCATGGCAGCGCGAACGCTCGACCTTCCCCTTTGGGAAGCAGGGCAGCGGATGATGCAGAGCGCCAGCCCGACCGCGTTCCGCGGGATCCTCGGTGCCGACAGGATCGTGACGGCCAACCGCGAGACGATCGAGGGGTGCAGCAAGGCCGCAGCCCGCAAGCGCGAGACGGTGCGATGCACGGTCAGGATCGCGCCCCCGCTGTAGGTATATCATGAGCGCTTAACGCCACTTGCCTCCCAGGTGCCGCCAAACTCTGAAACCGATGCGGGAAGATCGACCGGATAAACGGATAAGCGAGAACACTGCATATGGATGCCGAAGTGCGGACCGCCCCAGCGTGCGGGCACCCACCAGCAACACCTTTCCAGCGACAATCCACACGCCGGCCGGTAACGCAAGCTCCCACCAGCGCAGAGGACGGCGGACGCGCGGAGTCCGTGAATGCCCTTTGGCTGAACGAGGCGGGTCGCTGATCGTCACTTGAACATGGCTCGTTCCTGCCCGTTGGTTAGCAACGACAAAGCATGGGCAGCCTAGCACGGAATCGCAGGCGATGGTGTCGATCCGGCAATCATGAAAGAGAGGGTCATGCGGGCCGATGTCACCATTCTTCAAAAGCATGTCTCCGACTTTTGGCTGGCACGGGGGAAATTGCGCTTACGATCGCGCTGAGGCTGTTCCTCGTGAACAATCCTACCCGTGCCGTGAATGTGCTGGCGTAGCGGCGGCCGAGTAAGAATGATGGTGAGGAAGCCCCAGGCATGTCTGAGGCTTCAGCAGTGGGGATAGGCGTTCGCAGCGACGTAAGGATCGTCTCCTGTTAGGGCGATTGTCTATCAATGTTTAGAGGGTCCTGATGAGCGTTGTTGCCGCTTCCCTTTATCGCCACGGCCAGCGGGTCCGGTCGCTTTCGATCGACGAGCCGACATTTTGTTCGGACGACAAGGCGGAGTTCGTCTGGATCGGCCTGCTGGAGCCGTCCGAGGAGGAGCTTCGGAAGCTCCAGGAGCACTACGGCCTTCACCCGCTTGCGGTTGAGGATGCTCTGAAAGCCCACCAGCATCCGAAGGTCGATGTCTACGGCGATCAGCTGTTCGTGGTCGCGCTGACTGCCCGGCTTGAGGATCAGGTTATCGCCTACGGTGAAACCGCGATATTCGTGGGTCCCAGTCATGTCATCACCGTGCGGCATGGATCGGCACGCTCGCACAGCACGCTGCGCGGCCAGCTTGAGGCGGCGCCGTCACTACTCGCGCATGGTGTCGACTATGTTCTGCACGCCATTATCGACTTCATCGTCGATGGCTATCTGCCGATCGGGGAGGCCATCGAGGAGGAAGTCGTCATAATGGAGCAACGGGCGCTTGACGCTTTCCTGGCCCGGGAGGAAATCAGTCGCATCTTCAATCTACGACGTGAGCTGATGCGGTTCCAACGGGTCCTTGGCCCCATGGGCGAGGTAGCGAACAAACTCACCCACCCTGACATGCCTTGCATCGACCGCGAGGTAATCCCGTATTTTCGAGATGTGCTAGACCATATTCATAGAGTTGAAACCACGGTGGGTGGCCTTCGCGAAGTGCTCACATCGGTCTTTGAGGTCAGCAATCTGCTCGAACAGCAGCGCACTGGTGCGAGTACCCGGCAGCTTGCGGCCTGGGCGGCCATTCTGGCCGTGCCGACTGCCCTCGCAGGCATCTACGGTATGAACTTCGAAAACATGCCAGAGTTGAAAACCAAGTATGGATATTTCGTCGTACTCGCGGTGGTCGCTACGGTGTGCAGCATGCTCTATATCAGGTTCAAGCGCGCAAAATGGATCTAGTCGAGGGTACAAGTGCCTTGAGACACTTAAAGGTTCGATGAGATAATTTTATGCCATGACTCTTGCCTGACTACGCAATAATATAATATTATCTCTTGTTAGTGAATGTGAGCTGTCGATCGCATTCCGCCTGCATTCAATATCGCGGTCCTATCTACTAGACGTGACATTCGGTCACGCTTGATGGAGGTAGTCATGAGAGGATCCTTGATCTTGGCCGCGGCGGCACTGGCGTTTGCTGCGCCGGCCGCGATGGCCCAGTCCCATGGCGGTTACGGCGGACATAATGGCGGCCCGTCCTACGGCAATCAGGTCCGAGGACACGGCGGATATGGCGACGCCTACCGCGATCGAGGCGGTGGCCATCAGCAGTCCTGGCGCGGTAATGGTGGCGGCTATTACCAGGGCGGTTATGGCTACAACAATCGCCATGATCGCCGCGAGGAACGTCGTGAACGGCGGCATGAGCGCCAGGAGCGCAATCAGCGCTACGGGGGTTATGGCTATTAAGATGAAAGCAGCGCTTCCCGGGCAGACCGCCCCAGCGGTGCCGACCAAAGAGAGGAATGCACCATGACGGATGCCGCAACAGTACCCGCGACCACCCGGTTGCAGGGCATGCTCTGCCCCGTGTGCCGGGTCGACCTCGTGCTCGCCGACCGGCAGGGGGTCGAGATCGACTATTGCCCGCAATGCCGGGGCATCTGGCTGGACCGCGGCGAACTCGACAAGATCATCGAGAAGAACGCTTCGTACGAGGCGACGTCGAGGCCGGCACCCGATTACCCGCCACAACCGACTGCACCTGGATATGCTCAGCCTGCTCCCTGGGGCGGGTACAATGAAGGATCTCATGGCGGTGGACGTCATGGTGGCGGGCATGACCGTGGTGGCCACGGCGGCTATCGTCCCGGCGGCTTTCTTGGCGGTCTGTTTCGGCATTGATCCGCACTCGGCTGGCGTTCTGAACAGGCAGCCGTTTCATGGTTGTCGGTGCATGGAGGGAGAAATAGCGTGACCAGAAAATGCGGGCTGACACTTGGGATCATGATCCTTGCCGGCTTGGCGGCAGCGCCGGCTGGCGCGCAGGTCATGTCCCATGGTGCCGGCGTCAACTGGAGCGGCACGCATGGCGGGGTCAACTGGGATGGCGGGCATGCCTATGAGGGTGGAAGCTACGGCGGTTACCCTGCCTCGTCCGCACCCCGTCCCGCGTACCAGATGCCGCAGCCTACGCCTTATCCCATGCATGAACCTCGCACGCCATACGCCCAAAATGACAGCAGCGATCACGCCGTCCGGCATGAAGATCGTCGTTCATCACCACCGGCGGTTCGGAGTCTTGACCGCAGGTGAGCCATCCCGCGGCCATCGGGCACTCGATGGACGCAGGCTGTGATCAGACGGCCATGCTCATGATGTCCTTGTAGGCCGAAAGAACCTTGTTCCGGACCTGCAAGGTGGCCTCGAACGAAACCGAGGCGCGTTGCTGTATCAGCGCCACGGTCGCGATATCGGTCGTCTCGCCTCGTTCGTAGGCTTCGGTCGCGACATCCTCCTGTTCCTGGAGCGCATTCACCTTTTGAAGCGCGGTCTGCATCGTCGCGGCAAAGCTCGTCGATGGGGCAGTGCCATCCGGTCCCCGCAGCGCATTCGGCGACGAAGCCGAGCCGACATCCCTCAGTGCGGCGTTTCGTTGAAGCACCGCGTTGCGCATCGCCATGACATCGGCCACGCCGTTCACATTCATGCCTGTCGACCTCTCACGCGAACGATAGAGCGCGCATCTTCGCGCAAGAATGATTAGAAATCGTTAAGGATGTTTGTTCGGGACTGGCCCCCGGTCCTTCTGGTCGTGGCAGTACGGGTCACGGATGATGGCGGTGTCGGTGCCGCAGGTGAAAGAGCAGACCTCGGCGTCGCGAAAACGGCTCGAACATCTCGTCGGGTCCCTCGGGGTCGAGCAGCTTGCTGTCGGCCAGCCATTTTTCCATCGAAGACAGTTCGGGCAGCTCGTACTCGCGTAGCGAGCGACCCGGTGCCTGCAACGCCGCGATCGTTGCGATCAACGAGCCGGTTTCGGCGAACTTCGCGATGACCGCGTCCTTGTTGGCGCCAAGGTGCTCGGCGAGCAGACCGGCGCGGATGTCGGCTATCTTTCGATGCCCATCGGCGTCGGATGCCCCGGTCGTGTCGATCGTCACGTCGCATTCGCTGTCGAGGCGCAGCGACCGGTTGTTGAAGTTGGAGGATCCCACCCGCAGCACGACGTCGTCGATGATCGTGACCTTGGCATGGACATAAATCGGTGCCCCCGCGGCGGTGAACGGGTGATAAAGCCGGAAGCGGCCGTGCACGTCGCACTTCCGGAGTTCGGCAACCAGCCGGGCACGGGCCGTATCCATCGCGATCGGTTCGAGCCAGCCGTTCGCGGTCGTCGGATTGATGACGACGATTTCCGGACCATCGGTCTCGTCGAGTCGTCTGGCGATTGCCTCCGCGACCCGCCGGGAGGCGAAATACTGGCTTTCGGCATAGATCAGCCGCCGCGCCCGCGCGATGAGCGCGACATACAGCGCCTCGATCTCGTGGACCGGTTCCTGGTCGGCGAGCTTTGGCAGCGTGCGCGAGATCCCGACGGGCACGTCCCTGAAGTCTGCCTCGAGCCCATCAGGCCAGCAATCCGCGCCATCGGTCACGGGCTCGATCGAATACCCGCCGGCGGCATGCCACCGCTCCCGACAGGCGTCACCGAGGGCGCGTGCCACCGGGCCCTCCAGCGCCATGGCCGCGTCATGCCACGGCCCGTGCGGCGTGCCGTCCGGTCGGACGCGGCGCGGTTCCTCGTCCTGGTGGTCTCGCGTGTCCCATCGTTCGCGGGTCATGTCGATGCCGCCGCAAAAGGCCATGCAGTCGTCGATCACCACGATCTTCTGGTGATGCGATCCGGCGACCGGATGATGCCCGTCGAGTTTGAGGTGGATTTGGCGGTCGCGCATCCAGCGCAGGATCGTGAACAGGGTTCGGCCATGGAACAGCGTCTTGAGCGCACCGGTATCCCAGCGCAGTATGTGAATATCGAGCAGGGGACTGCGCTTGACCAGCCAGCTGATGAACGCTCCGACCGTCGGCGGACCCTCGTCCTGCCCCTCCCCAGCGAACTGGATCCGGGCGTCGAAGTCCCAGCCGATCAGCACGATGCGCCGCTTGGCCTTGAGCATCGCGGAGCGGGCGGCCCTGAAATAGTCATCGGCGTCGACGATGACGGCCGCACGGCTTGCCGTGGAGGTCCGCCAGAACGCGCGCCGAATGGTGGCGTCGCTCATGGGCTTTGGCACCTCAACGCCCATGACGACGCCCCCACGTGGCTACCCGCCAAGCGTACCAGAGCACGAGCGCGATGATGATCGCCGTCGAGACCGGACCCACATAGCGCTCGACCGCCCCATAGCGCTGCCCCAGCAGATAGCCGGCGGCGGCCAGCATCGCGGTCCAGGCTGCCGTGCCGATCGTCGACCACAGGAGGAAGGGTCCGAGGGGCATCCGCACGAGCCCGGCCGGGATCGATACGACCGATCGCACCGTGGGGACGATCCGCCCGATGCAGACGAACGGTCCACCGTGGCCGCGGAACCAGGTCTTCGCGCGCTCGACCTCCTGCCATTCGAGCGTTAGCCATCGGCCGTGCCGATCGACCAGGCCATGCAGCCGGTCGATGCCGAGCATCCTTGCGACGGCGTACCAGCAGAGATTGCCCGCCATGGCGCCCGCCGCTCCGGCGGCAATCACGCCCGGCAGCGACAATGCTCCGCGCGAAACACGCAGGCCGGCAAGCGGCATGATGACCTCCGAGGGGAGCGGCGGGAACACGGTTTCGGCGAACATCAGCACCGCGACGCCAAGATAGCCGAGCTGATCCACGAGCTGCTGGATCCACTGGCCCAAACTGCTTCTCCTTATCTTATGTGGGTCGAAACCATTTGTCGTCGCGTAGCGCCCGACCTTAATCCGATCCGCGCAGCAATCGACTATCCGAATCCGGTTCCGGTCGGGCGTTGGCCCCGCCTGACAGTGCCGGTGCGCTATCCACGTTGTCGCCCTGTTCGCCCGCGGTTTTCTTGAGTGGACGTGAAAGTCGGAGAGTTAGGAAGGTGACAGCGCTGATGATGATGGCGATATCGTACAGCGAATATCCGACCGCGGCACCAACGGCCCCTGTCGCCCACAGGCTCGCCGCCGTGGCCGTCCCTGATGTTCGACTGCCTTGCTTCAAGATCGCTCCGCCGCCGATGAAGCCGACGCCGGTGATCAGGCCCTCCAGGATACGTGCCTGGCCGAGCGAAGCCCGACCGAGTACCGCAATCGCGATCAGCACGAAACCACAGCTGGCGATCGCGACGAGGGGAAAAGTGCGCACGCCCGCGCTGCGCTCTTCCTTCTCCCGATCCCAACCGATCGGAAGAGCCAGAGCATAGGCGGCCGCAAGGCTGACCATATGCCAAAGGGTTTCCGACAAGCTACCAGCTAGCAAAGGCAACGGAACTTGCCTCTCGAAAGACCTGGGGATCGCATGGCGGGATCAATGACGGCCACCACCATGTCCGCCGCCGTGGCCACCTCCAAAATGCCCACCTCCAAAATGTCCGCCACCAAGATGACCGCCCCGATAGTGGCCGCCACCAATGCCAATCCCGATTCCGAGCGATCCATAGAAGGGGGAGCCGTAGTAGCCGTAAGGGCTTCCATAGCGGTAGGGGTAGCCGCCCCCATAGTAGCCGGCGCCGCGCGAACCACGCCTGCGGTCGGCGACGGCGATCAGACACTCGCTTCCGCCTGCCTGAACCGCACTGCCCGGCGCAGAGGGGACGGCCGTTTGCGGCGTGGCGGGTGCCGGCGGAGCAGCGGATGTTGCCCCGGGCATTCCATTCGGACGGGAGATCGGCACCGCACGAATCGCGCCGGGCGTGTCACAGGGCACGGAGAAGTAAGAATAGGAGGAGGGCCGCGGCGCATAGGTGGCGCAACCGCCTAGCAAGATCGCGCTAGCAAGTGAGCCGATGGAAAACTTTCGGATGTTCGTCATGATAGTTTCATTCCTGTCATGAACGACGCGGCGTCGCCGAAAGGAGGAATGACTCCGGTTTCAGGGGACCATACTGCGGCGGCTTGCTTTTGTGGCTGGGAGGCAGCTGGTACTGCTCTGGACGGGTCCACGTAGGGCAGCGGCTGTTCAGATATTGATTGTGGTTCCGGTTCCGCCTCGCGATTGCCTTCGTCTTCACCGTCGGCTGGAGAAGGCATAACTTTAGCTGCGTCGACCGCCCGCAGTGCGTCAATTTTTTCAAAATATGCGTCAGCCATTTTGTAGTGTGCCGCAACTATCTTGGAACTGGTTGCAAGTTGCGCCAGCTCAATTTCAGTCTCAGCTCGGTGCTGAAAATACACTATATCATCGTCTATCATTAGGATCCCTCGACCTACGAATGGGCGATTGAAGATTTGGCCGGCGCGCTTCGCTCCATGCAGAGGCCTTGGAATCTTCAAAGACGTGTACAGATGCGAGTGACACGCTCACCTCATCGGAGAACCTGTCAGTACACGATTACCGAATTAAGCGAGTCGAGGGGGTCGTTCCAAGCCAAATGGCGGTGAACTGATAATCATATTTTCTTTGCTAGATACAAAGACAGGTCGGTTCGAAATAAGTAGTGTGAAATGTACGCTCGATCCTACAACACCTGTTTGCGCACCCCTGCAGTGTGAATGCTGACAAGTAAGGGCATGGCGAGGGAGGTCTGTTTGATCATCGTCAAATTGTAGTGTTTTTAGTGTAAGATCCGTTCTTGAAACTACTGCCGTTTTAGGCCCATTGCCGGCTGACCAACTCACGGCGGCTCTGACGCACGCTGCTTCGCCCAGCGAAGGCAGCACCAGGGCCATCAGCGTTGCCAATGCAATCAGGATGGGCAAACGCCGCAATGGCAAAGCTCCGGACGTGGGATGCCGAAAATCACCGTCATGCAAGCGGTCGAACCGCATATATGATGCGATTTTAGCGAAGCCCACGTTCAATCACGCAAGTGATGGTACGAGATTTGGTCGGATCAGCCTTCGCCGGAGACGATCCCGACTCCACGCCATTTGACGGGACGGGTTCCTCGCGCCGCGCGCCGGGAGTGTTGCAAGGGACGTGATCGTAGACAGGCGCGGCTGACGCGCGGGGGCGGGCAAGGGGGCCGGTGCATGCGGTGAGCGCGAACATTGCAAAAGCCAATGTTGACCTAGGGTCAGGACTCGTTGATCAAAGCCAGAAGATGATGGTGGCAGCGAGGGCGACGGCGGAGAAGAAGGCGGTTGGGCACCGATCGTAGCGGGT
>NZ_JACIFA010000027.1 GCF_014197135.1 Sphingomonas zeae
CATCCATGCCGGCCTCCATCCAGCCAGCACTGTGAATCAGATCAGCGCGCCCCTGTGAATCCCTCTGCGACTCAGGTCGGCCGGAAACCGCTCTATTCTGTTTCTTCGCCTACGCCTGGGTCAAGGCGACCGTCCCGCGTTATCGGTATGATCAGATCATGCGTCTGGGATGGAAGATATTTCTGCCTCTTTCCTTGTTCTGGGTCTTCCTCGTGTCAGGCACATTGATGCTCACAAGATACGGGTTGCCGCACTGATATCGGTATCTTATTGCTCACGGCCGCATTGTTGGACGCTGTCCCAACGAGAGTATAGGCTATCACCAAGCGAATTTGTGTTGCCCCCAAGGACGATGCAGGGCGTAGGCGGGCGCCGCGCCGGGATGCGCAGTTGCGCCGCGAAGCCATTTTGTCGGCAGCCGCCTCGTGTTTCCGCGAGCACGGATATGGCGTCAACCTTGAGGTGATAGCCAAAAGGGCAGGAGTCGGCAGAGCTACGATGCAGCGCAACTTCGCTGATCGCGAGACCCTCGCGCTGGCGGTGTTGTCACAGGAAGCGGAAATCCTAAAAAACAACCTCGACCTGTCGAGACCATTCTACGAATCGCTTAAGGTGGCGGTGATCCAAGCGATGCCCACCTTAGCAATGTATCAGCACATCGCTGCGGAGTTGAGCAGAGCTGAAACAGGGCGAACAGCGTTGGCACGTCTTGGAGACGAAGTGAGCGCTT
This sequence comes from Sphingomonas zeae, assembly GCF_014197135.1. GTDB lineage: Bacteria > Pseudomonadota > Alphaproteobacteria > Sphingomonadales > Sphingomonadaceae > Sphingomonas > Sphingomonas zeae. Next base: position 731 of record NZ_JACIFA010000027.1, read on the forward strand.
TTCTGACGCCGTTGGTTTCCGCGGCCAAGAGTCGTGGCGAGGTAAGCGAAACCATCAGTGCGCACGACTTTGCCATTTACATGCAAATGGCCGCTAGCGTTCTTCATGTCGGAATGAGCGACGAGGAAATAGACACCAATCTTGATGTCGCCATGCGTATCTTGACATTGGGCACGCAACCTCGGTGAGAAAATCGGGGGATATGCCCGGACCGGGTTGATGTCCCCCTGTTCCTGTTGAGATGCCACTCCGGGGCGATGCGCCCGCGCCTTCCGTTTTTCGTATATGGCTGATCCACGCGGTAGCTCTTGCGCGTCAGTATGAGCCCATATGCGTCATTTACCTGGCGGCAGCGGACACGGCATAGCTGTCCTCAAGCATTTGAAAGCGGGTGATCATGCCGTTGGCGATCGTGAGCACGATGGCGAAATCGGTTTCGATCGTTCGTCCGTTCGCTTTCAACGTCGCGGATAGTGCTCCGATGACGACGGCCCGCCGCTCGCTCACCAGGATGTCGTCGACCCGGAACATGTTGCTTGTGAGAAGAGATCTTTGATCGGCGATAAAGTCTGCAACAGCCTGACGGCCCGACCGTCTTCCGATCCATGGCATGGCGCCCTCATCGCCCGGAATTTCCAGAACGACGGCTTCGTCCATTTCAGCCGCGATTGCCTCGGGCAAGGCTCCGCTGCCGATTTGCATGAGGAGATTTTGTGCGATGTCCAAGTTGGAACGGTTCATCTGATAAGCCTTTGCCATGCCGGTATTGCGTTGCATGGGCCATTTAGCGGACAGTTTCGCTTGAACCAGTACTGACCTTTTTGTAAGTGGTCTGATGGCCCTTGATCAGACGGACTGCGGCTTGGACGTCGCGCTTGCGGTAATCGGCGGCAAATGGAAGCCGCTGATCCTCTACCATGTGAGTGGAGGCCCGCGCCGGTTCGGCGAGCTTCGTCGCCGCGTCGCCGGGATCAGCGAGAAGGTGCTAATCCAGCAGTTGCGGGAACTGGAGGTCGACGGGATCGTGGCACGCCATGATTATCAGGAGGTGCCACCCCGCGTCGAATATAGCATGACCGACGATGGCATGATCCTCGCGACCGCGCTCGTGCCACTATGCCAATGGGGTAATGTCAACCGCTCGGCCGTCACAGCACGAAAGCAAACAGGCCGGCTCACAGAGGAAGCGCCGGCCATGTGATCGGGAGAGTTTACCCGTTCTCCCGAATGACCGACGAATGCGCTCTGAGGCTCGCCTTCGATATGCTGTGACATAACGATCGTGCATGTCCCGCAGCCTTCAGCGCACGCATAGACCGTTGAATAGAAGATCAACAAGATGGGCAATCCGGGTCGTCGGTGCGCTGTCCTTCTCCACGGCGATCGCTATGGCGCTCACTACATAGATGATGTCGTCGAAATTGGCATCTGGACGAATAACCCCGGATGCCTGAGCGCGTCGGAGCAGTCTTTCACCTTCAGCGGTTATCGCCGTGCAGCCAGCTGTGCCATGCTGGATGACGGTTCCCAACGACGCGGCCAGGCTCTGGTAGACGCTCGTGTTTTTGGCGAGTTCCTCCAAGAACCGGCGCAGTGCGTCGCCAGGATCAAGCTCGATATCCCGCCTGCGGCTCGTTTCGGCTACCGCCATGAACCGCTCATTGCTGGTGGCTGCGAGCAGCGCCTCGCGCGTCGGGAATCGGCGGTAGAGTGTACCGATCCCAACCTTTGCCCGCTTGGCCACCTCTTCCAGCGGGACGCCCGCACCCCGCTCGAGAAATGCTTCTTCCGCCGCAGCGAGGATGCGTTCGCGATTCCGCTCTGCGTCAGCGCGCAGGATACCCTCACTCAAGAATCGTCCCTCCCTGCCTTGCTAAGTGGAGGATGCCTCCATATTTGCAAGTGGAGAAACCCTCCACTTGATCGAAAGGCATATGTGATGACGAGACGGTTCGAAGGCAAGGTTGTGGTGATTACCGGCGGGAGCGATGGTATCGGGCTGGCATCCGCGCAGCGCTTTGCGGAGGAGGGCGCCCAGCTCTACATCACCGCACGGCGGCAGGAGATGCTCGATCAGGCCATCCGGCAGATCGGTCATGGTGCAATCGGCGTACAGGGTGACGTCACGAACCTGGCCGACCTGACGAAGCTCTACGAGCGCGTCGGGCGCGATCATGGCAGGGTCGACGTCGTGTTCGCCAATGCCGGTATGCACCAGCCTGTCCCGCTCGAAGCGCTTGAAGAATCCCATTTCGACGCGACGTTCGACCTCAACGTCAAGGGTCTGGTCTTCACGGTGCAAAAGGCGTTGCCGCTGATGGCGGCCGGAAGCGTGATCGTCCTCAACGGCTCGATCGCTGGTTCCAAGGCCTACCCGGCCCAGTCGCTTTACAATGCCAGCAAGGCGGCCGTCCGCTCCTTTGCACGCAGCTGGACGATCGACCTCAAGGATCGCGGCATCCGTGTGAACGTCGTTTCCCCCGGCGCTACCGAAACCAGACTGATGCGTAGCTATTTCGATGCGGCGCCGGGAGCTGAAGAAGAGATCATCAAGGGAATTCCGCTTGGCCGCATCGGTCACCTTGAGGATGTCGCGAATGCCGTGTTGTTCCTGGCATCGAGCGAAAGCGCCTTCGTCGCAGGCCATGAGCTCTTCGTGGATGGTGGCGTCGCGGCGGTCTGAGCCCCGCATTTTCGAAGCCTGGGCAAGCGCTGCCGAGATGACCGAACGAGAACAGGATGACGATGAAGATCGTCCTGGCTCCCGACGCTCGGCCGCAAGCCCGCCGCGCCGCTCGCTTTTCCCGATCAGGTCGTCCCGAGCGAGTCCCAGATGGCCTTCGCCCCCCTCAGAACAACTTCCGCACCCCCACCCGGATCGAGCGGCCGATGGGGTCGAGATAGGCGGGCTGGAAGCGGTTGGGGGTGTCGCCGTTGCGGTCGGTGACGTTGATCCGGTCGTTCAGCAGGTTCTCGATCGTGACGTTGACGTTCATCCCCTTGGCCCAGGGCTGCTTGATGACCTTCTCCATGCGGACGAAGCTGTAGAGGACCAGCCAGGTCCGCCCCGAAAAGTGCAGGTCGGAGGCGGCGATGTCGCTGCGGATGCGGGTCGGTCCCTGCAGGCGACCGTAGACGCCCATGTTGAACACGCCGTAGCTGAAATTGCCGGTCATATCGACGTCCCAGCGCGGCCGCCCGCCGGTGCCGCTGAGCGTCGCGCCGTCCAGCAGGTCGAGGACCGGGCCACCGCTGCGCAGGGTCAGCCGATCCTCCAGCCGGTAATTGGTCGTCGCCGTCAGCCATAGCGCGGGCGGCCGCTTGGGTGGGCGGGGCGGGGGTGCGGCCTTCGCCGCAGCCGGATTCGTGCCGGGGGCGGGCGGGGGAGGGGGCGGCGGGGTCTTGCCCAGCATCACCTGCGCGTCGACCGTCAGGCGCAGCTTGCGCTCGCGCTCGAACGCCAGGTTGACCGGGCGCAGGTCGACGCTGACCAGCTGGCCCAGCGCATCGCGCACGAACAGGTCGGGAAAGACCCGCTGGAACGCGGGGGTCGCGCCGCCCAGCGACGCCGCCTGATTGTCGATCCGCGTGTCGACATAGTCGGTGCTGAGCCGGATCTCCTTGTCCTTGATCGGCTGCACCGCGATGCCCAGCGTCGTGACCCGCCGCTTTTCGGGCGCCAGGCCTGGATTGCCGCCCGCGATCGTGGTGACCAGCGTGCTGCGCCCGGTCACATAGTCGAAAAAGGGCGTGTTGGGCGTCGCCAGCACCGGCGCGACCAGCTGGGTCACGGCGGGCGCGGTCTGGGCGACATTGACCGAGGCGTTGAGCTGGACCCTACGCACCGGCGTCCAGTTCAGCCCCAGATTGGAGGTGCTGAGCCGCCCGAAATCGGACACCCGCGACACGCCTGCCATGGCGCTGAACTGCATCTCGCCCAGAAAGCCCAGCGAGCCCTCGCGCGCCGAGGCGATCGGCACCGTGGCGTTGACGCTGGCGCCGCGCATGGTCCGCCCGACCGCATCGGTGGCGAGCGACAGGTTGGTGCGCGCGTCGCTGTCGATCCGGGTGTAATCGGTGGTGACGGTCAGCATCGCCTCGCCGGCGGGCAGGCGGACGACGGGGCCGTTGGCGGTCGCCTTGACCCCGATCGTGTCGGACACCGCCCGGCTGCGGTTCAGGTCGCGCCGCGCGGCCGTGACCGGGTCAATCGCCGCCATCGGGTCGCCGTCTGCATCGATCGACGCCTGGAGCGCGCCCAGCGGTACGCCGGTCTCCGAGGTGCTGCGCGACACCATCCGGTCGTAATTGCCGGTGATCGCCCAGCTCCAGCGGCGGACATCGCCGGTCAGCGTGCCCCCTGCGTGCAGCGCCATGCTGGTCGTCCGCTGGTGCAGCACGCTATCGGGCAGATAGCGATAGAGCAGCGTGTCGTTGGCGAAGGGGAAGTTGCCCAAGCCACCCGGCACGCGCAACAGGGCGGGGGCCAGGCCGTTCAGCCCCTTGGTCTGGATCGCCTCCATCGACAGGATCAGCGACCCCGACACCGTCTTGGTCAGCGGCGAGGCCAGGCCGACCTCGCTATGGATCGTGTCGCTCAGCGGCTGGATCGTGCGATAGGGGCCGAGATCGGTGACAGCGCCCGGGCTGTTGGCATAGGCCGCGAGCGTGCCCCGCGCGGCCGGATCGATCGGCACCCCCGCCAGCGTGACGCTGCGCCCCGCCAGCGCATCCAGCCGGGGGTCCAGGCTGGCGCCGTTCACGCCGGTCACATTGCCCGTCGTCGCAAACAGCGTGTCGGGATCGGGCACGATGTCGCGCTGGCTCTGCAACACCGGGTCCTGGCGCAGATGCGAGATGTTGAAGGTCAGGCGGCGCGGCCCGTCGATCCGCGCCGACGTGACCTCGGCATAGTTGGTGCCGCCCCCGCCCTCGGGTGTGATGCCGGGCATCTCGAACACCGTCACCGCGCGGAATTTCTTCTTGGTGATGAAGTTCATCACCCGGACATTGGGCGGATAGCCGAAGCGCGCCGCCTCCTGCTCGGGCAACACCTCGATCCGCTCCATCGCTTCATAGGGCAGTGACTGGAATTCGGAAAAGCCTGACACGCGCCGCCCGTTGAGCAGCATCACCGGCTCGCCCCCGCCGGACGAACTGGTCAGCGCCTTCACCTTCTTCAGCAGGTCGGCCAGGTTCGTCGCGCCCAATGCCTCCAGCGCCTGAGCATCGAGCACCGCGACCGGCTCGACCGCGCCGATGACCGATCCGGGGATACGCTTGCCGGTGACGGTGACGTCGGGGGGAAGGGGGGCGGGGTTAGCGACGTCGGAGGTGGCGGGTGGCGGCGCCTCCTGTCCTTGCGCGCCTGTTGGCATGGCCAGCCCCAGGACGATCACCGTCCAGCCCGCGCCCGCATACAGGCGCGCCCTCCCCTTGAAACGCATCGTCAAGCCACTCCCATCGCCGACGTGAAGTTTCACAGATACTGTGGCAACCATGTCACAATTAAGGCTGTAAACGGGGCGGGATGCCCTGTTTGTGAGACGATTGCTGCTCCCTTTACCCAGCCGATCGCAGGGAAGCACCGCCATTCAACGGGTTAGAGGCTGATGACGTGGCATGAACCCGAACCGAGCCCCTCCCCTTCAGGGGAGGGGTTGGGGTGGGGCTTCACCACAGGCGCGGCATTTGTGGAAGCGCCCCACCCCTGGCCCCTCCCCTCAAGGGGAGGGGTAGGTCGAAGCACTGTCATCCTATTCCAAGGGCTGTTCGGAAACGGGCCGATGGCACGTTTTGCGGTACCGGCCCGCTCCCGCGGATCAGAGGGTCGGCAGCGCCTGTTCGGTGACGAGCGGCGCGGCGGACGCGGCAGCGCGCGCCTCGGCATGGCGGCGCAGGACGGTGCGCATCACCCGGATATAATGGTCCGCGCCGTGCTCGATGGTGAAGCGCCGGGCCTGGTGCAGCGTCCGCCTGGCATCCTGAAGCCGGGGCCGGGCGGCCGCGATCGCGGCGGCAAAGCCGGCTTCGTCGCCGACCGGGACCAAGGTGCCCAGCGCGCCCTGTTGCAGCAGCGCGGCCATGGACCGGCTGCAATCGGTGGCGACGATGCCGATATTGGCCGCCAGCCCCTCCAGGATCACTGCGGGCACGCCCTCATAATGCGAGGAGAGGAGCAGCGTGTCGTAACCGCCGAGCAGCCCGGCCGGGTTGGCGACGTAGCCGCGGAAATCAACCCGCCCGGCCAGCCCCAGCGAGGCAGCGAGCGCCTCCAGCGACGCGCGCTCGGGTCCGTCGCCGAACAGGGTCAGCGTGTCTTCGGGCGCGCTGCCGCGCGCGAAGCCGCGCAGCATCAGCGCCAGGTTCTTCTGCGGCGCCAGCCGCGCGATGGTGACGAAGCGGCGCCCCGAACCCCGAGGCCGGTCGTCCACGGGCGCGCGCAAGCTCAGGATCTGCGCCTCGGACAAGGCGGGATCGGGAATGATCGCGACGCGGGAGGGCGAGACGCCGACGCATTGCACGATCTCGGCGCGCATCGGCTTTTCCATGCCGACGAAATGGTCGATCGCCAGCCCCTGGATGCGCAGCCAGATCCGGTAAAAGACCCGGTAGAACCATGAGGCGTCGGCGCGGTCGAGATTGTTGCTGATCTTGGCGATGATCGGCGGGCAGTCGCGGCCCAGCACCAGCTTCAGCATCACCGCGACAAAGGCATAGGTATTGCCCGCGCAGAACAATATGTCCGGCCGGATCGTCCGCACCGCGCGCGGCAGGGTGGCGACCATCCAGATGGTTTCCCAATGCGCGATGCCCGGCCAGCGACGCCGCGGGCTGACGAAGTCGAGCCCCGCGCCGACATCCTCGGCCATCGCGCCGTCGGTTCGTCCCAGGAACAGCGGCGCATCGATCCCGCTTTCGCGCCAGCGATGGACGAGGCGCAGCGCGATCCGCTCGACCCCGCCGGGTTCGAAGCTGTGCAGGAAGGTCAGGACGCGCAAAAAGCCGTGCGCCCTGTACGAAACCGATATCGCCCCGAATCCCCACCCATAATATCCCCGTTAGCATGACCGGGGGCAAAAACGATATCTTATCGTGACCTATTCGTCATGGTTTTGGGACATCGTGCTGACAATCATACTCTGCTATTGACATTCACTCGCAATCTCATCTTAAGGCCGTCAACAAAGCCCAATGGGGGAATTTTCGACGTGACGCCTGTTCTCACGCTGCTGGCCGCTGTCGCCGCTGCGCCCGATACCGTTCCGCAAACGACCAACCCTGGCGACATCGTCGTCACCGCGCAGCAGACCAAGGATGGCGAGGACTATACCACGCCCGCCCAGACCTCGGCCTATCGCCTGCCGATCAGCATCCGCGACACGCCCCAGGCGATCAGCGTCGTCACGCGCCAGCAGATCGACGATTTCCAGCTGAACGACATCAACGCTCTGTTGGCGACCGTGCCCGGCTTCAATGTCCAGGCGCAGGAAACCGATCGCTTCTATTATTCGGCGCGTGGCTTCGACGTTCAGAATTTTCAGGTCGACGGCCTCGGCCTGCCGCCCGCCTTCGCGGTGCAGGTCGGCTCGATCGACACCGCCATCTACGACCATGTCGAGGTTCTGAAGGGCGCGCCCGGTCTGCTCTCGCCGGTCGGCAATCCGTCGGCGGTGGTCAATTTCATCCGCAAGCGCCCGACGCGGGACTTCCAGGCGAGCGGATCGGCGCAATATGGCTCGTTCGACAGCCTTCGCCTCCAGGGCGACGTCTCGACGCCCCTCGACAAGGACGGGCATATCCGCGCGCTGGCGGTCGGCGTCTATTCGGACGCGGACAGCTATCTCGATCGCTATCACCTGCGCCGCTGGACCGGCTATGGCATCGTCGAGGCCGATCTCGGCCCGAACACCGTCGCGAGCATCGGCTATGGCCATCAGAACCACCGGAGCACGGGGGCGCAATGGGGCGGGCTGCCGCTCTATTATACCGACGGCACGCGCATCCCGCTGGCGCGGTCGTCCAACACCGGCCCCGACTGGGCGGGTTTCGACGTCACCGATCGCCAGATCTTCGGGGACATCACCCACCAGCTGAATGCCAGGTGGCAGATCAAGGCGAGCGCCTTTCGCCGGGCGACGGACGAGCGGGACGACCTGTTCTACGTCTATGGCAATCCCGATCGCACGACCGGGCTGGGCGTGTTGTCCTATCCGGGATCGTTCAAGGCATCGAACCGCGACTTCACCTTCGACGTCCATGCCAGCGGCAGCTTCGAGGCGCTGGGGCAGGAACAGATGCTGGTCGTCGGCGTCCTGCGCGGTGCGCTGACCTATCGCCAGCTGTCGCGCTACGACCAGGCGTCGAACTACCTGTCCGTCCCGCTCGACCGGCTGTTCGACGGCAGCTTCCCACAGCCCAACTGGCCCGCCACCTTCAACAGCGATCCGGCCGCGTCGAACTGGACGCATCAACAGCGGACCTCGGCCTATGCGACGCTGCGCCTGCGCCCCGCAGATCCGCTGAAGATCATCCTGGGTACCAACTACACCTGGGCGCGCAGCGAGGGCTATTCCTATGGCGCGCCGAGCAATTACCGCGACAATCGCTTCCTGCCCTTTGTCGGCGCGACGCTCGACCTGACGCGCCATGTCAGCGCCTATGCCAGCTATGCGACGATCTTCAATCCGCAGAACGTCTTCGGCGCGGGCGGCAAGCTGCTCGCCCCGATCAAGGGCAACAGCCTGGAAGGCGGGTTCAAGGGCGAATGGTATGACGGGCGGCTGAATGCCGCGGTGTCGGTGTTCCGCGTGCGGCAGGACAATTTCGCCGAGGCGGCCGGGTTCGATCCGACGATCGGGCAGACCATCTATCGCGGCGTCAATTCCAAGTCCGAAGGCGTCGAGCTGGAATTTGGCGGCCAGCTGCTGCCCGGTGTGCAGGCGACGGGCGGCTATACGATCATGCGCATCCGGGGCGATGACGGCATGCCGACCCGCACCTTCGTTCCGCGCCAGACCGCCCGGCTGAACCTGACCTACAGCCCATCGGTCCTGCCCGACCTGAAGCTGGGCGCGTCGGTGCAGTATCAGACGTCGATATATGTCGTCGGATCGACCATCTCGACCGTCACCGGCCAGCCGATCCGCGTCACCCAGGACAAATATGCGACGCTCGACCTGCTTGGCAGCTACAAGCTGACGCGCAATCTCCGGCTGGCGGTGAATGTCCGCAACGTCACCAATACCAAGGCGATCAACGCGCTCACCTATGACCAGGGCTTTTACAATGCGCCCCGCAGCGTGTTGGGGACGATCAGCGTCAGCTATTGATCGCGATGATCGGGCGGGCGCGGACCATGCGGGTTCGCGCCATTCCGTTTGGGCCTCCCCGTTTATTCTTGCCTTTGACCGCAAAGCGACCCACCCGCGCGTCTCATGAACAGGGCACAGGGGCAAAGCGGGCGGATCAACCAGGGTGGCGTCCTGCTGCTGCTGGCGCTGGTCGCGCTGGTGGTGCGGGCGCGGACCTTCGGCAATCCGGTGATCGGGTTCGACGAGCAATTCTATCTGCTGGTCGGCGAGCACATGCTCCACGGCGCCTGGCCCTATGTCGACATTTTCGACCGCAAGCCGATCGGGCTGTTCCTGCTCTATGCGGGCGCGCGCTGGCTGGGGGGGGACGGGTTCCTCGCCTATAAGCTGGTCGCGACCGGCTTCGTCATCGCCACCGCCTTCGGCATCCAGCGGGTGGCGCGGCGCTTCGCCGGGGCGGGGGCGGCGGTCGTGGCGGCGATCCTCTATATCCTCTGGCTGAACCTGATGGAGGGGGAGGGGGGCCAGTCGCCAGTCTTCTACAATGCGCTGATGCTGGTCGCCGTGAGCGCGGTGCTTCGGGTGGTCGAGCGGCGAGGGCGGCTGTTCGCGTGCGGCGCGGTGGCGATGGGCGCGGTCGGCGTCGCGCTCCAGATCAAATATTCGGTGCTGCCTGAAGGGTTCGTCTTCGGCTGCATCCTTCTCTGGCAGGGCTGGCGCACGCGGGTGCCGCTGGTCCGGCTGGCGGGCATGGCGCTGGTTTGGGTCGCGCTGGCGCTACTGCCGACGCTGGTGGCGTTCGCGACCTATGCTGCGGCCGGGCAGGGGCAGGCCTGGCTCTTCGCCAATTTCCTGTCGGTCGGCGGACAGGCGGCGCGGCCGCTCGCCGACGAGCTGGAGGGGCTGGCGACCTGTCTGGGCATCCTGTCACCGCTGCTGCTGGTCATCGGGTTCGGGCGGCCCTGGCGCCATATTCCGGCGGAGCGACGCGAAGGCTTCCGCTTCCTGCCGCTCTGGCTGGCGGTGACGGGTGCGGCGGTGCTGCTCTATGGCCGGTTCGGCAGCCCGCATTATGCGCTGCCCATCACCCTGCCCGCCGTGCTGGTCGCCGCGCCCGCACTCGCCCGCTGGCATCGAGGAGGGATAGCAGCGTTCGTCCTCGCGATCTTCGCGGCGGGGCAGATCGTGCTGCAATTGAGCGAGCGGACCAAGGGCGGTGCAGCCGAGGCGCGTATGGTGGCGCAGGCGGCGACCCCGGCGCGCGGCTGTCTTTATGTCTATGACGGCTATCCGGCACTCTACATGCTGACGCACAGCTGCCTGCCGTCGAAATGGGTGTTCCCCGGCCATCTCAACACGCAGGACGAGGCGAGCCGGGACGCGATCGGCGCCGATCCGGTCGCCGAGATGCGGCGCATCCTGGCGACGAAGCCGGGCGCGATCGTCGACGACTATCCTCGCTTTGCCTTTGGCAACCGCGCGACGCGGGGGGTACTGCGCGAGGTGCTGGCGCGCGACTATCACCTCGCCGCCTGTGTCCGCACGGGGCCTGCCCGGGTGCGGCTGGTCTATCGGCCGGGGCCGGGCAGGGTGCCGGGCCATTGCCCGAGTGCGGCGATGCTGGATCGCTGATCCCAAAAAAATCCCCGCCGGCATCGCCGACGGGGACAGGCATTCCATCAAATCTCGGATCAGAAGTTCGTCGTGACCGAGAACTGGATGTACCGGCCGTAAATGTCGTAGAAATTGACCGGCGAGTTCTGCCACCCGTTGATCGAGTAGGTGTTGTTGCCACCCCGTGCCGGGATGATCGGCGGGTCCTTGTCGAGCAGGTTGTTGATCGTCACGCCCAGCGTCATCCGCTTGGCGATGTTCACATTCGCCGCCAGGTCGAAATAGCTGTAATTGGGGATGCGTGCGAAGGTGTTCTGCACCGTCCGGCGCACCGTGCCGCTCCGGGTCGCCGAGATGTAGCGCCAGTTCAGCGAGAGCTGGAACAGACCCTCCGCACCCGTGAAGGTGCCGCGCAGATTGTGCCGCCACTTCGGGATCGGGTTGCCCACGCCGTCACCGAAATAGCCGACATTGCCCGACTGGTTGGTGACCGACGCCGCGCTGGTGACCAGACCGCCGTTGAAGTCGGTGGCGAAGGTGCCCGAGGCGACCGGCAGGTCGTAATGCGCCTGGAAGTCATAGCCGGTCGTGCCGGTCTGGTTGGGCACGTTGAGTACCAGCGAGCTGACGAACCCGGCATTCGGATTGTTGATATTGCCGAACAGCTTGCCCTGGTCGTTGCGGATGAACTGCTGGCAGGAAATCCGGTTCAGGTCGGTGGGATTGGCCGCATAGCCAAGGCAGTTGGCGACGATGCTGTCCTGATCCAGCCCGACGATCTGGTTGGTGTAGCGGATCTCGTAATGATCCACCGAGAAGCTGAACCGCGGCAGGAAGCTGGGGGTCAGCACCAGACCATAGGTCAGGGTGTTGGCGGTCTGCGGCCCCAGCTTGGGATCGACCGCGCCGAAGCGGTAGATACAGCCGTCCTGCGGGCAGGTCAGGCTGGCGCTGCCATAGGTGGACGGCTGGAAACCCGGTTGCAGCTGGCAGGTCGCCAGGCTGGCGACCGGAGCGCCACCCGCCGGATTGGCGCCGCAGGGATCGATGAAGTTGATGTTGCGGCCATAGTTGATGTTCTGCGTCGCCTCGAACACGTTCGGCGCCCGCGAGGCGAAGTTGCGCGCCACGCGGAAGCGGATGTCGCGGACGGGCGCCCAGGTCCCCTCCAGCTTCCAGGTGCTGAAGAAGGTGCGCGACGAGGTGTCGTAATTGGACGCACGATAGCCACCGCTGAAGCCCAGCAGATGGGTCCAGGACTGGTCCTGGATCAACGGCACCTGGATTTCGGTGGCCAGTTCCTTGGCGGTCTGGGTACCACGCGCGGAGGAGGACGGGTTCGGCGTGCCCTGGATGATCGAGTTATAGTCGGCGCTGGTGAAGTTGTTCGCGATGTCGCGACGCAGTTCGGCGCCGAAGCTTACCTGCACGCCGTCCGTCGCCAGCGGCGAACGCACACCGTACTTGCCGAGATCGCCGCTGATATTGGCCTGTACGTCGAAGAAATAGCCGACATTGCGGGTCGGCCCGTTGGGCGCATAGGCGAAGATATAGCGATAGGCGGCGGGATCGTCCGAATCGCCGCGGAAGATGTCGAGCGGCACGCAGTTCGGATCGGTGCCGTTGACCTTCGACACGCAGGTCGGCACGCCGTTGACGTTGACGACGTTCAGCGCCTTGGCGATGTTGTCGCCCGATGGTGCCCAGTTGCGGTTGATCGCGCTCTTGACCAGGCTCTTGGCCCAGACCCCGCCAACGTCGTAATGCCATGCGCCGGCAAAGTCGCCGCGAACGCCCAGCGCCGCACGGTTATAGATCTGCTGATAGTCGATCGTGCGGGTCGGGTAATGCTGGAAGCGATAACCGAAATCGATCGGCACGGTCGCCGAGGTCCCCGCCTGCGCCCCGCACAGCACCTGCGCCTGCTGCGCCGACATCAGCGGGTTGTTGCAGTTCAGCTGATAACCGCCATCGCCATTGGTGCCTTCGCCAATGGTGGCGGGCAGGTACGTCCCCTGGCTGGTGTTGCGGGTGTACATGTAGCTGCCGTAGATTTCGGCCCAGTCGGTCGCCTTGAACGACAGGAAGCCGCCCGCATTGTACCGCTCATTGGCGCGCAGCATCTGATAGCTGTCGTCCATGCGGTTCTGGCGGTCGGTGGTCGCATCCTGCGTGTTGCGATAGGGGCGGAAGACACGGCTGCCGTCGGCGGCATTGATCTGCGGCGTACCGCCGTTCAGATTGTAGATATAGCCGTAGCGCGAATAGAGCGTGCTGTCGCAGCTGAGCGGACCGTCGATCCCGTTCTGCAACAGGTGGCACGACTGGGCCGAGCGCGAATTGTACGGCAGGTTGTCGGTGTGGCGATAGCTGAAATAGCCCGACAGCGACAACCGGTCGTCGAACAGCTGCGTGCCCGCCGTCACGTTGATCGTCGCGCGTCCGCCGTCATTGGTCCAGCCCAGCGGGGTCGGGAAGCCGCGCGACTTGGCGGTGTCGGTGACGATGTTGGCGCGGTTCAGGTGATTGAAGAAACCGTAATTGGCGTCGACCTGCACGCCCTTGAAGTTCTTCTTCAGGATGAAGTTGACCACGCCGGTCAGCGCGTCGGGGCCATAGACGGCCGCGGCACCGCCGGTCAGCACGTCGACCCGCTGGACGAGCGCGGGCGGGATCGAGTTGATGTCGGCCGCGACCTGACCGCCCAGGCGCATGCCGTCGAGCAGGATCAGCGCCGCGCCGCCCGAACCGCCAATGTTGCGCAGATTGACCCGGCCGGTGCCGTTGCCTTCGTCATCGGCCTGGGGCGCGTAGGGCACGACCTGCGGCAGGCGGTTCAGCACGTCTTCGATATTGACCGCGCCGCTCAGCTTGATCTCCTGGGCGGAGACGGCCTGGATCGGGGCGGCCGAGGCGAGGTTGGGATTGACGATGCGCGAGCCGGTAACGACGACGTCACCCGATGCCGTATCCGCACCCTGGCCCTGATCGCGGATATCCTCGCGTTCGGCAGCCTTGCGGCTTTCGCTCTTGGCGGCGTCGTCTGTCGACTGCTGCGTCTGTCCCTGATCAGACTGAGCCGCGGCCGGGACGGCGCAGATGGCCATCACTGCGCTGGTGGCGAATAAAACCCCTATATTTTTCATATACTCCCCCTTTGTTACGTGATGATCGCGCCCCGCTTGTTCGGCCTGACCGGCTTTGTTTCGCCGATGTCATCGGCGACCAGTTCTGGTGGACCTACTGGGTACATGGACGGATTTACCGCCTCCCCCCGAGGATAGCGGGCACGCTTGTCTTACGCTTTTACTCTGGAAATCATGCTTGCAAGAACCAGACATGATTTTCAATGGTACACTACCTTTACATATCCAGAACACCCCGTTGGTACTGTGCAAATTGCTGAAAAAGCTGGTTTTGCGTTTTAAAAAAATATAAAAGAGTTATTCGCGCTCAGATTGATCGCGAATTGGTATGATCGGAAAGGGCGTTCTACCGAGGCGCATGGCTGAGCATGGCTGAGCCATCGGACAAACAGGGTCAGGACAGCCGGTAGGACAGCTAACGCCACCACCATAACGTATACGATGTCGACAAATCAGACCCCTTTGGCCACTATGCCCCCATGATCCCGCTGATTGTCCTCGCCGCGCAGCTCGCTTCCGAAACCATCCATAGCCGGGGCAACCCGATCCTCTCGGACGGGCGTTATTATTCGACCGACCCTGCTCCCTTGGTCGATGGCGACACGCTGTGGATCCTGGCCGGGCGTGACGAGGCGCCGGACGGGGTCAACGACTTCATCATGAATGAGTGGCAGCTGCTCGCTACGAAGGACCCCGCCAGCGGCGTGTGGCAGCATTATCCTGCCATCGCACGGCCGGAGCGCGTCTTTGCCTGGGCCGAGCCGGGCCGCGCCTATGCCGGGCAGATCGTGAAGGGGCGGGACGGGCGTTTCTATCTCTATGCGCCGGTGTTGCAGCGGGAAAGCGCGGCGCGACCGGGCACCAGGGACCGGTTCGCGATCGGCGTGGCGGTCGCCGATCGGCCGACCGGGCCGTGGCGCGACGCGCATCCCGCTGGTCCGATCATCTCGCAAGAGGTGCCCGTCGCCAACGACATTCAGAATATCGACCCGACCGTCCTCATCGATGATGCCAAGGATGGAGGGAGCCGCGTCTATATCTATTGGGGCACGTTCGGGCGGCTGCGCGCGATGGAACTGGCCTCCGACATGGTCACGCCCAAAGGCCCGGAGCAGGTCGTGACCGGCGCGACCGGCTTTTTCGAGGCGCCTTGGCTCCTGAAGCGGCGCGGCACCTATTATCTGCTCTATGCGGCCAACAATACCGGGCCGGACAGCCCCTGCACCCCGACCCTCTATCATGCGTGTCAGGCCTATGCCTCCGCGCCGACGCCGATGGGGCCATGGACTTATCGCGGCGTGGTGCTGCGCCCGGTGTCGTCGACCACCTCTCATGCGGGCGCGGTGGAATTCAAAGGCCGCTGGTACCTGACCTATCACACGGCGGATGCGAAGGGTGGCGGGCATTTCCGGCGCTCGGTGGCGATCGATCCGATGACCTGGGACGACAGCGTCTCGCCTCCCGCGATCCGCCCGGTGCAGCCGACCAAAGCGCCCGCGCCACGCCCCGCGCCGACCCGCAATGTCGCGCCGAGCGCCTGGGCCACCGCCTCCAACGCGCCCGGCCCGGTGCAATATTGGATCGCCGCGCTGAACGACGGCAAGGTGCGCAGCGCGCCGCTGCCGCCCGACATGTGGGGCAACTGGACGCGGGCGAACCCGGCCCGTGCCTGGATCGAATATCGCTGGCCCCGGCCCGTCACGTTGAACGCCAGCCGCATTCGCTTCTTCGCCGACCATCCGGCAGGGTCAGCCGAAGGCGTGGCCCCGCCCGCCGCCTGGCATCTGGAATATTGGGGGCAGGGGGGCTGGCGACGGATCGCGGGCGCCTATCCGACCGGGGTGGACGGCTTCCAGGAGGTGCGTTTCCCGACCGTCACCACCCGCTGCCTGCGCGCGGTGATGGACGCATCGGGGGCCGGGGACCGCCATGCAGGCCTCGCGGTGGAGGAATGGGAAGCGCTGTCGCCGACCCCCACGCCTGTCACACCGCGACCGGCCGAGATGCCTGCACGCTGTTCCGGGATGTGATGCGGCATCTTTATCGGACATTTCAGGGCTGGGCACCACCCTGAGGCAGGTCTGCCGCGCAAGCCATTCCAGAACATGGCTGATCTGGCCCCCGTTTCACCGGACGGATTCAAGCGGTTGCAGAAACCAGTGCGCGATGCTCGCGCGGTGAACGCATTTTGAGCCCTGAATGGGGGTGGTTGTCGTTGTAGTCCTCGATCCAT
>NZ_JACIFA010000028.1 GCF_014197135.1 Sphingomonas zeae
CGCTCGCCCATCATCGGCCCGTCTCCGCTTACTTGCCGAAGATTGAATCAAACCATCAGCGCGACTGCAAGCGAGCCTTTTTCAACACAATCGGGACAGAGCCGTCGTTCGCAGCATTCGTCTTGAGCGGTGGCTTTCCCCAACAGCGGTCATCCAGACGAAGCCAAGCGGCGTCGATCTATACCCAAGCTTCGCCGTGAGCAAAAAAGGCAGCTTTCGGTCTGCTGATAGAGCGACCCACCTCTCCGCCAGAGAACAGTGGCAGGGCTTGCCTGGCTCGCGCGCGTCGTGATCGACTTCCTACGAACCGCTGCTTTCGTGCGTCAGGTTTTCCATGCGGTGCGCCCATGATGAAAGCGGCGGGCACCCGAATCGTCCGGAATAATTGGTCGGTGTGATAGACAGCGGTGCGACATGGCGCACCGCCATCCGTCAGGGCGTCGCCAGCCGATAGAGGGCGATGCCCCCGTTGCCGCTTCCGGGCCGCTCATCTTCACGGCTCAGCACGTGGAGGAGCATGCCGTTCGGGGTAAACTGGAAGCACAGCCCCTCGATCTCGCGATCGCCCCCTGTATCGAGGCTGGCAACGGTCTGGACTGCTCCCGTAGCGATGTTGGCGCGCTGGATGGCCTTGCCGCGACCATCGGTCGCGAAATAGATCCAGCCATCGCGAACCTTGCCGCCCTGCGCCTGATCGACCGGGCGCGAGAGCGGGATGTATCGACGAAACGTGAAGTCGGCCCCATCATAGACCGCCAGTTCCCGCGCGTCGTGGTAGGCGATCCCATAAGCCTCGCCCTTGGCCGGGTCGACTGCGATCCAGCTTGCAATGTCATCGGTGCCATGCGGCGGTCGCAGCGGATAGGCGTGCCCCGTGTAACGGAGCGTATGCGCATCGTAGATGGCGACGACCGGATGGCTATAGGCCTTTCCCGTGGCAGGATCGACATGGCTCGAGTCCAGCGGCACGTAGAGCCGTCCGTCGGCATAATCAATATCGCCGATATGGTTGAGGCCGATCGGTGACAGCGCCGATGGCCGCCCCAGGCTGGGCGGTATCGCGTGACGACGACGCTTAAGCGTGTGGAAGCCCGCATCGGCGGTTTCCAGCGAGCGGGTGCCGGAAAAGATCCAATGGGTACCGTCGCTGGTCATCCCCTGGCCCCGGGTTTCGCTGGCGGTTGCGCCCGGAAAGAACAGTCGGTCGACGGCTGGCCATTCGGGCGGCGTGGGCGCCGCAAGCGCTGTACCGGCCATGATGATAGCCAGTGCGCCCACCCGAACGTATCGATGACCGCGACGAAGCGTTCGACCCGCGCTCATTTGCGCAACGCCGTCTCGTCGAGCAGGTGCCCGGCCGCCGTATAGGCGCGATAGACCATCTCCCGATCCGAGACGTCGATCACCTGGAAGGTCTGGGTGTTCGTCGCGCTTTTTTGAGGCCAGGCATGGATGCCGCCATCATACATCTTCGGCCCCGCCACCGCGACGACATAGGTCGCGCCCTTGCCGGGGCCAACCGGCCCGACGCTGCCCCGCGCATAGCCGTGGTCATGGCCCTGCAGCACCAGGTCGACCTTGTACTTGTCGATCAGCGGCTTCAGCGCGTCGCGCACCCGTTCATTGTCGCGCTGTGGCTCCAGCGAATAGAGCGGGAAGTGCAGCACCAGCACCGTCCAGCGATTGGGATTGTGCGCGAGCAACGGCTCCAGCCACTTGACGATCGCCGCCCGCGATTCCGGCACGCCGTGGAGTTGCGGTGCGTCGATCGAGATCAGGCGCAGCCCCTGATAGTCGGTGCTCCAGCACGTATCGACCAGCCGTTGCAAGTCGGCCGGGCCATTGGCGGGCAGGGTGAATTGCCGCTGCCATTGCGGGTTCAGGACCGGGCCGCGACCATATTCGTGATTGCCCGGCGTCGGCATCTGCGGGGTCTGGCCATAGGCATAGCCGCCCGCCGCGAACCATTCGCCCCATTCGGCATCGCTGTCATGCCGGTTGATGAGGTCGCCGCCATGCACGACGAAGGCGGCATCGCCCGCCATGCGCAGCCCCATGCGCAGGGTCCGCGATGCCTCCGACAGGATCTGGTTCTGCATGTCGCCGAGATACAGGAAGCGGAACGGCTGCGTGGTCGCGGCGGCGGTGCGGAATTGCAGCCATTCGGACCAATGCGTGCCGTCACCGACGCGATAGGCATAGACGGTGTCGGGCTTGAGCCCGGTCATCGTCAGGCTGTGATAGGCCGCGTGGAGCGCGGGCGTCTCGCGCACGGCGATCGTCGCGTCGTCGTCATGGGCGGGCAGGCGGGTGGCGGTCTTGACGAAATCCGGGCCGTCGCCCGCCTCCGCCAGTTCGACGATACCCGGCAGCCCCGGTGCCGAGCGCCAGGTCACGGCCATCGCATGCGCCGGATCGGCGGCGAGGTTCAGTACGATGCGCTCGGGCACGACGGTCGGCGGGGCGAGCGGCTCGGGCGCATCCTGCGCGGCGATCGGTGCGGCGAGCAGCAGCGCGCCCGTCAGGAGTGTGGATCGAAGGATCATGGGATAGGGTCCTCAGAAGACGGCGTTGACGCCAAAGGAGATGCTGCGGCCGTTCTTGGTATAGGCGCGGCTGGAGCCGATGCCGGGGCCGAAGGTCTCCCAATAGGTGTAATTGTCGAGCAGGTTCTGCACCTGAACCGACAAGGCGACGTCTCCCACCACCTTGTAGCGTGCGGTCAGGTCGACGAACGAATAGCCATGGTCGTAGGGATCGTTGCCGAAATCCTGGATGCCGCCCAGGAACTTGGACTGATGGGTCCAGGAGGCGTAGATTTCGGTGCCCTTGTGATTCCAGAACAGCTGGATATTGGCGATCCGCTCGGGCGTTTCGACCAGCGGCAGCTTGTAGCCCGCCGGGTGCCAGCTGATCCCGGTTTCGGCCTGGGATTTCTGCAGCGTCAGGTTGATGTTGAAGCCGAGGTCGGCAAGCGCTCCCGGCAGCCAGTGCATCATCTGCTGGGCGCTGAATTCCGCGCCATATACCCGCGCCTGGCGACCGTTTTTGGGCATGGCGATGGACACGCCCTCCGGCGCCACCAGCTCGCCCAGCGTTCCGTTGCGCACGTTGCTGGACGAAGAGCGGAACAGGAAGTTGCGAATGTCCTTGTAGAACAAGGCGATGCTATAGGCCCCGACCTTGCCCGCATAATGTTCCAGCGACAGGTCGAAGTTGACGGCGCGCATCGGCTTCAGATCGGGATTGCCCTGGCGGATCGACATCAGCACCCATTGCGACATCGGATTTTCCACGCCGTCGCCATCGGGGTCGGTGTCATAGCCATATTCGCGCGACGAACTCATCCGGGCGATGTCGGGGCGGGAGAAGCTCGTCCATACAGCGGCGCGCGCCAGCGTGCGTGACGACAGATCGTAATTGAGGTGGATCGACGGCAATATGTTGATGAAGCTGCTGCGGTCGGTCGTGTAACGATCGCCGTGCATCTGATCGAGCGCGAAGGCGTCGATATGGTTGGCCGTCTGCTCGATGCGGACGCCGCCGATCACCTGTGCCTGGCCCCAATGCGCGGTGGCCATGACATATCCGGCGATCACCCGCTCGTCGAACCGGAAACTGTCCTCGCCGGACAGGACCGCCGCGTTTGGCGAGACGGCCAGGCCGCTGAAGATCGTGCTTTCGCCCCGCTCGGCACGTTGCAGCTCGGCGAGCATCTTGCGGTTGTCGATCACCATGCCGAGGCGATGATCCCCGGTATAGGCGCCACCGAACATCGTCGTCACCGGCTTTCCGAAGAAGCCGGCAAAGTCCGCCATCGTCCCCTTGGCGCTGAGGTCGAGGAAGGTGCCGCTATAGACATTGCGCCGCGACCGGAAAACCTTCGCGCCGACCTTCACCGAATCCAGCCACGCCGAACCGGGGGTCCAGAGGAGGTTCATCTGCGATTGCCACAGGCTTTCGCCACTGCCGCCGATCTCGCCCGACAGGCCGTTGAAAGGGAATTGCGAAGGGTCCTGCACCGCGGCCAGTCCAGCCTGGTTCAACACCCATTTGGGAAAGCGGGGATCCTGCATGCTGCTGACCGCGAGGCCGGTGTTGCCGAGCCAGCCATATTTGTCGCCGCGAAACTGCAGATCGTAACTGTCGTCCAGATTGTCCTCCGAACGCGAGAAGGACACGTCATAGTCCAGCTTGACCGCATCGAAGTCGCTGACCCCGCCGGCGTTGATGGAGGCCAGCGTCCCCGTGTTGTGCGCTCCGCTCCAATAACGGCGAAGGCGGAAGCCCTGCGGGTCCCATTGGCCCGAATCGCCATAAAGCGAATAGAGCGACTTGGTCTTGCGGTCGGCATCGGTGATCAGGCCGTCCTTGTCCTGATCGACGATCTGGTCCGTCGTATAGCTGTAGACGCGGCCCTTCTTGCCCGCGAACCCGACGACGGAGCGGTCGGGCTGGGCAAGGTCCATGCTGTTCGGATCGCGCTGGACGAGCCGCGTGGAGTTCTTCCCCGTGTCGTTGCGGAAGTTCAGCTCGTTGTCGAACTGCGTATTGCTGTAGCGGTTGTACTGACCGCGCAGGTGGAACTGATGGTTGGCGGGGCGCCAGTCGATGCTGCCGTTCAGGCCCCAGCGCTTCACATCGGTCTCGCCCATCGTCAGGCTCATGCCGCGCATCACGAAGTCGGCGGGGTCCCATCCCAGCGTCTCGCTGTCCGCATACCATCGGCGTGGCTGGTTATCGCCGTCGCCGCCGTTGGATTCATATTGTGAACGGCGGCGGCTCCAGCTTCCGGTCAGGAAGACGCCGAGATCGTCGGTGACGCGCCGTCCGATCGACGCGGCGATCTGCCCCGATGGTCGATGATCGAACTTGTCCAGCCAGCCGAACTGGCCATTGACGAGATAGTAGTGCGCCTTGCGGTCGAAGGCTGTCGGGGTACGGATGTCGATCCCGCCACCCAGCGCATCGCCGTCGCGGTCCGGCGTCAGCGACTTGTATACCGTGATGGAATCGATCCCATCGGGGGGCAGTACGCTCAGCCGGACACCCCGAAAGAACCGGTCGTCGCGCGAACCCGCGCCGCCCATCCGGACACCATTGATCGCATAGGTGTTGAGTTCGGTCGACAGGCCGCGAATGGTGATGCGGTCGCCTTCGCCGGTGGTCGGGTTGCGCACCGCGTTGACGCCCGGCATCCGCGCCATCGACTCGGCGACATTGTTGACCGGCAGTTCGCCCATGTCGTCCGCGCTGATCGAGTCCGAGACCACGTGCGTACGGCGCTTCATGTCGGTCGATTTGCGGAAGGCGGCGGCATAGCCGGTGACGACGATATCGTCGTGGCTCGTGGAGGCATCCGGTTGCGCAGCGACCGGCGATGTCTTCGCCGGCTTGCGCACAGGGGTGCGCAGCGGGCCGGGGACGGACGCACGATGCCGCAGGACGATGGTCCCGCCGACGATGCTCGCCTCGACATCGGTGCCCTTCGTCATTTGCGCCAGCGCAGTGGCCGCGCTCACCCGGCCATTGACCGCATGGCTTTGACGCCCCCTCAACATGTCCGGCCGTGCGGCGAGCTGAAGCCCGGTCGCACGCGCGAATTCCTTGAGCGCATCGCCAAGATCCTTGGTGCGGATATGAATGTCATACACCTTGGCGCGCGCGTCGGGCGCCTGTCCCTGTGCGGCCGTGGCGCAGGCAAGCGCAATCATCGCTGGCCCCAGGGCCAGCGTCTTCTTCATCGTCATCTTAACTCCCCCGCAGGCCGATCATCGGCCTTCGCGGGTAAGACGGCGGACGTGCGATCAACCCGACAAAAAAATGTTATGGCAATTCGATGACAATTAGCGCTGATCTTGCGAAGCGATGACCCGATAGCCCATCGCATCCTCCCGCCACGCCAATCCCATGCCCAGCGCCAGCGCATCGAGCGCGCGTCGCGGCTGCCGCAGGTCGAAGCGCCCACTGGTGCGCCAGGTGTCGATGCCGGGCGTGGCAAGCCGGATCGGCTTGGCCGAGAAGCGGTTGAGATGCGCCACGACCTCCGCCAGCGGCACGTCGTCGACCTCTAGCCATCCGCCGACCCAATCCGGTGCGTTAGCCGCTATCGGTTGCTGCCGTGTCAGTCCCGAGCGGGTGGACAGCGCCCCTTCACCAGCGCGGACCACCCATTGCGTGCCTTCGATCCGACCGAAGGACACGGCCCCGCGGTACACGCGCAGCGCGATGCCGCCGTTCGCAATACGGTCGACATCGAAGGCAGTGCCCAGCACGCGCGCCTCGGTGTCGCCGGCCGCGACCTCGAACGGTCGATAGCGCTCATGCGCGACGTCGAAGAACGCCTGGCCGCGGACCAGTTCGGCATGGCGGCTCCACGGCGTTATCCTCACGTCCAACTCGCTGTCGCCCGCCAGGACCACATGCGATCCGTCGGCGAGTGTCACCGTGCGCGGAAGACCGGCGCTGACCGCAAGATGTTGATGGCGGAACGCCGGCATCAGCCAGAGCGTCGCCGTCACACAGGCGACCATGGCGCTCGCCAGCGCGATGCTTCGCCCCCATGTAGAACCGGCGCGCATATCGTTGGCGGCCTGTACCGCCATCGTCTCCACAAGGTCACGCGATGTCGACAGGCTCTGGAGCGCCCCATAGCGCTCGGCATGATGCGGATCAGCGTCGATCCAGGCGTCGAACAGCGCGAGCGACCGGGCGTCCTGCACCGGCCGCGCCATCCGCTCGACCCAGGCGGCAGCCTCCAGATCCACAGCGTCGCGTGCTGCTTTCATGCGCTCAGATCCTCGAGGCTCAGTCCGTTGCGGTCGAGCGCGGCGCGAAGGTCGACCAGAGCCCGAGCTATATGCTTTTCCACGGCGGCGGGCGACAGCGAAAGCTCGGCGGCGATGGTCGCGCAACTCTCGCCGTTCAGCCGCCGGCGGACGATCACCTCCCGGCGCAGCGGCGGCATCCGCCGCAGCGCGCGGGACAGGATATCCATGATCTGCCGCGACGCCACCATCCGCTCGGCGGATGGCATGGTGCAGACGATGTCATCGTCTTCGGGCATGGCGGTGGTGCGTGACCTTCGCCGTGCGCCATCCACCAGCAGATTGTCGGCGATCCGGAAGGCCAGGGCATAGATGCTGCCGATCTGCTGGCGGCGCCGTACGTCGATCAGGCGCAGCACTACGTCCTGCGCCACATCGCCGGCGGCCTCGCGATCGGATGTGCGATGGCGAAGATAACGTACCACGGCGTCATGGACCGCTTCCCAGTTGACCGGATCGGCGGCCACCTCATGCGCATCAATGGTCAATTGCGACGCCATGTCTGGCTCGCCCCCCCCGGCCCGGTTCTTCCGGGAACGGACATAGAGGGCGGAATTTACAGGTTCGCGACAGCGCGTCCCCCCCAAGGCGAAGGGATTTTTTCTCGAGACTTTCCTGTCAAAAGGAGTCCAGCGCTTTCGGGCCGGACTGATTGCGCCGCCCCCCGGATCAGAGCGGCGGCCACTCAGATCATCAGGAAATTCCGGTTCCGAGGCAATTTGGCGATACAGGTGCCTCCTTATGATTGCCGTTCAGGCGCTGACGGCGTGACGCCGAAGTCATCGTGGTTCATATCGCTCGGCACTGAAGCGTCCCAAGGGCCGCCCACCTTTGGGACATTTCTGCCGTTCACTGGCGACGCGGCGAACGGCAGGTCTTATCAAAAACCGACGATCAGCATTTGCACCCCTGATATCGTGGTCGACTGAGATTGGGCCGTCAGCAGACTGGCAGCTCTCGGACGGGGTCATTCGAGAGCGGACATTAGTCTGACAGTGCGGCGATGGTGCTTCCGCATAGCGCCGGCCAAGGACATCTGAAAACAGCTAGTATGATGACAAGGACTTTACGACGGTCTCGGATATCGTGCTCCAAGTAATAGTTTGACTGAGGTTGGAGCTTCGATCTGACATGAGCGCGACCGCTACCGCCCATCCGCGGTCCAGACTCAGCCAAGTCTGGCATTCGATAATTATCTCAGCTGGCAGAAGCGCGCGGACATAATCACAAGCGCGCCCCTGAAGACGTACGAGTGTAACGGTTTCCGCTGGACCCGTTTCGAAATCCAGCCAGTGCACCCCATCTCCAAATCCGGTGCTCAAAGCTTTCGCGCTGGCCTCCTTCGCCGCAAACCCTCGACCGGCTGAAATTGCCAGGTCTGGTGATCTTGCCAACTCAGCCTGCTCCGCCTCGGTGAAGAGCTCCTCCAGCCAAGGCTTCCCAAGGCGGTCTACGGATCGCCGAATTGGCGCGATCCTGCAAAGGTCTAGGCCGACACCAAGAAGCAACCGGCGCTACCAGAGAGCTCGGATGGCGATCGTCAGGACAGCGAAGACGACAATCCAGCACACGATCGTCGCGGCTGCACCCCTCACGCGCAACCCAAGAAAATCGATATGTGCCTGGGGGTCGAGCGCGCGGGCGCAGCAAACCAATGTCAATGCTGCCGTGATAGCAAACGGCATGCCGAATAACGCTGGGGCATGATCAACCAGGGCCTGCGGGCTTTGCGATCCGCCTAATACACAGAGGGACTTCCAGCCCAATGCGATGGACGCGATGAGGCTTACGACCGCCACACCTGTGTAGACTGCCTTCGGCGAACGCAGCGTCTTCGCCATTTTCTCTCGCAGCCCTTCGCTCATCTCATGAGCCCCATCAAATCCCCGATCGGCCGTTGCTCGACCCTAACGGCGAGCGTCGGTACCTCGAGATTCCATTTGGGCGGGAAGGTTGGCTGCGGCATCGGCCCCAGGCTCTTGCGATAGACCTGTTTGATGCGCGTCCGGCCCGAGAGGCCTTTAACATCGGGATGCACGACACGCGCATACTTGGATATTTCGCAAAAGAGGTTCTGACAGTCGATTGGCTGCAGCTTCCTCCCGAACAGATTCTGAAACTTGATATCGGCCTTAGCGAACGCGCGATCCTGCTGCTCGCAGACCCAGAAGATTACCTCCTCTGCCGAATGCTTTTTCGTGTCTACGAAGCACTTAGCGATCCCATCGAGCGCTCCCGGCCCGGCGATGACGAAATCACCTTCATCATGGTCGAGCATCTCAGAATAGTTGAGATCGATGGCATATTGGAACGCGAGAAATGGGCCCAGCCCTGGGTAGGCGAGCAAAAGCTCATAGATTGCCCGAAGGTTCGGCGCCTGGCGCACCCGCTCCGGCAATCTATCCTCGATCATCTTCTCCAGTAGGGCGAGATGGTTGGCGTGTTTGCGCGCGTGCCCGAGCTTTGGTGCCGGCATAATGTACGCTGGCGAGTAGAGCTTGAGCCCAGCGGCCATCGCGCGATCGAGCGTATGCTCAATCTCGTTCAGATCAATTCCTTGCCATGTCAGGGGGCCTAGAACGCCTTCTAGCAGTTCCCAGGTCTCGATCCGGTTGAAAAGCTTGAAGAGCAGGGTTCGGAAGAAGATTTCGCGCGGCGTGCACGGACGATCCTCACGATATTGGACTTCCCGAATCAGGTACTGGCTGACCCGGTCGCTCGCGCGGTATGCATTCGTGAACCTATGTGCTGCGAGAACCGGATCGTTGGTCCAAGGGCCGACCGGATCGGCAAGGCGCCGAAAATAGAGTGCCTGACGCTCAGCAGCGAATCGCCAGTAGGTGTCAAAAACGAGCGTTGTTTCCATGTCATTCCGTGCGCGACTGCGGCTTAGCCGGGCGCATGCATGGCACGCCGTCCGGCCCACCAATACCGATTGTGAGTCCTCCGACTGCGTAGAACAGATCGGAGCAGCCGGAAACGGAGATGTGCGATTATTGGCCCGGAGGAGCGGCAGATGGAGTTTTTGGTGTCGGGCTCGGCGACGGCGTTAGCGCTGGCGCTAGAGTGACAGCCGGCGATGGCGATGCAGCCGGTGACGGAGTAGCGGTCGGCGATGGCGATGGAACCGCGCTCGATACCGCCGCAGTCGGGGCAGCCGCTGGCCGCGAGAGAGAACACTCCTTCAAGCCAAACGTGATCATCGCGCCAATAACGAGCGCGCTGGCCCACTTCATGACCGCCTGCTCGCGCTCAACAGTGGTAACACGGTCGCTCAATTTCTTGTCGTTCTCGTCGATCTTCGACTTTAGCCCGGCGAAGGACTCAACGCCGGTGGCCAGAGGTCCGAGGAGGTCGGATGGGATTACCTCGAATCCCATCTTCTTCTGAAGGACGCTGGGCCGGTCGAGACTGGCGTACCAGATCAGGAAACACTCCTCCCCTCGCGAGAGATGGACCGCTCCCGGACCAGCATTGAACACCGAGAAAAGCAGTTTCCCCTCATAGTGGGGATCAACATGGAAGCCCGAGACGTTCACCAGTCCCCGAAACTTGTAGGTTGCACGGATCGATATGAAAGCGATCGCATGCTGCGGCACGCGGATTCGTTCCTCGGTGAGGATGAAACCAAACTGACCAGCCGGAATCGTGAAGCTCTCGCCTTCGCCCAGCGGTCTCTTCGGCTTGTTGCGAGGGTCGTTCGGCTCACCGGTCGGTGACACATACACCTCCCCACCGACACGAAGCCTATAGGCAGCGCGGTCGATCCGCGTCACATGATAGTCGTCGATCAGGTCCCCGAGCTCGTCCTTCAGCCGTTCGCCGCCCCAGAACACTAGGCTTCCCCTCCTACGCCTGCGCGCGTGAAGCTGTCGAAAATTGACCGCGCTTCCACTGCTCGGATGCGTTCACGATAAGCGGCAGCGAGGTCTATGTCGCGCGCCGCCGCCTCCGCCAGCACTGCGGAAACGAGGCTGAGATTGCATTGGTGCATCCCGCTACGAAACTGCAGATCCTCGAGATGATCCCAAGCTTCGCACAGCTTCGCCAGTTGCCCGCTATGTTTGCAATACTGCCGCATGATCCAGAGCGGATCGTCGTCGCGACCAAGTGTTCCGGCCAGCGCGTTTCCGAGCTCAAGCAGCGAACGGTCCGGATTCGAAGCCGTGAGATCACGACCCAAATGCTGATTAAGCGTGTTAGCGACAGCAAGGCAGATGATGAAGGCATCCGTCAACGTTCGCTGGAAACGCGCTTCATCGCCATCATCGACGGCTGTGAGGAAATACGCGGTGTATTTCGCGTTATGCAGCGCCATGTGCTTCATGCGCTGAGCTAGAGGAAGGATCACAATATCCTTGTGATAAGCCTCGTCGTGCTTGAGCTGAGCCCACTGAAGGGTCAGCAAGTGATCAGATACGCTCATCGTCGTCCTCGTTAGGCCGCCAAGGCCGATTTGTCGTAGATCACACGGCAGCGGTCTATCAAAGCTTTCGCTTCTGCTTTAGTCCAATGGCCACCAGACCCTTCACCAGACCCGGTATCGAGGCGAGCGAAGGTCGAGTTGACGGTCAAGGGGCCGACCTTCAAGCCGGCCTCATGGGCCAGGAAGAACTGCAGCCGCCCCAGTCCGACAAGATTCCCGAGAAGCCGACGCACATAATAATGTGACCGATAAGTGGCATTGAACCGAACCTGCCCATCGTGAACCTTAATGCTGAGATGGCTGAGGCATGGCCCTCCATAGAGCCTTCCACGATCAGTTGCCGGATCGTAGATCTGAATCTCGTCTTCCATGGGGCTACCCGGCCCAAGCTCAAACGATGCGCGGTACTTTCCGTGCTTTTTGATCTTGATCAGCATGTATTGGAGTGGATTGAAGATTTTCCCCTTCGCATCGCGCTGGCGCAGGATCCGATAAGCATAAGAGCCCCAGTTGCCGTCGCTTCGGGCTTTTTGGATTGCTTTCAGCTTCTCCGGGAAAGGTCCAAACAGGCCAGCCTTTCCTGCCCTCTGATACTCGTCAAAGGGAAAGATCGTCTCGGCTACGGTGTGAATTCCGAAAGCACCGTGTGACTTGAGGAACGCGTCGACCTCATCATGCACCCGACGGTCCTCTATCGAAAAAACTGTCGGTTGCGCGATATGGAGGATTACGTCGAAATCTTCGGACTTCTTCAGGCCATTCAAGTGCTCTGCAGCGGCGAGCCAGACTGCGGGAGAAGTTTCACCTTTGATCAGTTCCATGGGGCTTTCCTAGATCAAGCTGGCGGTCTCGTGGAGTTGGCGGTCAACGTAGGACCGTGAAAGCCATGCATAGCCATCAAGCCCCCAGCCGGGGCCCCAACTGTTGCGAATAAGTACGGCTTCCTGACCGGCCGGATCGAGGCCATGGCCGACGGCCAAAACCGCATGCCCGCCACGCTCCGTGTCGGGCGTTACATCGGGAATAATCCCCAGTGCGTCGGGCCGAAAGAATGCGTCAGTGATCACCAGCCCGAGGATCACCGGCACCTTCTTGCCGAGGGTTGCTGTCAGATCGGCAAATGCCGGCTTGCCAGGAACCATCGTCGTCTTGAACAGCGGATTGGAGAAGGCCGGCGGCGCCCAAGGAAGCACCTGGGTCGGCGAGTAAGGCCACGCTGGCTCGACCGGTTGCCCCTCCAGCGCGAGCGCCTGGGCCGTTGCTGCCATAGTCGTGCCAGCATCAGGATTCTGGCCCGGAGTCCGCGCTACCGCATGGAAGAACAGGTACTCCACCGACAGATGCTCGCCGGTGTTCGCGCCATGCTCGTGAGCTGCGGAGCTTGCAAATGCGAGACACGACTGCCTGCGCCCCTGCTGACGAACGGGCAACAACACGGAACGCAAGTCGATTGACGCGGTGATCAAGACTGCCCCCCGAACCGGCGGCGGGCAGCGCGCGACATTCCGCCCGCCTCTGGACCTTCCAGCGCGAGCTCAATCGAAAAGGTGGTGTCGTCCGGCAAAGCCCCGGCCCAAGGCTGAGACTCGTGCATCGTGACGTCGCCAATCCCGCTCTCAGGTGGCCTAACGATCACGGTTCGACGCGACGACGCGCCATAATGCAGTGGTTCACGGGAGAAGTCTGATTGATCGGAGAGAACAGAATACCCTGCCTCGCGAAGGGCTTCGGTCTGCCACTGATGGCCACTGCCTGCAGCCTCGTCGAGTTCGATGCGTAGCAGGTCATCGGGGTTGCCAATCAATCGCGCGCCGTTGTCCCGTTCCGTCAGCCGCCAGACATCGGACCAGCTGCTTCCCGGCCGATGCTCCTCCCCAAGGCGATGCTTGAGCTTGGCCACCTGGGCATTCCGCAGACGGGTGACGTCGGCATAGTTAAGGATCTGGTGGCTCAATAGCCCCCAACAGGCGGCCTCATAGCTTGTGCCCATACGCAGGGCGAGTTGATAGACGACATCGGGATCACGCAGGTGCGAAGCAACCGTCCAACCTTGAGCGCGAATGTGGTGCCGGTACAACCACCTCGGCAGCATCATTTCAGCGGCAAACGCGTCCGCCGCCACCTCTTGAAGATCGCGTCCATCGTCTTCGGGCTGCGGCGCTCGCTCTAGGATCACCCGATCAACGCTGCCGGCATGCTCCAAAACGACGTGGCCCAGCTCATGGGCGGCCGTGAAACGCTGGATATGCAATCCGCGGCGGGTCGTTACCATGATGCCGCGCAAGGGGGCAGGCAGACATAGCCCCAAAGCGGAGTTCAGCGGCTTAAATACCAACGGAATGCCGAGATCTCGGATCACTTCGAAGATATCGACAAGGCCGCCGGCCTCGGTCACGCGCTCCTTGAGATCAAGTTCGCGATGAACTCGCTTGGCCGCCGCGACAGCATCGAGGCGGACCGCCGCTGCCGCCGACCTAGCCACGATCTTCTCCTCGAGGGCCGCGCATCTGGAGGAATTCCGCGAAGCGAAGCAGTTCCGCGCGGTCGTCCGACGATAACTCGGTCGCTGCGCGCGCCAACGCCTGAACACTCTCCGGAAGCGGTGGTGTCTCGGCAGAGCCGGTTAGGGCCTCGATAGATTGGCCGTAAACCTGGGCAAACCGCCCCAACTCGACCGCATCTACCTTTCGACGGCCATTCTCGACCAATGAGAGTGCCGATCGCGAAATACCTATCGCGTCAGCAGCTTCCTCCTGCTTTAGCTCCAGATATTCGCGGGCCTGGCGCAACCGCTCTCCGATTGCTCGCCACTTGTCGGATTCATCACTCATTGCAGACCCTTCACGCCGGTTCTAATGCTTTGACCGGCTTTGCTTTTTTCACTTTGATATCGCCGATAAAGACCCGCTCGAGTTTTGGCACGAGATCGGCAATCATTTCGTCGCAGCTAGCATAGCCCCCAGGCTGGATAATTTCAGGCGGCAACTCGATGTCGAGCACCTTCTTGGTGATAACAGTAGCATCCACGACCCGCTTGGAATCGATTGCCGGACAGGTTCCCATGATGGAGCCTCCGCTGCCCGAGGGCGCGGCCGCGGCAATCGAGCCATCGATCGCTTCCGTTTCTTCCTCGAACCATGCTTCCAGCTCAGACACGAGTTCCTTCGTCTTCGAGGCGAAGATCGCTTTGAGCTCTTCCTTGGTGGCCGCCATGATTACCTCATGTTCGAATTTCAAACATAAGATGACGTCTCTGCGCGAAATGTCAACGTCGAAATATGAGCGTCCTCGCTGCATAGGAGTTGCGGTGCAGTATCGCTTCTACGACAGTGCGAGCGCCAAGCTGTGGAGTGCCTGAGGGGGGGGGTCACCAATGCGCTTTTCGACTATTCCGGCGCTGGCACGCAGGAGCCATGCAAGCCTCAAGGCCGGCTATCAGCTGTTCATGCATGTCCGGCGGCAGATGGCCGCGGGCCAGGGCGGTTTCCATGTCGGCGCGCTTAGCCGCGGGTCCTGCGCGCCCGGCGCCATGGGTTGCTTCACCGGCGCCGATTTCCTTTATGTCTATGATTGCGGGTCAGATCCCAAAAGGCACGTCCATCGAGAGATCAATACCTTGCTCGCCGCCCGGCCCGAGCGCCAGCTCGACCTGCTGGTGCTGTCGCATTTCGACCGTGACCATATCTGCGGAACGCCCGAACTCGTGCGCAAGCGGGACGGCTTCAGCGTCGACACGATCATGCTACCGTTCGTCGAGATGGACGAACGGATCGTGGCGCTCGCCCAGGCGGCCGCGGAGCAGGAAGACAGCGGCGGGTATATCGACCACTTCTTCATCGACATGGTGTTCGAGCCCGTCGAAACGCTCGCCAGGTTCGGTCCGCGCCGGATCATCCTCGTTCGCGGCGATAGCGACGATACGCCGATGGACGGTGGCGGCTCGCCCGATTTCGATCCGGACGCCCCAGAGGTGCGCGTGAAAAGGCGCGATCATCGGCCGATAGACGGCGAGGATCCGATCAAGATGGCGCTGGTGGACGCCTATAACGATCCTCAGCGCCCAGCAGGTTACCAGTATCGCGCGACTTCAGGCACGGCCCAGGTATTCGAGGTCCGCAACCTCGCTTTAGCGCTGTCCAATACGGATCTGTCGGTCGAATGGAAGCTGCTCCCCTGGGTTCGCCGAGCCGCGCCCACCGATGTCGCGGCGTTCCGCGCCAAGGTAGAAGTGCTGTTTGGCTGGCCGAGCGGCAGTTTCGCGACGCAAGTGCTCAAGCCGGCGATCCGGCACCAAATGGCAGTGACCAAAAGAACCAAGATGGCCAAGGCCTATCGCGAAGCCTTTAGCGACAAGAATTTGACCTCCCTCTGCCTCTATTCGGGCCCGCGCTATCCCGACCGGATGCTGGCGACGGCGGCCGTCCCACGTTTGCCAAATCACTCGCTGACCAAGATCGGCTGGCTCGGCACGGGCGACGCGCACCTGAAGGATCCGACCGATATCGCCGCGTTTAAACACGGCTATGCGAAGGACCTCGCTTATGTTTCGACTTATCTCTTTCCGCATCATGGATCGATCAAGAACAGCGATCCCGGCGATCTAATCGTCGAGGCCGATATGTGGGTCGCAGCCGCAGATCCGATTCATGATTGGGAGCATCCGCATTGGCAGCTCCAGGGGGCTGTCGCCACGATGGGTAAAATCTTCCGCCATGTGCGCGCGTCGGTGCCGACCGCCGCCCAAGAAGTGTTCTTCGTGATTGGGAAGCCGTGAGCCGCTCGCCACCGTTGATCAGCCGCGGCTATCGCGCGGCCGGCGAAAGGTTGTGATCGATGGCGAGATAACGCGCAAATGTGAGGGGGCAGCCTGTTTGTCGGTCTAATCCAACTAATCCACCCGAGCGGACTTTAAATGAACCGGTTCGTGGAAGGCGTAAATACTCACGTTCAACATTTTCCCTCGGCGATGATCGCTGGACAATCCAGTCCGGAGCGTTGCTAACGGCAGCTTTCGGGATTTGAGAATTGGGCGCGGAACGTCCGAAATTAGGGTCAGGACTCGTTGATCAAAGCCAGAAGATGATGGTGGCAGCGAGGGCGACGGCGGAGAAGAAGGCGGTTGGGCACCGATCGTAGCGGGT
>NZ_JACIFA010000029.1 GCF_014197135.1 Sphingomonas zeae
CGCCACTGGCTACCAGTCGCCGTAATTGCCTCACGCTGATGCCGAGTTCACTCGCCACCATCCTAATCGAAATAGCCTCGCGAAAATCGGTCGCTTGGACGTGAATGCCCGCAGGCCCGGACGACGGCATCTGCTTGATGCGATCTATGGCAATTTGAACGTTGCGGAATACCGAGACGGTGAAGCGATCATCAGCCATGTCACACCTAACTCACTGATTTTTATACTCTATACGACATATCCGGTGAGCCACAACGGGCTGGCGATACCTCCGTGTGCAGCAAGCAACGGAGGATTGAAATGACGAACACGGCGAACATCATCTCAACAGTGACTGATTGGGTAGAGCCCGATCTCACCAGTATGACGCCAAATGCCAACCTATCCAGCGTGCCAACATTCCCGCTCAATATCCTCGGACCTTACTGGTTCAATTACATCCTGAGTGCAGCCGGTGACAGACTTCCGCGTGATTTTTTCGCGCTGAACGTGCTGGGGACGGTGTCCGGCCTGATCGGCAATGGTCTGGAAGCGGCCATGCCCTCACCCTCGACCGTTCGCGAACCCGCTACGCTGTGGATGGTCAACGTCGGCCCGCCGGGAGCCGGTAAGACGCCTGCGTTCACGCCCTTTCTTGAAGCGGTCGGCGCGCTGGAGGCGGCATCAGGGGTCGTGCGTAAAATCGAGGACACAACCATCGCTGGTGCGATCAGAGTGGCGATCGACACGCCGGAAGGCCTCGTCGTTATGGACGACGAACTCTCCGGATGGTGGGACTCTTTCAGCCGGGATCGTGGAGGCGAGCAGTTCTGGCTGAAAGCGTGGAACGGCAAGATGCCTTACGCCCATAACCGAGGCGGGCGGGGCGGTGGAGCCAGCGTGATCCCGCGCCATAACATCGCAGTGCTTGGCGGCACCCAGCCCGCCACCCTTCCTACTATGCTGAAAGCGACGAGCGATATTGAGAGGGGGTTCGTGTCACGCTGCCTATTTGCCTACCCTGATCCTGTCCCGAAGAATCAGACGGGCACCGGCCACGCACCGAATGAACGCGAAATGGAGGCGGTGCTGGAGAGGGTATCCGAATTAGCCTCGCTCGGACTTCGCTCGGTCTCGGTGACCGACGAAGCGGTCGCACATCATGCAGACTGGACGAGCCGCTTCAATCCGGCTGACCTGTTCCTCGATACCACGAAGCCCGATGGGCAGTGGGTTTCCAAGCAATATGGGATGGCGATCCGGCTTGCTTTGGTTTTGGAAACGACGTGGTGGGCGGCGATGAAGTCGCCCGATAAGCGAGTGATGAAACGTGCTCAGCAGTATGCTGCTCTTGCTGACGCTGATCGGAACGATAAGGGAGCCGAACGTGCCGCTGCCCAAAAGAAGCTCGACGCGCTCATCCACACATATGGTTTCTCGGCAGATGGCACGTGGCAACGGTCTGACACTGGTCCCGACGCTGTAACCTTGCGGGCTATGCAGGCTGCATGCGATCTGATCGAGAACTATTTCTACCCGCACTTCCAGCGATGTCAGCAATCGGCCTATCCACCTGTTCACCTCAAGGCGGCCAAGGACTTAACACTGATGCTCGTGCGACGACAAAAACTGTCATTTAACGTCCGGAGCATGCAAAAATATGAGGCATTTGGGGCGGTAAGCCCGGCTTTGCATGGAGCCGGTTCAAACGAAGTTGTAGAGGATGTGTGCGCTCATCTTGAAGAACTTGGCGTTATTAGGCCCGTTATCACTCGAAAGGTTGGGCGCAAGGCCAAGGATTATGATGTAAATCCCCTTCTCCTTATCGCGGCAAAGAAGTATCTACGATAGCGCATTTTCACTCCCAAAACTCCCAAAATAGTCTGTCCGGATTTATCTCACGTCTGTTCAGCAGACATGACCGTCTGATCGGTCAATTTGGGAGTTTTGGGTGTGGCTCAGCCCAAATGCACGAGTATCTGAGCGCCCGAACCATACGGTTCGTGCGGCTTGCCGCACCAGCGTTTCGCTGTCGCTTACGCTGGTTAGCAAGCTTTTCTGAGAATGAGTTCGACATTCAAATCTCGTTTCATGTTCGACTGAAAACTCTATCCCCCTGACCACATAGACCGTCTCCGAGGAGAACATGACGATGACTGACATCGTCAGAGAGCCATGAATGTGGCACTCTCAACCTATATGATCAGGGGGTAGAGATAGGGGACTCGTTTCACGTCCCGACTGGAGAAGCTCTTTGATACGTTGGGGGTTTATGCCCGCAGGTGGTCGCCCGTGACCCTGCTCTGCATCAATCTACCGCGCCTTCCGGCGCTCGACGGTTATCCCGAAGGAAGCATCACCGGTAGGCTATGCTGCTCATGCACCCCCGGTGATCAGCGGTTGTGAGATTCGGACACATTGCCGCTGTCTTGTTCTGACTGCTTCTATACCGGCATCAGTGACCGGTCGGCTTGTTCTCCAGTTTCTGTCCGTAGCACGGCGTGCTTGGTGTCCCATCACGCGCCTATCAAGCAACAGCAGCAGTTTCGAGGAGTGGGCCAAACCCCTCTAATCAGTGACGCCCTGAACAAGTTTCTATCATACAAATATACGTTATTTAAATTCCGGTTGCATTATTTGTATTTACTGATCCTGCTGATCAGTCCGCTTTCAGCGCGCGCAAAAACAGCTAAGGAGCGCAATCCACGATTGAGGACATTCGGCTCGACCACCCATCATTTTGGGAGTTTTGGGAGTATTTGAAGGCGCGCATGTTCGCTCACGAGTTTGGAGCATCAACCCCGCCAAATGTGTTCCAGTGGAACCACGTTCTTGCCCCGTTCTCATGCAGACTCGTGCGGTATGAAGCGCGGTTGCGGGTTCGGCGAATCATCGTCAGGCGGCGGGTTGCTCCTCAACCATGAGACAGCCGAGTAGCGAGCCCTTACCAGTCCACCAGCGTGACCCGCCTTGCAGGCGTGTCACGTCAGTCCTCCATTTCGAGTTCGAAGCGGAAGGGGTGAGCAAGGCGGTTCAAAACCTCCCACTCACCGGAAGGACTCTCGCGTGGCGGCTTCTCACCAACGCCGTGCTGAGCAAGGTATTTGATAGCTTCGGCACGCAGGGCCGGAGGCGGGCAGGCATTGTGTTTGCCGAACATGCCCTCGATCATCCAATGCTCCCGCTTCCGGCGAAGGTGAACGACGAGCGCCTTGTTGTTCGCCTTAAACTCAGCGAACGCATCGAACCCATTGAGACATCCGACGATGTAGCGTTCGGCGCAGTTGTTGAAGCGCAAGCCAAGGCGACGCAAATCGTTTGCACCAACGATAGGGAGGTAGGTTTCGGAGGCGGGCACCGGATGAACGCCGAACGTCATTTGCCGCGACCAGCGTTGCCACACGCCCGCAAGTGCACGCGCCGTTTCGACCTTGCGAATGGCTGCAAACAGCCCGTCTGCATCGGCTCCGTTGGCGATGAGCAAACCAATGAGCGCAGCAACATCGTGCGCCTCTTTGATGCTGGTGATCACCGAGACGACGTTCGCGCAGCAGACTTGCGCCGGGAGGCGTTGTGCGATCCGCAGTCGCTGATGATCAAGCTGTGGAAGCTGGTTGATGGTGCGGACGATCTCGCGGTGTGGAGGCCGCATCAGGAGCCTGAAAAGGCGCTCGTAATAGCGCCGGTCGAGCGGCTGCGGGCCAGAGCGTGCCAGCGCCCCGCGCAGGCCGACCGGCACGCTACCAAAGCCAGCGCGGAGGATCGCGCGATGATCGGCACCTCCGAGAAAATCGGCGGAGAGGCGGGCGCGGTGTCCGTCGTCGAACGGGATCGGCGCGACCGCCAGATACGCGGCAATGACCTGCCGACGTTCATCACTGGCGCGCAGATAAGACCCGGCAAAACCGGGTGCGTGCCGGTCGAGTTCGGCAACACTGTCGAGCGCCCAACCAGTCAGCGGCGCGATGGTATTTATCATGGGCGTCTCCTTCATCTTCGAAGGAGAGCGCAGTCCTTATCGGCGCTAATCATCGTGATTAAATATCACGGATCAGAGATTTGGCAAGTTTAGCGCACTACATCTGCGCTTGAACAATGCCCCGATTGCGTAGTGCCTCATAAAGCTGTGCTGGGCCAAGAAGCACTTCCTTCAAGCCATCTCGCACCTTTTGTGAACCGAGCGCCTGTTTGCTGAGCGACGAGTGCGCCTCGAACGCATTAATGATGGCATTCATCAACTCGTCTCGCAGCGTCGGCGAGTTGTCGAACTGCGCCTTGGTGTTGTTCGCCGCCTGCGTCACCAGCGCATCAGATTCGAGCATTTTGTCGCGGATGGTGGTGACGTAGCTAAGTTGGTCGCGCTCGGTGGTGTCTGCTCCGAACAGGTCGTTCACCCGCTCGATGATCTCGGCAAGGAGAGCCTTTTCCTTGTCCTGCACGGACCCCGAACCGACGCCGGTCATAGGTCCGAGCTTGGTGGCATCACGGCCTGACACATCGAGTGGGCGCTGGCCCTCGTTCTTCAGATTGTGATGCGTCAGCACCACCTTGGACAGGTCGATACCCTCCCGCTCGCGCCCGAACTCCAGCAGCGGCAGCAGCCGCCGGTAGAACAGGAAACGCTTCTCAATGGCGGTGCTGCCGTAATCGAATATCTGCGACAGAAAGCTGTAGGTGCGCCCGTATGCCGCCATGTCGTTCTTAAACAGCACAAGGGCGTTGACCTCATCCTGCGCGTCGGCAGCCGCGTTTGCGTCGTCCGCATCAATCGCGCTCGCGAGCCGCGCCTGCGCGGCCTTGAAGCGTTTGAGGAGGCGGTCGGCGACTGGCTCGATCGCCGCGATCAGGTCGCCCTGCTTTGCAGTGGGCTTCATCTCAACCGCCGCGACCCGCTCTACCTCGAACTCGTCATAATGGCCGCTCGCATCGAGCTTGGCCTTGAGGTCGAGCACGATGTCGGGACTCGTGACACCTTCAAGCTCGGCGGTGTCGTAATACTGGCGGAAAGCGGTAAGAATCTCCTCCGACGAGTTCACGAAGTCGAGGACGTAGGTGGTGTCCTTTCCCGGATGCGCCCGGTTGAGGCGTGAGAGCGTCTGCACCGCCTGAATGCCCGCGAGACGCCGATCCACATACATGCCGCACAGCAGCGGCTGATCGAAGCCGGTCTGGAACTTGTTGGCGACGAGCAGGAGATGATACTCCGCCCCTGCAAAGGCGTCGCGAATGTCGCGACCCTTCAGGCCGGGGTTGAGCGTCGCACTACCTTCCGTGAACGGCTCATCGCTTGTCTCAGGGTCGTTCACCTCGCCTGAGAAGGCGGCGAGCGTGCCGAGGCCATAGCCTTGCGATTTGATGTAGGCGTCGATGGCGACCTTCCAGCGCACCGCCTCGACACGACTGCCGAGCACCACCATTGCCTTGGCCTTGCCGTCGAGCAACGGCTGCACATTCTCGCGAAAGTGCTCGACGACGATCTGCACCTTTTGCGCGATGTTGTAGGGGTGCAGCCGCACCCAGCGCATGATGCCCTTCAGAGCGGCACTGCGCTCTACCTCCCGGTCATCCCATTCCTGCCCTTCGTTCGCGAGCCGGAAGGCAAGCCGATAGGGCGTGTAGTTCTTGAGAACGTCGAGGATGAAGCCTTCCTCAATGGCCTGCCGCATGGAGTAGACGTGGAAGGCAGCGGGCAGGTTGGTGTCGCTGGCGGGCTGATCCGGCATCGGCCTGCGCCCGAAGAGTTCGAGCGTCTTGGCCTTGGGCGTCGCGGTGAAGGCCACGTAGGTGACGCCGCTTTCCCCGGCGCGCGCGGACATCTGCGCGGCGAGGATGTCCTCGGCACTGGTTTCACCGCCATCCTGTAGCTCGGCGATCTCCTCGGGGGAGAGAAGCTGCTTCAGCTTCTTTGCCGCCTCTCCGGTCTGCGACGAGTGCGCCTCATCGGCAATGACCGCGAACCGTTTGCCTTGCGTGGCGGTAAGTTCCTGCACAGCCTGTAGGGCGGCAGGAAACGTCTGGATCGTGCAGACAATGATCTTTTTGCCTTGCTCAAGTGCAGCAAGAAGCTGACCGCTTTTTGTCCCGCTCTCACTTCGGATGGTAGCGACCACGCCGGTCGTCCGCTCGAACCCGAACAGCGCGTCCTGAAGCTGGGAGTCGATCACGTTACGGTCGGAAACGACGATCACCGTCGAGAACAGCTTCTCGTCCGCGTCCGTGTGGAGATCGGCGAGGAAGTGCGCTGCCCATGCAATACTGTTGGTCTTCCCCGATCCCGCCGAGTGCTGGATGAGATATTTGCCGCCCGCTCCTTCGCTGCGGATCGCGGCGCGCAGCTTCCGGGTGGCGTCAAGCTGGTGATAGCGTGGGAAGATGACGCTGCCGACCTGACCCTTGGCGTCGCGCTGGGCGACGAGATAGCGCCCGATGATCTCCAGCCAGCTTTCCCGCTGCCACACTCCCTCCCACAGATAGGCTGTGCGGTGCCCGCTCGGGTTGACCGGGTTGCCAGCCCCACCCTCGTCACCCTTGTTGAACGGCAGGAAGCGCGTCGCCGGTCCCGCCAGCTTGGTCGTCATATGCACTTCGCTGTTGCTGACCGCGAAGTGGACGAGCGCGCCGTTCGGGAAGGATAGCAACGGCTCGGCATTATGGCCCTTGGGGCGCGGCAGCCGGTCGAAGCGATACTGGTCGATGGCGTCGGTGATCGACTGAGTGAAATCGGTCTTGAGTTCGACGGTGGCGACGGGGAGGCCGTTGAGGAAGAGCGCAAGATCGATGCAGTTCTCGTTCGCCGTCGAGTAGCGAAGCTGCCGAACGACACGGAGGCGGTTCGCCTCATAGGTAGCGATGGTGATGGGATTCATTCCCATCGCGGGCTTGAACTGAGCCAATTGGATCGAGCCGCGCACACCGACCATCTCGATCCCGTGGCGGATTACGTCGAGCGTGCCCCGGTCGTCGATCTGCTTTCGCACACGGTCGAGCAGAGCCGTCTCGGCACCTGCTCCATGCCTGCGGCTCAGGGCCTCCCACGCCTTCGGCTGTGTCTGCTGCACCCATGCTGCGAGATCAGGTGGAAACAGCGCGCGGACACGGTCATATTGCGCTGCGGAGCCGGGGTCGTAGAGCCAGCCATGCGCGCCCAAATAGGCGCAGATTTCATCCTCGAAGCGGATTTCTTTATGGAGGCTCATCGGCCTGCCCGCACCTGATTGAATGACATCAGCCGCGCTTTCTCAGCCCGAGATGCTCGAACGCAGCCGCAACATCCGGCTTCAGTGTGAACAGGTTCTCAGGCTCCTTCAAGTCAGCAAGGATGCCCGAGTAGAACTTGCCGTTGCGGTGCTCGGCAGCGGGCGCAGGCCACAGGTAGAGTGCGCGGTCGGCGCACATCGTGCCGAAATGCATGTGCCAACTCTGCGCCTTCCACTCCAGCGCCTGAGTCAGTTCGGTCGAGGTCGAGCCGGGATTGTCGAGCAGCACCTGCACCAGCTTCGCCTCGGTCTCAGTCATCGGCTTGACGGTGAAGGCGCGGATGACGCGCTCGGCCGTGTCGAGGCCGCTCAGTTCGCCGACCAGCGCCTCATGCTCAATCTGCTCCTGCCGATCCAAGGCATCGATCATTCGCTGTGCCGCCTCACGCTGCGCGTCGGTTCCGCTGGTGAGCCAACCGCCCGCGTTGCTCCGCATCTGCGCACGGCTCTCGGCGGACGCGGCAGGAATAGCGCCCAGTTGCTTGTCGATGTTGAGGCTCATGCCGTCGCTCCCACTGGGGCAGCGATCTGTCGCGCCTCCCATTCCTTGTAGGTCAGCCCACCCTCAGCGGTGCGCCAGTCGAGTTGGCCGTTCGAGGCTCTGCCGTTCACGACGGCCGCTGCTGCGCTGGGGCTGCGGAAGGCATAGTCCTGCGTGAAGACGCAGTGCGCGCCCTGCTCAGTAAGGACGCCCGACCGGCGAAGCTCGGCGTAGAGCGAGGCGTAGGTATGGTGTTCGAGGCCGGTCCACTCCAGCCTGCCCATCGACCCTGCTTCGACGACGAACTCGCCGTCAGTGAGCACGGCCGAGGCGCGAAGCCCGTGCTTGCGCGATTCCAGCACGAAGCGGGTGCCGCCAGCACTGACCGTTTGTCCGTCAGCGTGCGTCGGGATCGGCGCTGCTGGTGACGAGGGTCGCGCCGAGCGAATACGCTGGATGAACATGTCCACGCGCACGGCCGGGAGCACGATCAGCAGGTTTTCGAGAAACGCCTCCATCTTGGCGACATCGGCCTCACTGAGGATCGGCAGCACCGGCGCGGTCAGGTTGTCGAGCGGGGTGTGGCCAATCGCCTTGGCGTGCGCGATCAGGCGCGCTTCGAGGTAGCGGACATGCGCCTTGTTGAGCTTGTTGGCCGAGGCGGTGACCAGCACCGCGCTGGTCCACCACTCCTTGCGCACGTCGTGCTGGCGGATGCGCGCGCCGATGTCCTCGCCCTCACCGATATAGGCGAAGGGTTCGCCGTTCTGGTCGCCGAGCAGCAGGTAGACGCCCGCATAGCCAGCCTCGGCGCGGGTGAGCGCCGCGCTCAACTGGGTGCGCGGGAACAGCAGGACGTGGCCGGTCCAGTTGAACAACTCGGCCGTGACCATGCCATCTGGGCGGCCGTCGATGTAGTAAAGCTCCAAGGAGCGGCCGACCGCTGGGCTCATACGAACAGCCTCCCGGTGGTGGTCGTCGGGCCTGAGCCGGTCGGCACGATGCCGTGGCGGCGCATCCAGCCCAGCCATTCGGGAAGCTCGCTGGCGCGAAACTTGTCGCGCTTTTCTGGGTGCCAGTCATTGAGAAAGCCGGAGATGATCTCATCATCGGACGGCACGACTCCGTCACTGAGCAGGTCGTTCCAGACGCCGTAGAGCGTCGCCACAGCCTCAGCCTGCTTGGTGTTGAGCGTAGCGAAGTCAGTGATCAGCTTGTCGAGCTTGGCCGTGCGATCGGGGCCGAGCCAGTCAGCAAGCTTTTGGCGATGCGCATCACGCTGCTGACCGAGGCGGTAGCGGACTGTGGTGCCGGTGCCGCCCGCCTGATCGATGGCGATGCCTGCGATTCTGTGCGCACCGCCCTCCATGTCATCGATCAGCGCACCGTCGAGCGGGCCAGCCGCTGCTCTCGTATAGCAGCCCGCAAGCTCGCTGATGCCGACATGTCCTTCAGCGAGGAAGGCCACCTTTTGGAACTTGACGCGACCGAACGTCGGCTGACCTGCTAACCGCTCGATGATCTCGGTGCCGACCAGCGCGCGCGCTCGGGTGCGATCGATCGGGAACGGCAGCACCTTGGCTGAGCCGCGCACGTCGATCTTGCCGGTGACGGCTGCGGAAATGAGGGCGGCACGGCGTTCTTGAAGCAGCCGAGACGCATCGGTGACATGCATTATAAGGGCATCGATGCCCTCAGCTTCCGATCTGGCATGGGCCGCTATCGCGTGCTGCTCGCTGAGTGGAGGCAACGCTATCGTCAACGTCCGCACGTCTGGCATACCAATTGTTTTGAGCGTCGCGCCTGCGGTTAGTCGATCAAGTTCGCCTGCCATGCTGCGCAGGCAGAACAGGAGAAACTCAGCACTCAACGCTTGCCCGCAAACCCAAGCGATAAAGTGCTGAGACACCGCCATAGGGCGAGTGGTGATCGCGCAGCGTCCGATCGTCGCGTCGCGAGAGAACACGACCACGCCGGGAGGTAGAATGCGCGCTGAAGAGTTGGCGATCCCCAGCGCGTTCACCATCTGGGCAGTCTCTGAGATGTAGTCATGATCCTTGAGGTAGCCGGTGTCGTGCAGCGACACCCAAGGAATGTCACAATCCTCCCAGTAGGCTTGCACCTTCCGGTCAGGTGTGTGCCCGCTCTCCATGCGGGCAACGTGCTTGATGCGTCGCACCTCCCAATGCGCGGGCACCTCGCCGAGCCATTCGATGCCGCTGTCCTTCATCGGGGCGTGCGGATCGAGGCCCTTGGTGACGGCGTGGGAGATGACGGCTTGCCGCTTCTCCTTCAGCAGCGCGATCAAGCGCCGCTGCTCATCAATGAGCGCGTCGATCTTGGCGGTTTCGCGGTCGAGAAAGGCGGCGATGGCAACCTGCTCATCAAACGGCGGGTAAGGTGCTTGCTCGTCGAAATACCGAGTTTGATCGAGATTTTGGATGCCGGAGGTTTGATTTATTGAGCCGACATTGAGCCTCACTGTGTAGGCGGCGTTGTGAAGATAGCACCAATACGGCGGGTGCATCGCGGCAACCAACTGAATGCGCGCGACGAAGTTGGAGCAAATCGCGGGGTCGAGATGGTCGTAAAGGACCACCGCACCAACTGGCTGTTTTTCACCACCGCCAGACTTCTCAAGAAGCAGATTGCCCGGTTGGAGCAAGCGGCCCTGCCGATCCTTCTTTCCCACGGAGCGCAAAGTGGGATCATCCAGCTTCACGCGAGATCGGACCCGATCAAAGTCGGCGACCCGAACACAGATTATGTCATCCGAGTTGCCCTGCGCCTCGTCGCCCCACAAGCCGTTCCGAGATGAGGAGACCGAGTGCTTCAGCCGCTGGATCGTCCAGTGGCTCGGGACTGTGCCCAGCCATTCGATGCCACTGTCTTGATAGGCAGGATACGACGGGAAGCTCACGCGGCGAGCCCTTCCAACATGCCCTTGATGCGGTCAGTGACGGCCTCAAGATCGGCGTCGATCTCAGTCAGCGGGCGCGGCGGCTCGAACACATAGAAGTGCCGGGTAAACGGGATTTCGTAGCCGACCTTGGTTCTGTCGGTGTCGATCCACGCATCCTCGGCGTGCGGCAGCACCTCGCGTGCGAAATAGGTTTCGACATCCTCACTGAGCGGCACGTTCTCGGTGTCGCGCAACGCGCTGTCCGCCTGCGGCTTGCCCTTCACCTTGCCGCGCTGACCCACCACGATCTTTCCCACCTCGTCGCGCAGCGGTCGCTCGACGGTGATGGTGCGGTAGCCGAAGGCGCTGTTCGGGAAAATGCGCGACAGCGGCGCGAGCTTCACCTTGCCGCCCTCCGGTGCTGAGGGAAACGGCTCGCCGTCAATCACCACGTCGCGAGCAACCTCCCGCCCGTCCGCGTCGAAGCTGGTGGCAAGCTGCGCCTCAGTGAACCCGCCGAATAGCTTGGTGACGGTCTCGATCTGCGCGTCCGACATCTCCTTACGCTTGGAGCCCAAGGATTTGCGCATCTTGCGCCACATGGAGGAGGCGTCGATCAACTGGAC
The DNA here is from genome assembly GCF_014197135.1 of Sphingomonas zeae. Taxonomy (GTDB): domain Bacteria; phylum Pseudomonadota; class Alphaproteobacteria; order Sphingomonadales; family Sphingomonadaceae; genus Sphingomonas; species Sphingomonas zeae. The sequence continues at coordinate 11,245 of NZ_JACIFA010000029.1, forward strand.
CTTGCCCCGGCGAGCCTCCGGCTTCCGGTTGCTGATGATCCAGACATAGGTCGAGATGCCCGTATTGTAGAACATGTCGGTTGGCAGCGCGATGATCGCCTCAACGAGGTCGTTCTCCAGCACATAACGGCGGATTTCACTCTCGCCGCTGCCCGCGCCGCCCGTGAACAGAGGCGAGCCGTTCAAGACGATACCAAACCGGCATCCTCCTTCCGCAAGCGGGCGCATCTTCGACAACAGGTGCATCAGGAACAGCAGCGACCCGTCCGACACGCGCGGCAGGCCGGGGCCAAATCGCCCATCATAGCCCTTCTGCTCGTGCTCGGCGCGGACCTGCTTCTCGACCTTCTTCCACTCGACGCCGAAGGGTGGATTTGAGAGCATATAGTCGAAGGTGCGGGCCGGATGTCCGTCGTCGGAAAGGGTGTTGCCCGGTGCAATGTTCTCGATGGCCTGCCCCTTGATGAGCATGTCGGCCTTGCAGATGGCGTAGGATTCCGGGTTTAGTTCCTGCCCGAACATCGTCAGGTGCCCCTGCGGGTTGTGCTCGGCGAGATACTCGCCCGCGACCGACAGCATGCCGCCTGTGCCCGCCGTAGGATCATAGATCGTGCGAACGATTCCCGGCTTGGTCAGCGCATCGTCGTCCTCGACGAACAGCAGGTTGACCATGAGGCGGATCACCTCGCGCGGGGTAAAATGCTCACCGGCGGTCTCGTTCGAAATTTCCGCGAACTTGCGGATCAGTTCCTCGAAGGCGAGGCCCATCGCACCGTTGTCCACCTTATCGGGATGGAGGTCGATGCGGGCGAACCGCTCGGTGACCTGATAGAGCAACCCGGTCTTGGCGAGCCGGTCGATCTGCGCGTGGAACTCGAACTGCTCGAAGATGTCGCGCACCGCAGGCGAGAAGCCGTCGACATAGCGGACGAGGTTGGCGCGGATGTTGTCCTGATCGCCCATCAGCTTGTCGAGGTCGAGCGGGTCGGTGTTGTAGAAGCCCTGCTTGGCGGCGCGGAGGAGGAATGGCTCGGGATTCACGCCCATCGCCGTCTTGGCCTGAAGCTCGGCCAGCACGGCGGGTTTGTTCGGCTCCAGCACGCAATCGAGGCGGCGCAGCACGGTGAAGGGCAGGATGACGCGCCCATATTCGGATTGCTTGTAATCGCCGCGCAGCAGGTCGGCGACCGACCAGATGAACGATGCAAGAGCCTGATGATTCACTGAATTGCTGTCCTCCTGAGGGGAGGGTTAGCACATCAGACCGAGACGGGAAGCTGCTCACTCGGGGGTGCCTGCCCTAAATAGTCGATGCCACATCCCACAATTGCATGTGTCCTTGCCGCACTGGATCACCTTCCAGCGATCAAGACATGTCGAGAGCGCGCCTCATTTCCCGTCACTGCAACCGTCGAAACGGACGAGAGATTGAATTTCAACGAAGCATGCTGCTGGGCTCTCCAGACCAGTGCCGACACTCAGCACCTGAGAGGTCTTGCGCGCCCTCGCGTGCCATTCCCGGAAGCAACACGAGTCCTTTGGGAGTTCCAGTTTGACGATGACGCAATGCTATTCGCTCTGCGTTTCAGAGGAACGGTGCGCGGCCCAATCGACGTAGGCCAGTGGCGGCAATCAGTGCTCGGCCAGCTTTAGGATAACCGCCGCAGCGCAAATCGCTTGTAATTCTCAGTCCGCGCAGCGCGTCAGTTGCTCCCCATTCATCGCGGTTGACCGAGCGGTATCGCCGGTCACGGTTTTGCCTTCATCCGAGAGCGTGAGAGTCATCTGATCCGATTGGATTGTCGCATCGGATTGCCGTGGATGCTGATCGTGGTGAGATGGCTTAGGTAGCCCTCAAGCCGGGTATGTCCGGAGCATTGGGCGTGTCAGGGATGACCTAAAGTTTTGAGAGCTAATCTGCCGGATGACCTCGGCAGCAATATACTGCGCTCCCATTGCCAGATGGCCTGTTTCAACTCTCGAAGGCTGAGCGTCCGAGTAGCGGTTCTCGACATAGTTTGGCTGTGCAGCGACCACACGGCCAATGCGGTCGCGATCCAGCCCCGGAAGCGCCTCAGCGGCCTTGTCGAGGGCCTTTACGCGATTGTGACCGAACCTCCTCGGGTCTTTCAATTCGTCTTCTGTAGCCCCCGCTATTGCGGCACCAGCCTTGAGGACGAGTTCGCTCGACAGGATCGCGCTTTGCACCGCCCCGCGATAGTCATAGCCGCCCGTAAGGATCGCGGCGGTGGCATGAAGGTGGAAGCGAGACAAGCTGAGCAGCTTCGTCACCAGCGGGTCACGCGCTTTAGGGTGCGTCAACGTCTCGAACCCGGAATCCGCATCCCCAACGTCAATGACCTGATCAACAAGCATATCGTGAAGGGCAGGATCAAGCATGACCGCACGTTGCTGTAAAGGTGTCAAGTCAACGGAATCGATGAGTTTTATTGCCATCGTGCCGTAAACTCTTGGCAGGCTCACTCGCGCGAATATGTCGCGGAACAGGAACACCCCGATATGTCCGCCCATCGCCCGGTCATGGCGCGAGTAAAAGGCATCAAACATGTCTTCAACGCGCTGATAAGGGCCTTTCGGTCTCGGCCCTCCCGTCATGATGACCATTTCCTCGATGCCGTATTCGAGCAGCGTGAGGCGGGGCACCTCCATCGATCTACGGCTTACCTTGTGCCCTTGCTCCATCAGCCGTTTGTCTACGGCAATCATGGTCGCGAAAAGCTCTTCATCGGTGACGTTTTCTAATGCCATGCTTCACCTTAACCCCGGCTGCCGACCGTCAATAGCGGCATCTGGTTTAATCTGCTCGCA
>NZ_JACIFA010000030.1 GCF_014197135.1 Sphingomonas zeae
GTGCGATCGGCCGAGACCAAGCCGGTAGCCGCGTAGCGACGCTCGCCGACAAATAGCGCGATCAGAATGCCGCCACTTAGCGCGAGCGTTTACACCCGCGGAAAAGCTGGGGTGCTACGCAGGTGTCACAACCGGACGGTTGTGACACCGGCCGCGTTACGGACTGGAATGATAAAACAGGAAGTTCGGTACGATCAGTCAGGGATCAGCGCCCAACCACGTATCTGCAATGTCGCCATTGTGGTGAGAGCCGAGACATCGACTTCGATAGCCTTATCGACCGTGACCGGAGCGATCCCATTCCCGACTAAAGCCTGGCTGCACACTCGAACGGACACGCCTGCCCGCCTTAGCGCCGCTATCAAGGCAAGATTGGGGTTCGTCGTGGCACCGGTTTTCGTCGCATATGCCTCATCATCGGCAATAATCGGTGTCGCCGGCCCGTGGACGATCACGATCACATCTCCCTGTGCCGGCCGCACGCCGTCCGCCCCGAGCAGGTTCAGGAAGCGTGCGACCTTCTCCAGCGAGGGATTGACCTTGTCGGGAGATGACGCCGCCTTCGTCACACTGAACAGCACACGATATCGCAGCGAGTGGTCCGGCCGCTCAACCGCGCCTTCTACCGGCGTGATCCTGCCATAGCCGGCAATCACGGGTTGTTGCGCGGTGACGCCTGCTGACCCGGCACTGCTCATGACGGCCAAGCATCCTGCAACTGCGATAGCGGGAAGCCGCATCTGGTTTGTCCTTTCGAAACCGGAATGATTATCCGACCCTCGCAAATACGGCTGCGCCTATATTTTGCGGCCGCGTGGCAGCCGACGCCCCGCGCGCTCGCGACGGTCGGGAAGCGGGCGCTGCCTCATGCACGGCTAGATCATCGGCGCCGAATATCGCCTCGAGCGTGCGCACGCACATTGCGGCTGCGTCATCGGCGAGCCGGTAATGGACCTGCTTTGCCTCGCGTCTCGTCTTCACCAGCTCGGCGCGGCGCAGCTCGGCAAGCTGCTGGCTGAGGGCCGGCTGGGTCACGCCGGTCGCAGCCTCTATGTCCGCAACCTGCCGCTCACCGCCCAGCAGATAGGACAGGATCATGAGGCGCTGGGGTTGAGCGAACACGCGCAGCTTTTCGACCGCCGCATCGGCGATCGCGCGGGATTGATGGATCGCCGTCATCGATCGGCCTTCAACTGATGAAACCAGTCGGCACCGGCGCTGCACGGCAAGGCGGGCGGGAGCAGGACGTCGTCACCCGGCTGCCAGTCGGCCGGCGTATAGGCCTGCCCATCGGCCGATCGCTGCAATGCCCTCACCGTGCGGAGCATCTCGTCGACCGATCGCCCGACGTTCATCGGATACCAGTTGAGCGCACGGATGATGCCCTCAGGATCGATGAAATAGGTCGCGCGCACGGCCGAGGCGTCGCCGGCCTGTTCGTCAAGCATGCCATAGGCGTAACCCACCGCCATCGACGGGTCTTCCACGACCGGGAACGGCACCTCTACACCGAAGACATCCTTGATCGCGCGCAACCAGGCGACATGCGAATACAGGCTGTCAACCGACAGCCCGAGCAAGGCGCAGTCGAGCTCCTCGAATTGCGGTGCGGCCTTCGCCAGGGCCACGAACTCGCTGGTGCAGACCGGCGTGAAATCAGCCGGGTGCGAAAAGAACACGACCCAACGACCACGATACTGATCGAGCGACATCGCGCCCTGCGTCGTGCGGGCGGTGAAATTCGGGGCCGCGTCCCCGATGCGCAACGAGCGCGGTACGTCTGCATCCATCGTTTCCATGCTTTTCAGATGGCACGGGCAGCCCGTTGACGCAAGCGGATTACACAACTACATAAACCATGAAATCAATAATTGGAGGCGATCGTGGAATCGGCGTTGAATGAGGCAGTTGCGCAGATTGAACGTGCGAAGGCGGCGGTATCGCCGGTCGTTCACTCGTTCTTCGACGAGCCGACCAACACCGCGACCTACGTCGTCTGGGACCCCGCCACGCGAAAGGCGGCGATCGTTGACAGTGTCCTGAACTTCGACGCTGCGGCCGGTCGCACCAATACGGCGTCGGCGGATGCGGTAATCGCTTATGTGCGGGAGCACGGCCTTTCGGTCGACTGGCTGCTCGAAACCCATGCTCATGCCGACCACCTGTCTGCGGCGCCCTATCTGCAAAAGGCGCTGGGCGGTCAGCTCGCGATCGGCCGCGACATCATTCGCGTGCAGAACGTCTTCGGCAAGATTTTCAACGCCGGCACCGACTTCGAACGGGACGGCTCCGAGTTCGACCACCTGTTCGACGATGGCGACCGTTTTACGATCGGCGACATCGAGGCCATCGCGCTGCATGTGCCGGGGCACACCCCCGCCGATATGGCCTATGTCATCGGCGACGCAGTCTTCACCGGCGATACCCTGTTCATGCCGGACTACGGCACCGCACGCGCAGACTTCCCCGGTGGTGATGCGCGCCAGCTATTCCGCTCGATCCGTCGACTGATGCAGTTGCCCGACGAGACGCGGCTGTTCCTGTGCCACGACTACAAGGCTGCGGGGCGCGACCGGTATGTCTGGGAGACGACCGTGGGCGCGCAGCGCGTCGGCAACGTCCACGTTCATGAGGGGGTGGACGAAGACAACTTCGTCGCGATGCGCACCAGTCGGGACGCCACCTTGTCGATGCCCAAGCTCATCCTGCCATCGGTGCAGGTCAATATGCGCGGCGGCCATCTGCCGGAGCCGGAAGTCAACGGCACCCGCTACCTCAAGATTCCACTGGATACGCTGTGATGCCCGGATTTCCCCATGCCATGCCGCTTGCCGGCTTCATCGGCGGCCTGATGATCGGGTTCGCTGCGGCGATCATGTTGCTGGGCAACGGCCGCATCGCCGGGGTCAGCGGCATGTTCGCGCGTGTCCTCGCTCTCTCTGAAGGGGGAGCGCCTTGGATGATGGCCTTGCTTTTCACGGCGGGGCTGCCCCTGGGCGCGGCGCTGACCGCAGCCAATGTGAATGTGGAAGCTCGCTTCCCGACGTCGCTCGGGCTGATCGCCGTCGCCGGGCTGATCGTCGGGATCGGGACGCGGCTCGGCGCGGGGTGCACCAGCGGTCACGGCGTCTGCGGCCTGTCGCGCCTGTCGCCGCGGTCCATCGTCGCGACCGGCACGTTCATGGCGACCGGCATCGCCACCGTGACCCTCATGCGTCTCGCGGGAGTGGTATCGTGATGCGCCAGAGCCTTCTTTCGCTCGTCAGCGGCACGCTGTTCGGCGCCGGCCTCGCCGTGTCCGGCATGATCGATCCTGCGCGGGTACGGGCGTTTCTCGACGTCGCCGGTGCCTGGGACCCGACCCTGGCATTCGTCATGGCGGGAGCGATCCTGCCGATGGCGATAGCCTGGCTCATCGTGCGTGGACGCTCTACGCCGATCGTCGCGGAGCAATTCCATACGCCGGCCACGTCGCCGATCGACGCGCGCCTCCTCGGCGGTGCCGCCCTGTTCGGCATAGGCTGGGGCCTTGTCGGCCTGTGCCCCGGCCCCGCCATCGCCGCGCTCGCGATCCAGCCTGCCCCCGCGCTGCTCTTCACCGCTGCAATGGCGCTCGGCGCAGCCATCCACCGCTTCGCACTCATCCCACGCCGTTCGGCGTGACCGGACAGGAGACATTACATGGCCTTCAAGAAGATCACACCGTCCTTCTCGGCTGCTCCCCAGCTCACCCGGGATGATGTCGCTGCCGCCGCACAGGCGGGGTTTCGCTCGATCGTTTCGAGCCGGCCAAATGGCGAGGAGCAGGGACAGCCGAGCGCACACGAGATGGCCCGGATCGCCGAAGAACACGGCCTTGCGTTCGCCCATGTCCCGATCGTGCCGGGCAAGGCGACCGATGCCGATGCGGACCGGATGAAGGAAGCGCTGACTGCGCTGCCGGGACCGACGCTCGGCTTCTGCCGAAGCGGCACGCGGGCGGCTACCCTATGGGCGCTGGCGGAGGCGAGTCATGCCGATCCCGAAACGATCGTCGGTCAGGCCAAGGCAGCCGGGTACGACCTGGCCGATCTGAAGCCGGCGCTCGCTCGCCGGTCCGAAAGAACCGGCAAATGACCTACGACATCGTCATCATCGGAGGCGGAGCTGCGGGCATCGCAACCGCCGCCAGCATCCTGAAACGTAACGCCAAGGTGTCGATCGCGGTCGTCGATGCGGCCCGGGACCATTATTACCAGCCCGGTTGGACGTTAGTCGGGGCAGGCGTTTTCACCCCCGAACAGACCCGCAAGGCCGAAGCCGATGTCATGCCCAAGGGCGTCGAATGGATCCGGCTGCCGGCGATCACCATCGACCCCGAGCGTCAGGCGATCACCCTGGGCGACGGGGATACGATCGCCTATCGTGTCCTGATCGTCGCCCCCGGCCTGCGTTTGGCGTGGGAGAAGATCGCGGGGCTTACCGAAGCGTTGGGCCGCAACGGGGTCACGTCCAACTACCGCTACGATCTGGCGCCCTACACCTACCAGCTTGTCCAGGAATTGCAGCGGGGACGCGCGCTGTTCTCGCAACCGCCGATGCCGATCAAGTGCGCCGGCGCGCCTCAAAAGGCGATGTACCTGTCCTGCGACATCTGGCGCGAACGCGGTGTTCTCCCCGCGATCGACGTCGAATTTCACAACGCCGGTGCGGCGCTGTTCGGCGTCGCGACCTATGTCCCTGCGCTGATGGAATATGTCGAGAAGTATAGGATCAACCTCAAGCTCGAATCCAACCTCGTCGCGGTCGACGCCGATCGGCGTATTGCCACCTTCGAGCGCAAGCAGAACGGTGTCAGCGAGCGGATCGAGCGCGGGTTCGACATGCTCCACGTCGTGCCGCCGCAGGTGTCGCATGACGTCGTTGCCAAAAGTTCGCTCGCGGCGGCAAACGGCTTCGTCGAGGTCGATGAGGCGACGCTGCGCCACAAGCGATACGACAACGTCTTTGCCTTGGGCGATGCTGCGGGGACGAGCAATGCGAAGACGGCTGCGGCAGCCCGCAAGCAGGCACCCGTGGTGGCGGTCAACGCGCTCGCCGCACTCGAAGGCAAGCCTCCTGTTGTCGACTATGACGGCTATGGGTCGTGCCCGCTCACCGTCGAGCGCGGCAAGATCGTCCTCGCCGAGTTCGGCTATGGTGGAAAACTGCTCCCCAGCTTTCCGTCGTGGCTGCTGAACGGCACGCGCCCGACGCGCGCTGCCTGGTTCCTGAAGGAGCGGATGCTGCCCCCGATTTACTGGCAAGGCATGCTGAAAGGCCATGAATGGATGGCGGCTCCGCATAAGATCGGCAAAGCGGCATGACCCTCGAACCGATCCAGTATCTGCTGGGTGCGTTATCCGGCAGCCTGGTGGGCTTTACCCTCGGGCTTGTCGGCGGGGGCGGCTCGATCCTCGCCGTCCCACTCATGGTCTATCTGGTGCGCGTGCCCGACGCCCATCTCGCCATCGGCACGAGCGCGTTCGCCGTCGCGGCTAACGCCGCCACGGGGCTGATCGGCCATGCAAGGGCGCATAACGTCAAATGGCGCTGTGGCGGCATGTATGCGACCGCCGGCGTCATCGGCGCCCTGTTCGGCTCTACCGCGGGCAAGGCCGTCGACGGCGGCAAGCTCCTGTTCCTGTTCGCACTGGTCATGGTCGTCGTCGGCGTCCTGATGCTGCGCGGGCGCGGTGACACGGGCAACCCGGGGGCGGAGTGCAACCGGGAAAAGGCGCCGAAGGTGCTGGGCTACGGCCTCGGCACCGGTCTGTTCTCGGGCTTCTTCGGCATCGGCGGGGGCTTTCTGATCGTCCCCGGCCTGATCGGATCGACGGGCATGCCGATCCTGAACGCCGTCGGCACGTCATTGATCGCCGTCACCGCGTTCGGGCTGACGACGGCCGCCAATTACGCATTTTCGGGTCTGGTGGACTGGCCGCTGGCTTTCGTGTTCATCGCCGGTGGAGTTGTCGGCGGCTTGATCGGCACGCGCATCGCGAAGCGCCTCGGTACGGGCGGCACGCTCACCACGGTCTTCGCCGTCCTGATCTTCGTGGTGGCGGCCTACATGCTCTGGAAAAGCGCGGCCGCGTTTCTCTGATGGCGGGTGCGATTGCCATCGGGCCGCTGATGCTGGCCGTCGATCGCGGGCTTGCCGTGCTGTGCATCGTCGTGTTCCTTGGCCTCACGACACTGGCCGGTCGGTTCCGCTTCCCTCGCGTATCGACGGTCTCCACCAGCGCCATCGTCGCTGGACTGGTCACGGCACGGATCGGTTACGTCGCAGCGCATTGGTCGAGCTACACCGGCGCTCCGCTGTCCATCCTTGCCGTGTGGCAGGGTGGCTTTTCCCCCGTTGCAGGGCTTCTGGGCGCTGCGGCGATGCTGGCGATCCGGCTTGGCCGCTCAAGCGCGCTGGCGGCAGGCTGGGGAGCGTTGGCTGTTGCGGGTGGCCTCTGGTTCTCGCTTCAGGCGCTGATCCCTCCCGTGACCTACGGCCCGTTCCCCTATCATCTCAACCTGACAACCCCGTCCGGCGCGCCGCTTCCACTCGATCGCTTCCGTGGCAGGCCCTTCGTGGTCAACCTGTGGGCGACATGGTGCGGTCCGTGTCGGCGTGAGCTGCCGATGCTCGATGCGGTTGCGTCGCGCCCTGGCGAGGTCCCGATCCTTCTTGCCGATCAGGGCGAGGCGCAAGCGATCGTCAGCGGTTTTCTCGGCCGTGAAAATATCGGAGCGCGCCATGTCGCGCTCGACCCCGATCGTGGCCTTTCTCAAGCCCTGAAGGTGGCGGGGTATCCCGCAACGGCCTTCGTTGCGGGCGACGGCACGATCGTACAGCTCCAGCTCGGTGAATTGTCACGCGCTGCGCTCGCCGATGGAATCGAATTAGCAAGGAAACACCGATGAATCGTCGCAACCTGTTGTCTCGGGGCCTCCTGGCCGCGCTTGCCTTCGCCGCGCCGATCACGCCTCTCATGGCCCAGCAGCCCGATCTGTCGCGCAAGGCGGTCGTTGACGATCCCGTGGCTCCCAAGCGCGCCGGCAGGACCTACGACGTCACGGTTGTCGAGTTTTTCGACTATAACTGCCCCTATTGCCGTCGCATGGAGCCGGTGCTGAACGCCCTGCTTCGCTCCGACCCGAAGGTACGGGTCGTGTACCGGGACTGGCCGATCTTCGGACCTGCCTCGCGTGAGGCGTCACGCGCGGCTGTCGCGAGCCAATGGCAGGGCAGGCATGCCGCCTTTCACGAGGCCCTGATGACCTCGCCGGCGCGGCTCGACAGCGCGGGCGTCAAGGCAGCGGCTGCCAAAGCCAAGGTCGACTGGCCCCGTCTGCAACGCGATTTGAAGAACCGTGGCGCCGAAATCGACGCGCTGCTTACGCGCACCGATAGCATCGCCCAGGCGATCGGTTTCAACGGAACACCAGCGCTGATCGTCGGCTCGCAGGTCGTCGCCGGTGCTGTCGATCTCCCGACGTTGCGTCGTCTCGTCGCGGAAGCGCGCAAAAAACCAGCGGCGCGCTGACCATGCCCGGGCCGCTCAATCGGAGACAGCTTGCCGGCTTGGGCGCGGTGGTCGTGGGTGGTTGGGCAGTCGGGCAGGTTCTACGGCGTACCGCCCCGATCGGGCGCGACGTCGGGCCGACCGCCGACCTGATCCTTGCCGGTAACGGCTCGCCCGAGGACGGACCTGCCGATGCTACGCTCCGGCTTGCCGTGTTCACCGACTATCGTTGCCCGGCCTGCCGTCATGGATTTTCCGCCCTGGAAGAGGCTGTGCAACGCGACGGCAAGGTGCGGGTCATCTACAAGGATTGGCCCATCTTCGGTCCGCCATCCGAACGTGCCGCAAGCGTGGCGCTCGCGTGCGCCGAACAGGGAGTTTACCCGACCGTCCATCGTGCGTTGATGACGGACAGCCGCACGATCGACGACGACGTGTTGCGGGACGTCGTGATGCGCGCTGGCGGCGATTGGCTGCGCGCGATGACCTGGCTTGCCGCCCACGCGGACGCTGTCGCAGCCCGCCTGCGGGCGAACGGACAGGAAGCCTATTCGATCGGACTGGCGGGCACCCCGGGTTATCTTGCCGGTCCCATGCTGGTGATGGGCGCGATCGACGCCAGCGATTTCCAACGGCTGTTCGCGCGTGCGCGGGAAGAAAGCTGACGATGCGAGAGGATACGAAACATGATCGAGTATAATCACAAGGGCATGACGGTTGCGTCGCTCCATGACGAGCGCACCGGCAGCTTCCAGTATGTCGTGGTCGACGAAGCCACGAAGACCGCCGCGATTATCGATCCGGTCCTCGACTTCGATCCCCGTGCCGGTGCGACCGCAACCGACAATGCCGATATGATCCTCGAATATGTCCGCGCCAAGGGACTTACTGTGGAATGGGTGCTCGATACCCATCCCCATGCCGATCACTTCTCGGCCGCGCCGTATCTCGCGGAAAAGACAGGGGGCAAAACCGCGATCGGCACCAAGGTCGTGGAGGTGCAGAAGCTCTGGCAGGACATCTACTGCCTGCCCGACCTGCCCGTCGATGGTAGCCAGTGGGATCGCCTGTTCGCCGATGGCGAGCAGTTCAGGATCGGCTCGCTCGACGCGCACGTCATGCTGTCGCCCGGCCACACGCTCGCCTCGATCACCTACGTCGTCGGCGACGCGGCGTTCGTCCACGACACGCTGATGGTGCCCGACAGCGGCACCAGTCGGGCTGACTTTCCAGGCGGCAACGCGCGCGCGCTGTGGCGCTCGATCCGGGCGATCCTCGAACTGCCGCCCAGCACCGCGACCTATGTCGGCCACGACTACGGCAAGGACGGGCGCGAAGTCTTTGGACGATCGACCGTGGCGGACCAGCGTCGTGACAACATCCATGTGCACAACGGCATCGGTGAGGCCGAGTTCGTCGCCACCCGCGAGAAGCGCGACGCAACCCTGCCGCTGCCGGACCTGATGCTTGCCGCGCTCCAGGTGAACATCCGCGGCGGTCGCCTGCCGGAGCCGGAGGCGTGCGGCACAGCGTTCCTCAAGGTGCCGCTCAACCACTTCGGCGCGGGCAAATGACCGAACCAACGCCGCCAACGCCCGGTGATGATGGCGATGCCCAGCGTATCATCTTCGCCATTACCGCCGCGCTGCTCGTCCTCGTCGTCACCTACAAGGTAGGGCAGTCTGACGCGCCCGTGCAGGCACCCGTCGAGGTAGCAGCGGACGCCGCCTTTTCGCCACCGGCGGAAAGCACCATCCCCGCCGGGCCGGACGGCGACGCGATCCGGCGCGGTCGACTGATCTTCACCGCGAGCGCGGCTCATGCCGGCCAGTACGTCGGCAACGGCCTGACGTGCAGCAACTGTCACCTCGATGCCGGGCGGAAGGCCGATGCGTCCCCGATGTGGGCGGCCTGGGTCAGCTACCCAGCTTATCGCGCGAAGAACGGCCGGGTGAACACGATGGAGGATCGCATCCGCGACTGCTTCCTCTACTCGATGAACGCGCCCGCCTCGAAAGCCGGCGCCCCGCCGCCCTTTGGCGACGATATCTACCGCGATCTCCAGAGCTATTTCGCCTGGCTCGCGACCGGCGCGCCATCCGGCAAGCCGCTGCCCGGTCGCGGGTTCATAAAGCTCGCCACAACCCCGATCGGGCACGATCCGGTTCGCGGCGCGATTGTGTTCGCCGGCCAGTGCGCATCATGCCACGGTGCGAACGGCCAAGGGCAGGCGAACCCGGACGGCAGCTATACTATCCCGCCGCTGTGGGGAGCGCGCTCCTACAATTGGGGTGCGGGCATGACCGGGCTGGCGTCGGCTGCCGGGTTCATCAAGGCCAACATGCCTTATGGTGAGGGCAACACGCTGACGGATCAGCAGGCGTGGGATGTCGCCGCCTATGTCGATAGTCGCGAGCGACCCCGCGATCCGCGGCAGACCGGGACTGTCGAGAGCGCACGTAAGCAGTTTCACCCCAAAGGGGACTATTATGGTCAGGAGATTGACGGAAAAATGCTTGGCAGCTGATCGCTCGGCTTCCTAACCAGTGTCACAACCGAACGGTTTTGACACCATTCCTTGAGTAGCCAAGTCAGCTAATCGCTTAGTGACCTAGCCGTAATGGATAAGTTGAGTCACTGCTGTTTTCTGCTTTCGTTCTCCACGATACTGAATCATAGAATTGTTATGCCAATCGCGCGTGAACATCGCTGGCTCTACCCGATTGACTGGCGTGAACTATCTGCCTTCATCCGGTTTGGCCGCGCCAAAGGACGCTGCGAACATTGTCAGCGCCCGCATGGTCGTCATGTGCTGCATCTGGGCGATGGTGTTTGGTGGGATGAGGACATAAGCAGGTGGCGCAACGGGCAGGGCAGGTGCGTTCGCCGCCTGCCGCCGCCCGACGCCCTCTTATGCGCGCAACCTGGCTTCGTCGGCATTGATCCACCTTCACAAGTGCGGATCACGCGCGTGGTTCTTGCTAGCGCGCATCTGAACCATGATCCGAGCGATAACCGACCACGCAACCTCGCTGCACTCTGCCAGCGGTGCCACATGCGCCACGACGCCAGCGAGCATCGCCGACGTCGGTGGATCAACGCCTTCCGTATGCGTGCGATCGGCGATCTATTTGCCTGATCCGAAATCTCCTGCTGACCGCCTGGGAGCTAGGGTCAGGACCCATTGATGTGAGCGTCGCGATCTGATTCAGGCTCCGTGAGGAGACTGGTAATGAGCGACCTGTTTTGGCTGACGGACGAG
>NZ_JACIFA010000031.1 GCF_014197135.1 Sphingomonas zeae
TGTGCGATCGGCCGAGACCAAGCCGGTAGCCGCGTAGCGACGCTCGCCGACAAATAGCGCGATCAGAATGCCGCCACTTAGCGCGAGCGTTTACAGCTAGAGCAGGGTGGCGGTGTCAAAACCGACCGGTTATGACACCTCCGCGGAGCATAAGACCGAATGTCCAAGTGACACTTACCACCGACATGGGTAGTCGGCTCCCGTGCACGCCATCCGGCATCTTCTCGCGCAACGCCACCTCGCCGTACTGATCTGCGCGGCGACGCTGTTGCTGAAGCTGCTGGTGCCCACCGGCTATATGATCGACAACGCGTCCGGGCATATCGCTATCACCATCTGTTCCGGCTTCGGTCCGGCAACGACGATGATGATGGATATGCCGGGAATGCATGGCGACATGCCCGATCACGGCCAGTCGAAGGATCACGGCAAAGCCGAGATGCCCTGCGCCTTCTCGGGCTTGTCTGCCGCCATGACCGGCGCGGTCGATCCGATCCAGCTCGCCGCACTGATCGTCTTCATACTGGCGTTAGGCCTGGTCGCGCGCATTCTGCCCGCGCCGTCGCAATCGGTCTATCTGCGTCCACCGTTACGCGGACCTCCCGCCTACCTCTGATCCGTCATTTCGCGCCGGCTGCGTCGGCGCGACCATGAATTGCGGTCCGCGTCGATAGGCGTCGGGCCGGTCAAAGGTATCTCCGATGATCCGAATACACCTTCTGGCGGGTGCCGCTGCGCCCTGCATGCTGCTGGCGATGCCGGCTGCCGCACAGACACAAAACACCTCGTCCACAACTTCCGACGCCACCACGACGCAAAGCTGGACCGGCGATATCATCGTCACGGGCGCACGCGAGACATACACCGCGCCCGAGACGAGCGCAGCGACGCGCACCGACACGCCACTGATCCAGGTGCCGCAGTCGGTACAGGTGCTGACCCGCACGCTGATCCAGGAGCAGGATCGACGCACGCTTGGCGACGCACTGGTGAATGTGTCGGGTGTGACCCCGACGCGATCCGACGAGGTGCTGTTCATCCCGCCGATCGTCCGCGGCTTCCCGGCCGAGGTGTACCTCGACGGGCTGTCGGTGTTCGCGGGCAACCAGCAGGCCTATGATCCCAACAGCCTGGTGGGCATTGGGCGGATCGATGTCCTGAAAGGTCCGACTGCCACGCTCTATGGTGGGGGCATCGGCACGCCGCTGGGCGGGGTCATCAACCTCGAAAGCGTCCGCCCGACCGACAAGGCAGGCGGCTATCTGGCGATGCGCGCTGGTAGCTTCTCGACCCTGAACCCCTACGGCGATATCAACGTGCCACTGGCGGACGGGATCGCTGCGCGGATCACGGGCGAGTACCAGAGCAACCACAGCTGGATCGACAAGGTGCACGCGCGGCGCTGGTCCGTGCAGCCTAGCCTCTCGTTCCAGATCGATCCGGCAACCGACCTAGTGCTCCAAGGGCAGTTCAGTCGGCGCAGCAATCTCGAATATGCCGGCCTGCCCGCCGATGCGGCGCTGGCCGGCACCATCCGCCGCGACGCCTTCCCCGGCTCGCCGATCGATCAGCCGCTGACGACGAACGATATCCGCATGGGACAGGCGACGTTGCGCCACGCCTTCTCGGATCGCCTGAAGCTGACGGTGAGCGGGCGCTATTATTCCAGCATGATCGATGAACAGGGCAGCTTCGTCTATCCCGGCCTGTTCCCGACAGGCACGGTCGCGCCGCTCTACGACGTCTTCCCGATCACCATGAGAAACCGCACGAAAGAGGCGACGGTCGATGCCAACCTCGCCGGCGACGTCGATCTGCTTGGGGGCACGCACAAGCTACTCGTAGGCGCCAATTACGACTGGACCAGCTTCCACAGCGCGATGGGACTGTTCGTCAGCGACAGTCCATCGGGCACGATCGACCTGTCGAACCCCAGCTACGATCTGCGCTACACGCCGCAGCTCCCGGTCAACTCCTATACCGACGATCGCTTCACGACCTTCGCCGGCTACATCCAGGATCAGGCGACCTACGGCCCGCTGCACCTGACCGGGGGCTTGCGTTTAACCTCGCTCAAGTTCGTCGAGAACAGCAACATCGGCGTCGCGAATGACAAGACCTACACGCACCTCTCGCCCCGGATCGGCGCCACGCTCGACGTGGTGAAGGGGGTCGCACTGTTCGCGGGCTATGCGACCGCGTTCCGTGCGCCGTTTGGCTTCATCGGCACGGTTGTGCCCGTCCCGGAGACGTCGAGCAACATCGAAGGCGGCGTAAAGCTGGCGCTCGCCGGCACCGGCCTGTCCGGCACGATCGCCGTGTTCCGCCAGACCCACGACAATGTCGTCACCGCCGATCCCGCGAACGTCGGCTTCTACATCCAGAGCGGGCGGCAACGCGCGCGCGGCGTCGAGGTCGATATGGTGTGGGAACCGACGCCCGCCTTCTCGCTGCTTGCCAACTACGCCTACACCGACACCCGCGACGATGGCGTGGCACCCGGTGATCGGCTCATTCGCGTGCCTAGGAGCAGCGGGCGTGTCGCGGCCCGCTACCGCGTGCTGCACGGTCCTGCGAAGGGCCTGGCGTTCGGGGCCGGCATCAGCGCCTTCACCTCACGCGAGCTGACGCTGCCGAATACGATCGCGGTGCCGGGCTATGCCGCATTCGACGCCCAGGCGTCCTACGACATCGGCCGGTTCACGCTGGGCGCGTCCGTGGTCAACCTCGGCAACCGGCGGGCCTTCGATCCCTATTCCTACCTCGGCTATCCGGTCGTCGCGCCCAACCAGCCCCGGTCGGCCTATGTCACGCTGAAGGTGCAGATATGACCGTGGTCAGCTTCGTGTGCCGCTCGATCGCCGTGGCAAGCATAGCTGTAGCGGCCGTGCCTTCGGCGACGATCGCCAGTGCGCAGACGCCGGCGACCGGCGGGACCGTCATCCCGCTGTACCCGAAAGGCAGCGTGCCCTCGCTCGGCGTGCCCGAAATGCGGGATCGGCTGCCGAACGGCGAGATGATGATCTACGACGTCAGCGAGCCGACGCTGGAGCTGTATCGACCCGCACCCGGTCGCGCGAACGGCACCGCCGTGATCGTCGCGCCGGGTGGCGGCTTCGTAGCTCTCGGCTATACCTTCGGCGGGACTGACGTCGCGCGGGCGCTGGCAGCACGCGGCATTACCGCCTTCGTACTCAAATACCGCACGATCCGGAGCGGCGACGGGCCGATGCGGATGCCCGACGTCCATATGAAAGAGATGGGCGTCGTCATGTCGCGAGCGAAGACCGGCGAGCCGGTCGAGATGCCGCGCTTTGCCGGCGAGCCGCACGCGGTTGAGGATGGCGCGCAGGCGATGGCGATCGTCCGGCAGCGTGCGTCCGAATGGAGCATCGATCCGCGACGTGTCGGGGTCATCGGCTTCTCGGCCGGGGCATACCTCGCGGCTGATCTCGCGATCGGCGATGTAGCGTCGCGCCCGGATTTTGTCGGCCTGATCTATGGTGGCCTGCGCACGCCGGTGCCTGCCGGCGCTCCGCCCGCATTCATCGCGGGAGCGGCAGACGACGAGTATCAGCCAAACGATCCCACGCTGCTCTACACCGCATGGCGGAAGGCGGGGGCAGCGGCCGAACTGCACCTGTATGAGCGCGGCGGGCATGGGTTCGACCTGAACCGCCAAGGCACCACAAGCGACCACTGGTTCGACGAACTTATCTGTTGGCTTGAAGCACGCCGCTTCACAACGCCCATGACCAATCCAGCCAGGTAGACCCTACTCCCTGACGGGGTGTCACAACCGACGGCAGGGGTAGGCAACACCATTCGGCCGTCGATGATAGCCAAACCCAGAATAGCTGATCACGGCCAGCGGTGCGCACCATAACGTTCGCTTTCCTAAATGAGGGATGAGCAGCATTTGCAGAGGATCTGACATCGCTCGGTCAGCATTGCGTGGTCACCCCACGCCCGCCAATGCCCGCTAGTGTGCTACCCGGACGGATCTTGATAGATAAACAGGCCCCAAACGATTTTGGCGTTCGATAACGTTGGACACCCAACCTCAGAGAAGCGATATTTCGATGATTCACAGGACACGTTTGACGGCTAACTTCGCCGTCGTGCTTACCTTATGCGGTTGTGGTCTGACCACTCCCCGCGACGAGGGATATTTCCGCACTCATGCCGACGAAGCCAGATTGGTCGTGACACGCTGCAAGCGCGGTCAGGAAAGCGGCAGCGATTGCAAGGCAGCAGCGCAGGCCGTTGCTGCCCTGGACAGGGCCGCCAAAGACGCTTCCGCCAGCGGGGTTCGCTAGCAATCATTCACTGATCGAATAGGCCCGAGGACAATAGTCCGACCAAGCCCTGAACAAACGATCGCTCGCACGGAACGTCGGGCGCTGCGCGACGACGAATGGTTTCGACCCACACAAGGCAAGGAGAAGGAAGGTCGAGCGTGCGCGCCGCCATGCGCTCGGGCCATTGCCAGCTCGCTGGCACGATCTCGCGCGCGACGAGGCCGGGCAGGATCGTCCATGCGAGGATGCCGATCGCTGCCCCGCCCAGTCCGAACCATAGCTGCCGGTTCTTCTAGTCGGCCCGCGTCCATGCGGATTCGGCTATGGCGCGAAACTCCGCCATGACGCGGGCCTTGGCCGAACCATGTTCAAGTGGTTTTCGACCACTACCCCACCATGCTGGGCAATGAAGTCGGCCGGAAGCTCGACGGCGATCAGGCGCCGAGCCTGCTCCTTGGCAGTGGTGCGCTGGACAAGGACACATGCCTCCTCGACCAGCAGCCAAGCGTCGCCGCGCTCGATCTTGAAATAAGGCGCGTGATTGCGCTTCTCGACTCGGAAAGCGAACCTGCCGTCCGCCGACACCGCCTCTGCCCAGATGAGCGGATGCGCGCCGCGGGAGGGGCGCAAGCGCATCTGATCCTTATAGCGGTTCCACACCAACGGATCGGTCGACACGCTGTAACCCCAATCGGCAAGCCTCGCCGGCATCGCCTCGGCTGCGGCGATCAGGGCGCTATGGCGAGGCTCGCGGGGCGCAAGCCAAGGCTGCGAGGCGGGTGAGGGGAGGCCAAGGTCCCCGAACATCTCGTCGTCATCGGTGCCGGCGTGATCGGGCTTGAACTCGGCTCAGTTTGGAAGCGGCTTGGCGCCAGGGTCACAGCGGTTGGACGCAACGGCTCGACCGCAACCATTACGGTTGAGCCCTCTGCGGGTGGCGAGGCCGACACCATCGAGGCTGACGCGGTGCTGGTCGCGATCGGGCGGCGGCCGAATACCGGAGGCCTAGGACTCGACAAGACCGGGCTTGGCTTGAACAAGAAGGGGCAGATCGAAGTGGACCACCGCTTTGCAACCGCTGTTCCTGGCATCTGGGCGATCGGCGACGTCGTGCCTGGCCTTATGCTCGCGCACAAAGCGATGGACGAGGGAATTGCGGTCGCCGAGAACATCGCGGGGCAAATCGGCATCGTAAATCATGCGGTGATCCCCTCCGTCGTCTACACCCATCCTGAGATCGCGGGCGTCGGCCTGACCGAGGAGGAGGCGAGAACTCGCGGGGAAATCAAGGTCGGCAAATTCCCCTTCGCGGCCAACAGCCCCGCCAAAACCAACCGTGACACCGATGGCTTCGTCAAGGTCGTTGCCGACGCCGAGACCGACCGCGTACTCGGGGTTCATATCATCTCCACGCTTGCTGGCACGATGATTGCCCAAGCCGCCCAGGGGATGGAATTTGGCGTGACCAGCGAGGATATTGCCTACACCTGCCATGCTCATCCGACGCATTCGGAGGCGCTCAAGGAAGCGGCGATGGCGGTGACTGGCAAACCAATTCATATGTGAGGCAGAATACCTTTGGCTGCCCGAACCGCTTACCGCACGGTGTCTGACTGCCATAAACGGCGGCTTAGAACTCAAGACACATGAAGGTCTACCATGGTCGAACGCGCGAAGCTTCGTTTTCACGACATCCTGCTGCGTCCCGACCCGTCACGCACTGTGGTAAGGCCGTTCGAGCCCGGCTACCCACGTGGCTTCGATGGCGGCAAGACGCGCACGCAGGAGACGGTCGATTTCATTCTTGCGCTCGACGAGGCGGAACTGATCAGGCAGTTGGAGGGCGTCACGGCCTCGCTCGACCAAAATCACCGCGGAGTTGATGCGACCCTTCGGCGACGCTTTGACGAAATGGCCGATCGCTTCGACGGCGCCGATCGATGCAACGACGCGCAACGCAGGTTGATTGGAGCGTACTTCAGCCAGGAATATGCCTATGAGGCGGCGGCACTGTTCAACCCGAGTGCGGTGCTCCATCCGCACCAGGTCGACGTTGCGGATGGCGAGGTCCGCTTCGTTCTGTCGCTGCGCGGGATCGGCGAAGGCCACCTGTCTTCCATAACGTTCCGTACGGGTCGGTGGACACCCGGCGGCACGCTGAGCATCGACGATCCGGGGTCCGTGTCGGTGCCCCCCGTCATTGATCAGACCGATACGGGCAATGCTTCTGTGCGACTCTATTCGGGCGAAAGCCGGACCATCTCGGAAACGGTGCTGTTCCCGGTAATGCCGAGCCAACGCCAAGGCGTCGAGGATCTGCGCCTCGTTCGTTTCGATGAGGGGGACGGCGTCTTCGCCTACCATGGCACCTATACTGCATTCAGTGGTGCGGCTGCGCGCTCGGAGTTGCTGACCACCACCGACTTCAGCGCCTTCGAGATGCGTGCGCTGACTGGCGACGCTGCCGGCGGCAAGGGAATGGCACTTTTCCCACGCCTGATCGATGGTCGCTTCGCGATGCTCGGCCGCCAGGACAACAAGAACATTTGGCTGCTGACGTCGGACGACATCCTCGCTTGGAATGGTGGCTCAAAGCTGGTCGAGCCGCGCTATCCGTGGGAGTTCGTCCAAATGGGCAATTGCGGGTCGCCGATCGAGCTGGACGAGGGCTGGCTGGTCCTCACTCACGGCGTCGGAACTGTTCGCAATTACTGTATTGGGGCATGCCTGCTGGACAAGAACGATCCGTCGAAGCTGTTGGCACGCACGCCGCGTCCGGTCTTGGCACCCAGTCCAAAGGAACGTGACGGATATGTCCCCAACGTGGTTTATAGCTGCGGTGCGCTCTCAGTGGGACGCGACCTACTCCTTCCGTACGCCGTCGCCGACAGCTTCACCGGATTTGCCACCGTGTCGATTGACGACCTTCTTGCTGTAATGGAATGACCAGCTCAATTACGGTAGGTTTAGTACCTCTATAAATTTCGGCAGTCTTGCGGATATAATATATTGTCTAATGTCGCGTTCTGCTCAAGGCCAATATTTCAGTCTCCGACGAATTGATATCTTCACCATGGATATCCGGGTGATGCTTGTCGTACAGCATCATGCGCAACTGTAAGAAGCCTCCTGGCCTAACTCCTAGCCTCCGTGGCGGGCATAAACGCGCTGGCCAGCCAGGCCGAATGCGATGACGTCGAAGGGCTGCGCCTTCGCACCCGGCACCTCCATTCCCGGCGAACCGAGCGGCATTCCTGCCACGGCCAGGCCGCGGACGCCCTTTGGATGTTGCGCGAGCACGCGTTTCATGTCGGCGATCGGCACATGCCCCTCGAATGCCATGCCATCGATGATGGCGGTGTGGCAGGATGCGAACTGCGCCGGCACACCTATACGGCGCTGAAATGCCGCCCGGTTCGCATCGTCCGAGATCTGTACCTTGCGCCCGAACTGGTGGTGGACCTGGGCCGCCCATTTCTCACAGCAGCCGCAACCCGGGTCGCGGTGCATGGCAATATCAGCGGCGGCTGATGCAACGCCAGGAAGGACCGTCACCAGGAGGACAGCCAGACCAACCATTCGGTGTTTCATGTCAGTTCATGCCATCGGGTCTCTCTGCTTGATGCGATAGGCCGATGCCGCGGCCATCGCGGTACCCCGGCTCAATCTTGCCTGTTGCGCTACCGTTCCATTGTTTTCAGCATAGGTCCGGAACGTGGCAGAGGCAAAAGTAACATCGAACGGATTTGCTATGATTCCAGCCTGCAACCGCTACTGTAAGGCAAATACGAGAAACAGGAAGGGTCAGGATGCGCCTCTCAGCTAGGGTCAGGACCCATTGATGTGAGCGTCGCGATCTGATTCAGGCTCCGTGAGGAGACTGGTAATGAGCGACCTGTTTTGGCTGACGGACGA
>NZ_JACIFA010000032.1 GCF_014197135.1 Sphingomonas zeae
CATGCCTCGCCATAGCGCTATCCAAAAGCTGGCGACGGCGAGGCATGGATAACTCGCTAATCAGACCGCCTGCGGCGGAAATGATGAGTGCCGCTAGTCGCGGCACACGCTAGGCATAGGCGGGTAGGAATCCGCACCCCTTCCACGTTGCGCAATGCTGCAAGGTCCCAATTGGCTATCAGGGGGTACAGGAGGCGATTTCCCGCCCGTAGAGCGTAGGGAGCGGTTGGAGGAAGGTCTGTGCGATCCAAGGGCTTGGCGTGCCCTAACGGGCACCAAAAGGGAAACCGGACTGATGCCAGTTTCTACAGCTTCCCAATATGGGAATTAAGGGTTGTTTCCCATATTGGGAAATGGCATAGCCTGCTGATGAGGATCATCGCCCGCAAAAACATCGTAGCCTATTTCACGACGCATCCTCTGACCCGTGCGTCACTGACACATTGGCTAGAGGTTGCAGAAAATGCGGACTGGTCTTCGACAATCGAAGTCATGGCCGATTTTTCAAAAGCAAAAACGGTGGCGGCGGAACGGGTTAGATTTGAAGTGGCGGGCGGAGATCATAGAATGATTGTTGCGTTCCATTTTCGGCGAGGGATCGCTTTCATAAAGTTTATTGGGACACATGCTGAATATGACCGCATCGACGCCGCGACCGTCGATCAGTTTTGAAGGACAGGCAAATGGATATCAGACCTATCAGGAATGATGACGACCATCGGGCGGCGGTCGATGAAATCCGCGCGCTCTGGAGCGCGGAAGCGGGCAGCGCGGACGAGGATCGTCTCGATGTGCTGGCAACCCTGGTCGATGAATATGAGCGGAAGCGGTGGCCGGTCGACAAGCTGGACCCGGTGGAAGCGATTGAAGCGGCCATGGAGGCGGAAGGGCGCACCCGCGCCGATCTGGCGTCCCTGATCGGGCAATCGCGCGCGACCGAGGTTCTGGCCCGCAAGCGGGGGCTGACCCTCCACATGATCCGCAAAATCGAACGGGCATGGCATGTCCCTGCATCGATCCTTGTCCGCGAATATCAATTATCGCGCTAAATCAGGGCTGCTGCTCGTAGAGGGGCACCCATTTTCCTTTGCACGTCTGGGCTTTGGCGTCCCATTTGGCGGTGCATCCGTATAGCTGGCGCTCGATCTTGGGTTCCTGCGCCCAGCGATAGGCGAGGGCCGCGGCGAAGATCAGTCCCAGCCCGATGAGGGCGGTGGTGATCCATTCCTTCAGGCGATCCCACCAGACCCCTGCGCTGACCCGCTGAAGCTCCCCAGCGGCCCGGTGGAGGGCACTGACCCCCACGCCTGCCTGTGCGGTCCATTCGGCGCGCTGGCGGGCGTCCTGTTCGATCTTCTGGGCCAGTGCGGCGACCTGCTGGGCGACCCCTTCGGCCCCGGCCTTGCGCATGGCGTCGAGCAGGGTGCGATAGTCTGCGCCGGGATCGGAGGGAGGGGGAGCATCAAACTCGGCAGGGTCGAAGGGATCAGGCATCGGCGGGGCCACCCTTGAAGGTCCAGCCCTCGAACGCCTTCCGGTCCTGATCGCGGCTGATCCGGCTCATCAGGTCATTGAGGTGGGATTCCCATGCGGGGTCTTTCATGGCGGCATCGAGGAGCAGACCGCCGAGGATGATCTTGCGGCGGGCATCGGCCTTGCGGTTCAGGGTAACGGCGCGGGCTTCCAATGCCTGCAACCGGGCCTTGGCCTGCTGGACCTTGCGACGGGCGGTTTCGATAGCCTCTGGCGTTGGAGCAGCCATGGTCAATCCTTTCGCTGTGCGATACTGATAGCACCGGACCCGACCGAGCGAAAGAGAGGAAGGGCGCACTTATGCAAACTTGCGTTTGCGTGCGTCAGGGGATACCCCTGAACCCCAGCGGGCTGTCGCCCGCGCCATGCTCCCGCATGGCAAGGTAAGGGCGCGGCGATGGCGAGCTTCCATCTTGCGGTAAAGACGATAGGCCGTTCCGCCGGTCGCAGCGCGACGGCAGCGGCAGCCTATCGTGCGGGTGTCGAAATCACGGATGAGCGCACCGGCCTCGTCCATGATTACACCCGCAAGCAGGGCGTCGAACATAACGCCCTTGTCGTGCCCGCCGACGCCCCGGCGTGGGCCAGTGACCGGGCCCTGCTCTGGAACGCCGCCGAACAGGCAGAGACGCGCAAGAACTCGACCGTCGCCCGCGAATATGAAATCGCGCTGCCCGCCGAGTTGTCGGCCGAGGCGCGGCGCGAGCTTGCGCTGGGCCTCGCACGGGAGATCAGCGAGCGGCATGGGGTGGCGGTGGACGTGGCGATCCACGCACCAGGTCGCGAGGGCGACCATCGCAACCACCACGCCCATCTGCTGACGACGACGCGGCGGATCGGCCCGGAAGGGCTGGGCGCGAAGACCCGCGAACTGGACCAGAAGACGAGCGGGGAGGTCGAGCGCTGGCGTGGCCGGTGGGCCGAGATGCAGAATGCGGCGCTGGAACGGGCGAACGTCCCGGAGCGGGTGGACCATCGCAGCCACCAGCGGCGCGGAATCGAGCAGGAGGCGACCGTGCATATGGGGCCGAGCGCGACGGCGATGGAACGCCGTGCCGAGCATCAGGCCATGCGGGAGGGGCGGGCCTATGAGCCAGTAACGATGGTGGGCCAGCACAACGCCGGCGTCATCGAGCAACGGGGCCTGCGCCAGTATATAGAGCGGGGGACCGAGTGGCTGCGCGATGCAGGGCAGCGGATATCGGGCAGGCTGCATGCGTTCGCGGCCACCTTGAGCGGCGCGGTCGATCGCGATCGGCGCGATGCAGCCGAGGCGCAGCGTCAGGAGCGGCTTGTCGCCGAGCGCACCCGTGAGCAGGCACAGGAACGCCAGCAGGTGCAGGACCGTGAGAAAGTGGCGGAGAAGTTCAGGACCATTGCCGGGAAGCGCGAGGCGGGCGGCCATGGCTATGGCGACCATAATAGCGACTGGAAGGCGACCCCGGAGGCGCTCCGCAAGGCGGTGGATGCCTATAACGGAGCGAACCAGCACACCAAGGATCTCTACATCGAGCGGATCCAGCGCGAACCCCAGATGGCGCGCGCGGTGGGCCAGTTGCTCCATGAGCGCGAGCTGGTCCTGCAACGTGATCGTGGCATGAGCCGATGAGGATGACGGAAAACCCTGAAATCGGGGTTTTCGTGCATATTCCCAATCCGGCAGGGTTTTTCGTGCAGCCAGATCGCGGCGGCGGCGCGGTCGTGAGTGTGCCGGTCAGCCATGCGCGGATTCATGTGTTTGTCGTCAGGCAGAAGCTGACGGTCAGCCGTCGACCATTTTTAGACGCTCTGAAGGCAGCAAGCGCGATCCGATAGCTGACGTGACAGTTCCAGATAAAGACGCTATCGGGATCATGCCGAGAATAGAGTAGCAGGGTGGTGTCTCCTGCGCCCGCAAATCGCGGGTTCTTCCCTGCCACGGCGTCAACCTGACCCTGTCGGGAGGACGCCTTGTGATAACAGGGCCGTGCCTTCCGACGAGAAACCGGAGCGCACATGAATTACGTTCTTCTCGCGGTAGCGATCATATCCGAAGTGATCGGAACCACGTTCATGAAACAAAGCGAAGGCTTTACGAAGCTGGTCCCCAGCTTGCTTACTGCACTTGCATATGTAGTCGCGTTTTATTGCCTATCGCTAACTTTGAAAACTATCCCAACTGGCGTTGCCTACGCCATTTGGTCGGGCTGCGGTATTGTGCTGATCGCAGCAGTAGCATGGATAATTCAGGGCCAGAAGCTCGACGTTCCAGCAATGGCTGGAATGGGATTGATCGTTGCCGGTGTCATCGTAATGAACGCGTTTTCAAAGACCGCTGCACACTAAACCAGAAAGCGGATCGTCTGTTTCATATGGTAAATCGCTGGAACCGGACGTTCCGCTTTCCACCCATCCAAGCCATCTTCTGTCACCGGAAACCAGGTGAATTGCGACGGGTTCCATTAAGGATCAGCGCCCTTCATCTCTTGCGCGGACGATGGCGCTAAATTCGGAAATTGCCTGCTGCACGTTGCCGTCATCGCACACGTTAAGCGAGTGGTGGACTGAAACGGCCTGATCGGTTCGCATTTCCAGCCAAGTAATCCGGGCTGTGTTCGGCGCGGGATGGGTCTGCTCTAGCGCGATCTGTTCACTATATCCCGCGATCACATCGTTGATGGCCTCCAGCGCGACCTCATAGCCAATGGCCTGCTTTTGGGACCATAAAGGGCCGGTTGGAGCATCCATGGTTTATTCCTCGCCGCTAGGGCTGTCGCCCTGGCGGCTGAACAGGCGCGACCAGAAACCGCGCTGTGGAATAGGTTGAGGGGCCGCGCGCTGATCGGTCAGGGCAAGCCGTTGCGCCTGTTCTCGCCAAGCGTTCCGTTCTTCACGTAGTTCCGCAACCTGCTCACGCAACATCCTGTTTTCAGCCTGTAAACCGGGGGTGTCACTACCTGTTATATCGGGCTGTAAAGGTTGCTGCACCTCATTTACAGGGGGCCATACGCGGAACAGTTCGACAGGCTCAATACGCCACTCGCCATTATCTGACTTTTGGCCGGAAACGCGTCCTGTCTTGATTGCTTTCATGAGCGTTTGGCGGGTGACACCGACCTTTTCCGACGCTTCTCTTAGGGTGATACCCATAGTGTCACTCGCTGTTAAGTTTGCCTGTATGGTATCTATATATCGGTTGCATCGTCATCGGGCGATGTATCGGATGCACGGAGCTTGTTACCTAGGCCAGTAACTAGCTGGGAGAATTCCTCCTGCATCGCTGGGTCAGGTTCCGGCTGTTGGGTGGCAGGCAAGTCTGGTTCCATTCCCGGTAGTGATGGTTCAGACGGGGGAGGAAGGCCGGGACCGCTTGGCAACTGGCGCTCCCCCGGAAACAGGTTAGGCAGGCGATGGAGCGCCGGTTGCGCGCCTAGCTCTTCACGATCCGGTTGTTCATCGTCTGCGATCAACACAGCCGCCGAAAATAGGCTGTAGCGGATGCCATCACGCTTGCCGGTCCATGCCACCCGGTCATTGATGACGTAGGCGCAGGCTGTCCCGGTTGGACCGATCTGGCGGACTTCGATCCACCCCTGTTCGCGGAGTATGGACAAAGCCCGCTTGAGGGTCGGGAGTGAGCAATGCGCTGCCTTTGCCAATGTCGTTTGGCTGGCCACAATGGCATTATGCCGTCCCATTTGAGCTACCAGCACATGAAGCACCGATGAAGCACGGGGATTGGCGATAGCCAGTTGCGCCCATCTCTCATGAGCAGCGCGATCAGTCTGCACCCATGTACCGCCCGGCGGGGTAGTCAAACCTAGTTGCTTTGACTTTTGCGACATTGGCACTCCCTAGTCCCACAGGCAGATAAATTTTGTCAGTCGTGAGCTAGGGGTAGCTCACCCATGAATGAATTTTGAAAGCGATTGAACAAAATCGAAAATGTCTATACCGCGAACCATGATCTAATTCCAGTCAAAAACTTTCGGATTTTATCCGAACCTAGCTCATGGCTGGTGAGCTAGGGGTAGCTCATAGCTGGTGAGCTACCCCCCCCTCATAAGATACTGATTAGCAATGTCTTTTTCTCTCTGCCTTCTATGATCTTATGATTATCCCCTGAAAGGGGGCTGCGAGTTATCCATGCCTCGCCATAGCGCTATCCAAAAGCTGGCGACGGCGAGGCATGGATAACTCGCTAATCAGACCGCCTGCGGCGGAAATGATGAGTGCCGCT
>NZ_JACIFA010000033.1 GCF_014197135.1 Sphingomonas zeae
ATACGGGCTTCCTAGGGGGTCTGCTGGGCCTGTAGCGGCACCCATCCGCCCTTGCAGGTGTGGGTCTTGCCGTTCCAACGACCGGCGCAGCCGTACAGATGCTGCTCGATGACGGGTTCCTTGGCCCAGTGGTAGGCGAGGGCCGCGGCGAAGATCAGCCCCAGCCCGATCAGGGCGGCCCAGAGCCATTCCTTCAATCGATCGAGCCAGATGCCCGTGCTGGCCCGCTGGAGCGCCGCTGCGGCCCGTTGCAGGTCGCGGACCTCCGATCCTACCGTCCGGCCCCAGTCGGCGCGCTGGCGGGCGTCCTGCTCGATCTGGCGGGCTAGTGCGCCTACCTCTTTCGCGATCCCCTCGGCCCCGGCGCGGCGCATGGCGTCGAGCAGGGTGCGGTAGTCGGCGTGGGGATCGCTGGAGGGCGGACCTGCGTCGAATTCGGACGGGTCGAAGGGTTCAGCCATCGCCGGTGCCACCCCGGAAGGTCCATCCGTCGAACGCCTTGCGGTCCTGATCGCGGCTGATCCGGTCCATCAGCACGTTCAGCCGCTTCTCCCATTCCGCGTCCTTCATCGCGGCATCGAGGAGCAGGCCGCCGAGGATGATCTTGCGGCGGGCATCGGCCTTGCGATCGAGGGCAGATGCACGAGCCTGAAGCGCCTGCAACCGGGCCTTGGCCTGATCGACCCGCTGCTGGGCCTTCTCGATCGATTCGAGCGTTGGGCGAGCCATAGCTTCTCCGTGTGAAAGCACGAACGCGAGGCACCATATCGCACAACAACGAGGGACACCACCAGAACGACCGTAGGGAGGGAATGGCGCACTTATGCAAACTTGCGTTTGCGTGCGTCGGGGCGTAGCCCCAAACCCCAGCGGGCTGTCGCCCGCGCCATGTTGCCACATGGCAAGGAGTGCGTGGCGATGGCGAGCTTCCATCTTGCGGTGAAAACGGTAGGCCGGTCCGCCGGTCGCAGCGCGACGGCGGCAGCGGCCTACCGGGCGGGCGTGGAGATCGCGGACGAGCGCACCGGCATCGTCCACGACTACACCCGCAAGCAGGGGATCGAACATCGCGAGATCGTCGCCCCCGCCGATGCGCCCGACTGGGTGCAGGACCGGGTGGCGCTGTGGAATGCCGCCGAGCGGGCCGAGACGCGCAAGAACTCGACGGTCGCGCGGGAATATGAAATCGCGCTCCCGGCCGAACTGTCGGCCGACGAGCGGCGCGACCTCGCGCTGGGCCTCGCACGCGAGATCAGCGAGCGGCATGGGGTGGCGGTGGACGTGGCGATCCACGCACCTGGTCGCCAGGGCGACCAGCGCAACCACCATGCGCACCTGCTGACGACGACGCGGCGGATCGGCGCGGAGGGGCTGGGCGAGAAGACCCGCGAACTGGACCAGAAGACCAGCGGGGAGGTGGAGCGCTGGCGGGCGCGGTTCGCGGAGATGCAGAACGCGGCGCTGGAGCGGGCGCAGGTCCACGAGCGGGTCGACCATCGCAGCTTCCAGCGACAGGGCATCGAGCAGGAGGCGACGGTACACATGGGACCGGGGGTCGTGGCGATGGAGCGCCGGGCCGAGCGGGCGGCGCAGCGCGAGGGGCGCGAGCATGTGCCGGCGACGAAGGTCGGGCAGCACAACGCCGGCGTCCTCGAGCGGCGCGGCCTGCGTCAGTATATCGACCGGGGGACGGAGTGGCTGCGCGACGTGGGGCAGCGGGTGTCGCATCGGCTGCACGGGTTCGCGGCGACGTTGAGCGGCGCGGTCGATCGTGATCGGCGCGAGGCAGCGGACGCGCAGCGCCGCGACCAGCTAGCCGCCGAGCGCGCCCGTGAGGTGGCGCAGGAGCGTCAGCAGGCGCGCGAGCGTGAGCGGGTGGCCGAGCGGTTCAGGACGATCGCGGCGCGGCGCGAGGCGGGCGCCCACGGCTACGGCGACCAGAGCAGCGACTGGCGGGCGACCCCGGAGGCGCTGCGCAAGGCGGTGGACGCCTACAACGGGGCGGACCAGCATACCAAGGATCTGTACATCGAGCGGATCCAGCGCGAGCCGCAGATGGCCCGCGCCGTGGACCAGCAGCTGCGCGATCGCGAGCTGGTCCTGCAACGCGATCGAGGCTTGAGCCGGTAGCGTGTTGCTAGAGCTACGTCACGAAGTGAGGGGCGCTGTCTGAAAAACCTGCTACAGTTATACGTATGAAGAAACTAGCTTGCGCATTTATCTTGTACCTTATCCCGACCGCAGCCACAGCATCGCACTTTGGGATCGGACAAGGCGCTAATATCTTGGACCTTAAGGTTCTAAAAAAAGAGGGTCAGAAGACCTATAGGGTGCAGGTTCCAGAACCTAATTCGAACTTCAGGGACTATTGGGTAATGGCCACTCCTTCTACAGGCGTTTGCGCTGTTTATGGAGAGACGGAGCCGTACTCAACATGGTCTAAAGCTAAAGCAAAACGGGATTCTATTGCCAAATTGCTTGCGAAGTACGGCAAGCCTACGCGCGTCAATCCTGAAATGGATTACGCTACTTTGAATGTACGCCCTCCCGTGGAAGCGTATGATCTCGAATGGCGCAAGCTCGCCACCCCTCTGTCGGCTGTCGCACTTGACGTAGTTGGACGTGATGGCAGCCAGATAGTTCGGCTTACGTACTTCTTTCGCAACATGGGCCGATGTAACACATGGGAGCCGAGGCAGGACGGGCACGGTCTTTAGGAAAATAGTCCGATAACGCCCAATTTATCTTTCGATGAGAAGTCGCGCTGGACGTCACTTGGAAGCTGGCCCCAAGCTTCGGCAACGTAATCCGCGCCGGAGATAACCTGCTCCGTAAAAGAGCTTCCTCGCGCTTCCATATGAGCCACATGAGAAAATAGAGCTTCTGCCGCATCAGGAGACATGAACCCCTTCATAACAAAGTTCTTCGAAACTCCCTTTTTCTGGGAAATATCGACGACTTGTTCGAAGAAAACTTTTTCTTTGGGTGTGTCGATCCAAGTAGGCTTGCGAAGCAAACCTTGCTGCGAATCGCGAATTGCACCTCGCTCATTAGCGTAGTGCATTCTAGCCTTAGCTTTCCCAGTTGCGCTCATGTATATGAAGCCAACCACAACCAGCACTATGATTAGTAATACGACCATAATTACCCCTGATTTTAATTTTAAGAAACGACCTTCAGGTGTCGCGGTCCTGCTTTGGCTTCCGGATCGACATGGTAGCGACTTGAGGATTGGCGGTAGGAGCCACGTCAACGATGCGCTGCCACACATCCTCGGCGCTGCTTACGATCCCGCGCCGCTCAGCCAGTTCGAGGAAGGCGCGCGTGGTCAGCACGTCCGTCGCCATATCCAGCCCCGTTTCGCGGACGAAGCGCGGAATCTTGCCGTTCTCATAGACGATGAGGATGCTGGCATCGCTATGGTAGTCCACATAGCTTCCCAGCCACTGCATGATTGCCAGTTCGCCGGAATCCTTGGCGCGTGTGGTGGGATCGACGGTGCGAGCCTTGGCGAACAGCCTGCCGATCTCGGTCGAGGCGACCAGCACCGGCGCGTTGCTGTCGGGCCTCTGACCCGCGTCGAGCCAGTCCTGTATGTCCTGCGCTCCGGGTTTGGTCATGTCCTGCGTTGCCTCGAACGCGACCATATCGGCGACCACTACACGCCCGCCGATCTGGTGTAGCAGGTGCAGGGCGTCGGTCTGCGCCAGATGGATCAGCGGGCCGGTGTCAGGCACGATCACGTCGGGCCGCTCGATTGGAGTTTCTACGTCGTCCATGTGATCCTCACTGCTCGCTAGGGCTGTCGCCCTGGCGACCGAATAGGCGGGACCAGAACCCACCCGTGGAAGAAAGAGGTGGGGGTAGCGTCGGCTCGACGCTCTCCGCCATTTCCGAGGCAGCAACCGACGTCCGCTCGGGCGGCGGGCGTTGATCGGTGAGCAGACCGCGTTCAGCCATTTGTCGCCAGTGGTTGCGATCAGCCCGGATGTCCTCGCGATCGGCGCGCACGTCATCCAGTTGAGAGCGGAGAAGGTCGATTTGGGCCTTCAACAGGGTGACAACCTCGCTGTTTTCGGGGGGTAAACCAGCGTCAACCTGAGGGGTAACCTTACCCCTGTCTTGGTTTACGGCAGGCCATACCCTGAAAAGTTCGACGGGTTCGATCAGCCATCCCCCGCTCGCGTCCTTGATGGCAGAAAGACGCCCGGAGCGAATGGCTTTGATGACAGATTGCTTGGTCAGGCCGACGTGCTTTGCCGCCTCTGCGGGGGATAAACTCATAGGGGCAACCAGCGTAAACCAGTATAGGGGTAAGGGGTAAACCTTGGTTTACGCATCGCCCAGCCTGCCCAGCAAGGTTCCTGTGAGCGAGCCGATGCTTTGAGGTTCGTCCATTGGCCCCCGATCGGCAGGTTCGAGCATCGCAGGGAGGTCCGGTTCCATGCCGGGAAGCGACGGCTCGCTAGGTGGTGGCTCGCCCTCACCTCCTGCCAACTGACGTTCGCCCGGGAACAGCCGAGGTAACTTCCTCAACGGCTCTTGCTGCCCCAGTTCGCCCCCGTCCGGCTGCTCACTTTCAGCGAGGATCACGGTCGCGCTAAACAGCGAGTAGCGCAGTCCCTCGCGCGGCCCGTGCCACGCAACCCGATCGTTGACGACGTAGGCGTTCACAGTCCCCCGGTCTCCGATCTGGCGGACTTCGATCCAACGACCTTCCACGAGGTCCTGTATGGCGCGGACGATGGTGCGCCGGTTGCAGCCCATGAGCTTCGCCAAGACGGACTGGGACGCCACCACCGCGTTGTGCTGGCCGATCCGCGCAACGAGCACATGCAGCAGGGCAGAAGCGCGCGGACTCTTGACCGACATCCGCGCCCATGCCTCGTGGGTAGCCCGATCTGTTTGGACCCATGATCCGGACGAAGAAGGGGCAGCCGGTAAAGTGCGCGTATCTGTCACAGGGGTGTGACTCCGGTGTCGAAAAACTGGACAAACACCGGTCGCAAAACGCGACTTGCTTGTCAAGTTATAGGACAGACCTGTGACTCCTAGGAGTCACACCCCTGTGACTCCTAGGAGTCACACCCCCCCCTCGTAAGCCATTGTAATAAGAGAACATTTTTTGTGCTCTCTCTAATGATCTAATGAACGGCCACGCCCGACCGACGAGGCTGGTGGACGATCATTAGATCAGAAGGAACAGAAGAAGAACAAAGAACGCGGCTAGTCGCCGCGTGCGTCGGGATGTGAATCCGCGCCATCGCGATCGGAGCGCCCGTGGCGAGCGTGGAGATGCTTGGCGGGGTAGAAGTGGGGGTTGGTGGGGGTCAGCCCCTGAATTGCGCTATACGGGCTTCCTAGGGGGTCTGCTGGGCCTGTAGCGGCACCCATCCGCCCTTGCAGGTGTGGGTCTTGCCGTTCCAACGACCGGCGCAGCCGTA
>NZ_JACIFA010000034.1:0-3468 GCF_014197135.1 Sphingomonas zeae
TGGTTGCGGGGGCAGGATTTGAACCTGCGGCCTTCAGGTTATGAGCCTGACGAGCTACCGGGCTGCTCCACCCCGCGCCAATTCTGGAAGGTGTGTGAGGTATGTGAATGGGTTTTTGTATACGCGGACTGTAATGCCTGGCGACGCCCTACTCTTCCACTGCTTGAGCAGTAGTACCATTGGCGCAGTCGGGTTTCACGGCCGAGTTCGGGATGGGATCGGGTGGGACACCGACGCTATGGCCACCAGGCAATAGAGTCCGCGAATAACAATCCCCATCAAGTGGTACTTGATGGGGACCCCGAGGTGAGGAGGCCTCGCTTCGGGGTGATGGGGGTTAAAATCGATGCGTGCACTGGCTGGATTTGCTGACCGCACCCATTGTGCCATCTAGCCCAGGGCTGATGGTGGGGGTGTGGAGCTCTCAAGCGCGAATAGGACGATTAGTATCGGTTAGCTCCATGCGTTACCGCACTTCCACATCCGATCTATCAAGGTCGTGGTCTTCGACCGTCCTGAGAAATCTTATCTTGAGGGAGGCTTCCCGCTTAGATGCTTTCAGCGGTTATCCCGTCCGTACATAGCTACCCTGCTGCGCCGTTGGCACGACGACAGGTACACCAGAGGTACGTTCAACCCGGTCCTCTCGTACTAGGGTCAACTCCTCTCAAATTTCGACGCCCACGGCAGATAGGGACCAAACTGTCTCGCGACGTTCTGAACCCAGCTCACGTACCACTTTAATTGGCGAACAGCCAAACCCTTGGGACCTGCTCCAGCCCCAGGATGTGATGAGCCGACATCGAGGTGCCAAACAACCCCGTCGATATGAGCTCTTGGGGGTTATCAGCCTGTTATCCCCGGCGTACCTTTTATCCGTTGAGCGATGGCCCTTCCACGAGGGACCACCGGATCACTATGACCGACTTTCGTCTCTGCTCGACTTGTCAGTCTCGCAGTCAGGCTGGCTTATGCCATTGCACTCTAACAGACGGTTTCCAACCGTCCTGAGCCAACCTTCGCGCGCCTCCGTTACTCTTTAGGAGGCGACCGCCCCAGTCAAACTACCCGCCACAGAGGGTCCCTGTACCGGTTTCACGGTACGAGGTTAGACATTAAACAACAACAGGGTGGTATTTCACCTATGGCTCCACGTCAGCTGGCGCCAACGCTTCAAAGCCTCCCACCTATGCTACACAGTTCTTGTCCAATGCCACTCTGAAGCTGCAGTAAAGGTGCACGGGGTCTTTCCGTCTAACCGCGGGTACTCCGCATCTTCACGGAGAATTCAATTTCGCTGAGCATGTCCTGGAGACAGTGGGGAAGTCGTTACGCCATTCGTGCAGGTCGGAACTTACCCGACAAGGAATTTCGCTACCTTAGGACCGTTATAGTTACGGCCGCCGTTTACCTGGGCTTCATTTCAGAGCTTGCACTCCTCCACTTAACCTTCAGGCACCGGGCAGGCGTCAGGCCCTATACGTCGTCTTGAAGCCGACTTAGCAGAGCCCTGTGTTTTTGCTAAACAGTCGCTACCCCCTGGCCTGTGCCCCCCATGAGAGCTTGCGCTTACATGGGGCCTCCTTCTTCCGAAGGTACGGAGGCAATTTGCCGAGTTCCTTCAGGACACTTCTCTCAAGCGCCTTGGTATACTCTACCTGACCACCTGTGTCGGTTTCGGGTACGGTCTATACGGTGGGGCTATTTCCCGGGACAGTTTCGAAGCCTGACCAATCCGATAAGGTCAGACAACACACACCATCCGTCACACACCACCAGGCCCACGAATATTAACGTGGTTCCCATCGACTACCCCCTTCGGGCTCGTCTTAGGGGCCGGCTCACCCTGCGCGGATTAGCCTTGCGCAGGAACCCTTGGTCTTTCGGCGAGAGGGCATCTCACCCTCTTTATCGCTACTCATGTCTGCATTCGCACTTCCGATACCTCCACGACCCATTACCAGATCGCTTCGCAGGCTTACGGAACGCTCCGCTACCGCGTGCACAAAGTGCACACCCTAAGCTTCGGTGCGTGTCTTGAGCCCCGTTACATCTTCGCCGCAGAAACCCTTGTTTAGACCAGTGAGCTGTTACGCTTTCTTTAAAGGATGGCTGCTTCTAAGCCAACCTCCTGGTTGTTTTGGGATTTCCACATGCTTTCCCACTTAGACACGACTTGGGGACCTTAGCTGTAGGTCAGGGCTGTTTCCCTTTTGACGACGGACCTTAGCACCCGCCGTCTGTCTCCCGAGTATCACTCATAGGTATTCGGAGTTTGGTTAGTATTGGTAGATCTCGCGACCCCCGCAACCATCCAGTGCTCTACCCCCTATGGTGTCCGCTCGAGGCACTACCTCAATAGTTTTCGCGGAGAACCAGCTATTTCCCGGCTTGATTGGCCTTTCACCCCTAAGCACAACTCATCCGGTAACTTTTCAACGTTAATCGGTTCGGACCTCCAGTGCGTGTTACCGCACCTTCATCCTGGTCATGCATAGATCGCCGGGTTTCGGGTCTAATACTTCAAACTAAAGCGCCCTATTCAGACTCGCTTTCGCTGCGCCTACACCTATCGGCTTAAGCTTGCTTGAAACATTAAGTCACAGACCCATTATGCAAGAGGTACGCAGTCACCCCATAAAGAGGCTCCTACTGCTTGTAGGCAATCCGTTTCAGGTACTGTTTCACTCCCCTCATCGGGGTGCTTTTCACCTTTCCCTCACGGTACTAGTTCGCTATCGGTCATGTACGAGTATTTAGGCTTGGAGGGTGGTCCCCCCATGTTCAGACAGGATTACACGTGTCCCGCCCTACTCGAGTCCTTCCACATCAGTTTCGCATACGGGGCTGTCACCCGCTATGGCCACACTTTCCAGAGTGTTCTGCTACTTGAATGAAAGGCACTGGCCTGGTCCGCGTTCGCTCGCCACTACTAACGGAATCTCGGTTGATGTCTTTTCCTCCGGCTACTGAGATGTTTCAGTTCACCGGGTTCGCTTCTCGAAACCTATGTATTCAGTCTCAAGATACCTGAACCGCCTAACTACCTGCGCCCCACGGCGACACGCTTCGCAGCGTGCCACCGAGTGGCTCAGCTAATTAAACGGATAGGTGGGTTTCCCCATTCGGAAATCGTCGGGTCAAAGGTTGCTCACACCTCACCGACGCTTATCGCAGCGTGCCACGTCCTTCATCGCCTGTACATGCCAAGGCATCCACGAATTGCCCTTACCTCACGCTTGAGAGCCCACACCACCACCATCAACGCTGGACGCCCCGAAGGACATCGACTCGGCAGAGCAGCGCGATGTGGCTAATTGGTGTGGTCATTAAATACTCAGCCAGATATTGTGAATTGCCAGCTTGTCCGTTCGACTTGACCTTGCGGCCTCGCCTCCCTTTCAAAGCCGACACCTTCACGGCATCGATTTTAAAAACCCATTCACAATGTCAAAGATGAGGTGCGCT
>NZ_JACIFA010000035.1 GCF_014197135.1 Sphingomonas zeae
CGTTTCCCGCGAGCCACATCCAGAACGGCCAAAAGCAACTGTGGCTGAAAACGGCGGTCAGAGAGTGGAAAAAATTCCAGATCGAAAATGGAAAGGAATCGCCCCCCAAAAAAGGGAGCCGTGTTGGTCTTTGGGGCGATCTCAAGCGGATCGAGAAGGCTGATGATCAAAGAGAAGCTCGGCTACATCCGGACACGCGAATGCTGAATGTCGATCAGCGTGAAATGCGCGCGCTACTGGCCTCCGATCCAAAGGAATTCGAACGCCGGTATCCAAATTTGCGGGGGTGGCTCAAAGAGAAGGGCCTTCGGTAGCAGCAGCCCTTAAGGCATACCGTTGTTTATAATGTGTAGAGATCACATCGTTCGACGGTCCTCCCAAAACCCCCAATTTCGATTTGGGAGTTTTGGGGGTGACGGGGAGGTGAGGCATGGCGAAGCGCCTGTATCGAGAGGATAAGTTCGAACTGACTGCCAGCATCGAGCGGGTGGAGCAGAGCTATTACATCTCGCAGCACCGCGACATCGAGCGCCCTGTCAGCGACGAGGCCATGTTGGAGATGACGGGACAGATCACGGTCATCGACCCGGCCTATAGGCAGCACCGCGACAGGAGCATCGAGATGACGCTGCTCTGCGCTCGCTCGTTTGCAAAGGATGAGGCGACGCCGACCGGCAACAAGTCGGTGCTCTTCTCGCTCAACCTGCGGAAGGGAGCGTGCTCGCTGCTCGCCTACCTGCCCTCAGACGCCTTTTGGGCCTTACCCGGCATGATCTCGTCAAAGGCCGTCACTCATATCGGCGTGCGCTTCAGCAAACCGTATCGTGGCAGTGCCGACCTTGTCGCGCTCCATTTCACGACGTGCGGCCAGCGCGCCTTCGCCTCGTTCGGGTAACCTCATCCGACACACCGGCTGAGACAGCTTTCGCGTCTCGTATGGGTCGTTTTGCTTGACGATTCTCGTATCCGTGAGAGGGTCTTGATCCATACGGGACAGGAGAACGGAATGGGGAAGGTGCTGGGCTACGCGCGGGTCTCGACCGACACGCAGGACATCCAAAGCCAGAAGGAGAAGCTGCTGACGCTCGGTGCAGTCGTCGTCTTCACCGACACCGGCAGCGGATCGTCCCTCGACGGTCGTGACCAACTCGAAGCCGCCCTGCGCCTGCTCGAACCCGGTGACGAACTTCTCGCCCTTCACCCAGACCGTCTCGCACGCGATACCGCCGACCTGCTGACCATCGGCAAGCGCGTCATCGAGAAGAAGGCGGTGCTGCGCATCTACGACCCCAACATCGTGTTCGATGGCACCGACATGATGGCTGAGGTCCTGCTGACCATTTTCGGCATGGTGGGCATGATGGAGAAGCACTTCATCAAGGCTCGCCAGCGCCGAGGCATCGACGCTGCTAAGCTGAAGGGCGTCTACAAGGGGCGGCCCGCAACGATCTCTCCGGAGGCGGTGCGCGAACTCCACCAGCAGGGCATCGGCGCAACCGAGATCGCCAAGCGTCTCCGCATCGGTCGTGCCAGCGTCTACCGGGCGCTGGCGGCATAAGGGAGCACGATGGGCCGGTGGACCATAGGGCGGAGACGCTACTCGTGGGAGCGGCGTGACCCGATCCCACAAGCGCGACCTGTAACGCCTGCGGCCAATCTCATTGCTTCGACCATCGTCGTGCTGGGCGCGTCGTATATCTGGTTAAGGCCGGTGTTCTGGATTTTCACCGGCCTGCTCGGTTTCATCGCCGTTTGCGGCATCGCGGTCGTCGTGCTGTCGCTCTGGGAACGATGGTCGCGGGCTCGTCAGATCAGGTCGCCAAGCGGCCAGCCCGACGAAGCCATTGGTCTTCGACCTCGTCCGTGTGTAGCTGATTCGGCCTCAACACACGGAGGCCATATGAACCACGATACCCGCTTCGCCCTCATCGACACCGCCGGTGACGAACGCTTCGCCGCCCGCATCAACGGCACCTTCCAGATCGGCAAGGAACGAGACGCCACCCCAACGGACATCGAGGCGTTCGCGCGTGCCATCCTCATCGACGGAAAAGATGGTCGGTTCGTCTGTGCCGATGGCCGCAAGCCTGCGGTGCTGAAGTTCAGCGGTCGGGCAAAGGAGGCTGTCGCTTACCGCCTCGACCCTTTCCTCGCAGCCAAGCTCGGCATTCCAGCCACTGCATCGAGATGACCCCTCGGCCATGCTCGGCTATAACGGCATCGACACCGCAGGAGCCGACCATGCAGGAGCGTGACCCCAACATCGTCAACTCGGGCCTGTCGCGCACCGTCACCGTCCAAGGCGCACGCGTCGAGGTCATGATCTACCGGCTCGAACACGACCCCCAATGGGCGCTGGAGGTGGTCAACGAGAACGGCACCTCGACCGTCTGGGACAACCTGTTCGATACCGACGAGGAGGCCAGCGAAGCCTTCGAACTCACCCTACGCGAGGAGGGCATCGACGCCTTCCTCGACCGCAGCAACGTCATCGAGTTCCCCCGCCGCTGACCCGATCTGCTTGACGAATTACCGATCCGTGAGAGGCTGGCCGGATGACCAGCATCTCGACCAACGATTACCGTCAGCAAGCGGCCTCAGAGCCGTCTCAGAGCGGTTCTGACGATGGTCAGCCCGTCACCATCTCGACCATCCTCCAACGCGTCCTTAGCCGTCAGGAAGCGGTCGAAGACGCTGACGATGCGGTGCCTCTTCTGGGACTCGAACCGACGACCGTTGAAAAGGCAGGAGAAAACTCGACCATGCCCGAGGACTCGAACCACCACGCTCGGCTCACTCCTCTTCTGGGCACCATT
>NZ_JACIFA010000036.1 GCF_014197135.1 Sphingomonas zeae
CCCGCCGCTGGCGATCGAGCGCTACCGCGTCCTTGAACCGCACCTCGCCGATGGCATCCCGCTCGCGGACCTCGCCCGCACCGGCACGCTGAGCGAGCGGACGTTGCAGCGCTGGCTCGGGCGCTACCGTGCCGAAGGACTTGCCGGTCTCGCGCGTCTGCCGCGCAACGATCGGGGCAGGCTGCACCTGCCGGAACATCTGGTCGAACTGACCCGCACTCTCGCCACCAAGCGCCCGCGACCCCCGGTCGCCGCCATTCACCGAAAGGTGCAGGAACTCGCCATCGCGCATGGACACCGAACCCCCAGCTATGCGGCCGTCGCGCGTGTCGTCAGGGCGATACCGGCAAGCCAGATCGCCGCAGCCTCCGATCCGGCCGTCTACCGCGACCAGCACGAGCTAGTGCATCGGCGCGAAGCCGCGACCTCGAACGAGATGTGGCAGGCCGATCATACCGTTCTCGACATTCTCGTGCTCGATGATGCCGGAACCCCGGTGCGTCCTTGGCTGACCGTCATCGTTGACGATCACAGCCGAGCCATCGCCGGTTACTTCCTCAGCCTCGATGCCCCCAGTGCCCTCAACACGGCGCTCGCCTTGCGGCAGGCGATCTGGCGCAAGCCCAATCCCGAATGGATCGTCAGCGGCATTCCCGAACAGCTTTACGTCGACAACGGCTCGGATTTCATCTCCGAGCATATCGAGCAGGCGTGCATCGCCCTCAAAATCCGCCTCATCCATTCGCTGCCGGGGCGTCCTCGCGGGCGCGGCAAGATCGAGCGGCTGTTCCGCACCATCAACGACATGTTCCTGCCCGACCTGCCCGGCCACCTGATCGCGGGCAAGCCGCTGTCGGCGCCAGTGCTCACGCTCGACGAGCTGCGCGCCCGCTTCGAGGCGTTCGTGTGCGGCGTCTATCATCGTCGCCCGCATGGCAGCACCGGCGAACCGCCGATCACGCGCTGGCAGAAGGGCGGGTTCCTGCCCGCAATGCCCGACAGCCTTGAACAGCTCGACATGCTGCTCGTGCACGTGCCCAAGCCCCGTAAAGTGCTGCGCGACGGCATCCGTCTGATGGGCAGGCGCTATGTCGAACCCACGCTCGCGGCCTTCGTCGGCGAGCAGGTCGAGGCGGTCTATGACCCCCGCGACCTGACCGAGATCCACGTCTACCACCAGGGCCGGTTCGTCTGCCGTGCGCTCAGCTCCGAGCACGCTGGGCACCCGTCGTTGCGCGCGATCCAGCGCGCCCGGCGCGGCGCGAAGGAGCGCGACAAGCAGGTGCCTGCCCCCACGGAGACCTTCGATGGCGACCAAGAGGATACGGCTTCCCGGCCCACCACCTACCGAGGGCTCCGGCTCTACGCCGCTGACGATTGAGTTCCTGGTCGAGCAGCCGTTCCTGGCGACCCGCGAACATGCCCGGTTCGTCGAGTTTGCCGAAGCCTGCGCGCACTACCGCTATATCGGCGTGTGTCATGGCCGGCCGGGCGTCGGAAAGACGCGATCGGCGCGCGAGTTTTCCAGCTTCCCCGACCTGGGGGAATATGCCGCGCTCCGTCCCATTGCCGCGCTCCTTGGCGAAAAGGTCGCTCGCTGCCGCGCCGTCTTCTACACCGTGTCGGTCAGCAACACGCCCAAGACGATCGACGCGGTGTTGGGCCTCAACCTCATTAAGCTGGGCTATGCCCGGCTGACGGTCGCGGGCGGCTCGCAGGACGAAATCACCCATGACGCCGCCCGCATCGCCTGCCCCCTCGTCATCGTCGACGAGGCCGACCGCCTGACCATAAAGTCGCTCGAACATCTCCGCGACATGGCCGATCGCCACGGCTTCGGGCTGATCCTGATGGGTATGCCGGGCTTGGAGAAGCGCCTCGCCCGCTATGCCCAGCTCTACTCGCGGATCGGCTTCGTCCACGAGTTCAAACCGCTTACCGAGACCGAAATGCGGCTGCTGCTCGCGACCCACGCCGGCGATTTCGGGATCAGCTTCGACCCGGCCCAACTCGACGCGATCGAAGCGCAGGCAGCCGTGATCCGCATCACGCGCGGCAACTTCCGGCTCATGGAGCGCCTGTTCGCGCAGATGCGGCGGATCATGACCCTCAACCGCGTCGAGGAGGTCACCGCTGACATCGTTCAGGCCGCGCGCGATTGCCTCGTCATCGGACCCGGCAACTGACAAATAGCGCGATCAGAACGCCGCCATTTAGCGCGAGCGTTTACA
>NZ_JACIFA010000037.1 GCF_014197135.1 Sphingomonas zeae
GGTAAGCTGCTACGGGATTTGCCTCGTGGCGTGCTTCGACGGGGACAAAAACTCTACTATCGGCACACCGTCCCGGTTGACGCTCAGCGTTTGCTGAATCGGCTCGAAATCTGGCGCTCGCTCCGAACTGACAGCCTATCAGTCGCGCTGCGTCGATTGCCGGGGGTCGTTGCCCGGATCGAAATGGAGATCGAGCACGCCCGCGCGATGGCGGGCATGCCGGTCGATGCGATGCTCATTAAACCGCCGAAGGACGATCCTGCCGAGCGCCCGATCCCGATTGCGCTCCCACCCGTAGCCAGCATTGAGCCCGACAGCCCGCTGACGCTCGCCGAGGCATACCGCAGCTACATCGACGATCCGACGCGCGCTTGGACCGCCAACACGCGTGAGGCGTATGAGACGAGCCGGAGGCTCGCCATCGCGGTGAT
Source organism: Sphingomonas zeae (assembly GCF_014197135.1). Taxonomy (GTDB): domain Bacteria; phylum Pseudomonadota; class Alphaproteobacteria; order Sphingomonadales; family Sphingomonadaceae; genus Sphingomonas; species Sphingomonas zeae. The sequence continues at coordinate 432 of NZ_JACIFA010000037.1, forward strand.
CGGTGAGGCCGTTCCCGTCGCGTCTATCTCGCGGGCGCATTGCCGCGATATGCTGGATGTGCTGCGCTTCCTCCCCGCAAACGCCGGGAAACTGTTCCCGAAGCTCTCGCCACGCGAGGCGGCAGATCGCGCCCGCCTGCGCGGCGACATCAAGGTCATCAGTGCGGCAAACGCCAACTCGCTGATGTCCAACATGAGCAGTTTTCTCAACTGGGCGGTCAATGAGGAACTGCTCGCCCGGAACCCGGCACGGGGGCTGCGCCTACCCGACCCTATCAACAAGCGGGACAAGCGGTCACCATTCGACCGGAAGCAGCTTCATTCGATCTTCAACGCGCCCCTCTATCGCGGCTGCGTCGATGGCGGGCGCGGCTACAATAAGGCCGGAAGCCAGCGACCACGCAACGCGCGGTTCTGGGTGCCGCTGATCGCCCTGTTTACTGGGGCGCGGTTGGGCGAAATCTGCCAGCTTGATACCACCGACATCCGCGCCGTCGATGGCGTTGATTGTATCGTCGTTAGCCTGCGCTCCCTCAACGGCACCACGGACAAGCAGTTGAAGACCACGGCAAGCGACCGCCTGATTCCTATCCACCCGATCCTGATCGACTGCGGGTTGGTCCATTTCGCCGAGACAAAACGGAGGGCGGGCGAGAAGAAGATGTTCGACGACATCGAGACGGGCTCTACCGGTTCGCGCCCTGTCGCCTTCTCTAAGTGGTTCACCCAGTTCCTTCGCGCCTCCGGGGCACAGCGGAGCCGCACTTCATTCCACTCCTTCCGCCACAACTTCCGTGATGAGCTACGCGCCGCGCGTATCGACTACGACATCGCTCTGCTCCTTGGAGGATGGACTACCGGGTCGTCTCGAACAGCCGTCCATGAGAATTACGGCAGCGGCTACCGGGTCGATGCTCTCGATGATGCAATCAAGAAACTGCGCTTCAAAGATGTCAATTTAGACCATCTTTGAATCATCGAGCCTCGAACTGAGCCTTAACCTCACGATCAAAATCGATAGCTTCCGCTGAGCAGGCGATGGTAGTGGTTCCGGCCACAGGGTTCGATGCCATTTCGTCATCACCAGCGGCGACGGCGGGACCGGGAATAAGCCGCTGCGGCTGAACCACCTTTCCATCACTTCCGACCCATGCCTCCTGACTCTCATCAGGCACATATCGGGCTTCCACGATGCCAAGCCGGATCAACGCCTCACGAACTTCTTCCTCACTGGCCTTCACAGTGATTGATATGTGATTCGGCGGAGCAGTTCCCGGACCTCGTTCGAAGGGCTTCATTGCGCCACCCTCAGGGTCTGCCTGCCAACCGCTCAGTCGGACGACAGGAAATCCAAGTAGAGACATTTGAGAAACCGGCACAAATAGCCTTATTCCGTCGCCTCCGTCCTCAGTCCGCGCTATCAGTTGCTGACGCAACATGGCGCTCATTGCCACACCTGCCTGCGGCGGCGATTTGCAGCTTATCTGATCGAGAAGTGCTCTCTCGATACCGTTGGCGGACGCGGCCTCTGCTCGCAGTGGCTGCGGCTGAGCCACATTGCTTTGCGCCTGCGTCGCATCTGTATTGTTGCATCCAGCTAATGCGGCCAGAACAAGAAAACGCGACGGACGAAACTTCATCATGAAAATGCCCCCCATGAGATTATGTTAGGAGAGATGCCACTGCGCGACAACTCGCCATGCGGAATG
>NZ_JACIFA010000038.1 GCF_014197135.1 Sphingomonas zeae
CCCGCTACGATCGGTGCCCAACCGCCTTCTTCTCCGCCGTCGCCCTCGCTGCCACCATCATCTTCTGGCTTTGATCAACGAGTCCTGACCCTAATCAAAGATCACTCAGTCGGTGAATCGAACGCTGTCAGGATTGGGCACGGCCCTGCCGATCCCGAGCCGCACTCGCTGGCAAGCCGACGCAGCGAAGCACGCGCCTGTTCAAGCTCGGCGATCTTCGCATCCAGCGCCGCCATCTGCTCATGGGCGAGCTGGCGCGCACGCGCGCGATCGTCGGTCGCATCCAGCGCCAGAAGCTCACCGATCTGCTCGAGCGTGAAACCGGCTGCCTGCGCCGAGCGGATGAAGCGAAGGCGGCGGGCGTCATCGGTGCCGTAGCGCCGGATGCCGCCTCCGGCGCCAGCCCCGGTCGGCCGGTCTGGCTCGTCCAGCAAACCGCGACGCTGATAGTAGCGCACCGTTTCGACGCCGACGCCGCCCTCGCGCGCGAGCGCCGCGATCGTCATGCCGGTCATGCCTTGACTCCGTACTATGGTACGGACCCTATATAGGCGGGGCGAGGATATTGGAGAAGCGGCATGGCGAGCGCCCCCGCCAAACAGGCGACGATCTACCGGATGGTGATGCCGGAACATACCTGCCCTTTCGGGCTGAAGGCGAAGGATCTTCTGCGCCGGGAAGGCTATGCGGTCGATGACCATTGGCTGATGACGCGGGAAGAAACCGACGCTTTCAAGGCGAAGCACGGCGTCAAGACGACCCCGCAGATCTTTATCGCCGGGGAGCGGGTCGGCGGCTATGACGATCTGCGCCGCTTCTTCGGCAAGATGGTCCGCGACCCCAAGGCCGTCACCTATCGCCCGGTGATTGCCGTGTTCGCGATGACGGCGCTGATGGCGCTCGCCGCCAGCTATGCGGTACTCGGCACGCCCTTCACGGTGCGGGCGGGTGAATGGTTCATCGCGTTCTCGATGTGCGCTCTGGCGATGCTCAAGCTCCAGAACGTCGAGAGCTTCTCGAGCATGTTCCTCAACTACGATCTGCTCGCGAAGCGCTGGGTGCCCTATTCCTATGTCTATCCCTACGCGGAAGGAGCGGCGGGCGTCCTGATGGCAGCCGGCGCGTTGACCTGGCTGTCGGTGCCCGTCGCGCTCGTTATCGGTACGATCGGCGCGGTGTCGGTGTTCAAGGCCGTCTACATCGACAAGCGTGAGCTGAAATGCGCGTGCGTGGGCGGGGACAGCAACGTGCCGCTCGGCTTCATCTCGCTCACCGAAAACCTGATGATGGTCGCGATGGCGCTGTGGATGATCGCTGCGCCGCCCGTGCTGGCGATGGCGCACTGACGCGAAGGTCGGCACGCGTCGTCAATGCGGGCTGATCGCCGTAACTTCTGCCGTCATACCCTTCGCCTTGGCGGTGAATGCGACCCGCTGCCCCGACCGCAGTCCCTTGAGCAGGGTCGGGGGGGATGCCCGGAAGGTCATCGTCATTGCGGGCCAGCCGATCGTCGGGATCGGGCCGTGCTTGATGGTTACGGTTCCACCTTTCGCGTCGACGGCAGTGATCGTCCCCGATCCGCTGCCGGATTTTACAGCCGATGCAGCCGGCCTGCTGCCTTGAGCAAGAGCGCTCGCTGCGATCGGCGTGACTAGGGTCAGGACTCGTTGATCAAAGCCAGAAGATGATGGTGGCAGCGAGGGCGACGGCGGAGAAGAAGGCGGTTGGGCACCGATCGTAGCGGG
>NZ_JACIFA010000039.1 GCF_014197135.1 Sphingomonas zeae
AAGCGGGTGTTGGATTACAATGTGAAGCCGCGTGTGAAGGCGGACGGGACGGGCGTCGATCTGGCGAACGTGAAGATGTCGATGAACCCGTTCGACGAGATCGCGGTGGAAGAGGCGATCCGGCTGAAGGAGAAGGGGGCGGCCACGGAAGTGGTCGTCGTCTCGATCGGCGAGCCCAAGGCGGCGGACACGCTGCGCACCGCGCTCGCCATGGGTGCGGACCGGGCGATCCTCATCACCGCCGAGCAGGCACCGGAGCCGCTCGGCGTCGCCAAGCTGCTCGCCAAGGTGGTCGAGGAGGAACAGCCGGGTCTCGTGATCCTGGGCAAGCAGGCGATCGACGGCGACAACAACCAGACCGGGCAGATGCTGGCCGGGCTGTTGGGGTGGGCGCAGGGTACCTTTGCGTCCAAGGTGGAGATCGAGGGTGACACCGCCAACGTCACCCGCGAGGTGGATGGTGGTCTGGAGACGGTGGCCCTCACACTGCCCGCGATCGTCACCACCGACCTGCGCCTCAACGAGCCGCGCTATGCGTCGCTGCCGAACATCATGAAGGCCAAGTCCAAGCCGATGGCGACCAAGACCGCCGCCGACTATGGCGTCGACGTGTCGCCCCGGCTGACGATCACCCATGTCGCCGAGCCGGGCAAGCGCCAGGCGGGCGTCAAGGTCGGCTCGGTCGATGAGCTGGTCGAGAAACTGAAAGCATTGGGAGTGGCCAAGTGAAGACGCTGGTTTGGGTCGAGCATGACGGCGGGTCCGTCAAGGATGCCACGCTGGCGACCGTCACGGCGGCGGCCAAGCTGGGTGAGGTCCACTTGATCGTCGCCGGGCAGGGCGTCGACGGCGTGGCGCAGGCCGCCGCCAAGATCGCTGGCGTGGGCAAGGTCCATGTCGCCGACGACGCGGCCTATGCCAATGCGCTCGCCGAGAATGTCGCGCCGCTGATCGCCGAGCTGATGGGCCATCACGACGCGTTTCTCGCGCCGTCGACGACGACGGGCAAGAACATCGCGCCGCGTGTCGCCGCGCTGATCGACGTCATGCAGATCAGCGACATATTGTCGGTCGAGGGGCCGGACAGCTTCACCCGGCCGATCTATGCGGGCAACGCGATCGCGACGGTGAAGACCAGCGATAAGAAGCTGGTGCTGACCGTGCGCACCACCGCCTTTGAAAAGGCGGCGGCCGAGGGCGGTTCGGGCGAGGTCGAGACGATCGGCTCCACCGGCGATGCGGCCAAGTCGCGTTTCGTCGGCGCGGAGAAGGCCGAGAATGCCCGCCCCGAGCTGACCAGCGCCAAGATCATCGTCTCGGGCGGTCGCGCGCTGGGTTCGGAAGAGCAGTTCCACGCGCTGATCGACCCGCTCGCCGACAAGCTGGGTGCCGCCGTCGGCGCGAGCCGCGCGGCGGTCGATGCGGGCTATGCCCCCAACGACTATCAGGTCGGGCAGACCGGCAAGATCGTCGCACCGGAAGTCTATGTCGCGGTCGGTATCTCGGGTGCGATCCAGCATCTGGCGGGGATGAAGGATTCCAAGATCATCGTCGCGATCAACAAGGACGAGGACGCGCCGATCTTCCAGGT
>NZ_JACIFA010000040.1 GCF_014197135.1 Sphingomonas zeae
CATCCATGCCGGCCTCCATCCAGCCAGCACTGTGAATCAGATCAGCGCGCCCCTGTGAATCCCTCTGCGACTCAGGTCGGCCGGAAACCGCTCTAGATTGGCTCGATCGTCTGCACGGCGAGCAGGTCGAAGCCGTCGCGGGTTCCGGTCACACGCACCCGGCGGCCGAGCAGCCGGCGGGTGCGCCATCCCGCCTCGAGACGCCAGGTGCCGCCGTCGCGGACATCGAGGACCAGTCCTCCATTCTCTTCCAGCAGCAGGCCCTCGACCTCGATTCGGGTTCCCATCGGCATCAGCGTCTGCTCCGGCATACGTGTCCGCGCCAGTACCGATCCCAGCGCAGCACCGTGCCGCTCGCCACCAGCGCGCAGGAGAGATCGACGCCCGCCGCGGTGCTGCACCAAGCACCGGTACGATGGCCGCCGGCCGGGCCGTTCGACACACAACTCATCGCTGCGCCCGCGACGAGGACATGGCCGTCCGGCGATTGGCCGATCGGCTGGCCGACGAAGCGTACGAGCGCATCGCGGGAGGCTTCTGCGGTCGCCGACGGGCAGGGCTGGTTCGATCGACAGCTGCCGTCATGCTCGCGTGCCGCGACGCCGGCGATGCGGAGACGGGGTCCTTCGGCGCACCACACAGGCCCGTCCCCATCCCATACGCGGGTGGGCGTGCACGTGAACCGAGTGCCGGAGGGCAGGACGGGCACGGTGGCGCAGAGGACCAGGGTCAGGAACATACATCCCTTTTCAGCAGGGAGCGGGGCCCTGTCGATGGTTACCGCATCATCCATCCTAAAAGTGGTCGCTATCCTGAAATTGGCGACCTATGTTTGCTCACGCACGGGAAGCGGTTCCCGAGCCGGGGCGTGGAAACCTCGAGTGGAAGTCGGTCGAAGATCGATACCGGTCGAAGAGCTCTTCGGCCGGGTGGCGGACGCATATGTCCAGGCCACCCGGCTAAAGGCGTTCGCGCCTGTTTCACTCAGGTTTCCAACACCCGGCTCAGGGGCTGGCGTCTCGTCTAACGGGACGCCGCCGACTGGGCTGCGTCCTTCCGCGACGGAGGGCGACGATGATTGGGGATCAGGCCGTACGACCGAAGGCACCGGCCTTGCCAGCTGGAATGAGATCGGCGCCGGCAGCCGAAGCCTGAACATGCCGGTCCAGACGGTACCGTTCGTCCCGATCTTCATTCTCGGCGCTTTCTTCCTGATCGCACCCGGCATGGTCGTGACGCTCTTCACCAATTCGGATCCGCTTGGCTTCGCCGTGGTGGTTGCGACGGCCATCGCCGCACTGGTTCGCCCAACGGCAAGCTGGATCCTGTTCGCCGTGCTGTGCTCGATGCGCACAGTTCCGTTCATCGTTGCCGCTCTGACTGCGGTCGCGATCCGGATTGGCCTCGCACAGAACTGAGCTGCCCCCTTCTGAGTGGTCCATCGACTATGACAGTCTGGATCGAGGAAGGGACGACGAATGCCAGCGAAGAAGCACAAGCCCGAGGAGA
>NZ_JACIFA010000041.1 GCF_014197135.1 Sphingomonas zeae
AGCGGACGGTCGCGCAGGAGGCGCTGTTCTACAGCTTCAGCCTGGAGCGGCACGTGCCGGCGGACCATCTGCTGCGCTCGATCGACCGGTTCGTGGACCTGTCGGGCATCCGCGAGGAACTGAAGCCCTTCTACAGCGAGACGGGTCGCCCCTCGATCGATCCGGAGCTGATGATCCGGATGCTCATCATCGGCTATTGCATGGGCATCCGGTCGGAGCGGCGGCTGTGCGACGAGGTGCATCTGAATCTGGCCTATCGCTGGTTCTGCCGGTTGGGGCTGGACGGCGACGTGCCCGACCATTCGACCTTCTCGAAGAACCGGCACGGACGGTTCCGCGACAGCGACCTGTTGCGGCGCCTGTTCGAGACAACGGTCGCGCGCTGCATGGCCGAGGGGCTGGTGGGTGGCGAAGGGTTTGCGGTCGACGCCAGTCTGATCCGCGCTGATGCCAATCGTCAGACCGGCGGTCCGGGCAGCGATGGCGTGCCGCCGGCCGCCGACAGCCGTGCGGTACGCGAGTATCTGGCCGTTCTCGACGATGCCGCGTTCGGCGCCGCGACGCCTGTGGTGCCGAAGTATCTGGCGCCGGCCGATCCGGCATCGCGCTGGACCAGCGCGCATCGCGGGCCGGCCTTCTACGCCTACTCGACCAACTACCTCATCGACCTCGACCACGCCGTCATCATGGATGTGGAAGCGAGCACCGCGGTGCGCCAGGCCGAGGTGACCGCGTGCAAGCGCATGATCGCGCGCGTGCAGGACCGCTTCGGGGTCTGGCCCGAGCGGCTGGCGGCCGACACCGCCTACGGCTCGGCGGAGATGCTCGCCTGGCTCGTCCACGAGCGTGATATCCAACCGCACATCCCGGTGTTCGACAAGTCCGCCCGCCGCGACGGCACGTTCGAGCGCGATGCCTTCACCTACGACCATGACGACGACAGCTACGTCTGCCCCGGCGGCAAGCGCCTGCGCCTCAGGAACCGCAACTTCACAACGATGCGGAGCGATGTCAGCCAGGACGGCTTCATCCGCTATCGCGCCCGGCAGCAGGACTGTGGCGGCTGTGCCCTGCGGGAACGCTGCACGCCCAACATGCCGGCGCGCAAGGTGACCCGCTCAATCCACGAAGGGGCGCGCGACCTTGCCTGCGACATCGCCACCACCGACGCCTATGTCACATCTCGCCGCCAGCGAAAGAAGGTCGAGATGCTGTTCGCGCATCTCAAACGGATCCTGAAGCTCGACCGATTGCGCCTCCGAGGGCCGAATGGCGCCAGGGACGAGTTCCATATGGCAGCTACTGCCCAGAACCTCCGCAAGATGGCCAAGCTCATCCCGATGACAGCGCAGCCGCTACCTGCCTGAGCCAGTCAGCGGCTTTCAGCGCAGACCAGCCGCCGATTATCTCCGCGCCAGACGCCGACTTCTTCAACACAATCGCCCAA
>NZ_JACIFA010000042.1 GCF_014197135.1 Sphingomonas zeae
CTGAGCTGCCCCCTTCTGAGTGGTCCATCGACTATGACAGTCTGGATCGAGGAAGGGACGACGAATGCCAGCGAAGAAGCACAAGCCCGAGGAGATCATCGGCAAGCTGCGTGAGGTTGAGATCATGCTGGGCCAGGGCGGCACGACGGCCGAGGCATGCCGGCGCATCGCAGTCAGCGAGCAGACCTATTACCGATGGCGCAAGGAATATGGTGGTCTGAAGACGGATCAGGCGCGGCGGATGAAGGATTTGGAGAAGGAGAACCTCCGGCTGCGTCGCGCGATCTCGGACCTGACATTGGACAAGCTGATCCTGCAGGAGGCGGCGCGGGGAAACTTCTGAGCCCCGCACGGCGCCGGCGGTGCATCGACCAGGTGCGTGAGGTGCTGGATGTGTCCGAGCGACGGGTGTGCCGCGTCCTCGGGCAGCATCGGTCGACGCAGCGCAAAGTGCCGTGTGGGGCAGATGACGAGGAGGCGCTGACCGACGACATCGTCGCGCTGGCCAGGCAGTACGGGCGCTACGGCTATCGCCGGGTAACCGCACTGCTGCATGCGGCCGGCTGGTCGGTGAACCACAAACGGGTGGAACGGATCTGGCGACGCGAGGGGCTGAAGGTGCCTCAGCGACAGCCGAAACGTGGTCGGCTGTGGTTGAACGATGGCTCGTGTATTCGGCTGCGGCCGGAATATCCCGGGCACATCTGGGCGTACGACTTTGTCGAGGCACGGACGCACGACGGGCGCAAGTTCCGCATCCTCACGATCATCGACGAGGCCAGCCGCGAGTGCCTGGCGCTGGTGGTCGCCCGTCAGCTTCGCCACGAAGATGTGCTGGCGGCTCTGGCCGAGCTGTTCATTGACCGGGGCCCGCCTGCCCATATCAGATCGGACAACGGCAGCGAGTTCATCGCCACCGCAGTCCAGAAATGGCTTGGGCAGATCGGCGTGAACACGCTCTACATCACGCCAGGCTCGCCATGGGAGAACGGCTACAACGAGAGCTTCAATGGCTCGCTGCGTGACGAGCTGCTTAACGGAGAGATCTTCTACAGCCTCGCCGAGGCCAGAGTGCTGATCGAGGCGTGGCGGCGCCACTACAACACCATCCGGCCACATAGCAGCCTGGGCTATCGCCCACCCGCACCAGAAGCGGCGACGCCGCCATTGCCGGCCTCCGGTTCCGCTTCGCTCCACCTGCGCCCGGCAATGGCGGCGGAGACGACAATGCACTAACTATCTACCCGGACCACCCGGTGGGGGCTGCTCAGC
>NZ_JACIFA010000043.1 GCF_014197135.1 Sphingomonas zeae
ATTTGAGCCTAAGAAGGAGGCTTGGGGCTATCCCCTGAGCATAGGCTTATGTCCGTGTCCGAGATCATCACCGACGGCGGTCGTCGCCGTCACTGGAGCACGCCTGAGAAGCTGAGGATCGTCGAGGAAACGCTCGATGGTCGGGAGAGCATATCGGTGGTGGCGCGCCGCAACGGCGTGGCGCCGAACCTGCTGTATCGCTGGCGGCGACTGATGCTGGAAGGCGGGAGCGTCGCGGTTGCCGGCGACGATGACGTAACCAGCAACCGGCAGGTCCGCGAGATGGAAACCCGCATCCGCGAACTGGAGCGCCAGCTCGGGCGCAAGACGCTGGAGGTCGAGATTCTGAAGGAGGCGCTGGAGCGCTCGCGCCCAAAAAAAGCGAGCTTGCTCATGCACTCGCCGCTGCCGGGAACTATCCGGTGAGCCTGGTCGCCAGCACGCTCGGCGTCGGGCGCTCGACGGTGTACGACCGCCTGACGGGAACCACCAGGACGCGCGGGCCGTACTCCAAGGCCGAGGATGCCGATCTGCTGCCCCGCATCCGCCAGATCGCCGCGCAGCGGCCCACCTAAGGCTACCGCCGCATTGCGGCGGTCCTCAATCGACAGCAACGCGCCGAAGGACTGATGCCGGTCAACCACAAACGCGTCTATCGGATCATGGCGGCGGATCGCCTGCTGCTGGCGCGGCGCTACACCGAGCGCGCCGACTATGGCCATGACGGCGTCGTCGTGGCGATCCGCTCGAACCTGCGCTGGTGTTCGGACGGCTTCGAGTTCACCTGCTGGAACGGTGAGGTCGTGCGCGGCGCCTTCATCATCGATGCCCATGACCGCGAGATCATCGCTTGGCGCGCGGTCGCCAATGCGGGCATCAGCGGCTCGGACGTGCGCGACATCATGCTGGAAGCCGTGGAAACCCGCTTCGGCGGTATGCGCGCGCCCGTGCCGAGATGCTGTCCGATAACGGCTCGGCCTATACCGCTCGCGAAACACGGACCTTTGCCCGGCAGCTGGGCCTCAAACCCTGCCTCACGCCTGTCCGCAGCCCGCAGTCCAACGGCATATCGGAGGCCTTCGTGCATACCCTCAAGCGCGATTACGTCCGCGTCTCGTCGATACCCGATGCGTCCATCGCATTGACCGCCCTTGCTGGATGGATCGAGGACTACAACGACAACCACCCCCATTCAGGGCTCAAAATGCGTTCACCGCGCGAGCATCGCGCACTGGTTTCTGCAACCGCTTGAA
>NZ_JACIFA010000044.1 GCF_014197135.1 Sphingomonas zeae
TAGAGCGGTTTCCGGCCGACCTGAGTCGCAGAGGGATTCACAGGGGCGCGCTGATCTGATTCACAGTGCTGGCTGGATGGAGGCCGGCATGGATGGGCAAGCCGTTGTCGATGGATCTGCGGTCGCGAGCGCTGGCTGCGGTTGACGAGGGGATGAGCTGCCGGGCTGCGGCGCGGCGGTTCGGGGTAGCGGCCGCGACGGTGATCCGTTGGCACGACCAGCGCCGCAGCACCGGTGGCTATGCCGCCAAAGCGCAGGGCGGGGACACGCGGTCGCGTCGGATCGAGGCGCATGCGCCCATGATCCTGGCGCTGCACGAAGCGCGGCGCGACATCACGCTGGACGAGCTGCGCCGGGAGCTGGGCCAGGCGGGCGTGATGGTGGCGATCTCGACCCTGCACCGTTTCTTCGCCCGCCACGGGATCACGCGCAAAAAAAGACTGGCCACGCGATCGAGCAGGACCGCGCCGACGTCCTGAGCCAGCGCGAGGCATGGTTCGACGGGCAGCTCGATCTCGACCCCGCGCGGCTGGTGTTCATCGACGAGACCTGGACGGCGACCAACATGACCCGCAGCCATGGCCGCTGCCGGCGGGGCGAGCGGCTACGGATGGGCTACCCGCACGGCCACCGCAAGACGACCACGCTGGTCGCGGGCCTGCGCATGACCGGCATGGTCGCCCCCATGGTGCTCGACGGACCGATCAACGGCGACTGGTTCGAGGCTTATGTCGGCCAGGTTCTCTTACCTGACCTCCGACGCGGCGACGTGGTCATCATGGACAACCTGTCCAGCCACAAGCGCGCCGGCGTCCGCGACCTGATTGAGGCGGCCGGCGCCCGCCTCATGTTCCTCCCGCCCTACAGCCCCGACTTCAACCCGATCGAGAAGGCGTTCGCCCGCCTCAAGGCCATGCTCCGCAAAGCCGGAGAGCGGACCGTCTCCGGCCTGTGGTCTCTCATCGGCAGATTGGTCGACCTCTTCCAGCCGCAGGAATGCGCCAACTACTTCAGCTCCTGCGGCTATGACCCAGACTGAACGGAAACCGCTCTAG